>NZ_JBDZYF010000001.1:0-1255752 GCF_040329495.1 Ruegeria sp. SCP10
CACACAGTGCACTGGGCTATCGCCCGCCAGCACCTGAAACCATCATCCCAATGGATTACAGGCCGATGATGCACTAACAATCAGGTTGGACCAGTCAGATGAGGCTGCTCACTATCGCTCATTGTTCCTTGCGATAATGTCTTAACTTTGTTCACTACTTCTTGCTTACTCATGTTTTGAGCATCCTTACGTAGAACGAACAAATCAGAGTAAGTTTCTTTTATAGCTTCTGCTAATACCGCATCGCCTTGTGTCTGATCTAAGAATCTAAAATAGCGATCCTTAGGTTTGCTATCAGAGTCTAAGAAATCCAGTTGCTTTAGCAGAGTGATAACGAGTCGATCAGCTGCAGATGAGAACCCGATGTTTGCAAGGTGTCGCGTAGTGAATCTTTCTGGGGCTTGCCCTGCTTGAATTTCCTTAAAAATGCTCTCTACGTTTTTAAAGCTAGTCAAATATGCTTTGGGAAGTGCCATAGTATCTCCTCGTTAATATGAGGAGATTGGCATCAAGGGTTTTCAATTTCTAGATGTTTGTTGAATCCAGTTTGGATTTGATACGAAGCGTCATGCCAACCATCCCACCCGCCCGGCAGCACCGCCGGGCCGCGCCGACCCGCCCCCATGGGGCGGCGCGTTTGCGCCACCCCTCGGGTCGGTCGCGGCCCTATGCGCCCTGTAGCCCGATGTACTAAAGTCTTCAAAATCAATTGGCTCTTGCCGTTTGTTCCTTCAAAATGCGTAACGTGAAAGCGCGAGGAGGCAGTGAGGCAGTGAGACAGTGAAGGCTTCATTGATTTGGAAAATCATTGCCATCGTCCTCGCAGCGGTTTTCCTGTATTTTTCTAGGGTCGTGACGCAAGGCGAAAGTGTTTGGCCCACTGTCGCAATCGTATTTCTTGTCAGCTTGGGATTTCTGTTTTCTGAGTTCAGGAAGAAATAGCCAAATCGCTTTTCGTCACAAGCGAGTGGCACTGTGACCCACCTCACAGCCCCAATCACCCCCTCCTGCTAAGATTGACCCAACGGAACCCTCGGTAGGAGGCGCAGATGTCCACATCCATGATCCCCATCATCGCCCTCGGGTCTGCGGGTCTTTATTCCGTGGCCATGATCGCAATGAAGTTCTGGTGGAAACTCCCCGGCGTGGGTCTTGGCCTGCTGATCGTCGCGACCTTGCTGGCCGGGGCTACACTGGAACTCGCCGCGCTGCGCGAGGAGCGTTTGGGCATTATCTACACCGGCATTCTGGGGGCCGAGGTTGTTCTGATCGCCATCGCCTCGTTCTTTCTGTTCGGCGAGAATTTTTCATACCGTGAAGCCTTCGGTATTAGCCTTGTCATCATCGGCACCGCGCTGGCCTGGGCCTGAGCGCGCCTGTTATCTAACGCCAATCTAAGCCCTTCATGAAGTTTCCTTTAGGTAAGTTGCAACCCGTCCTCACCCTCCCAATCTGTGGAACACGGGCCGCTGATGGCCTCAACCTCAGGGAGGAAAGCCCATGACCAGATTTATGACTGCCGGAGCAGCCGCTCTGGCCACGAGCCTCGCCCTCGGTACCGCTGCCGCCGCCGACACCACACCCGATCTGCGTGGAACTTGGACAGCCAGCCAAACCACCGTGTCGCCCTCGAATTCGGCCACCGGTGCTGCGCCGCGTTTCAACAAGTCGGAATGGGTGCTCGACATCAAGGTGCAACATGACAATGCGTTCTGGGGGCCCAGCATGTGGCGCCGCAGCGCCATGGATGATTGGACCATGTACGAAGCGACGGGTTCGATCAGTCAGGATGGCTCGGGCAAGATCGGCATCATCGAGAGTTCTGCCGAACCTACCACCGGAATCAACGCGCTGATCGATGCGCGATATGAGGATGGCAAGATCTACGCAGATTTCCGTAGCCTGCGGACTGGAACGACCTACAGCACTGTTCTGGAACGACAGGTGAACTGAAGCGTCTCCGGCCTGATCTATTGTAGGGGGTACCAGCTGCCCAAGCGGGCAGCGTTTAGTAGGTATTTATGATCAGGTCGGGACGCTTCTCAGAACCAAGCCCGCCTTGGTGGTCGGCCATCGATTCGGGCTCAACCAAGGCGGGATCAGTCAAGTTTCGGCTGCGGGTGGCCTTCGCACCTGCAGCATCGACTGGGTTTCGAGTGTTTTTCTTCGGTTCGGACTTTTCCACGCGCAAGCAGGCCAAGTTACAAAACTTCTCGATTTATCCACATCCTCCTCCCGGCGGATATCAACAGGTTATCCCCGTCTAATTTTCATGCTGCAGTGCTATTTTCTTGCTGGTTTCAGGCCGCAATGTAACAGTGAGATCACCGCAGCACTTCCTCGGAACAGGCAGCGGGGCGCAAGGGCCAGGGGGCCAACGCAGGATCGGGTGGATTTTAGGATTTGCTCGGGTTTGCAGGGGCTTACCTGTTGCTGACCGGTCGAGTTGGGTGTCAGATCCCGGGTCGATAGATCAGCTTCTCAAAATGGGTCTTGGGCGCTGTAACGGCCTTCGGGTCGAAGCGGCAGTCGCAGCTTCGAAAGGGGCTGAGGCAACTGGATTGGGGTGCCCCTTGGGGCGCGCTGAACCGGTAAGGCGTCAGGAGTGTCCGCAAGGACACATGCAAAGACCGCGTCTGCGCACCTGACGCCTTTTCCTATTCTGGTTCCATACAGGCCATCATCCAAGACCCCTTCGAATGGAAACGGGGTTCCTTCGTGTGAACGAAAGAACCCCGTCTTTGTGTCAGATAATGCAGTGCCGCGTCTATGCACCTGTAGCGCCAAGACTAGTGGTTCTGGATCAGAAGATCAACAATATGTTGATGAATTCTGGCGCGGCTCCGCAATATACTGGGCCTGTCAGATGTTCTCTTGAACCTCGGTGGCCGCATTCTGGATTGCATCCCCCGCGTTTTCGATATCTTTGCCCGCGCCTTTGGCGGTTTCGCAGGCGGTCAGGGCAAACAGGCTCAGGCCAATCAGGATTGCTCGGATCATATTCGTCTCCTTGGTGGTCGATCATGATTTCAGTAGCACCTTTTCCCAAGCGGGACCAGCATCAGCGGCGCTGTTCGTGGCAAAAGCGACAGGCCCGGTTGAATATGGCCTGACGCAACGCCAGCGATCAACAATCTCACAATCGGCCTGCGAAGTGAGGTGCACCCCTTGCAGCCCCCCAAAGGCAACACTAAGACTCGGGTAACACTTGTTGGGATACTCTCCCGATCCATAGCAAAGCAGGCAGGTTAAGAATGTTCGATCCAGTAGACACCTACATGAATACGCTTGTCCCCATGGTTGTTGAGCAGACCAGCCGGGGTGAGCGCGCCTATGACATTTTCTCACGCTTGCTGAAAGAGCGGATTATTTTCATCAACGGCCCGATCCATGACGGGATGAGCCATCTTGTGGTGGCGCAGCTGCTGCATCTTGAGGCGGAAAACCCGAACAAGGAAATCTCGATCTACATCAATTCGCCCGGCGGCGTGGTGACCAGTGGTTTGTCGATCTACGACACAATGCAGTACATCAAGCCGAAATGTTCGACATTGGTGATCGGTCAGGCGGCCTCGATGGGGTCGGTCCTGCTGGCCGGTGGCGAGAAGGGGATGCGCTTTTCGCTGCCCAACAGCCGCATCATGGTGCACCAGCCCAGCGGCGGCTATCAGGGTCAGGCCAGCGACATCATGATCCACGCGGCCGAGACGCAGAAACTGAAAGATCGCCTGTATGACATCTATGTGCGCCATACAGGGCAGACAAAAAAGGCGGTTGAAAAAGCGCTGGATCGTGACAATTTCATGAGCCCGGAAGAGGCGAAAGACTGGGGCCATATCGACGAGATCGTCGAGAACCGCGCCAAGATGGACACGGAAGAAGCCTAACAAACATGCCTGGCGCCATCGGCGTCGGGCGCATTTTTGAGATTGTAGCCGCCACAGTGCTGGCCTAAGCTGCATGAACATGCGCAAGCGCGGCCCCAAATAGGGGCAGTGGACGAAGCCCGAAAGGTAGATCATGGCGACGAATTCAGGCGGTGACAGCAAAAACACGCTCTACTGTAGCTTTTGTGGAAAAAGCCAGCATGAGGTGCGCAAGCTGATCGCAGGTCCGACCGTTTTCATCTGCGATGAATGTGTCGAGCTATGCATGGACATCATTCGGGAAGAGACCAAAGCCAGCGGGCTGAAATCCTCTGATGGGGTGCCAACACCCAAGGACATTTGTGAGGTGCTGGACGACTACGTCATCGGTCAGGCCACGGCAAAGCGTGTTCTCTCGGTTGCGGTCCATAATCACTACAAACGTCTGAATCACGCGCAAAAGGCCGGCGGCGATATTGAGCTGGCGAAATCCAACATCCTGTTGATCGGCCCAACGGGTTGCGGCAAGACATTGCTGGCCCAGACGCTGGCGCGCATTCTGGATGTCCCGTTCACCATGGCAGATGCAACCACTCTGACCGAGGCGGGCTATGTGGGTGAAGATGTCGAGAACATCATCCTCAAATTGCTGCAGGCCAGTGAGTATAATGTTGAACGCGCACAACGCGGGATCGTCTATATTGACGAGGTCGACAAGATCACGCGCAAATCAGAAAACCCATCGATCACGCGCGACGTCTCGGGCGAAGGGGTGCAGCAGGCGCTACTGAAGCTGATGGAAGGCACCGTTGCCAGTGTACCGCCTCAGGGCGGCCGCAAGCACCCGCAGCAGGAATTCCTGCAGGTGGACACGACCAACATCCTGTTTATCTGCGGTGGCGCTTTTGCAGGGCTGGACAAGATTATCGCACAGCGTGGCAAGGGCTCGGCCATGGGCTTTGGTGCTGATGTGCGCGACAATGATGATCGCGGCGTGGGTGAGATATTCAAGGATCTGGAACCCGAAGACCTGCTGAAATTCGGCCTGATCCCGGAATTTGTTGGCCGCTTGCCGGTTCTGGCGACTTTGGAAGACTTGGACGAAGACGCACTTGTCACAATTCTGACCAAGCCCAAGAACGCGTTGGTCAAGCAATATCAACGTCTCTTCGAACTCGAAGACGCCGAGTTGGCCTTTACCGATGATGCGTTGAAAGCGATTGCCAAAAAGGCGATCGAACGCAAGACCGGCGCGCGCGGGTTGCGATCGATCCTTGAAGATATCTTGCTGGACACGATGTTCGAACTACCGGGCATGAAGAACGTGACCGAGGTGGTCGTGAACGAAGAAGCCGTGACTTCTGTCGCACAACCTTTGATCATCTATGCCGAGACGGCAGAATCTGCGTCAGCTGGCTAAACGCTAGAGCTGCTGAGGGGCTTTGGCGGCCTTGTCGTCGTGGGGTGACATCGTCGCCTGATTGGCGCGGTTTCTTCTGTATCTGGCTAACAATTTCTCGGAGCGCGCGACAGAGCCTCGCTCACTCTCTCGACAGATAAGCCGCGCGCTCCATTCCCGCGAAAAGGTTAAATTGCAATGAAACGAATTTCTTCTGGTGGCGAATTCGAAGCCAAAGTTGGCTATTGCCGCGCTGTTGTCGCTGGGGGATGGGTGCATGTCGCCGGTACGGTTGGACAGGGCGAGGACGTTGCCGCTCAATGCAAATCCGCTTTGTCGATCATCGAAAAAGCGCTATCAGAGGCGGGCGCAGGGTTCTCGGACGTGGTGCGTGTAACGTACATTCTGCCCGATCGTCATGAGTTCGAAGCTTGCTGGCCCACACTGGCCGAAACATTTGGCGACAATCCACCCGCAGCTACCATGATCGAATGTGGCTTGATTGATCCGAAGTACCGGATCGAAATCGAAGTGACGGCATTCTTGCCTGACTAAGCAGATCGTACGGGCAGCACTGGACCTTGGCGCGCCTTTGGTCCATACCATTCCCGAGCACTTTGCCGGAGGCACCTGATGGGCATTCTGAACACTCTTCTGCGGGCCGTGACCTGGTGGAACGGGGCAACCCTGAACACCCAGATTTATACCGCGCGAAAAGGTGTGAAAGTTGGCGAAGACAACGAAGGCAACGTCTTCTATCGCAATGCGGATGACAGCAAACGCTGGGTGATTTTCAATGGCGAAGCCGAAGCCAGCCGCGTTGATCCAGATTGGCATGGCTGGTTGCACCGCACTTGGGATGAACCTCCGACAGATAAGCCGCTGCCCCATAAATCTTGGGAGAAACCGCATCAGGAAAACCTGACGGGCACCGCTCTGGCTTACACCCCGGCAGGATCGCTGCGCAGACCCGATCCGGTCGAGCGCAAAGACTATGAGGCCTGGAGCCCCGAATAACAGAGGCGAGCAATGTCGACCCACAATTGGACCGAAGTCATCGTCGGTGGTGCCGTTCTGGCGGTTGCCGTGTCATTTGGCGTTTACGCCAGCCAGTCGACGGGCCTGTCGCAAAGCAGCGCGGGTTATGAGCTGGGGGCCTCCTTCCGGTCGCTTGAAGGGGTCGGCGTGGGCACTGATGTGCGTTTGGCCGGGGTCAAGATCGGCACCGTAACCGACGTCGATCTGAACCCAGATACCTATCGCGCCGATACGACCTTTACGATTGCGGATGGGATCCTTGTTCCGGATGACAGCGCGATCGTGATCTCGTCCGAAGGTCTTCTGGGTGGCAATTTTGTTGAGGTCATGCCGGGCGGCTCACCGCTCTTTTTCGAGCCGGGGGACGAGATTGAAGATACCCAAGGCGCGGTTAGCCTGATTTCACTGCTGGTCAAATTCGTGGCCGGAGACAGCAGCGAATGAAGCATTCGGTGCTGATGGCGATGGCGTTCTGCGCAACGACTGCAACTGCGCAGCAGAAGGTCGAATCCGGCCCTGGTGCCATGTTGCGCGGCTTGGACAAAGTAAACGGCCAGACCATCGATATCGAAATGCAAAACGGCGATACCCAGCCCGTGTTTGGATTGGATGTGGCCTTGGGGGATTGCAGGTACCCGGCGGATAATCCCACAGGTGATGCGTTTGCCTATCTGACGATCTGGGAAAAAGGCAAAGCAGATCAGCTGTTTGACGGTTGGATGATTGCGACGTCACCGGCGCTGAACGCATTGGATCATGCGCGCTATGATGTCTGGGTGATCCGCTGTATCACACCATCCGCTGACTGAGGAATATCAGCGGAAAAATCAGCGCTTGCGTTGATCGCTTCCTCAAGTGCTTCACGATATGTACCGCGTGGAATTTCGATGGCGCCAAGCGAGGCAAGGTGAGTTGTCAAGAACTGCGTATCAAACAGTTTGAAACCCGTTTGTCTAAGCCGGTCGACCAGATAGGCCAGGGCGATTTTTGAGGCATCAGTACGCCTCGAAAACATGCTTTCGCCAAAGAAAGCCGCCCCCAACACGACGCCATAGACGCCGCCAACCAGCTTGTCGTTATCCCATACCTCAAGTGAATGGGCGTGACCTGTCATGTGTAGTTGATCATAAAGGTGTCGCAACTCGCCGTTGATCCAGGTATCCACCCGGTCTGCGCAGCCATCGACGACGCCGTTGAAATCCTGATCGATTGAGATGTCAAAGCCGGATCTACGCAGGCTCCGGGCCAGACTGCGCGAGATATGAAAGCCGTCCAGAGGGAACACGCCCCTGTATTTTGGGTCGACCCAGAACAGCTCAGGGTCATCCCGATGTTCTGCCATGGGAAAAATGCCGATGGAGTAGCCATGCAGCAAAAGTTCTGCAGTCAGGCTCATTAGAAAAACCCGAAGGCCGGAGGATTGGTTCCATCCGGCCTTCCAGACAGGTTAGTCTGCCATATTCTCCGCAAGCCAGTGCTCCAGCCAGTGGATGTTGTACTCACCGCTATGCAGGTCAGGTTCCTGCAGCAGCGCGTGGAACAGCGGCACGGTGGTGTCGATACCGTCAACGATCAACTCTCCCAATGCGCGTTCAAGGCGCGCCAGCGCCTCGGCCCGGTCGCGCCCCTGTACGATCAGCTTTGCGATTAGCGAGTCGTAGTAGGGCGGGATCGAATACCCGTCATACAGTGCCGAATCCATCCGCACGCCCAGACCGCCCGGCGCATGATAAGCCGTGATCTTACCGGGGCAGGGTGAGAAATTGGGCAGTTTCTCGGCATTGATCCGAACCTCGATGGCGTGGCCTTCGATTTCCAGATCGTCCTGAGTGAACGACATCGGCAAGCCCGAGGCGACGCGGATTTGCTCGCGCACAAGATCGACGCCGAAAATGCCTTCGGTTACCGGGTGTTCCACCTGCAGGCGGGTGTTCATCTCAATGAAATAGAACTCACCGTTTTCGTAGAGGAACTCGATGGTACCCGCGCCGATATAGTTGATCTTCGCCACGGCGTCGGCGCAGATCTTACCGATCCTGGCCCGTTCTTCTGGGGTGATGCTGGGGCCGGGGGCCTCTTCAAAGACTTTCTGGTGGCGGCGCTGCAACGAGCAATCGCGCTCGCCCAGATGCACGGCCTTGCCTTTGCCGTCGCCAAAAACCTGAATTTCGATATGGCGCGGTGTGGTAAGGTATTTTTCGATATAGACCTCGTCATTGCCAAAGGCGGCCTTGCCCTCGGCGCGTGCGGTCATGAAGGCGCTTTCCATCTCGTCGGCGTTCATCGCGACTTTCATGCCGCGTCCGCCACCGCCTGCGGTGGCTTTGATGATGACGGGATAGCCGAATTCCTCGCCGATCTTCTTGGCCGCGGCCAGATCAGGCACGCCGCCGTCCGAACCGGGAACACACGGCACACCCAGCGCCTTCATCGTGTCCTTGGCGGTGATCTTGTCGCCCATCACGCGGATATGTTCGGCGGTGGGGCCTATGAATGTGATGTCGTGGTCTTCGACGATCTGCACGAACTCGGCATTTTCGGACAGAAAGCCATAGCCAGGATGGATCGCCTGCGCGCCGGTGATCTCACAGGCCGAAATGATCGCGGGCATGGACAGGTAGCTTTGCGGGCTGGGCGGAGGGCCGATACAGACCGATTCGTCCGCCATGCGCACATGCATCGCGTCGCTGTCGGCGGTGGAGTGGACGGCGACCGTCTTAATCCCCATCTCGCGCGCGGCGCGGATGACGCGCAGGGCGATCTCGCCTCGGTTGGCAATCAGGATCTTGTCGAACATGGGCCCGCCTTACTCGATGATGACCAGAGGAGTACCGAATTCCACGGCGTCGCCATCGCCAACCAGGATGCGTTTGACGGTGCCCGATTTGGGCGCGTGGATGTGGTTCATGGTCTTCATCGCTTCGACGATCAGCAGCGTGTCACCTTCGGACACCGCTCCGCCGACGGAAATGAACGACGGCGCGCCGGGTTCGGCCTGCATGTAAACCGTACCCACCATGGGTGAGGTGACCGCGCCGGGGTGGCTGGCCGGGTCTTCTTGTGCAGCAGGGGCTTCGGCGGCAGCTGCAGCAGGGGCGGGTGCGGCGGCGGGGGCTGTCGGGGCGGCGGCAGGAACGGCGACCTGAACCGGCGCAGCGACTGCCTGTGTCATGCGACTGACGCGCACATTCAGGCTGTCTTCTTCGCCATACTCGCGTTTCACCTGCAATTCAGTCAGGTCGTTTTCGCGCAGCAATTCGGCCAGTGCCTTGATGAATGCTACATCTGCGTCGTGCTTGGTATCTGTCATGAGTGTCCTCGACGGTTCCCCTAGTGGCCCATCTAAACCTGCGGGCTTTGGTCTGATTACGCAGCGTTATAAGCTAAGCTTGGGGCCATGAAAAGCGCAGTCTGAGGCGGTAATTTAAGGAATTTGCGCGGGTAGAGTGCAGTCAGAGCGGCATGCCTGAAAGTTTCGCCACGAGCTCTGATAACTTGCGCGCGCCGAACTTTTCCAGCAGGCGTGCGCGGTAGGCTTCGATCGTGCGATAGCTGAGGCCGAGTTCGACACCGATTTCCTTGGCCGAGAGGCCGCGGCAGGACAGGATCGCCACTTCGCGTTCCCGCACGGTCAGTTCGACCAGGGGGCGTTCTTCCGAGATGTCTGAAAAGCTCCAAATACCATGACGGAATGGATCATCCGGTGTCAGCGACCTGCCGCGTGCGCGACACCAGAACAAATCGCCATTGCGTCGTCGCATCACCCGTTCATCGGTGTAATACCCGGTGTCCCGCATCACCTGCAAGCTGCGCGCGCCGATCCTTTCCCAATCCGCGACGGAGGGGTAGAGGTGAAGCAGAGGCATGTTGCGATAGTCGCTCTCACCCCCTCCGAAGGTCCGCGCAAACTGCAGATTGCAGCGCCGGATGATCCGGTTTTCCAGTTCAACCAGCCCAATTGGGGCATATTCGAAGGCGGGGTCACTCATCGTCATATCGTGCCGGGAATTGGTCGAAAATAGAAGAGGTCATGAGAATTTGCTGTGGATTTGAAGTGGGTGATTTACCGTTGCTTTTGTTAATCTTGTAAATCTTATCTGAAAACTCTGCCTTAACTACATTGCTTAACTAAGATATCTTGAAAATACTCAGCTGCGATTGAAAGCTTGGCGAGGGAGGAACCTTTGATGCGCGATACGCTTACCGGCAGCCGGATTCGCGAACGTCGTCAGATCTCCGGGCTCAGGCAATCCGAGCTTGCAAAGCGCGTTGGAATTTCGCCGTCATATCTGAATTTGATTGAACATAACCGCCGCAGGATCGGTGGAAAGCTTCTAGTCGATATTGCCGAAGCCTTGGATGTAGAGCCCTCGCTGCTGACCCAGGGGATCGAGGCGACGCTGATTTCTGCACTGCGAGAGGCCGCGGCAGATGCAGTCGGACAGCGGGCTGAGGTTGACGGGCTGGAGGAACTTGCCAGTCGCTTTCCTGGCTGGGCCGGCGTTCTGGCGCAAATGCATCAGCGCGTCGTGTCACTGGAACGCACGGTCGAAACGCTATCGGACCGATTGACACATGACCCGCATCTGGCCGCGTCGATGCATGAGGTTCTGACAACCGCTGCCGCCATTCGATCCACTGCATCCATTCTGGCGGACACGCAGGATATCGAAACCGAATGGCAGGACCGGTTTCACAAGAACCTACATCAGGATGCTGAACGCCTGGCCGAAAGCTCTAAGGCGCTGGTGTCTTATCTGGATGAAAGCGATGCGGCCAAGACCCCCCGTAGTGTCCCGCTGGAAGAGGTTGAGAGCTTTTTTGCAGCCCGAAACTACAGTTTTCCCGAACTCGAAGCGGGGGCAGGGGTTGAGAGTATTGCCCTAGACGGGCTGAACACCGCCACCGCCCGTTCTGTCGCCCAAGAGATTCTACGCTGGTGCGCAGAGGACGCGGTTGCGATACCGCTTGCCGAGTTAAAGCAAATTCTCGCTAAGGGCGAACCGGACCCTATCACGTTGGCGCAACGTTTCGCGGTCGATATCCCTACAGTTTTGCGACGTTTGGCCTTTGTGCCAGAGGAGGATTTGACGCGCCCTGCAGGGCTGGCCTTGTGCGATGCATCGGGCAGCGTCCTGTTCCTCAAACCGCTTCCCGGTTTCGTTATGCCGCGCCATGGCGAGGCTTGTCCATTGTGGCCCTTGTTCACCGCTCTCAGTCGTCCTCTGGTGCCGGTTCGAAAGCAAATCGCTCAGCTGGGGCGCAGTGCGGCTGAGTTCGAGTGCCATGCTTACGCCTGGCCTCATGCGGTGACCGGCTATGATCAGGACCCGGCTTATCGGTCGGTCATGCTGGTGCGACCGGTCGGGGAAGAGGGGGCATCGGCTTTGACCCATGTCGGGGCCAATTGCCGGGTGTGTCCCAGCCGAGATTGCACATCGCGGCGCGAGCCTTCGATTCTGAGCGAAGGTTTTTGACAGGTCGATGACTGACCGCTTAATCTGGCGGTGGCAGAGGGCCAAGAGCGCGATCTGCCATGGGGAGGAACTGAAAATATGAGCCGTAAGGTTCTGTTGATCGAGGATGAGCCGAACATCGCTGAGGCCATCCGCTTTTTGCTGACACGCGAAGGCTGGCAGGTTGAAACGCATGCCGAAGGGTCTGATGCGGTTCAGGTGATTCAGGCTGCAGCCCCGGATCTTGTCATCCTCGATGTCATGCTACCGGGAAAAAACGGCATGGATATTCTGCGCGACCTGCGCGAGTTGGACGGGATGCAACGCTTGCCGGTCTTGATGCTGACGGCACGCGGGCAATCCCGCGATCGGGAAATGGCGGAAAATGCCGGGGTTAGCCGCTTCATGACCAAACCGTTTTCAAATGCCGAGGTGCTGACTGCGGTGCGTGATCTACACGCTCAGGCCTCGCGGGCATGACCTCTGACAGCGACATAGACCAGATACCAAAGGGCAAACGGTCTTCGCTATTCCTTGGGCGGCAAAGCTACCGCCGTCGCAGACTGGCCGATGCCGCCCGGTTATTGCCGTTTCTGGGTGCGGCGCTTTTGGCACTGCCGCTGCTTTGGCCGGATCAGAGCGCGGGCGACGACGCTGTGCCGCTTTCATCGGCTATGCTGTATATTTTTGTGTGCTGGGGCGTGTTGATCGCGATTGGCCTGATCTTTGGCCTGACCGCTAGAGGGTTGGGCGTTCGCGACGATATTGGCGCGGACAAAGACTGATGGCGACGCCTAACATTCTAATATTGGTCAGCCTAGGCTACGTGGTGCTGCTGTTTGGTGTGGCCTTCGCAGCTGAGAGAATAGCCGAGGCGGGGCGAGGGAAATGGCTACGCTCGCCCCTAATCTACACGCTGTCCTTGTCGATCTATTGTACCGCCTGGACCTTTTACGGCGCGGTTGGCAATGCCGCGCGGTCCGGTCTGGAATACGTGACGATCTATCTGGGGCCGACGCTGGTGATGGTCAGTTGGTGGTGGGGATTGCGCAAGCTGGTGCGGGTTGCGCGCAGCCAGAGGGTGACCTCAATCGCCGACCTTCTGTCCTCCCGCTACGGAAAATCAAACACCCTTGCGGTCTGTGTCACCATTTTGGCGGTGCTTGCCGGTACGCCGTATATTGCCCTGCAACTTCAGTCGATCACCCTGTCGTTTTCGATATTTGTCGAAGCTGATCCATCTGGCCTATACCCAAGCGGATCAAATGTATTCTGGGTTGCGGCCGGTTTGGCTGTCTTCGCTATTCTATTCGGCACGCGAAATCTGGACGTGAACGAGCGTCATCATGGCGTTGTCACAGCGATTGCGGTGGAATCGGTGGTCAAATTGTTTGCCCTGATCGCCGTTGGTGTGTTTGTCGTCTGGGGCATTGCCGGTGGGATTGGCCCAATGATGGATCGGATTGATGCCTCGGAAATTGGCCAATGGAACATCGACGCAGGTCGCTGGACTGCGTTCATATTCCTGTCTGCGGCAGCCTTTGTCTGTCTGCCGCGCATGTTTCAAGTCATGGTCGTTGAAAATGACGATGAAGGCCATCTGAGGACAGCAGCTTGGGCGTTTCCCTTGTACCTGCTGCTGATGAGCCTGTTTGTTGTTCCCATTGCGGTCGTCGGGTTGGACCTTTTGCCGCCTGGTTCCAACCCTGATCTTTTTGTTCTGACGGTGCCGCTGTCACAGGGCAATGATTGGCTTGCCATGCTGTCCTTTATCGGTGGTTTTTCGTCGGCCACTTCGATGGTGATTATCACGGCGATGGCGCTGTCCACCATGGTATCGAACCAGATTGTCATGCCGATCTGGCTGAATACCCATGAACGGGTGGGATCTGTTCCTGGTGATGTACGGACCATTGTTTTGATGGCGCGTCGGGTTTCGATCGCTGCGGTCATGGCGCTGGGATATTTTTATTACAGCCTGATTGGCGATGGCGCGGCGCTGGCTTCGATCGGCTTGATTGCCTTTGCTGGGGTCTCGCAAATCCTGCCCGCCCTTGTGGGCGGATTGTTCTGGCGGGGGGCCACGCGCATCGGCGCTTTGGCCGGGCTGACGGTGGGATTTACGCTCTGGTGCTACACGCTGCTCTTGCCGGGGATGGGTGGGCTTTGGATGCCTCAATCGGTGATCGAGCAAGGCCCATTTGGTATCGGGTGGCTGCGTCCTCAGGCCCTCTTCGGAATCGAGGGGATGGACCCGATGGTCCACACCGTGATGTGGTCGATCTCTTTGAACACAATCGCTTTTTGCGTCGCGTCGCTTCTTAGCTTCCCCAGCCCGTTGGAGCGGTTGCAGGGGGCCCAGTTTGTGAATGTCTTTGACCATTCCGTTGCGCCGCGCGGCTGGGCGGGGTCGGTGGCGCAAAGCGAAGACTTGATGATCATGACCCAGCGTATTCTAGGCACCGGCCCCGCGCAGGCGTTCTTTCAGGCTGAATCCGAGCATCAGGGTGGGAGGTCACACCTGCCCGAGCCCACGCCGGGCTTCCTGAACCGGCTTGAACGTGAACTCAGCGGTTCGGTTGGTGCGGCCACGGCCCATGCCATGATTAGTCAGATCGTGGGAGGCACTTCAATTTCGGTCGAGGATTTGTTGGCTGTTGCGGACGAATCCGCTCAGTTGCTGGAATACTCCAGCCAGCTGGAGGTCAAGTCGGCAGAGCTAAGCCGGACCGCGCGGCAGCTGCGCGAAGCCAACACCAAGCTAACCCTTATGTCGGAACAAAAAGACAGCTTCCTGAGCCAGGTTAGCCATGAGCTGCGCACCCCGATGACCTCGATCCGGGCGTTTTCCGAAATCCTGCGCGACACCGCAGGGCTGAGCGCCGAGGAACAGACCAAATTTGCTGCAACCATTCATGATGAAGCCTTACGGCTAACCCGTTTGCTGGATGATCTGTTGGATCTGAGTGTGCTTGAAAATGGCCAGGTCAGCTTGAACATGAGCGATGGTAGCCTGCGTTCGGTGCTGGATCGTGCGGTTTCAACCGCGCTGGCCGGAGCATCGAAACCTCTGACAATCCGCCGAACACGCGCTTCGGAACGTATTCCGCTACACACTGACCTCGACCGCTTCGGGCAGGTTGTCATCAACCTGATTTCCAACGCGCAGAAATACTGCGATGCGGATGAGCCCGTTCTGACGATTTCGGCCCATGATATCGGGGGACGCGTGGTGATTGATTTCGTTGACAATGGCAGCGGCATTCCGGTCGACGCCCAATCGTTGGTGTTCGAGAAATTTGCGCGCATCGGGATCGACAAGGCCGGCGGGGCGGGGCTGGGGCTGGCGATCTGTCGCGAGATCATGCAGCGGCTTGGTGGCGAGATCAGTTATCTGCCGGGGCAGGGCGGAGCTGCGTTCCGGGTCAGCCTGCCGTTGGCCTATCAACAAGCGGCGCAATAAGGGCGGATAAAGAACTTCGTAACACTCACCGGGTTACATCAAGGGTCAGAGGCTCGAACAATTGGTGAGTTTTGGTCATGTCAGAGGCAGGGAACACCGCGCTGTTACGCAAGCTGTCAGCGGGGCGCGAGGATTTGAAGAACCGGCCGCGTTCAGTGCTGCGCGCACTGCGTCTGGGATTCGCGCGGGCAGCAGCAGATCGGCTGAACCTGCCCCTTGCAGTGATTGGCGCAAAGCAATCACTGCAGCCTGCCAATGATCTGGTCGATGCGGTTGGCGATGATTGGCTGCTGTTGTTCCTGAAAGGGCCAGATGGATTTGCAGCCGCCTGCCTTGATCCAAATGCAGTGTCGGCCATTTTGCAGACCCAGACCATTGGTCAGGTCATCGAAACTGCGCCGGAGGCGCGCGCGTTCACGAATACGGATGCGGCAATGACGGCACCGCTGCTGGAAGCTGCGCTGGCCAAGGCGGCTGAACTGGCAGAAAATGCATCGGATGATGTGGGGCTGATCGGTTATGAATACATGTCTCGTGCGCAAGATTTGCGATCCGTCTGCCTGACACTGGTTGAAGATATGTATTGCGGGTTCGAACTGACGGTCGACCTGGCAGGTGGCATACGGCAGGGACATATCTGCGTTTTGTTGCCACAAAAGTCATCCCCCGTAGAGGATTGCCTGATCCCCGAAGCGGATGACGGGCCCAGCCTGGAGCAATCTTCGGGCGTTGTCCGGGCCGAATTGAACGCCGTTTTATGTCGCATGAATGTGCCACTGTCTGATCTTTCAGGCCTTGGCGCTGGGGATATTCTGCCGCTGCAACATGCGCGCATCGACCGGACAGAAATTCTGGCCATCGATCGGTCGCGGACTGCGGTTGGGCGGCTTGGTCAATGTGGCGGCTTGCGTGCGGTGCGGATTAACGAACAGGCCCCTTTGGCGGCGTTATCCGATATTGAGACGCAGGAATTTATCGAAAGCCGGGCAGCTTCGGCCAGTCAAAACGCACCTGATATGCCATCCGGCGCCCAAGCCGTCGATGTCACAGACTATCGCGCTGGTCCGGACACTCTGGAAGCCCAAGAGGGTGATCTGAGTTTTGAGAACTCGGAACAAATGGTGGCTGAGATTTCGCAGCTGGCGGGGCTAAGCGGCCCCGATGATGTGAGTTAGCCGTTTGGATATAACTGAACCCTAGTCCACAGCCTTGCGCATATGATCCAATGCCGGACGCAGGTTTTCCAGCTGGTAGCCTGCGCGTGTAGTGGCATTTAGAATGTCGTCGGTGCTCATTCGGTCGCATTGCCCCAAGGCCCATACGACCGAACACCGCGTGCCAGATGCGCAATAGGCTAACACCGGTCCACCACAAGCTTCGGCCATATCCCTTTGCCGAGCCACGTTTTCGGGCGTCATGGTCTGATGGGTCAGTTCCAGAACCTCATACTCCAACCCGGCTGCGCGCACGGCCTTGCCGATGGCGTCGGATTGCATGTCCGAGGGAACCTCGGCGTTGGGTCGGTTGCAAATTACCTTGACGAACCCGGCTTGGGCGATGGCGGGCACATCCTCAACCGTGATCTGAGGCGAGACGGCGTAGCGGGGGGTAATTGGGCGAATCTCCATGCCAAATCCTTAGGTTGGGTTTGCGGCCCTGTCTAGCTGTGCGCCAAGGCCAGGTGCGATGAACATTCCTGTGATCATCGCCAGCATAAATAGCAATCCGCCGAGGCCCCCATAACTTAGCGAAGCCATTGCGGGCCCGGGGCACAGCCCAACAAGCCCCCAGCCCATGCCAAACAGCGCAGAGCCGATGATCAGGCGACGGTCCGGTTCGGGGCGTGGAGGTGCTGGAAACTGGCCGCCAACGATGGGTTGCCGTCCGCTGGTCATCCGCCAGGCGATCAGCATAGGCAGGATGGCCCCACCCATCACAAAGGCAAGCGTCGGGTCCCAGGCGCCGAACAGATCCAGCCAACCCTGAACCTTAGTTGTGTCGGTCATGCCTGAAACCAGTAGGCCGGTGCCAAACAAAGCCCCTGCGATCAAAGCGATCAGGATGCGCATCAGATGACCCCCAGCATGTGCCGCAGGGCCAAAACGGTCAGCGCACCGGCTGCGATGTAAATCAGTGTTGCCACAATGCCGCGCAGTGAGAACCGAGAGATGCCGCATACGCCGTGGCCAGAGGTGCAACCATTTGCGATGCGGGTCCCGACACCCACTAGCAGCCCTGCGATCACGACCAGCAGCAGATTTCCGGTCAGATGCGTTTCAGATTGTGGTGCGATCAATGGGCGCATCAGCAGGGGCATTCCGATTAAGCCGACAATAAATGCCAGACGCTCGGCGATCTCGTTGCGCGCGCTGCCGTCGACCAGCCCTCCCAGTATACCGCTGGCCCCCATGACGCGGCCATTGCCGAGCAGATACACCGCACCGCCAAGGCCAATCAGCAGACCGCCCATAAGGCCCATCACCCAAGATGCGTCCATATCCGATACGTCCTTAATGTTGATGTCGCAGTGTCAGAGCTTGTTGATCGGCAGCTTGAGCATCACATCGCCCTGCTCATCCGCCGGGGGCATCTGACCCGCACGCATATTGACCTGCAGAGACGGCAGGATCAGGCGTGGCATCGCCAGCGTTGCATCCCGTGCATCGCGCATTTCCACGAACTCTTCGATGCTGCGCCCCTGTCCGATATGAATGTTGAGCGCTTTTTGCTCACCCACAGTGGTTTCCCAGGCGTATTGATCCCGTCCTGGGGCCTTGTAATCATGCCCCACGTAGACCCGCGTTTCATCGGGCAGGGCGAGGATTTTCTGGATCGATTCATACAGCGTAGAGGATGACCCGCCCGGAAAGTCGCAACGGGCGGTGCCAAAATCGGGCATGAACAATGTATCGCCAACAAAGGCCGCGTCGCCGATCACATAGGTCAGGCAGGCTGGGGTATGACCCGGCGTGTGCAACACATCCCCGCGCATCTGACCGATATGAAAGCTATCGCCTTGCTTGAACAGGGCATCGAATTGACTGCCATCGCGCTGGAATTCAGTGCCTTCGTTGAATACTTTGCCAAAGGTGTCCTGCACGGTCACGATCTGATCGCCGATCCCGATTTTACCACCCAGCTTTTTCTGAAGATAAGGCGCGGCCGACAGGTGATCGGCGTGGACATGGCTTTCGAGGATCCACTCGACCTTCAGATCGTTTGATTGGATATAGTCAACGATGACGTCCGCGGCCTTCGTCCCGGTGCGTCCTGATGCATGATCGAAATCCAGAACGCTGTCGACGATGGCGCAGGCCCGGCCTTCGGGTTCGTGCACGACATAGGAAACCGTGAAGGTTTGATCATCGAAAAAAGCCTGCACTTTAGGGGTCATATCATCCTCCGTCCCGATCTATATAACATGTATTGGATGTGGAATGTGTTTCAACTGCCGATTTGGCTATTGATGTCTGTCAAGGCAGCCACACCAATATTGGATTAAACTTTAGTCGAACCGGGAAAGACTGCCGAAACTACCGAATTACCCGGCAAGATTCCGCACAACCTGAGGTTAGATTGTTCTGGTCTTAATCCCGTTACCTATATCGGAGATACTGGCACCACTTGGGAGGAGCGATATGAAACATAACACCCTGTTTTCCGAATTCACAGAGATTGAACAAAAGCTCGAGAATGCCTGTCTCGATACGCGCCTGGCCCTGCAACCGAGTGTGAGCAAGATCGTTGATCGCATGCGCCGTCAGGGCATGCATGTCCCATCTCGTTTGCGTCGACTGGACTCGGCGTTGTGCGAAGATGCAATGGAAGCGCAGTTTGACAATATGCCTGTCTAATTCCGCAAGGTCATCCGAAGGAAATCCCGAGGATGACCAGCATCAAGCCAATCACCGACAGGAAAAGTGATCCGAGGTTCCAGGGCAGAACGCCCTGAACAACCGCACGCAGTTCATCATCAGACAGTCCTGCTTTGCGCGCTTTCATCACGCGCAGAATGCACCAGACCAACCCGGCAAGCCCGGCAACGGACAGGGCGGCCCCGCCCCAAGTGATGAATTCAAACATGGTTCCCCGCAAAGCTGCCTGATCCGCACCCGCGATTAAAGGATCGGGGCAATTCGCACAAGCGCGCTTTGGGCCCGGTTCGGGATTGCGTGCTTGCGACCGGGGCGGTCGCACTGTATCCGGCATCTTGCCGATGTCACAGCATCAGATTCTAGCCTTGGGGAGAGACGCCTATGGAAGACATGACCGAAGATCAGGCCACCGCCAACTACCGCGTCACAGCGGGAGAGCTGCGTCAGTTCATCGAACGGTTTGAACGGCTGGATGCTGAGAAAAAGGATCTGGCTGAACAGCAAAAAGAAGTCATGGCCGAGGCCAAGGCCCGGGGCTACGACACCAAGGTCATGCGGAAGGTCATTGCCTTGCGTAAGCGCGACAAGGACGACATCGCCGAAGAAGAAGCAGTGCTGGAAATGTACAAAGAAGCATTGGGAATGTAGAGCGTCTGACTGGTTCAGACCTCTAATATTCGTACATTCGGCATTGTTCGGATTTTTGCCATGTCTTGTGCATAAAGCTCCGAAAACGCACTGACGATTTCCGTGCTCCAGCCCGGCAGGTTTAACTCCTCCTCAACCCGATCGGGTTGAGCATGGGCCTCAAGTAGCCCAGCCAGCTCAGCTCCCGATGCAAGCCGCGCGCCGGATTGTTCCTGCTGGATCAATGGCAAAAGCTGATGTTTACCCTGTTCGGTCAGCAATGAGGCCAGCAGTGTATGCTCTCCGGGGATGGCAATGCTGTCGGGCAAACCGGCCATGGCGCGTAGGATATCTCCCCAGATCAGTGGCGAGTCCTCGTTCTCCCAAAGCGTGATTTTGACATCTGGAACCAGATCGCCCAAGTCTTCGATCATAGTAACCCAGCTGAGACAGCTCAGGTCTGTCGTATCCAATATTGATCTGGTGCGTGCCGGGTCCAGTGCCTTCAAAACCCTTGGGATGAAAAGACCAGGGTTCATCAGCCCGGCAAAGATTTCGATCTGCGCGCCGTTCAGCAAGTCCTGCGTATACGCAGCCCGCTTCCCTGCAAATGGATAGATTTGCCCATGTTGCAAGGCCGCGCGCATCGGCCCAAAGAACTTTTCGCTGGAGACAACGACACGCTGAATATCCGCAGCATCAGGCAGAACGGCATTCATCTGCTCGCGCGCCTCTGCCAGTGGCAGACCGCTCGCCATGGCGTCGGACATGACCTTGACGAATTGCCTGCACCGGCGTGGTCCTAGTGGTAAGGTCCCAGCCTTGTACAGCGCGCCCTTGTGGGCTGCGAGATTTGCCAGCAATTGCCCCGCATCCGTGTAGGGAACCCCGGCGTGAATGACTACATGCATCATGTTCCTTGCGCCCGACTGTCCTGCAGAGCCGTTTTCAGCTTTGCTTCACTGTTATCAAGACCGGGCATTTCGTTGCGAGCGATTTCACACTTTCTCAGGAAATTCGACAATCCCTAACTCTATGCTAAATTTCCGGCTTGCAGTCTCTGTCCGGAGACAGTAATCGACGGTCAGCGCCCCTATAGCTCAGCTGGTAGAGCAACTGATTTGTAATCAGTAGGTCCGCGGTTCGAGTCCGTGTGGGGGCACCAGAAAATAAAAGTAAGACAAATAGTTACCTCATTCTAGGGGCCCGGTCTCTCCGAACGCCCGGATCTACCCGAGTCGGACACTCGTGTTTATTGGTCTTGGTGCAGTGCGATTGTGTTGTCCTTGAGCTAATGAATCTAACAGATCAACTCATCAATGCGCTGCAAAAAATATTGAACAGGACGCTCATTCCATCACGCCCAAGCGCTCGATCCAGCTCTTGAGGCTGCCCTTGATATAGTGCCGTCCGACGCCATCAGAACTCGGGTCAGTGTGAAAACAACACTTTCCTTTCTGCTTTACGCCACTGACAGAATAGCCACTGATGCCGACCAGATAGCGAGTGTTGAAAACGCGCGCGGTGCCGTCAACTTTTTCAGCGAAAAACAGTTTCATTCGGTTATTCTCCTGCTCGATTTCCGGGGGTGTAGATAGTCACTATTTTCCGGGGGGTTGGCATGCACCGCCCCCACGGAACTTACTGGTTAGCCGGTAGGCATGAACAAAATACTCGGTACCCGTTCGATCATTGCGAAAAATGAACCGGTTCGCTGGGGTGTAAATGAGCGCGTCATGTTAGAAGCCGGCCCCAATAACCAATGCCAGATCCTCTTTCCCAGGTAACCTGCGTGCCCATGAGACATTGGACTTTAGTGTTTGTTCATGTGCGCGCTCTACGTCGCGGACAGTGGGCCAGATCAGCAGCTCGATCCGGGCAGTGCGTACGCAGCGATATTCTTACAGATGTTCGCTTTCGCTCATAAGACGGAGGCATAGGCCAACAGAGGCAATAAACACCTTGTTTTGAAAGGCTTAGGTGGAAAGGCTGCATCATTCTCGGTGTGTCCCACTTTGTGTCACACCCGAGCATCACAGGGCTAAGTCAATGATTTGGACATAAATGGAGGCGAGTACCGGAATCGAACCGGTGTACACGGATTTGCAATCCGCTGCGTCACCACTCCGCCAACTCGCCTTTTCAAGTAAAATCAGATACTTGCCGTGGTGTGTTTGGCGTTCTAGCAGCTTTGCGACAGGGCGTCCAGAGGACAGTCGTGAAATTTCCGGACCAAAGTGCGAAATACCGCGATTTCATACTCAGCCCAATCGTTGAAGATGGAGGATTGCGGCAATAGAGGCGTTGCCGGTGACCAAGGGATGTGGCAAAAGCCGAACAGGCTTGAGACTTCAGACGAGAGATCACATGACAGATTTCGCAACGCGACGCCGCATAATGGTTGATACTCAGGTGCGACCTTCGGATGTGACGAAATTCCCTATCATTGATGCCATGCTCTCGGTGCCGCGCGAGGATTTTGTGCCGGACTCGCAGCGCGAAGCCGCCTATGTCGAAGACGTAATCAATCTGGGGAATGGGCGTAGTTTGTTAGAGCCGCGGACCCTGGCCAAGATGTTGGATGCGTTGAACATTTGTAATGACGAGGTCGTGCTCGATATTGCGCCGGCGCTGGGGTACTCGACAGCGGTGGCCGCGCGTATGGCGGAACTGGTTGTTGCCGTGGAAAGCGACGAAGCGCTTGCGGGTGAGGCACAAACCGCTCTGACCGAAGTCGCCGCTGACAATGCCGTGGTTCACGTTGGTCCGCTTGAGCAGGGCGCGGAAGAACACGGGCCTTATGACGTGATCATGATCCAAGGCGGGGTGCAGCAGGTTCCCGATGCTCTTCTGGATCAATTGAAGGATAGCGGTCGCATTGCGTGCCTGTTTGTTGAGGACGGATTGGGTGTCGTTCGCATCGGGCGCAAGGCGGGTGGGCGCGTCAGTTGGCGCGATGCGTTCAATGCCAGTGCTCCGGTACTTGATAGCTTTTCCCATCAGAGTGCATTTTCGCTATAGTCCAAAGGTAGTTTGTTCTGCCACCTTGATTAGTTGAAAATGACGGCGCAAATTGCCGACAGGGCAGAAATTTTTTGAGTTGAGAGGATTTGGTGATGCGTAGGACGGCGACTGGCAAACTGGTCAGAGCGTGTGCATTGACCGCAGGACTGGCCTTAAGCGTTATGCCGCTGCGTCAGGCATGGGCTGATAACCTTACAGATGCGTTTATCGGGGCCTACAACACCAGCGGATTGTTGGAGCAAAATCGTGCATTGCTGCGGGCTGCGGACGAAGACGTGGCGATTGCGCTGGCTGCTCTGCGCCCCATTATCAACTGGACAGTGAATATAAGCCAGGACTACTCGAGGACGCGAACCGGTGCGTCTGTTGCAACGGCCAATCCGGCGCGTTTCTTTTCCGGATTGACGCTTAGCCAGCTTTTGTATGATGGCGGGGCATCTGTGTTGGGCAAGCAGTCAGCGCAGGAGACCGTCCTGTCCACCCGGCAGTCTCTAATTGATATTGAACAGCAGGTCTTGTTCCGCGCCGCAACGGCATACCTAGGCGTGTTGCTTCAGGAAGAAACCGTTCAGATCCGCCAGAATAACGTCGATCTGTCCAGCGAAGAGCTGCGTGCTTCGAATGACCGTTTCGAAGTAGGTGAAGTCACCCGGACCGATGTGGCGTTGTCTGAATCTCAGCTGGCAAGTTCACGTGCGGATCTTGCGGATGCGCAGGGTGATCTAAGCACTGCCCAAGCAGAATATGTCAATGCTGTCGGAAAGCGACCGGGGCGCACATCAGGGCAGCCCAGCCTTCCGAACCTGCCGCGCTCTCAATCTGAAGCAATCAATCTGGCATTGCGCAACCACCCTTCAATCCTGTCCGCACAGCACCAGGTGCGAGCTTTGGATCTTATCGTTCAGCAGCAGCGCGCGAATCTCGGTCCTAATGTCAGTTTGAGCGCTGACGTTGGTGTGAGAGAAGACTTTGATGATGACGATTATCAAAATACTGCAGGTGTTGCTCTTAGCTTGAGCCAACCAATTTATGCTGGTGGTCGACTGGCGGCGAGTGTTCGTCGTGCCATGGCCACACGCGATGCGTCGCGGGCGAACCTTTTGAATGTGCAAAAAGATATCACGCAGGGCGTGACGGATGCCTATGTCCGGTTTGAAACCGCGACAGCCAGTCTGACGGCGTCAACCGAACGCGTTCGAGCCTCACAGGTAGCCTTTGACGGGATTCGGGAAGAGGCTACACTGGGTGCACGAACCACATTGGATGTGCTGACGGCCCAGCAGGATTTGCTGGATGCGCAACTGGCTGAGATCGCGTCGCGGACCGAGCGTTCGCTGGCGGCTTATCAGCTGCTGCAGGCTCAAGGCCTGCTGACGGCCGAGCGTCTGGGACTGGCCGTGCAGATCTACGACCCGACTCTCTATTACAATCTGGTCAAAAAAGCGCCGGCCCAGGTCAGCAAACAGAGTAAGGATCTGGATCGCGTGCTAAAAGCGTTGCGCCGGGACTGACGGGCAATACTATCTGTTGTTCGCTTTGATAGGATTGGCTACACTCTACCCTGAGGATAGAGCGGTAGAGAAAAATGGCGGATAATGTCGTAAAAGCCGGGATCGAAGACGTTTTGTCTTCGGTCAAACGTCTGGTCAGTGAGGAAGGTAAAGCGGGCAAGGGGGCTGATCAAAGCGCCAAGGCGCGCAAACCCGGTCGTTTGGTGTTGACGGATGCGTTGCGCATCTCAAAACCCGCTGCGGCTGAAACCGGCCCGCTGAAACTGGAACCCGAATACAGTGCCGAAGTTTCGGCGAAACCAATGCTGCTGCGCGCGTGCGATATTGTGCGAGATGATGCGGGCGCCGATCAGGAGGCCCCCAGCGAAGTGGCGATGGATGAGCAGTCGGACGACCCGACACTCAGCCTGAGTGCCAAGATTGAAGCGCTGGAAGCTGCCATTGCCCGTACTGAAGATCAGTGGGAGCCTGACGGTGACAGCGATGATGCCTATTCAGGTACACCGAATCAAAGCCTGTCCTGGGATACGGGTACGGCATTTGCTGAAAGTGATGGGCAAGCCTCGCTTGAAGAACAGCCAGAAGATGCGCAGCCCGAGAGCGATCAAGTTGTTTCCGACGAAGAAGAACCAGTTGTCGAAACGCCTCGACAAGAAGAGTTAGAAAGTGATGAGGCGCAGCCCGCCACATTTATCCGCTCTGCCGAGGCTGAGCCCGTGACCGAGTCTGCGGAACAGGAGACTGCGCTGCTTCGGGAACTGTCAGTTGACGAAGAAGCGTTGCGTTCAATGATCGCCGAGGTTGTTCGGGAAGAGCTGAAAGGCGCGTTGGGCGAACGGATCACGCGCAATGTCCGCAAAATGGTGCGGCGCGAGATTTATCGCGCATTGGCTGCGCAGGAACTGGAATAGCCGCTCAGGCGCGCTTTGGCGCCTGCGCCATTTCCAGCAACTGGTCTAAATCCATAGTCTGTTCCAGATGATCGGCCAGCGCATCAAGCGTTTGCTCAACCCCGTCCTCATACGCACTCTCAGATTTCACACCCAATGTTGCCAGATATTGGGCGCGGAACGCATCGGATGAGAATATGCCGTGCAGGTAGCTGCCCAGAATAAGACCGTTTGCGCTGGCGGCTCCTTCAGGCCGGCCGGCGACTTCCAGCCAGGCACGCGCGCAATCCGGGCCTTCGGTACGACCCATGTGAATTTCATACCCGCTGACAGGCGCGCGGTTGGGCAGGGCTACTGCTTCGGTCAGCGTCACATGCTTCTTGCCCGCCATCACTGTGTCAACATCCAGCAGGCCAAGCCCTTCTACGGTACCCGGGTGACCGTCTACGCCATCAGGGTCGGCGATGGTTTTGCCCAACATCTGATAGCCGCCACACAGGCCCAGAACATGTCCGCCACGACGGACATGCGCCAGCAGGTCGATATCCCACCCCTGAGCCCTGAAATAGGTCAGATCGCCGATGGTGGATTTGCTGCCGGGCAGCAATACAAGGTCGGCATCGCCGGGCAGGGGGCGGCCTGCGGGTATGATCTCGACGCTCACGCCGGGTTCTGCGCATAACGGGTCCAGATCGTCGAAATTGGCCATCCTCTCAAGTTGAGGAACCACAACCTTACAGGCGCCGCCGGTATGGGATCGAATGTCCATCATGTCTTCGGCGGGCAGTTTCCACGCATCGTGAAACCACGGGACAACGCCCAAACAGGGCCAACCGGTGCGTTCCGCAATGTCATCGCGCCCTTCATCAAAAAGAGACACATCGCCCTTGAACCTGTTCACGGCAAATCCTTTGATCATCGCCAGATCGCCGTCATCAAGTACGGCCTGGGTACCAACGATCTGCGCGATCACGCCACCCCGGTGGATGTCACCGACCAAAACCACAGGAACACCCGCCGCGCAGGCAAAGCCCATATTGGCGATGTCGCCCGCGCGCAGGTTGGTCTCGGCGGGGCTGCCGGCCCCTTCGATCAGGACCAGATCAGCATCCCCGCACAGCCGGTCAAAACTCTCCAACGCGGCGCCCAGCAACTTGGATTTGTCCTTGCGATAGTCCCCGGCCTTCATGGTTCCAGCGCGCTGTCCCTGCACGATGATCTGAGCACCGGTGTCGGTTTCGGGTTTCAGCAGGATCGGGTTCATATCCGTATGCGTGGCACGTTTTGCAGCCCGCGCTTGCAGTGCCTGCGCCCGTCCGATCTCACCCCCGTTCTCGGTCACCGCAGCATTGTTCGACATGTTCTGCGGTTTGAACGGAGCAACTCTCAACCCACGCCGCGTATAAGCGCGCGCCAGCCCGGCCACGAGAACCGATTTTCCGACATTGCTGCCGGTCCCCTGAATCATGATGGCACGAACCATAGTCGTCTCCTATGCTGACGTGCAGATGACCTGATTTGACGCCGAAGGGAAAGCCCTGGATGAACACGCCCGCGCATCTTTTGATCGGCGCCGCCGTTTTTGCTCGGCCCGCACATGGGCGCATTCTGGGGGCCGCCTTGCTGGGGTCGTTGCTGCCGGATATGTCCCTTTATCTGATGGCGGGTACATCGCTCTATGTTCTGGGTATCCCGCCAAATGTCGTCTTTGATGAGCTTTATTTCTCATCCACCTGGCAGACGATCTTTGCGATCGACAATTCGTTTATTCTTTGGGGGCTGGCTTTGATACTGGGCGTGTGGCGAGGCTGGTCATTTCTGATTGTGATAGCTTCTGCTGGATTGCTGCATCTGGCAACAGATTTCCTGCTTCACGCTGGCGATGGGCGTCCGCAATTCTGGCCTCTCAGCGACTGGGTCTTTCACAGCCCAGTCAGTTATTGGGACAGTACGCACCACGCATTCTGGGTTGTGCCTATCTCGACCCTGATCTGCGCAGCCGCCTACGCGGTTTTGTGGCGACGGGGCCTTTCGATCACGACCAAGGTATTTTTTACTGTTTTGCTGGGTGCTGAATTCTGGACTGCTGGGCAATGGTTGCGGTTTTTCTGACCACACAAAGAAAAACGCGCCCCGGTGACAGGGGCGCGTTTTTTCAAACCGGCAATTTGCAGGTTCAGGCTGCTTCGGCCTGCTGAGCGGCGTTGCGACGCTCACTTTCTTCGCGCGACAGTGCTACCGAGGTGCGCACGCCACGACCGACGAACTCCATCAAGCCACCGACAACCCGCTCGTTGGGGTCGATACCGGCACAGGATAGAACTTCGCGCCCATCACGCGAACGGGCCCAGCGGGCGATCTGTTCGGGGCCATTGCCGTATTTCTTGTCGTCGGCGATAGCATCATCAAGCGCAGCCAACACAACGGCTGCAAAAAGTTTGCGAGCACGATTGCCTTGCTCATTGTTAAAGGCAGTGCCGTCAACGAAATCTCTCATCTCGTCTTCCTTGTTGTTCTTGCTCTTGCATTTTCGGCGTGACGGTCCTTATGACCTATTAGCTGCGATTCGGATACAGCTAAAATGCATAGTTGCGTTGCGTCATGTGCATAGCTTGCTGCAGGTGCAGCACTAAGTGTCGTTGTCTTGTCAGGGTTGGCCCTGCCAGATATAGGGACGGCAACTGACGCATCAACCGTTTGTGAAGGAAATATGTAATGCCCAAGATAAATGGGAACGAAATTCGCCCCGGCAATGTGCTTGAGCATAACGACGGGCTGTGGGCAGCTGTAAAAGTGGATCACGTAAAGCCCGGTAAAGGCGGCGCTTTTGCTCAGGTCGAGCTGCGCAATTTGCGCAACGGATCCAAGCTGAACGAACGGTTCCGTTCTGCGGATAAAGTCGAACGCGTGCGCCTTGAGCAGAAGGATCAGCAGTTCCTGTACGAGTCCGATGGCATGCTGGTGTTCATGGATGCTGAGACATATGAACAGATCGAACTGCCAGCTGACCTGCTGGGCGAACGGCGTCCGTTTCTGCAGGACGGCATGACAATTGTTGTCGAATTTTATGAAAGCGAGGCGTTGAACGCGACGCTGCCTCAAAAGGTGACTTGCAAGATTGTCGAGACCGAGCCCGTGGTCAAAGGTCAGACCGCTGCGAACTCGTTCAAACCGGCGATTTTAGACAATGGTGTCAAGGTCATGGTGCCGCCCTTTATCGGGCAGGATGAGATGATCATCGTCAACACCGAGACCATGGAATACTCCGAACGCGCGTAACACTGCATCAAGCGTTCCATAGATTTCAAAAGACCGTGCAAGCACCCGCTGCGCGGTCTTTTCTTATGGTTTGTGCATCCGACGATAGCGCGACGGGTCAGGGCCGAATAACTCAAGCATCAGCTCATACTTGATACGGTTCGCACTAACTTGCCGGTAGAAGGCGATCAGGAATGACGTTGGCCCCTGAATTCGGCTGAGCCCACTGGTGGCGGCCACCACGGTGCCCACATCGGTTCGGCCTTGAAGCACCAACCAGCCGCCCAACATCAGAACGCCGACAGTACCTGCACCGTTGATGACGCTCAGGAGAAATTTGGCTGACAGTTTCCAAAGAAACATTCGCCGCCGCGTTTCATATATATCGTCAAACATCGCGTTGATATCGTGTTCGGCCGCTTTCAAATCATCAGTGGTCAGAGTGTCAGTGGCCTGTCGCAGAACACGGACACGTTCAGCGACAAAGACGTTCACTTTTCGTTGCGACATCAAGACGATAACGATTTGTGGCACGATCATCGAAAACGCAATCATTCCAAGCCCCGGTTGGGTAGAGGAGATATAGCCGATCACGCTGATCAGGGTGCCGATCTGCACCACCGGATCCGAGAACGCACCACCTGCAAATTTCCCGAGTTCCTCGGCCTCGGCCGATATCGCGGTGCTCATTGCACCCTTGCGGACGGTTTCACCTGACGCATTCAAATCGGTCGATCGCCACAGAAGGCGCTGGCGGATCAGGCGGATCAGGTCCTCACCCAGGGTCCCGGCACGGTACCCCAAGACCCATTTCAGCGCGAGGCTCAGAAGGATGACACCCATCATCCCAAGGCCCAAGAGAACCAGCCGTTCGATCCCCACATTGGTCGAGGTCAGGTGGTTGATGATGTCACGCTGAAACTCAAGTGGAACCGCGGCCAGTGCAGCAACAGCCAGTGACAGTACGATTAGAAAAATCTGCCGTCCGGCGCTGGCGCGCCAGATTGCGGTGTAGAGCTTTAGCATGACGGCACCCGGATGGTTTCGGCGACCTCAGTTTGGCAGTGCAGGACAGCAGATCAAACCTGTCCTCGGCGGGCCGTTTTCAAGCCGTAACGGATCGGCAACAGCGGGGATCTAGTCGGCGCGTGTGATCACTGCGTCCTCGGCACGCATTTCGCCCTTGGCGCGATCAAAGCGCAGATGGGCGATCCCATGTGCCCCGGATTGTGTGAACAGAGTCCCCGCCGGTTTCCCGTCAACTTTGATCTCGGTTCCTGCTGGCGCGCTGCCTTCAACCTGAACCCGGCACAGTCCTTTGCGCAGCTCGGTCTTGTGTTTCATCCGGGCGGTAACTTCCTGCCCGACATAGCAGCCTTTTTTGAAATCCACGCCGTTCAGGTCTTCGAAACGCGACTCAAGGATGTAGCTGTCCTGATGCAATTCTATCCCGCTTTCGGGAATACAATGACGCACACGGATGGCATCCCAGTTGGTCCCGTCATCACCTTCGGGTCTATCGGTATAGGCGCGCCAGCCCATGTCCGCATGGCGCGGATCGGGGAGGGCACCTTCGGGCGCAGGCCCCGTGCCACGCTGGAGGTTCAGGCCCGCGGGTTCAATCGCCACATCTGCGCGCAATTTGTACATGCCCAGCCGTTTTGTCAGCCCGTCCCCTAGCGCCTCGGCCACATCCAATAGCACGGTTTCGCCGTCCCGTTTCAGAAAGAAATCGGCCAGATATTTACCTTGAGGGTTCAGTAGTGCCGCATAGACCAGCCCGGCCTCCAGTCCGCCAATATCGTTGGTGATCAGGTCCTGCAAAAAACTCTCGGTGTCCGAGCCGGTCAGGCGCAGGATGCGGCGATTGGGCATTGCAGGGTCCTCGTCATTTGCTCTGGCCTCGTGATATAGGAAGTTCTGCTGCCAAGACCAGAGGTTATCAGCTGTGCCCGCGCCGATCAGCATCGTGATCCCAACATTGAATGCGGAAGCCACGCTGCCCGCCTGTTTGCAGGCCCTGATGGAGGGGCTGCATGCAGGCTTGATCCGTGAACTGATCATCAGCGATGGTGGCTCGACCGATCTGACACCGAAGATCGCTGAAGAAGCCGGGGCAGAGCTGGTCGACGGGTCCGCCTCGCGCGGGGGACAGTTACGGCGTGGCTGTGCCCTGGCCAGGGGTGATTGGGTGCTGATCCTACACGCCGATACTGTGCTGGAACCAGGTTGGACGAAACCCGTGGCGGACCATCTGGCTTTGCAATCCCCTGCGGCGTTTCGGCTGTCATTTCGCGCCAAGGGATTGGCCCCGCGCTGGGTCGCCGGTTGGGCCAACCTACGCAGCGGCTTGTTCAGCTTGCCTTATGGTGATCAGGGTTTGTTGGTTCCGCGCGATGTCTATCTGAGTGCCGGGGGCTACAAGGATCAGCCATTGATGGAGGACGTGGCCCTTGCGTGCGCGCTGCCTCGGATCGCGCTGCTGCAGGCGCGCGCCGTCACGAGTGCGGAGCGGTATGAACGGTCGGGCTGGCTGCGACGGGGGGCTCGGAACCTGTGGACCCTGATGCGCTATCTTCTCGGGGCTGATCCGGAACATCTTGCCCAGGAGTATCGGCGCTAAATGAAGTGCGCAGTTCGACAATTGACTTGCCCAGCCTGAATGGCGCGGCAAAGCTGACCAGACATAACGCAACGATCTGGAGCACCAGAATATGCGCGTTGGACTGCAAATACTCCCACTCGTCCTTGAGCTTGGCGACCTGCTCGATCAGATCATCATAGCTCTGGGCGAGGATCAGGTAGTCTCCTGCAATCGCAGGCACTTTGCGGCGCATGTTGTCAATGGCGGTCTGCGTGTCGTCGTCTAGTGAGGTGAAAACCAGGAATTGATCGATGTTGAAAGCATCCGCCTTGGCTGACATCTGCTCCATCTCATCCTTCTCTTGCCGTCCAAACAGGAAATGTAGCCCTTGCAGCGGAGCGACCTCATTTGTGACCTCGATGAACAACGGCAGATCGGCATTGCTGGCGGTGGAAGCCGACAGAAACTCGACCTTTTCGCACAAAACGCCCGTGTCGGGGTCATAAGCGGGATCACAGAACCGCAACCTGAAACGTGCGGCGTCGCGGTCAAAGGCCGACGAGGCCGCATAGGCCACATCAATCTGTCGATCCAGCCGAGAGCTATCGGCCGTATAAAGACCCGCCAGAACAGCGACCAACGCACCGATGCCGCCCAGCACGACCCAGACCAGATCAGCCAGTTTCCACGCCCGGTGACCTGCGGGTTTTCGGAACAGAAATCCGGTTCCGACCAACCCCAGCACAAAGAACAGGATCAGAAGTGGTAATTGGTTCTCGGCCACGAAGTTCATGACCCCAAGTTTAGGCGCTGCACTGTTCCATGCAACCGGGATCACGCGCAGTTGTTTCGAAGATGCGAAAGGTAAGTACACATACAAAACCAAAAGGGATCGAATTCCGGATTGAGATTGAACGCCTCCTGTGCAACCTGCGTAGTTGACCCAATCAGGGCCAAGACACAGCGCGGAAGGCACAAGCGTGACCCTGTTCGTCATCCTCATCATTCTTACGGCGGCTTTGCTGCATGCGGTCTGGAATGCCATAGTCAAAACGGCCGTAGACCGGACGACGACGTTGGGCCTTGTGGCATTTGGGCATGTGATCCCGGCCTCGGTTATGATCCTGTTGCTACCGCTGCCCAGTGCCGAAAGCTTCGTCTACATCGCGCTCTCGACCGTTGTGCATTTTGGCTACTATTTCATGCTGGGCAAAGCCTATCAGCACGGCGACCTGAGCGTTGTTTACCCTATCGCACGCGGCATCGTGCCTGCGCTGGTTTCGCTCTGGGCCATGGTGTTGGTGGGTGAGGTCCTGCCCCTGCAAGCCTGGGGTGGGATCGCCCTGATCGCGCTGGGCATCCAGCTGAGTAGCTGGAGCGCCCTGCGATCCGGCGTCGGGCGCAGCGCGCTGGGCTTTGCGCTGGGCACGGGGTTCTGCATCTCGATCTATTCGGTGGTCGACGGGATCGGCGTGCGACTGTCGGGCAATACGCTCAGCTACTGGGCCTGGGGCGCGTTCCTGCACCTGTTCATCGCGGGGTTTGTGGGGGTGCGCAAGCGGGACACTTTGGCGGCGCTGCCCGCCAAGGTCTGGATGATCGGCATCCTAGGCGGGTTGGTGTCAATGACGGCCTATGGTCTGGTGCTCTATGCTAAGAACTTCGCGCCTTTGGGGGCCGTGTCGGCCTTGCGCGAAACCTCGGTGATCTTCGCGGCGCTGATCGGGTTTGTGTTTTTGCACGAGGGCAACTGGATGCGCCGATTGGGCGCGGCGGTGCTGATGGCCGGAGGCGTTGCGCTGATCGGGCTGGCAGTCTGATGAACGCCGGGCTGAAGCTCGGCCTAAAGGGTGGGGAGACGTCCCGCGCTATCCTCCCTATGCTTGACGCAGAGCATCAAGCACGCGCCCCACCCGCCCCGATAACGGGCTATTTTCTAGACGCATATTCGTTCAGGCGTGCTGTCAATGCACTTATGTCTGCTTCATAGTTGGCAACCGCAATGTTTTTGGGCCTAATACAAAAACCACGCTCTCGAATTAACAGAACACCCTTTTCATCTTTGATGCCCCAAAGAATATTACTTAATGATTGTAATAGCTTAACGCCCGCAAGGTCTTTATTCGGTTCGTTTATTACAAATCTAAATGAACCAACTACGATGTCAGTTAATGAGGCAAGGTGAGAGGTGCCGTTTAGAGTGTTGTCTATTGATACGATGTTACCGAGTTGATGGTTTTTTTGGCTCTGTTGAAATACGATGCCGGTTTCGAAAACTTCCTTAAAATACTGCTCCTGCTTGAAGTCAGTTGTGCGATCAAACTTGACAACACCAGGAGCGTTTCCGTTCTCGCGCAGGAACTGATCAAACTTCATTAAGAGCGTGTTTATTCCAAACTTCAGACGTTTGTCGTGAGGCTGACCTTTAGCAATCGCATGTGGAGTAATGTAACAGCAAGCTTTGCAGTGATGCTTCGCAGCGAGTTTTAGAACCGCGTTTTTAGCGTCAGTGTGCGCTTGTCGGGTAACATCCTTGGATATCCCGCCGGGGGAGAATTTTAGTTTGTCGTTTGGCTTAAAACCATACTTCCTACGTATAGCAATCATGCCTTTGTGGATTTTAAGCAGTTGATCAGATGGAAAGAAAACACTGGCGTAAATTAGAAATTCTTTGCTGCCGTCTTGATCAGCTTCGTCGGCGTACATGACGTACATAAATATTCCTTACCTCAAACATCCAACTCCTCCACAAACCGCGCGTTCTCCTGAATGTATTGGAACCGCAGTTCGGGTTTTTTGCCCATCAGGCGCTCGACCAGATCGCCGGTCTCGCCGGGTTCGTCCTCATCAATCGTGACGCGGATCAGTTTGCGCGAGGCCGGGTCCATCGTGGTCTCTTTCAGGTCCTTGGCGTCCATCTCGCCCAGACCCTTGAAGCGCGAGACGTCGATCTTGCCCTTTCCGCCCAGACCTTTCTCAAGCCATTCGTCACGCTCAGCCTCGTCCAGACAATAGACGCGTTTGGCGCCTTGGGTCAGGCGGTAAAGGGGCGGGCACGCCAAATACAGGTGGCCCGCGTCGATCATGGGCCGCATCTGGGTGAAGAAGAACGTCATCAGCAGCGAGGCGATATGCGCCCCGTCCACGTCCGCGTCGGTCATGATGATGATCTTGTCATAGCGCAGGTCGTCGACGTTGAACTTGGTGCCAAGACCCACACCCAGTGCCTGCGTCAGGTCGTTGATCTCGGCATTGGTGCCCAGTTTCGAACTGGCCGCGCCCAGCACGTTCAGGATCTTACCGCGCAGGGGCAAAAGGGCCTGCGTTTTTCGGTCGCGACCCATTTTTGCAGATCCGCCCGCAGAATCGCCCTCGACGATGAATAATTCCGTTCCGTCGCGTGTTGAACTACTACAGTCCACCAACTTGCCGGGGAGACGAAGTTTCTTAGTGGCGGACTTGCGTTGTGTTTCCTTCTCGGCCCGTCGGCGCAGGCGTTCCTCAGCCCTCAGGATGAGGAAATCCAGGATCGCGCCGGCGGATTTCGTGTCCGCGGCCAGCCAGTTGTCAAAATGGTCGCGGACAGAGTTTTCGACCAGTCGCTGTGCCTCGACCGTGGCAAGGCGATCCTTGGTTTGGCCCACAAATTCCGGTTCGGAGATGAAGCAGGAGACCAGCGCGCAGCCGCCGGTGATCAGATCGTCGCGCGTGATCTGTCCTGCCTTCTTGTTGTTGATCAGCTCACCATAGGCTTTGATCCCCTTGAGGACCGCCGCCCAGAACCCCGCAACATGGGTGCCACCCTCAGGCGTTGGCACGGTGTTACAGTAGGACTGGATGAACCCATCGCGCGACGGTGTCCAGTTGATCGCCCATTCGACCTTGCCGGGGGTGCCGAATTTTTCCTGAAAGTCCACGGTGCCCGCAAAGGGCTGCTCGGCATAGGTGGACGAGCCGTTCATCGTTTCCTTGAGGTAGTCGGATAGGCCGCCGGGGAAGTGGAACGTGGCTTCGGTGGGCGTTTCCCCGTCATCGATGGCGGATTTCCAACGGATTTCCACGCCGGAGAACAGGTAGGCCTTGGAGCGGATGGATTTGAACAGGCGTGCCGGTTTGAACTTGTGGTGGCCAAAGATGTCGGCATCGGCATGGAAGGTCACGGTGGTGCCGCGCCGGTTGGGGGCCGCGCCGACCTTTTCAACCGGGCCCTGCGGGACGCCGCGTGAGAAGCGTTGTTCAAACAGCGTCTTGTCCCGCGCCACCTGCACGACCATCGAATCCGACAGCGCGTTCACCACGGACGCGCCAACACCATGCAGACCGCCCGAGGTCTGATAGGCCTTGCCCGAGAACTTGCCCCCCGCGTGCAGGGTACACAGGATAACCTCAAGCGCCGATTTGTCGGGGAATTTCGGGTGCGGATCGATCGGAATGCCGCGCCCGTTGTCGCGCACGGTCAGGGCGTAATCGGCGTGCAGTTCGACCTCGATCCGGTTGGCATGGCCCGCGACCGCTTCGTCCATCGAATTGTCGAGGATTTCAGCCACCATATGGTGCAACGCGCGCTCATCGGTCCCGCCGATATACATGCCGGGGCGTTTGCGAACAGGTTCCAGCCCTTCCAGCACCTCGATCGAGGAGGCGTCATAGGTGGTGGTTGCGTCGGGCGTCAACAGATCGTCGGGCATGGGTGCTGCTCTTATTCTTGGGTTTCCCCCATTATGGCAGGGGATGTGGTTCGGGGGAAGAGGGCCACGAGGTGTTGTGTGCAATTTGCACGCTTCAATTGCCCTGTCATGCCGTTTTGCAGCAACAGGGCCGCGTTCGCGAACCGTGTAAGTCAAACCGTTAGAAGGCGACGGGATTTCCGGCGGGGGCACGAAGTGTTGGGTGCAACATCTGCACTTCCCGCGGTTTCAAAACCGGAAGGACCGTTTCGCCGAAGGGCCCACCGCGGGACATCAGTTCGGGAAACAGTTCAAAAAGCTCTCGCTTGGTTTCGCGGGCCATCGCATCCAGGCTGGTGTCCCCGGGGAAAAAGGTTTCAGACCAAAGGCCTTCGACCTGCACCAGCTCATGTTGGTCAAACAGGATATGGATATACTCGACGTCCTGATCTGGCGGATCCTGCGTAACAGATTGCCCGTCAACAAGCCCTTTGGCCGGCGCAAGCATCACCCTATCGCCAAAATACAGTTGCATCTGGTGAGAGGACACGACGATCCGATGCTGTGGGGAAACCAGCAGGTCGCGTGCAGGGCATCCCGGCGATAAACTGTCTTTGCCTATGCGGATCGGGCAGAATCTTGGGGATTGCCTCAACTCAGCCGAGGAGAGATGCCGCCGACCGATCCAGCGCACAGGACGGCTGCTGCCGTCTGCGACGATGACGGGGTCCCCGGGCCTGAGGGTTTCAATGCGCTGTTCGCCGGATGGGGTCAGGATCAAAGACCCAGCAGTAAAGCAGACAAAGGAGGGCAGTGTGTCGTAGTCAACGGGCGGAGCGGTGACGATGGTGTTGTTGGTGTTTGCGATTGTATCGCCGACATTTGCGTTGCCAGATGTGACGATGATGTATTGTGGATTCGAAAACTGGAGCAGCGTGAAGGTGACCGGCGATCCGCCAACAGTGCCGCTATAGGTCTCAAAGGTCTGAAAGTTGGTCGAGTTGCCTATAAAGCCAGGGACGCCTGAAACATCCAGCTGAGCGCCGCCATCGGCGTCGGGATCCTCCAAGGTGTCATCATTGTCGATGACTGCTACTTGAAACGCGTTCAGGACGGTAACATTGGTCGAGCTCAACGGGTCGGCATTAATTTCGAGTATCGTGACAAATTTCATCTGATTTACTCGCGATGAACAACTTTAATGAAAGTATAAATTCATCATACACGAAATAGGTGCAGAACATAATAAGGTTGAATACTAGTGCACCGATTTCCGATTTCTCTCGATAACTCAGAGATTTACGAATAACCTGGCCGGGAAACCAATGAGGCAGGGCGAATATGAGCTGGATCAAAACCGTACCGTTTGAGCAGGCCACAGGGCGGCTGCGAAAACTCTACGACCGTGTGACCGGACCAAACAACAATGTGGATAACATCATGATGGTGCATTCCCTGCGCCCGCATTCGATGGAAGGCCATATGGCGATATACAAGACCGTGTTGCATCATTCCGGAAACACGGTTCCAAAGTGGTTTCTTGAGGTTTTGGGCGTTTGGGTCAGTTCTCTCAATCGCTGCGGTTATTGCGTTGAACATCATTTCAGCGGTTTGCAGCGACTGTTGCGCGATACGCCGCGCGGGGACGCTATCCGTGCAGCGATTGAGGCGCGGCGCGTCGAAGAGGCGCCTTTGGACACGGCTCAGATTGCTGCGATGCACTATGCCCGGAAACTGACCGAAGAGCCGGGGGCCATGGTAGAAGCGGATGTGATTGCCCTGCGCGACGCCGGGTGGGAGGATGGTGAAATCCTAGAAATCAATCAGGTCTGCGCTTACTTCTCTTACGCCAACCGGACGGTTTTGGGGCTGGGCTGCTCGACCGATGGCGATGTACTCGGGTTATCTCCAAACAACTCGGATGACCCCGAAGACTGGGGCCATACCTAGGGGCTCAGTCCGCGATCCAATCCAGTATGGCCCGGGCAACAACCTTAGGCCGCTGGTGATGCAGCCAGTGATCGGTGCCGGGGATATCGATGCGGGTCAGGTCAGGGGCAAAAGCCTCGAGCCCGGCCGTCGCTTCGGGCAATAACGCTTTATCATCTGCCCCCCAGAGCAACAGATGTGGACACTGGACCTGTAAGCGATCCAGGGGCAGTTCGGGCAGGTCAGCGCGAGGTTTGCCGGGGTCAGCGACCACAAGCGGTGAGGCGCGATACCAGTTCAGCATCGCCTCAATCCGACCGGGGCGCGCCCATTCAGTGCGATAGTCCTGCTTCCGCGCATCAGACAACCAGTCCAGCCCCATACCAAACCGAAAGAAACGTTCCAGGCGCGCAAAGTTATCTGCGGAAAACCGCTGCGCTGCGTCGGGCGCACGTAGGTCGTTGATATAGGCTGAGGCTTTAGATTGCGCGCCACCTGCCGCCATGGCGCGTTGGAACGGCACGGGGTGGACGCCGTTTGCGATAATCAGCCGGCTGACCAGATCGGGTCGGAACATTGCCAGTCCATAGGCCACCGATGCGCCCCAATCGTGGCCCATCACACAGACCGGCCCGCCAAGCTGTTCGATCAAAGCTGCCATATCTGACACCAACAGGGACAAGGTGTAGTTGCCAACACCCTCGGGGCACCAGCTTTGCCCGTAACCGCGCTGGTCTGGGGCGATGCAATGAAAGCGGTGGGATAGGTGCGGGGCCATATCGCTCCAAGCCCCGCCGTATTCCGGAAACCCATGCAACATCAGCAATGGTGATTTGTCGCTTTCACCCCAGTGACGCAATAGGAAGGGGTGGCCGTTCAGGTCCGCGAATTCCGTGTCCATTTCTACCCCGATTGTTGAACAGCGATATGATGGGTTTTCCTCATATCTATTTGATGCCGATCAAAGCGCAATTCGACGCTTTCTGCTAGCCGTGCCGGAACAACGAGGGAAAGGAAACACTACATGGACGCTGTAGCAGCACGCGAAGAAAAGCAATCTTCTGTCAAAATCGTGCCAAAGCCTGATCAGGAAACTGCTCAGCCCTGTCACGATAAAATCCGCCTGGCGTTTGAAAGCGGCAGATATCCCTACGCACACAAGATGGCGCGTAAGGACTACGAGGCGCAGAAGGCAATGTTGCAGGCGGAACTGCTGAAAGTACAGCATTGGGCGCAGGAGACGGGGCAGCGGTTCGTGCTGTTATTCGAAGGGCGCGATGCGGCTGGCAAGGGCGGCACGATCAAGCGGTTCATGGAGCATTTGAACCCGCGACAGGCGCGTGTTGTGGCATTGAACAAACCCACCTGGGAAGAAAAAGGTCAGTGGTACTATCAACGCTATGTCCAGGAGTTGCCGACGGTCGGGGAAATGGTCTTCTATGATCGGTCCTGGTACAACCGGGCCGGGGTCGAACGTGTGATGGGGTTCTGCTCGCCCAATGAATATTTAGAATTCATGCGCCAGACACCGGATCTTGAGCGGATGCTGGTCCGGTCGGGTATTCAGCTGTACAAATACTGGTTCTCGGTCACGCAGGATGAACAACAACGCCGGTTCAAAAGCCGCGAAACCGATCCGTTGAAACAGTGGAAGTTGTCGCCCATCGACAAGGCCAGCCTGGACAAGTGGGACGACTATACCGAGGCGAAAGAGGCGATGTTCTTCTATACAGACACTGCCGATGCGCCCTGGACCATTGTCAAATCGAACGACAAGAAACGCGCGCGACTGAATTGCATGCGCCACTTTCTGGCGTCGCTTGACTACCCCGAGAAAAACGAAGCGATCGTTGGTGAGCCTGACCCGCTAATCGTCGGGCAGGCCCATCACGTGATTCACCAGTCCGAACATATTCTGGGCGCTTCGCTGCATCCCAGCACTTGACCTTAGAGAACTAAGTTCTGAGGTTGTGCAGCCCACAGACATACGTCAGCGAATAAGTCTCATGACGATATTTATCTGATCCGCTCTTGCCCCGGCTTCGGGCCGCGCATATGGCTGGTCGGATGAACAAGGTGATGACATATCCGGCCCATTTCAAGGCCATCGCTGTGCTGGGCTTGCCGTTGATCGGCGGGCATCTGGCACAGTTTGCGATCGGTTTGACCGATACTGTCATGCTGGGCTGGTACGGGGTCGAGGCCCTAGCGGCGGTGACACTAGCCAGCAGCTATTTCTTTGTTCTGTTCCTGTTTGGGGCCGGGTTTGGCTGGGCGGTGATGCCGATGGTTGCAACGGCCGCAGCGGAAGAGGATGAAACCAGCATCCGCCGTTCGACGCGCATGGGCTTGTGGTTGTCATTGCTCTATGCGGCGCTTGTTATGCCGTTGCTGTGGTGGTCCTATCCGATCCTGATCGCTTTGAGACAAGAGCCACAAGTAGCAGAAACAGCGGCACAATACCTGCGTGTGGCAGGGTGGGGCCTGTTCCCGGCGCTGTTGGTCATGGTGTTGAAATCTTATTTGGCGGCGCTGGAACGCACCCAGATTGTCCTGTGGATCACAGTTGTTGCTGCCCTTGTGAATGGCGTGACCAACTATGCCTTGATTTTCGGGAACTGGGGCGCGCCAGAGCTTGGGGTGATGGGCGCGGCCATTGCATCAGTGGTCACGCAGATTGTGTCGCTGGTCGCGGTTGTTGCCTATGCGGTTTACGTTTTGCCGCAATACAACCTGTTCCAACGTTTCTGGCGCCCGGATTGGGAGATGTTTGGAAGCGTTCTGCGCCTTGGCGTACCGATCGGTCTGACAACTCTGGCCGAAGTCACGTTGTTCGCGACCTCAGCGGTCATGATGGGATGGCTAGGTCAAGTGCCTCTGGCGGCGCATGGGATTGCTTTGAACCTCGCATCGGCCACTTTCATGGTGCATCTGGGTCTATCGAACGCGGCTACCATTCGGGCTGGCAATGCTCTGGGGCGGCGAGATCGTGCACATCTTGAAAAAGGCGCAATCGCGGTGACCATCATGTCACTGGTTATGTCCGTTTTGACGGTGATCCTGTTCCTCACCTGTGCCGAGCCTTTGATTTCGCTGTTTATGGAATCTGACGACCCACAGCGTGGCCAGATCCTGGCTATCGGAACTGGATTGCTTGCCATGGCAGCGCTGTTTCAACTGGTCGATGGCGCTCAGGTCATTGCGCTGGGCCTGCTGCGTGGCTTGCAGGATGCCAAGGTTCCGATGGTGATGGCCGGGCTGAGCTACTGGGTCGTTGGCCTGCCATCTTCCTATTACTTTGGTTTTGTCCGAGGCATGGATGGCATTGGCGTGTGGATGGGCCTGGTTCTGGGACTTGCATGTGCAGCCATACTGCTGATGGCGCGGTTCTGGATGCGATCCGTGCGTGAAGTGGGTGTTCCGGCTGAGTAACTGTTAGCCCTTTTCCAGTCGATCTGCCTTTTTCCGAACCAGCACAGACCGCAGATCGTGCATCGCCATCAAAAGCCGGTCGGTGACATCGTCTAACTGTTCGTCGGTGGCTTTGGACTGTGCCCATTGAGTTGTCACGTTCAGATAATCAACCGCCCGGTGAATATCATCTATGTCACGCTGGGCCAGAAGGGCCTTGCGATCCTCCATCCATCGTGTGATCTCAGCCTTGTCTGAATCGGTCAGGCTACGCTGACCATGTGGCTTGACCTCGCCGTTGCGGATGTTGATCACCGCGATCTGGTCCATCTCAATCCGCCGCTGGCGGTTTTCGGTGTCGACCTTGAACACAGCCGCACCATTCTCGCGGACACGAAAGTAGTATTCGGGCAGTTCGGCCGTCATGAAGGTCTCCGTTCAGGTCAGAGCCGCGCAAAAGCGCTGAATGCGGGTGCAGGCCTCTTTCAAGGCCTCATCTGAGGTCGCGTAGCTGACCCGGAAATTGGGTGACAGGCCAAATGCCGCGCCAAACACCACCGCGACGTCGGCCTCTTCCAGCAGAGCTGTTGCAAAGGCTTCGTCGTTTTCAATCACCGTCCCGGCAGGGGTTGTCTTGCCGATCAGTCCCGCGATGGACGGGTAAACATAAAAGGCACCTTCCGGGGTGGGGCAACTGATGCCGTCGATGGCGTTCAGCATATCGACAACCAGATCGCGACGGCGTTTGAAGGTCACGTTATTGGGGGCCAGGAAATCCTGTGTACCGTTCAACGCCTCGACCGCGGCCCATTGGCTGATCGAACAGGGGTTCGAGGTGGATTGCGACTGTACCTTGCGCATCGCCGCGATCAGGGCCTCAGGCCCGGCGGCATAGCCGATCCGCCACCCTGTCATGGCATAGGCCTTGGATACGCCATTGCAGGTAAGCGTGCGGTCGTAAAGCTTGGGCTCGACTTGTGCAGGAGTGCAGAATTCAAACCCGTCATAGGCCAGATGTTCGTACATATCGTCGGTCATCACCCAGACATGAGGGTGACGCAACAGAACATCGGTAAGCTCTTTCAACTCCGCGTGGCTGTAACCCGCACCCGTCGGGTTCGACGGAGAGTTGAAGATCAGCCATTTTGTTTTGGGTGTAATAGCAGCCTCAAGTTGATCGGCAGTCAGCTTGAAATTTGTCTGAAGCGAAGTTTCCGCAATCACCGGAGTTCCGCCCGCCAGCAGAACCATATCTGGATAGCTGACCCAGTAGGGGGCAGGAATGACGACCTCATCCCCCTCGTTCAGGGTTGCCATCAGCGCGTTATACAACGTCTGTTTGCCACCCGTACCCACCGAAACCTGTGCGGGAGTGTAGTCGAGCCCGTGATCACGTTTCATCTTGGCGCAGACGGCCTGTTTCAACTCGGGGATGCCGTCAGGTGCGGTGTATTTCGTTTTGCCCGCCGCTATGGCCGCAACAGCGGCGTCCTTGATGTTTTGGGGTGTGTCGAAATCCGGCTCACCTGCGCTCAGGCCGATGATGTCACGCCCGGCGGCTTTCAGCTCGGCCGCCTTGGCTGTCATCGCAATCGTTGGGGAAGGTTTGACGCGGGACAATGTCGCAGACAGGAAACTCATGGCGGCCTCGGTTTGTATGTTCAGCCTGACTGTCATAGGGTGCGCCCGAAGGACGATCAAGCGATATGAAATCGGAAAGCGGAGACCTGAATGAACGACGAATACGATTGGTTTGGACCAGACGCGGCGACATTTGGGGATCGGTTGGCCGGCGCGCGAGAGGCTGCTGGGATGAACCAGGCGGAACTGGCCCGGAGGCTGGGTGTCAAGAAATCGACGATTGTTGATTGGGAAAATGACCTGTCCGAGCCGCGCGCAAACCGTCTGTCGATGATGGCGGGCATGGTGAACGTGTCGATCAGATGGTTGCTGACTGGCGAAGGCGAAGGCATGGACGCGCCCGTAGATGCAGATAGCAATAATCTGGATATTGCCGGAGCCGTCGCCGAGCTGCGCGCAATTCGCGGCGAAATGCGCGCCTGTTCGGAACGCGCCGCGCGGCTGGAAAAAAAGCTGCGGCTGATGCTGGAAGCAGGCCAATGACCGAGGCGCGCGATATTCGCATCAAACGCATGAAAATGCGGTCGATGCGGCGGGGTATCAAAGAGATGGATTTGATCCTGTCAGCCTATGCTGATCGTAATCTGGACACGATGGATGTGGCGGGTCTGGATCAGTATGACGCCTTACTGAACGAAAACGATCAAGACCTGTATCAATGGGTGACTGGGCAGGTCCCTCCTCCCGACGCGCTGTCCGACTTGATCGCTGACATCGCTCAGACCTTTCAAAAGGAAGGATAATTCCAGCTTAACTGATTTTTCGGGATTTCGGTTCATCGTGGCGGAAAGAACGCGACTGAATCGGAGGGTCGGATGAGTATGGAATTGCAGGTCTCGGCATCGGGCGCCAAAGGGTTCATGACCAGCTACCTTGAGGCGTTGGCGCTTGTCGAACGGCTGCACCGGCTGCTTTTGGACGTGATCAAGGATGAGTTCGAGCGGGTCGGGGTGCTGGAAATCAACGCCGTTCAGGCGCTGCTATTGTTCAATATCGGCGATCATGAAGTGACGGCGGGCGAGTTGAAAAGCCGCGGATACTATCAGGGCAGCAATGTCAGCTATAACCTGAAAAAGCTGGTTGAGATGGGGTATATGCACCACCAGAGGTGTGAAATCGACCGTCGCTCTGTCCGGGTGCGGCTGACGCCACGCGGTCGGGAAATCCGGGATATCGTATCTGAGCTTTTTGCGCGCCATGCGGACGGGTTGCAAAGCCGTGGTGTGCTGGCGCAAGAGGGGATCGAAGATATTACTGGATCACTGCGCCGGGTTGAGCGGTACTGGACGGACCAGATTCGCTATATCTACTGATACGCGAAGATTTGTTTTCTGGAGGGTGCGTCAGATCATGTGCTGGGTTAGTCGAAGGAAGACCTCCGAGTTGTAAACCGCTGAGCTCGCGTTCCAGCTTTCTGCGCATAGCGCGCTCGAAATCCTCGAAACCCTGCGCTACTTCCAGAAACGCGCCCGGCCCGTGCAAAACATTGTTTTCGAAGAACGGGATCAGGAACAGCTCGCCTTCAAAATCTGCTGCATTGATGACCAGCCCGTTGACCACGACATCACTGAATGGGAAGTGCCGATAGGCGTTTTGTGGGCCATAGCCGTCATTGTTCGATCCGTCCCCCGACAGATCAATGGTCTTGAATAGGCAAGTGGGTGCCCGTTCCAACAAGGCGGCGCCAAAGGCCAATGCGTATCCCATCGCAGTGGCGGATTGGGTGTCCGACCGCTGGGATTGACTGATTTGTGTTGCGGCGGCCAGAACATCGCCACTGTTTTCGATCATCCGCCAATCCATGATGATATGTTGGACGGACCGCCCACTCCATTCATAGACTGAAAGCGCGACCGGCATCGGCGACGAAAAGAAGGCGTCATGAACCTCGGGGGCGAGTAGGGCGGCCGCCAAGCCTTGCCGTTGCAGAGCGTCTTCTGCCTCATCCACCGAAACAGAGATATCCAGCGCCAACGCCAGCGCCAGACGGCAGCGCTCTGCCTGAACGGGGCTGGCCAGGGCGGCCAGACCTAGTGCTATAAGGGTGCGGATCACCAGTGCCCGGTACTTTCCATGCTGGCCCAGGGCTCTGCCGGTTCCAACGCGTCGCCGTTTTGCAGCAACTCAACCGAGATATTGTCCGGCGAGCGGACAAAAGCCATGCGCCCGTCACGCGGCGGACGGTTGATGACCACCCCATTGTCCTGAAGATGCTGGCAGGTCGCATAGATATCGTCGACGCCGTAGGCGAGGTGGCCAAAGTGGCGGCTGTCGCTCGGCAATGCGTCGTCACCATCCCAATTGTAAGTCAGCTCAATCGGTCGATCTTCTTGCCCCGGCGGTGCCAAGAAAATGAGGGTGAACCGGCCCTGTTCGCTTTCGTACCGGCGGGTTTCCTTCAGGCCAAGCAGTTCATAGAACGCCATGGATTTCTCAAGATCCTTCACGCGAACCATGGTGTGAAGATATGTCAGCCCCATCTCGGCAATCCTTCTTTTTTGAATGAGTTCGCTCTCAGCTTAGCGCGCTGCCGGGACGTGTCGAGGGGGCGGGGAACACAATTCCGAAAAACCGTGCATCAGGCCATATCCTGCGGTTCCAGCGGATGACCTGTCGATATATAGTGGCAGGCGACTCAGTATCGAAAGGAAGTTTTCATGCCCCTGTCTGCCGACCAACAGGCCGAGATCGAAGCGCAGCGCACGCAATCGCATCAAACACGCCGTGTCGTTGCAACGGGGATGGAAGATCACCTGTATACTGCGCATCAGGTGCTGGATCACGGGTTTGTCCGCGTCATCGACTATATGGGCGATGATGCGGCCATCTGTCAGGCGGCGCGCGTGTCTTATGGCAAGGGCACGAAGTCGGTTCAGAATGACGAAGGTCTGATCCGCTATCTGATGCGGCATTGGCATTCGACCCCGTTCGAGATGTGCGAGGTAAAGCTGCACGTCAAACTTCCGGTTTTTGTCGCGCGCCAGTGGATTCGTCACCGGACCGCCAATGTGAACGAATACTCGGCGCGCTATTCTATTCTGGATCGTGAGTTTTACATCCCCGCGCCCGAGCATGTCGCCGCGCAGTCAGAAGTGAATAATCAAGGCCGTGGATCAACTCTGGAAGGGGAAGAGGCCGCACGGGTTCTGGAAATGCTCAAGGCTGACAGCACCCGCTGCTATGACAATTATGAGGCGATGATCAGCCAGGACGGCCAGCAGGGGTTGGCGCGTGAATTGGCGCGGATGAACTTGCCGGCCAACATCTATACGCAGTGGTACTGGAAGGTTGATCTGCACAACCTGTTCCATTTCCTGCGCCTGCGCGCCGATCCGCATGCACAGTATGAGATCCGGGTTTATGCCGATACCATGTGCAAGATCGTGGCCGATTGGGTGCCATTCGCCTATCGGGCCTTCGAAGATTACCGCCTTGGCGCGGTGAACCTGTCCGCTCAGATGGTCGACAGCTTGCGCCGGATGCTGGCAGGCGAAAGCGTCACTCAGGAAAGCTCTGGCATGACTGCGCGGGAATGGCGTGAATTCGAGGCCATTATCAAGGAAAACTGATTCAAAAGCATAGCGGTTGTCTATACAGGCCGTCATGAAACTGTTACTTTGATTTCATGATCTATGCTTCGTTTCTTTCCGTTTTGGGCCTTACCTTCTCGCTGGCTGTGCCCGCTCAGGCCAAATCCCCGATTGCCGAAGTGTTATGCGAGCCGACCCAACGGCTGCATGAGAAGCTCAAGGGGCAATTTCGGTCCGAGCGTGTGGCAACGGGTATGCGTGGGCCTGAACAGATTATGGAGGTCTGGAGCAGTGATCGGGGCGACTGGACCATGGTTGTGACCTATGCCACCGGAACTTCCTGCATCGTTGCGATGGGACAAGACTGGTATTCGCATGCTGAGGATAAGCCAGCACGGGGATAGGGCATTTGCCGGATAGGGGGCGGGTGACGGCCGGAAATTGGCCGCCAACCTTAATTGGAAAACCCCGCGTGGGGCGGGGGCGTCGTTACAACGGTTTCAAATCAGCTGCCATCTGGCGGCCGTCACGTCCGTCCTGCAACTCGTACGCGACTTTCTGATTGTCTGCGAGTCCGGTCAGGCCGGACCGTTCTACGGCCGAGATATGCACAAACACATCTTTGCCCCCTTCGTCGGGGGCAATAAACCCATAGCCTTTGGTGGTATTGAACCATTTCACGGTGCCAGTTGGCATCTCCCGTGTCTCCTTCTACTTTCGCATTGTCCCACAAATGGGTGGGGCGGTGGTTGGCAGAACCGCAAAAGCAGGCTGTTTCCAATGCTGACGACAGCCGATTTTGCATGTTTCACCTTTTTCAACATTGCACGGTGAAGTAAAAAATCAAGAATAACCGCTGGAAACCGGTTGGTTCGCCTAAAATTGAAACAAATACCGAAGCAGGACAAACATGCGTCTTTATGGGCTGAAAAATTGTGACACGTGCCGCAAGGCCTTGAAATCACTTCCTAATGCTGAGTTTGTGGATGTGCGCGCAGATGGCGTTCCGGAAAATCTGCTGTCGCAGGCTCTTGCCACGTTCGGCGAGGCTTTGCTCAACACCCGTTCGACAACCTGGCGTGGTTTGGAGGATGCGCAGCGTTCCCGCCCGGCAATGGAGTTGTTGAAGGAACATCCGACCCTGATGAAACGTCCACTGATTGAAAAAGATGGTTCGTTGACGTTGGGTTGGACAGCTGAAACGCGGTCAACGCTTGGCGTCGCCTGATCGGATGCTTATCTGATCTGACGCAACTGCGAGGATAGTTTATGCGAAACGCCGCAATGATTTTGGGTGTCATCGCCGGTTTGATCGGGATGATTGTTGGGTTCTTCGGGTACGGGTATGTCGAGGCGATCAAGCATTTCGGCGATATCGATGGCATCGCCGAGCAGGTCGATAACCCCGGTTTGATCCAAACGGCCTCGATCGTTGCGCCTTTGCTAGCGATCGCAGGGGGCGCGATGGCCCATGCGCGTGCTCTGATCGCAGGCATCTTGCTGTTGGTTTCAGCTGCGGGGATGTATTATGCGTTTGGGTTTGGTGTCTTCACCATGTTCCCGATTGCGTTTGCAGGCGTTGCCGGGGTGCTTGGGCTCGCCGCTGGAAAACCGGACGAACCCAAGGCGCATTTCTAGCTCATTTCAGCTTCAACAGGCGATCCAGCGACAGAGGGCCCGCGCCGTTGAGTACGATCACGAGGAACAGGAAGGTCCACAAAACCCGCTGGTCCAGAATGTCCGGGGCTGCGTTGAACAGGCTGCCCAGTTTCACGCCATGGCCGGTCACATCGACCAGCGTCTGAACCCAGACAAAGCCAATCATACCCAGGGCAGCCAAACGCGTGAACAGGCCGACCAGCAACAAGGCGGGCAGAACAAACTCGGCCACGGTCCCAAGGAAAACCACGACACGTTGGTACAAGGTCATCTGCGTGACGTCCCACAAAACAGCCTCGGCCGCTTTGGGGAATATCTGTCCAAATGCTCCGCTGGATGGTGAAAAGATCGACCCATCGATCTTTAGCATGGCCGAGTTCCAATAGTAGACCAGCAGCACAGCGATAAAGACCAGCCGCGCAAGCGTGGGTGTCAGCCAGCCGGACGCATGGTCCGCCTTGCCCAGAACGTTGTTGTGGATTGAGATCAGGGCAGTCATGATTCCAGCCTTTCGATAGTCACAGAAGTTATGGCACCGCCTTGCAACAGCAATGCCAGCGTGGGTCCAAGATCAAAGTCCAGAGTGTCAGCGGCGGCTTTTTCGAATGCTTCGCCGATGGTGTCCCCTGATTGTATGTAGGCAATCCAATCTGCGCCGCCCTGCGGCAGCAGGTGAGGGGCCGGATCGTACTCTGGTCGGGTGATCAGCACATCCTCGGCCCCGGTTGAGGGCTTGGGCGCGTCAGCCTCAGTGTTGAAGCGCCAGATCGCATGAATAGGCCAATCCGACCGGATGACCTGCATCGAAGGTGCGAATTCCAAACGGGCGCGCATGATCTCTTCGGGTGAGACAGCCAGTGCATCCGCGGGCGCAGGTTGGCTGTCTGCGGCGTGGTAGGACCGGCGCAGCGCCAGTTCTAACCGGGCCACATCGGGCAGGTAAGCCAGATGAGACAGCTGCGGCATGTTGGCCAGAAAGTCGGGAAACACCTCACCATAAAACATCATCAACGGCGAGGTCGGAGGGTGCTGGCGCAGAAAAATCCCGGACAGCCCGTCCATATTCTGAGTGCCCAGCAGCTTGGTGATAACAGGAAATGCCTGATGCATCGCCTCGGTCAGCGATACCGCGACATTGTTACGATAGACGCTGAACCGGCGGCCCGCAGACTGATCGTAAGCATCCATCAAACCCTTGGGCACTGGTGCTTTTGCATCCAGCAAGGCCGCATGAAATTCGGTTTGCGAAACGCTCATGCAGGGACCCGCTCCAATGCGGATTGCGCGCGTTCAGCTTCCGCGCGCAGCACAGGCCAATCGGGGACATCTGTATCCCACTCAACCAAAACAGGTTTGGGGCCTGATCGTTCCAGCACATGGTCCAGCAGGGCCCAAACCGGGTCCACAACCTCGCGGCCGTGGCTGTCGATCAGCAGGGGATGGCCGTGGTCGTCTTCGTCCTCATCATGACCACCCAGGTGAATTTCGCCTACCTGATCAAGTGGATAGGCATCAATGTAGCCTTGAGGTGAGAAATCCAGATTGGTGGCCGAGACAAAGACGTTGTTCACATCCAGCAACAAGCCACAGCCTGTGCGCTTGGCGATCTCGCGCAGGAAATCGGGTTCGGACCACGTGCTTTCTTCGAACGCCAGATAGCTGGAGGGATTCTCGAGTAGCATCTGACGACCGACTGTCTCTTGCACCTGATCAATATGTGCGCAAATCCGCGCCAGCGTCGCATCCGTGTAGGGCAGGGGCAGCAGGTCGTTGAAGAAATGGCTGTCATGGGTCGACCAGGCCAGATGTTCAGAGAAGCTGGCGGGGCTCAGCCAACCGACGAGATGTTTGAGCCGGGCCAGATGATCGGGGTCTAGCGGGCTTTCGCCACCGATGGACAAGCCAACGCCGTGAACGGAGATCGGAAATTGTTCTGCAAGATGGCGCAGCTGAGCCAATGGGCGGCCGCCGTCTCCCATGTAGTTTTCGGCATGAACTTCAAGCCAGGCGACAGGTTGGGCGTGCTCCAGTATTTGCGAAAAATGCTGTGGTTTGTAACCAACACCTGGCGCTGCGGGCAGACGATTGGATCTGAGGGCATCATCCAGCATTTGCACGCTCCTTCTGATCGAAGAAAAGGGCGGGCGAAGGTGCCCGCCCCCTAAAGTCGTTTGCTCGACGCTTATGCCGGCAGGTCGCGCTTCAGCTCTTCCAGCGAACCTTTGCGCGGTGTGCCGTCTGCCTCTGCAGGCAGTTCGATTTCGCCGCAGGTGCCTGCGTCAACCAGGGTCCAGGCGTTGCCCTGATAGTCAACGGTCGAAGTGCCCGCACATGTGGTGCCGGGGCCTGCTGCACAATCGTTTTGACCGGCCAGCGAAACGCCATAGCACTTTTCTTTGGCTTGGGCGGTTGCGGTGGTTGCTGCACCCGATACGGCGGCTGCGACTGCGGTTGCGATAACCAGGGACTTTGCTGTGTTCGACATCTCGGAAATCCTCTTGATGACTGGGTATGTCTGCTTGTGACAATGACAAAGGTAAGGGCAAGTTGGCTATTGTTAAATTCACGAGCCCGTGTCTCACAAGCGCGTCAGGGCGCGGGGCGCGCCCTTGTAAGGTAATCTACTGTTTTTGAAGGAAAAAGGATAGAGTGTTTCAATCCGACCCCTGTGCGGGGGTCGGATTTCCGGCGAGATGGTGCCGAATGTTACAACAGGTCAGGCGGGGTCGCGGCCTGCGACAGCTCATTTGTTACAGCCTCAAGCGGCTGAACCTGCGTTTGTTTTTCGCCAAGGCGTCGAACACTGACAGTGCGGTCCTCGACTTCGCGATGACCAACCGCCAGAATCACCGGTACTTTGGCCAGCGAATGTTCGCGGACCTTGTAGTTGATCTTTTCGTTGCGGATATCCGCCTCGGCTCGCACTCCGGTGGCCTTGAGCGCTTCGACGACCTCCAACACATAGTCATCCGCGTCCGAGGTGATCGACGCGACCGTGACCTGACGTGGGGCCAGCCAAAAGGGCAGCTTGCCTGCGTGTTCTTCGATCAGGATGCCGATAAAGCGTTCGAACGATCCCAAGGTCGCGCGGTGCAGCATAACGGGGCGATGTTTGCCGCCGTCTGCGCCGATATAAGTGGCGTCCAGCCGTTCGGGCAGAACGAAATCGACCTGATGTGTACCGCATTGCCAGTCACGACCAATCGCGTCGGTCAGAACAAACTCCAGCTTCGGGCCGTAGAATGCGCCTTCGCCGGGGTTGAGTTCCGGTTCGATCCCAGCGGCACGCGTCGCGCTGAGCAGGGCGGCTTCGGCCTTGTCCCAAACCTCGTCCGAGCCAGACCGCTTTTCGGGACGATCCGAGAACTTGACCGAGAAATTCTCGAACCCAAGATCCTTGTAAATCTGCGACAGGAAGCGAATGAACTCGGCGGTTTCAGATTCGATCTGGTCTTCGGTGCAGAAAATGTGACCGTCATCCTGTGTGAAGCCACGCACGCGCATGATGCCGTGCAGGGCACCTGACGGTTCATACCGGTTGCACGATCCGAATTCTGCCATCCGCAGCGGCAGATCGCGGTAAGACTTCAGCCCTTGATTGAAAATCTGCACATGACAGGGGCAGTTCATCGGTTTCAAGGCGTTAACAGCCTTTTCACGCGCATGTTCTTCGTCCACTTCGACGATGAACATATTTTCCTGATACTTATCCCAGTGACCCGAAGCTTCCCATAGCTTGCGGTCAACGACCTGAGGTGTATTGACCTCGACATAACCACCGCTGCGCTGTTTGCGGCGCATGTAGTCCTGCAGCTGAGTGTATATGGTCCAACCGTTCGGATGCCAGAATATCTGACCGGGGGCCTCTTCCTGCATGTGGAACAGGTCCATCTCGCGGCCCAGCTTGCGGTGGTCGCGCTTGGCGGCCTCCTCCAGCATATGCAGGTGAGCCTTCAGCTTTTCCTTGCCGGTGAAGGCCACGCCATAGATACGCTGCAACATTGCACGGTCGCTGTCGCCGCGCCAGTAAGCGCCCGCGATGGACATCAGCTTGAACGCATCGCCCGGCACCTGACCGGTATGCTGCAGGTGTGGGCCGCGGCACAGGTCCTGCCAGTCGCCATGCCAATACATGCGCAGCGGCTCGTCACCCGGAATGGCGTCGATAAGCTCGACCTTATAGGGTTCATCGTTGGCGGTATAGAAATCGATCGCGCGCTGACGGTCCCAGACCTCGGTGGTCACGGGGTCGCGCTTGTTGATGATTTCCTTCATCTTCTTTTCGATCAGGCCGAGATCTTCAGGGGTGAAGGGCTCTGACCGGTCGAAGTCATAGTACCAGCCGTTGTCAATCACCGGGCCGATGGTGACCTTGGTGTCGGGCCAGATTTCCTGCACTGCGCGCGCCATGATATGGGCCAGATCGTGACGGATCAGCTCATTGGCTTGTGCCTCATCCTTCATGGTGTGGATGGCGATCTGCGCGTCGGTTTCGATAGGCCATTGCAAGTCCCAGTGCTGACCATCGACGGTGGCCGAGATCGCTTTCTTGGCCAAAGAAGTCGAGATATCGGCAGCCACCTGTGCGGGCGTGACACCTGCGTCATAGGATCGTGCATTGCCATCAGGGAAGATAAGTGAGACGGATTTTGAATCCAGGGCCATGGTCTGGCTCTCCTCGTCGGTTTGGCGCCCACTGAACGCCCGGTTGCGGGTTATGGTGTTTTGGCTATTTGCTACTGGCGCGGCGTGAAGTCAACCGCTTTGAATGCAAATGCGAAAAGCACCACGCAACCAAAGGATTGCGTGGCACGGTTTCAGGATGTTCAGACGGCAGCAAAAACCGCGTAGCCCATGATCAGGCAGCACACCCATCCAGTTGTGAACAGAATGGGCCGCAGAGGCATGCGCGCAATGCCCGTGATCATGCCGATGGCGTGTAGGACGCGCACCCAGAAAAACACAACCGCAGCCCAATAGGTCAGCACCATAAAGCCGTCCAACGTGTTGACGATCAGAACCAAAACGGCAAACGGCATACCCTGTTCGAGCAGATTCAACTGCGCGCGATGTGCCCTTTGCACCCAGGGGCGCAGGTTTGGAATCTGTGCAGGTCGGGCAAAGGCTTCCTCGCCCGAGGGGTCGGTCGAAACGCCAACCACGTATGGAATCCACATGGAAACAGCGAGCAGCATCAGGCATGTCAGTACGCCCAGTTCAGTTGGAAACTCAGCCATTATGCGCTCTCCTTCAGAGCGTCACCGGTCTCCAGCCAGCTCTTGAGTGAGGCTGCCAGGCGCGCCCAACCTTCGGCAAAGCCTTCCTGACCAGCGGCAAGGTCATAGTGTTCGATGGTCAACTTGCAGACATCACCTTGTGGTTCGATCAGATAAACCATTGTCGATTGCGGGGCGTCGGGGCCCATGAACAGAGGCTCGAACCCCATCTCGATCCGGGTTTTTGGGTCCAGCTTTTGCGTCATCTGCCGCAGCATCTCATTGCCGTCAGGGGTAATGAAATGCACTGTTGCACCAGGCGAGACCTCTCCGCGTACTTCGTTGCACAGGAAGTGATAGGCTGCCATCTGATCTGGCTTGGTTAGTGCATCCCACAGCGCATCCTGTGTGCAGCGGATAAAGGTCTGCATCATAAAATCTGGTTTTCCCATACGAGTCTCCGTTTCCAATTTGAGTTTCAGCGCATTGACCGCGCTTGCTTGCGGTTGAAGAAAAGGGGCGACCCAACGGTCCAGCATGTCCTGCAGGGGCATGGGGTTCAGATAGTGATATTTGAACCGCCCATGTTTGCGGGTCAGGACCAGCCCGGCATCTTCCAGTAGTTTCAGATGCTTCATGACGCCAAAGCGGGTCATGTCGAAATGTGCCTCTAACTGCGACAGAGATTGACCATCTTCCTGTCGCAGCAGGTCCAGAATCTCTCGGCGAGCGGGGTCATTCAGAGCTTTGAATAGCATGTCCATAATTGTCTTATATGTGATTCTATAGTCACGTGACAATATGGTAACCTAAAAAATCTGAAATCAGGTTTAAACTCCCAGCCCGCGCGGGCTAGGGTGTCACAAATCAAAATATGAAGGGCGGCGAGATGAGCGCTTTTTTGACAACCGATCAGGGGCGGCGGATCGCTTATGATCTGAGCGAAGGCCAAGGCCCGACCATCGTGTTTTTGTCAGGTCTAAAATCAGACAAAGAAGGCACAAAAGCCGTTCATCTAGAGGCTTGGGCCAAAGCGCGCGGGCAAGCATTCTTACGGTTTGACTATTCGGGTCATGGCGAAAGTTCCGGTGCGTTTACCGAAGGCAGCATCGGCGATTGGCACGAAGACACAGTTGCCGCAGTGTCCGCGCTGACGCAGGGGCCTTTGATCATCGTGGGTTCTTCCATGGGGGGCTGGCAGGCCTTGTTGCTCGCCAAAACCCTCGCAGATCGCATCGTGGGGATGGTCACAATCGCCGCCGCTCCGGACTTTACGGAAGATGGGTATTGGGCGTCATTTACAGATGTGCAGAAGGCAGCGCTGGAAACAGTTGGCCAAGTTGAGTTGCCGTCCGACTATATGGAGCCTTACATCATCACAAAGCGCCTGATTGACGACGGGCGTCAGAATCTTGTGCTGAGAGAAGCGCTGGATCTACCTTTCCCAACACGTTTTTTGCAGGGCACAGCGGATACCGCTGTATCTACCGAAACGGCGGTGCGCTTGCTGAATCATGCCTCAGGGCCTGATATGCGACTGCTGTTGGTGAAAGATGCCGACCACAGATTCTCCGATGACATGTGCCTGTCATTGATCGAGCGTGCGATTCTGGACGTGATGGGAGAAGGCTGATGCGGAAGTTTGGATTGTACCTGGGGCGTTTTCTTCTGGCGCTGATCGCAGTTGGTGCTCTGGTCTACTGGTTCGGTCCGCGTGAAGAGGTCGATCTTCATCCGCGCTTCGAATCTTCCAAATTCGGCGAAGGGGTGCAGGTTTACTTTGAAAGCACCGAATCCGCCTTTGATGACATCGTGCCCGGTGTCGAAAAGCGTGTGATCTGGCAGGACGGCTACGAAGAACAACGCACGCCTTATTCGGTTCTGTATGTGCATGGCTTTTCGGCCAGTTCCGAAGAAATCAGACCAGTCCCCGACAGGGTCGCGGATGCGTTGGGTGCCAACCTGGTTTATACCCGTCTGCAAGGTCACGGGCGCAACGGTGCCGCGATGGGTGAGGCAACAGCCTCGGGCTGGATGCAGGATCTGGCCGAAGGGTTGGCCGCCGCACGGGCCGTGGGTGACAAAGTTGTGGTCATTTCGACCTCAACCGGTGGAACACTGGTCGCAGCAGCCGCGCTTGACCCAGACCTCAGCACAGAAGTGGTTGGTATGATCTTCGTTTCGCCAAACTTTGGCGTGAATACACCGGTCGCCTTTATTCCTGGCCTGCCATGGGCCCGGTCCTGGTTGCCTCTGCTGATGGGAGAAGAACGGGACGTGTCGGGCCCAGACCCCGAGAAAAACAAATACTGGTCCTCGGTTTACCCGTGGGTCGCTGTCGTCCCCATGACTGTACTAGTGGACACGATCTATGCGCTGGATTTCGACGGTGCGCAGATACCGGCCTTGTTCTGGTTTTCAGATGACGATCAAGTCGTCCGCCCGGATCGGACACACAAAGTGGCGCAGAGCTGGGGTGCTGATGCAACGGTACAGCTGGTTACAATGGGTGAGGGGGATGATCCGATGTCTCATGTGGTCGCTGGGCGTTTGATGTCGCCCGGGCAGACTGACGCGGCAGTCTCTGGTATTTTGGACTGGTTGAAAACCCAAGGCGTGGAGTGATGGAACAGCGCATCAGCCTGATAACCGTCGGGGTCGAAAACCCCGAAGCTGCGGCAACATTTTATGAGGCGATGGGCTGGAACCGTGTCGACAGCCCAGACGGTGTGATCGCCTTTGATCTGATCAGTCAAACGCTTGGTCTATACCCTTTGTCCGCATTGGCCGATGAGATCGGCGTCGCCAAAGATAGTTTGAACCGCGGCGCGATCACGCTGAGCTATAATTGCCGACAGAAAGAAGACGTGGCGCAGGTTCTGCACGATGCCGAGGCGGCAGGCGCTACGGTCCTGAAACCCGCATCGGATGTATTTTGGGGTGGGCATCACGGCTATTTCCGCACCCCAGACGGAACGATCTGGGAGGTTGCTTTCAACCCTTTCTCCACGCTTGGGCCAGATGGGGCCTTTCGCTGGGCGGGGTACTGAGGATGCGCAAACCGGGCAGCATGTGGAGCCTTGAAACGCTCGGCCGCGTGCGTCTGTCCCGGCACTTTTTCATGCGGGATTTTCTGTATTCCGAGATCGGGAATTTCCACCAACACCAGAACATCCCTGAAAACCCCGATCTTGCGATCGAGACCGGCCGTGCCTTTTGCCAGACTTTGCTGGACCCGCTTGAAGAGACATTCGGGCGTGTTGCCGTCCGCTCGGGCTATCGCTCGCCATCGTTGAACCAGTTCGGCAATGAAAACCGGCTGAATTGCGCGCGCAACGATAACCCTTTAGAATGTCATATCTGGGATCGAGGCGTTGGAGAGGCGCGTATCGCTGGGGCGTCGATTGTGATCCCGTGGTTCGCGGATCAATATGAGCAAGGCCGGGATTGGCGCGATCTTGCCTGGTGGATGCATGATCATCTGGACTATTCCGAAATCTGGTTCTTTCCCAAGCTCTGCGCCTTCAATCTAGTTTGGCGGCCCGAACCGGTACGCCGGATCGATAGTTACATCGCACCTCGGGGGTGTTTGTTACGCACAGGGGCCGAGCCGAGCGAAAGCCAAACGGCCAGACAGGCCCGATACGCCAATTTCCCAGCTTTTCGCGGTATCCGCTATCCGTAAGTTTCTGCTTGCCGGGGCCGGATAAAACTCTCATCCTGAGAAGAAAAAGAAGGGGTTCGGAAGCCCGAACTGATGGAGGCCCCGCGTGATCGAGCCGCTGGTATTGCTACCCGGTTTTATGTGTGACGCCCGATTGTTTCATCCTCAGATCGACGCGCTGTCGCGCGATCGGGCTGTCATGTTTGCACCGATTTCATCAGGCGAACGGATCGAAGAGATCGCATCTGGCCTGCTCGATCAGCTGCCGCATCGATTTGCCCTGGCGGGGCTAGGTCTGGGCGGTGTTGTCGCGCTTGAGATCGTAAGGCGCGCGGCGGATCGGGTGTCGCGCCTCTGCCTGATTTCGACCGATGCGCAGTCCGACACGCCACAGATGGCCGCCGCACGCGAAGAGTTGATCATTGGTGCGCAAGCCGGGCGGTTGGAAGAAGTGATGCGCAAGGTGATCGGGTCGGATGCGCTGGCCCCCGGGCCGCAACGTATCCCCATATTGAACCAGCTCTTTGCCATGGCTATCGATCTGGGCCCCGATGTATTTGTGCGTCAAATGCGGGCCTTGCAACGACGACCGGATCAGCAGAGCATCCTTTGCCGGGTCAAAGTTCCGGGTCTGATCCTTGGCGGAACACATGATACGCTTATCCCGGTGCGTAAGCACGAGTTTATGGCCGAGATGATCCCCGAAGCCCAATTGCAGATGATTGAACGTGCAGGTCACCTTCCGACGCTGGAAAACCCGGATGTGCTGAATGCAGCCTTGCAGGGCTGGCTGAACTTCAACCCAAGACCCAGCTACGGGTAAAGAGCATCGCGTTCGGATTTGTCGATCAGCTTGGGGCTGACCACCGGCTCACCGGTTGCGGCGTCAAAGAATGGTGTTTGCTTCCACTTGCCGGACAGGCGCGATTTGGCAACACGTTTGAGCATTGCAACAATTGCCGCGCGAATGCCTTCGTGCTTGTGTTTGCCACCCGATGTGGGGATGTAGGCCCGTGTTGTGATGGGGCCCAGGGCCGTAGTGTCGCTGAAACGGGCTGCAATGAACCCGACAAATGGGAATTTCGGCGTGTTCGGCGTTGCCGCCAGCGGTGCGTTGCAGCATGTCGCATACCACCGCAGCATACCATTGGGGCTCAGCCTTATCGCGGCTAGATTTTCACTGCCTGTCTCAAAGCTGAGCTCGTCCGGAGCAATTTGAAACACTTCAACAGCGCCGGGCGCTGGGTCGGGTTGTTTGAAATACAACTGTCCTGCGCGGCAATCGGCGCAAAAGCACACGGCATGCGAGCCATGTTTAAGACCCTGAGGCTTGATACGCCCTGTTACCTGACCGCAGGTGCAAGAGAACGCGAGACCGGATTGATCGCTCTCGCCCATCGTCTTAGGCCACTTTGTTTCGGTTCGCCGCCCGGCGTAGCGGCTTGCGGCTGTTTTCGTTCATGAAATCAATCACAAGCGGGCGAATATTGTCGCGCCAGCTGCGGCCGGCGAAAATGCCGTAATGGCCCGCATTCGGCTCAACATGGCTGGCCTTTTTGCTGTCCGACAGGCCAGTGCACAGATCAAGCGCGGCAATGCATTGGCCCGGGGCCGAGATATCATCATTCGCGCCTTCGACGGTTTTGACCGCGACATCGGTGATCTTGCTAATGTCGACTTTGTGACCTGCTACAACAAATTCGTTGCGCGCAATCTCACGCCCTTTGAAGATACGTTCCACTGTGGATAGGTAGAACTCGGCGGTCATGTCCATGACGGCCAAGTATTCATCGTAGAAGCGATTATGTGCATCATGATCGGACGCCTCATCCCGGATCACGCGCTGGATCTGGTCTGAAAACGCCTTGGAGTGCCGCTCGGCATTCATCGACATGAAAGAGGCCAGTTGAAGCAGGCCGGGATAGACCATGCGGCCTACACCTTTGTATTTGAACCCAACCCGTTGGATCATGGTTTCTTCCAGCTGGCCCATTGTCACGCGGCGACCGAAATCCGTGACATCAGTCGGTGTCGCATCTGGGTCAACCGGACCGCCGATCAATGTCAGGGTGCTGGGCTGCGCCTTAGGTTCGACCTCGGCCAGATAAGCAGTTGCGGCCAGGGTCAGCGGTGCGGGCTGACAAACAGCAACAACATGGGTGTCTGGCCCCAGCTCTTTCATGAAATCGACAAGATAAAGCGTGTAATCCTCGACATCGAACTTGCCTGCAGACACAGGAATATCGCGCGCGTTATGCCAGTCAGTGATATAAACTTCGCAATTGACAAGCAGGCTTTTGACGGTCGAGCGCAGCAATGTCGCATAGTGCCCCGACATCGGCGCAACCAGCAAAACCTTGCGCGGTTGCTTTTCTCGTCCATTTACCTTGAAATGGATGAGATCGCCAAAAGGACGTTCCAAAACTGTGGTAACATCAACAAGATGATCTTTGCCGTCTTCGCAGGTAAACGTACGAATGCCCCAGTCGGGTTTAACAACCATGCGCTGGAAGGTGCGCTCGGTCACTTCACCCCAGGCGGCCATCCAGCTGAAGGCAGGGTTTGGAACCATCGAAAACAACGGGTAGGACGCCATCGCGCTGGCAGTCGAACCAAGCCATTGGTTCGTGTTGCGCATGGTCTCCATCAAGTCGTAGGTCAACATGTAGCGCATGGAAGCGGCCTCCAGAGTCTAAGGCTGTTCGGTTCGGACCATTCGCCGCTTTGTCCCCCGACACCCACGACGTTATTCTGCATAGCAGCGAGGTTAGGGGGGAATTGTTAAAATGACAACAAGCGAAGACCAAATGCCCGAAGTGACTGAAGAACATATTGAACGACTTAAAGAAAATATGGAAAAGGTCGAAACTCTATCCAAGCGGCTTGTCGAAGTTATGGCGTCGAAAAAGCCACATACCTCTGCGCTGGACGGTCCGAATCAAGAGCTTTTCGCACGAGCAGCAACTGTCTATTTCGCCGAGGCCTGGCAAAACCCTGCCAAGCTGCTGGAACAGCAGATTGAGTATTGGGGCAAATCGGTTCTGAACTTTGCCGAAGCGCAGCAAGCGTTGACCATAGGTGAGGTGGATGACGAACATGACATGCCCGCCGACAAACGTTTTTCCAACCCGATGTGGGACACCAACCCCTATTTCCGCCTGATCCGCCAGCAGTACCAGACCAACGCACAGGCCATCACTCAGGCGGTGGCTTCGGTCGATGATCTGGACGCCAAGGATAAGCGGCGCCTCAGCTATTTCTCGCAACAGATCATCGACATGATGGCGCCGACCAATTTTCTGGCGACAAACCCGGATGCCTTGCAAAAGGCGGTGGAAACCGAGGGCCAGTCGCTCATCAACGGGTTGGAAAACCTGGTGTCAGACCTCGAAGCAAACGATGGCGAGCTCGTGGTCAAGCTGGCCGACGAAAACGCGTTTGAGGTTGGCGGCAATCTGGCGACTACCCCGGGTGACGTGATCTATCGCAATCGCATGATGGAGCTGATCCAATACAAGCCTGCAACCGAAACGGTGCATGAAACACCGATTGTGTTGTTCCCACCCTGGATCAACAAGTTTTATATTCTTGACCTGAAGGCCCAGAACAGCCTGATCAAATGGATCACGGAACAGGGTTATACCCTGTTTGTTGTCAGCTGGGTCAACCCGAATCCAAGCTACGCCGAAACTGGGATGGAGGATTACATTCAGGACGGTTTCCTGGCTGCCATCGAGGTCGCAAAGCAGATCTGCAAGGTCAAGCAGGTCAACGCGATTGGCTACTGCATTGCGGGCACGACGCTCAGCCTGACATTGGCCTTGATGAAACAACGGGGCGATAAGTCGATAAAATCGGCAACGCTTTTCACCGCGCTGACGGATTTCTCGGAACAGGGAGAGTTCACACCGTTTCTGCAAAATGACTTCATCGACGGGATCGAAGAAGAGGTGACAAAAGAGGGCGTGCTGCGATCGTGGATCATGGGGCGCACGATGTCATTCCTGCGCTCGCGTGATCTGGTCTATGGTCCGGCCATCCGTAGCTATATGATGGGTGAGGTGCCTCCGGCCTTCGATTTGCTGTTTTGGAATGGCGATGGTGCGAACTTGCCAGCGAAGATGGCGGTCGATTATCTGCGCGGCCTGTGCCAACGCAACGAATTTGCCTCGGACGGGATCGAACTTTTGGGTCACAAGCTGACGCTGGCCGATGTGGATGTCCCTTTGATGGCCATCACCTGCGAAACTGATCATATCGCCGCCTGGAAAGACTGCTATCGCGGTGTGCAAAAGATGGGGTCGCGTTCAAAGACCTTTGTTGTCTCGGAATCCGGCCATATAGCAGGGATCGTGAACCCGCCCAGCAAGAAGAAGTATGGCCATTACACAAACCCCGATCTGAAATCAGATGCAGACACCTGGCTGAAAGAGGCGGATTTCCACGAAGGATCTTGGTGGCCCATATGGGAGGCCTGGCTGAAGAAGCGGTCGGGCAAACAGGTGCCAGCTCGGGAGACAGGCGATTCGACCCATCCAAGCCTTGCACCGGCTCCCGGGACCTATGTCGTCGCCAATCCAAACATCTGATTTCATTTTGAAACTACAGTTTTTCTGCATTGCAGCAAGAAAAAACTTGCAATGCTGCAATGCAGAAACCATATTGTCATCAAGCTGACGAAAGCCGGGGTGGGCCCGGCTCAGCAAAAGGATTAGAACGATGGCAAAGACTCAAGACTTTTCCGCGATCATGAAAGACATGATGGGCGCGTTCCCTGTGGACACCACCGCGCTGGAAGGCGCATTCAAATCGACCGCTTCGCTGAACGAAAAGCTGTCGGGCGTTGCTCTGGAAGCGGCTGAAAAATCGGCTGAGATCTCGAACAAATGGACCAAGGATACCCTGGCCAAGATGACCGAGATGTCGAAAGCCAAGGCAGAGCCTGCTGACTATGCCAAAGCGGCAACCGATTTCGCAAGCGCGTCGGCTGAAGTAGCAGCTGAAAACCTGGCCGCTTTCGCTGAAATCGCGAAAAAAGTTCAGACCGAAACTGTTGAGCTGCTGATGGCCGCTGGCAAAGACGCTGCTGAAGAAGCAACCGCAGCTGTCAAGAAAGCAACCAACGACGTGACGACTGCCGCCAAGAAAGCCGCAGCCGCCAAGTAAGAGCTTCGCGATACGCGCACCTTATTCCTCCCAAAAGGTGCATTCGCGTTGGGCAGGTCCATTGACCTGCCCTTTCTTTTTGTGCTGCACTCGCATAACCTGTGCTGCAACGCATCATCCTTGGGGAGGGTACTAGGTGTCGGATAACGAAAAACCGCTGTTGATTAAGCGCTACGCCAGCCGCAGGCTGTATAACACCGAGACCAGCGACTACGTGACGCTAGAAGACATAGCAGGTTTTATCCGGGACGGGCGCGAAGTTCAGATCATTGACCTGAAAACAGGCGACGACCTGACGCGGCAGTATCTTCTGCAAATCATTGCCGAACACGAAAGCCGCGGTGAGAATGTTCTGCCGGTGAATGTGCTGAATGACCTTGTGCGTAGTTATATGGTGCCAGGCGGGGGCATGATGCCTCAGTTCCTGCAAAGCTCGTTCGAGATGTTGCGCGAAAGTCAAAGCAAGATGATGGAGAACATGAACGCGATGAACCCGATGGCGCAGATGCCCGGATTCGATGCGTTGCAGGCGCAGCAACAAGCGTTTCTGAAGGCCATGACCGGGGGGCTGTCCGGCGGATGGTCCGGGCCGGATCAGGAAGAGAAAAAGCCCGAAGCGAATGAAGATCTGGACGATATCAAAAAGCAGCTGGCCGAGTTGCAGAACAAACTGTCCAAACTGAACTGATCTTTGGTTCGTGGAAAAGATGGCCCGCTATGTGCGGGCCTTTTTTATGTCAGGTGCCGTAAACCGGAACCGGGCCAGTCACCTCACCGACCGAGGCCAGTAGGATATCGGCGATCACATCCAATTCTTCGCGCGTCAGGCGCACGGGCAGGCGCACATCACAGGCTTTCATCAGCATGTCGCGCGTCTGCGGAAGCTCGAAGGTTTCAGGCAGGAACTGCCAGTTCCAGAAGGCACGAGCATTGTCTTCGCTCAGGCCAAAGACCTGAACCTTGACGCCTCGCGCCTCGGATGCGGCGGCAAAGGCGCGGATTTCGGCCTCGTCCAGCCCCACCAGATTGAATTGGATCGAATCCGGCGCACGACGTTCGGGTGCAAGCGGGGCTGGGACGTCGATATAGTCCGAGCTGTTCAGACGTTCCGCCACATAGTCATGGTTTGCCAATCCGTCCTGAACCCGGCGTGCCAGCTCGGGGATTTGCGGCCGGATGACGGCGGCGCTCAGGTTGCTCATCCGAAGGTTATAAAGCGGCAGTTGGTTCTGCCAGCGGGCGAAGGCCTGCTCTAGCTCAGGTGAGTTGTCGCCGCGTGGGGTTTTGTGCTTTTTCCAGTTGTGTTCATAGGCTCCCGACATGATCACAGCGCGTGCGACCAGATCGGCGTCATCGGTGATCAGAATGCCACCTTCGCCGGCATTGATCATCTTGTAGGACTGGAATGAAAAGCAGCCAACCTTACCGATGGTGCCGATGTTCCGGCCATGCCAGGTGGTGCCCAGCGAATGCGCAGCGTCTTCGATCACCGGGATGTCGCGCGCGTCACATAGTTCCATGATCGCGTCCATATCCGAGGTATGGCCGCGCATATGGCTGATGATAACCGCCTGCACATCGTCCAGCTTGGCCGCGAAGTCGGCCATGTTGATGCGGTAGTTCTCGCCCACCTCGCAGAGAACCGGAATACAATCCGCGTGCACGACCGAGGAGGGAACAGCGGCAAAGGTAAAGCCGGGGATCAGCACTCGTGCATCCCGTGGCAGGCCCAGAGCCTTCAGCGACAGGAACAATGCAGCCGAGCAGGACGAAACCGCAAGCGCGTATTTCGAACCCAGCAAAGCGGCGAATTCTGCCTCAAGCAGGGCAACCGGCGCATCTTGCAGCGCGGTATAGCGAAACAGGTCACCCGACTGCATTAGCGCGTTGATGGCATGTCGGGCAGCGGCGGGGATGGGTTCGGCGTCATGGACGTTGGGGGGCAGCGTCATATTTGAAATTCCCGAATTCTAACTTTCGTTTATTTAAATCAAGCGGGCAGGCTGTGCCAAGCCCCCAATCGCTAGATCGGCAAAAATTTCACCAAACTGTCGCAATCAAGAACGGGATTAGATGCCCAGACGATCCCGCATCGCAAACCATGTCATCGCCAGCACCAGCAGGGGGCTGCGCAGGGCCGGACCGCCCGGAAAGGGCAGGGCCGGGACGCGGGACATGGTATCGAACCCTTCGGCCTGCCCTTGAACGGCCAAAGCCATAAGCTGCCCCGCATGCGTTGCGGTGCCAACGCCGTGGCCGGAATATCCCGATGCCGAAAGAATGTTGGGGGCAAGTCGCGCAAGATATGGCATTCGGCGCATTGTAATCGCCAAAGTACCGCCCCATGCGTAGTCGATCTTCACGTCTTTCAAATGCGGGAAAATCTCAACCATCGGCTTGCGCACTTTGGCGGCGATGTCGGATGGGAAGCGATAGCCATAGCTTTCACCACCGCCAAATAAGAGCCGCCGATCAGCGCTGAGGCGAAAGTAGTTCACCACAAATTTCGTATCCGCTACGGCGACATCTTGAGTCAAAACGCGGGCGGCGTCATCGCCAAGCGGTTCTGTCGCTGCAATGAAGTTGTTGATCGGCATGACCCGCGATGCCACCTGCCGGTTCAGCGCACCAAGATAGCCATTGCAGGCCAGAATAAGGTGCTGGGCGCGTACCGTCCCGTTTTCGGTGCGCATGACCACTGAATCGCCCTCTTCGATCCCCAGAACCTCGGTTCTTTCGTGAATGCGCGCACCTGCGTTATGCGCTGCCTGTGCCAGCCCAAGCGCATAGTTCAGCGGATGCAAATGCGCGGCGCCCTTGTCCAGATATCCACCTCTGTAAGTAGGAGAAGGGCACAGCGCATGTCCGGCGGCCTCATCCAGAAGCTCCAGCTGATCGTAGCCATATGTGTTCGACAGATGCTCGGCATGGGCGTGCAGCTCTTTCTGGTCCGAGATTGACAGCCCAAGATCAGCCACACCGGGTTTCAAATCGCAATCGATCTGGTGCTTGGCGATTAGGGATTTGACCAAATCCTTCGCGTCTTCGGCCAAATCCCACAGCTTGGTGGCATCATCCTGCCCGACCAACCGTTCCAGACTTTCCTGATCCATGCGCTGGGCGCTGCCCAACTGCCCGCCATTGCGACCCGAAGCCCCGAACCCGACGCGGTGTGCTTCGAGCAGCACGACATCCAGCCCGGCCTCAGCCAAGTGCAGCGCTGCTGACAACCCGGTGTAGCCGCCGCCGACGATACAGACGTCTGCGCGGGTTTCGCCTTCGAACGCAGCGAACGGCGCTATGGTGTTGGCCGTCGCGGTATACCAGCTTTCCGGGTATTCAGCCTTGCGGTCGTTGGAATACAGAAGGTTCATAGCGACCGGCTCCGCTGGTTCAGACGTTCAGCAACAGGTGCTCGCGTTCCCAGGGTGAGATGACCTGCAGGAATTCCTCGTATTCAGCTCGCTTCACGATACCATAAACACGCGCGAATTCGGGCCCGAGAACCTTGTGCAATTCTGTGGCCTCATCAAACAGATCCAGCGCATTGCCCATGACCTGAGGGATATCGCCATCGCCTTCATACGCATCGCCATAGAACTGACGGCGGGGTCGTTCCTGTTGAGTCAGGCCCAGATAGCCACAGGCCAGCGACAGTGCGATGCCCAGATAGGGGTTGCAGTCCATTCCTGCGATGCGGTTTTCAACCCGACGGGCCTCAGGGCCGGACAGGGGCACGCGGATACCTGTTGTTCGATTGTCACGCGCCCATTCCAGATTGATCGGCGCGGCGTGGTCTTTGACATAGCGCCGATAGGAATTCACATAAGGCGCCATCACGGCCAGTCCTGCGGGCAGATGGTTCTGCAGCCCCGCGATATAGTGATAAAACGCATCCGTCTCGCCGCCTTGCGGACCCGAAAAGATGTTTTGCCCGGTCTCCATCTCAATGATCGAATGGTGGATATGCATGGCCGAACCGGGCTCATCCTCGATCGGTTTGGCCATGAACGTGGCGAAACAATTGTGTCGCAGCGCAGCCTCGCGGATCAGGCGTTTGAAATAGAACACCTCATCCGCCAGCTTGACGGGATCGCCATGACGCAGGTTGATCTCGAGCTGACCGGCGCCACCTTCCTGGGTGATACCGTCAATCTCGAACCCCTGATGTTCGGCAAAGTCATAGATGTCATCAATCACTGGGCCGAATTCATCGACGGCGGTCATTGAATAGGCCTGACGTGCTGCTGCCGGGCGGCCTGAGCGGCCCATCATAGGCTTGATCCCCTGCGCCGGGTCTACGTTTGGGGCAACCAGAAAGAATTCCATCTCCGGGGCAACAACGGGTTTCCACCCTTTGTCGTGGTAGAGCTGTACGACACGTTTCAACACGTTGCGCGGGCTGAACGGGATCGGCTCGCCATCCCGGTCATAGGCGTCGTGGATCACTTGCAATGTCCAATCCCCGGTCCAAGGCGCAGCAGACGCGGTCGAGAAGTCAGGTTTCAGGATCATGTCCCGTTCGATAAACCCGTCTTCACCCGCAGCTTCTCCCCAATCCCCGGTGATTGTCTGATAAAAGATACTGTCGGGCAGGTGGAAATAGGATTGCCGCGCAAACTTCGACGCGGGAACCGCCTTGCCGCGCGCGATGCCGGGCAGGTCCGAAATGATGCACTCAACCTCATCCAGCCGGTGCCCTTCGATGTAAGCTTGTGCTGCCGGAGGCAGTGCGTCTGTCCAATCGGCCATCAGGCCCTCGCTTTCTTCAGGAAATTCGCCATAAGCTGTGCGATCTGAGCGTTGTGATCTGGTGCCGATTGCCGGTTCGCAGCGGCCTGCATCAGATCATCGGGTACCACACCCTTGCCGCGCGTGCGCATCAGCCCGGTTACAAAGTCGTTGGAAAACTCGGGATGTGCCTGAACGGTCCATATCTGATCGCCATATTGCAACATCGCATTCTGACAGAAGTCACTTTGGCCTGTCACCTTGGCCCCTTCGGGCAGGGCAACTACCTGATCCTGATGCCAGGCGTTCAGCCAGACCTTTTCGCCCTCAAAGTCATACTCGGTGCGTCCAACGGACCACCCGCCATCAAATTTTTCGACCTTGCCGCCAAGGGCCTGTGCGATGATCTGATGACCAAAACAAACGCCGACCATGGGTTTGCCGCTTTGGTGGATTTGGCGGATCAACTCTTCGAGCCGTGGAATCCACGGCAGGTCCTCATAGGCGCCATATTTGGACCCTGTGATCAACCACCCGTCGGCCTCATCCGCGCTGTCCGGAAATATCTCGTCCACAACGGCAAAGGTTTCGAACTCTAGCCCGTGGCCTTTCAGGAGGGCGGGAAATAACGAGTCGTAGTCTCCGAAGTCGTCTTTAAGCGCGTCGGGGGTGTGGCCGGTTTGTAGAATACCGATTTTCATAAGTCACCGAATTTGATCAAATTCAGAAATACCCTAGTCGCGAACGCCGGGCAAGGGGGGTCAAACAGCTTCGAGATAACTCAGCCAATGCTGGTCTTCAGGACGATCTGCAAAGCGCGCGATCTCTTGCCGTTTTGTCAGTGCCATGTTGCGGATCAACTCAAGTGGGAACAGGCGGGTCATGATTGGGTCGGCCTCGAATTGGTCAATCGCTTCGGACCAGCTGCTCGCAAGCTGCGGCAACCCGTCCACCTCATAGGCATTCCCGGTGATCGGGGCGGGCGGCTTCATATCATCTTCGATCCCGATCAGCGCAGCACCCAGTATGGCGGTCAGCATCAGGTAAGGGTTGATATCACCGCCGGCTACACGATGTTCGATACGCCGGGCGGCCGGTGCGCCCCCTGGTATACGGATTGCCGCTGTTCGGTTTTCATAGGCCCAGCTTGCGCCAGTGGGTGCATGTGCACCGGGCACCAGTCGTGCATAAGAATTGCCGTGTGGTGCGAAAATCAGGCTACTGGCTGGCATGGCCGCCAGACAGCCCGCAACGGCAGATCGCAACAGGTCGGTGCCTTCGGGGCTACCATCATCAAAAACGTTTCGCCCATCGGCATCGATGACCGAGAAATGCACATGCATCCCGTTTCCCGCATCATTAGCATAAGGTTTCGCCATGAATGTCGCGGAAAACCCGTGTTTGCGGGCCAAGCCGCGCGTCAACGCCTTGAAAAGCCATGTATCGTCTGCACAGCGCATCGCATCCTGATGGTTCAGGTTAATCTCGAACTGGCCGATGCCGCTTTCGGATATGGCGGTTTGCGCCGGAATGCCCATCACGGCGCAGCCATCGTAGAGATCAGTGAAGAACGCCTCGAACGCATCCATTTCCGCGACTGACAACACCGCTTCATCCGTCAGGCGACGGCCGGTTATTGGGTTCAGAGGAGGTTGAGGGTGCGGGCCGGAAGCGTCCAGCAGGGTGAACTCTAGTTCAGTCGCGGCAACCACCGACCATCCGCGCTGGGCGTAACGTGATATTACCGCCGAAAGGGCGTGCCGTGGGTCGCCCGCGAACGGAGTACCGGCATCGTCGTAAAGACTCATGGGAACCAACGCTGTTTCCGCGCTTAGCCACGGGATTGGGACCGGCCCACGTTCCGTTGGCAGCAGAACGCCATCGGCATCGCCGCTTTCAAACACAAGTGGGCTGCCTTCGATATCCGCGCCCCACAGGTCCACATTCAGAGCCGAGAACGGCATCCGCACCGCACCCTTCGACAGCTTGTCCGCATAACTTGGTGGAACCCGCTTGCCGCGCATTTGACCGTTCAGATCGCAGGCTGCGACGCGAAAATTATGCAAAGTGCTTAGGTCCATTTTTCAGGTTCCGATCTTCCGATTAACTGAGATGTATCGAAGCAGGTCCCCGAAGTCACGAAATTTGATCAAATTATTTATAAGGAGCTTCCTGCAAAGAAAAACGCCGCCCAAAGGGGCGGCGCAATTTGCGTTATGGGATCCAATAGATCAGACGAAGCTGATGCCGTCCTCTGTCATCGGATGCGCCGCAATCTGAACGCCCGACAGAGTGTTGATCGCATTGGCCAAAGCAGGCGCGGCTGGGGGCGTTCCTGGCTCACCCACCCCGGTGGGGGCTTCGGCTGATGGCACGATATGGACATCAATGGCAGCAATATCACCGATCCTAAGCGGCTCATAGTCGGGGAAGTTCGATTGATCTACAGCGCCGCCGGTCAGCGTGATCTGGCCGCGCATAACGTGACCGATGCCATAACCGATGCCACCTTCCATCTGGGCACGAACAACATCAGGGTTAACCGCAATCCCGCAATCCACTGCACAGGTCACCTTTTCGATCTTGATGCCCGATTCAGGGTCGCCAGAGACTTCTACGACCTGAGCGGCATAGGATCCAAAGGACTTGTGCACAGCGATACCCTGAGCCCGTCCGTCAGCAGGATTGCCCCAATTGGCCTTCTCAGCCGCCAGTTTCAAGACGCCTGCTTTGCGCGACTGATCTGGATCACTACCATCGGCCAGGTATGAGAGACGGAATTCAACCGGATCACGACCCGCGGCCTTTGCCGCCAGGTCCATCATGACCTCCATAACGTATCCGGTGTGGGTGTGCCCCACTGACCGCCACCACAGAACCGAGGTTGCTTTGGGCGTATCCGTCAGACCGAGCGCCATGCCGGGAATATTGTAGGGGCTGTCTGCAATACCCTCGATCGAGCTGTGGTCGACGCCGTCATGAACCGAGAAGGATTCGAACGGCGTTCCCTTCATGATCGACTGACCGGCCACCTGATGCTGCCATCCAACGATATTGCCATCCGCGTCTAAACCAACCCGCGCTTTGTGGCCAAAGGCCGGGCGATAGTATCCGCTGCGGATGTCATCCTCGCGCGTCCAAACCAGCTTCACAGGGCGCGACCGGTCAGTGACCACAAAGGCCAGCGCAGCTTCGACCTGATAGTCAGCATCTGGCGTCGCGCGGCGCCCAAAGGATCCGCCAGCCAGCATTGTCTTGATCTGGATTTTCTCTGGCGGCAGTTGGAATATCTGCTGGTAGGCCATGTGCGGACCGGTCGGCATCTGCGCGCCGTCGTGCAGAATGATGTCGCCCTCAGCGGTCTCTTCGATGGTGCAGTTCAGCGGCTCCATCGGCGCATGGGCCAGCAGGGGGAAATAGAACGACTGTTCGATCACAGTATCCGCACCATCAATGGCTGCGGCGACCGTTGCGGCGTCCGCCTGGTTCACGTTGAACTCTGGCTCTGCGTCCAGCGCGGCCATGATCTCGGCTTTGATTTGGTCCGAGTCACGGGTTTCTGCCGCTGACATGTCCCATTCGATCTCAAGCATGTCTCTTGCCTGAATCGCGGCCCATGTATTTTCGGCATAAACCGCAACACCGGCCTGATTGGGTAGAATAGCCGCGTTGATATAGCCTTTGATCTCTTTCGATGCGCTGTCGTCAAAGCCCAAAGCGATGCCACCGCGCGACTCTGGCCGCTTGATCATGGCCACCATCTGGTTGGGCAGATGCACATCCATCGCAAATTTCGCCTGGCCGTTGCCCTTGATCGCCGAATCCTTGCGACGCACGCTCTCGTTTCCGATCAATCGGAATTCCGACGGGTCGTTCAGGCGGGGCTCTGCTGGCACCTCCAGTTCAGATGCGGCGGCAACAAACTCTGCAATCGGTGCGGTTTTGTCGCCAGCAGCGATGATTCCATCCACGATGGAGACACCGCTTGGGTCGACGCCCCAGCTTTGGGCGGCAGCATTGATCAGCATCTCGCGCGCGGCGGCACCTGCCTGACGGTATTGCATCCATGAGTTTGCAATCGCAGTAGAACCCCCAGTCCCCTGGAACGGGCCGAACAGAAGATTGTTGTAAACCTGCGGGTCAGACGGGGCGAATTCGTATTCGATCTGGTCCATCGTCACGCCAAGCTCTTCGGCAATGATGGTTGGCAGACCGGTTGCCGGGCCCTGACCCATCTCAAAATGCTTGACGATTGCGGTCACGGTGCCATCCGCATCAATTTTCACAAACGGATTGAGCTGGGCGCCGTCCGAGGATGCCGCAGCAAGTGCGCCATCAGGGCGGGCACCGACAATCAAAACGGCGCTGGCTGCTGCTGCGCCTTTCAAAAATCCACGGCGGGAGGTGTTGATGGTCATGATCAGGCCTCCAGAATTTCAGATGCGCGCTGAACACCAGCGCGGATGCGTTGATAGGTGGCGCAGCGGCAGGCATTGCCCCACATGTATTCGTCGATTTCTTCAGCACTGGGTTTTGGGTTTTCAGACAAAAGACCCACAGCTGACATCACTTGACCGGATTGGCAGTATCCGCATTGCACCACATCCAGCTCGACCCAGGCTTGTTGCACGGCCGCGCCGATTTTGTCGTCGCCGATGGCTTCAATGGTGGTGATCTCGGCATCCTCCAGATCTTCGACATAGGTCTGGCACGACCGGACAGGTTCGCCGTTGACGTGAACAGTGCAAGCGCCGCATGAGGCAACGCCGCAACCGAATTTGGTGCCGGTCAGCTTAAGCTCATCCCGGATCACCCACAGCAGGGGGGTGCCGGGTTCGGCGTCAACCGTGTGGGTCTCGCCGTTCAGTTTTAGTGAAAGGGCCATGGGGGTCGTCTCCTGTTGGCTGTTACCTGAATCGGTAAACTGTCGCGTTTACATGTGGCACAGGAAATGCGCCCTGTAAACTGGTAAGTTTACGTAGTGTTTGACCTGCGCAGGTCAATGGGTCTATAGCTCTGCCATGAACGAATGCAGCGCGCCGAATGCGTCAAAATACGCGCAGATCATCGACGCAGCCGTAGCCGAATTCCTTGAAAAGGGATTTGCCGCGTCCAGTATGGATCGCATCTCGGCCCGGGCCGAAGTTTCCAAGCGTACACTTTATAAGTATTTTGAAAGCAAGGAAAATCTCTTTCGATCCATTGTCGTGGAGTTATCGAGCAGATTCGCGGAAGTGGTCGAGATCAAGTACGATTCAGACCGGGACATACGCGAACAGATGACAGAGCTGGCCTGGGCCGAGGGGCGTATCCTGATGCTGCCCGAGGTCATCGCCATGTCGCGCATGGTGATAAGCGAAACTTTGCGCAACCCGATGCTTGCCGCCGAAGCGCAGGGCAAACTGGACAAGACAGCTACCTTTGTCGACATGCTGAAAGGCGCGGCGGAGGATGGAAAACTGAATATTGATGACCCTGAACAGGCGGGCAAGGAGTTCATCGGCCTGATCAAGGCGCGTGCGTTCTGGCCCTTGCTGTTCAGTGGTTCGGTGCTCAGCAAGGCCGAGATGGCCGAGACAATTGAGAACAGCGTCGAGATGATGATCAGCCGATATGGGCTTCCTAGCTAAGGGCCTTCTGAGCCGGTTAGATGTCCGATGGCAATCCGGATAAATACAGGTTAGACCCGGCGGGCCGTGCGCATGCTAGTATTTCCAATGCCAGGCCTACAGAGTTAGACGGGGGTTTTGCTGTGACAGGCAAGGCAATAAGTGCAGCGCGATTGTCTGTTGCGCCGATGATGGATTGGACCGATCGTCACTGCCGGTATTTTCATCGGCTGCTCAGTCGTGAGACCTTGTTGTACACAGAAATGGTGACTGCGCCCGCTCTGGTACGGGGTGGGGCGTTGCATCTGCTCGACCATAACCCCGAAGAGCATCCGCTGGCCCTGCAGCTTGGCGGTTCCGATCCTGAGGAGCTGGCACAGGCGGCGCGGCTTGGGGCAGATGCGGGCTATGATGAGATCAATCTGAACTGCGGCTGCCCCTCAGACCGAGTGCAATCCGGAACCTTTGGTGCGGTCTTGATGAAAGAACCGGGCCGTGTGGCCGAATGCGTTTCGGCGATGCGGGCATCGGTCGATGTTAACGTGACGGTCAAGTGCCGGATCGGGGTCGATGATCAACAGCCTCAAGAGGTTCTGCCAGATTTCCTGACCCAAATCCGCGCGGCAGGATGCATGCGGGTGACGATCCACGCCCGAAAAGCTTGGTTGCAGGGGCTCAGCCCAAAGGAGAACCGGGATATCCCTCCGCTTGATTATGATCTGGTGCATCAGATGAAGGCGGACTTCCCGGATATGCATATCTCGATCAATGGCGGGATCACGTCGCTGGATCAGGCACAGGCGCATCTTGAGGCTGGTCTAGATGGCGTCATGATCGGGCGCGCAGCCTACCACCAGCCAACCGATATTCTGGCTCAGGCGGATATGAGGATTTACCAGACCGGCGCAGCTGTGGATCCAATTGCAGTTGTTCAGGACATGGTGCCATATGTCGAACGCCACCTTGCCAATGGGGGGCGTTTGCACCAGATCACCCGGCATATGCTTGGCCTGTTCGCTGGCCGCCCGGGGGCTCGGGCATGGCGACGGGCCTTGTCCGAAGGGGCGGTGCAGAACGGGGCCGGGCCGGAAGTGATGTTACAGGCCCTGGACCGTGTCGCACCTATGGCAGAGGCTTAGGAAGGTAACACCGGCACCGCCGGTTCTTGGGGGAAATATGCCCGATACAATGTTGCTGGCGCAGATGCTGGGTCTTTTGCTTGTGATCGGAGCGTTTGCAGGCGTTCTGGCCGGGCTTTTGGGGGTAGGTGGCGGCATCGTGCTGGTGCCGGCGTTCTTCTACGCCTTCCAAACACTAGGATATGGCGGACCACAGTTGATGCAGCTGTGCCTTGCCACGTCTTTAGCGACGATAATCGTCACCTCTATTCGTTCGGTCCTGGCCCACAACAAAAAGGGCGCGGTGGATTGGGATATCCTGCGCGGTTGGGGGCCGGGGATCGTTGTGGGGGCGGTTTTCGGCGTTCTGATCGCGTCTGCCCTACGAACCGAGGCGCTGCAGGCGTTGTTTGGGGTCTTGGGCATGGTGATCGGTGCCTATCTGGGGTTGGGAAAATCCGATTGGCGGCTGGGCGATGCGATGCCCAAGGGGATCAAACGTGCGGCTCTTTCTCCCTCAGTCGGGTTTCTGTCCGTCCTGATGGGGATCGGAGGGGGCAGTTTCGGTGTGCCGCTTATGAGCCTTTATAACACGCCCATCCATCGCGCCGTTGCGACAGCAGCCGGGTTTGGCGTGATCATTGCCGTACCTTCCGTTCTTGGGTTTTTGTTCCTGGGCATTGCGCCGGAACATCGCCCGCCCTTGACCATCGGCGCAGTGAACCTTGTCGCCTTCGGCATCGTCGTGGCGATGACTATGATCACCGCGCCCTGGGGGGTAAAGCTGGCCCACGCGATGGATCCGAAGCCGCTTAAGCGTGTCTTTGCTGTGTTTCTGACGCTGGTGGCGTTGAACATGTTACGCAAGGCGCTGGGATGGTAGGTGATTTCTGGTCGCGTGGATGGGTGAAATTTCCCTATGACCCGGTGTTGGCTGATTGGGTCGAACACGCCCTACCGGCCGCGCAGCAGTCGGTGCGCGATCCAGCTTTTGCAGAATGGCTGGATTGCGAAGGCACATGGTTTGTTGGTGTTGATGCGCTACCGAACGATACTGAGGGTCGCGTTGGGAACTCAGCGCCACTGGCGGGCAAGGCCGCCACTTTCTTGCAGGATCACTTTGGCCAGTTGCCATTACACCGAGGTCAGGTCTCGGTCATTTATCCCGGATACCCACGCGCCCGGCGAGGCGAAAGCGAGGCTGCCGCGCGGTATAGGCGCAATCGGGATGCGGCCCATGTGGATGGATTGCGCCCCATGGGGCGGGATCGCCGACGGCGGATTGACGAACCTCATGCGTGGATATTGGGCATCCCGCTGAACGAGGCCAGTGAAGATGCTGCGCCTCTGGTTGTTTGGGACGAAAGCCACAAGGCCATAGGCGCAGCCTTTCGGGATGCGCTTGCGGACCACGCGGGTGATGTTTTGCACACGGTTGATATCACCGATATCTATCAGGCCACACGCCGCACTGTATTTGAAACCTGCACCCGGATCGCTCTGCCTGCCAAACCGGGTGAGGCCTATCTGTTGCACCGCCACTGTCTGCACGGGGTTGCCCCATGGGGTGACGGGGCCTCGGTCGGGCCAGATGGACGGATGATCGCCTATTTCCGCCCGGAATATCCGGGGGGAGTGGCCGAATGGATCGAATCCCCATAACCTCCGATCATTGTTTTGAGTGGAGGTTTTGAACCATGATTACGGTTCACACGAATTCAGACGGTGCGTTGATAGAAGTCGAACTGTCAGGTGAAGTCACCAGCGCAGACTATTCCCAGACACTGGTTCCTGCGATCGAGGCTGCCTTGGCCGAGCATGAAGCGATCAGATTGCTGGTCATCGTTCAGCCCGAGTTCAAAGGCTATGATCTGGGGGCCGCGTGGTCCGATACCAAGCTGGGGCTCAGCCACTGGCGTGGGTTTGACCGGATCGCGGTTGTGGCCGATCAGGGTTGGGTGCAAACCAGTATCCGTCTGGCCGCCCCGATCCTACCCTGTCCGACGCAGGTGTTCGAGATGGCAGAACTGGAAGCTGCACGGCGATGGATGCGTGAGTCTCTGGGATCGATCCATGTCACCGATCTGGGCGGACCCTGTGTTCAGATCAGCCTGTTGGGCAAGCTGGACCCCGACGAATACAGCAAAGCGGAAAAGGCACTGGACACTGTTCTGCAAGAGCGCGAGAGTTTTCGGCTGCTGATTGACCTGCGCGAGTTTGACGGCTGGCAAGGGCTATCGGCACTGGCTGCACATTTCCGCCTGGCTCGAAATCACATCCGCCTGCTGGATCGCGCGGCCATTGTTGGTGACGCAGCATGGCAGCATATCGCACAGCGCGTGGCCCGCCATATCCTGGGTGTTCGCACGCAGTTTTTCCCCTCTGCTGAGGTAGAAAACGCCAAATCCTGGCTGACTGCTGGCTGAAATCTACACAAATACGATTCGAACACCGACATTGGAGTGCGCTTATTGACGTGTTTGGTGCCGATAGGCGTCATTTTGTGACGTAAGGGAATTTGTGGGTATTTGTTGGAAATTTCGGTTTTTGGCTCAAAAACGATCAAAATTCGAGAGTTTTCCCCGTAAAATTGAGGATCGAACTGGCTACCTCGGCGCTGTCGCCGCGGGTTGCCACTCACGCCGGAAACGTTCTTGAGCACGACCCCTCTCAGCTCGAACGCTGCCCGCGGCGACACTGATTATTTAATTCACTAAAGGATGCTCGAAATGACGTTCAGGACTGTCTTAAATAAAATCTTTTTCGCCCGCGGCGTTGTTCAGACTTTGCCCGGTGATCTGGCTGAGGATCATGAGGTCACGACCCCAGATCAACTCAAAACCAGCCAATCCGAGATCGCCGGTCTATTTGCCGAGGAATTGCGTGGCCGCCATCCAATTCACGATGCAGCACGTATAAAACTGCCAGAGCATCACGACACAGCGAACTGACGAGTTACAACCCGTTCAGGCGCGCGGCCCGACCGCCCCGACGTTTCGCAAGACGCGGCTTGCGGTTGGGCAGGTCTTCCATGACTTCCGCGCGCTCTGTGCTGTCCATCTTGGACCAGCGGGTGATCTCATCAATCGTGCGGTAGCAGCCGGTGCAAATACGCTCAGTCGGGTGTACGACACAGATCTGGATACAGGGGCTTTCCACCTCGTTCCGTTTCCAAACCATGTTTGTCATGTGCGGTCTCCGACCCGTTACAAAAAGCTCAACCTGTCGAGCGCTCCTTGAAGGATATAACCCGCTGCGACATGATCAATAACCTGTCCGCGACGTTTTCGTGTCGTATCCGCCTCTAACAGTGCCTTTTCTGCCGCAACCGTGCTGAGGCGTTCATCCCAGAAGCCGATGGGGCATTCGGTCAGACGCGACAGGTTGCGGGCAAAGGCGCGGGTCGACTGGCACCTGGGACCTTCTGTTCCGTCCATGTTTTTGGGCAGGCCCAGGATGATGCCACCGATCTCTCGGTCGGCGATCAACTCAAGCAATCGGGCGGAATCGAGGGTGAACTTTTTGCGGCGCACGGTTTCAAGCGGGCTTGCCACACCGCGCATCCGGTCTGATACAGCGACACCGATCGTCTTTTCGCCAAGATCCAGACCCATCAGCGCGGTCATCGGCGCCAGTGATGCGGCAAAACCCCCGAACTCATCATGGATCATTGGGCAATACCCGCCTGCAGCGCCGCGGCGTCGATCAATTGCAAGGCGGCGGTGTTGCCAGCAAATACGTTCACGGCCTCGTCGCGGATATCGATGGCGCGTTGGGCTTGTCCCAGAACGCCGAGTGCTGCGATCAGGCGCGCCCATTCTTCGGGGGTGCCGCCCTCGGTCGCCAAACGATCCGACAGTTGGTTCACCATGCCTTGAATCATTTCCTGCCGTTCTTCCGGCGTAAGGTCGGCAGCAGCAGCCACATCCTCTTGGCTGGGACCAGATTGTCCTGGTACCGGGACAGTTTCGGGTGCATTGAAAACACCTGCGCGCCAGGCAAGGTCATCCAATTGGGCCCGGATCGCCTCGGCCCATGGCGCACCCGCAGGGGCATCGCGCAAGGTTTCGATCCAGACGCGATACGCGATGTCCGGGCGACCGATTTGTGCCAGCATCTGACCAGAGTAGTATCGCGCGGGGCCGTGGTTCGGATCGCGATCCAGGGCGTGCGAAAGGGCCTGTTCGGCCTCGGGTGAGACATAACCATTCGCGGCCAAAATCATCATTTCAGCAAGATCCGCATAAGCGTCAGCTGTTGCCGCGTCGCCTGACAGTTCAATCACCCGCTGTTGCGCTGCATACCCCGCGCGAAAATTCCCGGCATTTGTTTCATGTTGTGCCAGCAGCATCTGCCCCTGCAGATCGTCCGGGCGCGCTGCAACTGTTTCGCGTAACTGACCGAGAAGATTGGTATAACTTTCATCCAACTGCCTTGGCGGAGGCGCAGGTGTCATTTCTTCGACGACGGCTTGCGATGGCCGGTTCTCGCGGACGTCTTCCGCCAATTCGATCCGCGCCTGAAGCGGCATATCCGGCAAACCTACTGTACCTAGACGTTGGTACATAAATGCCGCACCGCCGACGAGTATCAGTGCCAGTCCGCCAATCACAATCAAGGACAGGACCCGCGAAGGACCGACCTCGGAAGTCTTTTTGTTCATCTGGGCGTCTGCCGCCAGAATACGGCGAGAGATTTCGGTGCGCACCCTCTCGGCATCTGCCTCGCCAATAACGCCGCGGGCCAGATCGCGGTCAACGCCCACCAGTTGTTCCCTATAGACACGAAGGTCATAAGCTGCGGCGGGCTCTGCATCGCGGCGACCACGGAGCAAGCTGTAGCTTAGAAAGGCTGCGATCAGCAGCGCGATGGACAGTATCAGAACCCAGAACGTCATGGCTCCTCCGAAGTAGCTGATCTGACTTAGACCCGCCAGTCGTTTGACAAAAGGGACAAATGGCCGCGAATGGACGACATGTCGCAATAGTGCGATATTGTGGCGTTGTGCGGCAGAGATATTCTGCCGCTTCAAGGCATATCTGCGCCCAATCACCGAACCGGATGGATTCGCATATGAAACACTATTCAGCCTTTGCTGTTGCGCGCGAAGCGTTGCGCTATCACACAGGATGGGAACGCGCGTGGCGGTCCCCTGAACCCAAGAAACGTTATGACGTGATTATCGTCGGTGCGGGGGGGCATGGTCTGGCGACGGCCTACTATCTGGGCAAGAACTACGGCATCCAGAATATAGCGATCATCGAAAAGGGCTGGCTGGGTGGTGGCAACACCGGTCGGAATACGACCATCATCCGGTCGAACTATCTGCAGGACCCATCGGCCGCTTTGTACGAAAAGGCGCGCAGCCTCTATGAGGATCTGAGCCAGGACCTGAACTACAACGTGATGTTCAGCCCGCGCGGCGTAATGATGCTGGCGCAGACCCAGCACGAAATTCGGGGTTACCAGCGCACGGCGCATGCAAATGCCCTGCAAGGGGTGAAAACCGAATGGATCGGGCCTGAGCGCGTCAAACAGCTGGTGCCGATCATCAATATCGATGGCCCGCGTTATCCGGTTCTGGGGGCTCTGTGGCAGGAACGCGGTGGTACCGCGCGCCACGATGCGGTGGCCTGGGGCTATGCGCGTGCGTGTTCTGCCATGGGCATGGATATCATCCAGAAATGCGAGGTCACCGGGGTTCGGTCGGAAAATGGCCGCGTCGTTGGCGTCGATACCACCAAGGGCGCAATTGACTGTGACAAGCTGGGCATCGTCGTCGCGGGCCATTCGGGTCAGCTGGCCGAGATGGCAGGCTTCCGTCTGCCGCTGGAAGCCGTGGCGCTGCAGGCGCTGGTGTCTGAGCCGATCAAACCCTGTATGGACGTGGTTGTAATGGCCAACACTGTGCATGGGTATATGAGCCAGTCCGACAAGGGTGAAATGGTGATCGGTGGCGGGACCGATGGGTTCAACAACTACACCCAGCGCGGCAGCTTCCACCATATCGAAGAAACCGTGCGCGCTCTGATCGAGACCTTCCCGATGATCTCACGCCTGAAAATGCTGCGTCAGTGGGGTGGGATCGTGGATATGACCGGTGACCGCTCGCCCATCCTGTCGACCACACCTCTGGGTAACTGCTTTATCAACTGCGGCTGGGGCACCGGTGGCTTCAAGGCCATTCCAGGCTCGGGCTGGGGCATGGCGCAGCTTATGGCCACGGGCCATTCGCCACTGACCGAAGCCTTCACGATGGACCGCTTCAAGGAGGGCCGCTTTATCGACGAAAGCGTTGCCGCCGGGGTGGCGCACTGATGCGTTCACAGTTCACCGAAATCCTGTTGTCTCACCTCTGCGTCTTCGAGGAGATCGCATCATGCTGACACTTCAATGTCCCTTCACCGGCGCCATGCTGGATGAAACCGAACTCCATTGTGGCGGCGAAGCGCATCGTAAACGCTTTGGCCCGGGCTCCTCGGATGAGGAGTTTGAAGGCTACATGTTCACCCGCGAAAACGCGCGCGGTGTGCATTTCGAACTGTGGTTGCACGCCTATGGCATCGGCAAATGGTTCATCGCGGCCCGCGACACGGAAACACTTGAGGTCTACGGAACTTATCCGGCACAGACCACTGAACCGCCGCAAGAGGTCAAGGACGCCATCACAGCCAAACGCCCCGGATGGTCGTGGAGAGAGTTCTCCTGATGCTTCATCTTTTCCAAAATACTACCGCCGGGGGCTCAGACGCCTCCACCTGCGAAAGGTCCGCACAATGAGCACCCGTCTCGCAAAACAAGGCCGGCTGATTGACCGGTCGAAAAAGGTTACCTTCTCCTTCAACGGCACCTCGATGCAGGGCTTCGAAGGCGATACGCTGGCCTCGGCTCTGCTGGCCAATGATCAGATGATGGTTGGCCGGTCGTTCAAGTACCACCGCCCGCGCGGCATGGTCGCCAGCGGAGCGGAAGAACCAAATGCTTTGGTCGGGCTGGGGCAGGGCAACCGGTTCGAGCCGAACCAGCGCGCCACCACGACCGAGCTGTTCAACGGTCTGACGGCGATCTCGCAGAACCACTGGCCAAACCTGGAATTCGATATCGGTGCGGTCAATACTGCATTTGCGCGGTTCCTGCCTGCCGGGTTCTACTACAAGACGTTCATCCATCCGAAACCGTTCTGGAAACACGTCTACGAGCCGTTCATCCGCCAGTCCGCCGGTCTGGGCAAAGCGCCCGATAAGGATAGCCGCGATGCGGATACCTATGAACATTTCTATTCCTTCACCGATGTGCTGGTGATCGGTGGCGGTGTGGCGGGTCTGCAAGCGGCCAAGGTGGCGGCGGCCTCCGGTGCCAAGGTCATGCTGATCGAACAGACTGCAAACTGGGGTGGTCGCGCTCCGGTTGATGGCGGCACCATCAATGGCGAGCCTGTGGATAAGTTCGTGGAACAATTGGTTTCCGAGCTTGAGGCAATGGACAACGTCACCATGCGCGCCCGTTGTATGGGCGCAGGGGTTTACGACCATGGTTATGTGCTGGGCTATGAACGTCTGACTGACCACAAACCTGGCACCCAGGGCCCGCGTCATCGTCTGTGGCGCATCCGCGCCAAGCAGGTCGTCACCGCGACGGGTGCGATTGAGCGCCCCCTGTCCTTTGCAGGCAACGATGTGCCGGGCGTCATGCTGGCCTCTGCCATGCGTGACTACGTTGTGAACTGGGGCGTGACCCCGGGCCAGCGCGTGATCGTTGCAACCAACAATGACGACGCTTACCGCACCGCGATCATCCTGAAACAGGCGGGTGTTGACGTGTTGCGTGTGGTCGATGCCCGTGCCGCGGCAGGTCCGTTGGCCGAAGAGGCCCGCCAGTTGGGTATTCGTGTCGATCCCGGCAAGGCGATTGCCAAGGTCAAAGGTGGCAAGCGTGTCAAGAAAGTTGCCATCTGCAATCAAGAAGGCGTCGGCGGCGCGCGTGAAGAGGTTGAGGCCGATGCAGTTGCCATGTCTGGTGGCTGGTCCCCGGTTGTGCACATGTGGTCGCATTGCGGCGGCAAGCTGATCTGGGATGAGGCAAACGCCCATTTCCGCCCCGATCCCGCACGTCCCCCGCGTGGAGCCGATGGCGAAGGTTTCGTGCTGGCCGCAGGCAGTTCGAACGGGCCTCTTGCGCTGGGTGAAGTTCTGGCCGACGCGGATGCCGCGGGCAAAGCGGCGGCGAAAGCAGCCGGGCACCAAGCCAAACGCGCCAAGGCCCCAGAGGGTGAAACCACCGCTGAGGCACCGATGGAACCCGTCTGGCTGATGCCCGCCAATGCGGAAATCCAGCTGCGGGCCAAATCCTGGCTGGATTTCCAGAACGACGTGAAGGTCTCGGACGTTCAACTGGCTGCGCGCGAAGGCTATGAAAGCGTTGAACATACCAAGCGCTATACCACGCTGGGCATGGCGACAGATCAGGGTAAGCTGAGCAATATCAACGGCCTGGCGATCCTTGCTGATGCGTTGGACTCGGAGATTCCGAAGGTTGGCACCACCACCTTCCGTCCGCCCTACACGCCGATCTCGCTGGCGTCGATTGGTGGCGAAGCGCGTGGCGAAGTCTTCCAGCCGATCCGTCAAACGCCGATGCACAATTGGCATGACAAGAACGGTGCCGATTGGGAGCCTGTCGGCCATTGGCGCCGGACCTATGCCTATGTCCGTCCCGATGAATCCGTGCATGATGCGGTGAATCGCGAGGTGAGGAACACCCGCGAAAACCTCGGCCTGCTGGACGCCTCGACGCTGGGCAAGCTGATCGTCAAGGGCCCGGATGCGGGCAAGTTCCTGGACATGATGTACACCAACATGATGTCCACGCTGAAGATCGGCAAATGCCGCTATGGGCTGATGTGTTCCGAGAATGGCTTCCTGATCGACGACGGCGTTGTCGCGCGGATCGATGAGGATACATGGCTGTGCCACACCACCACCGGCGGGGCCGAGCGTATCCATGGTCATATGGAAGAATGGCTGCAAACCGAATGGTGGGACTGGAAAGTCTACGTTGCCAACGTGACCGAGCAGTATGCTCAGGTCGCCGTAGTCGGCCCCAATGCCCGCAAGGTGCTTGAGAAGCTGGGTGGCATGGACGTCAGTAAAGAGGCGCTGCCCTTCATGGAATGGCGCGATGGCAAGATCGGCGACTTCGATTGCCGTGCCTACCGCATCTCGTTCTCGGGTGAGTTGTCCTATGAAATCGCCGTTCCTGCCAGCCGGGGTCAGGCGTTCTGGGATGCGCTGATGGAGGCAGGTAAAGAGTTCGGTGTGATGCCTTATGGCACCGAATGTCTGCACATCCTGCGGGCCGAGAAGGGCTTTATCATGATCGGGGATGAGACCGACGGCACAGTGATCCCGCAGGATCTTGGGCTGCATTGGGCTCTGTCCAAGAAGAAAGAGGACTATCTGGGCAAACGCGCCCATTCGCGCAGCCACATGGCCGACCCGGACCGTTGGAAACTGGTGGGGCTGGAGACTGTGGATGGTTCCGTCATCCCAGATGGCGCTTATGCGGTGGGTGAGGGCGTCAACGCCAACGGTCAGCGCAATATGATCGGGCGTGTCACCTCGACCTACTACTCGGCCAATCTGGGCAAAGGCATCGCCATGGGTCTGATCAAGCATGGGCCCGATCGGATGGGGGAGATTGTCGAGTTCCCAGGCACCGACGGCAAAATCTACAAAGCCAAGATCGTAGATCCGATCTTCTATGACAAAGACGGGGAGAAGCAGAATGTCTGAACCCATCAGCGCCCTGAATCACGCAAGCTATGACGGCATCGCCAAGATCGAGGAATGCGGACTGCAGGGCATGATCACCCTGCGCGGCAACCAATCCGACAAGGTGCTGGCCAAAGCGATCAAAGACGCCACCGGGCAAAAAGTGCCCGGTCAGCATGAGGCATTGGTGAGTGGCGATACTGGCGTCTGCTGGATGTCCCCGGACGAATTGCTGGTGCTGGTCCCGTATGCCGAGGTCGAGGCCAAACTGGCCGCGATGAACAATGCACTTGGCGGAACCCACGCTTTGGCAGTGAACGTCTCGGACGCGCGTGCCGTGTTCCGGGTCTCAGGTGCCAATGCGCGCGAGGTGATGGGCAAGGTTGCACCGGTGGATTTCTCGGGCGATGCGTTCCAGCCCGGACAAATCCGCCGCTCGCGCTTGGCGCAGGTGGCAGGGGCATTCTGGATGGATGACGCCGACAGCTTCCGCGTGGTCTGCTTCCGTTCGGCTGCGGACTACGTGTTCAAACTGCTCAAGGTTGCGGCACAGCCTGGCAGTGAGGTCGGAGTTTACTGACCAGTCCGCATATCTGATGGCTCAGTCAATGGCCGCCTTGTCCTAGACAAGCGGCCATGATTTTTTGTGCCAACTCACAGCGCATTGTGCGTGTGAGGTGCACAACAGATTCTGTCGCGAATGTCTCCGCGAGAATTCTCCTATTGCGGGTGCCAGCTGACTAGAGTAGCGATCTCTAGAAGGCTAAAACACAAAAACTTTGTTATGAAATTCTCTAGACTATTCGTAGGCGGCTTAATCGCCGTCTCAACTATACCCAACGTGACTATCGCCGAGACCTATTCAGAGTCGTTTGAATGCGTTTTTGGCAATGGCTTGGCAAATAGGCCAACTCCGACCCGTGTTGTTTTTTCAATTGATGCACGAAGGCAATCAGCTCTTCTACATGAAGTCGAAATGCGCGGTATAGATACGCCGAAACGATCGGCCTCAATCAACAGAAATCGATTTTCTTGGATCGTCAGACGATGAAGGCAATAGCCAGTTCGAAATCGAATGTACAAGCTTCACATGACGGGAAGGCCAATGGCACGTGTGTTGAAGTGCAATACTAGAAATGGAAAGAACGGAGTAATACTTTGAATAAGATAGCATTTGTATTGGCACTAGGACTTTTGTCCATACCGGCCATCTCGGTTTCTCAAACCTTCACAGAGACCTATGAGTGCAAGTTTGGCCCTGGCCTTGTCAACAAGCCGACACCCGAATCCCTGGCGTTTTCGGTCGATGAATATGGCCGTTCCGCCTACATACATGAGATCGAGATACCGGATATCGATACGCGGCCGGGTCCTGCTAGGGTCAAGCGCGACAGTATTCGAAATTTGTCAATTGCTTGGGTCGGGCAGGACTATGTCTATTCAGCAACCGGCAGAAGCTACGCTTCGAATGAGTCGCGTATTGATGCGATCGATCTGCTCACTCAAGAGTTCACGGTGTTTCTGGACCGCCGGACTTTGAAGGCAACCGCGCGGTCAACCTCACACAGTGCATACCTGCCGCGAGACGGTTTTGCTCGAGGAAAATGCAAACAAATTCCCACGCCATCCAGCTGATAAAAAGGTGCCGAAAAATGAAAAGGAAACTTCTTGCGATAGGTTTGTCTGTATTTGCCGCTGCAGCGCAAGCCGAAGTGGTGAATTATGAGTGCGAGCTTCATAGCATGGAAGCGCGTGGATGGATTCCCCCCGAGGTTTGGCTAAGCGTTGATGCTGCAAACAAGCGTGCCCGGGCTTATGATGGGGCGATCCGCGAGGACAATAGAGTGGCGGGTCGGAACGAGCAGCAACCCAAAGACACCAAGTTCAAGGTTAATCGACGCGGTGAATACCAGATGAATTGGCGGGTCAGCCTGATGGCCAGCGCGGGTGGCCAAGTACGTCTTTCCTACACCGTTATGTTGAACCCGCAGACCAATGAATTTGAGATGGTCGCGCGCTTCCCGCAGGCGAATGTGACGAACCGACCTAGCGGTGTCGGCAGTTGCAAAGTGGTGAATACACACTCGTTGTACTGATACGCTGGTCGTTGAGGGAGGAGCGTTTTGAGCGTTCTTCCCGATGATCCCCGCCGGCGGTTTCTCAGATCACTAGGATGTGAACAGATACGTCTGAAAGCCGGTCAAGGCGCTCTCATCTGTCATCGAGCGATCTGATCCGGTGCCCTCTCGCTGGCACGTATGATAGAAGGACAGTAGATCGGACAGGTACTTCATCCTGTCTGATCTCTCTTCCTCGCTCAGCAATGGCGCATGTGTTGAGAGTAGCAACGGCGGGCGGTGCTGTTTGAGCCAGGGTATCAACGTCGGCAGAACAAAAAACTCGGCCCCTTCAATATCCATCTTGACCAGTGAAACCTTTGACAGATCACAGGTCGACTGGAACTGCTCCCATGTGATCGTCAGCGCGTCATTCCCATGGGCTTCGTCATGCAGCAGGGATGTGGTCGAGTCCCCGGGCTCGCCCCAGACAGAGGCCATTCTGGCCACGCCAAACGTGTCGGACAAGGCGACAGCGAAAGCAGAGACATTTCTGATCTGGTTCAGGTCCAGATTCCACGCCAGAAACCGGTAGGCCGCTGGATCAGGCTCAAAGCAATAGACATGCCGGGCTTTGCGGGCCCCATACAGAACCGTCGGGCCGATCCAGGCCCCGATATCAAGATAGTCGCTATCGGGCGTCAGAAATCTGTCGAGGACCTTGAACGTTTCGGGCTCCCATGTTCCATCGCCTGCTTCGCGCCAGAATTTTGAATGGTACGGATCAAGGCGAAAAGCCTCGCCCTTCAGATTGCCCGTATAGTATCCGCGCGCGCGGTAGAACATCTTGCGTGCCTTTGTTCGCATCGCGGACCTTTCGGTTTTCTTGTCGTGGCCCTTGACCTGCGGCGCTTGCCAAAGCATTTAACCTTTGGAAACCGCAACATTCATTTCAACAGGGGGCCGACATGGCTTTTGAACTTCCTGATCTTCCTTATGCACATGACGCGCTGGCAGCCAAGGGTATGTCCGCTGAAACACTGGAATTTCACCACGACCTGCACCACAAGGCCTATGTCGATAACGGCAACAAACTGATCGCGGGCACAGAGTGGGACGGCAAGTCGCTGGAAGAGATCATTGTCGGTACCTATGATGCCAATGCCGTGGCGCAGAACGGTATCTTCAACAACATCAGCCAGCTGTGGAACCACAACCAGTTCTGGGAGATGATGGGCCCGGATGGCAACGCGATGCCCGGTGAGCTGGAAAAAGCGCTGACCGAGAGCTTTGGCTCTGTTGACGAGTTCAAGTCGCAGTTCAGCGCTGCGGGTGCCGGTCAGTTCGGTTCGGGCTGGGCGTGGCTGGTGAAAAACGCTGACGGCTCGCTGGCCGTGACCAAGACGGAAAACGGCGTGAACCCGCTGTGCTTTGGTCAGACCGCGCTGTTGGGCTGTGACGTGTGGGAGCACAGCTACTACATCGACTTCCGCAACAAGCGCCCGGTTTACCTATCGAACTTCCTCGACAATTTGGTGAACTGGGAAAACGTCGCATCGCGCATGTAGTGTCTGACCCGATTACGGGCGTTTAAGGGCTTGCTGGCGGAGACGCTGGCAGGCCTTTTTGCTGCGAACAACCGTTCATAAACGAAGTTTCATGCTGAGACGGGATTGAATGCGGCCCTGCAGTGCTTACCTAAGGTGAAGCGGACCGGGAGAGCCGCAAACCACATACCAAAAGACAGGCAAGGCGCCGGATTCGTCCGGCAACGTGGGAACCAACCCCGCCTGATTGACGAGGGATGCGTCGCAGAAAACGTCATAACAGGAGATCTCGATGGTCGCACTTTCACAGGGAACTTGGGTCATTGTCGCAGATGGAGAGAAGGCATTGTTCATGGAGAACATAACTGATGCCGAAGACCCCAATCTGGTTGTTGTTTCAGTCGAAGAGGCAGACATGCCAGCTGCGCAACCTTCTGACCGGGCAGGGCGGCGCAATGATGGCGGACCCAACCAGAAGTCAGCCTTGAATGATGCGTCCTGGAAAACTCATGCCAAGTCTCTGTTTGTGCAGGAATTGGCAACTTTGTTGAATCGCAAGGGGCTGAAGGGTGCTTACAAACGCCTTGTTCTAGTCGCAAGCCCGCATGTTCTAGGGCTTTTGCGCCGGCGGCTGCACAGTGAGGTGCTGGCCAAGGTCGTGGCGGAGGTCGACAAGACACTGACAAACCATCCGTTGCACAAAGTTGAACGAGTGCTGATTTCCAAGCTGGCGCGGCCTGCCTGAGCCACTAAGCGACTCTTAATCCAGATTTCATGAAAAACTGAGGTGTGCGGGGTTAACTTCTCCGCCACTCAGGCGCTAAGGTTCATCCGCGGTATCAACCCATAGGGTAATTGTTCGAGGTGTGGTTCGATACGCGGACATCGGCGCCATTTTTCGTAAAAAGGAAAAGACATATGAACAAGATCGTAGTAGCCGCCTTGGCATCGTGCATTGTATCTAGCGCTGCCTGGGCTGAAGACCAGAAGCCCGAGAGCTTTCTGGTCGTTGAACTGGCCAACTCGGCGCAAATCTCAGATGGGGTTCTCACCTTAGACGGTGTGGATGGTTCGGTTTTGGCCTTTTCTGATCGACCCTATCGCGACACGAAAACCTTGCCCTTATCAGCGATGATCGACAATTGGTCAAAAGGCGAGAATGATCTGGCCTCTGATCCGCCCAACGCAGCATTGACTGGCATAGTAGATGGCGAAGAGGTCGGAGTGGTCCTGGAATTGAGCGGCCCAAAACAAACCGGCGAAAAATTGAGTTTTTCCGTTCAGCAGCTTGCCGGACCCGATGTGACCGAGCTTCAGAATGTTGCGTTGATGATCGATGACATCTGTATCAACGGGACGTCCTACTGCCTGATGACGGGAAGTATCAATGACCTTGGTGGGGGTGACTGATCCTAAGACTGCGCGCGTTAGCCCATCAACGCGCGCAATTTCGAGATTGCTGCATCCGATGTCTCGACCCAGGTGATCAATTCGATCAAAGATGTGTCTGCGAAGCCTTGACTGGTCATCTGTTCCAGAAGCATTTTCAGGGCGTCCCAATAGCCGTCAACATTCACCACAACAATGGGTTTGTCGTGCAAGCCCAGCTGCCGCCATGTGAGTGCTTCGAACAACTCGTCCAGCGATCCGGGGCCACCGGGCAGAACAACCACCGCGTCAGCGTTCATGATCATCACTTTCTTGCGCTCGTGCATAGTTTCGGTGATCACGAAATGGGTCAGGTCGGTCTTGCCGACCTCGCGTTGAACCAGATGCACGGGTATGACCCCAAACGTCTCTCCGCCTGCGGTTTGAGCCGCGCGTGCAACCTCTCCCATAAGGCCGACATCACCGGCGCCATAGACCAGCCGCCAGCCCTCGCGCGCCAGCAGAGTCCCAAGCGATTGGGCCGCGCTGGCATAGGCTTTGATAGCGCCATCGCGTGACCCGCAATACACACAGACAGACTTCTGAGACATGAATTTGGCGCTCCGGGGTTGTGTCAGAGGTTTTGACCCGTGATAGCGGGATTGATAAATTGGCTCAACTGTCCGCCTGAACACATTCAGAAACCATGTGTTTGTGCTGCGGGGTGAAAGGAAAACAATGGACGCCAAGTCGGGAAACGGAAGTTCGGGCAATTTCATTTGGGGGGTCGTTGCCGCAATAGTCGCGCTGTTGGGCTTGGGCGGGGCGTACCTGTCCGGTGCATTTGACAGCGCGCCGGACCAAGCGGATGCGCCTCAGGAACAAACGGCTGCTGCGCCTGCGCCCGAAGCATCAGAGCCGAGCGCACAGGCGGCGGACACCGAGACAAACGCTCCAACCGATGCGGAACCTGACACCGCGCCCGATATCGATGCGGATGGCGACGCAGAGAATCTCGCGCAAGAAGGGGCAGAAACACCTCAGATAACCGCTCCGGTTTTGGATCAGATTTTCGTCGAGAAAGACGGCAATGCACTCCTCTCGGGTGAGGCTGCGCCCGGGAGTGAGGTTCGGGTTTTGCTGGATGGTGAAGCCGTGCACAGCTTTACGGTCGACAATACCGGACAGTTCGCCGAATTTGTTTCGATCCCGTTCAGTGAGGTTGCGCGGGGATTGGTGTTGGAAACGTCTGATGGTGCGGTGACTGCCCAATCCGATGACTACCTGATTGCGGCCCTGCCGAAACCTGTTGAAGAAGAGCAGGTCGCCAGCGCCGAGCCTTCCGTAACACCCGAGAATAACGGGGCCGACACTGCAGCCCCGTCTGATGCCTCTGACACCGCAGACGCTGGGGAACAACCACTGCAGCCTGCGGATACTGAGGTTGCTGAGGCTCCGGCGGAAAGCGTTTCACAGGCTGAAGCCACATCAGAGGATCAGCAAGTGGCCGTGCTGCGCTCGGGCGAAGAAGGGGTCGAACTGGTTCAATCTCCATCGACGGACACGACAGAGCCCGAGCAAGTGGAACTGGATACGATCGGCTATTCGGATAAGGGCGACGTTCAGTTGACGGGCCGGGTCACCGAAGGCTCAGCTGTGCGCCTCTATCTGAACAACCGTCTGGTTGCGGATGTTACGCCTGAGGCAGGCGGCAATTGGAGAGGTGAGTTGCAGGGGATTGAACCCGGTGTTTACACCCTGCGCGTTGATGAGGTCGGCACCGATGGTACCGTTGTCAGTCGCCTTGAGACGCCGTTCAAGCGCGAGCCTGTCGAAGTTCTGCAAGCGGCAGACGCCGCGACAACCGCGGATGCCGCCGCTGAAACACCCCCTATCCGCCAGGTCACCGTGCAAAAAGGGGATACCTTGTGGGCGATTTCGCGTGAACGTTTTGGTGATGGTGTCCTGTATGTGCGCCTGTTCGATGCCAACCGCGATCTGATCCGTGATCCTGATCTGATCTATCCGGGGCAGATTTTCACGATCCCCGAATAAAAACTTCTGGCCCTTTGAGGGCCAGACGATATCTCTGACCGCAGATAAGGCACGTGATGAGACGGACGGCCCCGATGACTTCTGACGAAATGGCCGAGATCGACGAACGCCGCTCGGGCTGGCGGACGATCCGGAAAGTAACACCTTACCTGTGGCCGGATGACGAGCCCTGGGTGAAACGCCGGGTGGTCATTGCGATGGCCTTACTGGTGCTGGCCAAGCTGATCGCTGTTTATACGCCGATCCTGTACAAAGGGGCGGTCGATGCGCTGGCAGGCGAAGGGGTGCCACCCGTGGCGCTGGGCGCAGTCGGCTTGACAGTTGCCTACGGTGTCGCGCGGATGATGACAGTGGGCTTTCAGCAGCTACGGGATGCAGCCTTTGCACCAGTGGGTCAGAGGGCCCTGCGCGCGCTGGCGCTAGAGACCTTCCAGCATATCCATCAGCTTTCGATGCGATATCACGTCTCCCGCCGTACCGGTGGGCTTAGCCGGATTATCGAGCGTGGCGTCAAAGGGGTCGACTTTCTGCTGCGGTTCCTGCTGTTCTCAATCGGGCCGTTGATTCTGGAATTGCTGTTGGTTGCCATCATCCTGATGTGGCTGTTTGATGTCTGGTATCTGGTCGTCGTCGCCGTGACGATCGCACTTTACATCTGGTTCACCTTCGCGGTCACCGAATGGCGCGTGAAACTGCGGCGCGAGATGAACGACCAGGATACCGAAGCGAACCAGCGCGCCATCGACAGCCTGTTGAACTTCGAAACCGTCAAGTACTTCAACGCCGAAACGCGTGAGGCTGAACGATACGATGTGTCGATGAAAGCCTATGCCGGGGCGGCGTTAAAAACAGCCTATTCATTGGCATTTCTGAATTTCGGCCAGTCCTTACTGATCACCTGTGGCCTGATCGGTGTCATGTTGCTGGCCGCCGTCGGGGTGCAAAACGGCTCACTCACCGTGGGCGATTTTGTGATGGTGAATGCCTACATGATTCAGATCACCGTTCCACTGAACTTTCTGGGCACAGTGTACCGCGAAATCCGGCAGTCTTTGGTTGATATGGGGCAGATGTTTGATTTGTTGGAACAGCCTGCCGAGGTCGAAGACAAGCCCGCGGCGCCCGACCTTCAGGTCAACGGGGGTGAGGTTACCTTGCAGGATGTGCGTTTCGGCTATGAGGCAGAGCGCGAGATCCTCAAAGGCGTATCTTTGACTGTTCCTGCCGGGCAGACTGTGGCCATTGTGGGCGCCACCGGGTCGGGGAAATCGACCATCGGGCGTTTGTTGTTTCGCTTCTACGACGTCACCGGCGGATCGCTGAAGATTGATGGCCAGGATGTTCGCGATGTGACGCAGGACAGCCTACATGCCTCTATCGGTGTGGTGCCGCAGGATACTGTCCTGTTCAATGACACCATCCGTTACAACATCGCCTATGGACGGGACGGCGCGACGCAGGCGGATGTAGAAGAGGCCGCACGCGCAGCGCAGATACATGAGTTCATCACCTCTCTGCCCGAGGGGTACGATACCAAGGTTGGTGAGCGCGGGTTGAAACTGTCAGGCGGTGAGAAGCAGCGCGTTGGCATCGCCCGGACGCTGCTTAAGAACCCACCCATTCTGCTGCTGGACGAGGCGACCTCGGCGCTGGATACTGACACCGAGCAAGAGATAAAAGATGCCTTGGCCCGCGCGGGTGAGGGGCGCACAGTTATCACGATTGCCCATAGGCTCAGCACGATTGCTGAGGCGGATCAGATCGTGGTTCTGGAAAGCGGCGAGATTATCGAACAGGGCACACATGATGCATTGTTGGCGCATGAAGGGCGTTATGCGCAGCTTTGGAGCCGCCAGCAATCAGATACTCAGGCTGCCTAAAAGTAACTACTATTACCGGGTTGCAGGCAATCTGAGGAATGTTCATCTTTGTTCTATGAGCATTGGCTCAATAACTGGATTAGTCATGATCGGATCACTTACGCGAGCTGTCATTGTCATTTTGCTGGCTGCTTCATTTCAGTTTACCGCTCTGAACTCTGAAGCGGCACCGGCCACGGTAGAGACCTATCAAGCCAGTGCTAACTGGGATCAGGGTCACCATGAGCGAAAGGGACACAAAAACCGAACTGGAGATGATAGGGGTCGGACAAATGCTCGGGATGTCGGGTCTCGGGCCCGCGAAGCCAGATCGAATAGCGACGAAAATTCTGCAGCAAGCATTGCTCAAAACATATTGAGCGGAATCGCCTGCTTAGACAACCCTAAGTGCGGGCAGATTTGGATACCTCCCGGCGGGCGGTAGTTGATGATCCTGAACGGAAGCACTTAGTAAACCCTACATTGATGCAAAAAAGGGCCGGTTGATCCGGCCCTTTTGATTTACTCCGCAGCTTTCAACGGTGCACCGGGTGGTGCGTCTGGCGTTTTGTCCGCTGCTGCGGGTGGATCTGTCCAAACAAGCTCGGTTGCTTGCATGGCGCGCGCGCTGCGCCCGATGGCCATATCCTGCGCGATCTGGCTAGAGCGGCCGGTGGTGACGCGTGCCAGCACCCTGCCAAACCAGATCGCGTAGGTGGTCACCCAAACGCGCAGCGCCAGCATCGAGGGCGTGACAATCAACGTCAGAACCGTTGCGATGCCCAACCCGAAGACCACGGCAGTTGCCAGCTGCTTCCACCACAACGCGGTCGGGCTGTCGATTGTGTAGCCGCCATTGATGAAGTCCAGAGACAGGCCAAACATCATCGGCGTCAGGCCCGCCATGGTGGTTAGGGTGGTCAGCAGAACTGGGCGAATCCGGGCTTCGGCCGTGCGAACAATCGCATCAATACGCGGCATATAGCGGCTGTATTCCTGATAGGTATCGATCAGAACAATGTTGTTGTTCACCACAATCCCCGCCAGCGCCACGATCCCGGTGCCGGTCATGATGATCGAGAAGGGTTGCTCCATCACCAGCATCCCGATCAGTACCCCGGTGGTGGACAGGACCACGGCCAGCAGAACCAGGATCGAGTTGTAGAAGCTGTTGAACTGTGCCAGTAGGATCACGAACATCAAACCCAACGCACCAGCGAAGGCATTCATCAGGAAGGCCCCGGATTCGGCTTGATCCTCCTGATCGCCGGTCCATTCCCAGCTGATCGCAGGGTCGAAGGGGCTTGTGTCCAGCCACTCGGTCAGAACAGCGATCCGCTCGTTCGGGTTGATCAGGCTGGTCCGCGCTTCACCATCGTCGATGGCTGTGCGCAGCTCGTCAATCGAAGCTGCACCCGTCAGCATCACCAGATCGAACCGCTTGCCATCCGGCATGGTCAGGGTTGATGCGGTAGGCTCTGTGCCGTCCTCGAGAGCGCGGACCACGGCCAGACGCTGTTCGGTGCCGTCACTGCCGTCCACAAACAGTTTGCTTAGGCCCGGTTCAACATCCGCTTTGACATCGTAGTAGCGCTCCTGATCAATGCGGTTGATCTCGGCCAGTTTGGGCACCGGTTGGCGCGTGACAAAGTTCGACAAGGGCACCAACCCGTCAGGCGTACGGACTTTCAAGGTATCCAGCGTTGAAAGCACCCGATCTTCCTCGGGCAGGCGAACGCGGATTTCGATTTCTTCATCCGTGCTGTCAGGGCGCATCTCTCCCAGCAGAATGCCACGTGTGACCAGTTGAACCATCGCGCCAACGGTCGCCACATCGGCGCCGAAACGGCCCGCTTTGGCAACGTCCACATCGATCTGCCAGTCGATGCCGGGCAGGGGCAGGGTGTCTTCAACCTTGATCAGACCGGGTGTCGTATCGAACTGCGCGCGTGCGGCGTTGGTGGCTGCGGTCAAGCTGTCCCAATTGTCACCCTTGATCCGCAGATGCACGGGCTTGGCCGAGGCGGGGCCTTGTTCTAGCGCCGCAATTTCGACAACGAATCCCGGCAGTTCGGCCAGTTGAGCCCCCAGCTCTTCCAGGACAAAGTCGCCGTCATACTCGGGGGCCACGGAATGACGATCAAACAAGCCGCCCAGAATGGGCTCGTGTACATTGGGGCGATCTTCCCATGGGATGATTTCGAACTGGACGCGACCAACCGTGTCTGCCGGGGCTTCGGCCCCTCCATTATTCTGATTCAGGCCGCCTTCGCCCGCAAATGAGAACACATTGATAACCGCTGGATGCGCGGCAATGACCTGTTCTGCTGCCAGCACCATGGCGTCTTTTTCATCAAGAGACAGATTCCCACGTGCACGTACATAGGCGGTAGCCTGTTCCGGTTCGCTTTCAACGAAAAACTCAACACCGCGATTGTTTTCACCAAAGATCGACATCACCGTGATGACCGCAAAGACAACGGCGCCGATGGACACGATGGGCATGATCGGATTGCCCACGATGAACTTGATGACATAGCCAAAAGGCGTGTGCTCCTTGGCTGTATGAACCTTGGAATCAGGTGCGCGCTGGATCTTGGCCGCACCCAAGGCGACCGAGCCACTAAACGCCCCAATCATCATCAAAAACGCGCCGAGGATCCGCCCACCTGTGGGCGACAGGTAGTCGGGATTGACCATTTGCATGGCACCCAGAAACACAAGGTAAAAGGTCGGCAGAACCAGAACAGCCCGCAACCACCATGGGGTGCGTGCGCGTAGCCAGTTAGACGAACGGTCGAAGATACGGCTCAGCCGTCCTGACACGCCGCCCACCACGGGCAGATAGACCAGGGCAACGATCAGCGAGGCTGACAGGACAAAGATCAGCGTCACGGGCAGCATCTTCATGAACTCACCCGGTACACCCGGCCAGAACAGCATCGGCAGGAAGGCACAGAGCGTTGTGGCCGTTGAGGACACGATGGGCCAGAACATCCGCTGGGCAGCCTCGACATAGGCATGCATAGGCCCCACGCCTTCCTTGATGCGCTTGTCGGCGTATTCGACCACTACGATGGCCCCGTCGACCAGCATCCCAACCGCCAGGATCAAGCCGAACATAACCATGTTCGAAATCGTCACACCCATGGCGGCGAGAAAGGCAAAGCACAGCAGGAACGAGGTCGGAATCGCAAAACCCACCAGCAGGGCGGCACGGGTGCCCAGCGAGGCCAGAACCACGATCATCACCAGCGCAATCGCCGTCAGAACCGAGCCTTCCAGCTGGCTGACCATGGAACCGACGATCCGACTTTGGTCGTTCGACGTGCCTACATCGACTGCAGCTTGCAGCTCAGGCGGCCATTTGCTTTGCGCTTCGGCTACGGTAGCTTTGACCTGTTCGACCGTGTCGATCAGGTTGAACCCTTTGCGTTTGACCACCTGCAAGGCAACAGTTGGCACATTGTCAAAACGGGCCGTGCCTTCGCGGTCTTCAAAGGTATAGTTGATCTCGGCCAGCTCTCCCAACGTGATTACCCGGTCACCATTGACCTTGATCGGAAGGCCATACACGTCCCCCGGGGTTTTAAAGGATGAAGGGATTTTGACTGAGAATGTGCCCTGTGCAGTATCAACTTCACCGGCTGCGATCAGCTGGTTGTTGTTGCGAACAACATCAATCAACTCAGCTGCAGTGACGTTGTAGGCTTCGAGCCTTAACGGATCGATTATGACTTCCAGTAGCTCGTCCCGATTGCCGGCGATCCCGGCCTCAAGCACTGAATCCAGTGCCTCCAGCTCATCCTGCAGGTCTTTGGCGACGCGCGCCATCGTGCGTTCCGGCACCGCGCCGGTCAAGTTGACGATGACGACGGGAAATTCCGAGAAGTTGACCTCGGTAATCGTATATTGTTCGGCCCCGTCGGGGAAATCCGCCTGCGCACTGTTCATCGCATCGCGCACATCTGCGATGGTAGCGGATTTGTCCCAGCCGAACTCAAACTCCAAGAGGATGCCCGCGTAGCCCTCGGCGGCGGTGGCGGTCATCGAGTCCAGCCCGTCGAGATCGGCCATCTCGGTTTCCATTGGTCTGATCAGCAGGCTCTCACTGTCCTCTGCTGAGATGCCCGGAAACTGGGTAGAGACAAAGAGCATCGGGATGTCGATATCCGGCTCGCCTTCTTTCGGCAGGTTCACATAGGCAAAGCCGCCGATGACCAGCGAGATGGCGATAAAGGCCAGAACCATTCGGGCCCGATCAGCGGCCCATGCGACAACACCTGTCATTGCGACGCTTCCTGATAGGTTGGGGCGACAGTGACGCCCCGGATCACGAATTCCTGTCCGACAACGATAATATCAACGGTTTCTGCCAATCCGCCAACCCAAACGCCCTCGGCCGTGTCGCGCAGCACGCGGATGGGTGCAAAATCGACAATATTCCCCGCTCCGACCGTCCGAACGCCCAATTGGCCCTCGTTATTCAGCGTCAATGCTGACTGAGGCAGCAAATGTGCCTTGGCCCCTTCGGCGGCAATGCGAATCGTGGCGGTTTGTCCATCGCGGATGGTCAGGTCCGCGTTGGGCACGGTGATTTCCACCTCGAAGGTGCGGGTGGTTTCATCCGCTGAACGGCTAAGGAATGTCACGCGGCCTTCAACCTGTCGGCCCGTGACCAGCTGTGCAGATGCTTCAGCACCGACTTGCACGCGATTGACCTCGGTCTCGGGTACAAATCCGACCAACTTGATCGGGTCCAGCTGAATTACCGTGGCACAAAGAGAGCCAGGCTGCATCAAGCTGCCAAGTTCCGCCGTGTCGCTTTCTAGCAGACCTCGGAACGGGGCGTCTATGGTCAGGCGGTTGATCTCACGCTGAGCGGCCTCAACTTCGGCAGCAGCAGCTTCGATCCCTGCACGGGTGGCTTCCAACCCGGCTTCCGCAGACTTGATGCCCGCTTCGGCGCTGCTCATCGCAGCTTCGCTTGAGATGCGGCGGGTTTCTGAACCGAACCCGGTTTCCGACAGTTTCCGGGCTGCAGTCAGGTTGATCTCGGCTTCGGCGACAAGGGCGTGAGCCTCTTCCAGGCGCGCTTCGGATTCAGGGATACGGCTTTCCGCTTCCAGCTTCCGGGCCATCGCCTCGGCCAAGCTGGCGGGACGGCTGCCGGGATCAAGTTCGCACAGCAGATCGCCGCTTTCGACAAAGGCGCCGCGCCGCTTGGGTTCTGACACAACGGTCGATGTGGTTTCGGCCAGCACTTCAACCTGACGGTTCGCTTGTGTTTCGCCGCGCAACAGAACGGCGCTGTCGATCTCGCGCGCTTGCGAGCGAATAGCCACCACGCGCACCGCGTCTTCGGCTGCGGCGTCCGGGTTTTCACCCTCAGCGGCGGCAGGCGCATCCGCGTCGTCGCGCCCGGCAAATGCAAATAGCGAGTCGCGCTCAAAAACCAGAAAATATAAGGCAACAATCACCAGAAGGGCGTTGATGAATGAAATCAACCGCATAAAGTGGTACTCCCAGAGTTCCGCATCAGAAAATATCTGACATTCATGCCTGTAGATGGGGTTCGGCATGTGGATTTTCTACGCTGAACTGAATAGTTCGGTTCACTTTTTTTCGCAAGGGCGGACTCTGGCATCAAGATCGTGCGAAATCCGGCTCTTGGCTTGGCCGTGGCGGCGGGGTATGACATGGCGCACGAATGCAAGACAAAACAGCCCGGGGGCAGGGATGAGCGATACCGACAGTTTCATCGATGAGGTCACAGAAGAGGTCCGGCGCGACCGGATGTACCTGCTGTTGCGCCGCTGGGGCTGGGTTGGTGTTGTTGCTGTCATCTTGATCGTGGGTGGCGCGGCCTTCAATGAGGTCCGCAAAGCGCGCGAAACAGCACGAGCACAATCGCTCGGGGATGAGATTCTCGCGGCATTGTCCGAGAATGATTCCGCGGCGCGGGCTGCTGGCTTGCAAGGGATTGAGACACAATCTGCGGGTGGTGAGGCGGTTTTGAACATGTTGCTGTCCGCGTCGCAGATCGAAGCCGGTTCAGAGCCGGATGCAGTAGCCAGCCTGAATGCAATCGCTGTGCAGGGGGATCTGCCGGAAATCTATCGCGCGATTGCAAGCTTCAAAGCGCTTTTGCTGCAGACAGATACGATGCCAGTTGCAGATCGGCGCCTGCAGTTTGAGGCGCTGGCCGCCCCTGGTGCACCGCTGCGTCTACTGGCGGAAGAACAATTGGCGCTCATCGACATTTCCGAAGGCAATGTGGATGCGGCCCTGGATCGTCTGCAAGCGCTGCGACAAGATGCCGAGATCGGGATCGATATGCAGCAGCGCGCCGCGCAACTGATCACCGCTTTGGGTGGCGAGCCGGACCCGTTAGTGGCACAACAAGGCTAAGCTGACGGGAAGACAAAGGACAGGCGAGTTCGGATTGATATGGTAACAAATGTATTCTCCCGCATGGGGCTGCCCGCTGCGGCGATTGCCCTGACCACGTTGGCTGCCTGCCAAGAGCCCGAGGTTATCCTGCCCGGCGCACGCGAAGACATCCGGCCCGCATCCGATACCGAGACTGTCGAAACGCAAGGGTCGCAGCCCATCAGCCTGCCGGCGCAAACTGCGAATAGCAGCTGGTCACAAAGCCCCGGTACGCCTGCCTTCAGAACAACCCATGCCGCGTTGCGGGCTGCGCCGCAGCGGGTGTGGTCGGCTTCGATCGGTGCAGGCGACTCGCGCAAGCAGCGCATCACTGCTGAGCCCGTTGTCGCCGGTGGCCTGATCTACACGCTTGACGCGGCCAGCACCGTTTCGGCGGTGACACCTCAGGGGCAGGTTGCATGGACTGCGGATCTTATCCCTGCCACGGATAAAGACGGTGATGCCACAGGCGGTGGCATGGCCTACGCGGATGGGGTTCTTTACGTGTCATCGGGTTTTGGCCGTCTGACAGCGTTGGACGCCAAAACTGGTGCCGTTCGCTGGCAGAATCGCCTGAACGCAACAGGCAGTGGTTCACCCCTAGTGTCAGATGGGCTTTTGTATCTGGTCGCGGGCGACGAAACCGGCTGGGCCATCACAACCAAGGATGGGCGCATCGCTTGGCAGATCGAAGGCACCCCGAGCGTCGGCAATGTTCTGGGTGCACCAGCGCCGGTCATTGCCTCGGACCTTTCGGTATTTGCGTTCGGATCAGGGGACATCGCAGCCACCTTCCGTCGTGGTGGGATCCGTCGTTGGAACGCCTCGGTTGCTGGTGGGCGTCGGGGGCGGGCCGCCGCTCAGATCGTGGACGTCACGGGTTCCCCCATGGTGGTCGGCGATACGATCTACATCGGAAACCACTCGGGCCGCACGGTTGCGTTTGACGCCGCATCGGGTGAGCGAAATTGGACCGCAGATGAAGGCGCGGTCGATACTGTCTGGCCTGCAGGCAATAGCATTTTCCTGATCAGTGATCGTAGCCAGCTGGTACGCCTGAGTGCGGCTGACGGGTCCGTTATCTGGGCGCAGGACCTACCAGGTTTTGTAAAAGATCGACCAGGACGGCGCGGGCCGATTGTGGCCCATTATGGCCCGATTTTGGCGGGTGGGCGTCTTGTGGTGGCGTCCAATGATGGCTATCTGCGCTTCTTCAATCCAGTTGACGGATCGCTGATCAATCAGGTCGAGGTGCCGGGCGGCGCAACAACAACGCCTGTTGTGGCCAACCAGACATTATACGTCGTCTCGACCAAGGGTGATCTACACGCTTTTCGTTGACCCAAAGATACGCTAAAGGGCGCATCTTGAGTCTTGAAAGTTGAGAACATGTCGCTGACCCTCGCCATCGTGGGGCGCCCGAATGTGGGCAAATCCACCCTGTTCAACCGCCTTGTGGGCAAACGTCTGGCCTTGGTCGATGACCAGCCCGGCGTGACGCGCGACCTGCGCGAAGGCGAAGGGCGGCTGGGCGATCTGCGGTTCACCGTGATCGATACGGCGGGTCTTGAGGATGCGACCGATGACAGCCTTCAGGGCAGAATGCGCCGTTTGACCGAACGTGCGGTGGATATGGCCGATGTGTGCCTGTTCATGATAGACGCGCGCACCGGGCTGACCCCAACCGATGAAATGTTTGCCGAGATCCTGCGCAAACGCTCAAAACACGTGATTTTGGCTGCTAACAAGGCCGAAGGCTCGGCGGCGGATGCGGGTGTGTTGGAAGCATACAATCTGGGCCTAGGTGAGCCAGTGCGCCTATCAGGAGAGCATGGCGAGGGGATGACAGACCTTTATGCCCAGCTGATGCCCTTGGCAGATGCGGCTGAGGAAAAGGCAGAGGATGACGCGCCCATCGTCGACATTGAGCTTGATGAGGAAGGCGAGGGCGAAACACCTCTGATCACCGCAGCCAAGCCCTTGCAGGTTGCCGTCGTAGGTCGCCCGAATGCTGGTAAATCCACCCTGATCAATAAGATCATCGGTGAAGATCGCCTGCTGACCGGCCCCGAAGCCGGGATTACCCGCGACGCGATCAGCCTGCGGATCGACTGGGCCGATCCCGATGGCGACAGCACTCCTATGCGGATTTTCGACACGGCGGGGATGCGCAAAAAGGCCAAGGTTCAGGAAAAGCTTGAAAAACTCTCGGTGTCAGATGGTCTGCGCGCTGTGAAGTTTGCCGAAGTTGTGGTCGTCCTTCTGGATGCGGCGATTCCCTTCGAGCAGCAGGACCTGCGCATCGCTGACCTTGCTGAACGCGAAGGACGTGCCGTGGTCGTTGCCGTCAACAAATGGGATATCGAAGAGGACAAGCAGGAAAAACTGCGTGACTTGAAAGAGTCCTTTGAACGTTTGCTACCGCAACTGCGCGGTGCACCCCTGATCACCGTATCGGCGAAGACGGGTCGAGGTCTCGAACGCTTGCGTGCTGCGATCCTTCGTGCGCATGACGTCTGGAATCGCCGCGTGCCCACAGCTGCGTTGAACCGCTGGTTGACCGCAATGCTGGAGCAGCACCCGCCACCAGCGCCCCAGGGGCGTCGGATCAAACTGCGCTATATGACCCAGGCCAAAACCCGCCCGCCGGGGTTTGTGGTGATGTGTTCACATCCCGACAAGATGCCCGCCAGCTACACCCGCTATCTGGTGAATGGTTTGCGCGAAGATTTTGACATGCCCGGCACGCCGATCCGCCTGACCCTGCGGGGGCAAGGCGACAAGAACCCGTATAAGGGACGGCGCAAGAAAAATGCCGGCGCTTTGGCCAAGCATCTCAAGGGTAAGGCGTAACTGCGCCAATTTTCAGCGTTTTTAGCCTCGGGGCGTGACAGCGCCTTTTCCCCGCGCTAGCATTCGTCTGCGTGCATATGTTTCTACGCGCGCTGCTTGTACGCGGGCAATCCGCGCTTATTTTTGGTTCAAATTTAACCAAGCCTCGTGGGGAGCGCATTGGATGGATCTTAGGGAATATACAAGGCAATACGCAGTTCAGGATAACAGGCTGGCAGCGCTGAGCTATTTTGGAACCTTTGCTGTGTATTTTGCATCGCTGGCTCTCGCGATCGCGTTTGTGGATCGCTGGTATATCATGGTTCCGGCTGGCATCGTTTTTGCTTTCTCAGCCGTACGTCTTTATGTGTTGCAACACGACTGCGGGCACCATTCGCTGTTTGAAACACGGCAACAGAATGAATGGGCGGGGCATGGGTTGTCTCCGTTTACATTCGCGCCGTTCGAGGTGATGAAGCAGAACCACAATCTGCATCATTCGGGAATCGGCAATCTGGAACACCGCGAAACCGGTGAAATCCACACCATGACCCTGCGGGAGTGGTCTGAAGCAGACTGGAAGAAACGCCTGTTCTACCGTCTGTATCGCAACCCGTTCATTCTTGTGCCGGTCGGGGCGTTGTTCACCTATTTCATCCGCTATCGCTGGCCAAAGAACACGGTCCGGTTCGGCGTTGCTGGTGTTCTTTTGCACAACCTGTCGATCATCGTGTTTCTGGGGTTGCTCTGGCTGATCGCGGGGACAACGGGCATTCTGGTCTGGCTTGTGTTTTCGTTTATCGGAGGAATGCTGGGTGTGTTCCTTGTCTATCTTCAGCACAACTTCGAAGACACCTATTGGGACAGGCGGCCTGATCTCGATCCTAAAATCGCAGCGCTACAGGGATCTTCGGCTTTGGACTTTGGATGGTGGTTCGATAATGCGGTGGCCTGAATCACCCTGCACGATATCCACCATTTCAATGCCCGCATCCCGTCTTACAGGCTGCGCGCCTGTCACTATAATCTGCCGCCCGAATACACCCCGCGCCGGATCAAGTTTCCCGAGGCTGTGGCAGCGCTGAACCTCAAGCTTTGGGACGAAGATGCAAAGCGTCTGGTGCCTTTTCCGAAAAAGGGGCGCACGGCCAATTTGGCCCATAGCGGTTAAGATCGCAGCAAGTGGCCCTCGTGACTTGAAGATCTGTATATCTAGTGTATATACGCAAAAGCAGGGAATGATAGAAAGGACCAATAATGACCGCAGTGACCAACGTAAAAGGTGTTGGAGACGTGCTCGCCACAGCTTTGGCCGCCAATGGCTTTAAGACAGCAGAAGCCATGGCAAAGGCCAAGCCCGAAGATTTGGTCAAGGTTCCCAGAATTGGTCTGGCGCGCGCGGCTGTCCTGATCGCTGCCGCCAAAGAAGCAATCGCCGCGAAACCCGCCACTGCGAAACGCACTCCGGCAACGCGGCGTGCCACGACACGCAAACCGGCAGCCCGCAAACCCGCGACCCGAACGACCACTGCGCGCAAAACAGTCGCAGCCGCTGCGGCCGAAAAACGTGCGGAAGAAGCTGCTAAGAAAGCAGCTGCAGAGAAAGCCGCTGCCGAAGCCGCCGAGGCGAAGGCTAAGAAAAAGGCCAAAGCCAAAGCAAAGGCTGAGAAGGCTGCCAAGAAACGCGCCGAGATGGAGGCCGCGTTTTCGAAAGCCAAGGACAAGGTGAAGGCCAAGTCTAAAAAGGACAAGAAGTCCAAGAAGAACGACAAGAAAAAAGATGCTGGCAAGAAAGACAGCAAGAAGAAAGACAAGAAAAAGGATAAGAAAAAGGCGAAGAAGTAACCTATCTTCGCCCCATAGTATGAAAAGCCGGCGCTGATCGAAGCGCCGGTTTTCTTATGCCAGTGTCCCGTCGGTTTGAAGCGTCAGCTTACCGCCCAGATAAGGGCTCAGCACCTCGGGCAGGGTCACAGTACCATCTTCGTTCTGGCCGTTTTCCAGCACTGCGATCAGGCAACGGCCTACGGCCAGCCCCGAGCCGTTCAAGCTGTGCACATATTCCGGTTTGCCGCCGCCTTCGGGACGGAATCGCGCGTTCATGCGGCGGGCCTGAAAATCACCGGTGGTCGAGACCGAGCTGATTTCGCGATAGGTGTTCTGACCTGGCAACCACGCTTCGATATCAAAAGTGCGGCGCGCGCCAAAGCCCATGTCGCCGGTGCACAGGACAACGGTGCGGTAGGGGATGCCCAACTGCTCCAGCAAGTCCTCGGCACAGCGCAGCATGCGCTTTTGTTCCTCATCCGATTTGTCGGGATGAGTGATCGAGACCATTTCGACCTTTTCGAACTGGTGCTGTCGCAGCATTCCGGCGGTGTCCTTACCAGCGCTGCCAGCCTCGGACCGGAAGCAGGCGGTGTGGGCCGTCATGCGGATGGGCAGGGCGGATTCGTCCAGGATGTCACCGGCCACCGAATAGGTCAGCGTTACCTCAGAGGTGGGGATCAGCCACCAGCCATTGGTGGTTTGATAGCTGTCATCGCCGAACTTCGGCAGCTTGTCGGTGCCGTACATCGCCTCATCCCGGACCAGAACGGGCGTTTGCATTTCGGTCAGACCATTCTTGTCGATATGGGTGTCCAGCATGAACTGGGCCAGCGCCCGGTGAATGCGCGCAACGCCTTTTGACAGGTTTACAAAGCGGCTACCGCTGGTCTTGGCGGCGGTTTCAAAATCCATCGCTGCGGCAACGGCGGGGATGTCGTAGTGCTCCTTCGGGTCAAACTCAAAGTTGCGCGGGTTTCCCCAACGGGTCACCTCGACATTGTCATCCTCATCCGCACCCTGTGGTACGTCGTCAGCGGGCAGGTTTGCAATGCGGGCTAGTTGGTCGGTCAGCAGCGCATCAAGGTCCTTGGCCTCGTTTTGCATCTGGGCGATTTCGGCCTTTTTCTGCGCCACAAGCGCGCGTAGGCGTTCGAACTCGGCTTCATCCCCGCGGCCCTTGGCGGCGCCGACCTCTTTGCTGGCCTTGTTCTGTTCGGCCTGCGCCGTCTCAGCGGCCAGAATCTTGGCCCGGCGGCTTTCATCCAGCCGCAACAAATCTGACGACACCGGCGCGTCCCCACGGCGCGCAAGGGCGGCGTCAAAGGCGGCGGGGTTTTCGCGTATGGCGCGGATGTCGTGCATGGTTCAGATCCTTAATGCGTGAATCACTAAAGCCGCTTATGCACCATATGGCAGCAAGGGTGTAGCACCGGTTAAGCGATTTCCGCCTAGGCCTTTTCATCCCCATCATCTTCATGCGCCAGATGGCCGTCCCAACCTTCAGTAGGAATTTTGGGCTCTGGCGGATCGGCGATATAAGACGGCGTCATGATCTGGACGTTGTTCTCGTTGAAAACGGCCACGATGTTACGGTGCAGATCAGATTTGATCTTGGGAATGATGCTGCCGCGCGTCGTGTATCCGTTGATCTGATAGTTGATCGCGTAGTCAGCCAACGCAGTCCACAAAACGAAGGGTTCTGGTTTGGTCTTGATGCTCTTGGTGCGATGCGCGGCTTCGATCAGCATCGCCTCGATCTTTTCAGGTGGCTCTTCGTAACCAATGCCAACCGTTGTGTGCAGCAACAAGCCGCTGCCATCGGTTTTCTTCGAGAAATTCACAACGTCCGAATTCATCAACTGGGAATTTGGGATCGAGATCAACTCGTTCTTGATGGATTTCAGATGCGTTTCCATCAGCTTGATCTGGACCACGTCGCCGATGTGATCGCCGATTTGAATGCGGTCCCCGATCGAGGTGGAGCGGCGATAGATCACAAACAGCCCAGCCAGCATGTTTGACACGACCGAGTTCGCGCCTAACGACAGCATAGCCCCCACAAGGATGGTCAGCCCCTGAAAGGCTGCCGAGTCCGAGCCCGGAATGTAAGGCACCGCAAAGACAAGGGCGATTAGAACGACGACAACGCGGGCGATGTTGAAGGTTGGATTGATCCAGTGCCTTTCGAAATCCCGCATCTCAAAGGACCCGGCCTCGACCGCATCAAAAAACACGCGCATTCCCCGAATGATATAGAGCGTGATCCATGTGATCAGCGCCAGCATGATCAAGTTGGGGATGTAGCTGATGATCCCTCGGAAAATCAGCAGGACCGGATCTGTCAGATAGGTTAGCAGCAACTGCGCAAAATACCGTGTCTCGGCAAACGACAGCAGCACGAAGGATAGGTAATAGTAGAAACCCAGAAAGAAGAGGATCAGCAGGATAAAGTTCAGCCCATAGCGGATCAGAGCGGCAATCGCTTCGGCCTGGACACTTTTGGCCGTCACGGTTTCGACGTCTTTCAGATAGCTTTGAACGATTTCCAGCGTGCGCCGTCTGATCCGGCGGTGAAGCCACAGGATCAACACAATGAAGACGGCAAACCCAAAGGTCCAGCCTGCAGCCTCTATCGCTCCGGAGACGCGGGCCTCGTCGCTTCGGTTGGCACGGTAGGTGACGATTGCTTCGCGGATCGCATCTCCCTGCAACACGCTGATAATATCGATCTCCATCTGGTCCAGTTCGGCATCCGCCTCGGTTGCCACGGACACAACAACACCATCTGCAAGAATCTCTGTTCCGAGCTCGCTGTCCCGATAGGTGATCTCGACGTTCAGGCTTTCTGATGATTCAGCGATTTCAATGATCCTGTTCTGGACCCGCTCAGCCCGTTCATTGGCGGGCAGAGCAGAAGAACCACGCAGGAAGAAAAGCGGATCGCCGTCGATGATGACAGGCGCTTTGAACACTTCAGAGCCAGCCGCGTCAGCGTCGGATGGCTCGGCGGGTGTATCCTGCGCCTGTCCTGCGGTGGATAGAATGGTGATCAGCAGCAGCGCGGACAGCAAAAGCTTCAGTCGCTGCAAGTATTTGTAGAGAAATCTCATCACGCCCCCCTAGGGCCGACTATACCCAAGATGCCTCATGTTCCTAGGGCATATCTGCAACGCTCTGCGCCGTCTTTGGGGGGCAAGGGCCGTACAGGTAGGTCACACCGCCGCCTTTGCTTGCAAACAGGCATATCAGCGCATAGGTTCCCGCCAAATTTGCGGAACGGTACCGCAGCTCAAAGCAAAGGAATATCCCATGGAAGGTGGCGCAATCGCCCAGTTTCTCCCGCTGATCCTGATCTTCGCGATCATGTATTTTCTGCTGATCCGTCCGCAGCAAAAGAAGATGAAAGAGCATCAGGCCATGGTCGAAGCGGTGCGCCGTGGTGATCAAGTTGTCACCCAAGGCGGTCTGATCGGCAAAGTGTCGAAGGTCAAGGAAGGCGAGAACGAGATCGAGGTCGAGATCGCTGAGGGCGTCAAGGTTCGCGTGGTCAAGTCAACCGTTGCTCAAGTTCTGAACAAGACCGAACCTGCGAAGTAACTTCGCCTGACAATTCCTTGAAAAGGCAGGGTAATGCTGCAAATTGACACCTGGAAGCGGGTTCTGATCTGGCTGGTCTGCGTGACCGGCCTGCTCTTGGCCCTGCCGAATGCGTTCTACACGCGGGTCGAGCTTTCGAACGACGCCAAAGCCGCAATCGAACTGGGCGCGGATACGCCGGAAAATCAGGCCGACGCCGCGCTATGGCCAAACTGGCTGCCATCGTCGCTGGTCAATCTAGGCCTTGATCTTCGGGGCGGCGCGCATCTGCTGGCCGAAGTGAAGGTCGAAGACGTCTACGAGGCGCGGATGGAAGCGATGTGGCCGGAAATCCGCGATGCGCTGCGGGATGAACGGTCCACTGTCGGTACGATCCGCAGGCAGGACGCAGCACCCGGTGAGATTCGTGTGCGCATCAGCCAGCCCGAAGGCATGCCCCGCGCGCTAGAGGTTGTCAGGGGATTGGCCCGCCAGGTGCAGACCCTGACCGGAGTAGGCGCCACGGATATCGAGGCCCGTGCCGACGGGGACACGATTATCGTGCAACTCTCCGAGGCCGAAAAACTGGCCTCGGACGACCGAACGGTACGTCAGGCGCTGGAAATCGTGCGCCGCCGGATTGATGAGGTCGGCACGCGTGAACCAACCATCCAACGTCAGGGTTCGGATCGTATCCTAATCCAGGTGCCGGGGATCGGCAGCGCCGGAGAGTTGAAGGATATCATCGGAACCACGGCGCAGCTGACCTTTAACCCGGTAATCAACCGTGGCACCGATCCAGATGCCGTCGCTGGCATCGGTCAAGAGGTGGTGCCGTCGATTGATGAAAACGGTGTCTTCTACATCATCGAATCCGCACCGGTGGTAACCGGTGAGGAACTGGTGGATGCGCAGCCCTCCTTTGACCAAAATGGCCGCCCGGCTGTCAGCTTCCGCTTTAACACCTCGGGCGCGCGTAAGTTTGGTGACTACACTCGCGACAATATCGGCGCGCCTTTTGCGATTGTTCTGGATGATGAGGTCATCTCGGCCCCTGTCATCCAAAGCCATATCCCGGGTGGGTCCGGGATCATCACCGGAAATTTCACCGTTGAGGAAAGCACCAACCTTGCTATCTTGCTGCGCGCGGGTGCCTTGCCAGCCGAATTGGTCTTTCTGGAAGAACGCACGATCGGTCCCGAGTTGGGCCAAGACAGTATCGATGCGGGCAAGGTCGCAACCATCGTGGCCTTTGTGGCTGTGCTGGCCTTCATGGCGCTCAGCTACGGATTGTTTGGTCTCTTCGCCAATGTCGCGCTCATCATCAACGTGGGTCTGCTGTTCGGCCTTCTATCCCTCATCGGAGCTACATTAACTCTACCAGGCATCGCGGGCATTGTTCTAACAGTTGGTATGGCGGTTGACGCCAATGTGCTGATCTTTGAACGAATCCGGGAAGAACTGAAATCCGCCAAAGGCCCGGCACGCGCTATTGAGCTGGGCTATGAAAAGGCGCTGTCGGCCATTGTGGACGCCAATGTCACCACCTTCATCACCGCCGTGATCCTGTTTGCCATGGGCAGCGGGCCGGTACGCGGATTTGCGATCACACTGGGGTTGGGCATTCTGACCTCGGTCTTTACGGCGATCTTCGTCACGCGACTGTTGGTTGTCATCTGGTTCGAACGCCGCCGCCCGAAAACGATCGAGGTTTGACATGAGACTGAAACTCGTACCCCAAAACACCTCGTTCGATTTCTTCAGCCGCTGGAAGCTCTGGCTGGGTATCTCGGGCCTGATGATGGTCATTGCCTTTACCTCTTTCCTGCTGCAGGGGCTGAACTTTGGTATCGACTTCCGTGGTGGGACGACCATTCGGACCCAAAGTGCGGTTGAAATTGACGTGGGTGCCTATCGTGACGCCATCGCGCCTTTGGGGCTTGGCGATGTGACGATAACCGAGATTTTTGATCCGACCTTTGGCCCGGATGAAAACGTCGCAATGATCCGCATTCAGGCGCAGGCCGATGCCGAAGCGGTCGAGGCTGCGACGATAACCGCCGTCGAAGAGGCGCTGAAAACCGTGATCCCGGATATTCAGTTTGTCTCGGTCGAATCGGTCGGCCCGAAAGTATCTGGCGAATTGATTCAAACGGCGATCATCGCCGTGGCATTGGCCATTGGCGCGGTGCTTGTCTACATCTGGCTACGCTTTGAATGGCAGTTCGCACTAGGTGCGGTCGCGGCCCTTGTGCACGATGTGATCCTGACTATCGGCATCTTTTCAGAGCTGCAAATCCGCTTTGATCTGGCTATCATCGCAGCACTGCTGACCATCGTCGGTTACTCATTGAACGACACAGTGGTTGTCTTCGACCGGGTGCGCGAGAACCTGCGGAAATACAAAAAGAAAGACCTCAAAGAGGTGCTCAACATCTCGATCAACGAAACGCTCAGCCGGACGGTCATGACCTCGGTCACGACCCTGCTGGCGCTGATCTCGCTCTATGTGCTGGGCGGCGATGTGATCCGCGGCTTTGTGTTCGCTATGATCTGGGGCGTGATCGTGGGGACCTATTCGTCGGTCTTCGTGGCCTCGACCATCCTTTTGTGGTTGGGTGTTAAGCGCGACTGGTCCAAGCCATCAAACAACGCGGGCAACCAGTTTGCCAACGTGGATGCCTGAGCTTTTCGGCCAGTCCTCTCAGGGGCTGGCCATCATTGTCTTTGCCGCAGGTCTCAGCGGTGTTGTACGCGGGTTTTCAGGTTTTGGAACTGCGCTGATCTTCCTTCCCCTTGCAACGCCGCATTTGGGTCCGTTTGGTGCCCTGATCGGTTTAACCATCATGGATGTCTTCGGCCCGTTGCCCAATCTGCGACGGGCTTGGGCGTCTGTGAATCAGGCCGACCTGTGGCGCTTGGTAGTAAGCTGCGCCGCGCTCTTGCCTGTTGGCCTCTGGGTTCTCACCCAAGTCAACCCGGATGTGTTCCGCTACGCGGTCAGTGGCCTTGCGCTGGCCATGCTGGCCATCTTGATCCTGGGCCTGCGCTATCACGGTCACGTCGGCCGCATGATGGTCAGCGCGATCGGTGCCGCAGCCGGTTTCCTGGGGGGTGTTGCGGGCCTTCCGGGGCCAGCTGTCATTCTGTTTTATATGTCACGACCGCTACCGGTCGAGGTGATCCGGGCAACCATCTTGTTGTTCCTTCTGGCGTTCGACTTCCTGCTGCTGGGGTTTTTGACGGCAATGGGGCAAGTCACCTATGCAACTGCAGGTCTGGGGCTTGCGCTGGCTATACCAAACCTGCTGGGCAATTGGCTGGGCGGCTGGCTGTTCCGACCCGAGCGAGAGCGCCTGTACCGCAACGCGGCCTACGTGGCGATTGCCTTTGCCGCCTTGTCCGGTCTGCCGCTTTGGGGCTAAAAGGCACTCATGCGATTGAATGAGATCACCTATACAAATGCCCAACCTGTCGATGGCTATGGCCCTGGTTTTTTTCGCATTGGTGGACAGGTGCATCACAGCGGTGTCCTGACCGGTCCAATAGGAACAATACGTTGGGACGGCTATGCACAGGTAGACGACCTGCTGGCACTTGCAGATGTGGTCGATGTCTTGTTCATCGGTACAGGCGCTGAGCTAACTCATATCCCGGCAGACCTGCGCAATGCTCTGGAAGAGGCGGGCCTGGGTGTCGAGATCATGAACTCCCCCGCTGCCTGCCGGACCTATAACGTGCTGCTCTCCGAGGGTCGCCGCATCGCGCTCGCCCTGATCCCCGTGTAAGCGGATCCCTCTTCATCTGGCCAAAAATATCCCGGAGAGCGCGAGAGGCTGGCCTCTCGCTCCGGTCCTCGTCACCAGAACCAGCCCGCGAACCCTGCGGCAAATCCATCCTTTTGCCCGCCTCGCCAATCAGATAAGCGATGGATATGACACTCACGGTGACAGATTTGGCGATTGCGCGTGGCGGCATTCCCGTGCTCGAAGGGTTGAGCTTTTCGCTTGCCCCCGGTCAGGCACTGATCCTTCGCGGACCGAACGGCATCGGCAAGACAACGCTGCTGCGCACTTTGGCAAGTCTGCAACCACCGCTGTCCGGGCGTATCGACGGGGCCGAGGATCGGATGGCATATGCTTCACATTCAGACGGGTTGAAACCCACTCTAACTGTGACAGAGAATCTCACCTTCTGGGCTGCGGTCTTCGGAACGCATGACATCCAGCCTGCATTGGATGCCTTTCAGCTGAACGCGCTTGCAGATCGCCACGCGGGCAATCTGTCGGCAGGCCAAAAACGGCGGCTGGGCTTGGCGCGCATGTTGGTGACGGGCCGACCCATCTGGGCCTTGGATGAGCCGACCGTTTCCCTGGACCAAAGCGCGGTGCAGATGTTCGCGTCAACCGTGCAAAGGCATCTGGGGCAGGGCGGTTCCGCCCTAATCGCCACCCATATCGATCTGGGTCTTGAAGCTGAAATACTGGATGTCGGCCCCTTCAAAGCCCGTCTTGACCTGACCGATGACCTGGACGGAGGGTTCCTATGATCGCCCTGCTGCTGCGCGACCTGAAACTGGCCTTTCGGGCCGGGGGCGGCTTTGGTCTGGGGCTGGCCTTTTTCCTGATCGTGACGGTTCTGGTGCCCTTTGCAGTTGGACCGCAGTCGGCGCTGCTGTCCACCATCGCACCCGGCATTCTATGGCTCGGTGCGCTCTTGGCCTGTCTGCTTTCGCTCGACCGCCTCTTGGCGCTGGATTGGGAAGATGGATCACTGGATCTTCTCGCCACGGCCCCGCTGCCGCTTGAGGCGATTGTCTCCATCAAGGCGCTTGCGCATTGGATCACCACGGGGCTGCCGCTGGTCTTGGCGGCCCCCTTTCTGGGCATCTTATTGAATCTGCCACCATCGGGTTTTTTCTGGCTGGTGATCTCGCTGCTGCTGGGCACCCCTGCCATGAGCGTGATCGGCATCTTTGGCGCAGCCTTGACCGTTGGGCTCAAACGCGGGGGGTTACTGCTTTCGCTCTTGGTTCTGCCGCTCTACGTTCCGACTCTGATCTTCGGGGCCGAGGTCGCCCGTCGCGGTGCGACCGGAATGGACACACAGACCCCGCTGCTGATGCTGGCCGGGATTACCGCCGCCACGATTGCCTTGCTGCCATTTGCCAGCGCGGCTGTGCTACGGATCAATCTGCGGTGAAGCGCCACATTCTTGACGGAGGTCAATTGAGAAACTGCCGGTTTCAGACTAGATATCAGCCATGACAATCGCAGCCAGAGCCAACACCCTTTGGGAATATGCCAATCCGCGCAAATTTCTTGCCACCAGCGAACGCATTTTGCCGTTTTTCTGGATCACCTCAGCATTGTGTCTGATGGTCGGGCTTGTCTGGGGCTTTTTCTTCACGCCGGACGACTACAAACAAGGATCGACCGTCAAGATCATCTATCTGCATGTTCCTGCGGCATTGATGGCCATCAACTGCTGGCTGATGATGCTGGTGACCTCGTTGATCTGGCTGGTGCGCCGCCATCATGTCAGCGCTTTGGCCGCCCGGGCCGCAGCCCCGGTGGGCATTGTCATGACTCTGATTGCGCTGGCAACCGGAGCCATCTGGGGCCAGCCCATGTGGGGCACCTGGTGGGCGTGGGACCCGCGCTTGACCTCATTCCTGATCCTGTTTCTGTTCTACCTTGGCTATGTGGCGCTTTGGGAAGCCATAGAAGACCCTGATACGGCGGCCGACCTGACATCGGTCCTGTGTCTGGTGGGCTCGGTCTTCGCCATCCTCAGCCGCTATGCAGTGAATTTCTGGAACCAAGGCCTGCATCAGGGCGCATCCGTTATGCGGGCCGGAGCCATCACAGGCACAGATACCGAGGAGAAGGTGAGTAACATCTTCTTTTACCCGCTTCTGATCTGCATCATCGGTTTCGTCTTGCTGTTCATCGCGCTGATTCTGTACCGCACGGGCACCGAAATCCGCGCGCGGCGCGTCAAGGCCCTGCTGGCACGCGAAAGGGTGGGCGGATGATCCCCGATCTTGGAAAATATGCAGATGCTGTTCTGTGGTCTTATGCCGTTTCAATCGGCTTGATGCTGGCGCTTGTCGCGATCAGCGTGATGCGCGGCCGCAAAGTACGGAGCGAGATGGAAAAGGTTGAACAAAGAGTGGCGCGCAATGGCTAAGATTTCGCCCCTTATGATCGCGCCGCCACTAATCTTCGGTGCTTTTGCGGTTCTTGCCGGAATTGGTATGTTCCGTGAGGATCCTGACGCGCTGCCCTCTGCGCGGCAAGGACAGCCTGCACCACCTGTCGTCCTGACCGAGTTTCCCGGAAAAACCTTGTTCGACGATGAAACGCTGCGGGATGGTGAGGTCAAGCTGGTCAACTACTGGGCAAGCTGGTGCGCCCCCTGCCGGGCCGAGCATCCCAACCTCGAAGCGCTGTCTGCCGAAGGCATCCCCGTCTACGGCATCAACTACAAAGATCAGTTGGATAATGCCGAAAGCTTTCTTCAAGAACTGGGCGATCCCTATTCAGGCATAGGCCGAGACGAACAAGGCCGCATGGCGCTGGACTGGGGCCTCTACGGCGTGCCCGAGACCTATGTGATCGATGGCGACGGCACCGTGATCCTACGCTTCGCCGGGCCGATTACGCGGCGTGTCATCGAAAGCACGATCCGGCCTGCTCTGGAACAGGCGGCAGGCGGCTCATAACCGATACCCGCCGGTAACGCCCAGAACTTCGCCCGTAATGAAACTGGCGTCATCCGAGGCCAAAAACCGAACGGCCTTTGCAATATCTTCTGGCCGCCCTACGCGTCCAACAGCGGTATCCTTGACGAATAGGGCGGTCAGGTCGTCCGGGCGCGGAGCTTCGGGGATGTTGATCGCGCCAGGGGCCACGGCATTCACGCGAATACCCTTCGGGCCCAACTCTTTGGCCATACCACGCGTCCACAAGTTCAGCGCGGCTTTGCTGGCCCCATAGGTCACCGCATCCTTGGGCGGCAGAACGGCATTCATCGAAGAGATGCTGACAATCGCGGCGCCCGGTTTCAGATGCAGCAAAGCTGCGGTCAGCAATGCGGCGGGCACCAGCAGGTTCAGGTCCAATATGGAGAGGTGATCATCCTTATCGAACACGTCTTTCGGGGTCATCGTAACCGCCCCGGCATTGTTCACGATCAGATCGAGACGTCCAAACTTTTCTATGACCTGCTGAATAACCGCCTCGGGCTGCCCCTCTGCTGTCAGGTCAGATCGCAAGGCCAGACACTCGCTTTTCTCCTCCGGTTCGCTCGTCAACCAGGTGAACGCCACATGGTGGTCGCCGTGCAATTCGTCGACAATTGCGCGCCCAATTCCGCGCGCGCCGCCTGTTATCAATGCCACTTTATCCATACCAGCCTCCTTGCGCTGACCAGACCCGGATTATGGGCGATATTCAACTTCTTCTGTTCACAAATACCTCGGAGCGCGAGGCAGAGCCTCGCTGAAAATGAAAAAGGACGCCCTCAGGCGTCCCTTCAAGGTCATGTACGATCCGATCTCAGCCGGCCTTTGCCAAGTTCCGCAACACGTAATGCAGCACACCGCCGTTTTCGATGTATTCGATCTCGGGCGCGGTATCGATCCGGCATTTCAGAGTAATGGTCTTCTCGGACCCATCGCCATAGGTGATGGTGCAGGGTACCTCTTGCAGCGGCTCGACAGAATCCAACCCATGAATCGACACTGTCTCATCACCTTTCAGGCCCAGTGTTTTGCGTGTGTCCCCGCCCGTGAATTCCAGCGGAATAACACCCATGCCAACAAGATTTGACCGATGGATGCGCTCAAAGCTTTCGGCGATCACGGCCTTCACACCCAACAAGGCGGTCCCTTTGGCAGCCCAGTCGCGGGACGAGCCCGCGCCATATTGCTCACCGCCAAATACCACCAAGGGCGTGCCCTGTTCCTGATAGGCCATCGACGCCTCATAGACCGAGGTCTGTTGGCCATCAGGCCCTTTCGTGTACCCGCCTTCAACGCCATCCAGCATCTCGTTCTTGACGCGGATATTGGCAAAGGTACCGCGCATCATGATCTCGTGATTGCCGCGTCGTGATCCATATGAGTTGAACTCGCGCGGCTGCACCTGCCGTTCGATCAGATACTTCCCGGCAGGGGTGGTGGTCGCGAACGATCCGGCGGGCGAGATATGATCGGTGGTGATCATGTCCCCCAGGATCAATAGCACCTTGGCCCCATCGATATTCGAGATGGTGCCCGGTTCGGCCCCCATACCCTGGAAATAAGGCGGGTTCTGGATATAGGTCGAGGTCGGCGGCCAGTCATAGGTTTCCTGTTGCGGCACCTCGACGCTCTGCCATTTCTCGTCGCCCTTGAAGACGTCCGCATACTTAGACTGGAACGCTTCGCGGGTCACGGTCGCCTCGACCAGTTCCGCAATCTCGGCCTGGCTGGGCCAGAGGTCTTTCATGTAGACATCGTTGCCATCCTTGTCCTGACCAATGGGGTCCGAAGTGAGGTCAATATCCAGCGTACCGGCCAGCGCATAGATCACGACCAGCGGTGGCGAGGCCAGATAATTGGCGCGTACATCAGGCGAGATGCGGCCCTCAAAGTTGCGGTTGCCCGACAGAACCGACGTGGCGACCAGATCGCCTTCGGCAATGGCTTCGCTGATTTCCTTCTGAATTGGGCCCGAGTTCCCGATACAGGTGGTGCAGCCATAGCCCACAAGGTTAAAGCCAATCTTGTCCAGATCGTCCTGCAAACCAGCAGCCTCAAGATAGGCCGACACAACCTGCGATCCCGGCGCCAGTGAGGTCTTGACCCAAGGTTTGCGATCCAGACCCAGAGCCGCTGCCTTACGCGCCACCAGACCCGCACCAATCATAACATATGGGTTCGACGTATTGGTGCAGGAGGTGATCGAGGCGATCACGACCTTGCCCGATTCCATCGTGTAGTCTTCACCTTTGACGGCGACTTCCTTGCCCATAGGGCGTTTGAACGTCTCAGACATTTCCTTTGTGAAGGCGGCCTTGGCATCCGTCAGCGCAACATAGTCCTGCGGACGTTTTGGGCCGGAAATCGCAGGTACGATGGTGCCCATATCCAGCGTCAATGTATCGGTGTAGATCGGGGCGTAATCCGAACCGCGCCAGAACCCGTTTTCCTTGGCATAGGCTTCGACCAGCGCAATGCGGTCTTCGTCGCGGCCTGTATTCCGCATATAGCGCAGGGTCTCTCCGTCGATGGGGAAGAAGCCACAGGTCGCACCGTATTCAGGTGCCATATTGGCTATGGTCGCCCGATCTGCCAGCGGCAGATGGTCCAGACCTTCACCGTAGAATTCGACAAATTTGCCGACGACGCCTTTTTCACGCAGCATCTCGACTACTTTCAGAACCAGGTCCGTGCCAGTCGTGCCTTCGATCATGGACCCTGTCAGCTCAAAGCCCACAACCTCGGGGATCAGCATCGAGATCGGTTGACCCAGCATCGCGGCCTCGGCCTCGATCCCGCCGACGCCCCAGCCCAGTACGGCCATGCCATTGACCATGGTGGTGTGGCTGTCGGTGCCGACCAGCGTGTCGGGGTAGGCGACCTCTTCCCCAGTTTGGTCGGTATCGGTCCAGACAGTCTGGGCCAGATATTCCAGGTTCACCTGGTGGCAAATGCCAGTACCGGGGGGCACAACGCGGAAGTTGTTGAACGCGGTCTGACCCCATTTCAGGAACTGGTAACGTTCCATGTTGCGTTCATACTCGCGGTCCACATTCATCTGAAAGGCGCGTGGGTTGCCGAACTCGTCGATCATGACCGAGTGGTCGATGACCAGATCGACTGGGTTCAACGGGTTGATCTTCTGCGCGTCACCGCCCAGGCCTTTGATCCCGTCGCGCATCGCGGCGAGGTCGACGACCGCCGGAACACCGGTGAAATCCTGCATCAAAACGCGGGCAGGGCGATAAGCGATCTCTCGTGGGTTTTTACCCCCATTCGCACCCCATTCGGCAAAGGCCTTGATGTCATCGACCGAGACCGAGAAACCCTCATCCTCGAACCGCAGCATGTTTTCGAGCACCACTTTCAACGCGGCAGGCAGGTTCGAGAAATCGCCGAGACCGGCCTGTTGCGCCGCAGGGATCGAATAGTAGGAAATGGATTTACCATTCACGCTCAGGCTGCGGCGGGTCTTGGCGGTGTCCTGTCCGACTTTGATGGGCATCTGTTGGCCTCCCTCTCAAATGACTTGGATTATGGGGTCGCTACACTTTATCTGCATCACCAGCACTGTCGGTTCAAGGGTGATCAGCGCTTTTGATTTGATTTTTGTATACCATTGTACACGGCGATCTAAGTGTATTCTTACTGCGTTTCAAGAAACCTTGATTGGAGGTTGAACGTCAAAGCAGCTAAACCTTCTGAACAGCCCAACCAGCCAAGGCCTACCGATGTCTAAAGCCACTGTCGTTACAACCGTTCTTGCCCTTCTGCTCGCGACCCATGCTGCGGCCGAAGAAGATCCGGTTGTGATTGAGCTGTTTACCTCGCAGGGGTGTTCGTCATGCCCGCCAGCCGACCGGATCATGCACGAACTCGCGAAACGCGACGATGTGATCGGTCTGGCGCTGCATGTGGACTATTGGGACTATATCGGCTGGAAAGATGAATATGCAGATCCTGATCATACGTTGCGACAGCGCGCCTATGCGCGTCAGGGTGGGCGGTCGATGATCTATACGCCTCAGATGGTGATCAACGGACAAGAGGATGTGGTCGGCGCCAAAGCAGGCGAGTTAAACCAGTTGATCGAGTCGCATTTGGCGGCCACGCCCCAGGCTTCGGTTCAGGCCCGACGTGATGGGGATGCAATATTGGTCGATGTTACCCCAGTCGCATTGCCCTATGGGCAAGTCTATGATGTGCGGGTGGTTCAGTATTCTCCGATGCGGCATGCCTCGATCCGTCGGGGTGAGTTGGCCGGGCATGACCTGGACTATGCCAACGTTGTTGAAAACTGGCAGATCGCAGGTCAATGGGATGGCACAGCGTCGCAGAGTTTCGAGACCCCTCTGAACGCCGAATTCCCTGCCGTCGTTTTGGTGCAACAAGTCGGACACGGACCCATTGTTGCCGCCGCCAATGTGAAATGATCAGGGCATTTCCTCAAGGCTGACACCCAGGCCATTCCAGTGTTTCCAGCGGCGGTGAATCCAGAACCACTGACCCATATGCTGGCGAACCATCTGTTCCAGATCATTGTTGGTAAACTGCGTCATCTCTTGCGGAGTCGTGTGCGGAACGGGGTCGTGCAGAATGATCTCAAAATCCAGCCCGTTGGGTTGACGAACTGCGTAGCACGGGATCAAGACGGCTTTGTATTTTATCGCCAGTTCAGCATTCAGTACCGATGTGATCGCCGGTTTGCCGAAAAACTGTAGCTGTTCGCCACCCTGTGAATGCAGGTCCGAGACGATGGCGATGATGCCGCCCTTCTTGAGGGACCTGACCATTTCCACCATGCCGCGCCGGCCCTGTTCGAACATGGGCGAGCCGGATTTGTAGAAGGCTTCGACATATGCGTCGTTGAAATAAGGATTTGCCATCCGTCGATACAGGCAGCCAATCGGTTTGTCGTTGCGATGCTGCAATGCAACGCGTGCAGCCAGATAGTGCCCGAAATGCGCTGTGATCATCATGACCGGGCGACCTTCGGCAATCGCTGCGTCAAAGGCTTCGATACCGGGCCCGCTTATTTTTGCGTGTTTCTGACGTTCGATGAACCCTTCGGGCGAAAAATGCTCCATAATTGCGCGCCCGGCATTGTCAGACACGTCGCTGCTGATCTTCCTCGCCTCGGCGTCTGAAAGTTCGGGGCAGGTTAGGTTCAGGTTGCGCAGAACCCGTCGGCGAAAGCCGACAATAGGGGCAAGACCGCGGACGATAGCGCCCATTGCGGGGATGCGCTGCTCGTAAGGCAGCAGGCGCATCGCGCCGATGACCGCCTTCAGGAACAGATTGGCGACATAGTATTTCGCAAGCTCACTTCGGCTGAGCCTTGACTTTTCGACGGGCATGAAAGCGTCTCACCGCGTTTTGCGCATTTTGGGGTCAGACATATATGTCAGGACCTGCAATCTCAAGCGTTCAAGCACGGTTGACGCCAGACAGGTTGGTTTGACCTTGAGAAGCAGCAAGCGAAGGATCTAATCTTCTTCCTCCTCGGTTTCGACCAGAACGATCGTGCCTGCATCAACCAGTGTGCGCACGGCGCCAACGATTTGAGTCATCGCGTCTTCGGCCTCAGCCTGTTTGACCCGCCCGCGCTCGGCCATTTCTTCGCGCAGGTTATCGGCCATTCGGGCGGAGATGTTCGACAACAGAAACTCAACCGATGCCTTGTCATCATCTGCAGCAGCGCCCGCCAAGGCGGTGATCAGAACCGGTTGTTCAACCTCGCGCAGCACCGCTGGGATATCGCGTGCCTGAATACGGGTCTGTATATGCGCAAAGGTAAAGATGGACTGACGAACAACGCTGGCGAAATCGGCATCTTCCGCATCCAGAGCATCCAGCAAACCGTCGCGGGTTGCGGCAGCGGATTGGTTCAGGATTGCCCCGACACGCGCGCCCGGGCCATCGCTGAACGCTTGGGCCGGACGTTGATCCAGTTGTGAGGCCAGCGACCAGCCGATACGCTCTACCGCTTCGGGTGTGACGCTGGCGGTCTTTGATATCGCGTAGGTGATGCGTCGCGCGACCGGACCGGGCAGGTGCCCCAAAAGCTGCGCGGCCTGCGCCGTATCGAGCTTGGACAGCATGACAGCGGCCACCTCGGTGCTTTCGGCTTGTGCCAAGTCTGCCAGTTCTTCGGTTGGAATTTCCCGCAAACGCTGCCAAGGATCCCCGATCTGGCGAACACCGGCAACCTTGCGCAAGCGTGCAGCCGTCGCAGGGGCAATCTTACCGTTTATGGCATCCAGCGCGCCGGCCAGCCCATGGGGAAAGGACAGTCCGATGTTATCGAGCGCATCCCCAAACTCTTGCGCCACGGAGTCCAGTGTGACCCGATCCACCAACCCCATCTGGCCAAGCTGATGCGTAAGCCGTTCCTGCAGATCGTCTGGCAGCTCCTCCAGCGGGATATCCGCGCCTTCATTTAGCAGCAGCCGCACGACAACGGCGGCTTTTTGCAAACTGCTCAGCGATCTGGGGACGATCTTGGCAGCGCTGCTTTCAGTGCCCGCGGGTGGCGTCGCCCCCGGAGCCATTTTTATCAGTGCGTTTGTATCCTGCATGTGCCTGCCGAGCCAAATTCAGTTCCGCAGTCAGCATAGATAGAGTTGGGTAAAGAAAGGCTGAAGCCCAATGCACTAAAACAAACCCATCGCCAGCCCCGGCTGATGCTTTTTGCATATCCGGAAAGCTGGCGATGTGCCGCTGTTCAAAGGTCTTAATAGCTGTATGTCAGCCCGGTCTGGATCGCCTCGCGCAACGAGGCCTCTGCCCAGGTACCTTCTCCGCCGCGGGCCTTGATCTCGCGCCACTGCTCAATGGCCAGATCGGTTTTGCCTTCGGCTACGAACCCCTGACCCATATAGCTGCGGGCCAGAATATTATCGGGGTTGGCCGCGATGGCCTTTTCATAGAACAGGTTCGCCAGCTCAAGCTCACCCATCTTGCGGTAGGTAAAGCCCCAATAGGTCTGAACACGGTCATCGGCCTGATCCATGATCCGCAGAATACCCTGAGCGTTTTTGTACTGGCCATCATAGGCCAGTTCACGAACGGCGTCATAAAGCTGATCATCCGAGAACTTGTTTTTGTCCGGCTTTACGCATCTACCGGCCGCTTCGTCATACACCCGGCCGAACAGGCACTTCTTGGTTGTGTTCGTGGGTTTGGGCGGATTGCTGTCGCCGCCTGCGGCGTGGACAGCGGGGGCAAAGGCAAAGGCTTGAAACGCGATTGCGGATGCTAGGACAAGGCGCATTATTCGACTCCGTTCTCAGGTCTGCTTCTTGAAATCATAGTGTGATCTTCCAAAAAGCTAACACCGGATCGGTCGCGTTTATTCACAAACAGGAAAGAAATTTTTCAGCTGTTGATGATTTTCAGGCAGCTTTGGGTTTCCTGGTCCCAGGTTGTCCCTTCGATACAGGATTGGGTTTGCTTGCTATGGCCGCTACAGGCCAGGCTGGCTGAGGCCATGCAAACAAGTGCGATTGAGCATAATACGGTTCTGATCATGATCTGTCCTCTTCGCGGAAGTATCGCCACCAGACTACCCGATTCCCGTGGATTCATCAAAAAGCCCGGCCAGCATCAGGCTAGCCGGGCTTTTTCTGAGTTATCGCAGGCGCTTATTCGCCAAACACTCGCTCGAAAATCGTATCGACATGTTTGGTGTGATAGCCGAGGTCGAACTTCTCTTCGATTTCCTCGGCGCTCAGCGCAGCGGTGACATCGGCGTCTGCCAGTAGTTCTTCTTTGAAGTCGGTCCGATGTTCCCAGACCTTCAGCGCGTTGCGCTGAACCATGGCATAGGCATCTTCGCGGCTGACACCGGCTTGGGTCAGGGCAAGCAGAACGCGCTGGCTCATGACCAGCCCGGGGAATTTGTTCATGTTTTCCAGCATGTTCTCGGGGAAGATCAGCATCTTGTCGATCACACCCGTTAGCCGGGCCAGTGCAAAATCCAGTGTGATCGTAGCATCGGGCCCGATCATGCGTTCGACCGAGGAATGCGAGATATCGCGTTCATGCCACAGCGCCACATTCTCCATCGCCGGGATCACAGCCGCGCGCACCATGCGGGCCAGACCGGTCAGATTCTCGGTCAGAACCGGGTTCTTCTTGTGCGGCATGGCCGAGGAGCCTTTTTGGCCCATCGAGAAGAATTCGGCGCCTTCCAGAACTTCGGTCCGCTGCATGTGGCGAATTTCGATGGCGATGTTTTCGATGCTGCTGGCGATGACGCCCAGCGTAGCAAAGAACGCCGCGTGACGGTCGCGCGGGATGACCTGCGTGCTGATCGGCTCTGGCACCAGACCCAACTGATCGCAGACATGTTCCTCGACACGCGGATCGACATTGGCGAAGGTACCCACCGCGCCGCTGATCGCGCCGGTGGCGATTTCTGCACGGGCGTCGCGCATGCGGGACAGGTTGCGGTCCATCTCGGCGTAGAAGCGGGCGAAGGTCAGTCCCATGGTGGTCGGTTCGGCATGGATACCGTGGCTGCGGCCAATGCGGACGGTATGTTTGTGCTCGATCGCGCGGCGTTTCAGGGCCGCCAGCAGACCTTCGAGATCTGCGATCAGAATGTCGGCGGCACGGGTTAGTTGCACGTTGAGACAGGTGTCCAGCACATCCGATGATGTCATGCCCTGATGCACAAAACGTGCCTCTTCGCTGCCGACATGTTCAGCCAGGTGGGTCAGGAAGGCGATGACGTCGTGCTTGGTGACGGCCTCGATCTCGTCAATCCGGGCCACGTCAAATTCCACGTCTTTGGCTTTCCACACCGCGTCGGCGTTCTCACGCGGGATCACGCCCAGATCGGCCATGGCGTCGCAGGCATGAGCCTCGATCTCGTACCAAATGCGGAATTTGGATTCAGGCGACCAGATGGCGACCATATCGGGGCGGGAATAACGTGGAATCATTGGCAGCATCGCCTTATTGTGATTGGGCAGTGGGTGATGTCGCGGGGTTTAAACCTGAGCAGCCACAGGAACAAGACGAGAGTGCAAATATGAGACGGTTTGCCCTGATTCTAGCGATCTGGCCAGGTGTTTTGGCAGCGAGCGAGTTCAGAGAGCTGTCAGGCCCGGAAATACTGGCGGCATTGACGGAGCGAAAGTTGGATTATGGCGGCGGTGTCTGGCAAACCTTCGAGGGCTCGATGCTGACGCAGTACTTCTCGGGCGGACCCAGCGCGGGTCGGTGGGCCGTTCGGGATAATCGCTATTGTTCGCTCTGGCCGCCGTCGGACTTGTGGGCCTGTTACGACGTTCAACAAAACGGTCAGACGATCCGGTTTATTGATGACGCGGGCAGCGCAACAGATGGCGTGTTTGCGGAATGATCCTGCCGGGCGATTTGAAGGATTTCGCCGGAACCTGGCTTCTGACGCGAAAAATCAGGGACAACAAGGCCGGGCAGACTGTGCAGGCCGATGGCCGCGCTGATCTAGTGCCAGATGCCAACGGTTTGACCTATAGCGAAGAGGTGACGGTGCGTGTTCCGGGTCAGCCACCGATGAAGGGCACCCGTCGCTATCTATGGCGGCTAGATGGGGATCGCATTGCCATTCATTTTGACGATGGGCGGTATTTTCATACGCTGAAACTTGGCGAAACCACGGTGACCGACCATCACGATTGTGCCCCTGACAGCTATGATGCAGATTACGATTTCTCGGGATGGCCGATCTGGACAGTCCGTTGGACCGTGTCTGGACCGCGAAAATCTTATGAAATGGAGACCAAATACACGCTGCGATAGCGTAATCATCTTGCAGCAGACGCCCAGAACAGGCATTGCTGCAGGTGCAAATAAATCCGAACGTGGAGATATGAGATGAACGCAAACGTTTTGGCCAATGCATTTGGCCCGCGCGAAGGGACGGCGCTGCGCGTCAAGCAGGTGGCTCTGGTTGTCTTGGGTGTCGCAGCTCTGGCTATCGCCGCAAAGATCAAAGTGCCAATGTGGCCGGTCCCGATGACAATGGGTACCTTTGCCGTTCTGACCATCGGCACAGCCTATGGCGCGCGCCTGGGTCTGATCACAATGATGGGCTATCTGCTGGTCGGTGCTTTGGGCTTTGACGTTTTTGCCGGTTCGTCGGCTGAGAAATTTGGCCTGACCTACATGATGGGCGGCACGGGCGGCTATCTGGTTGGCTATCTGCTGGCCACCGTCATGCTGGGCGCCTTGGCCGCACGTGGTTGGGACCGGTCGGTTGGCAAACTGGCATTCGCACTGCTTTTGGCCAACGTGCTGATCTATGTTCCTGGCCTGCTGTGGCTGGGCCAACTGTATGGTTGGGATAAGCCTATCCTTGAATGGGGTCTGACACCGTTCCTGGCAGGGGATGCGATCAAGCTGGCTTTGGCTGCGCTGCTAATCCCTGCGGTTTGGAAACTGGTTGGAAACGCGCGCGGCTAACCGCGATTGCCATTTTCAATCTGAATGACCCGCGCCGGAGAGATTCGGCGCGGTTTTTTGTTTTTGAGATTTTGCTTGGATTACGAAAGCGGGTCGAAACTAGTTGCCTTCGGCCTGATCCCAGATCCGGGCCACCCAGTTCGCAGGTCGAAAGTACTGTCGCATCGCGCGGAGTTTGTGCTTTGACCTGAGCGCCCGCAGGATATGCTGTTTCGGGGACAGGTGCGGAACCGCGTCGTTATACTGCCCTTTGATCGCGTCCGGCGGGTTCAGCGACCCGGCAAAGATGACCACGCGGGTGCCTTTGGGTGGGCGCGTGTCTTTGAAGTAGTTCAGTGGGAAAGTTGGAATGCACTCGATCCGGAAATGACGCACCCATCCGGTCGGCCAGAACTTTATACCGTTTGGTGCATTTTTCGTGACGAAATGCTGCTCGAACCGGTACTTGTCGGCCACGCCCTGAGGGTCAGCCGCAAAGACATCCTGAAGCGATGCAAGGGCACCAACAGGCATGCGGTAGATTGAGGTTTGACCCAGCCGGTTTAGAGGCTTGGCCACGTTGCGCGCCAGGACGACATCCTGAGGAGCACCAAACTCAAAGAACGGGTCCAAAGAGCCCGTGATCGCAACATCCAGATCCAGGAACAGAAATGGCCCCTTTAGATCGGCCAGTTCAGCAGCCCAAAGCCTGGATTTCGGCCATTGGCCGATGGTGCGTTCGGGCATGAACCCCGGCATTTCGGGCAAGTCAAAGCACTCAACGCCCGGGTCGACCCCGTCGCGCGTGTCTGTAAAGGCGACAAAACGGAAGGGCGGCGTCGTGTTGGCGCAGACCATCCGGTACAGGCGGTTGATATAGGGGGCACCGTAGCGCGTGCCCCAGTTTATGCAAACGATCTGTTTGTCCATGCGCCTGCCGCTCACTGCACAATAAAGCGGCCTTGTGGCAGCTATTCCAATCAGTTGTCAATCAGTATGGTCGTGACGAGTGCCGAGCCTTCCAGCGTTCTGTGCACCGGGCATTTGTCGGCAATTTCCAGCAGCCGTTCTTTTTGTTCCCGGGTCAATGGGCCCTGCAATCGGATTTTCCGGTTGAACTGATCCACTTTGCCTTCGTTTGCCAGCCCTGCATCCTGTGCATGAACTTTGTCATGACAGACATCCACACTGATCCCGGTCAGGGGCCACCGTTTGCGTCGCGCATACATGCGAATGGTCATCGAGGTGCAGGCCCCAAGCCCGGACGAAACGAACCCATAAGGCGACATGCCGCGATCCGTACCGCCATATGAGACAGGTTCATCCGCTACGGCATGATGGCGCGGTCCGGCCTGAATATCCTGCAAAAACCCATCCGGGTCTGCTTCGGTCACGCGAATAACGCCCTCGGGCGCGCCTGGAGGCGGGGCCGGAGGCCGCAGAGGCACGTATCGCGATACCCATGCAGCGATAACATCCGCCGCATACTCCGCATCTGCGGCACGGGTGATCAAGTGATCGGCGTCATCAAGTGTCACAAAGCTCTTGGGATGCTTGGCGGCCAGAAAGAGGGTGCTGGCGTTGTCGATGCTGACGGTTTCATCCAAGGGTGCATGAAGGATCAATAAGGCGGCTTTCAACTCTGCCACTGAGGGTGTCAGGGCCGTCTCAGCAATGTCGTCTACAAAGGCTTTGCCAATGCGGAACGGTCGACCACCCAGCGAGACCTCGGCGCTGCCTTCCTGCTGTATCTCGGTCAAAGCCTGTTCGAAATGGTGCGAAACATGGCTGGGATCAGCAGGGGCCCCCAGCGTGACCACCGCTTTGACCGATGGGATACCCGCGCGGGCGCGCAGCACAGCGGCTCCCCCTAGTGAATGGCCAATCAGCAGGGCTGGGGCCATGTTTCGGCCAGCCAGATAGGTCGCCGCCGCAATCAGGTCTTCGACATTCGATGTGAAAGTGGTGTTGGAAAACTCGCCCTCGGAATGCCCCAGCCCTGTAAAGTCGAACCGAAGCACTGCGATCCCCATTGCCGCCAATCGGGCTGAGATACGGCGCGCGGCAGGGATATCTTTGGAACAGGTGAAGCAATGGGCAAACAGGGCCGTCGCCAGAACCGGACCATCGGGTAAATCCAGCCGAGCGGCAAGTTGACCGCCATCATGACCGGCAAAGGTGATGCGTTCCGTGGGCATTTCGGCTCCTTCCATTGGGGGCGTTTGCAATATTGCGATCATGCAGGGCCTGCCACAACCTATATGTCAAAGGCGTCACGGTAAGGTGAGGGACTGCCGTAAGGTTGGCGACGGGTTTGTGGTCCGCCATCGAAACGGGAAGATAAGCCATTCATTCCGTTTTGTGATGTATAGTCATTCAAACATTCGTTTTAATTATTTCACATAAAGACCCATCTTCCCGCTATCGAAACCATAGCCGGAGGGAAACATGGTAGATATTGCAGCAAAGCCAAATGCACCCTGGGTTGGCATGGAACGGCTGGTCGCACTTATTCTGGCCGTCGTCTTGGGGTTTGCGCTGGGCCAGTCTTTGCCACTTAGCGAGAATGAGCGTTCTGGTACAATCAGCCAGCCCGTCGAAGACTGGCATGGCAACGTGCGGCGGTCGACCTGGCCTGACTAACCGGGTTACTACAGCCCCTTAAGCTGGGCATCGAACGGATATCGCGTCAGGTTTTCATAACCATCTTCGGTTATGAGAACCTGATCTTCCAACTTGATCGAGAAATCGCCGCCCACCTCGCCAACCGCGGCCTCGACACACAAAACCATGCCGGGTTCCAGCGGATAGTCATAAGCCCCTGCAACCGCCTTGTCCGGGTAGGCGACCAGTGGCCATTCATCGCACAGGCCTACGCCGTGCATCAGGCAGCCGTATTTCTGGGCCTGAAACTTATCATCCAGCCGGTGCGAATTCGCTGTCAATTCGGGGATCATGACGCCGGGTTTCAGCATCTCCATATTGGTCATGATATGCTCATGGGCATGTTGCATCGCATAGATCATGTCGGCACGCGGTTTCTGATCCCCGATCCACCAAGTGCGTGAAATATCGATGCAAATCCCGTAGGATCCGATCAGATCGGTGTCAAATGCGATGATCTCATTCTGCTGCGTGATCCGGGGACCACATTCCTGGAACCAGGGGTTTGTGCGTTGGCCCGACGCCAGCAGACGTGTCTCGATCCATTCACCACCGCGGCGGATGTTTTCGGCATGCAGAACGGCCCAGATGTCATCTTCCGATGTCTTTCCATCACCCACATTGGCGCGGGCAAAGGCCTCCATCTCGGCCACGGCGGTCTCACAGGCATGGCTGGCACAGCGCATGGCCAGGATTTCATCGGGTCCTTTGATAGCGCGGGTTTTCTCGGTCAGCTCTTCGCCTTCCATGATCTCAAAACCCTGTGCCTCAAGCGCGCGCAGCCCATGCAGCATGATTTTGTCGACGGCCAGCCGTTTGTTGCCGCCGCCATGCTCCTCGATCAGCACCCGCACCTCGTTCGAGAACACATCGGCCGCCACATCCACCTTGTCGCCGCGGTCAAAGTAAAACAAATCCGCGCCCGATCGCTGTTCGCGGACCAGAGGATTGAATGTGGAGAGGAAAGGGGAGTTCTTGTAGTCCCAGATCACCATATAGCCATCGGCACACAGCAGGACCGCACGAAATGGGTTGTGGGTGTTCCATAGCTGCATATTGGTGCTGTCGGTCGCGTAACGGATGTTCAGCGGATCGAAAATCAGCAAACCACCATAACCGCGATCTACGATAGCCTGGGTTAGGCGTTTCCACCGAAATGCGCGCATCTGGTCCAGATTGGGCAGCGCGAGCCCTGCGGCTGACCATTCGTCAAAGGCCAGCTGGGTGGGTCCGATCTCGATTCTGTCGTTGTCATTCGGTGTGCCATCGCCCAGCGTTTCGCCACGAGTTGGGTCGATTTTACGGGTATCCCGATAGTGTTGATTCACAACGCGCCTCCCTCAGATTGAGGCAATCTTGTTGAGACGGTCGAAAGACGTCGCAGAAGATTGCGACCGCCCGCTTGTCGTTTTTTGACCGACATTCGGGAAATTCAATGATAGCTGGTTTTTATGAGCGTGATCCTGCAAAAGAAAATTCCTTACGATCCGACGGACTTACGCGCCTTGCCGGGCATCCAGCCGACACAGATGCAGGATTGGCTGTATCAGGATGATGCCTTTGCGGCGCAGATGAATAGACGCGCGGCGCTGCTGAGTGAACGTCGTGACGATGTGCTGGCGCTGGACCCGCAGGCAGAAGAGGCCGCGCAGGAGTTGTTGGCGCTGCTTCTGGCAACGGCTTACCCCGATGCGACTGATCACGTAGTGCGGCCTGATGGGGTGCGCGTTGAAATTGATACGGCACGACCGATGGATACGCTCTGCTTGCTGGTGCAAGAGGATTTCTGCATCCTTCAAAAGCATGGGAACGAACACGTTCTAACAGGTGCGGTTCTGTGCTTTCCGGCCAGCTGGCGCCTGTCGGAAAAATTCATGCGGCCTTTGGTGGATATTCATATCCCCGTTGACAGCTATGATGACAACATTGCGCGGCGCGTGCAGCGTCTGTTTGATGGGATAAAGCCTGATCGCCCGCTGTGGCGCTTCAATGCGCTTTGGTATGAAGACCCCGAGCTTTACCAGCCCCGCAGTGCCAGCACCCCGCGTGAAAAGCCCGAGGAGGGGACAACCTCGTATCTACGTAGCGAGCGCCAAACCTTGCTGCGTTTGCCGCACACCGGGGCGGTTGTTTTTTCGATCCACACTTATGTTCTGGCTGCAAACAGCCTGTCAGAAATGGAAAACCCCGCCTGATGGCGGGGCCTCCAAGGAGGGTCTTCGGTAATTCTTTTACATGCCCAGGACGTTGGCCACGTCGGCAAAGGCATTGCTGGCATTCAGCGCTACGATGGCAGAGGAAAAGACCAGAACCTGCGTGTTGAGCCGGAAATCTTCACCCCGGATCAGATTGACGGCTGCCATCGAACAGGCGATGGGCATGGAAACGCTGGCGATCACGCCGGTTACACACCAACTGCTAAGACGCAGGATGTCGCTTGGGCGGTCTTCGTCTTCGGTATTGTCTTGGATCTGCTCAAAAGGTTTGTTTTCGTTTGATGGCGGCTCCAGCGTCTCATCCGCGCGAAACGCGATGCTCAGTAGCTGGTCATCGGTCAGCTGGATCGGGCGGGCAGACGGGTTCGAGACCGCGATCTGTTCGTCGGGCTCGGGTATGTCCACACCCGCGAATTGGCCGGATATTGATTGGAAAATCTGTTTTCTGTCTCGGGATTTCCCAGGCGCCAAAGTGTCAAACGCACTCATGAACTGTTCGAGCGTCAAAACAGTGCGCGGCGATAGCCATTCGACGCGACGGGTCGAGCAGATATCGACCATGCGATATAACATGACCGCGAGCATCAGTTCTGAAATCTCAGGATCGTCCAGTACAGGAGAGACTGGCGAGACAATGATCTGCATCCTGTTCTGCGGGCGTGTAGCAATGCGACGACGCGGTGCTGTTTTCAGCCCCACCACCCGATCCAGGCGGTCATGATGGGTGTCCGCGTTCGCGGCCTCGCGCTTAAGCGTCAAGCGCACAAGGTACTGGCTTGAGACGATGCTGGCCTCTGTGTGATTCAGCATCGCTTTGCGCTCGATCAGGTGACCGTAATCCTGAAGTGTTGTCGCGACGATCGAACTAAACCGTTCGATTGCGCCATCGGCGTCGCCATCGAATTGCAGGCCGCCATGATAACTGCGGTTCTGAGCCACGGGAGTTTCCTTTGTCGCTTTCGTTGTAAATGAAAGGTTAACAACCGTTTTTGGGTAGAATTTGACGAAAAGTGCAAAAAAATCGAAAAATCCAATGATTGATTACGCTTTGGAAACCAATAAAATAAGGGGTTTTTGCGACCGCTGTGGCGACATTGTGGCGAAATTGCGTAAATCACGTGTTGCGCACATGACTGGGCTATTGGTCGATTCGGGCGGCCATGATGGCGATGGATTGCTGGTAAACCGTGGCCGCGTTCCACTGTTCGATAACAGCGAAATTGGGCTGCCCCGGCTGATAGCCGCGCCCCGGTTTCCACCCTTTTTTGCGCAGGAAATTGGCGGTTGAGGCCATTGCATCCGTCAGGTTGTAAAAATCCACGCGGCGATCCCCAGTGGCATCCACACCGTATTTTAGAGCATTGCCCGGCAGGAACTGGGTATGGCCCAGCTCGCCATGTTTTGCCCCTTTTGTCGCCATGGTGATACTGCCCTGATCGACCAGTTTCAGTGCCCCAATTGCATGGGGAACGAAGAACTCGGATCGGCGACAATCATAGGCCAGAGTGGTTATTGCTGACACGACTTGGCTGTCGCCCATGAAATTGCCAAAGCCGGTTTCCATGCCGTGGATGGCAATCAGAACGCCTGCTGGCACGCCGTATTGCTGTTCAAGCGCAGCGTAAAACTGCGGGTTCCGGGCTTTGCGCTTGCGCCCTTGGGCCACAATCGTGTCTGCCCCGCGCACGCGCATGAATTTGTCCAGCGAGTATCTGAAACTCTTCTGATTTCGGTCCGCAGCGATCGTTCTGGTGGCATATTGCGTCTGTGCCAGCGCTTGAAGGCCCTTCTTTTTCACTCCTGCCTTTCTGGCCTCTTTGGTGAAATCGGCTTTCCAGGCGTCGAACCCGGCACTGGTATTTCCGCAAGGGGCCGCAAGGCCAAGCGTCGGTGCAGACAGGGCGAGCGTGAGGCTTAGAATGCGCAACATCAAGTCAATTCCTTTGTACAATCTGCACCAAGGCTAAACGCCAACCGTTCCAAGGCAAAGGCTTTAATACAGGTCCAACTCGCCTGCTTGCTGGAGGTCTTCGAACCATTCATCAGGCGTTTTGCCGATCTTGGCGTGTTTGACCATCATCGCGTTCATGTTTGGCAGGTCTGAGGAGTCTGGCCAATTCTCCGGCTGCCAGAGGTTGGCGCGGATGACGCATTTGGGGCAGTGGGCAAAGGCGGTGTCGACATGGACCAGCAGCCCCAGTTTGGGCGCTTTTCCGTTGACGGCCATGGGGCCCAAAAGCGTCTCATCCGCACAGATACGCGCGGTGCCGCGAAGGCGCAGCGTCTCGATCTTTCCGGGGACAAAGAAGATCACACTGACGCGTGGGTCTTTCAGAACGTTGTGAAAGGTATCGACGCGCTTGTTGCCGGGGCGGTCAGGGATGGCAAGCAAGTTGTCAGAGATGACATGCACGAACCCTTCGGGGTCGCCACGCGGCGAGATATCAAGATACCCGTCCGGGTTGGCAGATGCGATCAAGCAGAAGGTGGACCTGTCGACGAAGTCCCTGCACATCTGATCCAGAGCCGGCAGTTCCTTTGCGATGATCTGAGGCAATGGCGCGCCGGTGATACCTTCCAGCTGTTCTATCGAGGTCACATAATCTGTGAATTGCGCGAACGGGTCATCGGATGACATATGCTCTCTCCCAACCTGTTTTGGCGGCCAGTTTGAAAGATCACGCCAAACGAAACAAGGGCGCCCGAATGGACGCCCTTGCAGATAGATGTAACCCAGTGCCGGATCAGCAGCTGTAGTACATGCCGTATTCTACCGGGTGCGGCGTGTGCTCGTAGGTTTCGACCTCTTCCATCTTCAGCGCGATGTAGCCGTCGATCTGGTCTTTGGTGAACACGTCGCCCTGCAGCAGGAAGTCGTGATCGGATGCCAGAGCTTCCAGAGCCTCGCGCAGCGAACCGCAAACGGTTGGAATGTCGGCCAGTTCTTCGGCAGGCAGATCGTACAAGTTCTTATCCATGGCCTCGCCCGGATCGATCTTGTTCTTGATGCCGTCCAGACCAGCCATCAGCAGCGCAGCAAACGCCAGGTAGGGGTTCGCAGCCGGATCCGGGAAGCGAGCCTCGACCCGCTTGGCCTTCGGGCTTTCGGTCCACGGAATACGGACACAGCCCGAACGGTTACGGGCCGAGTAGGCGCGCAGAACAGGGGCCTCAAAACCCGGGATCAGACGTTTGTAGCTGTTGGTCGACGGGTTGGTGAAGGCGTTCAGGGTCTTGGCGTGCTTCAGAACACCGCCGATGAAGTACAGCGCTTCGTCCGACAGATCGGCGTATTTGTCGCCAGCGAACAGAGGCTTGCCGTCTTTCCAGATCGACATGTTCACATGCATACCGGTGCCGTTGTCACCTGCGATCGGCTTCGGCATGAAGGTGGCCGATTTGCCGTAGGCATGTGCCACGTTGTGGATGACATACTTGTACTTCTGCAGCTCGTCGGCTTGCTTGGTCAGGCTGTCAAAGATCAGACCCAGCTCGTGCTGGCACGAGGCAACCTCGTGGTGGTGCTTGTCGACCTTCATGCCCAGACGTTTCATGGTCGACAGCATTTCCGAACGCAGGTCCTGGCTTTCATCAATTGGGTTGACCGGGAAGTAACCGCCCTTGACGCCCGGACGATGGCCCATGTTGCCCATTTCGTACTCAGTGTCAGTGTTCCAGGACGCGTCGGTGGCATCCACTTCGTAGGAAACCTTGTTGATGCTGTTCGAGAAGCGGACATCGTCAAACAGGAAGAATTCGGCCTCGGGGCCCATATAGGCCACATCACCGATGCCCGAAGATTTCAGGTAGGCTTCGGCTTTTTCAGCGGTGCCACGCGGGTCGCGCTCATACGCTTCACCAGTATCGGGCTCCACAACCGAGCAGTGCAGGCAGATGGTCTTTTCCGCATAGAACGGATCGACATAAGCGCTGTCAGTATCGGGCATCAGTTTCATGTCAGATGCTTCGATTGATTTCCAGCCCGCGATGGATGACCCGTCGAACATGAAGCCTTCTTCGAGGAAGTCTTCGTCAACCTGATCGGCCATAACGGTCACGTGCTGAAGTTTGCCGCGCGGGTCGGTAAAGCGGATGTCGACATATTCTGCGTCTTCATCGCGGATCAGCTGAAGAACTGCGTCCTTGCTCATACTATCTATTCCTCTGGTTTGAAGATGGGTGTGTTACAGCGCGTCCGAGCCGGTCTCGCCGGTACGGATGCGGATGGCTTGTTCAACGGGCGAGACAAAGATCTTACCGTCGCCGATCTTGTCGGTTTTTGCGGCCGAAACGATGGCTTCGATGGCGGCGTCGACCTGATCGTCGTCCAGCACCACCTCGACCTTCACTTTGGGCAGGAAGTCGACCACATATTCAGCACCACGGTACAGTTCCGTGTGACCTTTCTGGCGGCCAAAGCCCTTAACCTCGATCACGCTGAGGCCCTGGACGCCGACGTCCTGCAATGCCTCTTTCACTTCGTCCAGTTTGAACGGCTTGATGATCGCTTCGATCTTTTTCATCCCGGCTCACCTCGCATGGTTGTCAGACCCGCAGTGATCACGTCTAAATCAGGGGGGCAATGTGATTGCGGATTTGGCCTGTTTCGGATGGATGGAATCTTGGCGGCGGGTTAAGTTTTGTGCAACTTGCACAAAAAGTAATCACAATTGAATCGCATGAGGGTTCGAGATGGTGGAATTGCTGACGGCGGCGCAGATGCGGGCGATTGAACAGGCGGCCATCGAGTCCGGTAAAGTCACCGGGCTGGAGTTGATGGAGCGTGCCGGGCAGGGCGTTGTTGAGGCGATCTTTGAGGAATGGCCGGAGTTGACGGATCGAGGGGCCAGCCCCTCGAGCTCCCCGGGATATTTGGGGCCAGATGAAGAGGATCCCCTGCGTGCCGTGGTGTTGTGTGGGCCGGGGAACAATGGCGGTGACGGGTTTGTTGTCGCGCGGTTGTTGCGAGAGCGGGGATGGGAGGTTGAGGTTTTTCTGTATGGCGATCCCCTTAAATTGCCACCGGATGCGCGGATGAACTATGAGCGGTGGATAAGCATCGGAGAGGCAAATCCCCCATCAAAGTTGCCAACTGATACTTGCCTTAAGCTGATCGATGTTTTTTCGAAGGCAGAGGTTCCAACGGTTTTCGTGGATGCTGTGTTCGGTACCGGACTTTCAAAGCCGCTTTCCAAAAGCACTTTCGAGTTTGATTTACTTATGCAAAACCTGATCTCTCATGAGAATGTCAAACGTGTGGCAGTCGATGTTCCTTCGGGCTTGTGTTCGGATAGCGGAAAGCAAATTGGTCACAGTTATCGTGCAGAATTGACCGTTTCGTTTAACGCATTAAAGGATGGCCATGTTCTTGGAATGGGGCCTGATGTTTGCGGAAAAGTCGTCGTCAAATCCATTGGTCTTGAAAGAAAAGGATTGTCTGAGAGAGCTTCTGATCCGGTGCAGTTGATCGAAATCGATCTGGACTCGGATTGCGATGTGTTTTCAGAAACTCGAGAGCTCACCAAGTCTGCGTCGTCTCACAAATACTCCCACGGCCATGCACTGATCCTGTCCGGCGGTCCCGGCAAAACAGGCGCAGCCCGGTTGGCGGCGCGGGCGCCTTTGCGGATTGGGGCAGGGCTGGCGACGCTGGGTGTACCTCCCTCGGCGCAGATGGAGGTTGCGGCGCAAGTGACGGCGATCATGTTGCAGCGGGTTGAAGGCGCAGATGGGTTGTCTGAGGTGTTGCAGGACGAACGGCTGAATGCCTTGTGCCTTGGCCCCGGTTTGGGTTTGGACCGTGCGCGCGAACTCGTGCCGGTTGCCTTGGAAGCTGGGCGCGCAACGGTTTTGGACGCGGATGCTTTGACCGCTTTTGCAGATGACCCTGTTGCACTGTTCGCGCAACTGCACAAGAACTGTGTACTGACCCCTCATGGGGGCGAGTTTGCGCGTTTGTTTCCGGACATCTCGGAAAAACTAAACGCTGTGCCAATCAAAGGTCCGGCCTATTCCAAGGTTGATGCGACGCGAGAGGCCGCTCAACGGGCAGGGTGCATTGTGCTGTTTAAAGGACCAGACACGGTGATCGCAAACCCGGACGGGCAGTGTTCTATCAATGCCGCGGTTTATGAACGCGGGGCCCCTTGGCTGGCAACAGCTGGGTCAGGCGATGTCTTGGCCGGGTTTATCACTGGTTTGCTTGCACGCGGTTTCGGCCCGATGCAGGCTGCTGAAAGCGCAGCCTGGCTTCATGTGGAATGTGCCCGACAGTTCGGGCCGGGCCTGGTCGCCGAGGACTTGCCTGAGCAACTGCCGGCCGTGTTTCGGACACTGGAGACGTGAAGGCAATTAGCGGGTTTTGGCCGAGACCGCCAAGAAATAGCGGTTTTATAGTGTCGCCGGTCGCTGAGCGATGCCTGGGATTTGCATGAGCCACCGCAAAGGTGCAAACTTGCCTTGGTGGATCAAAAGAGACACCACGCAATTCCAAGCTAGTGCTCAAAACAATATTTATGCCCACATCTGTGGGATTTGGCAGCTGAATCGACGGCGGGCGACCCGGAACCTGCATCACGAAAACACATGTTTTTGTGATTGTCTGGGCGGTACCAAAACCTAAGCCATTGATGGTGATTGATATGAACTCTTATTTCAAACCAACATCCGCTGCCGCCATTGTGGTTACAGCCACTGCGACCTCGGCAATCGCCGAATTGAAGTATGAAAACAACAGTGGCGGTTATGTCGAACTGTACGGTCAGTTCAACCCGGCGCTGATCTCGGTCGACGATGGGCAGGAAACCGAAACCCGCGTGCTGGACAATGATCTGTCCAACAGCCGGGTTGGCCTGCGTCTGATGCAGCCCTTCGGGACCAACGAATTCACGTTCCGGTTTGAAACCGGGTTAGGTTTGCCCGGATCGGCATCAGCTGATCAGTTTGGCACCAACAGTGATGGGTGGTCGCGTGAGGATATCCGACATGTGGATTTCGCGCTGAAGGGGGGATGGGGTAAATTCTCGGCCGGACAGGGCAGCATGGCCTCGGACGGGGCGGCTGAGGTGGACCTGACCTATGTCGGTACGGCACTTTATTCCTTTACCAATGATGAGAATTCCAGCTTCTTCTATCGTGGCACTGATGGCGTTCTCAGTGACATCACAATAGGAGACAGCAGCAGTAACTTCGATGGGTCCCGGCGTGGTCGCATTCGCTATGACACGCCAGATTTCAACGGGTTTTTAGCCGCCATCGCCTATGGTCAGAACATTCTGTCCAGTAGTGATGATGATGACTACTACGATATCAGCCTTGGATATCAGTCCACCTTTGCTGGTGGTGCTGAGTTCAAAGCCGCGCTGGCCTATGCCGTGCGGTCGCGTGATGACAATTCCGGAGACCGCAAGGATACGATCGGATCCGCCTCGGTTCTGTTGCCCAGCGGGTTAGGCGTTACATTCGCGGCTGGTACCCGGGATGAGGATGAGGCTGGCGTCTCGGATCCCAGTTTCTGGTATGGGAAGCTGTCATATGAAGGCGATTGGATTGCATGGGGAAAAACCGGTGTCGGTATTGACTACTATGACGGCTCGGACTTCGAGACCGACGGTTCTAGTACCCAGGCCTGGGGGATCGCTGTGGTTCAGCGGATCGACAGCATCAATACCGATGCCTACCTGAAATACCGCAATCACGATTTTGATGACGGGACTTCGTTCGACAAGAATGCGGCTTGGGTTTTGGGCGCGCGCTGGCGGTTCTAAAAGCACGTTCTGAAGGAATGCACTGGCCCCGCTTTGATACTGAGCGTTTTTTCGTTGCAGACACCCTAAAACCGGGGTGATCGGCCCTTTGACCCCTTGCACGCGGGCGGCTGTGCAAATAGAAGGCGTCAAATTTGCCCGGCGCGCCCGTGTTGCGCGCCCCGAATCCTATGGGGACTACCATAATGCAGGTTACCGAGACGCTGAACGAAGGTCTGAAACGCGGCTACAACATCGTTGTGACCGCAGCTGAGCTGGACGATAAGGTCAACGAAAAACTGACCGAAGCGCAGCCCGAGGTCGAAATGAAAGGTTTCCGCAAAGGCAAGGTGCCGATGGCGCTGCTGAAGAAGCAGTTTGGCCAGCGTCTGTTGGGTGAAGCCATGCAGGAAACCATCGACGGTGCGATGAACAAGCACTTTGAAGACAGTGGCGACCGCCCTGCGCTGCAGCCTGAGGTCAAGATGACCAACGAGGACTGGAAAGAAGGCGACGATGTCGAAGTTGCGATGTCCTACGAAGCCCTGCCAGCGATCCCCGAGGTTGACCTGAAGTCGGTCGAGCTGGAAAAGCTGGTTGTCAAAGCCGATGATGCAGCGGTCGAAGAAGCGCTGAACAACCTGGCGGAAACCGCGCAGGACTTCAAAGCGCGCCGCAAGGGTTCGAAAGCCAAGGACGGCGACCAGATCGTGTTTGATTTTGTCGGCAAGGTCGATGGCGAAGAGTTCGAAGGCGGCTCGGCCGAGGATTACCCGCTGGTTCTGGGCTCGAACAGCTTTATCCCGGGTTTCGAAGAGCAGCTGGTCGGCGTGAAGGCCGAAGAAGAAAAGGACGTGAACGTCACTTTCCCCGAGGAATACGGTGCGGAACACCTGGCCGGTAAAGATGCGGTTTTCAGCTGCACAATCAAAGAAGTGAAAGAACCGGTTGCCGCTGAACTGAATGACGAGCTGGCCAAGAAATTCGGTGCTGAAGATCTGGAAGCCTTGAAAGGTCAGATTTCTGAGCGTCTGGAAGCTGAATATGCTGGCGCCTCGCGCGCTGTTATGAAGCGCGGCCTGCTGGATGTGCTGGACGAGAAAGTCTCGTTTGACCTGCCCCCGTCGCTAGTTGAGGCCGAGGCCAAGCAGATCGCGCATCAGCTGTTCCACGAAGAAAACCCGGATGTGGAAGGCCACGACCATGGCGAGATTGAGCCGACCGACGAGCACAACAAGCTGGCCGAACGCCGCGTGCGTCTGGGCCTGTTGCTGGCCGAGCTGGGCCAGAAAGCCGAGGTTGAGGTGACCGATGCGGAGATGACTCAGGCGATCATGAACCAGGCGCGTCAGTACCCGGGTCAGGAACGTCAGTTCTTTGAGTTCGTGCAGCAGAACGCTCAGATGCAGCAGCAGCTGCGCGCGCCAATCTTCGAAGACAAGGTTGTCGACTACGTGTTCGAACTGGCGACAGTTGCGGACAAAGAAGTCAGCAAGGACGATCTGCAAAAAGCCGTTGAGGCACTGGAAGAGGAATAATCCTCTTCCCCCCCCCTTTTGTGGGGGGCTGTAATAGAGCGGAGCCGCCTTTGAACAGGGCGGCTCCGCGTGGGTGGCTTTTGTATTATGAGGTGAGGGGGTCAGGCCTCATGAGCAAAAGCACGGGGGGTATCTAGCAGAGCATGTCTTTGCTCTGGCGTGAAGGTATCGGTCAGCGTCTCAATCAACCGAAGAACATCTTGACGTTCCTCTTCGGTGCGCGCTGCGCTCATCTGCTCGACAAAGTATTTCTCAAGATCCGTGAGCGGTTTGTGATCGCGGTTCGCGGGTTGCTTCTCGATGGCTTTTTTCGAGTTGAACAGGGCCAGAGCCTCTTCTTCTTCCAGGAACACGTCCTCGTGGATACCGGCGAATTCGCGAATGCCTTGGATACGTTCGTCAGTACAATCCAGCAGTGCGGCCAGAGCCGACACTTTGCCCATCGGAACGGTTTTGCCCACATAGTCGTAAGGCGCGCAATTCGAGCGTTTCAGAACCCGGTCCATAACCGGATCAATGACAGTGATGATGTCTTCCATGCCAGCATTCTTGGCGTATTCAAGCGAGCCAATCATCAATTCGCAGGTCGCATAAGAGACCGAGTTTTTCTCTTTCCCGCGGCTGAGCCTTTGAGTGTCGACACAGAAGCGTGTGGATTCCCACATTCTTGCGCTGCGGATCGGAGCCTCTCCGTCGAGAATGGCTGAGAAAACATCAGCCAGCATGTGAGGTCCGGTGGTCTGTAGGGCACGCACGGCTGCGACGACATTCCCCCCGTCGTCGAGTCCGATCACATATGCCGGGTCCAGATGATCGAATTCGTCGATCTCTTTCCCGTCTTCGATCTTTACGTCCCATCCAAGGCGCCCGCCGAAAACGCGTGCGCGCAGTTCATACATTTCGTCGAGAACTTCGCCGAACAGGTGTCTGTTCAGCCCATCAACAACAACAATCATTTTTTCCCCCTTCGAGTGGTTGTTCGGTAAACTAGACGTTACCGTTTTGCCGGGGGTTTTCTATTGGGGGTTTCCCGTATTTTGGCAGAATTTGGGGTTTTTTGTGGTTAACTAGGCGTAATGAGGCCGATGGCAATGGCGCGACCAACCGCTTGTGGCGTTGTTAATGCGCTGAGTTTCTCGCGGCTAGATCGCAGATGAACCTCAACCGTGCGATGTGAAATCGACAGGATATCGCCGATATCCTGTTGCGATTTCCCCGCTGCAACCCATTGTAGAATCTCGACTTCACGTGTCGAAAGGTTGGGATGGTAGAGCGCACTTGTAACCTCATCAGAAGACACGACATGGTCGTGAATATGTACAGCCATGGATTGCAAGTCGCCAATCACATGGGTGTAGAGCTTGCGCCACTCTTCCTTGCTGCAGTCGCGCGAGGCGCTCAGCAATCCGATATCCCCGAACGGCCCCCGGACTGGTATCGTAACACCTTGGTTTGATATGCCAAATTCACTGGCATCATTGAACATGCGCTGGAATTCAGGGCCGCGTTCCAACCGGCTCCAATCCACGGGTGCGATACTGCGACGGGCCATGTGGATCGTGGGGTCGATCATGATCAGACCCTGGTTCTGGTAATGTTCGGTCCAAGCATCATCATAGGTTACAAAGCCCGCAACCGTGCCAGACGCAGGGTTCATGCCTGCATAGGCGGCATGATCCATATCATGCTTTTCGCACACTTGTTTCAGAAACTCGGTATACCGAGTTTCTGCATCCGGCAGAGTGCTCAGATCAACAATTTCCATGCGGCGTCTACCAACTGCGGCCCATCCCACAGGCCCGATGGTGTCTTCGGACCAGTAGTAAACTTAGAGCGGAACCCAAATTACCTCACATCGGAAAGGACAACATACTTTCGGGAATATGACAAGGCGAGGTGCCAATTGTCTGCACATTTGAGTATTACTTGCGTAGACTAGAACATTTATATCACTATAACCAAATTCCAAATCCACAGGCGTTGTCCTGGATTTGGTATGGTGTCAGGGGCCAGGTCTCAGGCCTGTTTCAACCAGCATTCCGCGCGCTTTTGCTTCGGGATAGAAGCCTTTGGCGTACAGGAAAATCGCCCGTTGCTGGTCACCATCGGATAGCAGCCATGCGCCCCGTAGGTACTTCCCTGCGAACTCCAGATTGGTATCTGCGTCCAATAGGCCCTGAGCGTCGCCCTGATAGCCCATTGAGCGCGCTGTGGCCGGCAGAATCTGCAACAGTCCGTAATACGGTCGGTTTACAGCCCACGGTCTGTGCGTACTTTCACGGATCGCCAGCTTGTGCACGAGTTCGCGGGGCAGGTCGTAATGATCGGCCCAATTGTTGATCGATGCACGCAGTTCTGGCGTTTCATTGGGGTAGAGCGGAGGATCGAACGCTTCGGTGTCGTTTCGCGATACCTCGGCGCCGCTACATGCGTTTAGAGCCGAGATTGCGATCAACGTGATGAGGCCACGGCGGGAGAAGACTGCCATTTATGTACTCCAAGCTCAGAAGCGCGATGATATGGATCGCATTGGGTGTCGCAACCATATCCGTGAATTTGGGCCGAATTTTGCTGGTTGGAAATTAAAAAAGGGCCGCGCGGAAGGCGCAGCCCTTTGTTGCGTTCAGCGTGGCCTGATCAGGCTTTTGCTTCGTCTTCTTCAGCAGCGGGTGCTGTGTCAGAAACCAGCTCGTCATCATCCGAAGCGGCGGAACCGATGTCGTCGAACAGTTCTGCGATCTCGAATTCAGCAGCGGCTTCTTCTTCAGCGGCCAGTTCCTGGATCGATTTGCCCGACGCCTGCAGTTCGGCTTCTTCTTCCGAACGGGCGACGTTCATCTTGATCTCAACTTCGACCTCGGGGTGCAGTTTGACTGCCAGCGAGTGCAGACCCAGTTCCTTGATCGGTGCGATCAGGGCGATCTGTTTCTTGTCGACTGTGAACCCAGCCTGAGTCGCAGCGTCTGCGGCGTCACGCGGGGTGACCGAGCCGTACAGAGCGCCAGCATCCGAGGCCGAGCGAATCACGATGAACTGCTGACCGTCCAGCTTTTCAGCCAGTGCTTCAGCTTCTTTCTTGGTTTCCAAGTTGTGCGCTTCAAGCTGCGCTTTGCGCGCTTCGAACGAGGCGATGTTCGACTCGGACGCGCTCAGCGCTTTGCCCTGGGGCAGCAGGAAGTTGCGGGCGTAGCCGGGCTTGACGTCAACGACGTCGCCCATCTGACCCAGTTTCGCAACGCGTTCCAGAAGGATAACTTGCATGTCAGTCTCTCCTTACTTCACGGCGTAGGGCAGCAGGGCGAGGAAGCGGGCGCGCTTGATAGCACGGGCCAGTTCACGCTGCTTTTTTGCCGAAACGGCGGTGATGCGCGAAGGTACGATCTTGCCACGCTCAGAGATGTAGCGCTGCAGCAGACGGGTGTCTTTGTAGTCGATTTTCGGCGCGTTCTCACCCGAGAACGGGCAGACCTTGCGGCGGCGGAAAAATGGTTTTGCGGCCATGGTTTATGTCCTTTCGTCAGGCGTTGATCAGCGGCGCTCGCGGCGGCCTTCGCGCTCGTCGCGCTTCTGCATCTGGACCGAAGGGCCCTCGGCGTGCTCGTCGACCTTGATGGTCAGAACGCGCATCACGTCATCATGCAGGCGCATCAGGCGCTCCATTTCCTGAACGGCGCCCGCGGGGGCGTCGGTCTTCAGGAAAGAGTAGTGACCCTTGCGGTTCTTGTTGATCTTGTAGGCCATCGTCTTAACGCCCCAGTACTCGCTGTCGACGACGTTGCCGCCGTTGTCAGCCAGAACGGTGCCGAAGTGTTCGACAAGGCTTTCTGCCTGCGCGTTGGACAGATCCTGACGCGCGATCATTACATGCTCATACAGTGGCATGTTCACTCCTGTTTATATCAAGGCGCATTTCAAAGGCGGGGCCATCTGGTCCTTCGCGACCCTGCCACGAGAGGCTGCGCGATTCATACGTAGTGCGAAGGATGGCCCGATATACACGTTTCAGCGCGCGGGGCAAGACCTGCCATAGATGCCTTGGTGAAGTCGCCCAATTTCCTTTGCTGCGCCCAATTCCTGACGCTTTTCGGCTCAAGGTTGTTTACCAAACCGGAGATGAGCCGGACAGTTAGCCGAGAAAGGCAACCTATTCAGGGTGAATATGTTATGACCGCGATGAACACAAACACACTTACCAAGCAGACCCCCAGCGCGAGCTTTGAGCATTCGGTGCCGGTCAAGATCGCGTTCAAGGCGAACTGGCAGGCGCGGATCATTCTAGCGCGGGTTGTTGGCGCGTTTCTGATCGTCTCTGCCTTTTCCATGTGGCTGATGCCGGGGTCGGTGATTGGCGCTGAGGTCTGGCCGATCAAACTGGCTGCATCCATGTTGTTCCTGATTATCGGGGTCAGCCTGCTGACGATCGAGTTGATGGACCCGCGTCCAGACGCCTATTTTGATCCCATCCGCCGCGAAGTGCGCATTCTGCAAAAGAATGAAAACGGTCGCCCACAGACCGTACTGCGCCGCAGCTATGACACGTTGGGTGGAGCCCGTTTCGAGGACGATGAGGTGGAACTCTATGACGTCGATGGTAGTCTTTTGATGAAGCTGCCCTTGCAATCGGCGGATGTTAGCCGAGCGCTCAAAGCGCAATTGAGCCAAACAGTAACAATTTTCGCCTGATTTTTATTCTGTTCAAAAAGGAACAGAGTTTGTGAATCAAAATGACTTGTGTGCCGCCGTTTGGCGGCACATTTTTGTTTCCGAGCAAACGCACTAGTTTGCATAGTGTTCATAAACCCGGAGACTGTCATGAAATTCACACTTCTTGCCGCCGCGCTTGCACTGTCGGCGACCACAGCGTTCGCCAGTGCCGAGAAATACGTTCTGGACCCGAGCCACAGCCAAGTACTCTTCAGCTACGACCACCTTGGTTTTTCGACCACCTATGGCATGTTCTCGGGCTTTGAGGGCGAGATCATGTTTGATCAGGAAAACCCTGCAGCCTCGACTGTGTCGGTCTCCATGCCTGTGATGTCGATGTTTACTGGCTGGGAAGCGCGCTCGGATCACTTTATGACCGAAGATTTCTTTGGTGCCTCTGAGGGAGACATGGTCACCTTTACCTCGACCGGTATTGAAGTCACCGGTGAAGGCACAGCTAATATCACAGGTGATCTGACCATGAACGGCGTCACCAAATCGGTTGTTCTAGATGCGAAGCTGAACAAAGTGGATCAGCACCCGATGGCAAATAAGCCCTGGGCGGGTTTCAACGCGACCACAACTCTGGTCCGCAGCGAATTTGATCTGGGCCAGTTCGCCCCGTTCGTCAGCGATGAAGTCGAAGTTCAGATCTCGGTCGAAGCGCAAAAAGCAGACTAATATCCGATCTAACTCTGGAATAGAAACCGCCGGCGGCTTTGCCCCGGCGGTTTTTTGTAGGCTTATTCGGCCCGGATCGCGGTCAGATCAATCGTAACCGATACGGCAAAGGCCAGCGAATCCTCGGCTGGCATCGTCGCGCCGATTTCGAAATCGAGACGGTTTAGCTCCAGCCGCCCTGCAACGGTTGCGGTGTTGCCCTGAAGTGCCAGGTCGAACGGCAAGACCACATCCAGCGTCTTGTCTCGAATGGTCAGGGGGCCGCGGGCCTCGTACCCGGTTTCTGTTTTATACAGGTCGGCTGCAAAACGCGCGGTTGGAAACTGGTTGTTGTCAAAGAAATCGGCACCCATCGCCTGATCCGTGACCGTTCCAAGGGTAAGCGATCCGATAGATACATTTACATCAACCGATCCGGCCAGGCCGGGCTCAGATAGGTCCTCGAAAGCGATGGCTGCTGTCCAATCCGCAAAACTACCGGTGACCGGGCTGCCTAGCTGCGTGATCGTGATCGACAGGGTGCCATCTTGCACCTGCCAGTCCGATTGCACCTCGGCAAGCTCTGTCGTGTCGGTATGTGCCTTGGAGTGATCTGCAAAGACGCCGATCATCCCGCCGCCGATCAGAACCGCGCCCCAGATGCACAGCGCTGCGAAGGTGGGCAGGATGGAGTGGTGTTGGGCAGGGGGCTCTGGGGCGTCAGAGTGGCCGGGCAACATGCGACGCAAGGTGCTGTCTTTATCAACTACATGGTGTTTCAAAGCGCCCATGATGTGCAGTGCTAAGGACCCTGCCAGAACACAAATGAACAGCCAATGCAGCCCGGCTGTGACCTCTGCCACATAGGGCGATTTGGGGACAAAGGGCAGATTTTGCCCAAAGGGCCAGAAGATCGGAGCAAATCCTTCGGTAGCGGCGTGATGTATCCAGCCCGTTAGCGGGACAAGAACCAGAGAGGCATAGAGCATCCAATGCACCGTCTCGGCGGCGAAGGCTTCGGGCTTGTTTTCGGCATTCAGCAGCCCGGGTTTGGTTTGCGTGACGGCCCAGAGGATGCGCCCCAGCGCGACAAAGAACACTGTAATCCCGACAGTTTTGTGAAGTGAGAACAACTGGGCGGCGCGGGCGATGTCCTCTTCTGTGGTCGGTATAGAGGGGTCGTAGATCGCGTGGGCCAGTTGGTTTGCGAACCATCCCAAAGGCAGTGCCGTAAAAATCAGCAGAGCGGTCAGCCAGTGAAAGGCTTTGGTGACACTGCCATAGCTTGAGAACGTGTTAGTTGCGGGCATCGGATGGGAACTCCGGATTTGTTTGGCTGTGTCCAACCTAAAGCCACCGGGCGGGCGTGCAAGTAACAGCTTGCGCACATACCCAGTGCCGCTATGCACCCTACTTGTGCCGCGCCCCTTGTCAGTTTACACCCCGCCGCAACCTAACGTCATCCATGAGGTTGCAATGACACGCGCGTTCGTTTTCCCGGGGCAGGGTGCCCAGACCATCGGAATGGGCAAAGCACTGGCCGAAGCCTATCCGGCCGCCCAAGCCGTTTTTGATGAGGTCGACGACGCACTGGGTGAAAAACTGAGCCATCTAATCTGGGAAGGTGACATTGCTGATCTCACGCTGACGCAGAACGCTCAACCCGCGCTGATGGCCACCTCGCTGGCCGCACTGCGCGCGTTGGAGGCTGAGGGTGTCTCGGTCACCGATGCGGCCTTTGTGGCGGGGCATTCGCTGGGGGAATATTCAGCGCTGGCGGCTGCGGGTGCATTGTCGGTCGCCGATACCGCCCGCCTTTTGCGTAAGCGCGGGCAGGCGATGCAAAGTGCCGTTCCCGTCGGCGAAGGCGCGATGGCTGCAATCCTTGGTCTTGACCTGGAAGGCGTGCGTGCCGTGGCCGAAGAAGCGGCACAAGGTGATGTTTGTCAGGCGGCTAATGATAACGATCCGACCCAGGTTGTTGTGTCCGGTGCCAAAGCGGCGGTTGAACGTGCGGCAGAGATTGCCAAAGAAAAGGGCGCAAAACGTGCGATTTTGTTGCCTGTAAGTGCTCCATTTCACTGTGCGCTGATGCAACCTGCTGCAGATGTAATGGCAGAGGCCCTGGCGGCGGTTGAGATCAAAGCTCCGGCAGTGCCTCTCGTCGCCAATGTGCGCGCCGAGGCGGTCTCGGACCCTGATCTGATCCGGCAGCTGCTGGTCGAACAGGTAACCGGTTCCGTGCGCTGGCGTGAAAGCGTGCAGTATATGGCGGCGCAAGGGGTGACCGAAACCTGGGAGATCGGCGCAGGCAAGGCGCTGTCAGGCATGGTGCGCAAGATCAACCGCGACATAGTCGGCAAGGCGGTTGGCACACCTGACGATGTCCAAAAGGCCATTGGCGCCGAATCGTAAGCATAGAATGCGCCCGCAAGGGCGCCTCACGAAGGAAACAGAATGTTTGATTTGACTGGTAAGAATGCGCTGATCACGGGCGCGTCAGGCGGGATCGGAGGTGACATTGCGCGCGCTCTGCATGGCGCAGGGGCTGCGGTTGGCCTGTCCGGCACACGGGTAGAGCCCTTGCAAGCGCTGGCAGATGAGCTGGGCGAGCGTGCGCATGTTCTGCCTTGCAACTTGAGTGACCCCGAGTCCGTAGAGGCGCTGCCGAAACAGGCAGCCGAGGCCATGGGATCGGTGGATATTCTGGTCAACAACGCTGGGATCACCCGGGACAATCTGTTTATGCGTATGTCCGATGAGGAATGGCAGAGCGTCATCGACGTTAACATGACCTCGACCATGAAACTGTGCAAAGGCGTTATCCGGGGCATGATGAAGGCGCGTTGGGGCCGGATCGTGAATGTCTCGTCCGTTGTTGCTGCGATCGGCAATCCGGGGCAAGCGAACTATGCAGCGTCGAAGGCCGGAATGATCGGCTTTTCCAAGGCCTTGGCGCATGAAGTTGCAACGCGCGGTATTACCGTAAACGCGGTGGCCCCAGGCTTTATCACCACGGCCATGACCGAGAAGCTGACCGAGGAGCAGAAAAAGGGGCTGCTGCTTAAGGTTCCGGCGGGTCGGATGGGCGATCCCGAGGAAATCGCGGCGGCGGTTCTTTACCTAGCCAGTCCCGAAGCAGGCTATGTCACGGGAAGCACCTTGCATGTGAATGGCGGTATGGCCATGTTGTGAGCGCATAACAGGACAGGCGCGAAAGCGTTTGCCTTGTGCGCCGACTATGTTATAGGCGGCGCATCTATGCAGAGGCCGGTTGTTCAGATCGGCCTTCTACTTTCCCGGTGCACCGGGACCCAAACCGCCCGGAATGGGCAAACTAAAGCCAGCCTGAGCGGGCAAGGGCAGAACCGGGCAAACCGCCCTGAATAGGAATGAGGAATAGACATGAGCGACGTCGCAGATCGCGTTAAGAAGATCGTTGTTGAGCACCTGGGTGTTGAAGAGGACAAAGTTGCGGAAAACGCGTCCTTCATCGACGATCTGGGCGCAGACAGCCTGGACACTGTTGAGCTGGTCATGGCCTTCGAAGAAGAGTTCGGCATCGAAATCCCTGATGACGCAGCCGAGACCATTCAGACCTTCGGCGACGCGGTCAAATTCATCAGCGAAGCGTCCTAAGCGTTTCATTTCTGATCAAAAGCGGCGCTTCCGGGCAACGGAGGCGCCGTTTTTTATTGTCTCCCGCAATTCTGTCTTGCGCCAGTGCCTTTCGCTGAGCACTGTTTCCATTGAGGCATAATTCCAAGTGGGCAGGCTATGATAAGATCCACTCCTATGATCAATACGGCGCGGCTGACATTGTGTGCGATGCGGCCCGAGGATTTTGAGCGTTTTGCCGAAATCTGGCGTGATCCTTGCGTTGTCGAACATATCGGCGGCTCGCCGCGGTCACGTGGAGAATCCTGGGACTCGTTTTTGCGAAACGCTGGGCACTGGCAGATGGCTGGCTTTGGCCAGTGGGGTATTCTGCAGCAATCGAATCGTAAGCTGATTGGTCAGGCCGGGTTTTTCTATGGAAATCGCGGGCTCGGTGAGGATTTCGATGCCTGTCCCGAAGCAGGTTGGGTTCTGGCCACCGAAGCGCAGGGGCAGGGATTGGGATATGAGGCAGCTTTGGCTGCACATGACTGGTTTGACCGAATTATGCCCGGCCCGTTGGTGGCCATGGTGAATGCGGCCAATGAGTCCTCGCAGAAACTGGCCGAAAAGCTTGGATATGCGCGGATGCGCGTGGCGCAGTTCAATGGCACAGATGTCCAGCTGTTGCGTCGCGACGGTCCCCCTGCGCGGGCGTAAACTCGCCTATATCTACAGATGCCGCAAAACGGCTAAACTGTGCCGATCCCGATCGAACGGGCGCGATTCCTGCGTTTATGCTACACTGTGTTTTAGAGCGATTGAGCGAAGGAGCGTGCTCATGAGGATTTACCCCACTATGGAATTGCAGAACGGCCGATGTGTGACACTGGACAAGGGCCGTCTGGATGAGGCAATGATCTGGCATGTGAATCCGGTTGAAACGGCACGCGGCTGGTCAACAGCGGGTGCTGAGTGGATGCATCTGACGGATTTCGATGCGATCGAAGGGCGCGATACCAATTCCGAGCTGGTCGAAGAATTGATCCGCACGGCAGAGATGCCGGTGCAACTGGCCGGTGGCATGCGAACCCGCGAGCAGGTTGAAAACTGGATCGACAAAGGGGCCGGTCGGATCGTTATCGGAACCCTGGCAGCCCGGGACCCGAAGCTTGTCAAGGAACTGGCGAAGCTTTATCCGGACCAGATCGTTCTGGCGGTGGATGTCTGGAAAGGGTTCGTCATGACCGAAGGGTGGCGCAGCCAAAGTGCGTTCACGCCTGAGGCGTTCATCGACGCGTTTGATGGCACACCCTTTGCCGCCATTCTCGTCACCGATATTGACAGCGATGTGGAAGATGTCGAGGCGCAGCTTGGACTAATCTCCGGGCTGGCGCAGCATTCTCGGACGCCGGTCATTGCCAGCGGGGTTGTGCGCACGGCGGACGATATCTCGCGCCTTAGCTATATACCTAACATCGCGGGGGCCTTGGTGGGCCGCGCATTGTTCCGCAAAACCGTGGATCTGTCCGATGTGCTTGACGTTGCTGCCTCGGCGCGGGAACCCGTCGCGCAGTTTCAGTAGTACCGCAACGATTGACAGCAAGGCGGTAAGTCGCTTGCGCCGATTATCGCCTTGCTCTTGCCCCCGGACCCCGGGCCGGGGTATGAGCGTTTCTCATAACAGCAAGCAGGCAAGAGGCACTACATGCGCAGAGTCGTCGTAACCGGTCTGGGATTGGTCACTCCTTTGGCCAGCGGGGTCGAAGAAACCTGGTCGCGCCTGCTGGACGGTGAGTCCGGCGCAGGCCCCATCACGTTGTTTGATGCCGAAGCAAGCGGTGTCACCACGACATATGCATGCGAAGTTCCCCGTGGCGACGGAACAAAAGGCACATTCAATCCTGACGATTGGATGCCACCGAAAGAACAGCGTAAGATCGAGGATTTTATTCTGTATTCCATCGCTGCAGCCGAAATGGCGTGCAAGGATGCAGGCTGGACCCCGGAAGGTGAGGAAGATCGCCTGCGGACGGGGGTTCTGATTGGGTCCGGAATTGGTGGTCTAGGCTCGATTGCCGAAACCGCCAATCTGATCCGTGACAAGGGTCCGCGCCGCGTGTCGCCCTTCTTTATTCCGGGTGCGTTGATCAATCTGGCCTCGGGTCAGGTGTCGATCCGGTTTGGGTTCAAGGGACCGAACCATTCGGTCGTGACGGCTTGCTCCACGGGGGCACATGCGATTGGCGACGCCAGCCGGATCATCCGCGCGGGGGATGCGGATGTGATGATCGCAGGCGGCGGCGAAGGCTGCATTTGCGAGATTGGTATTGCGGGTTTTAACGCGTGCAAAGCGCTGTCGACCAAATATGCCGACGATCCGAAGAAAGCCAGCCGCCCTTATGATATCGACCGCGACGGATTTGTCATGGGCGAAGGTTCGGGCATCGTGGTGCTGGAAGACTATGAACACGCCAAGGCGCGCGGTGCCAAGATTTATGCCGAGGTGCTGGGCTATGGCATGTCGGGTGACGCCTATCATATCACTGCACCTTCCGAGGACGGAGACGGTGCCGAGCGTTCGATGAAGGCCGCGCTGCGCAGCGCGGGACTTGAGCCGAAAGATTTGGACTATATCAACGCACATGGCACCTCGACCATGGCGGACACAATCGAACTGGGCGCGGTTGAACGCCTGTTGGGTGATCACGCCGCGAATGCGACGATGACCTCGACCAAATCGGCCACAGGGCACCTGCTGGGTGCTGCGGGCGCGATCGAGGCGATCTTCTCGATCCTTGCGATCCGCGATCAGGTTGCCCCGCCGACGATCAACCTGGACAATCCGGCGGTCGAAACGCCTATCGATCTGGCGCCTAATGCAAAACGCGAGCGTGAGATCAATGTGGCCTTGTCAAATTCGTTCGGGTTTGGTGGCACCAATGCCAGCGTGATCTTCGGGAAAGTCAGTTAAATGTGGCGGGCCATTGCATCAAACGCGCTGACCATTCTGGTGGTCGGCCTGTTTCTGATGGGCGGTCTGATCTTGTGGGGCCAGACCCAGTACAAGGCTGAGGGCCCGTTGGAAACCGCGATCTGTCTGCAGGTTGCAGGCGGGTCGAACATGACCCGCGTCAGCCGTGAGCTAGAGGATCAGGGCGCCATCAGCAGTGCCACGATCTTTCGTATGGCGGCGGATTATACCGACCGGTCGCAGCAGTTGAAGGCTGGCAGCTTTCTGGTGCGCGAAGGTGCGTCGATGGAGGAGATTATCGACGAAATCACCAGCAGCGGTGCCAGTACCTGTGGGTCTGAGATAGAATACCGGATCGGTGTGACCCGTGCCCAGACCCGGGTGCGCGAACTGAATCCGGCGACGCTGGATTTCGATGAGATCGCGTCATTCGATGCAGCGGAAGAGGAAACTCCGGAGGCCTATACCCAGAAACGTAACGAAGCGGATACTCGCTATCGTGTGTCGCTGGCCGAGGGTGTGACCTCGTGGCAGGTGGTGGAGGCGTTGAAGGGTTTTGAAGCACTGAGCGGTGAGGTGACTGAGATTCCCGCCGAAGGGTCGTTGGCACCTGACAGCTATGATGTCGCTGCCGGGCAGGACCGGAATGAAATCCTGAAGGCGATGCAGGATAAGCAGCAATTGCGTATCAATGCAGCCTGGGAGAACAGACAGGAAGGCCTGCCACTGCAAAGCCCCGAAGAGATGTTGATCCTTGCGTCGATCATCGAGAAGGAAACCGGCGTCGCCGGTGAACGTGGTCAGGTAGCAAGCGTGTTTGTAAACCGTCTGAACCAAGGCATGCGGCTACAAACGGACCCGACTGTGATCTATGGTGTCACCAAGGGGCAGGGGACGTTGGGACGTGGGCTGCGTCGCAGCGAATTGAACCGCCCAACGCCTTGGAACACCTATCAGATCGACGGTTTGCCGCCGACACCAATCGCGAACCCAGGTCAGGCGAGCCTTGAGGCTGCCGTATCCCCGGACAACACGGATTTCATTTTCTTTGTTGCCGATGGAACAGGTGGTCACGCCTTTGCTGAGACGCTGCAAGAGCACAACCTCAACGTCGCCAAATGGCGCGAGATTGAGGCCGAACGGAATTCGGGCAACTAACCTGAAAAGAGAAAACAGCGCCAACTAGGGCGCTGTTTTTTTTGTCTAGATCAAGCTGCCGGTTTGCGGCGGGGGCGCCGACGCTTGGATTGCGAAGGCTTTGACGTCCCGTTTGCTGGTTTCGGCTTAAAGCTGCGGCGTCTGTTGCCTTGTCGCCGACCGGGGCGTTCCATTTGGACGGCCTCGGGCATCTCACCGCTGGCGACGGGGATGTCGATTCTCATCAGCTTTTGAATCTGGCGCAGCAGGTCGACCTCTTCCGGAGAACAGAAGGCAATAGCCTCGCCTTCGCGTCCGGCGCGAGCGGTGCGCCCTATGCGATGGACATAGTTGTCGGGTACTTCGGGCAGGTCGTAGTTGATAACATAAGCCACGCCGGGAATATCGATTCCGCGTGCGGCCACATCCGTTGCGACAAGCACTGTAGTTTCACCGGCGCGGAAGGCCTTGATCGCGCGATCTCGTTGCCCCTGACTTTTGTTGCCATGGATCGAGGCCGCGTTGTAGCCATCTGCGACAAGGCCTTTCATCAGCTTCTCGGCCCCGTGTTTGGTGCGCGAGAAGACGAGCGTCAGCGCATCAGTATCCTGCGACAGGATTTCACGCAGCTTTTGGGGTTTTTCCGGCTTGCTGACAAAATGCACCGATTGGGTGATCTTGTCTGCGGCCTTGCCCGGAGGTGAAACCTGCACGCGCTGCGGGTTGGTCAGATAGGCTCGGCTAAGCTCTTCCATCTGCTTGGGCATGGTGGCCGAGAACAGCATGGTCTGGCGCGGGGTTCCCAGAGCAGGCGCGATCTTGCGTAGTGCGTGGATAAAGCCCAAGTCCAGCATTTGGTCCGCCTCATCCAGCACCAGATGGCGTACAGCGCCGAGATCGACCGCGCCGCGCTCCATCAGGTCGATCAGACGACCGGGGGTCGCCACCAGAATGTCTGTGCCGCGCGCCAGAAAGGCGATCTGTTTGTTGATCGATTGGCCGCCCACAACCGTGGCGACGCGCAGCTTTGTCTTTCTGGTCAGATTGCGCAGGCTGTCGGCGATCTGGTTTACCAACTCGCGCGTCGGGGCAAGGATCAGGGCCTTGGCGGTTTTGGGATCGGGCTTGCCTGGTTGGGCCAAGAGGTGATCGATCAAAGGCAGGCCAAAGGCCAATGTTTTGCCGGTTCCCGTTTGGGCCAGGCCGAGGATGTCATGCCCGTTCAGGGCCAATGGAATGGCTTGGTTCTGGATCGGGGTCGGTTCAGAAAAGTTTGCGCGTTTCAGCGCGTCGTTCAGCGCGGGCGCCAGGCCCAGCATGTCGAAGTCGAACAATGTTTATCCTTTTCGCCCCGAGCCACATTGGCGGGAGCGCAATTGAAACAGGTCGCGCGGCAACCGCGCAACCGGCAGGGGTTTTGCGTGACCTCGGGATATACAGGCGCACCCTGTGCTATCTGGCCGTCGCATCAAGAACCCTGCGTGAAGGGGAACTGGAGAAGTGTTTGTAGGGCGCTGTGGGGCGGGTGAGGCCCGCCGGTGCTCACGCATCAGCGCTATTTGAGGGGCACATGCGGTGTCGAGATAGGATTGTCAAGCCATGAACCATGCTAACTGCCGGCCAGTGGCCGTTTGACCGCAGGTAACAAGTCGATTTCGATGATTCATTCTGCAGCCGTAACCTTTGGCGGGAACTTGTTTGGTAACAGGCCCAACGAACGCGCCTGATGCACGTCGGCGAGAAGATCGCGTTCGGCAGCAGCAAAGAGTTCTTGGGGATCGTCCAAGACGAAGTACCCCATCTGATGCATGTCAATCCGATACGGTGTTCGCAGAATAGTCAGAACATCAAACGGATCGCGGTCGGGAACATCACTGGACACAGAATAAATCAGTTCGGTTGGCGAAGATGCAAGACCAGATCCCAGCGCTTTGATTTGCCCGTTCTGGCGGCGCAAGCCAAACTCGATCGAGAACCAGTAGAGGCGGATCAACCAAGTGTAGTCGGAGGCATCGGCCCGTGCTCCGGCCGTTCCGATTGCGTGACTGAACGCTGCAAAGCGCGGGTCGCTGAGCAACGGTGTATGCCCAAAAATCTCGTGAAAAATGTCTGGCTCTTCGATGTAATCGAAATCTTCTCGAGACCGGATGAAAGACGCGGCAGGAAAGACCTTGTTGGCTAGCATTCCAAAGAACTCTTTGAAGCCGATCAGGGCTGGGACGGGCTGAACCTGCCAACCGGTCATATCGAGCAGTCGGTTCGAGATGTCAGCACATGAGGGGACTTTGGTTTTGGGAAGGTCCAGGCGGTCCAGGCCATCAAGATATTCCCGCGCCATGAAGCTGCGAATGCTCGGTTCCTGCGCGGCATAGAGATCGGCCCAGACGGCGTCTTCTTCTGCGGAATAGTCAATGTGACCCCGCGCATCGGCGCATTTTGCAGTGTACTTGGTCGATTTGGGCATCTCGGGCGTCCTCCTGCAACGAGTCTAGAGGTGTCGTGCCAAGAAAAATCTTTGAAATTCGTGGAAATATCGCCAAAATTGAGATGAACAATTCAACGAAGGGCAAAAAGTGAAAGAAATACTTCAGCCCTCAGACATTTCAATCCTGCGGGAGCTGCAGGTCAGTGGCCGTCTGTCGATGCAGGAATTGGCGGAACGAACCGGCCTGTCCGCATCGCAATGCTGGCGGAGGGTTCGTGATCTTGAAGCCGCGGGCGTGGTTTCGGGATATCGCGCGCAGGTCGCGGCCAAGGCGGTGGGTCTGAATGCGATTGCTTATGTACATGTGGCGCTGCGCGATCATCAGGAAGACAGTATATCTTCGTTCTTGCGCCTGGTTGAAACAGAGCCGCAGATCGTTGAGTGCGCCTCGATCACCGGGGATCATGATTTCATCCTTAAGGTTTATGCCAAGACGCCGGAAGATCTGGAGCATTTTATTATGCAGCGGCTCTTGAAATCAGGGCTGGTGCGCGACACGCGCAGCAACTTTGTTTTGCGCCAGACCAAAACACGTGGGCCTTTACCGATCTTGTGAGCTTGAGCCTTAAGAAAAATTAACGATTTCCGTCCGTTGGGTGTTGCGGGCCGTTGCGCGCAACATTGACTTTGCGCGCGGTATCGCGTATAAGTTTTGTCATGCTAGAAGAAGTGGGCAGCGGCCCCGGGGCGACCCGGCGGCCGTTTTTCGTTTCTGTCGTGCGGAGAAAACTCACGCATGAGGTCACAGGCAAACATGACATTAATTACCCCGGAGGAGCGGATTTCCCAGACGGCTGACTTGTTGCAGTCGCTTGAGAGGTCCATTCGCGATCTGCGGCAAGCGGCGGAAGACCTGCGCAAACAGATCGGTGCCGGGGAGGATGCAGATCTTGCTGGTTCAGCCAAGCAACTCGGGCAGTTAGAGGGGCTGATCCGCAGTTGCCAGAAAGTGGAGACAAGCTTTGTCGAACAACATCATAGACAAGCCGGAATTGCCCAAGGAGGGTACGCGCTCGACCTTGAGCGCGCTCGATTTGAAATTGGGTGCAGGCTGGCTCGCCTCCGCGCCTGCTGCGGTGCAGGACAGATTTCTGAGTGAGATCGGGGAGGGGGGGCTGTGTGCCCTCCCTTTCCTGTTTGAGTTCTGGGCGCTGCCGCATCAATTGCCGCCTGAAGGCGACTGGCGATCCTGGGTCATCATGGGCGGTCGTGGTGCGGGCAAGACGCGCGCGGGCTCGGAATGGGTACGGTCGATGGTTGAAGGGTCTTTGCCGTTGGACAGGGGGGAGGCCTGTCGCGTGGCTCTGGTGGGTGAAACCTTTGATCAGGTACGCGATGTGATGATCTTTGGCGATAGCGGGATATTGCAGTGCTCGCCGTCGGATCGTCGGCCTACGTGGAAGGCATCGGAACGGAAACTGGTCTGGCCCAACGGGGCTGAGGTACAGGCGTTCTCCGCGCATGACCCCGAAGGGTTGCGCGGCCCTCAGTTCGATGCGGCTTGGGTAGATGAACTGGCCAAGTGGAAGAAGGCGGGTGAGACCTGGGATATGTTGCAATTTGCGTTGCGGTTGGGGGATCAACCTCGGGTCTGTGTGACCACGACACCGCGCAATGTGAAGGTTTTGAAGGACTTGCTGGCGTCGCCGTCGACCGTGCAGACCCACGCGCCGACCGAGGCGAACCGGGCCAATCTTGCGGACTCGTTTCTGGCCGAGGTGCGCGCGCGCTATGCCGGTACCCGGCTGGGGCGGCAGGAGTTGGACGGGGTGCTGCTGTCGGATGCCGAGGGGGCGCTCTGGACGGGCTCGATGCTGGAGGCGGCACGGGTGAGCCGCGTGCCTGCGTTGGATCGCATCGTGGTGGCGCTGGACCCGGCGGTGACGGCAGGGGCGGATGCGGATGCTTGTGGGATCGTGGTGGTCGGCGCTCAGGTGCAGGGGCCACCAGAGGACTGGCGCGCCTACGTACTGGCCGACCGGACGGTGCAGGGCGTTGGCCCGGCGGGCTGGGCGCAGGCAGCGATTGATGCGATGGATGAGTTTGGAGCCGAACGGCTGGTGGCCGAGGTCAATCAGGGCGGGCAACTGGTGGAAGAGGTCGTGCGGCAGGTGGACCCTCTGGTCCCGTTCCGCGCGGTGCGGGCCTCACGCGGCAAGGTGGCACGGGCCGAGCCTGTGGCAGCGTTGTACGAGCAGGGGCGGGTGAGCCATGTGGCCGGGCTGGACGCGCTCGAGGAGCAGATGTGCCAGATGACCGCGCGCGGGTTCGAGGGGCAGGGCTCACCCGACCGGGTCGACGCGCTGGTCTGGGCGCTGCATGAGTTGATTGTGGGGCCCGCGGGGGTGTATCGGCGGCCTAGGGTGCGGAGTTTGTGAAAAAGCTATTTCTTTGGTGTATGGTTTCTATTGTGCTTTAAACCGTTTTTTTTCTGGTTTCAGGGACATACGCGCTGTATGGCCAATCGTATGTCATTCGTTTCAGTTACAGCTCTCCGTGCGCCTGGTTTGGAAGAAATCCTGACACCAAAAGAACGTTTGCTTTGGTCGGGTCGTCCGGGTTGTGGTTTGAAGTTTTTTCAAGCTGTAGGTGAAGAACGGAAGTTACAAGTGTTTATTCTAGTAGCACTTGTTGCGCTTTGGGCAACGCTGCCATTCATAGATGCTGACCCAGAGGCACGCTTCGGTCGATTTAAGGCTTTGTTTGTGTATGGTATTGCAACGTTGGCCTTGCTTTCTTTTTCGGCCTACCTCGCCGCTCAACGCCAGTTTGTTCTGAGCAATTTGATTTACTACGTTACCGATTCACGCGTAATCATCTGTCGTTTTGGAAGAAATTGGAGGCTTGGCACCCGGCTATTTGTCGTTTCGTGCGAACATTCAACAACATTTCCATACGAGGTGCTGCCCACCCGGCCCTATCCGTCGCTAAGGGTAGGAACCCTGCTTTCAGAACAACAGGTTCAATTCCTAGGGTTTGGTTTGTCGCATACAGGTCATCCGGAACGGTTTGCTCGTGGTGTTGAACCAATTTACTTGGACTACCTGGCAAACTCAGAACAGTTGCTTGCGATGATAAGGTCTTGTGCAGGAGATCGAAAGGCGGCGAACGACGTCTGATCTCAAAGGTCATTTCTGTTAGAGGGTCGTTGGAATTGTGAGGGTTTGTTTCTCGTCCTGCTACCGCTGTTGCCCACCCCCCGTACGCCCCATTCCCAAGGCTTAAACTTCTCTGCGTCATAACTCCTTTCAACAAGCCGGGCAGAGCGGCGGCAGAAAGGAGCACAGATGGTATTCGATTTCTTGCGTCGTGGATCGGCTGAGGCAGCGCCCGAGGCGAAGGCGAGCGCGGCAGGGCCTGTGGTGGCGTGGCAGACGGGCGGGCGCGTGGCGTGGAGCCCCAGGGACGCGGTTTCGCTGACGCGGACGGGGTTTTCGGGGAATCCAGTGGGGTTCCGTTCGGTCAAGTTGATTGCCGAGGCCGCGGCGGCTTTGCCTTTGGTGCTGCAGGATCAGGCGCAGCGGTTTGATGTACATCCGATCCTGTCGCTGATGCGGCGTCCGAATGCGGCGCAGGGGCGGGCGGAGTTGATGGAGGCGCTATTCGGGCAGTTGCTGCTGTCGGGTAATGCGTATGTCGAGGCTGTGCAGGCCGAGGAAGGCTTACCGGTTGAGCTGCATGTGTTGCGATCTGATCGGATGAGCGTGGTGCCGGGGGCGGATGGTTGGCCGAAGGCGTATGACTATGCGGTCGGTGGCAAGAAGCACCGGTTCGCGGCGGAAAATATCTGTCATCTCAAGTCGTTCCATCCTCAGGATGATCACTATGGGTTCTCGCCGATGCAGGCGGCGGCGATGGCGATTGATGTGCATAACAGCGCGTCGCGGTGGTCGAAATCGTTGTTGGATAATGCGGCGCGGCCTTCGGGGGCGCTGGTGTGGAAGGGCGATGGCCATGGGGTGATGGCCGAGGATCAGTTCCGGCGGTTGTCGGACGAGATCGAGCAGAACTATCGCGGGGCGCGGAATGCCGGGCGACCGATGGTTCTGGAAGGGGGGCTGGATTGGAAGCCGATGGGCTTTTCGCCGTCCGATATGGAGTTTCAAAAGACAAAGGAAGCCGCCGCCCGCGAGATCGCGCTGGCCTTTGGGGTCCCGCCGATGCTGCTGGGGATCCAGGGCGACGCGACCTATTCGAACTATCAGGAGGCCAACCGGGCGTTTTATCGCCTGACTGTGCTGCCTCTGGTGACGCGGGTGGCGGCGGCGGTGGCTGAGTGGTTATCGGGCTTTACGGGCGAGGAATTGGTACTGAAGCCCGATCTGGATCAGGTCCCGGCACTGTCGTCGGAACGGGATGCGCAGTGGGCGCGGGTCAGCGGGGCCGAGTTCCTGAGCGATGCCGAGAAACGCGCGTTGCTGGGGCTGCCGGAGCGTGGCGATGGGTGATCCGTATCCTCCGTTCGAGTGTGCGCCAGGCCTGCGGCTGGCCGCGCACGAGCGGGTGGCCGAGATTCAGCACGCACATCTGTGTCGGCGGCTGGATCAGATCGAAGAAATGATGGAGCGGCTGGAGAAGCGGTTATGGCTGACGGTCTATGGCGTGGCGGCAGTGATCTTGGCACAAGCCTTTCAGTCCCTTTTGGCAGTAACGCCATGAGTTCAGTGGTTTACATGGAGAAGTTCATGGATTTGGAACATAAATTTGCACGGTTTGGCGATGGTTTGTCGGTGACCGATGACGCGGTGATCGAGGGCTATGCCAGCCTGTTCGGGCAGGTCGATCAGGGCAGCGACGTGGTGCAGCGCGGGGCGTATCGCGGTTCTCTTGCGGGGCTGGCCGAGGCGGGCCAACGGGTCAAGATGCTGTGGCAGCATGACCCGGCGCAGCCCATCGGTGTCTGGGATGAGGTGCGCGAGGACGACAAGGGCCTGTGGGTCAAAGGGCGTCTGCTGGAAAGCACGCAGAAGGGCCGAGAAGCGGCCGAGCTGATCCGTGCGGGGGCAATGGATGGCCTGTCGATTGGCTATCGCACCAAGCGGGCCGTGAAGAATGACAAGGGCCAGCGGGTCCTGACCGAACTGGAGCTGTGGGAGGTATCACTGGTGACCTTCCCGATGCTGACCAGTGCGCGGGTGGCGGCCAAGGGTGTGGACCCTGAGGCCGAGAACACCCTGCGCAGTATTGCCGAGGTGTTCATCGACGCCCGGCAGGAGCTGGCGCGGACCTAGCGCGCCTCAAACCCACCGAAAAACAGGACATGCTGATGAGCAAGACCGAGACCCCGGCCTTGACCGGAGAGGGTGCGCCCCTGGTTCAGGAGGTGAAGCAGGCGATGGCTGGCTTCGTGAATGAATTCAAGGGCCTTAAGGCTGAAGTTAAAACCAAACTGCAACAGACAGAAGAGCGAGTGACCATGCTGGATCGTAAATCAACCATCGCGGCACGCCCGCATCTTGCGGCCGCGAACGAGGACGGTGCGCCGCATCAGAAAGCTTTTGATGCCTATGTGCGTTCGGGCGAGGATGACGGGCTGCGCGGGCTCGAGATCGAGGCCAAATCGCTGTCGACCGCTGTGAATAGCGAGGGCGGGTATCTGGTTGATCCGCAGACCGCCGAGGCAATCAAATCGGTTCTGAATTCGACCGCGTCGATCCGTTCGATTGCATCGGTTGTGAATGTCGAGGCGAACTCGTTCGATGTGCTGATCGACCATACCGATGTGGGTGCCGGCTGGGCCGATGAGAATTCGGCGACGGCAGAAACCGGGACCCCGTCGATTGACCGTATCTCGATCCCGCTGCACGAGCTGAGCGCCTTGCCCAAAGCCTCGCAGCGCTTGCTGGATGACAGTGCGTTTGATGTCGAAGGCTGGCTGGCCGGTCGCATTGCGGACAAGTTCGCGCGTGCCGAAGCAGCGGCGTTTATCAACGGCGATGGTGTGGACAAACCCAAGGGTCTGATGATCCACCGCGCCGTGCCGGATGATGGTTGGTCTTGGGGCAGCCTTGGCTATGTCGCCACCGGCATCGATGGTGGTATCGACGCGGATGCGATTGTCGATGTGGTCTATGCGCTGGGCGCGCAATACCGCGTCAATGGCACCTTCGTCATGAACTCGAAAACCGCCGGTCTGATCCGCAAGTTGAAAGATAGTGATGGCCGTTTCCTGTGGTCGGATGGTCTGGCCGCAGGTGAGCCTGCGCGTCTGATGGGCTATCCGGTTCTGATCGCCGAGGACATGCCGGATGCGGTCTCGGACAGCTTCTCGATCGCGTTTGGCGATTTCCAGGCCGGTTACACCATTGCCGAGCGTCCCGATTTGCGCGTGCTGCGTGATCCGTTCAGCGCCAAGCCGCATGTCCTGTTCTACGCAACCAAGCGCGTGGGCGGTGATGTCAGCGACTTTGCCGCAATCAAGCTGCTGAAATTCGGCACCGCCTGAGCGGTGACGGATCCGGGGGGCCGGGCGACCGGTCCTTCGGGCGGCGGGTACGGGCCGGGGTGAGATCCCCCGCGTTGTCTAGCTGCTCCCCTCCGTCCGAGCAACGTGGGGCGGCGCGTGCCCGTCATTTTCAAGACTACGGCCCCGGAGGGGTCCGAGATTGCGGAGTGAATGGATGATGTTGATCGAAGAGACCGCCATCGCGGATGCGACGCTGCCGGTGGATCAGTTCAAGGCGCATTTGCGGATGGGCACGGGGTTTGCCGAGAGTGATGTGCAGGATGAGGTTCTGAAAGGCTTCTTGCGTGCCGCCCTTGCGGCAATCGAGGCCAGAACCGGCAAAGTGCTGATCGAGCGCACCTTTTCCTGGAGCCTCAGCTGTTGGCGCGACCCGGCGGGCGAAGTACTGCCCGTGGCCCCGGTTTCAGCAATTGATGCGGTCACTATGACAGATGCGACGGGCGCGGACACTGATCTTGATGCCGATGCCTATCGGTTGGAGCGCGATAGTCAGCGCCCCCGATTGCGACCTACGGCAACGTCTTTGCCAAGTGTTTCAACGGGTGGATCGGTGAAGATTGCCTTCACTGCAGGTATGGCCGCAGGTTGGGATAGCTTGCCTGCCGATCTGGGACAGGCGGTGCTGCTGCTGGCAGCGCATTACTACGAATACCGCGATGAGACGTCGCTGAGCGATGGGTGCATGCCCTTTGGGGTTACCAGCCTGATTCAGCGATACCGCATGGTGCGCTTTGGTTCGGGAATGGCGCAATGACAGCGCCCCGTCTGAACCGCGAGCTGGTGCTGGAAACACCGGATCGTGTTGCCGATGGCGCGGGCGGGTTCATTGAAACCTGGACGGAGCTGGGCACGCTTTGGGCCGAAGTTACGGCACGCAGCGGATCCGAACGGGCCATCGCAGGGGTGCCGATATCGCGGGTGGGTTATCGCATCGTAGTGCGCGGGGCGCCCGAGGGATCGTCGATGCGGCCAACACCGGATCAGCGTTTTGTCGAAGGCACGCGGCGTTTCGTGATCCGCGCGGTCGCGGATCGGGATCCGCGCGGCCAGTACCTGACCTGTTTCGCAGATGAAGAGGTGGCGGCATGAGCTATGGCGTAGCAGCCGCGTTGCAGGCGGCGGTGTTTCAGCAATTGTCTGGGCACGCAGATGTCAGCGCGCAATCCGGCGGTGCAATCTTTGATGCGGTGCCGACCGGGCCGGTCCCTGCCACCTATGTGACGCTGGGCCCGGAAGAGGTCCGCGAAGCATCGGACAAATCCGGCGCAGGTGCGCTGCATCGGTTCACGGTCTCGGTAGTGTCCGAGGCCGCAGGATTTGGCGCTGCAAAATCACTGGCCGGTGCCGTGTGTGACGCGCTGGATGGCGCGGGGCTGAGTTTGGATCGGGGCCGCCTCGTGGGGCTGTGGTTCGAGCGCGCCAGCGCCCGACGCACCGGAACCGGCGGTGCAATCCGCCAGATCGACCTGAGATTCCGCGCCCGCGTGGAAGACGACTAAGCAATCAACGGAGAGAGCACATGGCTGCCCAGAACGGAAAAGACCTGTTGGTCAAAGTGGATATGAACGGCACGGGCCTGTTCGAAACCATCGCGGGCCTGCGCGCCACGCGGATCAGTTTCAATGCCGAAAGCGTGGATGTGACCACGCTGGAAAGCCAGGGGGGCTGGCGCGAGTTGCTGTCGGGGGCGGGGGTCAAATCGGCCGCGATCTCGGGCTCGGGCGTCTTCAAGGATGAAGGCACCGACGAGCGCGCGCGACAGCTGTTCTTTGATGGTGAGACGCCGGGCTTTCAGGTGATCATCCCCGATTTCGGCATTGTCGAGGGGCCGTTTCAGGTGACTGGCATCGAGTATGCGGGCTCGCACAATGGTGAGGCGACCTATGAGATGAGTCTAGCAAGCGCCGGCGCGCTGACCTTTACAGGGCTGTAATCCGATGGCCAATCCGTGGACGGGCGAGGTGGCATTGACCATCAATGGGGAGCGGCGGGTGCTCAAGCTGACGCTGGGTGCTTTGGCGGAATTGGAACAGGAACTGGACACCAGGTCATTGGTTGAGTTGGTCCAGCGGTTCGAGGGCGGCGGTTATTCCAGCGGCGATGTAATGGCGCTGATCGTGGCGGGGCTGCGCGGGGGCGGTTCAGATGTGACCCGTGCTGACGTGATGCATGCCGAGATCGAAGGTGGGCCCCTGGCCGGAGCCAGGGCCGCGGCTGAGCTGCTGGCGCGGGCCTTCATGGTGCCGGGTGGCGCATGAGGGGGTTTGACTGGCCCGTTCTGATGCGGGCCGGGTTCCTCGGGCTGCGGCTGACGCCGGATCAGTTCTGGCGTCTGACCCCGGCCGAGCTGCGGCTGATGTTGGGGCAGGGTGCCGGGCTGCCCGCGATGAACCGGGCCGGGCTGGATGCGCTGTTAGCAGCATATCCGGACAGAGAACAAGGAGAGCGTGATGACGGATCGTGATGGGTTTGACGACCTGCAGGAGCGGGGCGAGGCGCTGGGCGACTCGTTAGGTGATGCAGCCAGCATGGCGGCGGCATTTGACAGTCAGATGAAGCGGATCGGCGCTGCGTTTGAGGAAACGGGCAAGGATGTCGCCACGCTGGAGCGGGGGATGTCAAGCGGGCTACGCAAAGCCTTTGATGGTGTGGTGCTGGATGGGAAGAGTCTGTCTGATGCGCTGGACGTGCTGAAGAATTCGCTGATCCAGACGGCCTATTCGGCTGCGATCAAGCCGGTAACGGATCACTTTGGTGGGCTGTTGTCCGGTACGGTCGGTGGCCTTGTGAAGGGGCTTCTGCCTTTTGCCGATGGCGGTAGCTTCAGCCAGGGGCGCGTGATGCCCTTTGCCAATGGCGGTGTGATCAGCGGCCCCACCACCTTTCCGATGCGCGGCGGCACTGGCCTGATGGGCGAGGCGGGCCCTGAGGCCATCATGCCATTGGCACGCGGGGCGGATGGCAAACTGGGGGTTCGCAGCGCAGGCGGCGGGCGTGCCGTCAACGTCGTCATGAACATCTCAACACCCGATGTTCATGGGTTCCGCCGCAGCCAGGGCCAGATCGCAGCACAAATGAGCCGCGCTTTGGGGCGCGGCAATCGCAACAGATAAAACCGGGAGCAGGTCATGAATTTTCACGAGGTCAGATTTCCGGCCAGCCTGAGCTTTGGCTCGGTCGGCGGTCCCGAGCGGCGCACAGATATCGTGACGCTGGCCAACGGATTCGAAGAACGCAATACCCCCTGGGCCCATTCGCGCCGTCGCTATGACGCGGGGCTTGGGATGCGGTCGCTGGATGATATCGAGACGCTGATTTCCTTCTTTGAGGCGCGGCAGGGGCAGATGTTCGGGTTCCGTTGGAAGGATTGGTCTGATTTCAAATCGGGTCTGGCTTCGGCCGGTGTGGAACGAGGTGATCAGGTCATCGCGCTGGGCGATGGTGTGCGCACTGAATTTCAGCTGGTCAAGACCTATACCTCGGGCGGTGTCAGCTACGTGCGCCCGATTGCCAAGCCGGCGCTGGGCACCGTGGTGCTGGGGTTGGATCAGGATGAAATTCGAGAAGGCGTGGATTTCGAAGTTGATCTGACTACAGGCGCAGTCGTGTTCGCGGATCCGCCGCCTGAGGGTGTCGAGATCACAGCCGGGTACGAGTTCGACGTGCCGGTGCGGTTCGATACCGACAAGATTCAGACCAGTGTTGCTAGCTTTCAGGCCGGTGACGCGCCAAATGTTCCTGTGGTCGAGGTGCGTGTCTGATGGCCGGGGATGTTCAGGGGCTGCACGCCCATCTTCAGACCGGTCTGACCACTGTATGCCGTTGTTGGGCAATCACGCGCGCGGATGGGCAGGAATATGGCTTTACGGATCACGACCGGGAACTGGAATTCGAAGGCGTGACCTTCAAGGCCAGTACAGGCCTGACCGCTGCGGCGATTGAACAGGCGACCGGGCTGTCGATTGATAACACCGAAGCAATGGGCGCGCTGTCTGACGCCGCCGTGCGCGAGGAAGATATCGAAGCGGGCCGGTTCGATGGCGCAAAGGTGCGGGCCTGGTTGGTCAACTGGGCCGATCTGGATCAGCGCATCCTGCAGTTTCGCGGATCGATTGGAGAGCTGCGCCGCTCGCGCGGGGCATTTCACGCCGAGCTGCGCGGGCTGACCGATCTGCTGAACCGTCCGCTTGGGCGCATCTATCAGAAACCCTGTACGGCGGTTCTGGGCGACAAAGTGTGTCGGTTCAATACCAACGCCGAGGGGTTCTCGTTTGAGGCAGAGACTGTGGCCTTTGACGGTGCTACATTGATCCGTGTGGACGGGGCTGAAAACGCGGCTGCGGCATGGTTTGAGCGTGGTCGTCTGGACGTTCTGTCCGGTACGGCCCGCGGACTTTGGTCTTCGATCAAAGCGGATCAGAGGGTTGATGGCGGGCGCGAGGTGACCTTGTGGTCCGGAATTGGCGGAGGGCTGTCTGTTGGCGACCGGGTCCGGCTGACCGCGGGCTGCGACAAGCGCATGACAACCTGCCGGTTGAAGTTCAACAATATTCTGAATTTTCAGGGCTTTCCCGATCTTCCGGGCGAAGATTGGATGATGGCGGTGCCCAAAAAGACCAATTCGAACAACGGGGGAAGCAGGCGGTGACACCACACAGACAGGATATCGTGGACGAGGTGCGCAGCTGGCTTGGCACGCCCTACGTTCATCAGGCTTCGACCAAGGGGGCAGGCACGGATTGCCTGGGTCTTCTGCGCGGCGTTTGGCGCGCGCAAATCGGTCATGAGCCGGAAGAAGTGCCCATCTACACGATGGATTGGTCTGAACCTCAGGGTGAGGAACGGATGTGGGCTGCTGCGCAGCGTCATTTGATCGAAAAGCCGATTGAGGATCTGTCGGCGGGCGATGTCGTGTTGTTTCGCATGCGCGACAGCGGCATCGCAAAGCATTTGGGGATCGTGACCAGCATCGGCGCAGTTCCGCGCTTTGTTCATGCCTATTCCGGCTACGGCGTTGTCGAAAATGCCCTGAGCGAGCCGTGGCGTCGGCGGATTGTGGCCTGTTTTGAATTCCCGTTGGAGGACCGCTGATGGCGACGATAGTTCTTTCCGCAGCCGGTGCTGCATTAGGTGGGTCAATCGGTGGCACGATTGCCGGCCTGTCGACCGCCATTATTGGCCGTGCCGTGGGCGCAACCATCGGGCGGGTGATTGACCAACGGCTTCTCAGCCAATCCGTGATGGGCGGCGGCAGTGACGTCGTCGAAACCGGGCGCATGGATCGGTTTCGCCTGACCGAGACAGGCGAGGGCGCGCCGGTGTCGACCGTGTTCGGGCGGATGCGGGTCGGAGGGCAGGTGATCTGGGCTTCGGATTTTCTAGAAACGCGCAGTGAGACCACCGAAGGTGGCGGCGGCGGCAAAGGCAAGCCGAAGACGCCCAAGGTGACGACCGTTACCTACAGCTACTCCATCTCGCTGGCGATTGCCGTTGGCGCGGGAAAGATCGCAGATGTTGGCCGCGTCTGGGCCGATGGCGAAGAACAGGAACTGAGCAGCCTGAACATGCGCATCTATCATGGGTCTGACGATCAGTTGCCGGACCCTCTGATCGAATCCATCGAAGGCGCGGGCCAGGTGCCAGGCTATCGTGGTACGGCCTATGTCGTGATAGAAGACTTCCAGCTTGGGAACTTCGGAAATCGTGTTCCGCAGTTTTCCTTCGAAGTCGTACGCCCACCGCAAACGGACCTGCCGGATCGCGACACCTCGGTGCAAGAGTTGGTACGGGGTGTTGCCATGATGCCCGGGTCGGGTGAATACGCCTTGGCCAGCTCGCAGGTGAACTATGCGCTTGGTTACGGCAAAAGCGCACCGGCCAACGCCAGCTCAGCCTCGGGCTGGACGGATCTGGTGACCTCGACCCGCGCGTTGACGCATGAGCTGCCGCAATGCGATGCGACCTCGCTGATCGTGTCCTGGTTCGGGGATGATCTGCGCTGCGGGTCCTGTGACATCCGTCCCAAGGTTGAACGCCGTGATGCAGATGGGCAGGGGATGCCATGGAACGTATCTGGCCTGTCACGCAGCCAGGCGCAGTTGGTAGCGCGAGAGGATGATCGCCCGGTCTATGGTGGGACGCCCACGGATGCCTCGGTCGTCGAGGCGATCCGGCATCTGAAGCTATGGGGCAAGCGGGTCATGTTCTACCCGTTCATCCTGATGGAACAGTCGGCTGGAAACGGGTTGCCCGACCCCTGGTCGGATGCAACAGATCAGCCACATCTGCCCTGGCGCGGGCGGATCACTTTGAGCGAGGCCCCCGGGCGCACGGGTTCCCCCGATGGCACTGCGGATGCCGACGCGCAGGTTGCCGCGTTTTTTGGAACCGCGAAGGCCAGTGATTTCATCATCGGCAATGGCACTGTCAGCTACTCAGGCCCTCAGGAATGGGGGCTGCATCGGTTCATTCTGCACTATGCAGCCTTGTGTAAGGCTGCGGGTGGGGTCAGCTCGTTTTGTATCGCATCCGAGATGCGCGGGTTGACGCAAATACGCGGAGCGAGCGGTTTCCCGGCTGTTGCACGTCTGCGGGCGCTGGCGGCTGAGGTGCGCAGCATTTTGGGCCCCGATACCAAAATCGGCTATGCAGCGGATTGGAGCGAATATTTTGGCTATCAACCGCCCGGTACCAATGATCGGCTGTTCCACCTCGATCCACTATGGGCCGATGGCAATATCGATTTCATCGGTATCGACAATTACATGCCCCTGTCCGATTGGCGCGATGGTGAGGATCACCTGGATGCCGAGGCGGGCGCGCCCTCGATCTATGATCTGGACTATTTGCGCAACAACATCGAAGGCGGTGAAGGGTATGATTGGTACTATGCCTCACCCGAGGAAGCAGAGGCGCAGATCCGTGCTCCGATAGAAGATGGCGTGTATGACGAGCCTTGGATCTGGCGCTATAAGGATGTGCGGAACTGGTGGTTGAACACCCATCACGATCGGATCGACGGTATGCGGCAGGCCAATCCCACAGATTGGATTCCGGGGTCAAAGCCGATCTGGTTCACCGAACTGGGCTGTGCGGCAATCGACAAGGGCACCAATCAGCCGAACAAGTTCCTTGATCCAAAATCGTCGGAATCTCAACTGCCTGTCTATTCCAACGGCATGCGTGATGATTTCATTCAGGTTCAGTACCTTAGGGCCATGCTGAGCTATTGGGGCGATCCTCAGATCAATCCGACCTCAACGGTCTATGGCGGCCCAATGGTGGATATGTCCAATGCCTATGTCTGGGCTTGGGATGCGCGGCCGTTTCCGGCGTTCCCGAACCAAGGCGCGAAATGGAGTGACGGCGGCAACTATGCGCGCGGTCACTGGCTGAACGGGCGATCAGGCGCACGCACGCTGGCTTCGGTCGTGACTGAAATCTGCTATGGCGCCGGGGTGACTGATATCGACGTATCGGGCCTCTATGGCGTTGTACGTGGCTATGTCATCGAAGACGTCACCAATGCGCGGTCCGCCCTCCAACCACTGATGCTGCGCTATGGGTTCGACGCCATCGAACGTGAGGGCGTGTTGCTGTTTCAGATGCGGGATGGCTATGGCGCTGTAGATCTGAACCCGGATCTTCTGGCGGTCAGCCCCGATCTGGATGGCACTGTCGAATATCGTCGTGAGGCCGAGGCGGAGATGACCGGTCGCGTGCGCCTGCGTTTTGTCCAGTCCGATGCAGACCACGATTTCGTCGCCGAAGAGGCAGTGCTGCCCGATGTCAGTACCCATTCCGTTTCGGTCAATGAGATGCCCCTTTCCATGACGCGCGGTGAGGGAAGACAAACAGCGGAACGCTGGCTTAGCGAGGCGCGCGTGTCGCGGGATAGCACCCGGTTCGCGCTGCCGCCGTCGATGATGCATCTGGGGGCCGGGGATGTCGTCCGCCTGTCGGGCGAAGCCAAGGGCGCGCTCTACCGGATTGACCGGATGGAGACGGCAGAACTGCAACTGGCAGATGCGGTGCGGGTTGAGCCGGGGGTCTATAAGCTCCCGGATATCGAAGAGGACCCGGTCTCGGTGAAGCCCTATCTTGCACCCGTTCCGGTGCTGCCGGTCTTTATGGATTTGCCACTGATCACCGGGGCCGAGGTGCCACATGCGCCTTATCTGGCCGTTTCGGCTGATCCATGGCCGGGCAACGCGGCGGTCTATAGCTCCACCACGGATCAGGGCTATACGCTCAGCGACGTGATCACTGCGCCTGCCACCATTGGCCAGACCGAAACGCCGCTGCTGCGCGCCACTGCCGGGCTCTGGGATGACGGACCAATCCTTCGGGTCAGGCTGATCGACGGTCAATTGGAGTCGCAACCGCGCGAGGCATTGCTGAACGGGTTGAACCTTGCGGCCATCGGCGATGGAACACCCGGCAATTGGGAAGTGTTCCAGTTCTCGAACGCGGTGCTGGAAAGCCCCGGTGTCTACGCGCTTTCGGGGCGATTGCGCGGGCAGCTGGGGACGGATGCCCTGATGCCGGATGCCTGGCCTGATGGGTCTGTCTTTGTGCTGCTGAATGACAGTGTCTCGCAGATCAACCTGCTGCGGACCGAGCGGCGGATAGATAAGCACTATCGCATCGGACCGGCGACCCGAGGATATGATGATCCGTCCTATACGCACCTGGTGCAAGCCTTTGATGGCAATGGGCTTCGCCCCTATTCGCCGGCACATCTGACGGCAAGGGCGACCACCGATGGTCATACCGTTGGCTGGGAGCGTCGCACGCGTTTGGACGGCGATGACTGGTCCGGTCTGGACGTACCATTGGGCGAAGAAACCGAAGCGTATCTGGTGCGCGCTTGGTCCGGCACAACGGTTCTGCGTGAAGAGGTGGTGACCCAAACGCAATGGGCCTACACGTCCGCGATGCAGGCCGCAGATGGGGTCTCCGGGCCGTTTGACGTAGAAGTTGCGCAGGTTTCCGCCATTTACGGTCCGGGTGCTTCGGCCCGCGTGATGGTCGGGTAGCCCGGCCTGATGCGCCCTTTACTTCATGGCGATCTCAGTGCTGCGGCGCGGGCCTTGTTGGCCGTGCCGCAGCGCCAGAGAAAGCCTCTGTGCCTGAAGATTATCGCCGAAGCGGAGTTGGCCGATGCGTATGTCAGATCATCCGGTCGCTTGCATCCGCTATATGGCAATGGATCGCTGATGGCGGCTGCGCGAAACCGAAAACCGGTGGACGAGCCCGGCTTTGACGACGTGAACTATTGTCAGTGTTTTGAACTGGTTCTGCGTCAGCTGGTCCGCTTTCACCTTAGCCAGAGGCGCAGCTGACGCATTTGCTGGCCACCAGATCCAGCTTTAGCCTGCCGTCCGGAATTCGATCGCCGCAGTCCTCGCAATATCCGTACTCGCCGTCTTGCAAACGTTGCAATGCAGCCTTCAGGCGGCGCGTTTCGATATCCCGGTTGGCTTGCTGCGCTTTGGCCATCGCCTGATTTTGCAAGGCATCCATACGGCTGAGGCGTCCGACGGCCTGTTGGTCCAATTCGACGATGGCCTGTGCCTGCTGAGATGATGCCGAAAGCGCCGTTAGCTCGGCTAAACGGGCGCGAATGAGGATGTCAAAATGGCTTCGTTCTGTTTCATTCATTTTTGTTGAAGACCCGATCACGGGTTTGCGTTTGGTGTTTTTGTCACTAAATGGCATTCTAGGCGCAGCAGAGGATCAAAAGCCATGTTTGAAAAGCGCAGCCATGTAACGCCGGTCGATCCGGTTTGGACCCGCATCACCTCAGAGGCGACCGAGGCCGTGGAACAAGAGCCGCTGATGGGCGGACTCGTCCATGCTTGTGTCTTGCACCATCGCAGTCTCGAGCGGGCTTTGTCTTATCGGATTTCGGCCAAACTGTGTTCGAATGAGATGTCGATGATGGTGCTGCGCGAGATCGTGGATGAGGCCTATGCCGATGATTCCAGCCTGATCGAAGCAGCGCGTGCCGATTTGATGGCCGTCTATGAACGTGATCCGGCCTGTCACCGCCTTTTGCAGCCGATCTTGTATTTCAAAGGCTATCAGGCAATGCAGGCCTATCGCGTGGCGCATTGGCTGTGGCGTAAGGGTCGGCACGATCTGGCGTATTTCTTCCAGATGCGCTCGTCCGAGATATTCGGGATCGATATTCACCCTGCCGCCAAAATCGGCAAAGGGATCATGATCGACCATGCCCATTCGATCGTCATTGGTGAGACTGCGATTGTCGGCGACAATGTCTCGATGCTGCATTCGGTCACGCTGGGTGGGACTGGCAAGGAAGAGGAGCAGCGCCATCCCAAGATTGGTGATGGTGTTCTGATCGGTGCCGGGGCCAAGGTTCTGGGCAATATCGAGGTCGGACATTGCAGCCGCATTGCTGCGGGGTCTGTGGTTCTGCAGCCCGTGCCATCTTGCAAAACCGTTGCTGGCATACCTGCCAAGATTGTAGGCGAGGCTGGTTGTGATCAACCTTCGATCTCGATGGATCACATGCTCGGCAAAGACCAGTAGTTTGATATAGATAAACGCAAAAGGCCGCCTCGGATATCGTGGCGGCCTTTGTTTTTTGGTCGGCTGCGCTTAGGCCAACATGACCATCGGGTTCTCCAGATTGTCGACGATAGCCTGCAGCAATTCGGCTCCAAGTGCACCATCGATGACCCGATGATCGACGGACATGGTCACCGACATGACAGTGGCAACTGCCAGTTCTCCGTCATCACCAACAACAGGCTTCTTAACCCCCGAACCGACGGCCAGAATACCGGCATGTGGCGGGTTCACGATAGCGTCGAAATTGTCGATGCCGAACATGCCCAGGTTCGAGACCGCGAAAGTGCCACCCTGATATTCATGCGGCGCCAGCTTTCGCTCGCGGGCACGACTGGCGAGGTCTTTCATTTCGGTTGACAGCGCTGACAGCGACTTGGTGTCGGCGTCCTGCAGGACCGGGGTGAACAAGCCGCCTTCGATGGCAACCGCAACGGCCACATCCGAAGGTTTCAATTGCAGAACCCGATCACCTGCCCAAACCGCATTGCAAGCCGGAACCTGTTGCAGCGCGTTGGCGACAGCCTTGATGATGAAGTCATTGACGCTGAGCTTGACGCCACGGCCTTCCAATTGCTTGTTCAACTGGCTGCGGAATTTCAGCAGGGCGTCCAGCTTGATGTCGCGGCGCAAGTAGAAATGCGGGATTGTCTGTTTGGCCTCGGACAGGCGCGCGGCGATGGTTTTGCGCATTCCGTCGAGTTTGATTTCTTCGTAGTCGCGCCCTTCGTACATCCGGGCGACCGCATCTGCCGATGGGCCAGCCGGAGCAGCAGCCACCGGAGCCGCTGCGGCGGGTGCCGGCGCGGCGGCAGGTGCCGTTGCGGTTGCGCCTTCGACATCGGCCTTGACGATCCGGCCATGCGGGCCGGAGCCTGTGATCTGCGCGAGATCGAGACCTTTTTGCGCAGCGATGCGACGGGCCAGCGGCGAGGCGAAGATACGACCGCCATCTGCCTTGACCGGAGCCGCCGGAGCAGGGGCGAGCGCCTCGGGTGCCGCTGCTGGCGCGGCAGCCTCGTTGCCCGCGGCGGCTGGGGCCGCCCGAGGCGTTGCGGCAGGCGTGGCCGCTATATCATCAGCGCTTTCGCCATCTTCCAGCAGGACCGCGATGGCGGTGTTGACCTTGACGCCTTCGGTACCCTCGGCGATCAGGATCTTGCCGATGGTGCCTTCGTCAACGGCTTCGAACTCCATCGTGGCCTTGTCGGTTTCGATCTCTGCCAGCAGGTCGCCGGAGGAGACGGTGTCACCCTCTTTGACCAGCCATTTGGCAAGCGTGCCTTCCTCCATGGTTGGCGACAGGGCGGGCATCAGAATTTCTGTGGGCATCTGTGTCGCTCCTTACCGGTAGGTCACTTGTTTGACCGCCGCGATCACCTCATCCGTGGTGATCAGGGCCAGCTTTTCCAGGTTCGCGGCATAGGGCATCGGAACGTCCTTGCCGGTGCAGTTGATGACCGGCGCGTCGAGATAGTCGAACGCTTCCTGCATCACGACCGAGCTGATGTAGCTGCCGACCGAGCCTTGCGGCCAGCCTTCTTCGACCGTGACCAGACGGTTTGTTTTCATCACCGAGTTGATGATCGCGCCGGTGTCCATCGGACGGATCGTGCGCAGGTCGATGACCTCGGCGCTGATGCCTTCTTCGGCGAGTTTGTCGGCGGCTTCGAGGGCATATTGCATGCCGATGCCGAAACTGACGATGGTCACATCCGAGCCTTCGCGCCAGATGCGGGCCTTGCCCAGAGGAATGGACAGGTCATCCACTTGCGGCACGTCGAATGTGCGTCCGTAGAGGATTTCGTTTTCCAGGAAGATCACCGGGTTGGGATCGCGGATCGCCGATTTCAGCAGGCCTTTGGCGTCAGCTGCGGAATAAGGCATCACGACTTTCAGGCCGGGGATCTGCATGTACCATGCGGCGTAGTCCTGTGAGTGCTGCGCGGCCACGCGGGCGGCGGCACCGTTGGGGCCGCGGAACACGATGGGGCAGCCCATCTGACCACCGGACATATACAGCGTCTTGGCCGCAGAGTTGATGATCTGGTCAATCGCCTGCATGGCGAAGTTGAAGGTCATGAACTCGACAATGGGTTTCAGGCCACCAAAGGCTGAACCAACCGCGATACCGGCAAAGCCATGCTCTGTGATCGGGGTATCGATCACGCGTTTGGGGCCGAACTCGTCCAAAAGACCCTGGCTGATCTTATAGGCGCCCTGATACTCGGCGACTTCTTCGCCCATCAGGTAGACGTCTTCGTCGCCGCGCATTTCCTCGGCCATCGCATCGCGTAGTGCTTCGCGGACGGTTTCGGATTTCATTTCGGCATCGGCGGGCCAATCCGGCGATAGGTCCACCACCGGAGCTGCCGGGGCAGCGGCAGGAGCGGGGGCCTCAACCGCCGCAGGGGCGGCTTCGGCCACCGCTGCGGCTGCGGGCGCAGCCGCGGGCAGGGCGGAGGCGTCTTCGCCTTCTTCCACCAGCACCGCGATAGGGGTATTCACCTTGACCCCCTCGGTGCCTTCCGCGATCAGGATTTTGCCAACGATGCCTTCATCGACAGCTTCGAACTCCATGGTCGCCTTGTCGGTTTCGATCTCGGCCATGATGTCGCCGGAAGATACGGTGTCGCCTTCTTTGACCAGCCACTTGGCCAGCGTGCCCTCTTCCATCGTGGGCGAAAGGGCGGGCATAAGAATTTCGGTTGCCATGTCTTATTCGTCCTCTCAGGCGTAAATATCGGTCCAGAGCTCTTCGACGGAAGGCTCGGGGCTTTCTTTCGAGAATTCGGCGGCCTGATTGACGACCTCTTTGATCTCTTTGTCGATCGCTTTCAGATCATCCTCGGTCGCGTGTTTGCCGGTCAGCAGCAGTTCGCGCACATGTTCGATCGGGTCGCTTTGTTCGCGGACCTTCTGAACCTCTTCGCGGGTGCGGTATTTGGCCGGGTCGGACATCGAGTGGCCGCGATAGCGGTAGGTCTTGACCTCAAGGATGTAAGGGCCCTTGCCCGCGCGGCAGTGGGCGACAGCCTTTTCGCCCGCTTCTTTAACGGCCAGCACATCCATACCGTTGACCATCTCACCGGGAATGCCGAAAGCCTGACCGCGGTGATAAATATCGGCAGACGATGTCGAGCGCGCCTGCGCGGTGCCCATGGCGTATTGGTTGTTCTCGATCACGAATACGACAGGCAAGTCCCAAAGAGCGGCCATGTTGAAGGTCTCATAAACCTGACCCTGGTTGGCGGCACCGTCTCCGAAATAGGTGAATGTCACGCCGCCGTTTTCTTTGTACTTGTCCGCAAAGGCCAGCCCGGCACCTAGCGGGACCTGCGCACCTACGATGCCGTGGCCGCCGTAGAAATGCTTCTCTTTCGAGAACATGTGCATCGAGCCGCCTTTGCCCTTGGACAAACCGCCCTCGCGCCCGGTCAGTTCGGCCATCACGCCGCCCGGATCCATGCCGCAGGCCAACATATGACCGTGATCGCGGTACGAGGTGATCCGCTTGTCGCCTTCCTTGGCGGCCGCCTCCAGACCGACAACAACCGCTTCCTGTCCGATATAGAGGTGGCAGAACCCACCGATCAGACCCATTCCATAGAGCTGACCAGCCTTTTCCTCGAATCGGCGGATCAGAAGCATCTCGCGGTAGTATGTCTTGAGTTCTTCCGCAGAAACATTTGGTTTCTTTGTGGTTTTTCGCGCAGCCATCTTGGCGACCTCTCCCTTTCGGACAGATAGTTTAGCGTTAAACTATCTCATAAAGCATTTCGGGCATTCTGGCGAGGGGAAATCTGACGCAGCGTCGCACGGCGTGGCGACCGGCTAGGGCGTAACCGGTTTGTTTGCGAAGAAAGACAGGGAATTGGACGATAGCTTGGTCCGTCTTAACGGATCACAATCTCATCTGCGCGGATCATGCCCAGGATTGACCGCGCCTGTTGATCCAGCAGGTCAAGATCCAGATAGGTATCTGACAGGCGGCGCGTCAGGTTTTCCATCTCGACGATCTCGGTTTCAAGCTTGGTCAAGTCGCGTGACAGAGCGTCCCGTTCCGCTGCAATCTCGACCCGTCGGAACAGGCCATAGTCGCCCTGCACGGCGGCAAAGGTGAAATAGACACCCAGCATGAAAGCCACCGAGAAAAATGCGACTGAGCCCAAACCGGGGCGATTGGAACGGGACACTCTGTTTACCGCCGTATGAAAACTTGCCTCAATAACGGGTCCTTTGCGAACCTCTGGCAGCACTATGTCACAGGTGATTCGGCTTGTGAATCCCCTGATTCGCAAAATCTTGCGGGAAAATCAGATTATTCGACGGCCCGCAAAACAGGGCTATTGCTCCAGCGCAGCAACTCCGGGCAGGGTTTTGCCCTCCATCCATTCCAGAAATGCTCCGCCCGCTGTTGAGATATACGAGAAATCCGCTGCAGCGCCGGATGCGTTGAGCGCCGCAACCGTATCGCCCCCACCTGCGACCGACACCAACTGGCCTGCGCGTGTCAGCGCGGCGGCTTTCAGCGCGGCTGCGTTTGTGGCCATATCAAACGGTTCCAGTTCAAACGCACCCAGAGGGCCGTTCCAGATCAGGGTCTGGCTTTTCGCGAAGATCTCGGAAATTGCCGCAACGCTTTCGGGACCGGCATCCAGGATCATGCCCTCCTCGGTGCATTGATCTGCGGGCAGCACCTGATGCGGCGCATGAGCCGCGAAGCTTTCGGCCACCACGATGTCGATGGGCAGGACGATGGTGCAGCCCGAGGTTTCGGCCTTTGCCATTATTTCAGCTGCGGTATCTTTCATATCACGCTCGGCCAGCGATTTTCCGACATTGATCCCTTGCGCAACGAGAAAGGTATTCGCCATGCCGCCACCGATCACCAGATAGTCTACCTTGTCGATCAGGTTGCCTAGCAGTTCCAGCTTGGTCGACACTTTCGCGCCACCCACAACTGCCGTCACAGGGCGTTTTGGCGCGCCCAAGGCACCTTCCAACGCTTGCAGTTCAGCTTGCATCAAGCGGCCTGCACAGGCGGGTAGAAGACGGGCTAGCGCTTCGGTCGAGCTATGGGCACGGTGTGCGGCTGAAAACGCGTCGTTGCAATAGACGTCGCCCAGCTTGGCCATGCCTGCGGCCAGATCAGCATCGTTCTTGGTTTCTGCCGCGTGAAAGCGAGTGTTTTCCAACAGCAGAACTTGACCCGGTTGCAGGGCCTCTGCGGCCAGTTCCGCCTCGGTTCCGACGCAATCAGCGGCAAACAGGACGGCCGTGTCAAAGGCGCTTTCCAGTGTTGGCACCAACTGTTTCAGAGATAGGTTCTCGCGTCGCTCACCACCCGGTCGCCCGAAATGTGCCAGCAAGATCGGTTTGCCGCCTGCGGCCAGAATATCGCGCACGGTGGGCACGATCCGCTCAATGCGGGTGGCGTCCGTCACGACACCGTCCACGACGGGCACGTTGATGTCCACGCGCACCAGAACGCGTTTGCCGTTCAGGTCCATGTCGTCCAGCGTTTTCCAGCCCATCGTGCAATCCTTCGTGCGTTTGTTACCGATTTAGGCGGTTCTTTTCCTTCATTTTGCCCTCAGGTCAATGCGTCACTTGGCTTTCACGCGCCCGGCGCATAGGTATTTGCGCAAGATAAAACGACAGGAGGGCCAGATGGCCGAAATCAAGGATCCCGAAAACACCATCATCATCGAGCTGAAAGACGGCAATGTCGTGATCGAGCTGCTGCCCGATGTGGCCCCTCAGCACAGCGCACGGATGAAGGAACTGGCCCGTGGTGGCGAGTATGACAACGTGGCTTTTCACCGTGTGATCGACGGCTTCATGGCGCAAACCGGCGACGTCCAGCATGGCGACATGGAAGACGGGTTCAACATTCGCATGGCGGGCACAGGCGGGTCTTCGTTGCCGAACGTTCCGGCAGAGTTCTCGAAACTGCCGCATGACCGGGGTACTCTGGGTGCAGCGCGTTCGCAGAATCCGGACTCGGCCAACTCGCAGTTCTTCATCAACTTCAAGGACAACCACTTTCTGAACGGTCAGTACACCGTATATGGCCGTGTCATCGACGGCATGGAACATGTAGACGCCATCGTGCGAGGCGAGCCGCCGATGCAGCCTGATCGCATGATCAGCGTGAAAGTGGCCGCAGATGCGTAAGCTGGCTGTCGTTTTCACTTTGCTGGCCAGCCCGGCCTTGGCCACAGGCCTGCAGATCGAGGTCGAAGGGGAAGGGGCCAACGGCACCATCCTCGTTGACCTGTTCGAAGATGTCGCCCCGCAACATGTCGAACAGATCACCGCTTTGGCCGGCGAAGGCCAATATGACGGTGTGGTGTTTCACCGCGTGATCGACGGGTTCATGGCCCAAACCGGCGATGTGCAATATGGCGATCAAAGCGATGAGGCGTTTGACATGCGCTATGCGGGCCGTGGCGGGTCGGATCGCCCGGACGTACCGGCAGAGTTCTCGGATGTCAGCTTTGATCGTGGTGTCGTTGGCATGGCGCGGTCGCAGGACCCCAACAGCGCCAACTCGCAATTCTTCATCATGTTTGAACCGGGGCCGTTTCTGAATGGTCAGTACACGGTTGTCGGTCAGGTCACCGAAGGCATGGATGTGGTTGATGCGATCAAGCGTGGTCATCCTGAATCGGGTGCTGTTTCGGGTCAGCCGGATGTGATGAAAACCGTCACTGTAACCGAATAAAAGATTGGCCCGGCGCGCGCCAATGCGCCGGGTCACCCCCGTGACCTAGTTCACCTTTTCTGACGCTTGCTGTGCCGCTGGAAACGCCGCACGCCTGATCCGGGCCAGCAACCCGTTTTCCCTAATATGCTGTTGATAGGCCCTGTACGATGGCGACTGTGACAGGCACCGTTCTTCATGCCAGGCGCGCATGAAATAGATGAAGTTCACCCCCAGCAGGGCCATGCAATTGGCCACTCCGGTCCAGAAATCCACCGCGATGAACGGGATCGAGACAAGCCACCAGCTGATGTTCTTGCTGATGTACGAGGGGTGTTTGCTTAGATTATAGGGGAAATCACAGGCCAGTCCGCGATAGGTGAGGTTGGAAAACCGAAGCCCCATACGGGCCGCTGTCAGGCAGTATATCCCAAGGAAAAACAGGATCGTGCAGCCCCAGATCGTGTAGAGAACCGGATAATCCCACAGCCACGCACCCCAGGCGAACCCCTCTTGGGTGTAGTTGAAATAGTCCCGCGACAGTACCTGCCAGAACGGCGCATAGCAGGCCAGGCAGACCAGCCAGCCGCTGACGGTGGTTTCTGTCCATCGGATATGGGACATCAGCAGCCGGGTGGCCGTTGCGTAGCCGATGACAACAACGGTCAGATCAAGGAAGAATGAAAAGCGGAACAGGTATTCATAGACCTGGGGGAAGCTTGTCATCTCCCACAAGGATCGCGACTGAAAAAATGTCCAGTCATAGACCAGATAGCAGAACATCAGAGGTAGAAAGTAGCCTTTGACCAAAAGGCCCAGCAGATAGACTTTGAGGCCGCGAGTGCGGGTGGATTGCTGCCCAAAGGTCAGAACCACGCGCCCCAGATGCCACATCCCATCCCGCGGATGCCGCATCATGAAATGCACCGAAGTGACAACCGCCAGAACGACGGCCAGAATTAACCACCAGTAGTCGGCGAGCAGCGAAAAGAAGGGTGAATACCAATCCCCGCGATAAAGGTCCGCTGACCAATAAAACAAGGCAAGCAATCCGGCACTGGCCGCCAGTCCGACCAGCTTGACCTGAAAATCTTGAATATAGCCAGCATCACGAAAGTTCTGCGCCTTGAAAACCAGCCCGCTGCCGGGCATGCGGTGAAGCTTGGCAAAGGCGAATTCTGACGCGACCATCAAACCAAATACGGTCAGGGCGAACAGCACGGTTTGATCGCGGTCTGAAACACCGGGCATCGCGGGCCACAGATAGTGCAGGATCGGGATACTGAAGATCGCGACCAACCCGGTTGAGGCCGGGATGGCCGATGCGGGACGCTTAAAACCGGTTCGCGAGGTCATGAACAGAAACTCTTACACATACGCAGCGATATTCGCGGCTTTCGGGCGGAATTCAACCTGGCAGTTATCAGGGCGGGAATTCCGACGGAATGTGTGTCTTGTATCAGATCAAGCGGCGCAACCCTTTGGCTGCGCCGTTTTGTTCAGGTTAGTCGTCGGGAGACATCACTTTCCAGATCAGTGCGCCAATTGCAGCACCGATCAGCGGCGCCACCCAGAACAGCCACAACTGAGCAAGTGCCGGGCCATCGGCAAACAGCGCAACACCGGTAGACCGTGCCGGATTCACCGATGTGTTGGTCACCGGAATCGAGATCAGGTGGATCAGCGTCAGGCACAGACCGATCGCAATCGGGGCAAACCCGGCAGGGGCGCCGCTTGAGGTCGCACCCAGGATGACCAGCAGGAAGAACGCGGTCAGCACGATCTCGATCACCAAAGCGGACATCATTGAGTATCCCTCAGGTGAGGCGTCGCCATATCCGTTTGAGGCAAATCCGCCGACGCCCTCAAAGCCGGGCGCGCCGCTGACGATCAGATACAGAACGACGGCTGCCGCGATAGCGCCGATGACCTGAGCGACCCAATAGGGCAACAGGTCTTTGGCTGGAAACCGCCCGCCGATCATCAGCCCCAGGCTGACCGCCGGGTTGAAATGCCCGCCCGAGATATGGCCAACCGTATAGGCCATGGTCAGGACAGTCAGGCCAAAGGCGAAGGATACACCCAGCCATCCGATACCTACATCTGCCACACCAGCGGCCAGAACCGCACTGCCGCATCCGCCCAGAACCAGCCAGAATGTGCCGAAAAACTCGGCCATAAGTTTTGATGACATGAAAACTCCTCCGATAAACCAATGGGTTTGAGTTTAGTTCAGAAGATGCCTTTTGTTAAATTTACAGGCACGGGGAGTTTTCTGGGGAACGTGTCACAGATAACGTGTATTGCATTAAGTCCAGCTGACCGGGTCCAGTTGAAACAGCAGTGAGAGCTGTTCATAGACATCGGGCACACTGTCTTTCAGCGCGTTTGGGCGTTCAAAGAAAACCTCGACTGAGACGGCGAAAAACTCTTCATGCCCTTCGGCGCCGTAGGGATCGATGACAGTGGGTCTTCCGGTTTCAACCGCGTGGACATGGGCATCGTAGGCGGCGACAAAGACGCGCTCCCAATCGGCATAGCTCTGCCCTCGGCTCAGGACGGGTACGCCATCTGTGCCGCCAGACAGATCATCGATCTGATGCGCAAACTCATGAAAGACAACATTGTGCCCGTCATGGTCGTTCAGGGCCCCTTGCCGACTATGCGCCCAGGATAGGATCACCGGGCCTCGGTTCCAGCTTTCTCCGGTGCGGATGATTTCTTTCTCCGTCACGACGTAGCCGCTGCGCATTTGTTGGCGGGATTTGAACGCATTCGGGTAGATCAGAATGGTCGTCAGATTGTCGAACCACATGTCGGTGTTCAAAACCAGAAGGCAGGCCTGAGCCGAGATCGAAAGGCGCATCTCTTCTGTGACCTCAAGCCCATCACAGCCAAAGAAGCGAACCTGATCCTGAAACAGGGTCATCTTACCGTCCAACTTGCTGCGCAAATCAGGTGGCAACCGTCGAACGATCGGTACCATGGTCTCGACCAGCTGTCGTTCCGAAGCTGTTAGCGTGGTGGCCAGCAACCGGGCGCGGGCCTGACGGCGCGACCACAGGTAGTAGGCGATGGCACAGGCGATCAGGGCGACAAGGCTGAGGAGTATCAACATGATCCGACCCTATGCCAGTTCCTGCCCGGCGGGAAACGCAAATCGGGCGTCGAAAGAAAAACGCCGCAGGATTGTCCTGCGGCGTTTCAGAAATCTGCTTCGCGTTAGGCTTACTGCTTGACGTCCGCCGCAGGGTTGCCGCCGGATTTGCCGCTGCGACCGGGGTTCAGCGGATCGTCCTGACGCTGGACCGAGCCTTCGAAATGCGCGCCGCTTTCGATTGCGATGGTCTTGTGAATGATGTCGCCTTCAACTCGAGCGGTCGAGGTCAGGCGGACCTTCAGGCCACGCACGCGGCCCACGATACGGCCATTGACCACAACGTCGTCCGCGGTGACTTCGCCCTTGATCGTGGCGGTTTCACCAATGGTCAGCAAATGCGCGCGGATGTCGCCTTCGACAGTGCCTTCAACCTGAATGTCGCCGGTTGTCTTGATGTTACCGGTGATGTGCAGGTCCGAGGACAGAACCGACGCGGGCGGCTTTGGCTTGGGCGCGGTGCTGGCCTTGGTCTCGGATGGGGCAGGGGCCGCCGGAGTCGCCGGAGCAGCAGGTTTTGCCGCCTCAGTTTCCTTGGATCCGGGCTCGTTCATTTTGCTCTTAGAAAACATTTCTCGCAGCCTTGATGTAAGTCATTGGGTTTACAGGTTTCCCGTTCACGCGCACCTCATAGTGCAAATGCGTGCCGGTGGACCGTCCGGTGCTACCCATATCAGCAATATGATCCCCGCGCGAGACCCTTTGGCCGACCTTTACGTTGATCTTGGTGTTATGAGCATAAAGTGTCTCAATCCCGAAGGCATGTTTGATCTTCACAAGGCGGCCAAAGCCGGATTGCCACCCGGCATGGCTGACCACACCATCGGCAGTTGCAAAGATGTCGGTGCCCTGAGGGCCGGCAAAATCCACGCCATTGTGCATCCTGCGACCGCCGGTTTTGGGGTCGCGGCGCGAGCCGAAGCCGCTGGTGAAGCGAACTGCAGAATGCACTGGGGTAGCAAAGGGCGCCTTCTCCGCCGCGATGCGGTACAGATTCAGCTGGTCCATTTGTTGCAGAAGCTGGTTTGCACGCACCTCATCGGCAGAGAGATCACTCTCGCCGCGGGTGCTCATCGATAAAGGGGTCAGCGGACCGCCCATACCGCTATATCCGCGCCGGACCTCTTCGATGATACGATCTGTTGGCATCCCTGCCTGACGGAACATTTTGTCCAATGGCTCGACCGAGATAACCATCGCCTCTTCCAATTGGCGGAAGATCTCGTCGCTGCGTTCCTGCATCAGGCGGATTTCCAGCTCCAATTCGTCGCGCTGATCCAGCGCGGTCTGCGCATCGGCGGCGACTTGGTCGCGTTCTTCGGCGGTGCGCGCCAATGCGTCGGTCATGAACTCCATCTGCGCCGGGTCGCCGACCGACGCCAGATACATCTCTGATCCGTCGCTGTCCTGCTTCAGCTCGGTCAGTTCAGTGCGGATCTCTTCACGCTGTTTCATGGTTGTGCGCAAGGTCGTCTGGATCACCTCGATCCCGGTTTCCAACTCGCGGCGGCGGTTTTCCGAGGACAGCAGTTCCGACTGCATTGCCGAAATCTGCGCAAGGGCTGCATTGAACCGATCCTGTGCGGCCAGCGCTTCCTGCGCGCGGGCGTCCCGTTCAGCAGACAATATGTTCAGCCGTTCCTGATAGGTCGCCTGATCGCGTTTCGCCTGTTCCCGGAAGTTGCCTGACCCAATGCTGTCCATCAGCAGGATCGCGGTCGAAAGCGCCGTCCAGCCAACAATCACCGCGACACCGGCAACAGCGACCACCTGCGTCTCGGAACTTAGCCGGATGAACCGGGTGTCCTGATCTGATTTAAGAAAAACCCGGCGTTCCGGGAAACGGCGTTCGAGCCATGAGTGAAACTTTATTGCCAGACGTGTTCTCACGCGTCTTACCTCTCATCCCCAAGATCGGGACCGGTCGTGGTGCAATCTCCGTCCCTTGGGGGGATTTCATAAAGCGGACCGGGACATCGGGCAAGTTTGCTGACCAATTTGAAGCGAAGCTTGCGAAATTACCCTGTGTCATCGGCAGGAATTCGCCTAAATTAACCTATTTGGATCAATCTGAGACGGTGCCGGGCCGGGGTAAGTCTTCGGTGAGGGGCCAGTAGAAATCTGGCGGCAATCCTGCCTCGGCGCGTTTCTCTTCGTTAAAGGGCGGTTTCAGGACGCCATGGAAATAGCGTCGCACCAAGTCGTGGAACACATCCTTGGGATCGGCATTCTCACGTCCGCACAGGAAATGGAACCATTTGGACCCGAAGGCCACATGCCCGACCTCTTCTGCGTAGATGACTTCCAGCGCCGCAATGGCCTGATCGGCCTTGGCCTTCCGAAAGATGTTGATCATGCCGGGCGTGACGTCCAACCCGCGGGCTTCCAGTACCATGGGCACGACGGCCAGACGCCCCATCAAGTCCTCTGCCGTGTCTTCGGCCGCACGCCACATACCTGCATGCGCGGGCAGGGCACCGTAAGAGCTGCCCATCTGTTCCAGGCAGTCGCAGACCATCTCAAAATGGCGCGACTCTTCCTCGGCGCATTTCACCCAGTCGTCGTAGAATCCGATGGGCATCGGGACATGCCCAAACCGGGCTATGATGTCCCAATGCAGGTCGACCGCATTAAGCTCGATATGGGCAACGGCGTGCAGCAGAGCGATCCGCCCAGCCTCGGTTCCCGGTTTCCGCTTGGGAACTTCGCGTGGAGACAGCAGCTCGGGTTTGTCCGGACGCGCGGGTTGCAAGGGGGGCGTCGCGGTGCCGATCTCGATCGTCTCGGCCTCACCTTTGCGGGCGGCGAACCACGCGGCGGCGTGGCGTTTCGAAAGGGCGGTTTTTTCCCGCCCGTCCGCTGTTGTCAGAACCTCGGTGGCCATCTGGGTCAGTGTTTTGGTCACGGCTGCGCTCCGCCTGATAAATGCAAGGCTGCGGCATAAACCGGATGGCCGCCGGGGTCGAGAGGCCTACATCGCCTTCACAGCATCCAACACGGCATCAACATGGCCAGGCACCTTGACCTTGCGCCAAAGCTGCGCAATGCGGCCTTCGCCGTCGATGATGAAAGTGGACCGTTCGATTCCCATCGACTTGCGGCCATACATGTTCTTTTCAACCCAGACACCATAGTCTTCGCAGACGGTCGAGTTTTCGTCGGACAAAAGCGGCGTGGTCAGCCCGTGCTTGGCGACAAACTTGTCATGTTTGGCAACGCTGTCGCGCGAGATGCCGAAAACTTGAGCACCTGCATCGGCAAAGGCCTGAAGTTGTTCCGAGAAACCGATGGATTCCTTGGTACAGCCCGGCGTATCATCACGGGGATAGAAAAACAAAACGACGGTTGTGCCGCGCAGGTCAGATAGGGTGACCTCGCCACCTCCGTCACGAGGCAGGGTGAAATCGGGGGCCATGTCTGAAATGTCGGGCATTGGATACTCCGCAATAGGGTTTTAAGGGCTGCCCGACATCATAGGGCGATATCAGCGGGTTAAAAGGCGTGGACAGCAAATTGGCGCAGCAGGAACAGCAAGGGGGCGATCCGCCGGAACCTGCCCCGCGTCGCCGCTCGCGCCGCCGGGTTGCAGGGCTCTGGGCCATGCGCGGGGCCGTCCTGCTGGTGGTGCTGGCGCTAATTGCGGGTTTCATGCTGATCGGCCAGCGCATGCATGCCCCGGCCTGGGTACGGGATCGGGTCGAGGCGCGGCTGGAACAGAGCCTTGGCGGGCTACAGGTTCGGTTTGGCGATGTCAGTTTTATCATCAATGAAGGCTGGCGCCCACGCCTGCGCCTGACAGATGTCAGCATCGCGGATGCGGCGGGCCAGCAAATCGCGCAGGTGTCGGACATGCGGGCGAGCCTGGCCATGCGCCCCTTACTGCGCGGCCACGTCCGGCCCAAGCGCATCCTGCTGAGCGGTGCTCAGATTTCATTGACGCGAGGCCTGGATGGGGCGCTGACCCTCACGGTTGGCACTGACAGTTCACCAGTTCAGCAGGCCCCCAACCTGGCGCAGCTGATCGAAACCTCGGATGATGTCTTTTTGTCTCCGATGCTCTCGGCCCTTACATCCGTCCGGCTGGACGCGATCACGCTGGACTACCGCGATCTGCGACTGGGTCGGTCATGGATCATGGATGGCGGGCATATCCAGATCACCCGCAACGACAACGAAATGCGACTGGCAACGGGCTTCTCGGTCCTCTCGGGGCGCGACTTTGTCAGCGGGATCGAGGCCAATTACACCAGCGTCCTGGGCACGCCCGAGGCGCGGTTCGGGGTCACGATCACGGATCTACCTGCCGAGGATGTCTACGGCCAAAGCCCTGCGTTGGCATGGCTGCAAGTTCTGCGTACGCCAATCTCTGGCGCGTTGCGGGGCAGCATCGATGGAGAAGGCGCAGTCGGTTCGCTGTTTGCAACGCTCAATCTGGGGGCCGGTGTGGTGCAGCCAACGCCCGAGACGCGCCCGGTGCCGTTTGATTCGGCCCGAACCTATTTCACCTATGAGCCCACGCGACAGGAGATCGATTTTAACGAAGTATCGGTTGTCTCGGCTTGGGGGGCGGTGCAGGCGTCCGGTAAGGCCTATTTGCAGGGCGTCGAAAATGGTACGCTGGACAGCCTTGATGCGCAGCTTCGATTCACCGGTATCGACGCCAATCCGGCGGGGCTGTTCCCCGAGGCTTTGAAGCTGCGGCAGGCGGATCTTGATTTCAAAATGACCTTTGCTCCGTTCAAGTTGCGCCTCGGACAGATAACAGTCGAAGACGGCGAACATCGTGTGCGCGCATCGGGTGAGCTAGTCGGGCTGGAAGAGGGCTGGTCCGTTGATCTGGATGCCCATCTGGATCGCATGACCTCGGATCAGGTGCTTGGCTATTGGCCTGAACGTCTGGCCCCGAAGCCGCGCGAATGGGTCACGAAGAACCTATATCAGGGCAAGCTGTCGGATATGGACTTCGCATTGCGGCTGCGGCCCGGATCGAAACCCGATCTTTATCTGGATTTCGGGTTCGAAGACGCAACGATCCGGTTTGTAAAAACGCTGCCCCCGATTGAAAACGCGCAAGGTCAGGCCAGCCTGATCAACAACAGGTTCACGGCAACAGCGCAGAACGGGATTGTTGTCGCAGATGCTGGCGGTCCGGTGGACGCGTCGGGAACGTCCTTCATTATCCCGGATACGGATATCAAGAAATCCGCCCCCGCCATTGCCCGCATCAAAGCCTCAGGCAGTGTGACAGCCGCGCTGTCGTTGCTGGATCGACCACCGCTGTCCTTGCTCAGCAAAGCCAATCTGCCAGTTGATCTGGCTGATGGTACCGTTTCGCTAAGCGGTACGCTGTCTTTGCCCTTAAAGAAAAAGCTGAAGTTTCAGGAGACCCAGTTCCATTTTGATGGCGATCTAGACAACCTAAGCAGCGATAGGCTGGTTCCCGGATTTTCTGTTACCGCTGATACCCTGCGCTTGAATGGCGATCAAACTGGCGTGCAGATCGCAGGGCAGGGCCTTTTCGGTGATGTGCCGATCGAGGCCAGTTGGCGGCAACCCATCAATGGTGAAACGGCGCAGCGCAGCGAATTGACCGGCCAGATTGAGTTGTCTCCCAAACTGATGGAAGCGCTGAAGGCGGGGCTGCCACGCGGGATGCTAACGGGGAAAGGCACGGCCGACATCACGCTCGGGATCGGTGCAGGGGAACCGCCGAAACTGTCGGCCCAGTCTGATTTGCGGGGGGTCGCACTCGCCATCCCGGAACTCAGCTGGCGCAAAGCTGCGGGCAGCAGCGGAACGCTCAGTATTGAAGCCACATTGGGAGATCAGATCAGTGTCGATAGCTTGCAATTGAACGCGGCTGGATTGCGGGCCAAAGGCGCGATTTCCTTCCGTGAAGATGGGGCGTTTGATCGCGTCAGCTTCAGCTCATTTGATGTGGGTGATTGGCTGGCCGTCCCGGCGGTGCTGATCGGGCGCGAGGCCGGACCGCCCGACATCCGCGTGCTGGGGGGCGTGCTGAACCTGGGCCGCGCGCAATTCGGCGCTGGAGACGGGGGCGCAGGCGGCTCGGGCCAAGGATCGCAGGTGGACGTGACGCTGGATCGGTTGCAGGTCACCGAAACCGTGGCGTTGACCGGATTTCAGGGGGTTTTTCAAACCACGGGCGGGGTCAATGGAAGCTTTCGAGCGCGCGTGAACGGGGATGCTGCGGTTCAGGGGCAGGTGACGCCGCGTGGCAATCGCAGCGCTGTGAGCCTGACCTCTGACGACGCAGGGGCCGTTTTGCGCGCTGCCGGGGTGCTGACACAGGCAAAGGGGGGCGATCTGGATTTGCAGCTTGAGCCAGTAACCGCGCCCGACAGCTATGACGTGATCCTCAAGATCATAAATACCCGCATTACCGACGCCCCTGCCATGGCGGCGCTGCTGAATGCCATCAGCCTTGTGGGTCTACTGGATGAGATGGCTGGGCAGGGGATCTTCTTCTCATCCATCGACAGCCGGATGAGGCTGACGCCGACCGAAATCAAAGTGCTAAGCGGCAGCGCCGTTGGCCCGTCGATGGGTCTGTCTTTCGACGGCATTATTGATACGGTGAACGGCAGGCTGGATCTACGTGGTGCGATCTCGCCAATCTACCTGGTGAATGCCATCGGCAGCGTGCTGACCCGCAAGGGTGAGGGGATCATCGGCTTTAACTATTCTCTCACTGGCCCACTGAGCGCACCAAGAGTGTCGGTGAACCCTCTGTCCGGATTGGCCCCGTTGTTCCTGCGCAATCTGTTGCGCCCCCCGGCACCCACCGTCTCGGACGGGCCGAATGCGCAGCGCCAGAAACCGGATGAGCCAAAGCGGACCTTTGGATCACCGCCTCGGGACAATTGAACCGGGATATGGCCGAATCTGCTTTGGCCTTGTAAGGCGCGGCCATGAAACTCAGCGATTTTGATTTCCACCTGCCCGAAGACCTGATTGCCACGCGGCCCGCCAATCCGCGATCCTCGGCGCGTTTGCTGGTTGCAAAAGGGGATAGGGTCACCGACAGCAACGTTTTCGATCTACCCGATTGGTTGCGAGCCGGCGACCGCCTTGTTTTGAACGACACACGGGTGATCCCGGCGCGCTTGAGCGGGCGCAGACACCGAGATAGCGCGCAGGGCCCAGTCTCTGCCGCGATCGAAGCAACCTTGCTAGAGCCGCAGTCAGATGGCTGTTGGACCTCCTTGGTCAAACCTTTGAAAAAGGTGAAACCAGAGGAGGAGATCGTCTTCTCGGACGATTTGTCAGCGGTGTTGGATCGGGTTGAGGACGGTCAGGCTTTTCTGCGCTTCAACCTGACTGGTGATGATTTCGACGCGGCGCTGGAACAGGCAGGCGCGATGCCTTTGCCGCCTTACATTGCCGCCAAACGCCCGGCGGATGAGCAGGACAAGACCGACTACCAGACCATCTGGGCCCAAAATGCAGGTGCCGTGGCTGCGCCAACCGCATCACTGCATTTTGATGAGGCGCTGATGCAGGCCTTGGCCGCACGGGGCATCACCTTCAGCCATGTGACATTGCACGTAGGCGCGGGTACGTTTCTGCCGGTGAAGGTCGAGGATGTGACCACCCACAAGATGCATGCCGAATGGGGACGAGTCAGCGCGGAAGCCGCAAATGAGATCCGCGCGACCAAAGCCGCAGGCGGACGCGTCATCCCGGTGGGCACCACAGCGCTGCGCCTGATCGAAAGCGCTGCGCGCCCGGGGCAGATCGAGGCCTGGGAAGGTGAAACTGACGTCTTCATCTACCCCGGCTTTCAGTTCCATGTAACCGATGCGCTGATGACCAATTTCCACCTGCCCAAATCCACCTTGTTGATGCTGGTGTCCGCCCTGATGGGTCAGGACCGGATGCGGCAGCTCTATGATCATGCAATCGCTCAGAAATATCGTTTCTTCTCATACGGAGATTCGTCGCTTTTGATCCCGTGAGGGCCGCGTTTCAGGCGGCGAACTCCAGGAATGTCGTAGACAAGCGCGACCGAGGCGGTTTTTGATCGCACCAACGAATCCGTATTCTGATCGGCATTTACCCGGAGGCCCCAATGATTCAGGTTCTGTCCAGCGCGTGGGCGTTGTTGCTGGGAATGGGGCTGTTGATGGTCGGCAACGGCCTGCAGGGCACGATCCTGGGTGTGCGTGGTGAGATCGAAGGCTTCTCGACGCTCGAGATGTCCTTCGTGATGTCTGCCTATTTTGTCGGCTTTCTGGGCGGATCACGTCTGGCGCCCGAGATGATCCGCCGCGTTGGCCATGTGCGCGTCTTTGCGGCGCTCGCTTCGTTCATCTCGGCTGTCATGATCATGTATCCGATGCTGACCGACCCGATAGCCTGGGTCTTGGGTCGTGTTGTGATCGGCTTCTGTTTCTCGGGCGTGTACGTGACCGCAGAAAGCTGGCTGAATAACGCAGCCAGCAATGAAAACCGTGGGCAGGCTCTGTCGCTTTACATGATCGTTCAGATGACCGGCATCATCAGCGCGCAGGGCTTGGTTCTGCTCGGGGACCCGGCTGGCTATCAGACCTTTGTTATCGCCTCGATTTTGGTTTCGATCTCATTCGCGCCGATTTTGCTGTCCATCTCGCCAACCCCTGCATTCGATTCAACCAAGCCGATGACATTGCGCGAGCTGCTTGGAAAGTCGCCCTTGGCCTGCGTTGGTATGTTCTTTCTGGGCGGCGTGTTCTCGGCGCAGTTTGGTATGTCGGCGGTTTACGGCGCGCGGGCCGGGTTGTCGCTGTTCGAGATCTCGACCTTTGTGGCCGCGTTTTATATCGGCGCGGTTGTCTTTCAATATCCGCTGGGTTGGTTCTCGGACCGAATGGACCGCCGCCTGCTGATCACGCTGGTCTCGGTCGCAGGTGGCGTTGGTGCCGTGGTCGGGATGATCTATGGCGTGACCTATCCTGTTCTGCTTGGGTCGGCGTTTGTCATCGGAGGTCTGTCGAACCCGCTTTATTCATTGCTGATTGCGCATGCGAACGACTTTCTTGATCACGAGGATATGGCGGCAGCTTCAGGCGGATTGGTGTTCATCAACGGCCTGGGTGCCATTGCGGGTCCGCTGATCACGGGTTGGTTAATGGGCGATGAGGTCTTTGGCCCGCAGGGCTTTTTCCTGTTCCTCGCCGCATTGCTGTTCATGACCGCGATTTATGCGCTTTATCGGACCACACAGCGTCCGACGGTTCCTGTTGACGAGACCGGTACGATGTCGCCGCTTTACCCCACAGCCTCGCCTGTGGCGTTTGAGGTGGCGCAGGAAGTGGCCATTGAAGCCGCCGAGGCCGAGCAGGATGCGCAGGAAACAGCTTAAGACACGAAAATATGTCGCAAATGTTGCAATATGTTACTGTCACAAATCTGTAAAATGGCCATAAATGACGTTACGTCCCTGGGGAGGGCACAAGACGGAGTTTAGGGCAATGGTAGGGCCTGAAGACGTACTGAGTTTTTGGTTGGATGAAGTTGGTCCAGACGGTTGGTATCTGCAGGATGATGCCTTGGACGCAAAAATCCGTGATCGTTTTCTTAAAACCTGGGAAGCATCGACCGAAGGCAAGTTTTCGCTTTGGTTGACTTATCCCAGCGGTGCCTTGGCATACATCATTCTGACCGATCAGTTTCCGCGCAACATGTTTCGGGGCAGTGCGCGGGCGTTCTCAACCGATCGGGCTGCGCTGGCCGCAGCCAAATGTGCGGTCGACAAAGGCTGGGACCTGAAGATCGATGAACCGGCGCGGCAGTTCTTCTATTTGCCGATGATGCATTCAGAAAACCTGTGCGACCAGGAACGCTGTGTCCGTTTGATTTGCCAAAACCTCAGCAGCGAGCCCAGCAATCTGTTGCATGCACGCGCCCATCGTGAGGTGATCCGCAAATTCGGCCGGTTCCCCTATCGGAATGAGGCTTTGTCACGCCATTCCACCGAACATGAAATGGCCTATGTCAGCATGGGCGGCTATGGCTCGACAGTGCGGGAATTACAGGCTGGGGGTTAAACCTCGGGCACGCATCCGCGAATGGCCAGAACCTTCTCGGTGATCACATCGCCTGCGGTGGTGATGGCCGTCTCCACCAACACATCAGGTTCTTCGGCCAGGTCGGAGAACTGGGTCTGAGCAGATTTCAAACTGTCTTCAATCGCGTCCAAACGATTCAGCGTCATGGAAATACGCTGCGTGGTGGCCGTATCCAAAGCGCTGCCATCCGTTGGCAGAGCTGCCAGTTCGCTGCGCAGGGCAGTTAGCTCTCCGCGAATGCCCTGGGCTTCGTCGCGCAAGGGGGCAACGACTTGAATGATATCCGAAAAATTAGCCGAGATACCCTCCACACTCGACGCTAGTTTCCAGCCAAGAAATAGGCAAAGGGCCACCAGGATCAGGGTGGCATTGAGCAGCGCGAGCAAAAGATCTTTCAATGTTTTGGCCATGGGAAGCCTTTCGAATAAACTGGGGTTGAGACTATGAAATTGCCTAAGGTTCTTCTGTTCTAGCCTTTGGGAAGTCCTGGGTATAGGTTGAAAACAGCGCCTTTTCGCTGCTGGTTCCTCGCGTCGCTTTTGTCGCGGATGTGCCGTGTTGATGCGCTTTGAGAAGTAGTTTAATGGTAAACTAAATTTCGTTCGACCTGCGCCGAGAGGGACACATGGCTGCACAATCTTTTGATCTGATCGTTATCGGGGCTGGTCCGGGGGGCTATGTCGCTGCTATCCGCGCCGCGCAATTGGGGTTAAATACCTGTGTGGTTGAACGAGAGCATCTGGGCGGGATCTGCCTGAATTGGGGCTGTATCCCGACCAAGGCACTGCTGCGCTCTTCCGAGGTGTTCCACCTGATGGAGCGCGCCAAGGATTTCGGCCTGAAGGCGGATAAGGTCGGATATGATCTGGATGCGGTCGTCAAACGCTCACGCGGTGTAGCAGGGCAGCTTTCGGGTGGCATCGGACACCTGCTGAAGAAGAACAAAGTGACCGTGGTGATGGGCGAGGCGACGATACCGGCCAAAGGCAAGGTTACGGTCAAAACAGACAAAGGCACCGAAGAACTGACCGCCAAGAACATCGTTCTGGCCACCGGCGCCCGCGCGCGTGAATTGCCGGGGCTGGAAGCTGACGGCGATCTGGTTTGGACATATAAACACGCGCTGCAACCGCCGCGGATGCCGAAGAAGCTGCTCGTCATCGGCTCGGGCGCAATCGGGATCGAATTCGCCAGTTTCTATAACACGCTGGGCGCGGATACGACCGTTGTCGAAGTCATGGACCGCGTACTGCCCGTCGAAGACGCCGAGATCAGTGCGTTTGCCAAGAAGGCCTTTACCAAACAAGGCATGACCATCATGGAAAAGGCGATGGTCAAACAACTGGATCGCGCCAAAGGCAAGGTTGCCGCACATATCGAGGTGAAGGGCAAAATCGAAAAACACAATTTCGACACTGTGATCTCCGCTGTCGGCATCGTCGGCAATGTCGAAAACCTGGGGCTGGAAGCGCTTGGCGTCAAAATAGACCGGACCCACGTGGTCACGGATGAATATTGCCGTACCGGCGTCGATGGGCTCTATGCCATTGGTGATATCGCAGGCGCTCCCTGGCTGGCGCATAAGGCTAGCCACGAAGGCGTTATGGTCGCGGACCTGATCGCCGGGAAACACGCGCACCCGGTCAAGCCCGAAAGCATCGCAGGCTGCACCTATTGCCAACCGCAGGTCGCCTCGGTCGGGTACAGCGAAGCCAAGGCAAAGGAACTTGGCTATGACATCAAGGTCGGTCGCTTCCCCTTCATCGGCAATGGCAAGGCCATCGCACTGGGTGAGCCTGAAGGTCTGATCAAAACTGTCTTTGACGCCAAGACCGGAGAGCTGCTGGGCGCCCATATGATCGGCGCGGAAGTCACAGAACTGATTCAGGGCTATGTGGTTGGCCGCCAGTTGGAGACTACCGAAGAAGATCTGATGAACACCGTCTTCCCGCATCCGACCCTGTCAGAGATGATGCACGAAGCCGTTCTGGATGCCTATGGGCGCGTAATCCACATGTAAGGGTAGGGGGCTCTGCCCCCGTCGCGGCAAGCCACGACTCCCCCGAGGTATTTTCAAACAGAAGAAGCAGGGCATCCGAACTTCTTCTGTTCCCAAATACCTCGGAGCGCGAGGCAGAGCCTCGCAAAATACTTCTACTTATTCAAAGCGTCCAGAATGCGGGCCCAGGAACGGATGCCCTTGTGGAAGCTTTTGACGTCATATTTTTCGTTGGGCGAATGGATGGCGTCATCGTCATTGGCATAGCCGACCAGCATGGAATCCAGCCCGAGCACTGTGTTGAAATACCCAACGACAGGGATAGAGCCGCCCATCCCGGTAAAGACCGCCTCGCGGCCCCATTCGTCAGATAGCGCACCGCGTGCGGCTTCGAATTCAGGCCGGTTCAGATTCATGACCGAGGCTGGCGATCCTTCCAGGTCGTTGTCCCATACTACTTTGGCATCTGGTGACAGGCGATCTTCTACATGTTTGCGGATTTTGTCACGCAGCGCGTCCGGGTCCATGTCACCCACAAGGCGACAGGTTATCTTGCAATGCGCCTCGGATGGGATAACCGTTTTCGACCCTGCACCGTTGTAGCCACCCCACAGCCCGTTCACCTCGAGCGTTGGCCGGGCCCATTGCTGTTCAAGCGTGGAATAGCCCTTTTCCCCATGCGGTTGGCTGTAGCCGACCGAATTCAGGTACTCGGCTTCGTCAAACCCGCAATTCTGCCATTGGCGCAACTGCTCGGCAGGCACTTCGTGGACGCCTTCGTAGAAGCCTTCCACGGCAACGCGGCCGGTTTCATCGTCGTAGAATGAATCCACAATTTTCGAAAGCTCACGCAGGGGGTTCAGGCCGGGGCCGCCATAGTGGCCCGAATGCAAGTCGATGCGCGGCCCGACGATGGTGAACTCATCCTTGAGCATACCGCGCAACTGCGAAGCAATCGACGGTACCCCCCGCGATACCATCGACGTATCGCAGACCAGCGCCAGATCGGCCTGCAATTCGTCCTTGTTGGCCTCCAGAAACGGCACCAGAGAGGGTGAACCGGATTCTTCTTCACCCTCGAAGAAAAATGTGATGCGGCAGGGCAGGGTGCCGTGAACCGCTTTCCAGGCGCGGCAGGCCTCGACAAAGGTCATCAACTGGCCCTTGTCGTCCGAGGACCCGCGCCCGCGGATGACCTGCCCATGCTCTGTATCTTCGAGGGCCGGATCAAACGGATCACGATTCCACAAGCTCAGCGGATCGACAGGCTGCACATCGTAGTGGCCATAGAACAAAACATGAGGCCCGTCTTGGCCTTCGCCCACATGGCCCACAACCATCGGATGGCCTGGTGTTTCGCGTTTTTCGGCCTGAATACCAATGCTTTGCAAATCCCCGACCAACCAATCGGCAGCCTGATCAACTTGTTCCTTGTAGGCAGGATCGGTTGAGATCGACGGGATGCGCAGCAGCTCCATCAAACGGTCGATCGCGCTTTGCAGGTCATCGTCAATCCGACTGAGCACAGGGTCTAAAGACATGAAGGATTCCTTTGTGGTAGACTGTGTTGGCCGAAACCTATCAGCGTTATCGCCAAGGTCCAGTCGGCGGAGTTAGTAAACTGAGTATTGTATTGGAGCTTATTTGAAACATCGACTTTCGCCTGCGTCGTTTCCTCGCGCCAGATATCCGCAACTTTACTTGTCGGGGCGAGAACAAGGCTGTATTTGATGCAAATCAAAGTTGGGTTTACCCGTTGGCGATAGGCCGAATAACAGGTGAATGCAAACGCGTCCCAAACAGTGTAAGCTGTGACGCTGGAAAGAATATGCCCGGTTTTCTGACCGTTCACCGGGCGACCAAGGAGGGTCCTTTGGACTATACTGCTCAGCTCGATACTGCGATTGCCAGGCTGCATGACGAAGGACGTTACCGGACTTTCATCGACATCGAACGCCGCAAGGGGCATTTCCCCCATGCGGTGCGGACGCGTCCGGATGGGTCGACGCAGGATATCACTGTTTGGTGTGGCAATGACTATCTCGGCATGGGGCAGAATGCGGTGGTTCTGGATGCGATGCACGAAGCCGTCGATGCTTCTGGCGCAGGTTCAGGTGGCACCCGCAATATCTCGGGCACCACCGTTTATCACAAGCGGCTTGAGGCCGAGCTTGCCTATTTGCATGGCAAAGAAGCGGCTCTGCTGTTCACCAGTGCCTATATCGCGAATGACGCAACGCTCAGCACTTTGCCAAAGCTATTCCCGGGCCTCATTATCTATTCTGACGCGCTGAACCATGCCTCGATGATCGAAGGCGTACGCCGCAACGGCGGGTCTAAGCGCATCTTCCGCCACAATGATGTGGAACATTTGCGTGAGTTACTGGAAGCCGACGACCCCAAAGCACCCAAACTGATCGCGTTTGAATCGGTCTATTCCATGGATGGGGATTTTGGACCCATCGAACAGATTTGCGATCTGGCCGATGAATTCGGCGCGCTCACTTACATTGATGAGGTGCATGCGGTTGGCATGTATGGCCCACGTGGCGGTGGCGTGACCGAGCGGGATCGTCTGGCCCATCGCATCGACATCATCAACGGCACGCTGGCCAAGGCCTATGGCGTGATGGGTGGCTATATCGCCGCCAGCGAAAAGATGTGTGACGCGGTACGCTCTTACGCGCCGGGCTTCATCTTTACCACGTCTCTGCCGCCTGCCGTTGCAGCGGGGGCCGCTGCCTCGGTGGCCTATCTGAAAACGGCGCCCGAGCTGCGCGAGCAGCATCAGACCCAGGCCAAGATCCTCAAACTGCGTCTGAAGGGGATGGGGCTGCCGTTGATTGATCATGGCAGCCATATTGTGCCCGTCATCGTGGGCAATCCGGTCCATACGAAAATTCTGAGCGACCGGTTGCTGGATGACTATGGCATTTATGTGCAACCGATCAATTTCCCGACCGTTCCGCGCGGAACTGAGCGGTTGCGGTTTACGCCGTCTCCGGTGCATGGACCGGGCGAAATGAACCGCTTGGTTCAGGCGATGGACGAACTTTGGTCACATTGTGCGCTAAATCGCGCCGAACTTGCCGGATAACCTTACGCTAAAGTGTGCAACTTATTTGCCACGTGTTAAGCTTACGCTAACAAAAGAAGCGGACGAATCGTCTATGGGGGACGATTCGGCGTTAGCGCAAAACGCGTGACAGGCAGAATGGGGCGGCAGGCATGATTGGGCGCAGATCACAGCGCGAATCTGAAGAAGGCGTGGAGTTCAGACCTAAGGGTTTTGACGACTACGAAGTGCGTCTGGGCGACCAGATGCGCGGTGAGCGCGCCACCATGGGTAAGTCGCTTCTGGATGTGCAGCGAGAGCTGCGGATTAAGGCCAACTACATCGCCGCCATCGAAAACGCCGATCCTGATGCGTTTGATACACCCGGCTTCATCGCCGGGTATGTTCGTTCCTACGCTAGGTATCTGGGCATGAACCCGGATGAGACCTTTGCCAGCTTCTGCGCGGAAAGTGGTTTTGAGGTCGCGCATGGGATGTCGGCCGAGGCCTCGGTTGTGCGCAAACCTTCTGGCGATGTTCTGGCACGCGGACCGATGGGTCGTGACCCGTTCATTTCGCCGAACACGCCTTACATTCCGGGCAAGGAATCTCTGGTCAGCCAGATTGAGCCACGCGCGATTGGCTCGTCTTTGGTGCTGTTGGCAGTGATTGCCGGCATCGGCTATGGCGGCTGGTCTGTTTTGAACAAGATTCAACAGGTTCAGGTCAGCCCAGTTGAACAGGCACCGGTCGTTCTGTCAGATCTGGATCCTTTGGATGCGGCCCGGACCAATACAGCCGAAGTCGAAATAGCGGCGGCCAACACCGAAGCGCTGGACCGTCTGTATCGCCCGCAAGCGCTGGATGTCCCTGTTCTGGTCGCGCGCGATGCGCCTATCTCAACGCTCGACCCGCGTGATGTAGGAGCCTTCCGTCCACCGGAATTGCCCGAAGTTGTCGTGGCAGACATTCATACCGTCGAACGCCCAAGCTTGCCGCAGGTTGTTGAACAGATCGACACAACTCTGAAAATCGTGGCCGTGGATCCAGCTTGGATGCGCGTTACGGCCGCCGATGGCAGCGTGATATTTGAAGGCACGCTTGGCACCGTCGAACAAGGCAACGTGTTCGAGGTTCCATTGACCGAAGAACCACCTCAGCTGCGGGCAGGGGCGTCTGGTTCGGTCTATTTCTCGATGGACGGCCAGCATTTTGGCCCTGCGGGTGCCCCCGGCACCGTCGCCAAGGGTGTCGTTCTGTCCAAGGATGCCGTGTCCGAGGTTTATGCCGTGGCCGATCTTGAGGCCGAGCAGAACAGCGCACTTAAGCAGTTGGTCGCTGAGCTGCAGACAGACGTGGCAGAACAGCCCTCTGAGTGATCTAGCCATTGCGGTACCCCGATTGGCGGACTATCTAAAGACGCAACTCAGGCAGATGCGGACCGGTCCCTATGTCCCTCAATCATGTACGCCCCTGGCGGAACATCTATCGTCGTAAGTCTCGTCAGATCATGGTGGGGAACGTGCCGGTCGGTGGCGATGCCCCGATTGCAGTTCAAACCATGACCAACACGTTGACCACGGATGTGGCGGCGACGGTGGCGCAGGTGCAGGCGGCGGCTGAGGCAGGGGCCGATATTGTGCGCGTTTCGGTGCCGGATGAGGCATCATCAAAAGCTCTGAAAGAGATCGTGCGCGAAAGTCCTGTGCCGATCGTGGCTGATATCCACTTTCACTACCGTCGTGGCATCGAAGCCGCCGAGTCAGGTGCTGCCTGCCTGCGGATCAATCCGGGCAATATTGGCAATGAACAGCGCGTGAAAGAGGTCATCCAGGCCGCACGCGACCACGACTGTTCCATCCGGATCGGCGTGAATGCGGGCAGTTTGGAAAAGCACCTGCTTGAGAAATATGCCGAACCCTGCCCCGAGGCGATGGTTGAAAGCGGGTTGGAGCATATCCGCATTCTGAAAGACAATGACTTTCATAATTTCAAGATCAGCGTGAAGGCCAGCGACGTGTTCCTGTCGGCTGCCGCCTATCAGGGCATTGCCGAGGCCACAGACGCGCCGATCCATCTGGGCATTACCGAGGCCGGCGGGCTGGTCAGTGGCACCATCAAATCGGCCATCGGTCTGGGCAACCTGCTGTGGATGGGTATCGGCGACACAATCCGCGTCAGCTTGTCTGCCGATCCGGTGGAAGAGGTTAAGGTGGGCTATGAGATTCTGAAATCTCTGGGCCTGCGCCATAGGGGCGTGAACATTATCTCATGCCCTTCCTGCGCGCGTCAGGGGTTTGACGTGATCAAGACGGTTGAGGCTCTGGAGCAACGGCTGGAACATATCAAGACACCGATGTCCCTGTCGATCATCGGTTGCGTGGTCAACGGCCCAGGCGAGGCGTTGATGACCGATGTGGGCTTTACCGGCGGTGGGGCCGGGTCCGGCATGGTGTATCTGGCGGGCAAAGCCAGCCACAAGATGTCAAACGACCAGATGATCGAGCATATCGTCGAAGAAGTAGAGAAGAAAGCCGCAGAACTGGACGCAGCAGCAGAAGCGGCGGAGTAGCTTTAGGTACTGGCGCAACTACCGGGCTGGCGGAGTAAGCAGGCGACCTTCTCTGACACAGATGGATTTCCGGGCCGTGTTGGCGAAGGAAACCGGTTCGCGATCTGCCAATTCGGGAAAGAGGTCCAGAATTTCATCGCGGGCACTTTGACCTGTTGCCTCAAGGCTTTGATCCGCAGGAAACAGGCTTTCTGTCTCCACTCCGTTGGAATAGATGATCTCATGAGTGTCGAAGAGGATGTGATAGTAGTCGACATACCCACCTGGTTCGAAACGGATCGAGCTGTCGTTGACCAGAGCTTTGGCAGGCACCAGAACCTCACCCTCTCCAAACAACAACTGGGCCCTCCAACCTGTAATGAGAATCCGGTGCTGCGGCGACAGTTTCAGAACATCGCTGTTGCCAATTGCGCCTTTCTTGAAGACGACAGGGGCCAAGTCGCCATGCGCGAAGCGCTTTGCTGCGCCAATCCAGCGAATGGGTTGTGCGCCGTTGTCTTTGGTATGGACAAGATCGCCAACAGCTAGGTCTTCCACCGAAACCTCACCATTGACGGTTCGTATCCGGGTTCCAGCGACAAAACACACAACGATTTCGGACGGAACGTTTACAATTCCCGAAGCCGTATAAGTTGTCCCCGTGACGATTGGAGTACCACCCGGATACTGAACGAGGTGGGTCGAGATGAAGTTTCCGCCGCCGCCGATCACCATTCCCAATGCATCCGGGCCGCCGGTTCCATCGATTTGCTGTTGCCAGCCAAAGGCAAGAGTTTGCCCAACCCAACTTGCGGGCAAAGACCCGGTTACGGCGGTAATGACGGGCAGGTTGGCTGTTTCCGTATCAGGGTTGTTGTCGCCTATGCCAAATGAGTCATCGTCCGAAAACGTGATCGTCCCGACGACACCCAGAGATGTAAAGGTTCCCCAAGCCGTTCCGGTAACGCCTATTATGTCAATACTGGGCATAAATCATCTCAACTCGTTCAAAAACTCAGTAAATCTGATGATACGCTTATCAGCGTCGTCGCGCGCAATAGTGGCAAAATCACGGAATTAACATGTAGATTCCCTGCACATTGCGGTCGGGTGACCAAGTAAAGCACCACAAAACTGTTTGAGCTTCATCAACCCGGTTTTGCCGGATCATCCTTATGAACTGGGCATTTGTTGCGTCGCGCAGTGAATGCCGCCACCCAATTCGCCCAGGGGATCGACGTCCAGGGTAACAATCTCACGCCCGGCGTAGTGGCGCTTGAGCGCGTTTCGAGCGATGTCGTCGGTTTCCGCATCGCCAAACTGGGCCATGATCACCGCGCCGTTGCAAACATAGTAGTTGGCGTAGGAGGCGACAAATTCCGGGTCGCGCACGCGGCGCTCATATGGCTCCGGAATGACTTCGACACGCAAGCCTTCGGCGATCAGCCTGTCATGAGTGTCCAAGGCGGCGGTATGGAACGGGTCGTTCGGATCAGGGTCATCCGGCAAATTGATCAGCACCCGCCCGGGCCCCGTGAACCGTGCCAGACTGTCGATGTGGTAATCTGTTATGTCCTCGCCCAAAACGCCCTCGGACCAGATCATCCGTTCTGCGCCGTAACCCTTTAAAAGCAAAGCCTCGACCTCTGCGCGCGATAGCCCGGGATTGCGGTTTTCATTTACCCACGAACTCTCATGGGCCATGAGCAGGCCGTGGCCGTCCTGTTCCACGCCTCCGGCTTCGCCGTTTAGCCCGGTCGGTATGATCGGGATGTCCAGCCGCTCGGCGATGCGACGGGCGATTTGCGCATCGTTCTTATGAACCTGCTTGCCACCCCAGCCGTTGAATTGAATGTGGCTGATGGCCAGATCGCCCGAGGTATTTGTCACAAAGATCGGACCGCTGTCCCGACACCAAAGATCATCTGTTGGAACATCCCAAAGCTGGACATTGTCCGAGAGAGAGCGGCGCGCCTGACCATGGTGTTCCCGCGCCGCAAGCATGACCACGGGTTCAAAAGCCGATATGGCGTTTGCGATATCCGCAATGGTCTGCTGAACCATCTTCAGCCATTCCGTGTCGCGATAAACAGCACGGTTTACCGGCCATTGCATGAACGTAAGCTGGTGAGGTTCCTCTTCTGCCGGTACGAAGTAGCCAGCAGAAGGGCCCGCGGATGCGTAACGTGCCTGAGACAAGGCGCCTACCGCTCCGATACCAAGGACGAATTCACGTCTGCGCATCTGGGCCTATTCACCCCCGATCAGCCCGAACACCATCTGCAATCTGCTGCATCTGATCCGCAGGCAGGAAGCCGCGCAGCATTTCGGTGCCCAGAACAAAGGACGGCGTACCCGAGATCTGCATCCGTTGCGCCAACGCGCGGGTGCGGGTGATCTCATCGGTGACCTGATCGCTGTCCATAGCGGCGATGATGGCGTCGCTGTCCAGGCCCAGACCGTAGGAGATGCGGCGCAGGGTGACTTCGCTGGGCTCTCCTGTGAATTCCAGCAGGGCGTCATGCACCTGCTTATACGCATCGTCCCCGGCCACATGCTTGGCGGCCACGGCAAAGCGCGAAGACAGAACCGAGGCATCGCCAAGGATCGGGAATTCCTTGATCACCAAACGGATGTTTCCGTCGGCTTCCAGCAACTGCGCGACCTCAGGAACCGCGCGGCGGCAATAGCCACAGCGATAGTCCATGAATTCGACAAGGGTGATGTCGCCATCCGGGTTGCCGCCGATCCAGCTGTAGCCGTCATTGAACAGCTCATCCACGTTTGCGGCCACCAGATCCTTGTCTGCGGCGGCTTCGGCTGCGGCGTTGCGCTGTTCCAGAATATTGATCGCTTCCAGAATAACCTCGGGGTTTTCCAGAAGGAATTCGCGCACCTGCGCACCAAATTCGGCGCGTTCCGCATCGCTCATGGCGTTCAGATCCAGCGCTTGTGCCGGGCCTGCGATCAGGGAAAGCCCCAGTAGGGCGGGGGCTGCATGTCTGAGGATCATTTCCGTTTCCTTTTCGAGTTCTTCTTTGCGCGTTCCGACGCAATCAACACATCCTGTGCCCTTTGCCAACCCGGAGACCCCTCGGGTAATTGCCCGACGGCGCGCCTTGCGTGGATCCCTGCATCCGCCAGCCGGCCTTGCAGGGCATATCTCTCAGCGGTGACGGCCGAGGCCATCCCATTGTTGCCGACCTGTGCGTAGGCCAGTCCCAAATCCCGCATCAGGCGGGCATCGCGAAAATCGCGAGCGCGTGCCTTTTCAAGCACGTGCAGGGCGTCCTTGGTCTTGCCTTGCGCCAAAAGGGCACGCCCATAGCCTGCCAGGATCAACGAGTCATTCGGTGCCATTTCAACTGCCTGACCATAGGCTTGAACCGCCTCAGCCAGTTGTCTGTTTTCCAACAGGATTTGCCCCTTGAGCTCATAGTAGAACGGATCGTCCGGGCGAATGGCCAGCGCCTCGTCAATCGCGGCGCGCGCACTGGCCAGATTGCGGTTCTGATGGTGGGCCGAGGCTTCTCGCATCATGCGGATGTCGCGATCGGTCTCTTCCTTGGCGCGGCGCAGGGTCCAGGACGGGGTGCGCAAAAAGGCCGAGAGCTTGCCTTTGACACGCGCAAACCAGTAGTCGGCATTTGCGTTGGGCTGGGCCTTGTCGCCGAACTCTTCCAGAAACGCTTCGGCGGCGCGCAGGCGTTCGCGGCTGGTGGGATGCGACCGCATATACGGGTCCTGATTTGCCGTGCTCAGCAGTTCTTGCCCAGCGAATTTGCGGTGAAGCGTGACCATCCCGCTGGGGGAGATACCGGCCCATCGCAAGTAGCTGGCCGCGCTGCGATCGGCCGAGGCCTCTTCAGCCCGTGTATGCCCCAGAAAGCTACGCAGCGCAGAGCTCTGCACACCCGCGGCAATCCCGGCGGCGGCCTCTCCGCCGCCCGCCGCAGCTGCGATCAGCGCCAATGCGGTGCCAAGGCCTGCATTGCGGTTCGCCGCACGCAGATTCTCTGAACGCCGCGCCAGATGCCCGTTGGCGATATGCGCGGCTTCGTGTGCGATCACCGCCTGCAGCATTTCGGGGCTGTCGACGCCCAGGATCAGGCCATAGTTCAAGTAGATCGCGTTATAGTCGATCACAAAGGCGTTAAACGTGCTGTCATTGACCACTAGGATTCGAACCCGGTTGGTGTTCAGCCCGGCTGCGCGGAGCACGGGAAAGGCCAGTTCTCGCAGGCCGTATTCGATATCGGGGTCGCGGATCAGGCTTTGCGCATGGCTCTGCACCGCCGCCGTCAGCCACAGGACAGCCGCCAGTATCAGGGCCGGGATTGACGCCAGCCGGGATACACGTTCAAAAGCCATGGCTGCAACATGGGAGATGGGCATGAGAAACTCAACCCGATCCGGGGTCGATCCGTTTATTGTGATGGACGTGATGGAGGCCGCGCGCAAAGCAGAAGAGGCCGGACGCCATATCATTCATATGGAAGTCGGCCAGCCCGGAACCGGTGCTCCGAAAGGCGCGACCGAGGCTTTGGCCCACGCGATGCAGCAGGGCCCGTTGGGCTATACGGTGGCTTTGGGCCTGCCCGCGCTGCGCCAGCGCATCGCGCAGATGTATGGCGATTGGTACAATGTCGATCTGAGCTCCGAACGGGTGGTGATCACTCCGGGGTCGTCGGGCGGGTTTCTTCTGGCCTTTACAGCGCTGTTCGACAGCGGCGACCGCGTCGGCATCGGCGCGCCGGGCTATCCGTCTTATCGACAAATTCTGAAAGCGCTGGGATTGGTGCCGGTCGATCTGCCAACCGCGCCCGAGAACCGATTGCAGCCTGTGCCATCCGATTTCGCAGGGCTGGACCTGCAGGGTCTGATGGTGGCGTCACCCGCCAATCCGACCGGCACCATGCTGAATCGCGCAGCCATGGGCGCTCTGATCGATGCGGCGTACGAGCAGGGCGCATCCTTCATCAGCGATGAAATCTACCATGGGCTGGAATATGAGGCCAAAGCCGTCACCGCATTGGAACTGACGGATGAGTGCTATGTGATCAACTCATTTTCCAAGTATTTCTCGATGACCGGCTGGCGGGTTGGTTGGATGGTGGTGCCCGAGGATCAGGTGCGCGTGGTCGAGCGCATTGCCCAGAACATGTTCATCTGCGCCCCTCATGCCAGTCAGGTGGCCGCGCTGGCCGCGATGGAGTGCACGGATGAATTGCAAGCCAATCTCGACGTCTATCGCCGGAACCGAGCGTTAATGCTGGACGGGCTGCCCAAGGCCGGTTTCACCAATATCGCCCCACCTGATGGGGCGTTCTACGTCTATGCTGATGTCTCGGATCTGACCAATGACAGTCGCGCCTTTGCGGCTGACATTCTGGACAAGGCGGGCGTTGCAGTCACGCCGGGGCTGGATTTCGACCCCACGCGCGGGCACACGACCCTGCGATTTTCCTACGCGCGCGCCACTGCTGATATCCAAGAGGGACTGGCGCGACTACAGGCATTCATGTCCGAACGCGGCGCGTTGGTGCGACAGGGCTGACCCGTTCACAAAAGCTGCGGCTTGGTATAGGGTGCCTACCAAACGATCTCGGGATAACTTGAGGCCATGAGCAGGATTTTCTATTGCATCGCGCTGATCTGGGCGCTGTCTTGTGCTGCTGTCGCGCAGGATTTCAGCGCCCTTGCACGCATTCAGCCGGATCAAAGCCGCATTGTCGACACCGGTCGCACCGGTGTGCAGGTCGATCTTGGCCTTAGCCAGGGGGTGCCGTACCGCATCTTCACCCTGCGCGATCCATACCGGATGGTGATGGATTTCCAAGAGGTCGACTGGAGTGGCCTGAACAGTTCAGACTTCCTGCAATCCGAGCTGATCAGCGGCGTTCGGTTTGGCGCTTATGTTCCTGGCTGGTCTCGATTGGTGCTGGAACTTGGTGCACCGATGGCCGTGGACACCGCCGAGATGCAGATCGATCCGAATGCTGGCACGGCCACGCTGACGCTCAACCTCAAAGGCGTTGATTTCGACGTGTTCAACGCCTCGGCAGGTGAGCCCAAGAATCCCGGTTGGGATTTGCCTGAACCTTCGCTGACCGGTCAGGCGACCCCCCGCAAGTCCGATGGCCCTTTGCGCGTGATGCTGGACCCCGGACATGGCGGTATCGATCCGGGGGCTGAGGTTGGGGGGATCACCGAGAAAAACATGATGCTGACCTTTGCGCGCGAACTGCGGGAAATGCTGTTGCGTTCCGGCGGGTATGAGGTGGTCATGACCCGTGTAGACGATCAGTTCGTTTCGCTGGAACGTCGCATCGCGCTGGCGCATCGGGCAGGCGCGGATGTGTTTATCTCGCTGCATGCGGATTCGCTGTCCGAGGGGCAGGCTCATGGCGCGGCGGTTTACACCCTGTCGGATGAGGCCTCAGATGTGGCCAGTGCAAAGCTGGCCGAACGCCACGATCGCGCGGATTTGCTGGCGGGCGTCGATCTGAAAGGTGCGGATGATGTGGTCACGGACGTCCTGCTGGATCTGGCCCGGCAAGAGACCGAGCCCCGCACAGACGCGCTGGCGCAGGCCCTGGTCAATGGTATGGCGCAGCAGGGCGGGCCAATGAATCGCAAGCCATTGCGCACCGCATCATTCTCGGTGCTGAAGGCCGCAGATATACCCTCGGTTCTGGTGGAATTGGGGTTTCTGTCCAGCCCCCGAGACCTGGAAAATATCAAAAACCCCGATTGGCGCGCCAAGATGGCCTTTGGTATTTATCAGGGGCTTGAGGACTGGAACCAGCAGGATGTGATCAGGCGGTCCCTGATTGGACAGTGACCTGACGCCTCAAAACGGCTAGAATGTGCCTGTGGTTTTGACCCTTGGGCGGTGCGCCCCTATATAGGCGGCAGCGCGAGAAAAAGGCAGTAACGTGATCCGGTTTGTTCTTTCGATTTTCGGGGCGATCTTCAGCCTCGTGACTTTGGGTATTTTTATGGCGGCGCTGGTGGTTGGTGCCGTGTTCTGGATGTATGGTCGTGACTTGCCCAGCCATGAATCACTGGCCCAATACAAACCGCCAACGATCAGCCGGATTTATTCAGGCGAAGGCCAGCTGATCGACGAGTTCGCGCAGGAGCGCCGCCTGTTCACCCCGTCCGAGGAAATCCCCGATCTGGTGAAGCAGGCCTTTATTTCTGCCGAAGACAAGAATTTCTACAGCCATCAGGGCTATGACCCGCGCGGGATCATCGCGGCTGGGGTTGAGGCGGTGCGCACCAAAGGGGAAACCGTGCGCGGGGCCTCGACCATCACGCAGCAGGTGATGAAGAACTTCCTGTTGTCCGGCGACCGCCGGGCCGAGCGCAAGATCAAAGAGATCATCCTCGCCACCCGGCTTGAGGATACCTTGGACAAGGAGCAAATCCTCGAACTCTATATGAACGAGATTTTCCTGGGTCAGAACTCTTATGGTGTAACCGCTGCCGCCCAGACCTATTTCAACAAGACCTTGCAGGAACTGGCCCCGCATGAGGCCGCGACACTGGCCTCGATGCCCAAGGCGCCGTCTGACTATCACCCGGTTCGGCAAAAAGAACGCCTGCTTGCACGCCGCAACTATGTGCTGCGCGAGATGAACCAGAACGGCTATATCGATCAGGCGACTTATGAGACCGAAGTCGAGATGCCTTTGCGGTCGGTGCAGAACGGCGATTTCGAAAGCTTCCGCACCGCGCTGCCACCGCGCGATTATTTTACCGATGAAATCCGCCGCCAGCTGAGTGAGGATTTTGGTGAGGGCGAATTCTTTACCGGGGGTTTCACTGTTCGTGCCTCGGTTGATGAGGAAATGCAGGTCGAGGCCGCCAAGGCCCTGCGTACCGCATTGCAGAAATATGACCTGTCTCGTGGCAAATGGCGTGGAACCGGTGAGGTGATTGCCGAAGACGCGCTGGCGGATGAGGCGCAATGGCGCGATGCGCTGTCTCTGATGGAAATCCCGCGCGATGTGGTGCTGCCGACCCAATGGTATCCGGCTGTGGTGCTGGACGTCGCCGAGCAGCAATTGACCGTCGGGATCGAGGATGGTCCATCCGACGGCATCATCCCGCGTTCTGACATCAAGTGGATGCAGGGCAATTTCTTCGACAATTTCAAACGCGGCGATGTGATCCTTGTGATGGCCGGGGAAGAGGGGCAGTGGTCCGCCCGTCAGGTGCCCGAAGTGCAGGGCGGCTTTGTCGCGATGGACGTGAACTCAGGCCGCGTTTTGGCAATGCAGGGGGGGTTCTCGTACCAGGACACTGTGTTCAACCGCGCGACGCAGGCGCAGCGCCAGCCGGGGTCTTCATTCAAGCCTTTCGTCTATGCGGCTGCGCTGGACAGCGGCTATAGCCCGGCAACCATCGTTGTGGACGCGCCGATTGAAGTGAACACGCCACAGGGCTTGTGGCGGCCCAAGAACTCGTCGAACAAATTCTACGGCCCGACGCCGCTGCGTACCGGGATCGAACAATCCCGAAACCTGATGACCATCCGTTTGGCGCAAGAGGTGACGATGCCAGTTGTTGCCGGATACGCCGAGCGGTTCGGTGTGTATGACCGCATGGGCGCTTTCCTGGCCAGCTCACTTGGGTCCGAAGAGACGACGCTCTACAAAATGGTTGCGGCTTACGCGATGTTCGCAAATGGCGGTGAACGGGTAGAGCCCACGCTGGTCGACCGAATTCAGGATCGGTTCGGCAAGACGATCTATCGCCATGATGATCGGCAATGTCTGGATTGCAATTCCAGCTGGCTGGAGCCGGATGAATCGCCCACGATTGAGACCAACCGCTCGCAGGTCATGGATGCGATTACGGCCTATCAGCTAACCTCGATGATGAAGGGTGTTGTCGACCGGGGTACGGCCTCGCGCTTTGTGAACCTTCCGGTGCCGACTGCGGGTAAGACCGGAACGACCAACGACTCGAAAGACGCCTGGTTCATCGGCTTTACCTCGAACATCGTAGCGGGGTGCTACATCGGCTATGACCGTCCGCGCCCGATGGGCAGGGGGGCCTATGGCGGCACCATGTGCGGCCCGGTGTTCCAAAGCTTCATGGAAAAAGCGGTTGAGAAGTATGGCGGGGGCCCGTTTGACGTGCCGCCCGGTGGTCATTTTATCAAGATCGACCGGTTCAGCGGCGCGCGCTTGCCCGCAGAGGCGACAGGTGATTATGTCGTGGCGGAGTATTTCCGCGATGGTGTCGATGGCTTTATCGATCGGATCTATGATGGTGGTTTTGCCATCGGATCAGACCTGCCGCTGTTCGAAGAAGTTCAGCGCGCAGGTGTACAGGTGCAAACCTCAACAGGTGAAACGGTCACCGTCGGCCCGAAAGCCTCGCAAGGCGATTTGAGCACGGGCGGTCTTTACTGATTTGCTGCGTTAAGTAGCATACGCAACAAATCGGCCTCTTTGTCTTGTGCAAGGGGGCCGCTTGCCCTCCAGTAGATCGACAACGCGCATTTGGCGGCGGCCCATTGGGCCAGGCGCTGTCGGTCAACGCCAAGGGTATCTGCGTAGAGCGAAAGGCATTTGTTCATGTGATCAGGTTGGCGCACGAGCTGCGGCATACCCTTGGGATGCCGGATCGCGTTGGCCAGTTCAAAGGCAAGATCGCCCAGATAGCCTTTGGCGTCGATGACACGCGGACACGCGCCGCTGAGGATGACATTGTCGGGGTGCAGATCGCCGTGCAGCGGGGTAATTCTCGTCTGACTGTTCAACAGGCTTTGTGCCAATTGGGTGGCCTGTTGCATATCCCGAACCAGATCGGCCGGGCAGGAGGGGGCGAACTGGCATTCAAGCAAGGGGCGGAACACCTGGGTCAGCGGGCGCAGCCCAGAAATCTGCGGGGTGGCCTTGGCGTGCAGGCGTTTAGCTGTCTCTGCCAAAGTGACTAGGGCCTGACCATACTCTCCCCGCCGCGCGATATCCCCGAGCGTGGGGCCTTCGAGCCATTCCATCAGGATCGCCGTTCCGGTTTCTTTGAGAATCCTGACGGCCCCCCGGTCTTGCCAAGAGCTCAGGATTTCGCTTCCCGCTGCTTCGTTGCCGCGATCCGGGCGATGATAGAGCTTAAGCGCAGCTGCTGTGCCGCCAGAATTCAGAACCTTCCAAACACGGGCCGCGCCGGTTTCAGCAACCGGCGCAATCAAGGTCAGCTGCCATTGATCCAGAATCTCTTGTGGTGGGTTCTGCATTCCCGATGCGCCTGTCTTGTGGTGGCCTCCACCTCTTGCTATCACGCAGGCCTGATTGAGCAAGTTGGGACAACACCATGCGCGCCGAAACCCAAAATATCGTGGCGGAGATAGAAAAGTCGCTGGAGCTGCTGGCGCAGCGCATGGACTATGAAACCGCGCCTCACCGGCTTGAGGAGTTCAATGCGCGGGTCGAGGATCCGAACCTGTGGGACAGCCCTGAAAACGCGCAGAAACTGATGCGCGAGCGGCAGATGCTGGTCGACGCCATTGAGACATACGAATCCATCAAAACTGACCTTAGCGACAATATTGAGCTGATCGAACTGGGCGAGATGGAAGAGGATGACGAGGTTGTTAAGGACGCCGAAGAGGCCATCGCCAAGCTGGGCTCGAAGGCTGCCAAGAAAGAGCTTGAAGCGCTGTTGGATGGCGAGGCTGACGGCAACGACACTTTTCTTGAGATCAATTCAGGTGCAGGTGGCACGGAAAGCTGCGACTGGGCCTCGATGCTGGCGCGCATGTATGTGCGCTGGGCAGAGAAAAAGGGCTATACGGTCGAGTTGCAATCGGAGACGGCCGGTGAAGAGGCTGGGATTAAGTCTGCGGCGTATAAAATCACCGGTCATAATGCTTATGGTTGGCTGAAATCGGAAAGCGGCGTGCACCGATTGGTGCGAATTTCTCCGTTCGATTCGGCGGCAAAACGGCATACGTCTTTCAGTTCGGTCTGGGTCTACCCGGTCGTGGACGACAATATCGAGATCGAGGTGAACCCGTCGGATATTCGGATCGATACTTACAGGTCATCCGGTGCAGGTGGCCAGCACGTAAACACCACCGACTCGGCGGTACGTATTACGCACATCCCAACCGGGATTGTTGTGACCTCGTCCGAGAAATCGCAGCACCAGAACCGGGATATTGCGATGAAGGCACTGAAATCGCGGCTTTATCAGCAAGAGCTGGACCGCCGGAACGCCGACATCAACGCCGCGCATGAGGCGAAAGGTGATGCGGGCTGGGGCAACCAGATCCGGTCTTACGTGTTGCAGCCCTATCAGATGGTGAAAGACCTGCGGACAAACCATGAGACCTCGGACACCAAAGGGGTGTTGGACGGGGATCTGGATGGGTTCATGGCGGCGACGCTGGCGTTGAATGTGGCGGGTAAAAGCCGGTCCGAAGCGCAAGGCGAGTAAGTCGGCAGGGGGCTCTGCCCCGCCGCGGCAGGCCGCGACTCCCCCGGGATATTTTTGGCCAGATGAAGCGGATCCGGTGTGCGTGTCCGGGGCGGAAAAGATGTATTGAAACAGTGGGTTTTAATGATCTGGTGGCGCAGCTAGGCTGGGTGTGACTTTCACGACCCCTGCCGCTGGAGCCTAAATGGACATCACAAAATATTCTGCGCGGATGCTGATCGCGGACTTATCGGAGCGGCGGGTGTCTGCGGAAGGCGTGATGCGCGCGACGCTGGAGCGGATCGGGCAGGTCAACGGCGCGGTGAACGCCATCGTGGCGTTACGGGATGAAGAGGCGCTGTTGGCCGAGGCGCGTGCGATCGATGCCGGGCCAATACGCGGGGCACTTCATGGGGTGCCCGTGGCGGTGAAGGATTTGGTCAATGTAGCGGGTGTCGTCTCATCACAAGGATCGCCGCTGTTTGACGGGTTCGTGCCCGAGACGGATGATTTGATCGCGGCGCGGATGCGGGCGGCGGGGGCGATCCTGATTGGCAAGACCAACACGCCGGAATTTGGCCTTGGGTCGCATACGTTCAATCCGGTCTATGGGGCGACACGCAATCCCTACGATGCCGCACGGACCTGCGGTGGGTCTTCGGGTGGGGCGGCGGTGGCCTTGGCGACCGGGATGGTGACGCTGGCCGATGGATCGGACATGATGGGCAGCTTGCGCAACCCGGCCGCCTGGAACAACGTCTACGGGTTTCGGCCCAGTTGGGGCCTGGTGCCGTCGGACCCGGTTGGGGACAGCTTTCTGCACCAACTGTCAACCCTTGGACCAATGGCGCGCAGCCCCGAGGATATTGGCCTGTTGCTGGATGTGATCGCGGGGTTTGATTCGCGATTGCCCTTGAACGCGCCCCATGGGTCTGTGTCGCCGGTTGAGCCCCTGGATTTGACGGGGATGCGCATTGGCTGGCTGGCGGATTGGGGGGGTGCCTTCCCGATGGAGGCGGGGATATTGGACCTCTGCGAAACGGCTTTGGGCGTATTCGGGCAGTTGGGGGCCCATATCGAGCGGATACCGCCGCCTTTTGATGCGGAGCGTTTGTGGGACAGTTGGATCACGTTGCGCTCTTGGTCTGTTGCCTCGGGTCTTGAGCCATTGTCCCAGAACCGAGATGCCCTAAAAGACAGCGCACAGTGGGAACTGGACTGGGGGCTGGCGCTGTCGGCGATGCAAGTGCATCAGGCGAGCGTGGTACGGTCCGATTGGTTCCGTAAGGCAGTCGAGGTTTTTGACCGCTACGATGCCCTGATCCTGCCGGCGGCGCAGGTCTGGCCATTTGATGTCGACCTGCCATACCCCACCGAAATCTCTGGGCGGGCCATGGATACATATCACCGCTGGATGCATGTGACCGTGCCCGTCAGCCTGATCGGTCTGCCCTGCCTGGCGGTTCCTGCCGGTTTTGGGGGGCAAGGATTGCCGATGGGGTTGCAACTGTTCGGGCCGCGTGGGTCGGATGCCCGCCTGTTGTCCATTGGTGCGGCCTGTCATGCGGCAACAGAGTGGCCCCAAAGGCGGCCCGCCTTGCAGTAACGCCTCACGGCGAGGAGGAGTTGAGATGGATAGACCCTTTGGTGTTCCGAACCTGCGCCCGGTGAACCGCGCAATGATACGGCAGGCATTGCATCAGGCCTGGGCTGATCTGCGCCGTGCGCCGATCTTTGGTCTGATCTTTGCCGGGTTTTATGTTCTGGCCGGGTGGGCCATGGCATGGATCACCGTGCAAACCGGCACAAGTTTCTGGCTGGTTCTGGCCGCGATCGGCTTTCCGCTAATCGGGCCGTTTGCGGCTGTCGGCCTATACGAGGTCTCTCGTCGGTTAGAACAGGGGGAACCTCTTGATATGCCTGCCGTATTCGGTGTCGTGCTGCAGCAAAGCCGCCGCCAATTGCCCTCGATCTGCGCCATCATCGTTGTGGTGTTTTTGTTCTGGTTCTTTTTGGGCCACATGATCTTTGCCCTGTTCATGGGGCTCTCGACGATGACGAACATATCCAGTTCGTTGGAGGTTTTTCTGACCCCCAACGGGGTGATGATGTTGGCTGTCGGCACGGCTGTTGGTGCGGTTTTTGCAACGCTGCTTTATATGATTTCGGTTTTGTCGATACCGATGCTGCTGGATCGAGAACTGGATTTTGTCACCGCCATGATCGCCAGCTTTACATATGTCTCACAAAATAAAGTCGTGATGCTGGCTTGGGGGCTGTTTATCGCGGTTTTGACCTTTGTTGCGATGCTTCCCTGGTTTTTGGGCCTGTTGATCGTGCTGCCTCTGTTGGGCCATGCAAGCTGGCATTTGTACCGGGGAATTTGCAGTGAAGACGCACCAGATTGATCAATCTACCATAGGCGCCGTTTCGCGAGGGTTAGATCGATGGCCCACCGGTTTTTGCAGAGTGTCGCGCGGCTTGGAACACGGTTTCAGCGTTCTGTTTGAGATGGCGCAGAACAACCGGCTGTGGCTGATGCGGGTCAGAGGGTTTGATAACCGTTCCGCGCCAAATTTCGGCATCCTGATTCAGCAAGTATATCTTACTGTTATGGCCACCGCGTTGTGAGGTCAGAATGTAGACATGATCGCCAGTGGTCGCTGCAATCCCTTGAATTTCGCGCGCTTGCGGTGATGTGCCGGGCATATAGGCTCGGGGTGTATAACCCCGTATCAAGGTGCATTGAGGTCGCCGTTTGGCGTAAAGCAAGGTCACTTGTGGTGCCGAGGGCTGGCTTTCGGCGACCGCATAGAAACCGGATGCAAATGTCCTTGGTCCTCGAACTTCAGATCCGGACCCCAGAAACTGTGTCAGAATTGAACTTGCAGGATGTTCTTTGACAGCAGGAATTTCACCTAAGGGGCTTAGGACAATCCTTGCATCAACATCGAAAAACCGACAAATCCGATCCAAAACATCTGGGCGTGGGAAGCTTTCGCCTGCGAGGTAGCGATTGAACTGCGTCCGATTGATGCCGAGGTTTCGGCATAAGGCCGAGACAGATGGGTAGTCGCGCGCAAGGTGCCTTAGGTTCGAGCCGAACATAGCCCGAAGCTCAGCAGGGCTGCGAATGTCATCGGCCATGTTTTTCCCCGGCGCTTTTATTGCTTCATGTATTAAAAGTTCAGGCTTACGGATAACCGCAGGCACTGAGAAATCACAAAAATCACCAAAACAACGCATCCCCAAATCGCGTTGCGGCCCGAAGCTAACGTCACGTAAGCCAAAAGCAATAGGCTTTATCTCAATTTGTTTGAGGTTTTTCTCAGAAGAAGGAGCGTTATGGTAAAAATAACGCACATAAAGCCACTCGATTGCCAGCATCTGTGGAAATCGGCCGAATTCAAATCGACCCCGCCCGAAGTTTTCGGAGGCAGGGTCGGGGCTTAAGACAGATCAATCGCCTCGCAGCAGGGCGGCAACACCGGTACGGGCGATTTCAATCAGTCCTAGTGGGCGCATCAGATCGGCAAAGGCGTCGATCTTGTCGGGTGCGCCTGTGATCTCAAAAATGAACGAATTCAGCGTGCTGTCGACCACATTGGCGCGGAAGATATCGGCCAGACGCAGTGCCTCGACCCGCTTGTCCCCTTCGCCAACGACCTTGATGATCGCCAGCTCGCGCTCGACCGAAGGGCCTTCGACCGTGAGGTCATGTACATCATGAACCGGAACGATCCGGCCCAGCTGTGTCTTGATTTGTTCGATCACCTGCGGGGTACCGGTGGTGACGATGGTGATGCGGCTTAGGTGGCCGGTGTGATCCACCTCAGCCACCGTAAGGCTTTCGATGTTGTAACCACGGCCCGAGAACAGACCGATCACACGGGCCAGAACGCCGGGCTCGTTCTCGACCAGAACCGCAATTGTGTGCCGTTCCTGCACGTCCGAAAATGTGGGCCGTAGGTTATAAGCCGAATGGCGGGTAGAGCCTTTTTTGATATGTAGGGCTGACATGCCAGGTTATTCCTTTTCGTAGTGAAGGCCGGAAATACCTTCTGCGTTCTGAAGTACCGTCCAGATTGTCTCCCGCAGCGCTTCAACCTTGGGAGCCGCGTGATACTTTTTGAACATTTTTCTTACATAGTCGGTTTTGGGCGCGAGCTGCACCATGTGCCCGTCGCCGTAGTTCGAGCATCCGAAGATCAGAGCGAACGGTTCGTTATGTTGCACCTCGTGATACCACCCCCAGTCCTCGGCGCATGAGAACGTGATTTCATGTCCGGCTTCGGTGAGACCCTGCACTAGGAACTCACTGAGTTCTTTGCCAAAAACGTCCGGATTGATGTAGTCATCTGACTGTTCATCCAACTCGCCCGGTGTTGGATTGAACCGGTTGGAGTTAAAACAGATCAGTTTATTCATCATACCAGAACCGAACCTTTGGAATCGATCACGCCTTGCGTCTCGGCCTCGCCCAGCAACATTTCGTTATGCGCCTTGCCCGACGGGATCATGGGGAAGCAGTTCTCGTGCTTTTCCACCAGGCAGTCAAAGATCACCGGACCGTCATAGTTGATCATCTCCATGATCGCGTCATCCAGATCGGCGGGGTCGGAACACAGGATACCCTTGGCCCCGAAGGCCTCAGCGAGTTTCACGAAATCGGGCAGGGCTTCGGACCAGCTATGCGAATACCGCTCGCCATGCAGCAGCTCCTGCCACTGGCGCACCATGCCGAGGCGTTCATTGTTCAGGATGAACTGCTTCACCGGCAGGCGGTACTGAACGGCGGTGCCCATTTCCTGCATATTCATCAGCCACGATGCCTCACCGGCAACGTTGATCACCAACGCGTCGGGATGCGCCATTTGAACGCCAATCGACGCAGGGAAACCGTAGCCCATCGTGCCCAGACCACCGGATGTCATCCAGCGGTTGGGATCTTCAAAGCCCAAATACTGGGCGGCCCACATCTGGTGCTGGCCCACTTCGGTGGTGATGTAGCGATCATGCTTCTTGGTCAGTTCTTCCAGCCGTTGCAGCGCGTGTTGGGGCTTGATGGTTTTTTCGCTGGCGGTAAAGGCCAAACAGTTCACCTTGCGCCAATCCGCAATCTGTGCCTGCCATTGTTTGACATTCGCCGCATCCGTCTTGCGGCCCCGCGCTTTCCAGATCTTCAGGATATCCTCAAGCACATGGGCCACATCGCCCACAATCGGGATATCCACACGGATCACCTTGTTGATCGAGGAGGGGTCGATATCGATATGCGCCTTTTTTGAATTGGGCGAGAACGCGTCGATCCGTCCGGTGATCCGGTCATCGAACCGCGCACCGATATTGATCATCAGATCGCAATCATGCATTGCCATATTGGCCTCATAGAGACCATGCATCCCAAGCATACCCAGCCAGTTTTTGCCCGAAGCCGGATAGGCACCAAGACCCATCAGGGTCGAGGTGATCGGAAAGCCAGTCGCATCGACCAACTCGCGCAGCAGCTGGCTGGCTGCAGGACCCGAGTTGATGACGCCACCACCCGTATAGAACACCGGCTTTTTTGCGGTCTCTATCGCCGCAACCAACTCGGTGATCTCTTCCAGATCGCCTTTCAGGATGGGTTGGTAATGCGAGGTTGAGGATTTGGGCGAAGCGTACTCGCCCGAGGCAAACTGCACGTCCTTGGGAATGTCGATCAATACGGGGCCAGGGCGGCCCGAGGTGGCGACGTGGAAGGCTTCGTGCATGGTCTCGGCCAAAGAATCCGTGTCTTTCACCAACCAGTTGTGTTTCGTGCAGGGGCGGGTAATTCCAACCGTGTCGGCCTCCTGAAACGCGTCCGAGCCAATCATGAAGGTCGGAACCTGGCCGGTCAGAACAACGATCGGGATCGAATCCAGCAACGCGTCAGTCAGGCCAGTTACCGCGTTGGTCGCGCCTGGTCCGGATGTCACCAACGCAACGCCGGGTTTGCCGGTCGACCGCGCATAGCCTTCGGCGGCGTGCACGGCTCCCTGTTCGTGGCGTACGAGAATGTGGCGAATGTCGTTTTGCAGAAAGATCTCATCATAGATCGGTAGCACAGCGCCGCCGGGGTATCCGAATACCGTGTCCACGCCCTGATCCTTGAGGGCCTGAACCACCATCTTTGCGCCGGTCATCTCACGTGTCATCTGCTTTGCTCCGTTCGCGACATGTGTCTTGCGTTTGACAAAAAAAAGCCCCCGACGTTTTCGGAGGCGCATGGGTTCGATTATGGTTTACCGTTACCGGCCCATGCGCTTGTTTCCCACGATTACGACTAGCGTTCTCATCGCCAGAGGCTCCTTTTTGCGTGCAGGGACATTATGAGCGGCACGCAAGGGCGTCAACAGGCAATTGCACCAATTTTCTATCTTCAAGATGGTATTTTGCGACATTTTATTGCGCAGATTGCCGCAAGTTGGGAATTTTAGCGAAAAATGATGCCTTGGACGCCGGATGGGATGGATATTCGCCGGTCTGAATGCGTCAAGCAAATGTCCAAAATGGGCATGATTGGGCGGTTTAACTGAGTCACGCTGACAGAGACGGGACTACGAGGGAGGTATGTCATGCTGCATGATCTGGTGGATTTGGGCCGCTATCCCATCGACCGGCCAGGTTCACAGGCGTATGACCGGATGATCGATGATGTTCAGCGCGAACTGAGCGAAGATGGCTGTGCGGTATTGCCGGGTTTTGTGCATCCCGACGGACTCGAATTGTTGGTGAAAGAGGCCGACGCGGTGTCGCCGCAGGCCCATCGCTCCTTCAACCGAACGAACGCCTATTTCACTAAAGATGACCCGCGGTTCGGAATCGGCCATCCCATCCGCCGCTTCTATGAACGATCGAATGCCTTTGTCCCGGCGGACAATTTCCCTAAATCCGGACCCCTGCGACGGATATATGAGTTTGACGGGTTCATGCCCTTCATCCGGACTGCGCTGGAGGAGCCTGCAGATCGGTTCTTTCGCTATGACGACCCGCTGGCAGATGTGATCATCAATGTCGTGGAAGCGGGGCAGGGCTTTCCCTGGCATTTCGACACCAACAACTTCACGGTGACTCTGGCCATTCAAAATGGTGAAGACGGGGGTGCGTTCGAATATGCGCCGAACCTGCGGACTTCGGAGGATGAGAATTTCGGTGCAGTCTCTGCCGTTCTGGATGGTGACATGTCGCGCGTGCGCCGGTTGGAACTGCAGCCAGGCGATCTGCAAATCTTCAAGGGGCGGTATTCCCTGCACCGGGTCGCACCGGTTTTTGGGACCCGCCAAAGATATGTCGGCATCTTTTCCTTTGTGGAAACCGAAGGCATGTGCGGCGGGGTCGAGCGGACCCGGCAGCTATACGGTCGTGTTCTGCCGCATCATTATGAGCGTGAAGGTACACGGCAGGATCAATTGCTGGATTGAGCCAGCAGAACGTGTAGCATGATCCCGATGCAGGCCGGAGGTTCCGATGCCCGAAGTGCTACAGATTACGCCGTTTGTTCTCTGCGCGTCACTGGAGGCGCAGATTGATTTCTATTGCCGACGTTTGGGGTTTGAATGCGGATTTAAACAGGACAACTATGCCTTTCTGTCGCGGGGGCCAGTTGCTGTCCGGTTGCTGGAATGCCCGCCGCGCACCGATGGCAAAGCTTTGGGCGATAACCAGTCCTTTTACATCGATGTGAAAGGTATCGATGCGCTCTATGACGGTCTGAAAGATGGTTTGAGCGACCTGCCCGAGGGACGGGTGCGGCCACCTTTTGATCAGCCCTATCTACAGCGCGAGTTTCACGTTCTTGATGAGGACGGGACTTTGATCTTTTTCGGGGAAGATATTCGCCCTCGGAATTAAAGCCTCCCGCCCATCGGCAACGCGCCTTTGGCGCGTCTTCTCTGGTTGGGCCGGGCGGCGCGTGCCGCGCCGCGTCTGGATCAGAACCCCACGCCAGTGCCCTGCAAGACCCCATGTTCCAGCGCATAGCGGGTGAGCCCAGCGGTGGAGGAAATACCCAGTTTACGTTTGATGTTCTTGCGGTGAGTTTCGACCGTGCGAACCGAGATATCCAAGGCCAGGGCGACTTCTTTATTGGATTTGCCCTGCGCCAGCTCCAGAAGGATCGTCTGTTCCCGGCCGGTCAGGGCCTCTCGGGTGCTGTCGCCTTTGGGTTTCAGCGACCCGCTTGCTCCGGTGCACAGATATTGCTCGTCCGCCATGACCGCATCGATGGCCTGTTTGATTTCGTCTGTCGGCACATCCTTGAGAAGATAGCCTTTAGCCCCGTGGCTGAGCGCGGTTGAGATGTATTCTGGGCTGTCATGCATCGACAGGATCAGGATGCGCGTTTGAGGCAAGCGTTCAAGGATCATTTCTGTTGCGCTCAGGCCCCCCAGGCCCGGCATGTTCAGATCCATCAAGATCACGTCGGGGGATAGGCTTGCGGCCTGATCCACAGCAGACTGACCGCTGCTGAGCGTACCGACCACTTCGATCTCGCTATAGCTTTCAAGGATCGACTGGATGCCCTCGGCCACCATCGGGTGATCGTCGACAATAAGGACTCGGATGGTCATGTCCCGGCCTTTCGCTTTGGTGTTGCGTCTTCCTGCGGTGGGAGCAGGTGGCTCAGCGGCAAGCTTGCTTCGATCACCGTGCCGCCATGCGGGCCGCGTGATGACAGAATACGCAGCGCTCCGTCAAGCTGTTCGATGCGCTCCTGCATGTTGCGCAGCCCGATCCCGGTGGCCACACGGCCCGGTTCGTTTCGCAACCCGCGCCCATTGTCGGTGATCCGCATCGTTGCACCTTTCTTATGGCCACGCAGATCGATGGTAACATGTGACGCATCGGCATGACGTTCGATATTGGTCAGCGCTTCTTGCGCAATGCGATAGAGCGCGATTTTGCTGTCCTGATCCAGCCGATTACGGAATACAACGGTCGAGAACTCGGTCTCGATCCCGGTGCGGTCCCGAAAATCATCCGTCAGCGATTTAAGGGCAGGGCCCAAACCCAGATCATCCAGCACTCCAGGGCGTAGGTCGCGACTGATCCGGCGCACTTCGGTTATGGCGGTGCCCAAATGTTCGATCCCTTTGTCCAACGGATCTTCTGCATTTGAAAAATCTCCACGAGATACCCGCCGCCGAGCGGTGTCCAGCGCATAGCGGACGCCAACCAATATCTGGCTGATCCCATCATGCAGTTCCCGCGCAACCCGTCCGCGTTCTTCTTCCTGTGCATCAAATACACGCTGCGTCAGCTCTTTCAGCTTTGCGTCAGCCAGCCGCCGTTCGCGGATGTTCAGCAACATGCCCGAGGCAAACACGATCAGGACAGCCGCCACAACAATGGCGCCGATATACATAAAGGTACGCTGCACGCGGGCTTCGACCTCGGCGCGTGCATTCGCAACAGCGGCAACGATGTCGTCGATGAACACGCCCGTACCGACCACCCAGCGCCAATCCTGTAGCCCGACCACATAGGCGATCATCTGCGCCTCTTCTCCGGTAGACGGTTTTTGCCACATGAAACTGTGCCACCCTGCGCCTTGACGGGCGAGGCGGATAAACTCATTCACAACGGGCGTGCCATCGCTATCGGTCAGGCCCTCCCAGTTGCGGTTGATGAATTCGGTCTGCCGGGGGCTGACAAGGTTGTTGCCATCATAGTCATAGACAAAGAAGAACCCATCCTGACCGTAGATCATGGCCGACAGGATCTGAGACACGAGGTTCTTGGCCACCTCGTCATCAGGTGTCGCGCGACCATAGATGTAAGCAAACCCGTTGCGAGCTTGCGTGACGTAGTTGCGCAGCTCTTCTTTCTTGGCCTCGATCAGGCTGCGTTCCAACGCTTCGATTTCGCGTTCGGCTGTTGCACGCGCTTCATAGGCTACCAGCACGGCAATGGCTGCCACGGCCACAACCAAGGGTATCGCGGCGACAAGGGACAGCTTCTGCGCATAGGTCAGCGAAACCAGATTTCTTAATCTCTGCATTGTCGAATCGATACGCAACAGGCGGCAGAAATGCAAAAAGAATGGACATCTTAAGGACCAGAACGACCGAAAATCCGGGGTTCGAGCCGTTTTTGCTGGTTGTTTTCCTATAAAAACCCGTCAGAAACCTGCGTTTCTACGCAGTACTAGGTATTCCTTTTCACATCTTCGGCATTAGGCTGCGGCCTACTGAATGTGACAGGCCCGGAGTGTTTCCGGGTTACGACTATGTAAGGGGAGGAACACTCATATGGATCGTCGTTCATTTCTAAAGAAGTCAGCTCTGGGCGGCTCGGCTGCTGCGGCAACCGCACTGGCGGCACCAGCCTATGCGCAGGGTCAGCGGACCCTGACGATGGTAACCTCGTGGGGTCGTGGTCTGGCCGGCGTGTTTGACAGTGCACAGCGCTGCGCCGACAACATCAATGCGATGTCCGATGGCAGCCTGAATGTTGACATCAAGGCCGCAGGCGAGCTGGTTGGCGCGTTTGAAGTGTTTGACGCTGTATCTTCGGGTCAGGCCGACATGTACCACGCGGCAGACTACTACTTTGTGGGTCAGCACCCGGGCTATGCCTTCTTCACCGCTGTTCCGTTCGGCATGACCGCGCAGGAACTGGTGAACTGGTACTATCACGATGGCGGTATGGAGCTGCATGACGAGCTGGGCTCGATCTTCGGTCTGAAATCCTTCCTGGCCGGTAACACCGGTGCGCAGGCGGGTGGCTGGTACTCGAAAGAGATCAACGGCCCCGAGGACTTCCAAGGTCTGAAGTTCCGTATGCCGGGTCTGGGTGGCCAGGCGTTGGGCAAACTGGGCGCATCCGTTCAAAACATTCCGGGCTCAGAGGTGTATCAGGCGCTGTCCTCGGGTGCGATTGACGGCACCGAGTGGATCGGCCCCTGGGCGGACGAAAAAGCCGGTTTCCAGGAAATCACCAAGACCTACTACACCGCAGGCTTCCACGAGCCGGGTGCAGGTCTGTCGCTGGCGACCAACCGCGACGTGTTCGAAGAGCTGACGCCTGCCCAGCAGAAGATCATCGAGATCGCAGCCGCCGAAGCGCACCAGTGGAACCTGGCGCAATTCCTGGCCAACAACGGTGCAGCCCTGCAGCGTCTGCAGTCGGGTGGCGTGAAGGTCATGGAATTCCCAGACAGCGTTTGGGACGCCTTCGGTCAGGCCAGCCAAGAAGTTCTGGACGAGAACATGGGCGACGAGCTGTTCAAGAAGATCCACGACAGCGCGATGGCGTCGATGGCATCGTCCTCGGCCTGGCTGAACTTGTCGTCTGGTGCTTATACCGCTCAACGCGATCGCGTGCGCGGCTAAGCCCTGATCATCAGACCAAACGGTTTCCCCGCAGGCGCGGGGAAACCTTTCCTGTTGCACATGCGCGGACCCATCATGCCGCAAGAATAGGCAGTGCAACCGACGCGATCTGGGGACAACATGCAGGACGAAAACGGTATCTCGTTCTTCGGCGCCCTGTGGAATGGACTGATCTGGTTCATTCAGAGCATTGCCGAAGCCTTCTATAATTTTGGATATGCGATCACGCATCCGCAACTGTGGCTGAACTGGTCGGACAATGAAGCTGTGATGCGCTTTGTCTACTATGGCGGGTCGGTCGAGTTCTTCTTTGTGATCTTTGCCCTGTTTCTGGTGCTGACGGCCATCGGTCTCTACTACCGGAATTTCATGTGGGGCATGGTTCGCGGGCTGGAAGGGTTCGCAAACATCACCGGGCGTTTCTTTGCCTGGGCCGGTTTGCTGATGGTGCTTCAGCAGATCATCATTGTTTTCATGCAGCGCGTCTTTACGCGCGCGGATATGGCGTTCGGGTTTGGCATTCCTTTTCAAAAGGATATCAGTTGGTTCGCCGAAGAACTTAAACTATATAACGCCATGGTGGTCTGCCTATGCTGTACCTACACATTTGTGCAAGGCGGACATGTTCGGGTTGACCTGATTTATGCGGGCATCAGCCACCGCGCCAAGCGTGTGGTCGACATGTGTGGTGCGCTCCTGTTCATGATGCCGATGGCGGTGCTGACTTGGATGTATGGCTGGTACTTCATGTGGCGGCATCTGATCGTGCCAAAACCATCGGCCAGTGATACCCTGGACCGGTTGGTTGCCAAATCACGCGCGCTGCGTTGGAATGTGGAAACGATCGGTTTCAGCCCGAACGGTTTCAACGCATATTTCCTGTTCAAAATCCTGCTTGTCCTGTTTGCGGGCATGGTGTTCCTGCATGCGATTGCGTTCCTCTACCGATCGTATCTTGAATATGTGGAAGGGCCCGAGAGCGCCGGAAAGTACCTCGACAAGGACAGCCTTGGCGCAGGTGAAGAAGCCTATGAAGGCGCACATTAGGGACGGAGACCCAGACAATGCTATTCGGACTTGATGGCGTCGAGATAGGCCTCATTATCGTATTTTTCTGCCTTTTCGGAGGCATACTCTCTGGTTTCCCGGTGGCCTTTGCCATTGGTGGGGCCGGGGTCATATCCTTCGGGATCATTGCCGCGCTGGACAGTGCCGGGCTGTTGATCCATCAGGCAATCGATACCAGTTCGCAAATGTACCGGGATTTGGTTGCGACGGGGGTGAAACCCGATTCAGTTTCTGTGTTCCGATACCCGGATTTGCCAAGGATCGGCGAACCGGTCTTCCCCTCGGGATGGGAAACTGCGCTGGACCGCAATGTTTCGTTTATCGTGAACCGTATGAACGAGCGCGTTTTGGCGGGCCAATCGATCGAGACACTGCTGGCCGTGTTGATGTTTGTTCTGATGGGCATCACGCTGGAGCGCTCGAAGATTGCCAATGATCTGCTGACTACAATGGCGCGTGTCTTTGGCCCGTTGCCAGGCGGTTTGGCGGTTTCGATTGTGGTTGTGGGCGCGTTCCTGGCGGCCTCAACCGGGATTGTTGGCGCGACCGTGGTGACCATGGGATTGTTGGCACTGCCGACCATGTTGCGAAACAACTATTCGCCAGAGCTTGCGACCGGTGTGATTGCTGCGTCGGGCACCTTGGGGCAGATCATTCCGCCCTCGATTGTGATTGTCCTTTTGGGGACACTGGCAGGAGATCTGTATTCCACGGCGCAAGAAAGTCGAGCTGTTGCAGCGGGATGCACCGATGCATTGACCTATCTGGGTGAGCCAGCGGTGGTCTCCGTGGGCACATTGTTCCAGGCCGCGCTGCTGCCGGGGATCATGTTGGCACTTCTCTATGCGCTTTACGCATTTGGCTATGCGCTGTTGAACCCTGAGAAAGCACCTGCCGTCGAACTCTCTGGCGGGTCAGGTGAGACGATCACACGATCCGAAGGGCTGACATGGCTACTGGGCGCGCCGGTTGCAATCATAGTTGGCGCGATGCTTCTGGGCAGTGCCGGGATCATTGGTAGCCAGAATATCTCGGTCTCGGCCTTCTCGGATGTGGGGCAGGATGCATCGCTGCGGACAAATGTATCGGAGGAATGCAAAGCCTCGATGATCGACCTGCATGGTCAGGCGGCGTGGGATCAGGCTGTGATCGAGCAACAGGAGATTGATGCAGCCGGTGGAATTGCCAATGCCGAACGTCTGAGCGAGGAAGAAATCGCCGCGGCGCGTGAGACCAAGATTGCCGATGCTGCGCCGATTGGGACCGGTGTCACGATCATCGTTGTGCTGCTGGCCCTGACCCTGGTTCTGGGGCGCGGCATTGCACCATCGCGTTCCCCTCAGCCCTTGATCGTTGGGGCGATTGGCCTGTTGCTGATGTTGCTGGTTGATATCCTGTTGATCTCACCGATCACCTCGTCCGGCGGCACCTTCCTTCTCTTGGCCATCCCGTTTGCTATTGCGATTTATGGCTGCAAGGAAGCGGCTGCACGTTGCGCGACCAATGATCTGATCCGCGTGGTCTTTCCGCCGCTGGTTTTGATCATTGCCGTTCTTGGCTCGATCCTTGGCGGGATCACAAACCCGACACCGGCAGCTGCGCTGGGGGCTGGTGGGGCGATCATGCTGGCGGCTTATCGTAAACTGCGTGAGCAGGGTCAGTCAGGCGGTGTGATCATCTGGTCGACCTTCGCCGTGATCATCTGTCTGTTGCTGGGTGTGAACTTTGACCTGCGGGTAAACCAGAGCGGAGCAAACGCCGAAACTTGGATCGCCTTTGGTCTGGCCTATTCGGCTTATCTCTATGCGCTGTTTGGCCTGCTCTATGGCTGCTGGGTGCTGTTTTCGAGCGGGGTTTTAACCCCTGTGGTACGGGAAACGGCCAAGGTGACCTCGATGGTGTTCACCATCCTGATCGGATCGCAGTTGCTGAACCTGGTGGTGATCTCGTTCGGGGGTGAGCACTATATCCAGCAGTTCCTGAAGAGCTTTGACAACGAGTTCACGGTGTTCCTGATCGTGATGCTGGTGCTGTTCATTCTGGGCTTTGTGCTGGATTTCCTCGAGATCATCTACATCGTGATCCCGATTGTGGGCCCGGTGATCTATGGCGGATCGTTCGATCCGAAATGGGTGACCATCATGGTGGCGGTGAACCTGCAGACCTCGTTCCTGACGCCGCCCTTTGGGTTTGCGCTGTTCTATCTGCGCGGCGTTGCGCCGAAAGAGGTGACCACAGGCCATATCTACCGAGGGGTCGCGCCATTTGTGATCATTCAAGTGGTTGGGATCGCAATCCTGTGGTTCTTCCCGGCGATTGTGACCATCGTTCCGGATCTGATCCCGAATTGATCTGATCGGATCGTCAAATTGAAAAAGGGGGCCTGATGGCCCCCTTTTGCTTTTTGTGTTGGGGGTAAGGGGCCAGCCCCTTCTTGGCCTGTGGCCAATTCATCCCCGGGATATTTTCTGGCCAGATGAAGAGTGGATCAGGTGAACTGGATCAGATCCCATCGATTGCCGAACGGATCTTGCCAGACGGCGACAATGCCATAGGGTTCGGTGCGAGAATCTTCTTCGAAGTGCACACCGCTTGCGCGCATTGCTGTGTGATCACGTTGGAAGTCATCGGTTTGCAGGAAGAACCCGACGCGGCCTCCGGTCTGGTTGCCGATGGCAGCGTTTTGATCAGGACCAACGGCTTTGGCCAGCAGAAGCGAGGCGCCATTGCTGCCGGGTGGGACAACCCGCACCCAGCGTTTGCCGCCACCCAAATCGATGTCCTGTTCAAGGGTGAAGCTGAGCGTTTCGGTGTAGAAGGCGATCGCTGCGTCATAATCCGGCACCACAAGGGTGACGGCATGCAGGCTTTGTTTCATATCGGATCAGCCCTTGGTGGGGTGGCGGTCGGGCAACTGTATATTGGCAACCTGTTCCGCGATAGGGGCCGCAGAGAGCGGATGATGCGACTCATCTGAAAAGGTCGCAGGGTCCTGAACCTTTTGCCATTGTCCTTGAACATAGGCTTCGAGGCCTGAGAATTTGGCCTTGTATCCCATCTTCGGGCTGCCGGGCACCCAGTAGCCGAGATAGATATAAGGCAGGCCCGCCTCGCGCGCGATGTCGATGTGATCAAGGATCATATAGGTGCCCAGAGAGTTCTGCGGTTGCTGCGGGTCGTAGAAGGAATAGACCATGCTGAGCCCGTCATCGAGCACATCGGTCAGGCTGACGGCGATCAGGTCACCGGTTTCGGGGTCCAGATATTCGACCACGCGGCTGCGGATCGGGGTTTCCTCTATCATCGCGGCAAATTCGAACACATCCATATCCGCCATGCCACCATCGGCGTGGCGGGAATCGAGGTAGCGGCGGAACAGCTCGTACTGTTCATCTGTGGCCCAGGGCGACGTGGCGCGCCGCTGCAGGTAGGCGTTGCGTTTGGCAGCCCGTTTCTGGCTTTTGGTCGGACGGAAGGCGGCAACATCAATCCGGGCAGACAGACAGGCAGCGCAATCGGTGCAGGACGGGCGATAGAGCACGTTTTGAGACCTGCGAAACCCTTGTTGAGACAGGGAGTTGTTCAGCTGGTCTGCACCTTCGCCTTGCAGGGCGGTGAACAGCTTACGCTCCAGCCTGCCCTCAAGGTAAGGGCAGGGTTGTGGGGCCGTCACATAGAATTGTGGCGCAATTGGCAGCGTATGTCGCATGAAGGTCCCATGTAGCCTCGGACCTGATGATAGCAACGGTTTTTGGCGCCGCCAAGTGATTCACGCGATGGGTGGTCAGGCCCGTTGATTGATCATGACGGTGCCAAGGAAGGCGTCTGTCAGACCCTGACAGCGCGCGCTGGTCAGCATCATGATGACCGAGATGATCTGGACTACGAAAAACGTCATGCTGACAAAATATCCGGCGGTATGCGCAAGCGCTTTGCCCATATCCATACGCTCGCCAAACGCATCGCGCAATTCGATCCCCATGAAGCGCATGCCCAGCGTGGCCGAGCCGTTCGAGATGGTGATGACCCGATAGACAAAGCTGATGACCGCATAGATCAGGGGCAGAAAAAACAGCCCGGCACCAAAGGTCAAAAAGACGGGAACAATACACAGCAGCGAGATCAGCGCGATATCGAACAGCCAGGCGACAAAGCGTTTGGATGTGACGGACTGATAAAACTCGGGCTGTGTGTCAGGGTTGGGCAGGTGGGTCATAAACAGATTTCCGGAAATGAAGGTCGCGTTACCCTGTCCCGAAGGTCGGGACAGGGCAAGGGGGATCAGGCAGGTTCGCCTTTACCGTCCTCTTCGTGGTTGTCGCGGGCGCGTTCATCCATGAACTGGTCGAACTCGGCCTTGTCTTTGGCTTCGCGCAGGCGATGCAGGAAGGCTTCGAAATCTTGCTGCTCACGTTCCAACCGGGCCAGCGTGTCGGCCTTGTAGGCGTCGAATGCTGTGTTGCCCGAAGGTTTCATTGCGCTCATGTGGCTGTGCCAGGATTTGCGGCGGCTGCAAGATTTGCTGAACATGCGTTTGCTCCAGATCATATAGGCCAGAAGGGCGAGGCCCACGGGCCAGAAGAAGATGAAACCAAGGACCATGGCGGCGATCCAGGCACCTTTGCCTTTGTCGTCCATCCAGGCCTCGGCGCGGTGCAGCCATCCCGGGTTTGCAGGGACGGTAGGTTCGGACAATGCGGTCATTTGGTCTCTCCAGGGGTTGATGTAAATTCCTTTCACATTATCTAGATGGGAAGTGCTTGCGGGGTTGCAAGGGGTTTATGTGAAAAAGATTTACATTTCCGGATTTGGTTGACGACGTAAGCCTCGGGTCGCAGGGTGTCGACATGATGAATGAGAACACAACCGCACCGACGCTTGCAGAGATCTTGGAGCTGGAAAAGCAGGTATGGTCTGCTTTGGTAACAGGCGACGCCCACGCTGACAGGGCGCTTTTGAGCGCCGACTTTCTGGGTGTCTACCCATCAGGCTTTGCCAATCGGGACGATCACGTTGGTCAATTTGCCGATGCGCCTACGATGGCTGAATTCAGGCTGAGCGAGGAAAAGCTGCGGGTTCTGACTGCAGATATCGTCTTGCTATCCTATCGCGCCGATTACGTGCGACCTGGCGCTGCCGAGTGGGAGGCGATGCTGATTTCCTCGCTCTGGGAGCGTCGGCATGACAAGTGGGTTAACAGTTTCAGTCAGGACACGCCGGTTCAGAACGCGTGATGCGTTTGACCCATTGACCTTGGGGTGAGGCAATGCGCAGGGTCGCGATATGAGTCACAGTCTGGCCATTACCCGTTTGCCACGCGCGTTCGACCCGTCTTTGGGCGATGAAGCACGTGATTTGCTGGCGGATTTGACACCTGAACAAGGAGAGTTGATCGCCGGAACCGCCGGAACCAGCCCCTATCTGAAAGGGTTGATTGAGCGCGAGAGAGACTGGCTACCGAAGGCGTTGTCCGGTCCGGATCAGGCCATGGTTGAGCTTATGGATGTGGCGCGGGCTTTGGCCCCAGATCAGCTGAAGCGGGGTCTGAGGGTCGCCAAGCGCCGAATGGCGCTGCTGACAGCGCTGGCCGATATCTCGGGCGCGTGGCCCTTGGAAAAAGTGACCGCTGCGCTCACTGATTTCGGAGCGTTGGCGGCAGATGTCGCGGCGAAGGCTGAGATCGCCGCCCTGATCCGGCGCAAGAAACTGCCCGGAATGACCGAAGACGATGTCGAAACCGCTGCCGGGATGGTCATTCTGGCGATGGGCAAGATGGGCGCGCATGAGCTGAACTACAGCTCGGATATCGACCTGATCGTTCTGTTCGATGAAACACGTTATGACCCGGATGACTTCTACGATGCACGGCATGGGATGGTCCGCGCCACACGCAACTTCTGCGCCACGCTCAGCGACAAAACCGCTGACGGCTATGTCTTTCGCACCGATTTGCGCCTGCGCCCTGATCCGGCGGTGACACCGGTCTGTATGGCGATGGAAGCGGCCGAGCGGTATTATGAAAGCCTTGGCCGAACATGGGAACGCGCCGCCTATATCAAGGCGCGCGCGTGTGCAGGCGATATCGCTGCCGGAGAGCGGTTTCTGGAAACTTTGCGCCCCTTTGTTTGGCGTCGACATCTGGATTTTGCCGCTATTCAGGATGCGCATGACATGCGCTTGCGCATTCGTGAGAACAAGGGGACGGGTGGCAGCCTCTCGATTCCTGGCCATGATATGAAACTGGGACAGGGTGGCATTCGTGAGATTGAGTTCTTCACCCAAACTCGACAACTGATCGCGGGGGGGCGCGACCCGGATCTGCGGGTACGTGGAACGGTTCCCGGTTTGGCTGCTTTGGCTGCAAAGGGATGGGTGCCCGACGACGTCGCGTATAAACTGACCGATCACTATCGCGCGCATCGTGAGGTCGAACATCGCATCCAGATGATCCACGACGCCCAGACACATAAAGTGCCGCAATCCGAGGATGGTATCGAACGCGTTGCCTGCTTGATGGGGATCAGCAGCAGTGAACTAAGCGCCGACCTGACCCGCCGATTGACTGAGGTGCATAACCTGACCGAGGGGTTCTTTGCTCCCGGGCCCGGTGCAACTCCGACGCCAGAGCAGGAGGTCACGTTCGACAAAAGCATCCTGGCCCGTTGGGCCTCTTACCCGGCGCTGCGATCGCAACGGGGCAGGCGCATCTTTGACCGGCTCAAACCAGAACTCCTGTCGCGCCTCGCCAAAACCGCGCAACCCGAAGAGGCGCTGGTGGCTTTGGATGGGTTTCTGGCTGGCTTGCCTGCCGGGGTGCAGCTGTTTTCCCTGTTCGAGGCCAATCCGCAGCTGATTGATCTGTTGATCGACATCGTGGGTACGTCCCACGCGCTGGCCTCGCATCTGTCCCGCAATGCATCGGTCTTTGATGCGGTCATAGGCGGCAGTTTCTTTGCTGACTGGCCCGGGCAGCAAGACCTGCAGGCCGAGCTGGAACTGGCTTTGGCGGCAGAGGCCGATTATGAAACCCAGCTGGATCTGGCACGGCGCTGGTGCAAGGAATGGCATTTCAGGGTGGGGGTGCACCATTTGCGCGGGCTGATCGACGGCGCACAAGCGGGTCGTCAATACGCAGAACTGGCGCAGGCTGTTATCGCTTCGATCCTGCCTCGTGTGACCGAGGATTTCGCCCGCAAGCATGGCCCCGCTCCGGGGCGTGGTGCTGCCATTCTGGGTATGGGGTCGCTTGGGGCAGGGCAGATCAATTCGCAATCCGATCTGGATATGATCGTGATCTACGACCCGCTGGATCAGGAGATGTCCGAAGGTCCGCGCCCACTGGCCACCCGCACCTACTATGCGCGGTTCACGCAAGCACTGATCACGGCAATTTCGGCCCCGATGTCTCAGGGGCGGCTCTATGAGGTCGACATGCGCTTGCGCCCGTCAGGCAATCAGGGGCCGGTGGCGACCAGTTGGGCCAGCTTCACCAATTACCAGCAGAACGAAGCGTGGGTTTGGGAACATCTTGCCCTGACACGCGCTCATGTGGTGGCAGGTAATGCTGGGCTGGCTACGGATATCGAAGCCTTCAGGGCTGATTTCCTGTCGCGTCCGTGCGATATGAAGAAGGTTTTGCACGAAGTGGCCGAAATGCGCACGCGGCTTGCCGCCGCAAAAGCCCCTGCCGGAGTCTGGGACGCCAAAAATGGCCCCGGTCGCCTGATGGATATAGAGTTGATGGCGCAAACCGGCGCGCTGACGGCAGGTCTCGCGGATCGCGATGTGTCCTCCGGCCTTGATGGCGCCGTCGCTGCTGGGTTGCTGGATGTCGCGCAGGCACAAACTCTGAAAGACAGCTACGAACTATGCTGGTCCGTGCAATGCGCAGCGCGGCTGCTTTCGGGCAAGGTGATCGAGGCTGACAAGATTGGTGAGGGTGGTGCGGCTTTCCTGTGCCGGGCCACTGGGTTCGAACAGGTTGAGCAACTGCAATCCGCGCTGCAAGACACTTACACGACCGCTGCCGCAATCATCGGCCGCGTCATCAAAGAGGGCGAAGATGGCACTCAGCACTGATCCCAATGACCCAAAGGGCCTGATCCGCGAAGCCTATAACATCGAAGGTATCGCCCTGCCAGAATGCCGCAGCATCTTCCTAGATTGGGCGCTCAGCCTGCCGGAGGGGCAGGACCAAAAGCAGGCGTTGACCACCCTGCATGCCGCCTATGCCGCGCAGGATGCCGACCACCCGATGACACAGGTCATGGCCGAGGGGTTGCTAGCTTCAGAAGCGCCAAAACGACGTGGCGGTTGGCGCTCGCGCCCGCGTTAGGGCTTTTCCCCCGGCGCGCGCATCACTAAGAGGGGGCCATGACCAATACCACTGATCGCCCACGTATCCGACTGAAACCGAAAGCCAATGCGCGCGGCCTGCGACATGGGTTTCCCTGGGTCTATGCCAATGACATCGTCACCGACCGCCGCACTCGCAAAATCCCGGCCGGGGCGCTGGCCGTTCTTGAGGATGAAAAGCGCGCACCTATCGCTTTGGTCGCGGTGAACCCCGACTCAAAAATCATGTGTCGCGTATTGGATCGCGATATTGATGCCGATCTGAACGCCGATTGGTTCAAAACCCGCCTGCGCCGTGCGCTTGAGATGCGCGAACGCCTGTTCGACGCGCCATACTACCGCCTGATCCACGCCGAGGCCGATGGTTTCCCCGGCGTGATCATCGACCGTTTCGGAGACGCCTGTGTCATTCAGCCCAACGCCGCTTGGGCAGAAGCGCATTTGGAAATGCTCACCGATGCGTTGGTCAAAGTCACCGGAGTTACAACTGTCTTGAAGAACGCCTCAGGCCGCACCCGCGGTTTGGAAGGGCTGGATGACGTGAACCAAACCCTACGCGGTAGAGCACCACACGCACCGCTGCCGGTGCCCATGAACGCAGCAACCTATATGGCCGACCTGACCGGAGGCCAGAAAACCGGCCTGTTCTACGACCAGCGCCCAAACCACGCTTTCGCTGCCCGTTTGGTTCATCCCGAAGCAACGGTGCTGGATGTGTTTAGCCACGTAGGCGGCTTTGGCCTTGCCATGTTGGCCGGAGGGGCCGCGCTTGCGACATGCGTCGATGGCTCAGCCGCCGCTTTGGACTTGGCAAGCAAAGGGGCCAAAGCCACAGGCTGCGCGGATCGTTTTCAGACCCGCCAGGGCGATGCGTTCGACGTTCTGACCCAACTCGGCGAAGAGGGCGCCCTATACGATGTGGTCATATGCGATCCACCTGCCTTTGCGCCCTCGAAACAAGCGCTGGATGCAGGTCTGCGCGCCTATGAACGTATCGCGCGCCTAGCCGCTCCTTTGGTCAAGCCCGGTGGCTATCTGGGCCTCTGCTCCTGCTCACACGCCGCTGATCTGGGCCGCTTCCGCGATGCGTCCTCGCGTGGGATTGGCCGCGCTGGCCGGCAGGCACAGCTGATCCACACTGGTTTCGCAGGCCCCGATCACCCGCAACTGCCTCAACTGGCAGAAAGCGGTTACCTCAAAGCCGTGTTCTACCGTCTGTGAGGGCGGTTCTCGATACCTGCGTCATCTACCCGACAGTGATGCGAGAGATGTTGCTGGGCGCTGCAAGCCTGGGCCATTTCACCCCGATCTGGTCCGCCCGTATTCTGGAAGAATGGGCCCGCGCCGCCCGCAAGCTGGGTCCCGAGGGCGAGACGCAAGCCCGCGCTGAAATTGCCCTGACGCAGACGCACTGGCCACAAGCCGAACGCGCGCCCGCACCGGGGCTCGAAAACCGCCTTTGGTTGCCTGATGCTGCAGATATCCACGTTCTGGCAACAGCCATCGACGCCTCAGCCGACATTATCGTAACTGTAAACGCGAAGGACTTCCCGAAAAATATCCTGGCAGAAGAGGGACTCGACCGTCGTGATCCCGATGGCTTGCTGCACGGTTTCTGGCTCTCGGACTCCGACGGTATGGCCACTATCGCCAACCGCGTTCTCGATGAGGCCAACCGCCTCTCTGGTGACCAATGGAACCTGCGCGCGTTGATGAAAAAGGCGCGCCTCCCACGCCTGGGCAAAGCCCTTTCCCAATAGGCGTGATCCCCCTTCATCTGGCTATAAATATCCTGGGGAGCGCGAGGGGCTGGCCCCTCGCTGCCTAAGCCTGGCCACCCGCACTCCAACGCTGCTCTAGTGCCTCCAGCGCTGCAATCCGCTCACCCGTCTTCGGATGGCTCATCAACCATGCTGGCACCATTCCAGCCCGTTGCTGGGTCAGGTCCTCCAGTTTGTGAAACAAGGATTTTTGCGGTTCGATCCCGATCCCGGCCTTGGTCAGCAAGGCGGCGGCGTATTCATCGGCCTCATATTCATCCTGGCGCGACAAGCGCGAGGCCAGCAATGAGGTCAGCGCATTGGCGATCATCGCACCGATAAAGGGAATGAACCGGTTCAGCACCATGATCAGCGCTGTCCGCATCGCGTTCTGACCGGAAAAATCGATCATTCGCCGCTTGGCATGACCCAATGCCACATGCCCCAGCTCATGCGCGATCACGCTGGCCATTTCCTCGGCTGAAACTTCTCCGTTGCGAAACTTGCGATAAAACCCGCGGGTGATGAAAATGCGCCCATCGGGCGCGGCCAACCCATTCACCGGATCGATCTCATAGATATAGACCGGAACCCGCGCGATATCCAAAGCGGCGGCCAACCGGTCGGTCATGCGTTTCAATACAGGATCGGCCAGTTCGGTTGATTTCTGATCCAGCTCACGATGGGTGCGCCAGACCGAAATCCGGTACATCACAAGGCCATAAGCAATGACCAGCAGGATTGGTGTGAAACGCAACATGGCTCTGATATGGGGGCGCCGCAGCAGCAGGGCAACATAATTCTTCAGCAGATCAATTGCCTGGGAAACAGGTACACAGGCCCATCACCCGGATCCCTCGGTCTCACTCCGCGAAGTGATCCATGTTTAGAAAGGTGAGTACATCACCCGCTCGTGGGGCACGGATATCCAGAACAAACCCCTGATCCATCACGGCCTGAAACACCTTGGCCAGTCCGGTTTGACCGTAAATTCCCGGATGAACTTCAATCACAAGGCGAGGTACAGAGCGGAGGTCACATTTCTGGAAAAGCTCCAACTCGCCGCCTTCTATGTCGCAAATGATCATCGTCGGGGCAAACTTTGCAATTAACGCGTCGAAATCCAAAATCGGTACCTCGACTTTGTCAATGTAGGCGCGTTCGTCGCCATTCAGGGACGACGCCCAGAAGTTCTTTCGGATATAGAAATCGATTGTGTCGCCAGCTGAGGATTGCCCCAGAATGCCATGAAGGCACTCGGCCTTTTGGGAAACTTCGTTCGCTTCAAACGTCGTGCGTATTACGTCAATCAATGCGGGGTTTGCTTCGACTGAAACAACTTTATCCACCTTTTCGATCTGCGCGATCTTGGTCGACAAGAAGCCAACTCCAGCCCCGATATCCAGAACACGCTCGCCTTGTCCGATGCACCGCTCGGCATGACGCAGTTCTGCTGTTTCATACCGCCCCAATCTCATGGATTTCAAAATTCGACGTGTGAACAATCCGGGCGCCTTTTGAATCCTGACCCCGCGATAAGACACCGAGCCATCGTCTTCAAAGAACTCTTCTGACATCAATAAACCTCAGATCTGGCATGGAATATCGAACGCCCAGAAACGCAGGCGCAAGTTCCACTGTTCCGGATGCACATTAGTCGGAGTGGCCGGGTTGTAAAACCTTAAAGATCAACGGCCTTTTGCGCTCGAACCATCAGCGCGATGGCCTCAAGGAGCATCTCCTACCGCGTCAACTCACGCATGCCTTGTTCCAGGCCGGACAGGGTCATCGGCACCATGCGGTCCTCGAAAATCTCGCGGATCATGCCGATGGAATGGGTATATCCCCAGTATTTCACGGGCACCGGGTTGATCCACAGGTTTGACGCCCATTGTTCGCGCGTGTTTTGCACTCCTAATAAGAGAAGGCTCCAGACGCAACAAACGTCTTTCTGTTTGTTATGAGCTGCAAGTTCCCTTTTTAGGGACGCATGAAGTGACGCGGGTTGCCTCTCGTGATTGACGCGCGATGCTGAGAATGTATGTAACTCTAAAGAGTTATTCTGCCCCATTCCATACTTCGAAAGCATCTCATGAACAAAATTCGACTGGCCGCTGTAGGTGTCGCTCTGGCCGCCGTTGTTCTGGCGGTTTCCGCGCCCTTTGGCGTTGAAGCGAAAGCCCAGAAGTGCCTCTTAAGAGGCAATTCCAACAAGGAGGTCATCGCTGGTTGCACATCGCTTCTGGCCTATGACGATCTTGCAGAACACACTCGATCGCAGGCCCTGTTTCACCGCGCGCTGCGTCTGGCTAGACAAGATCCCGGTTTGGCCGAGGCCGACTATCTTGCAGTTCTTGAAATCACGCCGGATTGGACAGCGCCTCTACACAATCTGGGTCTGATCTACTTGAACAGAGATGAGTATGATAAAGCCTTGTCGCTGTTCAACCACCTTCTGGAGGTTGACCCGGCATCGGATTTTGGCCACAGCGGTCGGGCGAATACGTACTATGAAATGAAGCGGTATTCGGAAGCTTTGGCAGATACGAGGTTTGTTCTCGCGTCCGATCCCAACGCAGTGATAGATCAACATCGCGAAGGGCGAATTCTGGATAGGCTTGAGGATTTTGATGCGGCGCTTGAGGCATACTCCCGAACCGTTTTGCTTGACACCAACTATGCTCTAGTGCGACTGGATCGCGCCTGGCTATACTACCAGCATCTTGAACTGCCGTATCACGCAGAAGTCGACCTCAATCATGTTTTGGCTCTATACCCAAATGACCACGTTGCATGGGCCGTCCTTGGTGATGTCCTGCTGCGACTTGGTCGATACGCAGAATCTGAGACGGCGATTGAACGTGCTTTGGGAATCAAACCGGAATACGACTTCGCGCTCCGTACTGCAGAGCGGTTTGTACGGGAAACTGCCGAAGCAATAGCAAGGAGCGAAAGGCTGAGTACACCCGCTGCTCGCGAGATTGCTGGGCCTTCTTTTGGTACACTGCTGGCTCGAAGCTTTGCAGATCTTGGTGAGCCAGAGCGCGCGCTTGCCGAATTCGACACGGTTCTTGCGAAGCTACCGGACAATGCCTTTGCACACGCCGGGAAAGCAGATGTCTATTATGATCTCGGCAACGACGAAGCGGCAATCAGCTCACTTAATGATTTCTTTGAAGTTGCATCGAAACGGGAAGAGGGCAATGAAATCTCGGACGAGGTGATTGATCGACAATACACGAGACTCGGCTTTTCTCACCATCGTCTTGGGGACCCGCAAGCTGCGCTTGCCGCATGGCGCCGAGGTTTGGAAAGCGCAAGTTCAGTAGACATTTCGCTCTGGCAGCTTCGCCTTCAATCCGCTGGTCACTATGCGGGCGGGCCAGATGGTGAAATCAGTGATGCGTTGCTGGATGGGCTTTCAAAATGCGCGTCAGACCCTGAGTGCCTTGGCTGAACACAAAAGACGACGGCTAAGAAATGTCGCTCTATCGCAATGCATGTCAGTGAAGGTGGCTTTAGTCTCGAAGCAAATCTTGCGGCCTACCGGGTCAACTCACGCATGCCCTGTTCCAGGCCGGACAAGGTCATCGGCACCATGCGGTCCTCGAAAATCTCGCGGATCATGCCGATGGAATGGGTGTATTCCCAGTATTTCTCGGGCACCGGGTTGATCCACAGGTTTGACGCCCATTGTTCGCGTGCGCGTTGCAGCCAGACTTGACCGGCCTCCTGGTTCCAATGCTCGTTCGCGCCACCGGGATAGGCGATCTCGTAAGGGCTCATCGAGGCGTCGCCGACGAAGATGCATTTGTAGTCGGGGCCGTAGGTGCGCAACACTTCATGTGTGGGCGTCTGCTGGTCCCAGCGGCGGTGATTGTCGCGCCACACGCCCTCATAGAGGCAATTGTGGAAGTAGTAGTATTCCAGATGCTTGAATTCGGTCCGCGCGGCGGAAAACAGTTCCTCGACCACTTTGATATGTGGGTCCATTGACCCGCCAACGTCCAGAAACAGCAGAACCTTGACCGCGTTGTGACGTTCGGGCCGGGTCTTGACGTCCAGATAGCCATGTTCCGCCGTGGCGCGGATCGTGCCGTCGAGATCAAGTTCTTCGGCAGCGCCCTCGCGCGCCCAGCGGCGCAGGCGTTTTAGGGCGACCTTGATGTTGCGCGTACCTAGTTCGACAGTGTCGTCCAAGTTCTTGAATTCGCGCTTGTCCCAGACTTTCACAGCCCGCTGATGACGGCTTTCCTTCTGGCCGATCCGCACCCCTTCGGGGTTGTAGCCATAGGCCCCGAACGGAGAGGTTCCGGCGGTGCCGATCCACTTATTGCCGCCCTGATGGCGGCCTTGTTGTTCTTTCAGACGCTGGCGCAGAGTCTCCATCAGCTTGTCGAACCCGCCAAGCGCTTCGATCTCGGCCTTTTCCTCCTCAGACAGGTGCTTTTCGGCCATTTTCTCAAGCCAGTCGGCGGGAATGTCGACCGCTTCCAGAACCTGATCAAAGCTGATCTCACCCAATCCTTCGAAACTGGCGGCAAAGGCACGGTCGAACTTGTCAATATTGCGCTCATCCTTCACCATCGACACACGGGCGAGGTAATAGAACGCCTCGACATCATAGATGGCCAGACCCTTTTTCATCCCTTCCAGAAAGGTCAGATACTCCCGCAGAGAAACGGGTATGCCAGCCTTACGGAGGTTCTCATAAAAGGGCAGGAACATCGGTCAGATCACCAGTCGGACCAGGATCAGTGACATCACAAGTCCCAGCAAGGCAAAGGCAATGCCATAAACAGCTGCATACTGAGCTATATCGGCACCGTTCCCGTTGCGTTTGCGCGCGTTCCAAGCGCCAAGTATCGCACCCAAAACAGCCATTCCCAGAACTACCAGCATGTATTTGTCATCCGTCTATATTGTTACCGGCTGATCTGGTCGCGCGGCTTTCCGCCAGGGATTTCACCACCACATCTGCGCCAAAGCCGTATCGCGCCCACCCCAGACTGTCCAGCCTGACGGCACGTGCCTGCTGAACCTGACCGGCCTGCATAAGCGCTTCGGATTTCAACAAGAGGAGCGTCGCAAGAAGCGAAGCGTTTTCAGCTCGCGTCATCACATCAATGGCCTTATCCAGATCAGGTAACACGTTGGGGCCTTGATCCTGAGCCAGCGCGAATGAGGCGGTTTGCGCCGTGACATGGGCGCGATGTACCTCGGTTCCCGGCGTAGCATTCAGGAATTGCAGGGCGATCTGATATTGCTGAAGGGCTGCTGCGGGATCGCGGAACTGGGTCATGCGCCCCATCAGATAGTGCGGATAGGCACGGCGGTGATCGGTCCAACCCTGTTGCTGGCCAATCTCTGCGGCCTTTTGCGCAAAGCGGAATTGTCGAGGTGATCCGGGGCCGGGGCCAAGCGTTTTGTTGATAGCGTCAATCCACGCGCGCGGTGTTGTTGTGAAGGGTTGAACTGGCAACCTTTCTCCACGCAGGTTCAGGCGGCTCAGCACTGCGGGAAGGGCGGCCTCAACCTGTTCGCGCGTCATGCCTGTTTTTAACTCGGGCGCATAGGCCGTCCGCAGGATCAACATGTCAAAGCCGGTCAAGACGGTATGGATGTTATCGTCGTTGAACACGGAATCGGGCAGGTGATACAGGTCGTTCAGCGGCCCTAGCGCCTGCGCCAGTTCCTCGTGCAGGCAATCGCGCATTTCCTGCGGGCTGACGTCATAAGGGATGAATATGCCCAGGCGTTCCCGCTGACGCAGTTCGGTCCAGCTGCTTTTGGCCTTGCGACGATCCCGGCGGTATTCTTCGAGGCTGGAGGAATTAGGCACAACAAAGCACGCAGCATTCGGCAGGATACGGTGGATGTCGCGCTGGCTGACGGCCTCAATGGTGATATTGGCCTGACCTTCAGAAACTTGCCGGATATCGATCCCCGCTTCGCGCCGCAGACGGGTCAGCAATCTGGCGAGATCGCTTTGCATGCTGGGGGTGGGCTTGCCCGTCAGCCGCACTGTGACAGGGGTTTCAAATCGAGTGAAAGCGGGCAGCTGCATGCCACTTTCCAGGGCAAAGTGCAGATCGAGGAAATCAGCTGCTATGTTTTTGTTGGACCTGGCCGGAGGGGTGGGCCGAGACGTCGTAAAGCTGTTGGCCGGGGGCAGGGCCTGTTCAATAGTCGTCACATTGCCCGGCAGTTCAATCCGCTCGACCGATGCGCAGGCCGAGAGCAGGCATACCGCAGCAAGGGCGCCCCATCGCATCATGAGCGGTTGTACTTGATAAAGGGCGTCAGCGTGCCGATCCGGTCATAGAGCTGGCGTGCTGTCTGGTTATGATCCTGTGTCAGCCAATAGACCGTTGGCGCACCCTGCCGGTCGGCCTCGTCATACACCGCTTGGATCAACGCGCGCCCTACACCGGTCCCGCGCGCCTCGGGGCGGGCATATAGGTCTTGCAGATAGCAGACCCGCTCCACTTTCCAGGCGTGACGGTGAAACAGATAGTGCGTTAACCCAACCAACGCGCCGTTCTGTTCGGCAATGAAGCAGGAAAAATCCTGCGGATCGTCCCCAAGCAACCGTGCAAACGTGGATTCATAAATCTCATCGGGCAGGGTGGTTTCATAGAAGGCCAGATAGGCCTGCCACATCTCGGTCCATTGATCTTTGTCCGCAGCCCGCAAGGGGCGAATTTCTGGTGCGTTGGCCAAGCGATACGTCCCTATTGATAAACTGAGCCCGGGTTGCCCGATGCTGACATCCGCCCCGCCCCAAGGCAAGCCGCGTTCACGACCTATTCAACAGCAGGCTAACGCTTGTTGCGCGCCATAAAGGCCAGCCGCTCGAACAGATGGACGTCCTGTTCGTTCTTCAGCAACGCCCCATGAAGCTTGGGCAACGCGTTTGCCCCGTCGCGCTTTAGATCCTCGGGTGTCAGGTCCTCGGCCAACAGCAATTTCAGCCAATCCAACACCTCAGAGGTAGAAGGTTTCTTTTTCAAGCCTTGAGTCTCGCGGATTTCGTAGAATTGCGTCAGGGCCGTGGTCAGCAGAGCGTCCTTAATCCCGGGATGATGTACTTCGACGATCCGGCGCATCGTCGCCTCATCCGGGAAGCGGATATAATGGAAGAAACAGCGGCGCAGGAAGGCGTCGGGCAGTTCCTTTTCGTTGTTCGAGGTGATGATGACGATCGGGCGATGCTTTGCCTGGACCGTTTCACCGGTTTCGTACACGTGGAACTCCATCTTATCGAGTTCCTGCAAAAGGTCGTTGGGGAACTCGATATCGGCCTTGTCGATCTCATCGATCAGCAGCACGACCTTTTCGTCGGCGTCAAAGGCCTGCCACAGTTTGCCCTTGCGGATATAGTTCGACACATCATGCACACGCTCATCACCCAGCTGGCTGTCGCGCAGTCGGCTGACGGCGTCATATTCGTACAGGCCCTGCTGTGCGCGGGTGGTGGATTTCACATTCCACTCGATCATCGTCAGGCCCAAAGCACCTGCCACCTGTTTGGCCAGCTCGGTCTTGCCGGTGCCGGGTTCGCCTTTGACCAGCAAGGGGCGTTCCAGCGTCACGGCCGCGTTTACGGCGATGGTCAGGTCATCAGTGGCAACATATTCGGCTGTGCCTTGGAAACGTGCAGTCATGGGCCCCTCAAGCTCTTGCGCGCGGCTGCGCGTGGTGCAATCCCGGTTACAGAGAGCCAGTGATTTTGACAACCCGGGTCGCTGCGTCGACTCAACCGCAATTTGCCGTGCAAACGCCATCGCCTAACGCGATTCGCGGCGATTTTTCTGCTCCACTGATTGTGAACTGCCACAAAATCACCCTTAGAAGTTCACCGAAAAACGCGTTTTTTCCGTTTCAAGTATCACATTTAGACCAGTCAGGCGTTGGGCGCGCCTGACCTAAGTTTGTGTAGTGACAATCCCGTGCCCGTCGGATAAACGCTGCGCAGAAGGGGGTGCCAAATGTCAGGTGATACAACCGCGACCGACGTTTCTGGCCATACCGAGGGAGCAGATATGAAGCAGGAAGTTTTTCTGCCGGATGATTACCGCCCGGCCGAAGATGAGCCTTTCATGAATGATCGTCAGCTTGAGTATTTTCGACGCAAGCTGCTGGATTGGAAGACAGAGTTACTTGCAGGCAGCCGCGACACGATCGAAGGGCTGCAGGACAATACCCGAAACATTCCCGATGTCGCTGATCGCGCAAGCGAAGAGACCGACCGCGCGCTGGAACTGCGCACGCGGGATCGCCAGCGCAAGCTGGTCGCCAAGATCGACTCGGCCCTGCGTCGCATCGACGAGGGCGAATACGGGTATTGCGAAAAGACCGGTGATCCGATCTCGTTGAAGCGTCTGGATGCGCGACCCATCGCGACCATGACACTGGAAGCGCAAGAGCGCCACGAGCGCCGCGAAAAGGTTCACCGCGACGATTGATCGCTGAAAATCGCAAAAAATCGGAACGCCGGGGCCTGTCGCCTCGGCGTTTTTGCGATAAGCCCTAGGGATGAAACTCGACGGGCTGAAATTCTGCGTTGTGGGCTGTGGCATAGGTGGTCTGGCCGCCGCGCTTGCCTTGCAGCAACGCGGGGCGCGGGTGACCGTATTCGAGCGGGCCGCCGCCTTGGCCGAGGTGGGTGCGGGTTTGCAGATCAGCCCAAACGGGATGTGTGTACTGCGCGCATTGGATGTCGTGTCCGATACACCGGCGTTGGGCCAAAGGTCCTATGGAACCGTGCTGCGTGACTATCGCAACGGTCGAGTGATCAGCCGTCTGCCGGGTCCGAAGGCTGGGCCGACATATTACTATCATCGTGCTGATCTTTTGGACTTGTTGCACAAGGCGGCGCAAACCGCCGGGGTCGATATCCGTTTGGGCGCATGTGTCGCTGAGTTGCGCAAACACCCGACCGAGGTCGAACTTGTATTTGAAAGCGGCGAGCCTCTGCGCGCCGATTGCGTCATCGCTGCCGATGGCGGGCGCAGTACCCTCCGGTCCAGCTTGAACGGGTCTGAGACACCCGTATTCACTCATCAGATCGCTTGGCGCGCGACGATTCCATGGCAGGAGGCTGAGGCCGAACCGCGCGCCGCACTCACCATGGGTCCATGCCGCCATGTGGTGACCTATCCGCTACGTGACCAGAGTCTGATGAATATTGTTGCCATCGAAGAACGGTCGGATTGGCAGGAGGAAGGCTGGCGTAAACAGGGCGATCCGGATGATCTGCGCGCCCGCTTTGCGGATTTCGGAGGCGAAGTGCGCGACATATTGGCCGACGTGGAAGAAGCACATCTTTGGGCGCTTTTCCTGCGGCCTGTTGCGCGAACATGGCAGGATGGCCGCATGGCTTTGTTGGGCGATGCCGCGCATCCAACACTACCCTTCATGGCGCAAGGGGCATGCCTGGCGCTGGAAGACGCCTGGGTTTTGGCCCGGTGCTTTGACGACCACTCAGAGATGAGCAGCGCTCTGGCAGCTTATGAGGCGGCGCGTCTGCCGCGCGCAGAGCGCATTGTTGCAGCCGCTGCCGCAAATGCCCGCAACTTTCACCTTCAAGGCCCCAAAAGGATCGCGGCGCAGCTTGCGCTCTCAGTGATCGGCCCACATCTGTCGCGCCGCTATGAGTGGATCTACGGCCACGATGTGACGGCCTGACCAGTCAGATATCCAGATCCACCCAGACCGGCACATGATCTGATGGCTTCTCGTGCCCGCGAACTTCGGCATCGATCCGGCAATCCCGCATCAGATCAGCGGCTTGCGGCGTCAGCAGGAAATGATCGATCCGGATGCCGTCGTTTCGGTTCCAAGCACCGGCTTGATAGTCCCAAAATGAATAATGTCCGGGACCTTGCGTGCGGGCGCGAAAAGCTTCGGTAAATCCAAGATTCAGGATTTTGCGAAACGCCGCGCGGCTTTCGGGGCGAAACAGCGCATCCTCGCGCCAAGCGTCGGGGCGTTTGGCGTCCTCGTCCTGCGGGATGATATTGTAATCGCCGGCCATCAATGCGGGCTCCTCGCTTGCAATAAGGTCTTTGGCGCGCGCATAGAGACGCTCCATCCAGGCCAGCTTATAGTCGTATTTCGGCCCGGGCGCCGGATTGCCATTCGGCAGGTACAGCCCACAAATCCGGATCGCCTGCTTGCCGACAACGGTGGCCTCGATCCAGCGCGCCTGTTCGTCCTCGTCATCGCCGGGCAAGCCGCGCGAGACGTCCTCGAGCGGTAGCTTGGACAGAATGGCAACGCCATTAAAGCTTTTTTGGCCATGGGTTTCGACGTTGTACCCTCGGTCTTCAAACATCTCGCGCGGGAAGTTTTCGTCGACGGATTTGATTTCCTGCAACAGAACCACATCGGGCTGCGCGTCATCCAGCCAGCGGGGCAGCGCCTCGGCCCGCGCTTTGATGCCGTTGATGTTGAACGTGGCGATTTTCATACGCGGTCCTCCGATGCCTTAGGGCAACCTATCGCGCAGAACCGGCCCAACGGCAAGATGGAGGGTAGGGTTGCGAGGCTCTGCCTCGCGCTCCGAGGTATTTGGGAACAGAAGAAGGTGGGCGGTTTCTCATGCTTCTTCTGTTTGAAAATACCTCGGGGGAGGCGCGGCTTGCCGCGGCGGGGGGCAGAGCCCCCAGGTGTTACGTTACATCGAAAACGAAGTGCCACAGCCACAGGAAGACGTGGCGTTTGGGTTTTCGATCACAAACCGCGCACCAATCAGTTCCTGGGTGAAATCGATGACAGCATTTTCCAAAAACGGCAGAGAGATCGAATCTACGATGACTTTTTGCCCTTTGCCTTCCAGCACCAGATCGTCCTCTTTTGGCTGGTCCAGTGCAATTTCGTATTGAAAACCGGAACATCCGCCGCCTTCCACTGCGACGCGCAAAGCTTGCCCCTGATCCGCCGCACCGATTTCGGCGAGGCGCTCAAAGGCGCGTTCAGTCACTGTGGGGGGCAGATTCATGCCAGACTCCAAAGGTTTATTTCCTTCTCGCGCTGCAATATATGCAACCAAAGGACGGGCGACAAGGACAAGACCTTTGGACAGAGCGGGTTTTGCCTCGGATCCAGGCCGTGCCAGGGGGCGGCTGGTGCCAGAGGAAGAAAGCAGTTTCCGATCATGCTTTCAGCGGGATCGGGACAGGATCATTCATGCCAGCGCCTTTCGGCGGCTGAAACACAAGACGCAGGTCTTTGTCGAACATGAAGGTGACAGCTATCGCACCCGGCTGACGCATTCCATCGAGGTCGCTCAGGTGGCGCGTACGATTGCCGGCGCGCTTGACCTCAACCCGGAACTGACCGAGGCGGTGGCGCTGGCGCATGATCTGGGCCACACACCGTTTGGGCATACCGGTGAAGACGCCCTACACGCATTGATGCAGCCCTATGGCGGTTTTGACCATAACGCACAGGCCATTCGGATCGTGACCCGGCTGGAGCGACACTATGCTGAATTTGATGGCTGCAATCTGACCTGGGAATGTCTGGAAGGCATTGCGAAACACAACGGGCCGGTTGTCGGAGAGCTTCCGTGGGCCTTGGCAGAGTGCAATGCCGGTTTCGATCTGGAACTGTACACTCATGCGAGTGCCGAGGCGCAGGTTGCAGCGCTGTCAGACGACATTGCCTATAACAATCATGATCTTCTGGATGGCTTGCGTGCTGATCTGTTCACGGATGAGGACATTCAACAATTGCCGATCGTCGGCGATTGCTATGCTGAGGTGGATCGCAAATATCCGGGTCTGGATCCATATCGCCGCAGGCACGAGGCGCTGCGACGGGTGTTTGGCGTTATGGTTTCGGACGTGATCGACACCTCGCGGGACCTGATTGTCCAGTCCGGGGCGCAAACCGTCGAAGATATCCGCCATTTGGGCCATCCGGTGGTCCAGTTTTCAGCTGCGCTTTGGACACAACTGAAAGAGATCCGCGCCTTCCTGTTTGCGCGCATGTATCGCGCGCCCAGCGTGATGCAGGTTCGGGCCGAGGTCAGCGCGGTTGTTGAGGAACTGTTTCCGATTTACCTCAATGACCCCAAACAGATGCCTGTGCGCTGGCATGGGGATATCGAGGCTGCGCAGGATGAAACTGCACTGGCCCGGATCGTTTCAGACTATATCGCCGGGATGACGGATCGGTTCGCGCTGCAGGATCACGCCCGGCTGACCGGGCGTTGATTATTCAACCTCGATGTAAGCCAGCGCCCAGACCTGCTGCCCGGCTTGCTCTTGCGCCAGTTCTTCATCATCTGTCGGACGGAACACGATCATCGTTGGGCCGTAGCCGCCGATCCCCATCGGGAACCCATCGGCATGCGTGGCCAAGATGGGTTGATGTGACGTGATGCTGTCCCACGAAATCTCCGACTGATAGCCGTCCATGGCCATGGGTTTTGCGGTTTTGCCGACAGCGCCCGCCAAAGTCATAACATCTGCCAAAAGAGGCCCAGAAAAAGCGATCTGTCGCTGGTTGCCTTCGGGGCCGTAAGCGATAGTGATCTCGACCTGCTTCATGCTGTCCAGTGTCACCGCGTCGAACCCGGCGGCGCCCTCGTGCTGAACATCTAGAAAGCCCAGTAGACCGCCGTCATTCTCGCCACGGGGTGGCAGATTGGTTTCGGTCACCGCACCACCAAGCGTCAGCAGGACGTGACCGGTGGGGGCGGGCATCTCAGCCACCGCAGGCAGTGAGGTTGTCAGCAGCAGGGCAAGGGGCAACGCAAGGCGCATAAGGTAGTCTCCGATTGGTCAGGCCCTATCGAGATTAGCGGGCTCTGGTTTGAAGCCAAGCGCAAACTTGCGCGATCCATTGACCTTGACGCTTTGCGTGGTAAACCGCCGGGCAAGCAAAAGGACATCCGTAATGAACCTGTTTTCCGAGATCCGCGGCCTTGTACTGGACGCGCTGGCGCAGATGCAGTCCGAAGGCGCGTTGCCCGAGGGGCTGAGCTTTGACAACGTGGCGGTCGAGCCTCCGCGCGATGCGGCGCATGGCGACATGGCGACCAATGCGGCGATGGTGCTGGCGAAACCGGCGAAGATGAAGCCGCGTGACATTGCGGATGTGCTGGCCAGGAAATTGGCCGAGGACGCGCGGATCACCAGTGCCGAGGTGGCCGGGCCGGGTTTTCTGAACCTGCGGCTTGCGCCGACCGTCTGGCAGGGCGTTCTGGCGGCTGTGTTGGAGCAGGGCACTGATTATGGCCGTTCGACCATGGGGCAGGGGCAGAAGGTCAACGTGGAATATGTCTCGGCCAACCCGACCGGTCCGTTGCATGTGGGCCATACGCGGGGCGCGGTGTTCGGGGATGCTCTGGCGAGCTTGCTGGACTATTCCGGCCATGATGTGACGCGCGAATACTATATCAACGATGGCGGAGCGCAGGTGGACGTGCTGGCTCGGTCCGCCTACGAGCGGTATCGCGAAGCCAACGGTCTGAGCCCCGAGATTGCTGAGGGCCTCTATCCCGGTGATTACCTGATCCCGATCGGCGAAGCGCTGAAAGAGAAATACGGCGACAGCCTGATCGACAAGCCAGAGGCCGAGTGGCTGGAAGAGCTGCGGGAATTCTCGACCGACGCGATGATGGACCTGATCCGCGCTGACCTGAAGGCGCTGGGCGTTGAGATGGACGTATTCTTCTCGGAGAAATCCCTCTATGGCACGGGCCGGATTGAGGCCGCGCTGCAGTCGCTGACCGACAAGGGCCTGATCTATGAGGGCGTACTGGAGCCACCCAAAGGCAAGAAGCCTGAGGATTGGGAACCGCGCGAGCAGACGCTGTTCAAGTCAACCGAACATGGCGATGACGTCGACCGCCCGGTCAAGAAATCGGACGGTGCCTGGACCTATTTCGCCCCGGATATCGCCTATCATTATGACAAGGTGAGCCGTGGTTTCGACGCGCTGATCGACGTGTTTGGCGCGGACCATGGTGGCTATGTCAAGCGGATGAAAGCAGCCGTCTCGGCGCTGTCTGACGGCAAAGTGCCGCTGGACATCAAGCTGACCCAGCTGGTGAAGCTGTGGAAAAATGGCGAGCCGTTCAAGATGTCCAAGCGGGCCGGGAACTTTGTTACCCTGCGCGATGTGGTCGATCAGGTTGGCCCTGATGTGACCCGGTTCGTGATGCTGACCCGCAAGAACGACGCGCCGCTGGATTTCGATTTCGACAAGGTATTGGAACAAAGCCGCGAGAACCCCGTGTTCTACGTGCAATACGCCCATGCCCGCGTCATGAGCGTGCTGCGCCGCGCCGCCGAGGCCGAGATTGCCGCCGATGATGCGACCCTTGTGGGCGCGGATCTGGGCAAGATCGACCATGCCTCAGAGCTGGTTGTTGCCAGGAAACTGGCGGAATGGCCACGGCTGGTCGAGATTGCTGCGCGGACCAATGAACCGCACCGGGTTGCCTTCTATCTCTATGAATTGGCTGGGGATTTCCACGCGTTGTGGAATAAGGGCAATGACGAAACCCAGCTGCGTTTCATTCAGGATGGCGATGTTGCCACAAGCCAGTCGAAAATCGCACTAGCGCGCGCCGTTTCTGTTGTGATTTCAGCAGGCTTGGGTATTCTTGGCGTTACTCCGGCGCAGGAGATGCGGTAACCAATACCGCCCGAACCGCCGGTCTGAGGCAGACAAGAAATGACCCGCGCGCTTTGATTTCAGGCGCAATCGGGCGGTGAGGCAACATGGCGAGTTACGATTACTCGGGGCATCACGACCCCGAGCATATGCATTATCCGAATCAATCACAGGCTCAGGATGTGTATCCCGAGGATGAACCACGCGGTGCGTTTGGGCTCGCGCGGATGGTGAATGTTCTGGGGGCGGTGGCCTCTTTGGCGTTGGTTGCCGGTGTTGGTGTCTGGAGCTACAAGCTAGTGATGCGCGACGTCAGCGGTGTACCGGTCGTGCGTGCCGCCGAAGGTCCGATGCGTATTCAGCCTGAAAACCCCGGCGGGCAACCCGCTGATCATCAGGGGCTTGCGGTGAACGCCGTGGCCGCCGAAGGTACGGCTGCGGCCCCTGCGGATCGTCTGATCCTTGCACCGCGTCCAGTGTCGTTGACGGATGAAGACCTGCCAGCGGGCGAATTGCAGCCCACTCCGGCGTTGCATGTGGTGGAAGAACCGATCTCAAACCAGGAGGCTGCGGCGCTGCGGCAAAACGCGGTTGATGCTCTGGTGGCGGAACTGGCAGGCGAGGCGGCGCGTGCCGATCAAGAGGCCGCATCAGGTGTGCAGGTTGCATCCCTGGCCGCGCCCGAGGAAGAACCCGCCATCGACCCGGCCGATCTGGCCGCTGCATTGCCGGACCCGGCGATTGCGGAACTGCCCGGTGTGCGCCGGTCATTGCGCCCGCATACGCGCCCGGCGCGCCGCGCGCCTGCTGTCGATACCTCCGAGGCGTCGATCAATGCTGCGGTAAAGGCGGCTGTTGGATTGGATATCGACCCCGACACACTCAGCAAAGGAACCCGGCTGGCCCAGCTGGGTGCCTTTGAAAGCCCGGATGTGGCAAAGGCCGAATGGGTGCGTCTGAGCGACCAATTCGGTGAGTATATGGATGGAAAACAGCGTGTTATCCAGAAAACCTCAAGCGGAGGACGCACCTTCTATCGACTACGCGTGCTGGGGTTCGAGGATCTGAGCGATTCTCGTCAGTTCTGTGCCGCACTCGTTGCACAAGGTGCTGACTGCATCCCGGTCGCCGTCCGGTGACATTTGGCGCTGCGATCACCGATGCTGAGGGCCTGCGGTTAACCGACAACGAACGGGCCCTGTTCCGCGAGATGAACCCGTTTGGGTTCATCCTGTTTGCCCGTAACATCGACAGCGCCGATCAGGTCCGGGCTTTATGCGATGATTTCCGCGAGGCGGTCGGACGTAATTGCCCGATCACCATCGATCAGGAAGGTGGACGCGTTCAGCGTCTGCGCGCGCCTCTGGCCCGCGAGTGGATGCCTCCGCTGGATCACGCAGAGCGGGCCGGAGAACAGGCTGAACGGGCCATGTATTTGCGCTATCGCCTGATCGCGCATGAGCTGTTCGAGCTCGGGATCGATAGCAACTGCGCACCGACACTGGATCTGGCTCGGGCCGAAACTCATGCGTTTTTGCGGAACCGGTGCTATGGAGATGACGTGGACACCATCGGAAAGATCGGACGCGCCGTGGCGCAGGCGCATCTGGTTGGCGGTGTACTGCCCGTGGTCAAACATATGCCGGGTCATGGACGGGCGACACTAGATACCCATTTTGACCTACCTCTGGTCAATCTGCCTTTGGAAGCGCTGCAAGATACTGATTTCGCACCGTTTCGTGCGTTGAACGATCTGCCGATGGGCATGACGGCGCATCTAGTGTTCGGGCAGATTGACCCACTCCCGGCGACCATCTCGCCCGAAATGATGACGGTGATCCGAGACGTCATAGGTTTTGACGGTCTGATCATGACCGACGATATCTCGATGAAGGCGCTGAGCGGTTCTGCGGCCGAGCTGTCGCGTCAGGCGATTGAGGCCGGGTGCGACGTGGTTCTGCACTGCAATGCCAACTTGGCCGAACGCGCCGAGGTGCTTAAGGCCGCCGGTCAGATGACCGATCTTGCTCAGGCCCGCGCCGAACGGGCCTTGGCGATGCGCAAACCCCCGCAGGAACTTGACATCGAGGCCACCGAAGCGGAACTATCTGCCCTAATGGGCGGGCAGGTATATGAACGATAACCTTTTCAGCGAAGACCCGGTCTCGGTCGCCGATCGGCTGGCCGCCGAGGCGTTGATCGTTGATGTCGACGGGTTTGAGGGCCCGCTGGATGTGCTGCTAACTCTGTCGCGCACCCAGAAGGTCGACCTGCGGAAAATCTCGGTTCTGGCACTGGCGCAGCAATATCTTGCCTTCGTGGAAAAGGCCCGCGCGCTGCGGATCGAACTTGCGGCGGATTATCTGGTCATGGCCGCATGGTTGGCCTTCCTGAAATCCCGCTTGTTGCTGCCACCGGACCCGGATGACGAAGGCCCCTCGGGCGAAGAACTGGCTGCGCATCTGGCGTTCCAGCTGGAACGCTTGCAAGCCATGCGAGACGCTGCTGCACGTCTGATGGCACGAGACCAATTGGGGCGCGATTTTTTCAAGCGCGGGCAGGGCGAGGATGTCACCCGCATCCGTACGGTGACCTATTCCGCGACGCTGCTGGATCTGATGCAGGGCTATGCACGTATCCGCACACGCGATGAGTTCCGGCCCTTTGTGATGGACCGTGATGCGGTGTTCACCATGGAACAGGCGCTGGAACGGATGCGCCCACTGATCGGGTTTGCCGGGACCTGGACCGATATGGAGACCTACCTGCCGGACGGATGGGAGGCTGATCCAGTTCGCCGCCGCTCAGCCACGGCGGCGACCTTTGCGGCCTCGCTGGAGTTGGTGAAAGAAGGACATATGGAGATGAAGCAAAGCGAGACCTTTGCTCCGATCCAATTGCGCAAGAGGACCGAAACACGTGACTGACACCCCCGAAGAGACCGGCACCCTGTTTGAAGCGCCCCCGTTGGCCGAGCAGGAACGCATGGTCGAAGCGGTGCTGTTCGCCAGCGCTGCGCCAGTGACGGTTGCCGATCTTGAGGCGCGGATGCCTCATGGCAGCGACGCGGCGCAGGCGGTTGAACTGCTTCAGAAACGGTACGAAGGGCGCGGCGTGCGCGTGATCAAGGTGGGTGAGGCCTGGGCGATCCGCACGGCCCCTGACCTCGGATTTTTGATGCAGAAGGAAACGGTTGAAACCCGCAAGCTGAGCCGCGCAGCGATCGAGACGCTGGCCATTGTGGCCTATCACCAGCCCTGTACCCGGGCTGAGATCGAAGAGATTCGCGGGGTTTCTGTGTCACGCGGGACGATTGATCAACTGCTGGAAATGGAGTGGATTCGTCTGGGCCGTCGACGTATGACACCGGGTCGTCCAGTAACCTTTGTGGTGACCCCAGAGTTTCTGGATCATTTCGGGTTGGAAAACGCCCGCGATCTGCCGGGCCTCAAGGAATTGCGCGCCGCCGGGCTGCTGGAAAACCGCCCGCCACCGGGTGCCATGCCGTTGGGCGAGGGGCAGGACGAGGCAGAAGACGAGGATCAAACCGAGCTGTTCGAGGAAGAGTGATCAGCTGGCCCTTTTGTTGCCGCAGATGAACGCTATCTTGAGGCATAGGAAACGGAGTTGAGCAATGAATGCCAATCGGATCATCGACATGATCGTGCGACAGGTCATGCGCCGCCTAGTGAACAAGGGGATCGACAAGGGCATTGATATGGCCAGCCGTCGGGGTGGGAATCCGGATCAGGCACCCTCGGACGCGGGTACGCAGAAGAAAACCAGCGCGCCGCGTCACGGGCAAAACCTAAGACAAGCGCATCGGGTAACACGCCAGATGCGCCGGTTCATGAAGTTCTGAAGCTTAATCTACAGCCTTGAAATGCTTGGACAGTTTCAGGCCTTGTCCCTGATAGTTCGACGCGATGCCAGCGCCGTATAGCTGCGTGGGCATCTCGGCCATTTTCTCATAGACCAATCGCCCGACGACCTGCCCGTGTTCCAGCACGAAAGGTGCCTCGTGGCAGCGAACCTCAAGCACACCGCGTGATCCGGCACCGCCAGCCTCGGCATGGCCGAAACCGGGATCGAAGAAGCCTGCATAGTGCACACGGAACTCTCCGACCATGGCCAGATAAGGGGCCATCTCGGCGGCGTACATTGGTGGGATATGCACCGCTTCGCGGCTGACAAGGATGTAAAAGGCACCGGGATCCAGAATGATGCGCCCATCCTTTGTGCGCACCTCTTCCCAGTATTCCTGCGGGTCGTATTCGCCGATCCGGTCCAGATCGATAACGCCCGTATGCGGCTTGGCACGATAGCCGACCAGATCAGTATCCGGCAGTTGCAGATCGACCGAAAAACCCAGCCCATCTTGGATGACAGCAGGGCCATCGACCAGTGGCGAGTCTGCATGCAGATCGTTCAGTTCGGCGTCGGTTAGAACCGCCTGACCCTGACGAAACCGGATCTGGTTCAGACGCATGCCTGGACGGACCAGAACCGAGAAGGAGCGGGGGCAAATCTCGGCATAAAGTGGCCCGGTATAACCTGCCGGAATACGGTCAAACTCGGTCCCGCCATCGGTGATGGTGCGGGTTAGCAGGTCCAGCCGCCCGGTCGAGCTTTTGGCATTGGCCACGGCGCTGGTATGGCCGGGCAAGTCCAGTGCTTCCATCAGCGGCACGAGATAGACACAGCCTTTTTCCAGAACGGCCCCATCGGTGATATCGATCCGGTGCATCTCGAACTCGGTCAGACGGTCAGCGACGGATCGGGTTTCACCGGCCAAAAAGGATGCGCGAACCCGGTAAGCCACTGTTCCCAAACGTAGATCAAGGCTGGCTGGCTGCACCTGAGCAGGGATGACATCGGGTGTGGCGGTGATCTCACCGCGCGCGATCATCGCTTCGATCTGCTGGTTTGGGCATACACCTGTCATTCCGATCCCCCCTGATGCCAGAGCGGGATCTGGCCAATGTGCCACAAACGTCGGTGTGATATGGTCGGGCTAGCAGGACTCGAACCTGCGACCTTCCGTCCCCCAGACGGACGCGCTACCAGGCTGCGCCATAGCCCGACGTTGGAGTGTTCATAAAGAAATTCCCGGCAGGGGCAAGAGGAAAACAATGCCTTTTTCCTATCCCGCCGTCTTGGCTTCGACCCGGTCCAGCCAGTTGCGCAGGTCCCGTGCAATGGGTTCGATTTTGTTCAGAAGATCGGCGTCGAACTCGGTACGATTCCAGACCAATGACGTCAGGCCACCTGTCAGAGGTGCCGTGTCAAGCACGGGCTCTTGCGGCGCCGGATCAGCCACTGGCTCTGTTTCTGCGTCTGCTTGAGCCGCGACAGGTGCGTCGAGGTTCATGTCGATCTGTTCCGATGCAGGCGCAGGCGAGAAGGGGACAACGGTGTCTTCACCAGCTTGGGGCGCTGCCACGGGTGTGTCATCCAACCCATGGGACAGCCCAATGACATGGGCAACGCCGCGTTCGCGCAAAATCCGCTGAACGCCTTTGATCGTCACACCATCTTCATGCAGCAGCTTTTTGATGCCGCCCAGCAGCAGCATATCGTTCGGGCGATAATATCGCCGCCCTCCAGCGCGTTTGACGGGTTTGACTTGGGTAAACCGGCTTTCCCAGAATCGCAGAACATGGGCCTGTACACCGAGCCAATCCGCAACTTCAGAGATCGTGCGAAATGCGTCGGGGGATTTGCTCATGTCCGCAGAGCTCCGGCGTTACTTGCGATTCCCGGCGGCGACGCGATCTTTCATCAGATGCGACGGGCGGAAGGTCAGAACGCGGCGGGGTTGAATAGGAACCTCTTCGCCGGTTTTGGGGTTGCGACCGATACGGGCGGTTTTGTCCCGAACGCTGAAGGTACCAAAAGACGAAATCTTGACCTGTTCGCCACGCACAAGCGCATCGGACATGTGGTTCAGAACGCTTTCGACCAGCTGCGCGCTTTCATTGCGTGACAGGCCAACCTCGCGAAAGACGGCCTCGCTCAGATCCATTCGGGTCAGTGTTTTGTCGCCCATGTTTTTTCCCCTGTTGCTACCAAACCATAGGGTCAGGGCAAATTCACTGTCAATATCAATGAATTGCGCGCGGCTGTGTAAGCTGGAATGCGCTTGTTACCAGCGCAAAAGGACTGATCCCCAGGCCAAACCGCCACCGATCGCCTCGGTCACCAGCAAATCGCCCGGTTTGAACTGCCCGCGCTGCTTGGCCACGGACATGGCCAAGGGAATCGAGGCCGCCGAAGTGTTGCCGTGATCTTGTAGGGTGACAACAACGTGATCCATAGGCACACCCAGTTTCTTGGCGGTGCCCTGAATGATGCGGATATTGGCCTGATGCGGTACGATCCAGTCTACATCCTCATGCTTCAGCCCAACTTTTTCCAAACAGGTTTCGGCGGTTGAGGTCAAACGCTCAACCGCTTGTCGGAACAATTGGTTGCCCTTCATTCGCAGATAGCCGGTGGTCTGGGTCGACACCCCGCCATCGACATAGAGCAGATCCTTGTAGCGCCCATCCGAGTTCAGATCGGTGGCCAGAATCCCGCGATCGTCGGAGGTGCCATTGCCGTCCTGCCGTTCCAGGATCAAGGCACCTGCGCCGTCTCCGAACAGCACACAGGTCGACCGATCCGACCAGTCCATGATTCGAGAGAATGTCTCGGCCCCGATCACTAGAACGCGTTTGGCCTGATCAGACAGGATCAGCGCATTGGCATTGGTCATCGCATAGACGAACCCCGCACAGACCGCCTGTACGTCAAAGGCAAACCCTCTCGTCATGCCCAAGCGAGACTGCACCATCGTCGCAGCGGAAGGGAAGGTCAGATCCGCGGTTGAGGTTGCAAGCACGATGGCATCGATATCATCTACGGATAGCCCCGCATCGGCCAAGGCGGCCTCGGCGGCTTTGGTGGCCATATCCGAGGTTGTTTCCCCTTCGGCTGCAAAGTGGCGGCGTTCGATACCGGAGCGCGTTCGGATCCATTCGTCCGACGTATCCAGAGTTCGTTCGAACTCGGAATTCGGGACGATACGTTCGGGCAAATAGTGCCCCACACCTACAACGACTGAACGGCCTGCCATTCTTGGGTACTGCCTTCTTTGTTATTCTTCCGCCTGCGGCGCGGCATGCGCGGCATCTTGTGCAAGCTGGGCTGTTGATGCAACCCGTGCGGCCAATTTTTCGGCAAATCCGGACTCGGCCAGTGTAAAGGCCAGCTTGACGGCCGCCGAAACACCGGTTGCGTCCGCACCGCCATGCGATTTCACGACTGTGCCGTTCAGGCCAAGGAATACCCCGCCGTTAACTTGTCGAGGATCGATGCGTTTCTTCAGACGCCGCAACGAAGTAATTGCCAAAACCGATGCAAGACGTGAAAGAGGCGTATACTTGAACGCCTGCCGCAGCAGATCGCCGATCAGGCTGGCGGTGCCTTCACCTGTCTTGATGGCGACGTTGCCAGTGAACCCGTCTGTTATGATCACATCTGCCTTATCACCGGGAATATCGCTGCCTTCGACAAAGCCCACAAAATCGAAGTTTGCGGGATCGGCAAAGTCGGCGATCAAGGCATGCGCCTCTTTCAACTCGGCCCGGCCTTTGTGTTCCTCGGTGCCGACGTTCAGCAGGCCGATCCGGGGGCGATTCAGCGCCATACCGTTGCGGGCGTAAGAGGCCCCCATCAGCGCATATTGCAGCAGGTCCTTGGCATCGGCCCGGACATCGGCGCCCACATCCAGCATCACGTTGAAGCCCTGGGGATTGCGCGAAGGCCAAAGGATCGCAATCGCCGGACGGTTGACCCCCGGCAATTTGCGCAGGCGCATCATCGACAGCGCCATCAGGGCACCGGTGTTGCCGCACGAAACCGCCCCGTGTGCTTCACCCTGGCGCACGGCTTCCAGTGTCGACCACATCGACGTCTGCTTGCCGTTGCGAACAACCTGGCTGGGCTTATCTTCCATCGTGACCACGTCGGTGCAATCACGAAAATCGACGCGCCCATCCAGGACGCGCCGTTTCGCTACGAGCTTGCGTAGCGTGTCTTCGGGACCATGCAGCAGAAACCCGATATTGGGGTTCTTCTTCGCTGATCGCGCAAGGCCTGCAACAACAACTGCGGGACCTGCGTCCCCACCCATAGCGTCAACCGAGATGGTGATCCGTTCGGCGTGCGTGGGCTGTTCAGTCATTCCTGGGCCAGCGTTCAATCAGGCTTAGGCTGCTTCGTCGTCCAGGTCGATTTCGTCGGCCTGTGCGATCACCTCACGGTCATCATAATGGCCACATGCGCCACAGACGTGGTGAGGGCGACGCAGTTCGCCACAGTTCGGGCATTCGTTCGGGTTTGCAGCAACCAGAGCGTCGTGTGCGCGGCGGTTGTTGCGACGCGACTTGGAAACTTTGTTCTGTTGGACGGCCATGGTCTCAACCTTTGTCTGACTGTGGGCCAGCAGATTCGCTGCCGACCGGGTTTCGTATTTCATTTTATCGTGGTTTGACGCGCGTTTAGGGTACATGCCCCACGTTGTCCAACCTAAAATCCGATGAGCGCGCGAAAATACTGCGATTCTCGTCATGATCAAGCGATTTTTCTGACCGCCTGCTATGACAGGAAATCAAGGCTCTGTCACTCGTCTTTTTTCAGCGCATCCCGCAGTTCGGCCAACCCAGCAAAGGGTTTGGCATCTTCATCTGTCATCGCCTGTTTGCCGGGTTCTGTATAGTCAGCCTGACCCAGCTCGGCCCCGTCCTTGCGGGGATATTGAGGCAGGGCCAGCGACAGCGCTTCGATCATCACGATCTCGGGGTCGATCTCGGCCCCAAGCGGCTCAGTCTCGTCGCCTTCCGGGATTTCGTATTCCGGTTCGTCCGGATCGGACCAATCGGCCACATACAGGCGTGAAACAGGCATATCGATCCGGGTTGTCACCGGTTCCAGCGTCACGACACAGCGCTGGATCACCGTTGCACCCAATGTGCCGGTCAGGACCCAGTCGCGCCTACCATCGGCGCGCACTTGCCCAACAAAGCTAAGTTTGCGCAACCCAAGCAGGCCCAAATCCTGTTTGATTGCCTCAAGCGCGTCCTTTTCCGGGCGCAGCTCAAACGAGGTTGGGGTGTTTTGTGGCAGGTCGGCCACCCGCAGGGATGTAAAGTTCCCCATGTCCTGAGCCTTTCTATGTGTTGAACCGTGGCTGCGGTTTCTGTAATCGGATAGAAGCCGCAAGAGGCCAAGGCAAGAGGGTGAACAAGTTGATGGTTGGAATCAGGTCGAAATCGGCGATGCGAATGGTTGCGTTCCTTGCTTGCCTTACTGCGATTACCGCCTGTACGCCGATTTTCAGGAATCACGGTTATGTGCCGCCTGCGGATGAACTGGCCGAGATCAAGGTCGGCACCGACACGCGCGATAGCGTAACCGAGGCCATCGGCGCACCTGGCATTTCCGGTGTTGTGAATGATTCTGGCTTTTATTATGTGCGCTCACGCGTGCGCCATTACGGCCCCAAACGGCCCGAGGTCGTTTCGCGAGAGCTGGTTGCGATCAGCTTTGATCAGCGCGGGGTGGTCCGGAATATCGAAAGATTCGGGCTTGAAGACGGGCTTGTGATCCCGCTGGAACGCCGTGTGACCGAATCCAGCGTCGGCGACACAGGTTTCCTGCGTCAGCTGCTGGGCAATATCGGCAACTTCAACCCGGCGAACATTCCGGGCGCGTCCGAATAACATAGCTGACCGTCTTGTTTGCTTCACATGGCGGTCACATCTTCTGTGGTAACGGGAGCGTAACTCAGAAATCCGGTCCGCAAGCGCGGAGGAAGCGACCATGACCAAGGCCGTCTTGTTAAGCAAGGGACGCTATCAGGCGCGACTGGCGCAAAGTGCCGATGATCTGGAGGCAGCGCAGCGCCTGAGAACCCTGGCCTTTGGAACGGATCAGATCGATACGGACGCGTTTGATGCCGGCTGCGCCCATGTTCTGGTCGAGGATTTGCGGGCCGATGGGCAGTTGGTTTGCTGTTTTCGGATGCTGACCATGGCAAATGGTGCGGATATCGGGCGCAGCTATTCTGCCCAGTACTATGATCTCTCCAGTCTCGAAGATTTCGATGGCCGCATGGTCGAGATGGGGCGATTCTGTATCCATCCGGACTGGACTGATCCGGATATACTGCGCGTCGCGTGGGGTGCCATGACCGCCTTTGTTGACCAGAACCGGATCGAAATGTTGTTTGGCTGTTCCTCATTCGCTGGAACCGAGACCGCGCATTATCTCGATGCGTTTGCGATGCTGAAGCATCGCCATCTGGCCCCAAAACGGTGGTTGCCACGGGTCAAGGCGCCGGATGTCTTCCGCTTTGCTGCCCGGTTGCGGCGAAGACCGGATGCGAAAAAGGCGATGCTGAGGATGCCGCCCTTGTTGCGCACTTACCTGATGATGGGCGGCTGGGTCAGTGACCATGCTGTGGTCGACCGACATATGAACACGTTGCATGTGTTCACCGGGCTGGAGATTGGGTCGATTCCTCCAGCGCGGAAACGTCTGCTGCGGGCGGTGGCCGGGTAAGTCGCGTATTTCCGAAAAGGTGGAGCCGGGGCGTTGACGCCTTGTGCCTGCCGGTTTAGCTGGCGGGCATGGCGAGAATTCCTTTGTTGCAGATGTCCGACATTTCCCTGACCTTCGGGGGCGATCCGGTATTTTCCGAGCTTGATCTGGTGGTTCAGCCCGGCGACCGCGTGGCGCTTGTGGGGCGGAACGGTTCGGGCAAGTCTACACTCATGAAAGTGATGGCTAGTTTGGTTGAGGCCGATCAGGGCGATATCATCGTGCCCCCCGGCAAATCCGTTGGGTATATGGAACAAGACCCCGGAATGGAGGGGTTTGCCACGCTGGGCGATTATGCCTGCAGCGGGTTGGAGCCCGGCGAGCTGTACAAGGTGGAACGCGCGGGCGAGGGGCTGAAATTTGATCCCGAACGTGCGGTCGAAACCGCCTCGGGCGGGGAACGTCGGCGGGCAGCTTTGGCCAAGCTGATGGCCGAAGCTCCGGATTTGATGCTGTTGGACGAGCCAACCAACCATCTGGATATCGAGGCGATTGGCTGGTTGGAACGCGAATTGGGGTCAACTCGTGCAGCTTTTGTGCTGATCTCGCATGACCGTGCGTTTCTACGCGCGTTGACCCGGGCGACGTTGTGGATTGATCGCGGTGCCGTCCGGCGGCAGGAACAGGGGTTCGAGGCGTTTGAAGCCTGGCGCGACAAGATCTGGGAAGAAGAAGATCAGCAGCGGCACAAGCTGAACCGTTTGATCAAGTCCGAGGCCAAATGGGCCGTGGAAGGCATCAGCGCCCGGCGTAAACGCAATCAGGGCCGGGTTCGGGCATTGCAGGCCTTGCGGGCCGAAAAGGCAGCGCAGATCAAACGCCAGGGCTCTGCCGCGATGACGCTGGAGGCCGGACCGAAATCCGGCCGAAAGGTGATTGAGGCCAAGGGGTTGGTCAAATCCTTTGGCACCCAGCAGATCGTGCGGAATTTTGATCTGCTGGTGCAGCGCGGCGACCGTGTGGCCTTTGTGGGCCCCAACGGTGTGGGCAAGACCACCCTGCTGAAAATGCTGTTGGGGCAGGAATCACCGGATGAAGGCAGTGTCGCTTTGGGCACCAACCTTGAGTTAGCCGTATTCGACCAGACCCGCGCGCAATTGGACCCAGAGATGACCCTGTGGGACAGTCTAACCGGTGACCCCGAAATGCGGGTCTCTGGCAAGGCCGATCAGGTGATGGTGGGCGGGCAGCCCAAACATGTGGTGGGCTATCTCAAGGAATTCCTGTTCGACGAACAACAGGCCCGCGCCGCCGTTAAATCTCTGTCCGGGGGCGAAAAAGCGCGGTTGCTGCTGGCCAAACTAATGGCCAAATCCTCGAACCTTTTGGTGTTGGACGAACCAACCAACGATCTGGACGTGGAAACACTGGATTTGTTGCAGGAGCTGTTGGACGAGTATGACGGCACAGTTCTGCTGGTCAGCCACGACCGGGATTTTCTGGATCGCGTTGCCACGACGACCATTGCCATGGAAGGCACCGGGCGGGCCACGGTTTATGCCGGGGGATGGTCAGACTACATTGCTCAGCGTGGCGACGTGTATGAGAAAAAGGACGAAAAAGCAAAAGCTTCAAAGCCAAAGGTAAAGCAAGAGGTAAAGCCGAAAACAGGTCTGTCATTCTCAGAAAAACATCGGCTTGAGAAACTGCCAGCCGAGATTGCACGGTTGGAGGCCGAGATCGCGAAGCTGGAAGAATTGATGTCCGACCCCGAGTTGTTCACCCGCGAGCCGGTCAAGTTCCAGAAAGCAACTGACGCCTTGGTGGAACGGCAGGAAAAGCTGGTCTCGGCTGAAGAAGAGTGGCTGACGCTGGAAGAAAAGGCCGAGGGCGCTTAAGCGTTCATTGGCCGGGCAGGGTTGCCAACAACGGTTTCACCGGCGGCCACATCCTTTGTGACCACAGCACCCGCACCGACGATGGCATTATCGCCGATTGTCACGCCGGGCAGGATAAGGGCGCTACCGCCAACCCAGACGTTGTTACCGATTGTCACTGGCAGTGCGATTTCCAGCCCGCGGGCGCGCTCTGCCGGGTCTTTGGCGTGTTGCGCGCAATAGATTTGTGCCTGAGGCCCAAACATCGTGTCATCGCCGATCTGCACCCGTGCCGTATCCAGAACCACGCAGCCTGCATTGAAATAGACCCGTTTGCCCAAGTGAATATTGAGGCCATAGGCGCAGTGAAATGGTGCCTCGACATAGCAATCTTTGCCCGGATCACCCAGCAGTGCATGCAGCGCTGGGTCCATGTTGCCGCGCGTATCAGGATCGCACGAGTTATGTGCGTGAACCGCGCGCCGTGCCGCGGCGCGCAGGGATTCGAGTTCGGGATCGAGGCAGCAATACCACGCACCAGCCTGCATTCTTTCGCGTTCAGTCATGGGGCAGATTTACCGCATCCGCAGCGCTCCGTCGATGCGAATGACCTCTCCGTTTAGATACCCCATCTCGACGATGAAACCGGCCAGTCGGGCGTATTCCTTTGGATCGCCCAGACGGGCTGGGTTGGGCACGTCAGCGGCCAGTTGCTGCTGCACCTCTTCGGGTAGGCCTGCCAGCATCGGCGTCATGAAAATACCCGGCGCGATTGCCATAACCCGGATACCGGATGAGGCAAGATCGCGCGCCATCGGCAGGGTCATCCCGACCACGCCGCCCTTGGACGCGGCATAGGCCGCTTGGCCTTTCTGCCCGTCAAAGGCCGCAATCGACGCTGTGTTGATGATCACGCCGCGTGCGCCATCCGGTTCTGGCTCATTTTTGGCCATCTCGGCAGCGGCAAGGCGCGAGACGTTGAAGGTGCCGACCAGATTGATGTCGATGGTACGCTGGAACGCGTCCAGCGGGTGCGGACCGTCCCGGCCCACAGTTTTGATGCCATAGGCGATGCCTGCGCAATTCACCGCCGCATTTATCCGACCCATTTTCTCCATTGCCGTGGCGATGGCCGCCGAGACCGAGCTTTCCTCGGTCACATCGGTCTGTGCAAAATGCCCCCCGATCTCACGGGCGACCTGTACGCCGCGATCCTGATCACGGTCCAGAATAGTGACCTGTGCGCCTTGATCCGCAAAATGGCGGGCGGTTGCTTCTCCCAGCCCCGAGGCGCCCCCGGTGACGATGGCAGCGGTGTTTGACAGGTTCATGGCGGCCCTCCAATTTTTCTGAACAATTGTTCAATAACGGGGTGAGGCGGGATCTGTCCAGACAATTGACTCTGCCTCTCTGAACTATGGTGTCAGGTAACCCTAGGTTAAGAAATCTTCAGCTTGCGCTCATCCAGTTTTTACGGACCACCACCATCTGCTGATCGAATAACCTGACATGTTCGGGTGTTTCTAGGTCAGGAGGATCTGAAAATGTTAACGAGTACCAAAGGTAAACTGGGCGCATTTGCAATTGCGCCATTTGTTGGAATTCTGATGGCAGGCAGCGCGGCTGCCGCAACAGAAGTCTGTAACTGGAAAACCGCTCGCACGGCGGCGAATAACGGAGATTACGCCACACTCTGCGCCTGTTCGCAGGTCACGCCGAGTTTTCTGAAGCAACTGCAAAGGCGCGCAGATTTTGAGACGACCTTGCAGAATACCGGCGCCATGTGCCCGGGTCTTGCTGCCTTGTTGACGGATTTGCCAACGGCGTCGATTTCCGACCCGAACAGCAATCGCGGAGAAGACCGCAGCTCGGATGGCCCATCACAAGGCGCACCGGGTGCGGGTGAAAACGGTGATGGTGGTGATTCCGGTGGCGGAGGCCAAGGGCCGGGTAATGGCGGCGGAGACGATCCTGGCAATGGCGGTGGAGATGGCCCCGGAGATGGGGGCGGCGATCCCGGCAACGGTGGCGGTGACGGTCCTGGTGATGGCGGAGGCGATCCCGGCAATGGCGGCGGTGACGGTCCTGGCGATGGCGGTGGCGGCCCCGGTGATGGCGGTGGTGATAACCCCGGTAACGGGGGAGGAAACGGCCCCGGCAAAGGTGGTGATGGCCCTGGTAAGGGTGGCGGCAAAGGCGGCGATGGTCCCGGCAATGGCAACGGGAATGCTGGAAATCCCGGTAACGGCGGCGGAAACAACAATGGCTCGGGACCGGGTTCTGGCAACAACGGCAACAACAACGGTCAGGGCAATGGTTCCGGAAACGGAAAAGGCGGTGACGGCAAGGGAGGCGGTAAAGGAAAGCGTTAAACCATCTTGCTTCGCAATGGCACAAGAAAAAACGGCCACCATCTGGTGGCCGTTTGTCTTGTTGAACCTTTTGGCGTCAGTTTATCCCATTTGCACCAGCGCATGCCGTTTCTTGCCTGCGCTGAGTTTGATGGGTGAGGACAGGGCAGCCGCATCGATCATCAAACCGGCATCGGTCAACGGCGCGTCGTCCAGCTTGGCCCCGTTTTCGGAAATCAGGCGTTTGGCCTCTTTGCCGGATTTGGCAAGGCCGGATTTGACGATCAGTTGCACAATCGAAACCGGCAGATCATCGCCCGACAGGGTCAGGGTCGGCAGATCATCACCAACGCCGCCTTTTTCGAACACTTCGCGCGCGGTGGCCTCGGCGGTTACGGCGGCCTCAGATCCGTGCAGCAGGGTTGTGACCTCATTTGCCAAGCGGATTTTGGCCTCGTTGATCTCGGATCCTTGCAGCGCGGCCATCCGGTCGCATTCGTCCACAGGCAGCTCGGTGAAGATTTTCAGGAACCGGCCCACATCGGCGTCGGTGGTGTTGCGCCAGAACTGCCAGAACTCATAGGCCGACAGCATATCGCCGTTCAGCCAGATGGCACCGCCCTGCGATTTGCCCATCTTGCGCCCGTCGCTGGTGGTCAGCAGAGGGGTGGTCAAACCATAAATCTCATGATCCAGCACGCGGCGGGTCAGGTCGATCCCGTTGACGATATTGCCCCACTGGTCCGAGCCGCCCATCTGCAGAACGCAGCTATACCTGCGGTTCAGTTCGAGGAAGTCATAGGCCTGCAGGATCATGTAGTTGAATTCGAGGAAGGACAGCGATTGCTCCCGGTCCAGCCGGGATTTCACCGATTCAAAGCTCAGCATCCGGTTGACCGAGAAATGCCGCCCGATATCGCGCAGAAAATCGAGGTAGTTCAGGCTGTCGAGCCATTCGGCATTGTTCAGCATCAGCGCGCCGGTTTCGCTGTCGTCATAGGACAGGTATTTCGAGAACACCTGCTTCATACCCGCGATATTCGCGTCGATCTGCTCAGGGCCAAGCAAGGGACGTTCATCCGAACGGAAGGAGGGGTCGCCCACCTTGGTGGTGCCGCCACCCATCAGAGTGATGGGCTTGTGTCCGGTCTTTTGCAACCAGCGCAGCACCATGATGTTCATCAGGTGGCCCACATGCAGCGACTGCGCGGTGGCGTCATAGCCGATGTAAGCCGTCTGCACCCCAGAGATCAGCGCGTCGTCAAGGCCCTGATAATCGGTGCAGTCAGCCAGAAAGCCGCGCTCGATCATCGTGGCGATGAAATCCGATTTGGGGTGGTAGGTCATAGTTTGCCCTTTGGGTTTATGTTGCGGGGCACTGTATAGGCGGCAGATGGGGTAAGGGAAAGGCACCAATTCGCAAGAAATGATGGCCTAGTGCACCGGCGCTTCGCCTTTGGCCGGGGTGAGGGGCAGCTTGAACGCGTAGAGCATTGCGCAGACGTTCAAAATGGCCAATGCGATGATAGGCGTTACCGGGTCGTGCAGGTGTGCCACCGCTCCGAGGCCTGCCGCAAAGGCAATCCCGAACAGGCCCGCCGTCACATCGCCCAACGCGACCAGATAGGGGCGCTCTTTCTCGCCGGTCATTTCGATCAGATACAGGTAGCGGCCATAGATTACGCCGTTGCCACCCAGCGATAAAAGCAGAATGACAAAGGCGTAGATCCAGACATTGGAAGCATAGCCCATCATCGTGAACCCAAGCGCTGCGATAGCCGAGATTGCCGAGGTCAGGCAGCCCAGCCACATCACATGTTTGACCGAAACGCGACCACTCAGCCAACCCCAAAGAAGCGAGCCGATGACCACACCGGCGCTGGCTCCGATCACGAAATAGCTGAGCGAGTGTTTGGTGCCGATATGGTAGGTTGCGGCGTGGATCGTGTAGAATGGCATGGCCAGTTCGACCGAGACGAACAGCAGCCGCGCAATCAGGAATTTGCGATACCAGGGCATGGCCATTCCGGTTTCAAAACCAGTTGCCAGTTCTTTCAGCGGCTTTGGCTTTATTGCCGGTTTTGGCGGACTTCTTATTTCATCCTCGAACAGCTGCACACCGGCAAAGCTGATCCCGGCTGCAAACATGGCAATCACGCCGCACCACATGACCACGATATGCCGTTGCATCGGCTGGTCTGAGGACAACAGATCCTTGGTCGCCCATACCACGATGATTGCAAGCACACCCGATATGGTCGCCTGGGCAAAGACCATTCGGTTGCGTTTCGCCTCGGGGACCGAGGTGCCATAAATCTGGCTCGTCCCAAGGCTGGTAATGCCTTGACACAGGCCCATGATGATCGCCGTCAGCAGAAACAGCAAAATGACCATCGTTTGCGGCAGGTTGGTCGCAAACAGGGCGACGAGGGCCAGGATCGCTCCGGTCAGCAGGTTTGGGATATAGACCGCAACCTTTGCACGGGTGATGCGGTTGATCAGCGGCGAAACAAAGATTTCAGCGATCAACCGTGCGCCTGTGACGAACGGCAACAGCAGCCCTGCAACAAAGGCTGGCGCCCCCAAAGCCAGGTATAGAAAGGGCAGAACAAGGCGCGGGTTCACCAACTGGCCGCCAATCGTGGCCAGAGACCCGGACCAGAAGATCAGTTGATAATTGCGGCTTTCGACCGTGTGGACGTCCTTGGGTGCTTGTTGCTGTGCCATATGCTGCGTGTCGTTCGAAAGAGTCGGTGTATTGCGAAGATACTATGCTGACGTGAAACTGAAAATTGCTCAACCACCACATTAATCTTGGGTGTTGATCCCGGGTCGCGCATGGCAAAAAACACAAACCGCACGGGTATTCGCCTTGCCTTGGGATTCGAAAAGCGGGCAGTGTCGCAGCAGCATCTAACCCTTGGGCAGGAGAGCAGCAGGTGCGCCGAACCATAAGAACAAACGGACCGATCCGCGCGCTGGGTGCGATGTCGGGCACCTCGCTGGACGGGGTGGATACGGCGGTGGTCGAAACGGATGGGCACAGGATCTTTGGGTTCGGTGAAAGCGGCTATCGCGCTTATTCCGAGGCAGAGCGCGCGGTGTTACGGGCCGCATTGGGCCAGTGGCATGGCGCGGACGTTGATGCGGCGGCTGAGCTGGTGACTGTGGCCCATGCCGAGGCGCTGTCCGAGTTCGATGAGATTGATCTGATCGGTGTCCACGGCCAGACCTTAGCGCATGAACCGCGCGGACGTGGCACGCTTCAGGTGGGCGATGGGCTTGGGTTGGCGCAGGCGCTGGGCGTTCCAGTGGTCTGGGACTTCCGCAGTGACGACGTGTCGATGGGGGGTGAGGGGGCGCCACTCGCGCCATTCTATCACTTTGCCTGTGCCAAATGGATCGGCGCGGATGCGCCCCTGTGTTTCCTCAACCTCGGCGGCGTGGGCAATCTGACCTATGTGGACCCCAACTTTGACGGTCCCGAGATGCCGGGCGCATTGCTGGCCTTTGATACCGGGCCTGCGAATGCGCCTGTCGATGATCTGATGCAGGCGCGCCTTGGCCTGCCGATGGACCGAGACGGGGCATTGGCGCGGGAGGGGACTGTAGAAAATGGCGCCCTGGAGCTGTTTCTGGATGAACCGTTCTTTAGCAAAATGCCGCCGAAATCGCTGGACCGGAATGACTTTGCCGAGATGATCGGACTGGTTCAGGAACTCAGCGACGCTGACGCAGTAGCAACCCTGACAGGTATGTGCGCCGCCGGGGTGGTGCAGGGGATGGATCATTGCCCCAAACCTCCATCACGGCTGCTGGTCACCGGGGGCGGGCGGCACAATCCGGTACTGATGGAGATGTTGCGGGTGGCGCTCGACTGCCCGGTCGAACCGGTAGAAGCGGTGGGTTTGGATGGCGATATGTTAGAGGCGCAGGCCTTCGCCTTTCTTGCGGTACGAGTCGCGCGCGGTTTGCCGACCTCATGCCCGGGAACAACGGGGGTTCCAGCTTTGGTGGGCGGTGGTGTTGTCAGTGCGGTCTCGGCCCGAAGCGCTGGTTGAGGCGCGACCGGAAAACAGTTCAAAAAAACAACTCATTGTGCGACGGTTGGGTGGGACCCATGCAATGAAGGTAAGGTAGAATGGCCACAAAAGCCGAGCTTGAAGCCGAACTTGATAAGCTGCGAAAACGCAATGCTGAGCTGGAGGCAAAGACCGGATCAGCCCCAGAACCCGAAGATCAGAGCGAACCGGTCAAAACGTCGGATGAAATCCGCAGATTGCTGGCCGATCACGGGATCGATCTGAGCAAGGCGCAATCGCTGGGCGAGGATGTGGTCGAGGAGTTCGGGCGCTTGCAGAAAGACTATCCGCTCACTGCGCTCGTGATTGCCTTTTCGCTGGGCTACGTGGTCGGACGGGCACAGGGTTAGGAGTGACGCGATGAGCAGATTGAGCAGAAATCTGGTGACGATCTACCGAACCGAGCATCTGATCGCGCGTCGCCGTTTGGCTGTTATGCGTCAACAGACCATTTTGATGGTGCTGGCGGGAATATCGGCCTTGTCTGCCCTCGTTTTATTGGATGTTGCTCTGTTTCTGGCCTTGAAAGACGTGATGTCGCCCGCAGGGGCGGCTGCGGTACTGTCGTTCGGCAATCTTGCTTTGGCTGTATTGCTTGTCCTGATTGCGCGGCGATCGAATGTCGAAGATGAGGTCGCGCCGGCAGTAGAAGTTCGGGATATGGCGATAGCAGATATTGAAGATGAACTGGAGGAACTGGCTACCGAGGCGCGCGATGTTGCGCGTGCGGTCAAAGGCATTGGTGCGAATCCTCTGGGGTCACTCACTGCGGTGCTGGTTCCCCTGATCAGCCTGCTGCTAAAGTCCCGCAGCAAGGAGTAGGGGGCTCTGCCCCCGTCGCTGGGCGACTCCCCCGGGATATTTATGGCCAGATGAAGACTGGATCCTAGGAATTGAGGCTTCGGGCGTAGTCCTTGGTGAATTCGGTGTAACCGTTTGATGTGGATTTCAGGTGGGTTTGGGTCCAGTTGTGAAGCGCGGGAAGTTGGTGGAAGGGCACATTCGGAAAGGCGTGATGTTCTGCGTGATAGGGCATGTTCCAGGCCAGAAACCGGATCATCCGGTTGGTGAATGTGGTGCGCGAGTTTTCCAGCATGTTGGCCACGGGCGGGCAGAGGCCGTGTTCGGCTAGCAGATAGAGGCGCAGCGCAGGCTGGCAGATCAGCACCGGTAAAATCCAGAGCCAGAACAGAATTGGCGTGAAGAACAGGCTGAATATCGCCAGCGCATAGAGCCCCAGCAGAATGCGGGCTTCGGTGCGGATCGCGCCATGTTGGCGGGCAGGCAGATAGGGGGCGTCGATCCTCCCCCTTGCATTGCGCAGCAGTGTTTTGACCATCCCGAGCCAATAGGGCCAGCCGCTGAGATAGAGGAGTAGGCTGGTCCAATCCTCGGGGCGGGGTTTGCCTGCAAGTTCCGGGTCGTTTCCGGGGTGGTTGGTCCATTTATGGTGGGCCAGATGGAAGTATCGAAACCATGTGAAGGGCAGAATGATCGGCACCGAGACCAGATGCCCCGCTGCTTCATTAATCCAGCCGGATTTGAACGGGGTTTTGTGGGTGCATTCGTGGCTGAGCGTGAAGAGGAACACAAGCAGCAACCCCTGTGGGATCAGCAGCATTGGCCAAAGCGGGACCTGCACTGCGATGCCTGCCGTGCTTGCCCCCAGCAAAGCGACATAGAGCGTCAGGTGGCGCAGCCCGGCGCGGTCAGTCCTTTGTTGCAGTTGCTCTTTGGTCTGGGCCGGGATGGCTGCGATCAGGGCGCGGTGGTCCATCAATCACACTCTTGGAATTTCGAACCCGGGCGTGGCCAGTTCGAAGCCCTCAAACTCGAACCCCGGTGAAACGGTGCAGCTGACCAAAGTGAAATCGCCAGTGCTGCGCGCGGCTTGCCAATGGTTCTTGGGCACGATCAACTGCGGTGCACCTGCGGTCAGGTCCGGGGTCAGCAGGTGATCGGTGGCCGGACCCTGATCCGTTGCGCTGAGCGACAGGATGAGCGGCGCGCCCGCGTGATACAGCCAGATCTCGGTTGAATCTACGCGGTGCCAATGGCTGTTCTCTCCGGCTTGCAGCAGAAAGTAGATACAGGTGCCTGTGGCGCGGCCCGGATTATCGGCGCGCCAAGTTTCCTTGAACCAGCCGCCTTCTGGATGGCGTTGCAGGTTCAGGTGGGTGATGATGTCGTCGGCGGTCATAGTATCCTCGGCGTTTCTGTGTGGATTATGCACGGGCGGGCGTGATCTGCTATGGCAATTGTCGGCGCAGCTCATATGTTTGCGACATGACCCTGACGATCCCGTTTGACAACAGTTACGCCCGTTTGCCTGACGCATTCTTCTCCCGGCAAGCACCCGTGCCCGTGCGGGTGCCAACGCTGATCGCGTTCAACGAAGATCTGGCGCGGCTGCTGCAGATTTCGCCCGGCGAAGCGCAAGAAATGGCCGAAGTCTTTGGCGGGAATGCGCTGCCAAACGGGGCTGAACCCTTGGCGCAGCTTTATTCCGGGCATCAGTTTGGCACCTACAATCCGCAACTGGGCGATGGGCGCGCCGTGTTGCTGGGTGAGACCATTGGGGCTGATGGCGTGCGGCGGGATATCCAACTTAAGGGCTCGGGGCCCACGCCGTTTTCGCGCCGGGGGGACGGGCGCGCCTGGCTGGGGCCGGTTTTGCGCGAATATGTGGTGTCCGAGGCGATGCATGCGCTGGGCGTGCCAACCACCCGGGCACTGGCGGCCGTGGAAACAGGTGAGCCTGTCTATCGCGAAGCGGCGATGCCAGGTGCGGTGTTGACCCGCGTGGCCCGCAGCCATCTGCGGGTGGGCACGTTTCAGGTGTTTGCGGCGCGCGGGCAGTTGGAAAACCTGCGACGGCTGACTGACTATGCCATCGAACGCCACTACCCGCAGGCCGACGGGCCAATGGGCCTGTTGCGCGGGGTGCGTGATGCGCAGGCGCGGCTGATTGCGCATTGGATGAGCGTTGGGTTTATTCACGGGGTGATGAATACCGACAATTCCTCGATTGCCGGTGAGACCATCGACTATGGCCCTTGTGCGTTTATGGACAGCTATCACCCGAACACCGTCTACAGCTCGATTGACCGGATGGGGCGCTATGCCTATTCCAACCAACCGGATATCGCGGTTTGGAATCTGGCGCAGTTGGCGACCGCTCTGATCCAGCAGATGGAGGATAAAGAGGCCGCCGTGGAAGAGGCAACCGAGATTGTGCATGCGATGCCCGATTTGTTGCAGGAACAATGGCTGACGCGGTTCCGCGCAAAGATTGGTCTGACGCGCGCGGAAGAGGGAGATCAGGATCTGATCTCGGACCTGTTGAAGCGCATGGCTGAAAATCAGGCGGATTTCATCAATACGTTCCGTGCTTTGGCAGGCGATGCTGCGCGGGACCAGTTCACCGACCCGAGCGCCTTTGACGGCTGGGCGGACGGTTGGACCGAGCGCCTGGATAGGGAAGACGATCCACAAGTGGTGATGATCGCCGCGAACCCCGCTTTCATTCCGCGCAATCATCGCGTCGAGCAGATGATCGAGGCCGCTGTAAAGGGCGATTATACCCCGTTCCATCGACTGAACACGGTTCTGGCACAGCCTTATGAGGATCAGCCCGAGGCGGCAGACCTGATGCGGCCCCCGACATCCAGTGAGGTTGTTCAGGCAACGTTCTGCGGGACATGAGCGGCGCGGGCTTGTTTCGCGTCTGGCTTTGTCGCTACATAAAATGACCGTTTGCTCAGCTGCTTAGACTGCGATCATGACTTCAGCCCAGACCTTGCGTCTTGCCAGTTACAATATCCAGAAATGCGTCGGGCTGGATTTCCGACGTCAGCCGCAGCGGATCATGCAGGTCCTTGACGGGATGCAAGCGGATATCGTTGTACTGCAGGAGGCCGACAAACGCCTGCCACCGCGCCCTGCCGCTTTACCGCATTTCATGCTGGATGAAGCGGGCTGGCAGATCGTTGATCTGGGCGGGGCGGGCAGCCTGGGCTGGCATGGCAATGCGGTCATCTGGAGGGGCGACCAGATCTCGGTTCGCACAACAGGTCACCACGATTTGCCGGGGTTCGAGCCACGCGGCGCTGTTCGGGTCGAATTCGACACACAAATCGGGCCACTGCGGGTAATGGGGGTGCATCTGGGGTTGCTGCCTGCGTCCCGGCGTCAGCAGATCACGCATATCCGGCGGTGTGATGACGGGCTGGATGAAATGCCCACCGTGTGGGCCGGGGATTTTAACGAATGGTCACGCCAGCCCGTGCTGGACAAGCTGGTGCCCGAGATGCGGTTTTTGCCACCGGTTGCCAGCTTTCCCGCGGCGCAGCCGCTGGGAGCGCTGGATCGGATCGCCCTGGGGCAGGGGATCACGGCACTGGATCACGGGGCGCATCAGGATCGCCCAGCCCATATCGCCTCGGATCATTTGCCGATCTGGGCAGATTTGCAGCGTGCGGGATGATCTCAGCCTGAGGCGTCGAATCCCTGTAGCGCTGGGCGTTCAGACCGGTTATGACAGCAACCCAAGAAGCGGCTGAGGGGCACCATGTCGGATACGATTATCTCGCGTTGTGAGGCCAAGGGCCTGCGCATGACAGGCCAGCGGCGCATCATCGCGCAGGTGCTGGAACAGAGCGCCGATCACCCCGATGTGGAAGAGCTGTATGCCCGTGCCTCGGCACTGGATTCCGGTATTTCGATCGCCACGGTATACCGCACCGTCAAACTGTTTGAAGAAGCGGGGATTCTCGAACGGCTTGAGTTCGGTGACGGGCGCGCCCGCTATGAAGACGCAGAACGTGATCACCATGATCATCTGATCGACATGCAATCGGGCGAGGTGATTGAATTTGTCGATCCTGAGATCGAGGTTCTGCAGGAAAAAATCGCTGCCAAGCTGGGCTACAAACTGAAAGGCCATCGGCTGGAACTTTACGGTGTGCCGTTGGACAAAGACTGACATATCACAAAAAGCGATTGGTCGGCGCACGGGAATTCATTGAAAATTGAAGCAATTTTGCTTGCGACGTCGCAGGCGTTTCGGTTCTGGTGACCATCGGGCCTGCTGGTTTGCGGTCCGATCCAATGGATACGCGCATGAACAACGTAAACGGCATCTTGCTGCTTGTCGGGTCGATGGCAGCTTTTGCAATCGAAGATATGTTTATCAAACACCTGTCAGCCACTGTGCCGACCGGGCAGATTCTGATTGCGCTGGGCATCGTCTGTGGTGGCAGCTTTGCCATCTTGGCGGTCGCATCGCGTAAGCGGATCTTTGATCCGGCTGCATGGGGGCTCTTGCCGCTTGCGCGCGCGGCCTCTGAAGGGCTGGGCGCGGTGTTGTTTGTGACCGCACTGTCTCTGATCGATCTGTCAACGGTGGCAGCGGTGTTTCAGGCGCTGCCCTTGGCGGTGACAATGGGGGCCGCGCTGTTTCTAGGCGAACAGGTGGGCTGGCGCCGTTGGAGCGCCATTGGCGTCGGATTCATCGGCGTTCTGATGATCATCCGCCCGGGGCTGGAGGGGTTCCAGCCCGAAACCTTGCTGGTTGTTGCAACTGTCTTTCTGATTGCAGCGCGTGATCTGATCACCCGCAGGCTGGACGTTCGGGTCGCCTCGACCGTGGTTGCGATGCAGGCCTATATCGCCGCGATCATCGCCGGTGGCGTGTTGATGATAAGCACAGGGCAAACATATGCTCCGGTGCAATCGGCTCAGGTTTTGCCATACCTGGCCGCCTTTGTGTTCAGCATGTTGGGCTATTACGGCATCGTGGCTGCAATGCGGGTGGGTGAGGCGTCGGCCATGATGCCCTTCCGCTATACCCGGCTTGTGTTCTCGATGATCGCAGGCATGTTGATGTTCAGCGAGCGCCCGGATGCGCTGACCCTGGCAGGGGCTACGTTGATCATTGGCTCGGGGCTTTACACCTTTGTGCGCGAACGCCGGCTGGCGCGTCAGATGGTCCCGGCCTGATCCCGTGTTGGCGCAAACAGCAAACTGTTAGCCCTAAAGGCCAGAGAATATGGGTGTTAGCGATAACGCGATAGGTTTACTTTTTGCTGGTTGGTGCTATGAGGCGTGCAACTGATTTCAGCCATAGGGACGGGCCTCATGAGCACCATCATCGACATCCATGCACGCGAGATTCTGGACAGCCGGGGCAACCCGACGGTCGAAGTGGACGTGATTCTGGAAGACGGCACCATGGGCCGCGCCGCCGTGCCATCAGGCGCATCGACCGGAGCTTATGAGGCGGTCGAGAAGCGGGATGGCGACAAGGCACGCTACATGGGCAAGGGCGTGCTAGAGGCTGTCGCTGCGGTGAACGGTGAAATCGCCGAGGAACTGGTTGGGTTTGACGCGACCGAGCAGGTGGCCATCGACCAGGCAATGATCGAACTGGACGGGACGGAAAACAAGGGCCGTCTGGGTGCAAACGCCATTCTCGGTGTCTCGCTGGCAACCGCCAAAGCGGCGGCGGATTTCACTACTCAGCCCCTGTACCGCTATGTCGGCGGCACCTCAGCCCGCGTTCTGCCCGTGCCGATGATGAACATCATCAATGGCGGCGAACATGCCGATAACCCAATCGACATTCAGGAATTCATGATCATGCCGGTCTCGGCCGCGAATATCCGCGAGGCGGTGCGCATGGGGTCCGAGGTGTTCCACACGCTGAAGAAAGAGCTGTCGTCGGCAGGACTGGCGACCGGTGTGGGCGACGAGGGTGGGTTCGCTCCGAACATCGCAAGCACCCGCGAGGCGCTGGATTTCATCCTGAAATCCATCGAAAAAGCGGGCTACAAGCCCGGTGAGGAAATCCATCTGGCGCTGGATTGCGCGGCGACTGAATACTTCAAAGACGGCAAATATGTTCTGGCGGGTGAGGGCACGACCCTGACATCGGACGAAAACGCGGCCTATCTGGCTGCGCTGGTGAATGACTATCCGATTATCTCAATCGAAGATGGCATGTCCGAAGATGACTGGGACGGTTGGAAGGCCCTGACCGACGCGATCGGTGACAAGGTGCAACTGGTGGGCGACGACCTGTTCGTGACCAACCCCGCGCGTCTGGCCGAAGGCATCGAACGTGGCTGCGCGAACTCGATGCTGGTCAAGGTGAACCAGATCGGTTCGCTGACCGAAACGCTGCGCGCCGTCGATATGGCCCACCGCGCGCGGTACACCAACGTGATGTCGCATCGCTCGGGCGAGACCGAAGACGCCACGATTGCCGATCTGGCAGTTGCGACGAATTGTGGTCAGATCAAAACTGGCTCGTTGGCACGGTCGGACCGGTTGGCCAAGTACAACCAGTTGATCCGCATCGAGGAATCTCTGGGCGAAGTTGCCGAATACGCGGGCGCATCGATCCTGAAGTAAACAAAAAACGGGGGCCAAGCGCCCCCGTTTTTGCTGGTGCAGAAGGTGTTAGCCCTTGATCTTCTTGATGATCATGCCGACAACGACTTGAACAACCAGCCCGGCGACCCCGCCGCCGACAAAGTTTGCCGCAAGCGCACCAATATCCATTCCGCCTGCTGCTGCGCCGCCTGCGCCCAGCAGGCCGCTAAGCAACTGACCTCCGCCGACGCCGCCAACGGCACCGGCGAGCATGTTGCCCAGATTGCCCATATCCGAGCCTTTTACGATTTTACCACCGCCGGTGCCACCAATTGCACCGCCGATCAACTGTCCGATCAACTGTTCCATCTTCATACCCCTTCAAATGTTCGTTTTTTGGTGGTGCACGCTGTCTAATTGGCAGAGCAACAAACGGTCACGGGGAAAGATGGATCAAAAACAACCGTTATAGCCCTGAAAGCTGGGCCATGCGGACACAAGGGGTTGCGGAATGCAAAGAGTTGAGCGCTCAGAGGATCTTGCTCATCAGCATGTACCGCTCACGCGCTTTGAAGCCGGTGCGCAGATACAGCTTTTGCACAGCCTCATTTGTGCGATCGACCTCAAGATGCAGGGCGGTCAGGCCGGCGCCAGCCAGGGCTTTGGGCAGTTCCAGCAGAACTTCGGTTGCGATGCCTCGGCCCCGAACGGCAGGGCGGATGTAAATCTCATCGACAAACGCATCCATGCCGCCAAACTCGACCGACCAGCCAAAGGTGAGGATGACATAGCCCAGTGGCGCGCGACCCGGTCCGATCAGATAAACGCATCCATGCGGTATACCCTCCAGCAAGGGGGTTAGCGCGGCGCGGCGTTTCTGGTCGTCCTGTTCAATACCCTCTTCGCCATGGAAGGCCGAAACCAGCGTCATCAGGCGATCCAGATCCTCGGGGCGGGCCAGGCGGAGCGCGGCGGTCATAGGCGGGCCAGCCTTTCTGTCAGAAGCGTGAAAAAGCCATGCGCGTCCACGTTGCCCATGAACATGGCGTTTGGTGTACGGTCGGTTACGCCCCACCAATCCGCGACGGTCATGCCCAAAGTCAGTTCTGATTGCGTTTCGATTTCAACGTTGATGTGACGGCCCGAGAACAGCTCTGGCTGGATCAGATAGGCGGTCACACAGGGGTCGTGCAGCGGCGCACCTTCTGATCCGTATTTCTCCTTGTCGAACCGTTCAAAGAAATCGGTCATTTCGGCAACCGCATGGCCAACCTGGCTGCCGAGCGCGCGGAACGCATCGTTGCGATGGGGTGTGACCAGCGCATCATGGGTAACATCCAGCGGCATCACGGCGATATGAATGCCGGATTTGAACACAATTTCAGCAGCTTCCGGATCGACATAAATGTTGAATTCGGCGGCTGGTGTTATGTTTCCGACCTCGAAATACGCGCCGCCCATCAGGACGATTTCCTGTACCCGCTCGATGATATCAGGCGCTTTCTGGAACGCTGTAGCGATATTGGTCAGCGGCCCCAACGGGCAGAGCGTTACTGTGCCCGGCTCATGCGCGCGCAGGGTTTCGATGATAAAATCCACCCCGTGACCCTCGGCCAGAGGCATCTGTGGGTCCGGCAGAACAGGGCCGTCCAGCCCGGTTTTTCCATGGACATGTTCTGCTGTGACCAGCGGGCGTTTCAGCGGGCGCTCGCACCCAGCATAGACAGGGATATCCGTGCGCCCCGCCAGTTCACAAACGATGCGTGCGTTCTTGGCCGTCAGTTCCAGCGGGACGTTTCCGGCAACGGCGGTGATGCCCAGAACCTCGATCTCTTCCGGGCTGGACAGGGCCAGCAGAATGGCGACGGCGTCGTCCTGTCCGGGGTCGGTGTCGATGATGATCTTGCGCGGTGCCATTGTGCCTCCGGTGTCTTGAAGCGCGGACACTCGCAAGTGTCACCACACTTGTCCAGCGGTTTCAGGCCCCAATCTTCGCATTCGCAGGCAGAACTTTGCCGTTGGCGCGATGCTCTTCGGTTTTGACCTCATCCCACAGCGCATCCATCTCGGCCAGATCGCTTTGGGCAGGGGTTTTGCCGCGGTCGGCCAGCCGCGCCTCGACTTTCTCGAAACGGCGGGTGAATTTGGCATTGGTGCGACGCAGCGCGGTTTCAGCCTCGATGCCCAAATGACGGCCCAGATTCACCATGACGAACAACAGATCGCCAAACTCATCCTCGAGCGCGTCCGCATCCATACTGTCGCGCGCCTCTTCCAGTTCGGCAGCCTCTTCGGTGATCTTGGCAAGCACATGGCTGGCATCGGGCCAGTCAAATCCAACGCGGGCAGCGCGTTTTTGCAGTTTTTGTGCCCGCAGAAGGGCGGGCAGGTTGGCGGCCACACCGTCCAGCGCGCCTTTCTGTTCCTTGCCTGCGCGTTCGGCAGCTTTGATCGTTTCCCAATCCTTGGTCTGCTGATCAGCGGATTTTTCACGGGATTCGTCGCCGAACACATGCGGATGACGGGCGACCATCTTGTCGGACATGGTGCGGACCACGTCCTGAAAGCTAAAATGCCCAGCCTCTTCAGCCATTTGGGCGTGAAAGACGGACTGGAACAACAGGTCGCCCAATTCTCCCTTCAACTCATCGTAGGCCTCACGCTCGATGGCGTCGGCGACCTCATACGCCTCTTCGATCGTGTAGGGGGCGATGGTCGAAAAATCCTGTTCGATATCCCAGGGGCAGCCAGACTCCGGGTCGCGCAGGCGGCGCATGATTTCCAGCAGGCGCTCGATACCCGCATCGCTGTCATGGATCAGAGGATTTTCAGCCATTGCGAACCCTTTCGTTCCGGTGTCAGATGCATCCATTCCGCAGTCCCGATCAGGAGTCCACCCCAGATGCCCGTCGTCAACCGAATTGCCGATTTTGCCGCCGATATGGCCAAGTGGCGCCAGCACTTGCACACGATCCCTGAACTGGAGTTCGAATGCTATGAGACAGCCGCTTTCGTGGCAGAGCGTTTGCGGGAGTTTGGTGTGGATGAGCTGCATGAAGGGATCGCCAAAACCGGTATGGTGGCGATCATCAACGGGCAGGGCAAAGGCCCGACCATAGGGTTGCGCGCGGATATGGACGCGCTGCCGATCCCGGAGGAGACGGGCGTTGAATATGCCTCGAAAAACCCCGGAAAGATGCATGCCTGCGGGCATGACGGGCACACCACGATGCTGCTGGGCGCTGCACGCCACCTGGCTGAGACGCGGAATTTCGCGGGCCGTGTGGCGCTGATCTTTCAACCGGCTGAGGAAGAGGGCGGTGGTGCTGATGCGATGGTGCAGGAAGGCATCATGGACCGGTTCGATATCTCTCAGGTCTATGGTATCCATAACGATCCGGGAAACCCCGAGGGCGCATTTTACACTACGGCCGGGCCAATCATGGCCGCTGTCGATACGTTTGAGATTCATGTACAGGGCGTTGGTGGCCACGGGGCCTTGCCGCATCAGACCAAGGATCCGGTGATGGCGGCCTGTGGGATCGCGCAGGCGATCCAGACGATTGTCAGCCGCAACCATTATGCAGTCGATGATTTGGTGGTCTCAGTTACTCAAATCCATGCCGGGACCGTGAACAACGTGATCCCTGATACCGCCTATCTGAACGGCACGGTCCGCACGTTTGACCCGTCGGTGCAGAAGATGGTGATGGAGCGGATGGAGCAGATTGTAGCGGGGCAGGCGACTTCTTACGGGGTCGAGGCGACGCTGGATTATCAGATCGGCTATCCGGCGACTATCAATGACGCTGAGAAAACAGCCTTTGCCGCAGATGTGGCGCGCGAGGTCTCAGGCGAGGACCGCGTTGTCGACAATATGGGGCGCGACATGGGTGCCGAGGATTTCTCATACATGCTGCAGGCGCGTCCAGGGGCCTATCTGTTTCTGGGTCAGGGTGAGGGCGCCGGGCTGCACCACCCGAAATACAACTTCAACGATGATATCGCGCCGGTCGGGGCCTCGTTCTTTGCCCGGATCGTGGAAAAGGCGCAGCCGCTGGGCTGAGGGGACAAGACATGGCACTGGAAGACGCAAAACATCAGGTCGATGAGGCCTTTACCAACCCCGACCTCAAGGGCCTGTCCTATGAGAACACCTTTGGCGGCGCGACTTCGTTCCTGCGGCGGCTATATACCAAGGATCTGAAGGGTGTGGATATCGCCGTCACCGGAGTGCCCTTTGACCAAGCGGTGACGAACCGCCCGGGCACAAGGCTCGGCCCCCGCGCGATCCGCGAAGCGAGTGCCTTGCAATCCCCCGACGCGCCCTATGGCTGGCCCTTTGACGCGCTGAGCGAACTGGCCATCGTCGACTATGGCGATATGGCCTATGATTACGCCAATATTCCGGCCTTTCCGGACACGCTGACCGACCATATCCGCACGATTCTGGCGGCTGACGTGGCCTCGGTCACCTTGGGCGGCGATCACTATATCAGCTTTCCGATCCTGAAAGCCTATGCCGAGAAATACGGGCCCATGTCGCTGCTGCAGTTTGATGCGCATACGGACACCTGGGCGGACGATGATATGTCCCGCGTCGATCACGGCACCATGTTCTACAAGGCGGTGAAATCGGGGATCGTGGACCCGAAACGCTCGGTTCAGGTTGGTATCCGTACCAGCAACGAGGATACTCTGGGCGTCAATATCATCAACGCGCGCGAGGTTTACGAGTCCGGCCCCGCCGCCGTGGCGCAGAAGATCAAGTCCATTCTCGGCGGCCGTCCCGTCTATCTGAGCTTCGATATCGACGGTCTGGACCCAGCCTTTGCGCCCGGTACGGGAACGCCGGTTTGGGGTGGGATAACGTCGATTCAAGCGCAGATCATCCTGCGTGATATTGCCGGGATTAACATCAAGGGCGGGGATGTGGTCGAGGTCTCTCCGCCCTACGACACGTCTGGGGCAACGGCGATTGCCGGCGCGCATGTGGCGACGCAGATTATTTGCCTGCTGGGATGGAACAGGCTCATGGCTGACAAAAAGTAAACGCGCAACGGCGCGCGTTAACGGATGATTAGCCATACCTCCGGTATGTGCTTAAGCAAGTGAATGGACGGGATGGGACCCAAACGCGCATGACTGAATATAATCAACCCATTAGCGGCAACGACCTGGCGCGGTTTTCCGGGCCGAACACGTTCATGCGGCTGCCGCAGGCGACCTCGCTGGCGGGGCTGGGTGTGGCGTTGCTGGGCATACCGATGGATATTGGAACCTCGTGGCGGTCGGGCACGCGGTTCGGACCCAAGCAAATCCGCAGTGAAAGCGCGATGATCCGGCCCTATAACATGGCCACATCGGCAGCCCCGTTTGATGCATTGCAGATTGCCGATATCGGTGATCTGGCGATCAACACCTTCTCGCTGTCTGAAAGCCTGAAGATCATCAAGGACAGCTATGACGGAATACTAGCTCAGGGCGTGACCCCTGTCGCTATGGGTGGCGATCATTCCATCACCCTGCCGATCCTAAGGGCGATTGCCGCGAAACACGGGCCGGTGGCGCTGGTGCATGTGGATGCCCATGCGGATGTAAACGATGAGATGTTTGGCGAACGTGAAACCCACGGCACCGTCTTCCGCCGCGCCTATGAAGAGGGGCTGATTGTCCCCGATAAGACTTTTCAGATCGGCATTCGCGGCTCGGGCTATGCCGCCACCGATTTTACCGAGGCCAAGGGCTGGGGTTTTCGCCAGTTTCCCGCGTGGGAGTTGTGGCAGCAGAACCTGACGCAGATCGGCTCGCAAATCCGCAAAACGGTTGAGGATCACCCTGTCTACATCACCTATGATATCGACAGCCTTGATCCGGCCTATGCCCCTGGAACCGGCACGCCCGAGATCGGCGGTCTGACCACACCTCAGGCGCTGCAACTGATCCACGCCTTGCAGGGGATCAATGTGGTGGGCTGTGATCTGGTCGAGGTCTCACCGCCTTACGACCCCTCCGGCAATACAGCACTGACGGCAGCAAACCTTTTGTTTGAGTTGCTTTGCATCCTGCCGGGCGTGACGTCACGGTAGGGGTGTGGCCGAGGCGCGATGCCGATAGGCTGCACGCAAATGGATTGAGCGGACAGATGAAGATGGTGCTTTGGGTATTGATCGCGATGGGCGTTGCAATGAGCGCTTATATCCGTCTTTCGCCTTCAGACCCTGCGCGCTGGCACGTGGCCCCTGAAGGCGCGGAGAGAAATCTGCCGGGTGGAGTAGTTCGGATCGTCGAGACCGGTCCTGATGGGCTGGCGCGCCTTGACAGCATCGCTGGTGCAACACCGCGTACCCGCGTTTTGGCCGGTTCGGTGAGCGACGGGATGGTCACCTACATCACCCGCACTAAGGTGTTTGGCTTTCCCGACTATACCACAGCTCAGCAGGACGGAGACACGCTGCGAATCCATGGCCGGTTGCGCTTTGGCCGCAAGGATTTCGGGGTGAACAAAGCCCGCGTTGATGGGTGGTTGGCGCAGATATAAGTTATTGAAAACACAATTTTCTAGAGCCGTAAGATCTGAATGAGCGACTATAAGGAAAAACTTTGCAGAGCGTTTGACGAACTAGGGGTATTGGGTTTCGAACAATCGCACACATTACCCATAGGCTTTAGTATTGCGCGAAAGCTTGGCCTTCAGCCACGACCTTTGCCGTACATGTCAAACACTGGCCAGTTTATCTATTACTCGATGGGCTTTGGGCTTACCATGAACGGGTATATTTGCCTGCTTCATTGGTGGTTATGTCGACCTGTGGGCAGCATCGTCGTTCTAGGAATGTGCATCTTGGGTGGATTTGCTTTCGCAGCCTTTGTTTTGCTCTGGGAGCGTTTGTTTGGCGAAAAGAAAGCTGTGACTTCTTGGAATGAACTTTGAGGATCAAGAGTCAAACTCGTCGAACGGTAAAGGCACGATGTTCGGCCATTTCGTCTGCAAACCTGACGACAAACACCCCTCCTGCACCTCGCGCCACATCGGCACATTCAACGACATCTGGCACTGAGCCGTGAACATGCGGCCATCGACTTGCAGGCAAATCATCTCGCCCAGCTCCACGCGTGAACCGGCTTTGTCGGTGCAGTAGCAATCGCGAACCTTGCCATCCGGGCCGACATAGTCGGCCATTGCGGGCATGGCGAGCAGCGATAAAACGATAGTCAACCCCTTCATGCAGGGCAGCTTAGCACAAGGCAGGCCCTTGACCAAAGCCCCCGGATGATAGACACCGCCGGGATGATCCCCGAAGAACGCCTTGAGCAGATAACCCAGCGATTCCAATACCTCGAAGCGGCCATGGCCGATGGTGCCTCGGGCGGGGATATTGCGGCTTTGGCTAAAGAGTATTCCGACCTCAAGCCGGTGGTCGATCAGATCATGGGATGGCGACAGTTGGTTGCTGATCTGACCGAAGCCGAGGCGATGCTGGCCGACCCGGATATGAAAGAGCTAGCCGAAGAAGAAATCCCCGAGCTGAAGGCACGCATCCCCGAGGCAGAACATGCGCTGCAACTGGCGCTGTTGCCAAAGGATGCCGCCGATGCACGTCCGGCAATGCTGGAAATCCGTCCCGGAACCGGGGGGGATGAGGCCGCGCTGTTCGCCGGTGACCTTCTGCGGATGTATCAACGCTATGCCGAGGCACGCGGGTGGCGGTTTGAGATTATCGAGGAACAGGCCTCGGACCTTGGAGGGATCAAAGAGGTGGTGGCCCATATCAAGGGCGACAACGTCTTCGCCCGGATGAAATACGAATCCGGTGTGCATCGGGTCCAGCGTGTGCCGGAAACCGAAAGCGGGGGCCGTATCCATACCTCAGCCGCCACAGTGGCGGTTTTGCCCGAAGCAGAGGATGTGGACATCCAGATCGACGCCAATGACATTCGCATCGACACGATGCGATCTTCGGGCGCGGGAGGTCAGCACGTCAACACGACCGACTCGGCGGTGCGGATCACCCATTTGCCGACAGGTTTGGTTGTGACCAGCTCAGAGAAATCCCAGCACCGGAACCGCGAAATCGCGATGCAGGTGCTGAAGACACGCCTGTACGATCTGGAACGCCAGCGCATTGACAGTGAACGCTCGGCTGATCGGGCCAGTCAGGTGGGATCGGGGGATAGGTCTGAGCGGATCAGAACCTACAACTTCCCGCAGGGCAGGATGACCGACCACCGCATCAACCTGACGCTTTACAAGCTGGATCAGGTGATGCAGGGCGACCTGGACGAGGTGATCGACGCGCTGACCGCTGATGATCAGGCCCGGCTGCTGGCCGAGATGGCGCAATGACTGGCGCGCAAACGGCAGCGCAAGCGATGGTCGCCGCGACGGCCCGCCTGCGGGCGGCTGGCGTCGACGATCCGGCGCGCGATGCCCGTGTCTTGCTGGCGCATGCCGCCCGGATCGAAGCCAGCCGCGTGACGCTGATTGCGCCCGAGGAGTTAGCCCCCGATATTGCCGAACGCTATGATCAACTGATCTCACTCCGTGCGATCCGAGTCCCGGTTTCCCATCTACTGGGCGAGCGTGAGTTCTATGGACGCCGCTTCCGCGTAAGCAGCGATGTGCTGGATCCGCGCCCCGAGACCGAAGCACTGATCGAGGCCGCGCTCAGCGAGCCCTTTGATCATGTACTGGATCTTGGTGTGGGCTCTGGCTGCATTCTGATCACGCTTTTGGCTGAACGCACCAGTGCCACAGGCGTTGGAGTTGATTTGAGTGAAGCTGCCTGCCTTCAAACCAGCGCCAACGCCGTGCAGCACAAGGTGCAGGATAGGGTGGAGGTGGTCCAGTCCAACTGGTTCGCGACGATTGATGGACAGTTCGATTTGATCGTATCCAACCCCCCTTACATCTCGTTGTCCGAGATGACTGGGCTGTCGCCCGAAGTGCGCGAGCATGAACCCCGGATGGCGCTTACCGATGAAGGCGACGGGCTAAACGCCTATCGCCACATCGCCGCGGATGCGCCAGACTTTCTGCTGCCTGGCGGGCGGCTATTGGTTGAAATTGGTCCGACACAGGCCCAGCAGGTTTCAGCGTTGTTTGACGCGTCAGGCCTGTCTGACATCCGCATTGTCCCCGATCTGGACGGTCGTGACCGTGTGGTCGGGGCCCGTTTGCCAGGATGAAAACCAGAAACTGAGGCCGAAAAACGCCGGTTTATGTAAAAAACCTGCGAAAATTCTGAGAATCCTCTTGTCTGTCGGTGCCGGACATGCTTACTCAAGATTAGTCGGCGAGGTTGACGCTGTTGCAGCGCACCCCTGACGCCAAGCCCAAAAAGTCGAGATTCCGTCGCGGCAAACGCCTAAGAGCAGTGCAAAAACGGGGTTGATCGACATCGTATTAATAAGGCTGACGAAAAGTAAGATGAGATCTTCCAAATCCCGCTCGCGGGCCAAGAACAACCGCAATCGTCCTTCCGGCGGTAACGTCGTTAACCGTGTTTTTGACAGCTCGGGCCCCGAAGGCAAAGTGCGCGGTACCCCGCAGCAGATCATTGATAAATACAACCAGCTTGCGCGCGATGCGCAACTGTCCAACGACCGTGTTGCGGCCGAGAACTTTCAACAACACGCAGAGCATTATCTGCGCATGTTGAGCGAAGCGCAGCGTGAAATCGAAGCCCGCCGCGAAGAGCAGGAACGCCAGAATCGTGAACGTCAGGCCGAGCGGGATCGCGAACGCGCCGAACGCCAGGAACGCGAAGCGGCCCGTCAGGCGGACCCTGCCGAGGCACCCCAGCCCGATGTCATGGGTTTTGACGCGCCCGCTGCATCCCCGGAATCGGGTCTGGTGGAAACACCTGAAAATCAAGGTGGTGAGGCCGAAGCCCCTGAGCCGAAAGAGCGCAAGGAAAAAGCCCCGCGTCGACCGCGCCAGCGTAAGCCAAAGCCTGCGGCTGAAACCAATGACGAACCGGCCGCAAATGGCGGCGACACGCCCGAAGCGGCGGAGTGAGATAGCGTCAAAATGCGAAGAAGCCCTGCCGTTAAACGCAGGGCTTTTTTGTTGGATGTTAACATTCTGATTATACTACCAGCTGCGGGTGCTGCGGGCCCGAAATCAACGCAAGCCGCAGCGCGTTTGGACGTCGGGAAAGCTGTGACAGCAGGACCATCGCTTATTGAGAGTTTGTGCAAACTTCCGCAGGATGGCGCCTATGCCGTTCGCATAAACCATCCTTTGGGGGGCAGAGTGACAGAAGTTGCCGAAGACGAGCCATATTTCGATGTGCGTCAATCCGTTCGGCGAAGAAACCGAACACGGCTCATCATCGCTCCGTTGTTTGCCGTGGGTCTAATCTGGTTTGGGATACGGCTGCTGTCTGAAGACAAGATCCAATCACTCGATATTGACACAATCGAAGCGTTGACCGTTTGGTCCTTTTTCGGGGCCATAATGATAGGCACCGGGATTTACAGGCTGTTGAAGGAACTGGTCTTTGCGCTGCGCGCGTGGTCAACGACGGGCGAGTGGCATTTCCGGCTTACCGACCGCGATCTGCTTTGGCAGATCCCTGACCACGCACATGGCAAAGAGCAAGGTTTCGCCGCGCCGTTAACTGAGATCGAGCGGATAGAATTCAAGACCATTCAAAAACATGAAGACATGGATGAGCGTCAGTATTGGGTGCATTTCCATGCGCGGGATCCGATCCAACTCAGGTCATTCTCCGGCATCAGCCTGACTTGGTTGGTTGACAAAATACGGGCCGTTGGCGTGCCCTATGAGGAAACGTTTGAAAACTATTAGTTTCGCTAGGGCAGAACGCACACTTGTGGGCTCAAAGACCGACTAAGTCCATTGAAACGTGAACCTTTGTTATAGCGACGCGAATGGCCGCATTATCTTGCATGGCGGAAATATGCGTGCCGGTGTATATTGATTACCCGACGAACAAGAAGACCGAATTCCGACTTCGCGTGACCTTACAGGTCAGGTTCTCATTGTCAGCCTTTACGGATTTCCCGGGCCAAGGCACAAAACGCCTCCAACGGCACCTGCTCTGCGCGCTCTGTGGGTTTGATGCCAGATGCGATCAGGCGGTCTTCGATATCCGGGGCCACACCTTTCAGAGAAGCGCGAAGCATTTTGCGACGTTGGTTGAACGCGGCTGCGACCACGCGGGATAGGGTTGCGGCATCCGCAGGATAGCGCGGCTCTGGTAGGGCGGTCAGGTGAACCACGGCGCTGGAGACCTTGGGTGGCGGCGTGAACGCGCCAGGGGGCAGAGACATGGCAATGCGCGCTTCGGCCCGCCATTGGGCCAGGATGGCGAGGCGGCCATAGGCTTTGCTGCCGGGTTGGGCGATGATGCGTTCGGCCACTTCGCGTTGGAACATCAGGGTCAGGCTTTGCCAGAAGGGTGGCCATTGGGGTGGCGTAAGCCAGCGAACCAGAAGCTCGGTGCCTACATTATAGGGCAGGTTGGCGGCGATGCGGATCGGAGGGGTCAGGTGTTCGAGCGGGTCGATTTCCAGCGCGTCGCCGTTGATCACGTCAAGCTGGCCGGGATAGGCGGCGGCGATGTCGTTCAGCGCCGCGATGCAGCGCGTGTCTTTTTCCACCGCAACCACCTTGCGCGCGCCCTCAGAAAGCAACCCCCGGGTCAGGCCGCCGGGGCCGGGGCCGATTTCCAGCACATCGCATTGGGTCAGATCCCCTGCCTGGCGCGCTATTTTTGCGGTCAGGTTGAGGTCGAGCAAGAAGTTCTGGCCCAGCGATTTGCGGGCTGAAAGCTGGTGGGTGGCGATGACCTCACGCAGCGGGGGAAGGGTGTCGATAGCGCTCATGATCCGGTTATCGTCGCGCGGATTGATGGGCCAGCGCTAGAGGTATTTTGCCTCCGGCGGGGATATTTTCAGCCAGGTGAAGGATCAAGGTGTGCGCGCCATCTGTTGGGCCAGTTTCAGGGCCTCAATCAGGCTGGTGGGATTGGCTATACCTTGCCCGGCGATATCCAGCGCGGTGCCGTGATCGGGCGAGGTGCGGATAAAAGGCAGGCCCAGCGTGACATTCACGCCCCGGTCGAAATCCAGCGTCTTGATCGGGATCAGGGCCTGATCGTGATACATGGCGATGGCGGCGTCATAACGGGCGCGGGCGGCGGCGTGGAACAGCGTATCCGCCGGGTGCGGGCCGGTGACGGTGTAGTCGGGGCTGTCCAAGCCTTTTAACAGTGGGGCGATCCAATCCAGTTCCTCTGTGCCCATCTTGCCGCCTTCCCCTGCGTGCGGATTCAGCCCTGCTACGGCGATCCGGGGATGTGTGATGCCGAACTGTTGTTGCAGGCCCTGCGCAGTTAGCGCGATGGTTTGGATCAACAGATCTGGTGTCAGTTCTTGTGGCACGCGCGAGAGGGGGATGTGGATCGTGGCCGACACGACACGCAGCTGCGCGCTGGCCAGCATCATCACCACATGTTGGCGCCCGGCCAGAGCGGCGAGAAACTCGGTATGGCCGGGATAGGCGAAATCGGCCCCGTCGATCAGCGCTTTTTTGTTGATAGGCGCGGTACAGAGGGCCGAGGCCGCGCCCGATTTAACCAGAGAAACGCCGCGCTCGATTGCGTCAATGACCGAGGGCGCATTGGCCGGTTCCGGTTGACCCGGGATGTTGGAGACCGGGAAATCCACGTGCAGAACGGGCAGTGTTTGGGCGCTTGCGTCCATCGCGTCAGCCGGATCGGCGATCCGGGTGACTGGCGTATCTGCGGGCAGGTGGGTTGCGTCGCCAATCAGGAAAAACGGGCAGTCATCGCGCAGCTCGGCCCAGGCCTTGGCAGCGATTTCCGGGCCTATACCAGCCGGATCGCCACAGCTGAGCGCGATGGGCGCAATCATTGCTCGACGATAGTGGCGTCGGCACGCAGCTGTTCCAGAAGGCTTTCCGAGAAGGCTTGCAAGCGCTGCTGTGTCAGGGCGTTGGCCACGTCCACGCGCGATGTATCTTCGCCCAGATCGCGTGTGCGGTTGCACAGCATCAGAAACACCAGCGTTTGACCGTTGTTGCGGGTCAGGGTGGTCGATACTTCGTTGCGGTCCAGTTTGGCCAGTTCAACGGCGACATCGCGCGGGATATCAGATGGTGCGGCTTCGATCCGCTCCAACACTTCGGCGGGTTGTCCTTTGGCGACGCCGTAAAGATCATCGCAGGTGTCAATCTCTTCGCTCAGGCGCGCGGCCTGTGCCTGCGCGTCCGCACTGCGACCACCAGGCAAGTAGTAAATCGCATAGTCGATCTTGGAATAGTTTGGCGCCCCGGTTGAGACTTCGCGCACGCCGCGCATCTGGAACAGCGCAATGGCGTTGGGCAGACTCAGCGGTTCGGTTATCTCACTGTTTTTGAGACCCAGAAGAACGGGTTGCAGCGCGGGTGGTAGGTTACTGATGTTCAACCAGTCCAGACGACCGCCATTGTTGCGGGTGTCAGCGGCTGAATATTGCGCGGCCGCTGCCGAGAAGGCGTCATACCCTTCGAGGCGCGAGATTTCCTCTGCCAGCCGTTCCGCCTGCGCGACGGTTTGCTGATTCACCGGGATAATGATCTCGGACAGCAGAACCTGCAGACCACCACCGCCGGATTGCCCCAGGGCCCGGTTGATCTCGTCTTCACTGGGGCGGGCCTGCGACAGGAAGCGTGCGCTGATATAGTCGCGCCATGACAATTGATCCGCAACAAAATCACGAACGGTTTCAGGCTCGATACCCGCTTCGCCGAGCAGTTGCAGGAATTGTTCTGTGCTGAGCTGCCCGCGGGCGGCGAGCTGATCAATGCCAACCTGTACGTCCTCAGGTGCGGCTTGAACCCCGGCCTCGCGCATGGCCTGTTGGCGCAGGCGATCGTCGATCAGGGCCTGGCGTACTTCTGCTTCGGTCCCGCCCGGGACGCCGAGCGCAGTGAGAAAACCCAGCCGTTGTTCCAGCTCGAACCAGGTGATGATATCCTGATTGACGCGGATCGCAGGGGAAAACAGGCTTTGCGCACTGGCCTGCGGGGCAGAGGCCGCCAGAACAGCGGCAGCCAACCCCGATAAGATCGAACGGGCGCATCCGCCCCGGAGAAACCTGAAGAAACCTGAAATCAACTGCATTTTCTCTTGTACGTCTTTCCGCCGCCTTCAACGGCATATCCTGTCAGGGTAACGGTAAACCCGAATTCGGTCGAAGGCTCAATAGTCGTTGTTGAGGTAAAGCGTCTGTTTACGGACATGTTAAACTGAACGCATTCGTTCTGATAAGTCACACCCAGACCCAGGCGGATGGGTTCGGAATTGGCAAGATCGTAGCGGGCCGAAGCACGCGTCAACCAGTTCTGATCGATTTGGTGCCGCCCGCGCAACCAGATCTCGGACACTTCTTCATCCAGATTTTCAGCCGGATCAGGTTCTTGCCAGACATAGCTGCCTGATATCGCACTATTCTCACCTGTCCAGGCGCCGCGCAGCTCGGCGCGTGTAAAGCTGAAATCGCTATCGAGCAGGCCCCGCCCGGCCAGCGACCAGCCATTGGCGGTTTTAATCTGACCAGCCACCAGCAGATCGGATTTGGTACCCTGCAGGCCCGAGGTCAGGTTGAAATTCGGGTCGGCATCAGCGCGGAAGACCTGACCGATTGTGGCCAGGGCTTGCCACCCGTTCGATTTGTAGCGCGCCCAATTCACGCCAACCACCGCTGTCGCCCCGTCTTCGCGCTGATCTTCGGCAGGAAAGCGGGACAGGGACAACAGGTTGCCCTGATCGAATTCCTGAAACGTGCTTTCATCGATTGGAACATCTGTGTCCGAAACATCGGTCCAGCCGAATTGCACGATTGGTTCCAGAAACTGGGTCGCACCGGTTTGTTCACGCCGTGTCATGGGATAGCGCAGGGTCAGCGCCGCGCGGGGCGTGGTGCGCGTGACGTTGCTGGGAAATGCGTCGTCATTGCGGATGTTAAACGTATCAATCGCAGCGCCGATACGGGCATCCGCGCGCAGCCCCGATGCAAAGGTCCAGCTGCGCAGCCATTCCGCATCAAACGTCGCGCGCGCGATATCGCGCCCGACAACATTCTCGTCACTGGTGCGTTCATGGGCATGGGCCACAAAGGCAAGCCGCATTTCGCCCCCAACTGTGTTTGGGAAGAACCGTTTCTCGTAGTTCAGGTCAAACACGCGCGAGGGGATCTCATCCTGTTCCTCACTGTCGCGCAGTGTCTTGTAGTGGATCAGGCTGGTTTTGAAGGCCGTATCACGCTTGATCCGAGTCAGGGCGATTTCACTGCGCAGCCGGTCGAGATCGGGCAGGCCGTAATCCGCCAGATAGGCATCGTCCGACGTGGTCTTGAGGTCGAATGTCAGCCGGAAGTCATTCCTGAGATTGAAGAAGCCGTTGGCAAACAGATAGCCACGGTCCTGATCGCGCTGCACATCATCGCGGGTATAGGCACCTTCGAACTGGATGCGCCCGTTCACAAAGGCTTGCCGATAGCGATAGCCCAGCGTTCGGGTGCTGGCCGAGACAAACGGTGTCAGCGTCAGGTCCTTGTTGTCGCCCAGCTTGATGAAGTATGGCACTTGCAGACCCAGACCCAGCTGCGATGTTCTGCGGAAGGACGGTGCCAGAAACCCGGTCGCGCGTTCAAGCGTCGGGTCGGGTAGGCGCAGATAGGGAAAATAGAAGACCGGGTAGTCCAGCACGCGCAATTGCGCGCCTTCAAAGTAAAGCTGCCGCTCCAGCTGATCATGGGTCACTTTGCGCGCCCGGATTTGCCAAAGCGGAGGCTTTCCATTCGCACAAACATGGCAGGAGGTGGCCGCGACCTTGCTGAACTGTGTGTAGCGCCCCGAGGCGCGCCGCGCCTGGACCGAGGCGACCTGAACCTGCTGATCAAACACCATACGCGCACCGATCAGCAACCCGTTTTGCAAGCCATCATCCAGCTCGGCTGAATTTGCCAGCAAGGTTGTCCGCCCGCCCTGATCGATCCGAATGGGTCCCTCAAGTGACAGTTTTCCGGTTTCGCGGTCAAAGGTGATACGCTGCGCGCTGACCTTGGCATCACCCTGAAACGCCTCGACATTGCCTTCGGCGACCAGCACGCGTTCGGGCGTGATGAATATCTTATCCGCGACCAACAGGGCGGGCTCATCCTGTTGGGTGGCCTGATTGGTCGCGGGTGCTGGTGCAGTTTGAGCCAGCAGCGCAGCAGGGGCCGTGACAGCCAGGGCGCTTGCCATCAGCGCAGGCAGAATGCGCGGCATTAGCCGTCCTCCGCATGTAGCAACAGGCCGAGTGACAGTAAGATGGCAGCAACGGGCGGTGCCCAGGCGGCGACGTAGATGGGCAACTGTCCGTTTTCCCCGAGTATTTGCGCAAAGTTGCGCACGAAATAAATGGCAAACCCCAACAATACCGCGGTCAGCACCGCAGCGCCGGTGCCGCCGAAGCGTACATGCCGCATGGTAAAGGCTGCGCCGATCAGAACCATCGAAACCAGAAAGATCGGGCGAGCAAGTTGGACTTGTAGCCAGACCTCATATTGTTTGGTTGAGAAGCCGGCCTCACGCAGGTCCGCTATCAATTGGGGTAAATCGTAGACCGACACAGAATCCTGCTGCCCCAGAGTATCCAGAATGCGTTGGCGGGTCAGCGTCGTTGGAAGGTCAAGCTGAGCATGCTCAACCGACTGTGTCTCGGGGTTCTGGCCGTCTTCAAGGTTCCAGACTTTGGCGTTGCTCAGGACCCAGCTGCCATCGATCAATCGGGCCTGTTCGGCGGCAATCTGTTGTGTTGGTTTTCCGTCCGGGTTGAAAGAAACGATGGTCACATCGCTCAATTTCAACTCATCGCCATTTGCTGTACCGCGCGCGTGTATCACGGCCTGGCCCGTCTCGGTGCTTTGGCGCAGCCATAGACCCTCGCCGCTGATCGACAGCGCTGAGCTGCCATTGTTTCGATAGGAATCAGAAAGGCGGTTGTACTCTTCCGAGGTGGCTGCTGCGATCGGGTTCAGAAGGGTCACGGCCAGAGCCCCGATAACAAGCGCCAGCAAGACCGGGGCTACCAGCGCGCGTATGCCGGATCGGCCAGTCGCGCGGGTTACCACGAGTTCCGAGGTGCGCGCCAACCCGACAAACAGCGCTATGGTTGCCAGGATCACCAGCAGGGGCAGCATTTCGCTGATCGCGGCAGGTGTGTTCAGCAATGTCAACTGCAACAGTCGGCCAAAGGACAGATCAACCTCGTCGAACCGGCGCACTTGTTCGATCAGGTCGATCAGAATCATCAGTGTCAGAAAAATGCCGCCGATAACCAGAAAGCTCTGCATAAAGCGGCGGGCAAAATAGCGGTCCAAAATCACAAGCGTGACCCCGCTGGGTTTGCAGCGTTGGCGCTCAGGCCAATATTGCCCTTGCATAAACCCACGCGCGACGGTCTATGCCTGCCCTGTCGTGCCACTGTCGTCTCCCCCGAGCCTGCCGGATATTTTTGGGGGACCTTAATGCAATTGGCGGTCAGGGAAAACTGCTATCTGGTCAAGCCGGGCGGCGCGGGCTAGGTCTTGGGGAACACAGTTTCAGGAGCGCGCAATGAGCAGTCTAGTCCCAATCCGTTTTCAAGCCTTCGACGTGGAAGCCATGGCGCAGGCCGAAGGGCGCGTTGCCATTGTGATTCCCGCGGACCGCAAGATGAGCCCGGCAGCCCGTCGCGCTAATCGCCTGACCAAAGGGGCCGTTGCACGACTGGTCGAGAGCGACGCATTTGGCAAGGCAAAAACCGGCGATGTTATCTCGCTGGCTTGGCCGGTTGGAATGGCTGCCGAGGCGCTGGATGTTCTGGTCCTGCCCCGCCGCCCCGAGGCGGATGAAGCGCGCAAGGCTGGTGCCGTGTTGGCCAAACTGGCGGCCGGGCGCGAGATTCTGGTGATGGCAGGCAATCAGGCACGGGCCGAGGATCTGGCGATGGGGATCGCCCTGCGCAGCTATGATTTTGATGCGCATAAAACAAAGGATAGCGACGCCGCGGGCTCGGTCACAATCTCTTGCAACAAGCCCGAAGAGGCCGAGGCCCAGTTTGCACCGATGTATGCGGTTGCGGATGGGGTGCGGATGACCCGCGATTTGACCAATGAGCCTGCAAATGTCCTGACCACTAGTGAATTTGCCGCCCGTCTGGACGAGATGAAGTCTCTCGGCCTTGAGGTCGAAGTGCTGGACGAAGACAAACTGGCTGAGCTGGGCATGCGTACTTTGCTTTGCGTGGGGCAGGGTTCGGACAGCCCGTCCAAAGTGGTGGTGATGCAGTGGAATGGCGGTGACCAGGACGACGCGCCGCTGGCTCTGGTCGGCAAGGGGGTTGTGTTCGATACTGGGGGTATCTCGCTCAAGCCTGCTGGCGGCATGGAAGACATGACCATGGATATGGGCGGTGCAGGCGTTGTGGCCGGCACCATGCGCGCACTGGCCAAGCGCAAGGCTAAGGCTAATGTTGTCGGTCTTGTAGGTCTGGTCGAAAACATGCCCTCGGGCAATGCCACGCGACCGGGTGATGTGGTCAAATCGATGAAGGGCGACACCGTCGAGATCATCAACACCGACGCCGAGGGGCGTTTGGTTCTATGTGACGTCATGTGGTACGCGCAGGAACGGTTCGCGCCTGTTGGCATGATCGACCTTGCCACACTGACGGGTGCGATCATCATAGGGCTGGGGCATGAGAACGCAGGCGTATTCTCGAACAACGATACCTTCTGTGATGCCTTCCTGAGGTCGGCCAAGGCCGAGGATGAAGGCGCTTGGCGGATGCCGTTGGGGACTGCTTATGACAAGCTGCTGAAATCGCGTATCGCGGATATGAAGAACGTGGGCGGTCGACCTGCGGGTTCGATCACTGCGGCGCAATTCCTGCAGCGGTTTGTCAAAGAGGAGACACCGTGGATTCATCTCGACATCGCCGGGGTGGCCTCGGTCGCGTCCGAGACCTCCTACGCGCCGAAAGGGGCCACTGGCTGGGGTGTCCGTGCGCTCAGCCGCTTTGTGCAGGACAATTTCGAGTAAATTATGGGCGTCGTCTATTTCTACCACCTGACCCAAAGGCCGCTGGAGCACACCTTGCCGGTGCTGCTGGATAAGGCGCGGCAGGCCGGGTGGCGGATTGCGGTGCGGGGTACTGATCCCGCCCGGTTAGACTGGCTGGACGAAAAGCTTTGGCTGGGCCCCGAGGACGGGTTCTTGCCCCATGGCCGTGCAGGCGGGCCGCATGATGGGATGCAGCCGATCCTGCTGACCTCGGACAAACAGGCGGGCAATGAGGCCACCTGCGTTATGTCGGTGGACGGGGCCGAAGTGGTCCCGGATGAGGTCACCGCGCTAGAGCGTGTCTGTATCCTGTTCGACGGCAATGACGACCAGGCCGTTCAACACGCGCGCGACCAGTGGAAGACGCTTACGCAGGCGGGCTGTTCAGCGCAATATTGGTCCGAGGAATCGGGCCGTTGGGAAAAGAAAGCCGAGGCCTAGCGCACGGCGATTGCAGAAATCAGGAGAGTGACGGATGGAAATGAAGCCTTTGGGCCGCACTGGCATCATGGTGTCTGACCTGTGTCTGGGAACAATGACCTTTGGAACCCAGACTTCAGAACCCGAGGCGCATGCACAGATGGACCTGGCGCTGGGTGCGGGGATCAATTTTGTGGATGCCGCCGAGATGTACCCGGTCAACCCGATCTCGAAGGAAACTGTCGGCCGAACCGAAGAGATTTTGGGGAACTGGAACGCCGCGAACGCATCGCGACGAAGTGATTATGTGTTGGCCACCAAACATTCAGGTGCCGGGTTTGCCCATACCCGCGATGGCGCGCCAATTTCGGCACAGACCATTCCCGAGGCAATCGAGGGATCACTGCGGCGGTTGAAGACTGACTATATCGATCTCTATCAGTTTCATTGGCCCAATCGGGGCAGCTATATGTTCCGCCAGAACTGGGATTATGCGCCTTCGGGGCAAAACACTGGTGACGTGCTTGAAAATATGCAGGGCTGCCTGACGGCGCTGCAGGAGCAGGTCGAGAAGGGCAATATCAGGGCCTTCGGTCTGTCGAATGAAAGTGCTTGGGGCACGGCGCAATGGCTGCGGCTGTCCGAGCAGATGGACGCGCCGCGTGTGGCGTCGGTGCAGAATGAGTATTCGCTGCTGTGCCGCCACTTCGACACGGATATGGCTGAGCTGAGCATGCATGAGGATGTGGGCCTGATGGCGTTTTCGCCGCTGGCCACCGGGTTGTTGACCGGCAAATATCAGGGTGGTGCAGTGCCCGCTGGATCGCGCAAGTCGATCTCACCCGAACTGGGCGGGCGTGACTCGGACCGGGTTTATGACGCCGTGGCGGCCTATCTTGAGATTGCGTCGGGCCATGGATTGGACCCGACCCATATGGCACTGGCCTGGTGCCGGACCCGGCCTTTCATGATGTCGTCAATCTTTGGTGCGACGACGGTGGCGCAGTTGGAACATATTCTGGATGGTGATGATCTGACGCTGTCGTCGGAGGTTCTGAACGCAATTAGTCAGGCGCACCGCGCGCATCCCATGCCGTTCTAGGGGGCTCTGCCCCCGCCGCGCTGCGCGCGTCTCCCCCGGGATATTTTTGGCCAGATGAAGAGGATCCGGTCAGTGATGGGTGTGGGGCGAGCGCTCGTGCCTAAGGTCGCGGGCTGAGAGGCCATGGGCTGTGCGGAAGGCGCGGGCAAAGCTGGATTGTGAAGCGAAGCCTGTGGCCAGAGCCACATCCATCAAGGGCATGTCGGTGTCGGTGACCAGACGGCGCGCCTCGGCCAGCCTGAGTTGCAGGTAGTGATCCTGTGGCGTAGTGTTCAGGCGGAGGCGAAACTGTTGTTGCAATGTGCGCGGGCTGGTGCCCAGCCGATCTGCGATTGATGCAAGCGGCAGCGGGTCGTCGAGCGAGGCCTGCATCAGGCGGTTTGCCTTCGATGTCAGGGGGGTGTGGCGGTGCGGGGCGCCGGTGCGGCTTTGCGGTTTGGTCGGTTCGGGTGCGCCCTCGTAGAGGAACAGGCCCGAAACGCGCGCAGCGAAACCCGCGCCATGACGTGCCGCTATGATGTGCAGCATCATCTCGACCGCAGGGATGGCGCCGCCCGAGGTCAGGCGATTGCCGGACACGGTGAAGCGGTCTGGGCGGACGTCGATGTCAGGGAAACGGGTGGCGAAATTATCCAGATCTTCCCAATGGGTGGTGGCAGCGTAGCCATTCAGAAGGCCGGCCTCGGCCAGCAACCACGGCCCGCCATCAATGCCGGCCATGGTTGCGCCAGTGCCTGCGATGCGGCGCAGTCCGGCCAGTAGGCTGGGGGTGGCGTGGCGGGCCAGTTGGAACCCTGCAACAACGATCATCAGGTCGCAGCTTTGCAGCCGGGCCAGCGGGGTGCCGGGGACGGTCAAGGCGCTGGTCAGCATTGCAGGGTCAGATGTTGCGGTCACGTAGTCCCAGTCAAAGGCCGGGCGATCGGCCAGCCGGTTGGCCGCACGCATCGGATCGACAGCCGAGGCAAAGCTGAGCGTGTTGCATTCGTCCAGCACCAGCACCGCCGTTTTCAGGGCGCGATGTTCTGGTTCCAGGATGTTTTTTGCGGATTTCATCAAGTTCGATTCGCATTCTGGCAAGTGTTTTTCCAAAGCTGCGCCAGACTTGCGCGCAACGCAAATCGATAACCGGGGAGAAGTCTGGGGAAAACCCGACGGGAAACCCGGTATAACCTGGGGAAAACGCCATGCCTTTGGAAATGAACCGCGACGTCTTTATCACCTGTGCTGTGACCGGATCGGGCGGGACGCAGGATCGCAGCCCGCATGTGCCGCGCTCACCCAAGCAGATTGCCGACAGTGCGATTGCGGCGGCCAAAGCGGGGGCCGCAGTGGTGCATTGCCATGTGCGTGATCCTGAGACGGGTGCGCCTTCACGCGATCTGGCGCTGTATCGCGAGGTGACGGACCGCATCCGGGATGCCGAGGTTGATGCCGTTCTGAACCTGACCGCCGGTATGGGTGGTGATATGGTGTTTGGTGGGATCGAAAACCCGCTGCCACTGGCAGAGGCCGGAACCGACTTGGTTGGAGCGACCGAACGGGTGGCACATGTGGCCGAGTGCCTGCCCGAGATTTGCACTTTGGACTGCGGCACCATGAATTTTGCCGAAGCGGACTATGTCATGACCAACACGCCCGGCGCGTTGCGGGCAATGGGGCAGATGATGACCGATCTGGGTGTGAAGCCCGAGATCGAAGCCTTTGATACCGGCCATCTGTGGTTTGCCAAACAACTGGTGAAAGAGGGCGTTCTAGAGCCAAATGCTTTGGTTCAGCTATGCATGGGCGTGCCTTGGGGTGCGCCGGATGATCTGAACACCTTTATGGCGATGGTGAACAACGTCCCTGATGACTGGACCTTCAGCGCCTTCTCGCTGGGTCGGAACGAGATGGCCTATGTGGCCGCGTCGGTTCTGGCGGGCGGAAATGTGCGTGTCGGGTTGGAAGACAATTTGTGGCTCGAGAAGGGTGTGTTGGCTGAGAACTGGCAGTTGGTCGAACGCGCAGGCAGCATCATCGAAAATATGGGCGCACGGGTGATTGGACCTGAAGAAGTGCGTGAGAAGTTAGGGCTGGTGAAACGGGCACCGGTGACGAAGTAGGTACAACACCAGGCCGCGACCGATCCTGGGAGGGTGCGAATGCGCCCTCCCGTGGGGAGGGTCGGGCGCGGCCGGGTTCGCGGTGCGAACCCGGCGGGAAATTTGGAGGACAGGGCAATGAAAACCGCAGCGATCATTGGTGGCGGAGTTATTGGTGGCGGCTGGGCCGCACGGTTCTTGCTGAATGGATGGGACGTCCGGGTGTTTGACCCGGATCCCGAGGCCGCGCGTAAGATCGGTGAGGTTCTGGATAATGCACGGCGCTCGTTGCCGGGGCTGAGTGATATGCCGCTGCCACCTGAAGGCACGCTGACGTTTCATGAGGACATGGCGGATGCCGTTCGGGATGCAGCTTGGATTCAGGAGAGTGTTCCAGAGCGGCTGGACCTGAAGCTGAGGGTTTACAAGAGCTTGCAAGAGGCCTGCGATCCCGATGCGATCATCGGCTCGTCGACCAGCGGGTTTAAACCTTCAGAATTGCAGGACGGTGCCTTGCGCCCCGAGCAGATCATGGTGACGCATCCGTTCAACCCGGTCTATCTGTTGCCATTGATCGAACTGGTGCCCACCGACAAGAACCCGCCCGAGATGGTTTCCAAGGCCAAGGATGTACTGACATCGGTGGGGTTCTTCCCGCTCCACGTCAAGAAAGAGATCGATGCGCATATCGCGGACCGGTTCCTTGAGGCGGTCTGGCGCGAGGCGCTGTGGCTGGTCAAGGATGGTATCGCCACAACCGAAGAGATCGACGAAGCCATCCGCATGGGCTTTGGCATTCGCTGGGCGCAAATGGGACTATTCGAGACCTATCGCGTGGCAGGTGGCGAAGCTGGCATGCGGCATTTCATGGCGCAGTTTGGGCCCGCGCTGAAATGGCCCTGGACCAAACTGATGGATGTGCCCGAGTTTACCGATGAATTGGTCGATATGATTGCCGATCAGTCGGATGCGCAGTCCGGAATGCACTCGATCCGCGAGCTGGAGCGTATCCGTGACAACAACCTTGTCGGCATGATGCGCGCGCTCAAGACGCAGAATTATGGCGCGGGGGCCGTGTTGAACCAGCACGACGCGGCGATGAAATCCGGTGCTTTGCCGACACTGGATCAGGCTGACTTGAGCCAGCCGATCCTGACCCTGTCGCGCGCGGTTCCTTTGGACTGGACCGACTATAACGGCCATATGAATGAAGCGAAGTATCTAGAGGCGTTTGCCGCCGCAACGGACCGCTTCATGGAAATCATCGGATGTGACATGGAGTACATCACTTCCGGTGGAAGCTACTTCACCGCCGAGAACCATATCCGGTATCTGGACGAAACCCATGCCGGGGCCCGGATCGAGGTGCGTACTCAGATGCTGTTGGGCCAAGGCAAGAAGCTGCACGTGTTTCACAGCATGTATGAGGGCGACAAGCTTTTGGCGACGGGCGAGAGTTTCCTGTTGCATGTCGATCTTGAAACACGACGCCCCTCAGCACCTTCGGATCAGATCGAGGATGCCATGGCACGGATTACCCAGGCGCAAGCCGATCTGCCTTATCCCGAGGGGGCAGGTGCCGCGATCCGGAAACCCGTATGACGCAGCGGGTTCTGATCACGGCGGGTGCCTCGGGTGTTGGGCGCGCGATGGCCGAGGCGTTTGATGCAGCAGGGGCGCGGGTCTGGGTTGTCGATATCGACGATGCGGCGCTGAATAGCTGCCCGGAGAACTGGCAGACATGCAAAACCGATGTCTCGGATGAGGCGCAGGTGGCTGATTTGTTCGACCAGATTACCAAGGCGTGGGGCGGGCTGGATGTGCTTTGTGCCAATGCGGGTGTCGCCGGGCCAACGGCCTTGGTTGAGAATGTGTCTTTAAGTGATTGGAAAAATTGCCTTTCAGTCAATCTTGAAGGGGCGTTTCTGTGTTCGAAATACGCGGTTCCCATGCTCAAGAAACAGGCGCGCGGGGCTGTTTTGATCACGTCATCGACCGCTGGACAATATGGCTATCCGAACCGCTCGCCTTATGCCGCCGCGAAATGGGCGATGGTTGGATTGGGTAAGACGCTGGCGATGGAGCTTGGTCCACATGGCATACGCTGCAATGTGATCTGCCCCGGCTCTGTCGAAGGCCCACGCATGGAAGGGGTATTGCAGCGCGAGGCCGTGGCCAAGGGCATGACCCGCGATCAGGTCTATGAGGGTTATGCCTCGGGCACCTCAATGGGGCGCTTTGTCGAAGCGCGGGATATTGCTGATATGGCGGTATTCCTGGCCTCGGATGCGGCGCGGCTGGTTTCGGGTCAGGTCATCGCTGTGGACGGACATACGGTCAATCCCGACCCGAAACTCTGATTTGGGTCAGCCTTGATTCGGGCCTCTGATCTGGCGGATCGTGCTGCGGACGGCTTGCCAGTCTTTGGCCTGCTGTGCGTTTCCGGCAGCTTCAGATTCGCGCATCTTTTGAGCGGCTTCCGCCTCGGCCCGGTCTCCGTGAACCGAGTACAAGGCACGTGCATATTGCGCTGTTTTGAGTGCGTCCATTTCGGTCATCCTCCGTGGAATGTCTGAGGGTTCGCGCAGTCACTATACTACACGGCCAGTCGGATCGCACGATTGGGGGATTCCCTTAAACAGTTGCCTTTTCAGCTTCGGCCCGCAATTCGCGCAGATGCTGAGGGAAATGACGGGCGGTCATATCGGCCTCGCGGATCAGCGTGTCGAAGTGGCGGGTAAACACCTCTATCCGGTCCCGATCGCGGAACGCCATGTAATGGCTGCCGGCATAGAAGACGCACAGCAGTGGGCCAAAGATCGTCACCGGCGCAGAATACAAGCGTTTGGCGTCAAACAGATAGATCCGCAGACGCGGGTAGAGCTGTTCGCACAGGGCCAGAAGGTGGTCGATCTGCTCCAGCCGAACCTTTAGCGGTAGGCCTTGGTAATAGCCTTCACCAAGGGCAAAGCTGCGCATTTCGAATAAGGGCATCGCGATCTCATAATCCGATTGCGCACTGCGCATCCATGTTAGCCGATCCTCGGAGGCCCCAATTGCCTGATCCGCCGTGCGGCCCAGATGCGGGGCGTATTCCCATTCCAGCACGGCGCGGGTCTTGAGCATATCGGGCAGGGTGGCCGGGACATAGCGGATCTTGTAGCCCGCAGCCTCTTGATGCCATTGGAAAATCCGCTCATCCACCAATGCGCGCGGGGCCTCTGTCATGCTTAGGGACCCGGCCAACAGTTCCGCCGCGCTTTCGGGTCGGTCTGATAGGCTGAGAAGCCAATCGGCCGAAACACCCAGCGCCGCTGCGCAGCCACCAATCACATGGGCATTGGGCAGGCGCGCGCCGTCATCCGCCAGCAGTTGCGAGACGGTGGACCGGTCCACGCCAATGCTGCGGGCCAGGGCGCTTTGGCTGGTTTGGCGGTCTTCCATCGCGCGGGCCAAGCGTAGGCGAAACTGCGCGGCGCGCACTCGTTTGTCGAGTTTTTCATCCATGTGTTTAAAAATATCACATTTGATGAATTTTGTTAATCATATTCAGAATTCCCAACAGGTCGCCCCGTAGATAACGCTTTTGTGAGAACAATAAAAACGGGGTCCGGAATGGAGACGCGGCAAAGATCGGTCGTGAAGGCACTGATTTGGAACGTCATGGGGTTGGCGGTCATGACTGTGGTCGGTCTGATTGCCACCGGGTCAGCGGCTGTTGGCGGTGCGTTGGCACTGGTCAATACGGCCATCGGTGTGACGCTGTATGTCGCCTATGAACGGGTTTGGGCTGGGATCGCGTGGGGCCGCAATGGCTGAACCAACGCTGCCTAAAACGCCTGAATGGGGGACATTTGCCCTGATCATCGCCTGTTACGCCGCCTGGTTGGCGGGTTTGTTCTGGCTGGCCGCCTGGTCCCTATGGCTGGCCACCCCGGCCTTGGGTCTGGTTGCTGCCTTGCATTCCTCACTGACGCATGAGGCATTGCATGGGCATCCGTTTCGCGCCAAATGGTTGAACGAGGCGCTGATGGCCCTGCCGCTGACTTTGTTCATCCCATTTAACCGCTTCCGCGATCTGCATTTGGCGCATCATCAGGACGCCAACCTGACCGACCCCTATGACGACCCCGAAACGAACTATTTGGACCCGAAAGTTTGGGCGCGATTGTCGTGGTGGCAAAAGCGGCTGTTTGTGGCCAACAACACGCTTCTGGGCCGGATCGTGCTGGGCCCGGCAATCGGACAAGTGATGTTTCTGCGCGATGAATGGCATGGGACGATCCGAGGGGACCGCGCCATACTTCTGGCTTGGGCAATGCATATCCCCGGCGTAGCGGTGGTTTTGTGGGTGGTCGCGCAATCGGCTATGCCGATCTGGGCCTTTGTTCTATCGGCCTATGTCGGGCTGGGGCTAGTCAAAATCCGGACCTTTCTTGAACACCGCGCGCATGAGAAATCTCGCGCTCGGACGGTGATTGTCGAGGATCGAGGGCTGTTGGCCTTTCTGTTTTTGAACAACAACCTGCACGTTGTTCATCACATGAACCCTTCGGCCCCATGGTACCGTCTGCCTGCACTCTATCAGGCAGGAAAAGACCGCTATCAGGCCTGCAACGAAGCCTATGTCTATCGCTCATACGCGCAGATTTTCAAAGAATACTTCTGGCGCGCGAAAGATCCGGTGGCGCATCCGCTCTGGCCAAAGCCCTGATTTCACGACAGAAGGGACGCCATGAGTTTATGGATTCCCGTCACCATCGCCGCCGCTTCGTTCCAGACGGTGCGGTTCATGCTGCAGAAGTCGCTCAGCAGCGTGAAACTTTCCGCCGCTGGTGCAACCTTTGCGCGGTTTGCCTATTCGATGCCGCTGGCGGTTCTTGGATTGATTGTTGCGATTTGGGTAACGCAGGCCGCGATACCATCCCTGACCGCACAGTTCTGGCTATTTGTAGCCATTGGCGGGACGGCGCAGATTTTGGCGACCATCTGCGTGGTTGCCCTGTTCAAACAGCGCAATTTCGCGGTCGGGATCACCTTTAAGAAAACCGAAGTGATCCAAACAGCGATTGTCGGGTTTCTGGTGCTTGGGGATGAGGTTTCTGCCGGGGCGCTTGGTGCGATCCTGTTGGGGTTGTTGGCGGTTCTGGTACTGTCCAAAACACCGGACGGAGACGGAGCATGGTGGCGCCATCTGACCAACCGCGCGTCGCAACTTGGGCTTGGGTCTGGTGTGCTGTTTGCGTTCTCGGCCGTCAGTTATCGCGGCGCATCACTAGAGCTTGGCGACATCGATGCATGGTTCCGCGCCCTGATCACTCTGGCGGCGGTGGTCACGTTTCAGTTTCTCAGCATGGGGCTGTGGCTGCTGTGGCGTGACCGGGCCGAATTGCTAGCCGTCTGGGAGACACGATCCACCGGCGTCTTCGTTGGATTGACCAGCCTTGGCGGGTCGTTCTGCTGGTTCTTGGCCTTTACGCTGCAGAACGCGGCTTATGTCAAAGCACTAGGGCAGGTGGAGCTGATCCTCAGCCTTTTGGCTTCGATCCTGTTCTTCCGTGAGACAATCACCCGGCGCGAGATTGCCGGGATGGGCTTGCTGGGTATCTCGATACTGGCGCTGGTACTGGCGATCTAGCTGGCGCGACGCTCGTCGAAGCTGAGCGCGATGAAGCTGGGCAGATGGTCGCCCATGCCGACAACCTTTGGGCCATGGTCGTCCCGACGACCACGCCCCTTGGCAGGCTTGTCCTGCTTGCGCTCATCCTTCTTGCGGTCGTGCTTTTTGTCGTCCGAGAATCTGGTCTTTTTCTCGGGCTTTGAGACCTCTGGCTTGGGCTCTTCCTTCACCGGATTGTCGATACGCGGAATGTCCTTCTGGATCAGCTTCTCAATCGCATCCAGAGCCTTTTCGTCCCGACCCGAGCAGATCGTGATGGCCTTGCCTTCGCGCCCGGCTCGGCCTGTACGGCCAATGCGGTGGACGTAATCCTCGGCATGACCGGGCACGTCGAAATTGAACACATGGCTGACCGACGGAATATCGAGACCACGCGCCGCCACGTCAGAAGCAACCAGCAGGCGTAAAGACCCATCACGGAAGCCGTCCAGCGTTTTCATCCGCTGGGACTGATCCAGATCGCCATGGATCGCTGCGGCGTTATAGCCGTATTTCTTCAGCGACTTGGCGCAGATATCCACGTCCGTCTTGCGGTTGCAGAAGATGATCGCGTTGGTGCATTTGTCACCTTCGGCGTCGATCAGTGCGCGCAGAACCTTGCGTTTTCCGCTGGCCTCGCGATCCCGGCGACCGCCTTTGAACATGACAACACCCTGTTCGATGGTCTCGGACGCGGTGGCCTGACGGGCAACCTCGATCCGGGCGGGGGCGGACAGGAAGGTGTCGGTGATCCGCTCAATCTCCGAGGCCATGGTGGCCGAGAAGAACAGCGTCTGGCGCGTAAACGGCGTCAGCGAGAAGATACGCTCGATATCAGGGATGAAGCCCATATCCAGCATCCGGTCGGCCTCATCCACCACCATGATCTGAACGCCGGTCAGCAACAGCTTGCCGCGTTCGAAATGGTCCAGCAGACGGCCCGGAGTGGCAATCAGTACGTCGACGCCCCGGTCGATCAGCGCATCTTGTTCCTTGAAGCTGACTCCGCCGATCAACAGCGCCTTGGTCAGCTTTACATTCTTGGCATAGGTGTCGAAATTCTCAGCCACCTGCGCGGCCAACTCACGCGTAGGACACAAAACCAGCGAGCGCGGCATGCGCGCACGGGCGCGGCCACGGGCCAGCAGTGTGATCATAGGCAGCGTGAAGCTGGCGGTTTTACCCGTGCCGGTTTGCGCAATCCCAAGAACATCGCGCCCTTCAAGCGCAGGTGGTATCGCGCCTTCCTGGATCGGAGTGGGGCTTTCGTATCCGGCTTCCTCAATGGCTTTGAGGACCTTCGGGTTCAGGTTCAGTTCGTTAAACTTTGTCATGTATGTCCGGTTCATGCGGACACTTGACCTGGCCCGCGCGTCTGAAAAATGCCGGGCCCGGATGGCCATGCGCTTTTTGCGCATTTCGGCTTGGGCGCGGACATAACAAAAAGGTAGGTCAGGGTCAAACAAAGACCAGCTTGTCGCACATGCACGGCGTCAATGCGGGATTCTACGCAACAATTCAGCCACTTCCGGGGAAATGTTGTGAGATTTTCTGACTCAGGTTCAATGGCCTGTGCCGGATCAGGCCGTAACGTTCCAACCGCGCGCGCACGTCAGGGTCCTGACCGCTGATCTCGGCATAGAAGGCGCGCAGACCGTCCATGCCTTGTTCGTCCTTGATCCAGCTGAACAACTCATTCTTGTTCAAGCCACCTTTTTCGCGCGGCACGTTGGGCGACATGCCGGGCTGGTAAGACCCTTTGGTCATCCGAAAATCATAGTGCGCGATCCAGTGATCCCAATCCGGTGCGTGTCGGTGGCAGAGTTCAAACTGAGGCTGTTCGTGTTTGCAGGGCAGTAGTTTCTTGTTCTGAAACAGGTTGTGTATCCGAAAGCTGAGGTTTTCCAGCCCTGTACGCACGATCAACTTTCCCTGCACATGACTCAGGAACCCGCCCAGCACAAAGGCGCCATAGGTTGGGTAAATCTCTTGCACCATTGCCTCGCGATTGGGGCTTTTGGGGATATGTGCCTTATACAGGTCATCGCCGCCTGACATCGCCTCTGACGGCCGCACGCGGACCGCAGGGATATCTTGCGGGACTGTCGCCAGCACATCCGCGACCGGCTCTGACGACCACAGAAATTCATCCACATCGATATGGGCCAGCCAGTCCAAATCGGCACGTCGATAGGTATGGGTCGCGATAAAGGTCTGGCGAATCTGGTGCTTGTCCGGGCGTCCGCGCGTGCGTTTTGACCAGAATGCATCATCGCACGACTGCACCTGCACCTTTGGATGCTGGCTGAGCGCCTGAAAGGCAGCCCGGTTCGGCTCGTCCAGAAAGATGTAAAGCCGGTCCGCCCCCAGATCGAGGTGATGTGCCGCAAAGCCAAGGATATCCTTGGCCCGGCCACGTACCATCGAGACAATGCCCCAACGGGTCATGTACGGGACCGCAGCGTCGCGCGGCGGTTGCGCATGTGTTTTAGCCGGCGAAACACGGTGCCGGGATCGGCGTTTAACGCGCTCAGCAAGTGATCGGCAAGCGGGGCGATTGTTGGGTCATTCAGGGCTTTGGTCCAGATGGGCGCAATCAGATTGGTATCCAGCCCGCCGGAATCCAGTGAGAAGGATTTCATTTGCAGGGGCAAGGACGTGTGGACCTTGTTGCGTGATCCATAGGCAGTTTCCGGCGCCGTGCCGGAAAACAGGCGTTCGTATTCGTAAATCTTCATCAACCCAAACAGCATGCGCAGTGCTTGCCCGACCTCGCGCTGTGTTGGGGTTTGCCCGTGATCGGCGAAGGTCTGGACCGAGGAGACGAGCCAGCGCAGGTCCAGCACAGACAGAAGATGCTCGGATTGTTCAGCCCAGAGCCGCTGAAACAGATCGGGGGCCTGGCGCGGGAACGACCGTTTGCGCAGATTTGCAACCAGTTGGGCGTTCAGAAAGGCGAGTTCTGACTGTCCAATGAACTCTTCCGCGATTTTCACGCGTTTGCGATCCCAAGATGACTGGATGTCCAAGGGCGGCAATTCGGTTGCACTTTGCGGAACGGTTTGTCCGGCCAGTGCCTCTAGGTCTGCTTCCAGCGGGGGCAGCGTGTTCGCGCCGAACTCAAACGGGGTTCGGCGCTTGTCATAGCCATCCAGCATGTCGGGCAGGCCGCCAGGAAAGGTCAGATCGTCATCGCTCATGCCTGCAGGATTGCACAGCCTGAGTCTGCTGTGCAATCAACCCTTTGCCTTAAACCATCATCTCTTTGGTGGCCGTCAGGTTCAGCGCCGGATAGTCACGCACGACGCGGTCAATATCCCATTGCAGGCGGGTCAGATAGACAATGTCGCCGTCGTGGTCATGAGCGATGTGCTGCTTGTTGGCGTTGACGAATTTCTCAACTTCGGCCTTCTCACCGCTGACCCAACGGGCCGAGGTGAACTGAGACGCCTCGAACCGAACCGGCAGGCCGTATTCCATCTCGATCCGGCTGGCGAGCACTTCAAACTGCAATGCGCCCACGACACCCACGATAAAGCCCGAGCCGATCGAGGGTTTGAACACCTTGGCTGCGCCTTCTTCGGCAAACTGCATCAGCGCTTTTTCCAGATGCTTGGCCTTCATCGGATCGCCCGGGCGGACGGTTTGCAGCAGTTCCGGTGCAAAGGACGGGATGCCGGTCACGCGGATCGCTTCGCCTTCGGTCAGCGTATCGCCAATGCGCAGTTGCCCGTGGTTCGGAATGCCGATGATGTCTCCGGCCCAGGCTTCCTCGGCCAGTTCCCGGTCCGAGGCCAGAAACAGCACAGGGTTCGAGATCGCCATGGGCTTTTTTGACCGCACATGGGTCAGCTTCATGCCGCGTTTGAAATGCCCCGAGGCCATGCGTACAAAGGCCACACGGTCGCGGTGCTTGGGGTCCATATTGGCCTGAACCTTGAAGACAAACCCGGCGACCTTCTTTTCATCCGGGGAGATCTGGCGTGGCTCAGCCGATTGAACCTGCGGCTGCGGACCATAGGCGCCGATGCCCTCCATAAGCTCTTTCACTCCGAAGGAATTGATCGCAGAGCCGAACCAGATCGGGGTCATGTGCCCTTCCAGAACCGCTTGCGGATCGAGGGCAGGCAGCAATTCGCGCGCCATCTCGACCTCTTCCAGCAGTTTCTCAAGCAGATGTTCGGGCACGTGTTCGGCCAGTTTGGGATCGTCCAAACCATCGATCTGAATGCTCTCGGCCACTTTGTTGCGGTCGGCGCGGTCCATCAGTTCCAGCCGGTCGCGCAGCATGTCATAGCAGCCGATGAAGTCGCGACCCACGCCGATGGGCCATGCGGCGGGTGTGACGTCGATGGCCAGCATTTCCTGAATTTCGTCGATAATCTCGAACGTATCGCGGCTTTCGCGGTCCATCTTGTTACAAAAAGTCAGGATTGGCAGGTCGCGCAGGCGGCAGACCTCGAACAGTTTCTGAGTCTGGCTTTCGACACCTTTTGCACCGTCGATCACCATCACAGCCGCATCCACGGCGGTCAGGGTGCGGTAAGTATCTTCCGAGAAGTCGCTGTGACCGGGAGTGTCGACAAGATTGAACCGGAAGTCGCGATAGTCGAACGACATCGCCGAGGCGGACACCGAGATACCCCGATCCTTCTCCATCTGCATAAAATCCGAGCGTGTGCGCCGCGCCTCGCCTTTGGCGCGGACCTGACCGGCCATCTGGATCGCACCGCCGTACAGAAGGAACTTCTCGGTCAGCGTCGTTTTACCCGCATCCGGGTGCGAGATGATGGCGAATGTCCGACGACGAGCGATCTCGGGCGGCAGAGTAGGTTGGTTCGAGGCGGTATCAAGCATAAGCGCGCGTATAGGCGGGGAAACCTGCCGAGGCAAGACAAACGGGGTGGCACGAATCGGCTGCTTGTGGCAAAAAGAACAAATAGTGAACAAAATGATGGAGCTGACCGATGAATTTGAAAGATATTGCTGACGAACTGGTTGCAGGCTGCCGCGAGAACAGGGCTAAGGAAAATCTGACCAAGCTTTATGCGCCTGATGCCGTATCCGTCGAAGCACAAGATATGCAAGGCATGGGCCGCGAAACGCAGGGCCTCGATGGCATTGGTGGCAAGCATGACTGGTGGGAAAACGCCCACGAGGTGTCGGGCGCGTCCGTAAGCGATCCGTTCCTGCATGGTGAGGATCGTTTTGCCGTGATCTTCGAAGTTCAGGGCACAGTAAAGGAAACCGGTGAAAGCTTCGACATGCGTGAAGTGGCGATTTATCATGTTGCCGATGGAAAAATCGTGAGAGAGGAGTTTTTCTACTGACGCCGCGCGACATTTCTGATCTGTTTGAGCCGATTTTTATTGTTGCGTGCAGCAACCCACTGGCTAAACAGATCAGATCATCAAGGACCGAGCCTGGAAATGAGCAGTGTTTTCAACAAACTGGCGATGGCATTCATGGCCGTTATCATATTCATTGCCCATCAATCAGATTTAGTTCTTGCCCATCCGGGTCACGGCCCTCCTGACCGACCGGGTTTATCGCGAGGTGGCTCGACCTCGGCGGGTCCTCAGCGGAATGGAAGCGATCGCGACAGGCTTATGACTAAGGCTCAGCGCCTTTCAGCGGATGCCGAGGATCTGGTGAAGAAAAGCGCTCTGTTGCAACGTCGGATTGCAACGGTCGACGCCCGTGTCACGAAATCTGCTAAGGCCTTTCAAAGCACCGGAGAGCTTAGGGACTCAGCGCGCAAACAGGTTTTGCGGTCGGTGCGTTCAGCTCGTCGCGCGACTGAGCAACTGATCAGTGAATTGGAATTGTTTCTGAAAGAGTACTCGGCAGACCTGACGCCAGATGTGCGCAACAGTCTGGATATGCGCCTTGCGCATCTGAATACCCGCGAGACTTATCTTGCTGATCATGAAGAGAAGCTGGCTGACGTTGATGCATGTAGCAGTACGCAGTGTGCGGAGGTTGTGCAAAATCTATATCAGCAGGGTGATTGGACAGGCGAGAGCGCTGAACTCAACGCATTGTCTGAGATACTGACATCGCTCGAAAAAGCGTGAGTCTTGTGCGCTGAATCTATGTGACACCGCTGTTCGATGCGAAAAGGGGAAGTAAATGGATCTGGGAATTCGAGGAAAACGTGCTTTGGTGTGTGCCAGCAGCAAGGGGCTGGGTCTGGGATGTGCCGAAGCTTTGGCCGAGGCCGGTGTCGATCTGGTGATGAATGCGCGCGGTGTCGATGCGTTGGAGGCCGAAGCTGCACGGTTGCGTTCTACATATGGCGTTGATGTGCAGGCCGTCGCGTGTGATGTGACAACCTCGGATGGACAGGCCAAGGTGATCGAAGCAGCGCGGGGCGTTGATATTTTGGTCAACAATGCCGGGGGTCCTCCTCCCGGGATGTGGTCGGATTGGGATCGCGATGATTTCATCAAGGCGCTGGACGCGAATATGCTGACACCGATTGCCTTCATGAAAGCGCTGTTGCCTGCGATGATGGACAAAGGCTGGGGCAGGGTGGTCAATATCACCTCGCAATCCGTGCGCGCACCCATTGCCGTGCTTGGCCTATCGAATGCGGCGCGCACCGGTCTGACCGGCTACGTAGCGGGGACGGCACGGCAGGTGGCCCCTCATGGGGTTAACATCAACAACCTGCTGCCGGGTATTCATGCAACGGATCGCGCAGATGCGCTCGACAGCGGCGTTGCCACACAGCAGAGCATTTCGATCGACGAAGCGCGGGCTGCGCGGGCCGCAACAATCCCGGCGCGTCGCTATGGCACGCGGGCAGAATTTGGCGCCACCTGCGCCTTTCTGTGCTCGCAACAGGCCGGGTTTATCGTTGGGCAGAACATCCTGCTGGATGGCGGCGCAACCAACCTGACGATGTAGCCATGTCACAAGGATATTCGCTGAAAGATCAGCTGTTTAATGATGAGAAGACCCGATATCTGGCCGGGCTTTTTGCCCAGGCGGCCCCGTCTTTTGATCCGGATGCCTTTCATGAGCAGGTGATGTCTCGCCTCACCGAGCTGGAATTGAAAGAGCGCATGACTTGGATTGCAGATTGCCTGCAATCGGCCCTGCCGGGAACACTGCCCGACATCGCCCCCCTGATCCTGCGCGCGCTGCCACCGCCTTTGGACCCGACCAAAACGGATGATGATTTCGGGGATTTTATCTTTGCACCTTTGGGCGAATGGGTGGCCGCGATTGGGCTGAATGCGCCGGAGGATGCTCTGGACCTGTTTGAGGAACTAACCCAAAGGTTTTCAATGGAATGGGCGATCCGCCCGTTCCTGAACCGCTGGCCCGATTTGGTTCTGAACCGGATGCAGGACTGGTGCGCACATGACAGCTATCATGTCCGCCGATTGGTCAGTGAAGGCACGCGCCCGCGCCTGCCTTGGGGGCAGGCGATTGGGTTGGAGCTGAATGATCCTATGCCTTTGCTTGATCGGTTGCATGGCGACAAAACACGCTATGTGACCCGCTCGATTGCCAACCATCTGAACGATATCTCAAAGAAACAGCCCGATCTGGTTCTGGCGCAGCTTAAGGCCTGGCAAGGGGCGGGCAAACAAAATGCGGATGAGCTGGACTGGATGATCGGTCACACGCTGCGTGGCCTTGTGAAGGCCGGTCATCCGGGGGCGATGGCCATGCTGGGCTATGATCCTGACGCCGAACTGGCCGTTGATATCAAGCTTCTGGCAGAGGCGTGGATTGGAGAGGCGCTGGAGTTTTCCGTGGACCTGACAGGCCAGGGTACGCAGCCGGTTCTTGTGGATTATATCATTCACTTTCAGAGACCTGGAGGGAAAACTTCAGCCAAAGTGCACAAGCTGAAACAAGCTGCTTTGAAGGACGGGACATTGCGTTTGGAGAAGCGCCACAAGCTCAAGGCCAACGCGAGCACATTCCAGCTTGTCCCCGGTGCGCATCGGCTTGAGATTCAGGTGAATGGCAAGGTGCGGGCGGGTGTTGATTTCGACCTGCTGGGCTGAGACTTCTCACAGTTTTGTCAAATCGGGCCGGGTGGATTGCCCGGGCCGAAAAGTTACACTAGCTGCTAAGCAGATATCGAACAGAGGACATCCGCGATGAAGCATGAATCGGTGCAGAACTACTATGGCGAAGTGCTGCAAAGCAGTGCGGATTTGCAGACCAATGCCTGCTGCACCCCCGATGACATGCCGGATCATCTGAAGAAAATCCTTTCGAAACTGCATGATGAAGTGCTGACCCGCTACTACGGCTGTGGCCTGATCGCGCCGCTTGACCTTGAGGGGATGAGTATCCTTGATCTGGGCTGCGGCGCTGGCCGGGATGTTTACGTCCTGTCGGCGATGGTGGGTGAGAGCGGACGCGTGGTCGGCGTCGATATGACCCAGGAACAGCTGGATGTGGCTCGTGCGCATCAGGACTACCACGCCAAGGTCTTTGGCTATGCCACCAGCAATGTTGAATTCCACCACTGCTATATCGAAAAACTGGATGAGCTGGATCTGGAACCGGGCTCTTTCGATATCATCGTGTCGAACTGCGTGATCAATCTCGCGACTGATAAAGAGGCGGTTTTGCGCGGCGCGCATCGGTTGCTGAAAGAGGGTGGCGAGATGTACTTCTCGGACGTCTATGCGGATCGCCGTATCCCGCAAGCTATGGCCGAGGATGAGGTTCTTTATGGGGAGTGTCTCTCTGGTGCTTTGTACTGGAACGATTTCCTGTCCATTTCGCGCAAGGCGGGCTTTGGTGATCCGCGCCGCGTGACACACCGGCCCCTAACTATCGAAAACCCGGTGCTCGAAGAACGCGTTGCCCCGTTGAACTTCTTGTCGGCCACGTACCGTTTATTCAAACTGCCCGCGCTGGAGCCCGCATGCGAAGACTACGGTCAGGCCGTGATCTACAAGGGCACCATCCCCAACGCGCCCCATCTGTTCGAACTGGACGACCATCACGCGATTGAAGCCGGCAAGGTCTTCCCGGTTTGTGGCAACACATGGATGATGCTGAAAGATACCCGTTTTGCCCGCCATTTCGACTTTATCGGCGATTTCTCGACTCACTATGGCATTTTCGAAGGCTGTGGCGGTGAAAGCCCATTTGAAGCGATGGGGGCTGAGGCCACTGCCAGCGGCTGCTGCTGATCCCTTGCGCCCAACGGGCGGGGTTGCTATCCCCGCCCAAGCCCGATGGTTTTGATCGGGAAAGGTTACGGGGTCATCGGTGACAGCAGAGGCAACTCCACCACGTTTAGAAGTCCGCAACATGATCCGCCGGTTCGACGGGCGGGTTGTGGTGGATGACGTCTCGCTAGCCGTGCAAGCAGGGCAGGTGACTTGCCTGCTTGGGCCATCGGGTTGCGGCAAATCTACCACGCTGCGGATGATTGCCGGGGTCGAAATGCAGGATTCGGGCGAAATCTACGTCGATGGCAAGCTGATCTGCGATACCGTGTTTCGGGTGCCGCCGGAACGGCGTGAAATTGGCCTGATGTTTCAGGACTTTGCGCTGTTTCCGCATCTGAGCGTCGCCAATAATGTGGCCTTTGGCCTGACCGGCAGCAAAGACCAGAAACGCGCCCGCGTCGAAGAGCTGCTGCGCAAGGTCGATCTGATGCGCTTCATCGATGGCTTCCCGCATCAACTTTCGGGTGGTGAGCAGCAAAGGGTCGCATTGGCCCGTGCGCTGGCGCCGCGCCCCCGGATCATGCTGATGGACGAGCCATTTTCGGGCCTCGACAACCGATTGCGCGATGGTATCCGCGATGAAACCCTGGCGATCCTGAAAGAGGAAGATGCCGCGGTATTACTGGTCACACATGAGCCCGAAGAAGCAATGCGGATGGCGGATGAGATTGCCCTGATGCGCCGGGGCAAGATCGTACAACAGGGCGCGCCCTACAACGTTTACACCCGGCCCGCAGATAAAGAGGCGGTGGCCTTCTTTAGCGACGTCAATGTCTTGCGATCCAATGTGAACGGCGCCCTGGCAGAAACACCGTTTGGTCAGTTCCTGGCCCCCGGCATTCCCGACGGGACGGAGGTCGAGATCGTGTTTCGCCCGCAGCACATCAAGCTGGATTTCGACCGCAATGGCAAAGGCCCATCGCCCACGCCCACTGAAGGGGTTGCCGCGCGCGGCGTTGTCGAACGTGCCCGCTTTTTAGGCAATGAAAGCCTGGTCGAGTTTCGCATGGACTATGACGGTTCGATCCTCAAAGCCACGGTGCCCAATGTGTTTGTCCCCAATCCGGGGCGGGTCATGTGGCTGACGATCCGCCGCGATCGCTGCTTCGTTTTCCCGCTCTGACGCTCAGTTTCCGTTTAAGTGGTGCGCGAAAGCCTCAGATTGCGTGCGCCCCTTGCTTGCCGCAACGCAAGGGCGGGTCTATCAAGGGCCAAACGTGGGGATGTTCGGGCAGATGCGCATACTTCTAACCAATGATGACGGGATCAACGCGCCGGGTCTGACGGTGCTTGAGGCGATTGCAGCCGAAGTGGCAGGGCCAGATGGCGAGGTCTGGGTCGTGGCCCCCGCATTCGAGCAGTCGGGCGTTGGGCATTGCATCAGCTATACGCATCCGACCATGGTGGCCAAGCTGGGCGAGCGTCGCTATGCCGCCGAAGGCTCGCCTGCGGATTGCGTATTGGCCGGTTTGTATGACGTGATGAAGGACGCGCCGCCTGACCTGGTGCTGTCTGGCGTCAACCGGGGCAATAACTCGGCCGAGAATACCGTCTATTCCGGCACAATCGGTGGCGCGATGGAGGCCGCTTTGCAGGGTGTGCCCGCGATTGCATTGTCGCAATACAATGGCCCGCGCAACCGGAATCTGGCCGATCCGTTTGAGGCCGCCGTACGACACGGCACCGATGTGGTGCGCAAGATTTTGGCGGCCAATCCTGCGGATCAGACGGATTACCGGTTGTTTTACAATGTGAATTTCCCGCCCGTTCCTGCGGATGAGGTTCTGGGTGTTCAGGTCTGTGCCCAAGGGTTCAGACGCGAGACACGCCATACGGTTGAGCCACAGACATCACCTTCGGGTCGGCGTTTTCTGTGGGTCCGGGGTGGGCCGCAGGACAAACCGACCGAGCCGGGTACAGATGCGGCGGCCAATCTGGCCGGATATATCTCAGTCACGCCGATGCGGGCGGATCTGACGGCCTATGATGCGCTAGAGGCGTTGAAGTCGATCGAATGAGCGGACTGGACCCCGAAACCGTCATGCAATTCCTGTTTGCCCTGCGCAAACGGGGGGTGACGGACGCGCGTGTGCTGGCTGCGATGGAGCAGGTGGATCGGGGCCGCTTTGTCACTGGGCTGTTCGCGGATCGTGCCTATGAGGATATGCCACTGCCCATCGCCTGTGGGCAAACGATCAGCCAGCCCTCGGTCGTGGGGCTGATGACGCAGGCGTTGGACGTGCGCCCACGCGATACGGTTCTGGAGGTCGGGACAGGCTCGGGCTATCAGGCGGCGGTTCTGTCGAAACTGGCCCGACGGGTCTATACGGTTGAACGCCACAGGCGGCTGGTGAATGAAACCGGCCAGCTGTTTCGCGAGATGGGATTGACCAATGTGACCGCGATGCTGTCGGATGGGTCCTTTGGTTTGCCCGAACAAGCCCCCTTTGATCGGATCATTGTGACAGCCGCGGCAGAGGACCCTCCGGGACCGCTCTTGGCGCAGCTCAAAATCGGGGGTATTATGGTGTTACCCGTAGGACAGTCGGATGCGGTGCAGCAGTTGATCAAGGTCACGCGCACCGAGGATGGTCTGGACTACAACGAATTGTCGTCCGTCCGTTTCGTACCCCTGCTTGAGGGGCTCGGGAAGGATGAGACATAACAGGTATTGAAAGTTTGGTCACCGGAACCCCGGAAAGCAGGGGCAGGTGTTGAGGGCAAACGTGATGAGAGCAGTTTCCAAATCGGCAATGCGCCGTTGTGCGACCGGAGTGGCAGCACTGGCCATATTGGCCGGGTGCGAAGGACCACTGGACTATGACCTGCGCGGTCAGATTGGCGGGTTTTCAACCACAGGGGCGGCGCAATCCGCCACCGCCAGTCGCCCGACGCCCGATGCGCGTGGTGTCATCACCTATCCGAATTATCAGGTGGCTGTTGCCCGACGCGGCGATACCGTCCGCGATGTGGCTGCCCGAGTGGGGCTGCCAGAGAGTGAGCTGTCACGGTTCAACGGCCTGCAAACCACGGACACACTGCGCGAGGGTGAGATCCTCGCGCTGCCGCGTTCCGTTGGTGCGGCCAGCGGGGTCGATATCGCCTCGATCGCCGGGTCCGCCATCGATCAGGCCCCCGCAACGGGCGGCGTGCAGACTACAACACTGGAACCTGCCAAACCGGTAGCGGCCCCGGCACCAGCGCCGACCGGGCCCGAACCAATTCAGCATAAGGTGAAGCGGGGCGAGACGGCCTATACGATTTCGCGTCTGTACCAAGTACCTGTTGAATCGCTGGCCGAGTGGAACGGGCTGGGTCCGGATTTCGCAATCCGCGAAGGTCAGTACCTTCTTATCCCGGTCAAGAACCAGCCAGCTCCGCGCGGGGCCGCTCCGGCAGCGCCTGCGGCGGGTGCGACTAACGTTACACAGCCAGGAGAAGGCTCCCCAACCCCAACGCCTCCGAGCGCCACGCAACCTTTGCCGGACGAACAGGTCGAACCCCGCAGCGAAGCACCGGAGGCCCCTGATGTGACAGCAGAGGCCCCCAGCAACGCAAGCCGCTCCGCATTGGCCTTGCCGGTGACGGGCAAAACCATTCGGACCTATGAGAAGGGCAAGAACGAGGGCATCGACATCGCAGCTGCGCCGGGCACGCCAGTAAAGGCCGCCGATGCCGGCACCGTTGCTGCGATCACTGCGGATGCGGATCAGGTGCCGATCATTGTGATCAAACACAAGAATGACTTGCTGACCGTCTATGCCAATGTCGACGATATCACGGTTAAGAAAGGTGACCGGGTCAAGCGTGGACAACAGATTGCCGCGTTGCGGGGTGGGGATAATGCTTATGTGCATTTCGAAGTCCGCAAAGGGTTCGAATCCGTTAACCCAGAGCCCTATCTGCAGTGAAGCAAATGGCCCGTACCGGGCCATGCCTCCGGCGGGGATATTTTTAGCCAGATGAAGCTGGGATCACGCCTGGGGGTCGTAGTCGCTAAGCCGTTTGCCGGCTTCATCCGTGAAAAGTTCGGGCTGGGGCGTGACCGTTTCGATCAGGTCGATGCGGAAAACGCGAAAGCCATCGCGCAGCTCGCACCAGGCGGTCAGCGTCCAGACGCGGCCCCAGTATTCCATATGCAGGGGGCGGATCGTGCGGTCGGTCAACGTGCCGTCGATACGGCGATAGGACAGGTGCAGTTTCTGACGTGATTTGATCGCAGCACGGATGGGGGCCATATGGGCCAAACCGCGTGCGGCGTCGGCAAAAGGGTAGACGGCGAATTTCCAGGCATCGGCCTCGGCTACGACCTGTGTAGGCAGCACGGCGTCGATTTTCTCGGCAAGGGAATCGGCTGCTGCCTTGAGATCCGGGTCGGCGGCTTCGGCGACGATGGCCATGCCGAGGTTCAGCGCCTCAAGTTCGGACGAGGTCAGGTTCAAGGGGGGCAGAGTGATCTGCTCGCGCACCATATAGCCCACGCCGCGCTCGCCCTCGACCGGAACGCCAGAAGCCACCAGCGTGTCCATATCGCGGTAGATCGTGCGGACCGACACCTCAAGTCGGTCCGCGATGTCCTGCGCGCGGTGCAGTTTGCCGTCGCGCAGGATCTGGATGATATCGAACAGGCGATCAGTGCGGCGCATGACGCGCCATTCTGACCGCAACTAGGCAGTCATGTTCCATAATACGTTCTCATGCCGCATCTGTAGGCTGTCTGGGTTAATGGCTGCCATCAGGGCGGGGGCAAATTCCTGTTCCGGGAATTGCGCAGCAGCGTTTTGCGCCGCCTGCATATCCTGCCAGACCACATAGTCGGTCCAACGCCCGTCATCGCCCTGGCTGAGTTGGCGATGGGCAAATCCGGGGGCCGCGCGCACGAAGGATTCGGTGGATTGGCTAAGCGCGACGAACGCCTCGGGCGAGGTGTCGTCGTTCAAGGTGAAAGTGACGATTTCTGCGACATGGGTCATGTGAGTCTCCGTTGACCAGGTTGCGATATCGCTGTTGTAGTCACATACAACTGACATAAACCTGTCAGTTGTGAAAGGCGAGCTTTGTAAAATCGTATGTTTGGACCGGATTCTGGAGGCGCTACCGTGAAAGCCCCCTTTTTGTGATGGGGGTTTGGGGCATAAACACAAGACCAGATCATATTCCCGGCGTGCTGCGCCGACGTTAAAGGAGAAGAAACATGCTCAATAATATCGGCCTTCCCGGCCTTCTGCTGATTGCTGTTGTGGTGCTGGTGCTGTTTGGTCGTGGCAAGATCAGTTCGCTGATGGGCGAAGTTGGCAAAGGCATCACGTCGTTCAAGAAAGGCGTCAAGGAAGGCGCGGACGAGCTGGAGCAGGATGCAGCCGAAGTTGCCAAGGACGTTACACCGGAAACCGAAAAAGACAAGGTCTAAGCGCAGATGTTTGATCTGGGCTGGACCGAGCTTCTGGTCATCGGCATCGTTGCGCTGATCGTGGTAGGCCCCAAGGACCTGCCGGTGTTGTTTCGCAATGTTGGCCGCTGGGTTGGCAAGGCCCGCGGTATGGCGCGCGAGTTCAGCAGCGCGATGAACGAAGCTGCTGACCAGGCAGGCGTGAACGAGATCAAAAAGGGTTTGAATGCCGCCGCCAATCCGGTGAATACCGCAATGGATGGTGTGAAACAGGCGGCTCAGGATTTGGGCAAGAGCATCGATCCCACCAAGTTCGATCCTGAGAGCGAGACGGGCAAGTTGGCCGCTGAACGGGCCGAACAAGCCAAGAAGATTCAAGCAACAAGCGCGCGCGCGACGGCCGAGCGCAAAGCCAAAGAAGCCGCAGATGCTTTGGCCAAGGCCGAAGAGGCCGAAGCCGCTTTGAACACTGAAGGCAAAACATGAGCAAGACCGACGAAATCGAAGACAGCTCGGCCCCATTGATCGAACATTTGGCCGAGCTTCGCACGCGTCTGATTCACTGCGTTGTGGCGTTTCTGATCGGTATGATCATCTGCTTCACGGTGGCCACGCCGATCTTCAATTTCCTGACGCACCCGTTGTGCGAGGTGCTTAATGAGCGGGGACAGGATTGCGGGCTGATTTTTATCTCGCCGCAGGAAGGCTTCTTTGTTGCCATCAAAGTTTCGCTGTTGGGCGGGTTCATCCTGGCCTTTCCCTATATCGGAATGCAGATGTGGCGGTTCGTTGCTCCTGGGCTCTACCGAACCGAAAAGAACGCGTTTTTGCCGTTCATGATCGCGTCACCCTTCATGTTCCTGTTGGGCGCGAGCTTTGCTTTTTATGTCGTAACGCCCTTGGCGTATGATTTCTTTCTAGGCTTCCAGCAGTTCGGAGCTGAGGGCGAGGCCGTAACCGATGGAGCGACAGCCGCACCGCTCAGCGTGGTGTTTCAGGGCTCGGCGCAGGAATACTTGAACCTGACGATCAAGTTCATCGTGGCCTTTGGTCTCTGCTTCCAGCTGCCCGTATTGCTGACTTTGATGGGTAAAGCAGGATTGGTCAGCGCCGAAGGGCTTGGGTCCGTCCGCAAATATGCGGTCGTCGCAATCTTGGTGCTTGCCGCGCTGGTCACGCCCCCTGACGTGATCACTCAGGTCATATTGTTCGTTGTGGTCTATGGTCTCTACGAGATTTCGATCTTCCTTGTCGCACGGGTCGAGAAGAAGCGCGAAGAACAGCTGCGCGCTGATGGTTACTATGATGACGAGGCTGATGCGGATGAGGAGATCATTCAGGAGGAAGAGGGCAAATAACCCGCTCTGAAGACAAAGATAGGCGCGCCCGGTTTGGCGCGCCTTTTTCGTTTGAGGCCCTTGTTGCATCGCTCGGATCATGGTTTGACAGCGCCACACCAAGATCCGGAGGCCCCGATGGATGACCAAGCCCTGAACCGTATCGCCGACGCACTGGACCGCATGGCCCCTGCGCCTTTGGCTGCCCCGGATTTTAACGCGGCCCCCGCCTTTGTCTGGCATGTCGGCCCGGATCGGTTAGAGCCTGTCACACAAGTCAACCGGGTCGATCTGAACCTGCTGGTCGCGATCAACCGCTCCCGCGATACGTTGCTGGACAATACCCGTCGCTTTGCCGAAGGCTATAAAGCCAATAACGCGCTGCTTTGGGGCGCGCGTGGAATGGGGAAATCCAGTCTGGTGAAGGCCGTGCACGGCACGCTTCAGGATGATCACCCAGACCTGAAACTGGTCGAGCTGCAACGTGAAGACATGGGCTCGGTCGCGCGCCTGCTAAACCACCTGCGCGCGGCGCCGCACCGGTTCATCCTGTTCTGTGATGATCTGTCGTTCAGCCATGATGACCAGCACTACAAATCGCTCAAGGCCGTGCTGGATGGCGGTATTGAAGGGCGGCCCGAAAATGTGGTGTTCTATGCCACTTCAAACCGCCGCCACTTGATGCCGCGGGATATGATTGAAAACGAACGTTCCAGCGCCATTAACCCGTCCGAAGCAGTCGAAGAAAAGGTCTCCCTTTCTGACCGGTTCGGCCTGTGGTTGGGCTTCCACCCGTGCGATCAGGATGAGTACCTGGCCATGATCGACCGCTACTGCGGTGCCTACAGGGTTTCAGTCGACCCGGAAACCTTGCGTGCCGAAGCCATCGAATGGCAGGCCACCCGAGGCGCGCGCTCGGGCCGCGTCGCCTGGCAATTCTTCGTCGATCTGGCAGGGCGCAACGGCGTTCATATCGCCTGATCCCAGCTTCATCTGGCTAAATATATCCCCGCCGGAGGCATAGCCCAAAGGGGCCATTTCCTTAAAGCAGCGCCAAAATCCGCGCAGCCTCAACCGAGGTGCTGGTCAACACATCCCGATCTTCACCGGGATGAAACCGGGCCCGTACGGCGGTGGGCATCGGCGCGGGTTCCACGATGGAAACGCGCGGCCCGGTGCGTTCGGTCTCAACCTGCCAACTGCGGGCCAAAGCCATTTGCGCGGCTTTGGTGGCCCCATAGATGCCATAGAACTTCTCGCCCGCTTTGGGGTCGTCGAAGAACACCGCATGACCCGTTTCGCCCAGCAAAGGCGTCACATAGGGGATCAGGACCGAAGTGGCATTGGCGTTGGTGTTCATCGCCTTGGCCCATTCTTTCGGGTCGACAAAATGCGCGGGCGTCAGGGCCGAGCTATGGACGGCTGTGTGCAACCACAGATCCACCTTGCCCCAGCGATCATGTATGCCCCGGCACAGGGTGGCCATGGCATTGGGATCGGTGATGTCCATTGGGGCCAGGGTTGCAGATCCGCCCTTGGCCTTGATCCGGTCGTCCAGCTCTTCTAGCCCACCGGTGGTGCGGGCGACGGCGACGATATGATATTCGGGGGCCAGCGCCTCGGCCAGGGCTGCGCCCAGCCCGCGAGAGGCCCCGGTGATGAGGGCGATTTTGGTCTGATCGGTCATGGCTGCGGTTTGGACCCCATCGTGCAGGCCGTCAAGAGGCGTCAGCCTCCAGGGATCGCGATCCGCCGGGTCTGGCCGCTTTGTCGCAGCATCACGCCGTGCTCGTCGATGGCCACGATGGTACCCGACCCAACGCGGCTGCCGGTTTTCACTTCTTTGACGCGACCCGAGGACATTCGCATCAGCGCGCGCAAATCCGCCTTGGGACCAAATATCCCAAGCACAGACACAGAGTTTTTCTTCAGCGCGCCTTTTTGCGTTGCCGCGCCTTTAACAGTGGCATTGGACATAAGCTGCGGTCGGGTAGGACCCAGACCCCTTTGGTGAGTGGTAGCAGCGGGTTGGTTAACAAAGGCCAAAAAGGAACAAAAGACTGCCGCAGCGTCGCATGGCCTGACCTGAATCTCAGGGTTTGCGAAGTCTTTGCATTCGCTACGATTTCGCGATCATGCTCGTGTGTCACGTTTTCATGAACGATAGCGAGCTGGTGAAAAACGCGAAACGCGGTGTCTCAACCAACCCATCTGATTCGAGGCGTCAGATTAGCCCGAGGCCAGTTTGGCCCCGTTCCACGATCCGCCCACAACCTCCATATCCTCGCGCTTTTTGCTGACACGGCTGCTGTTTTCCAGGCTGTCGAGGTAATCGTCGCTGACGCTGCCGGTGATGTAGTCACCGTTGAAGCAAGAGCAATCGAAGGCCTCGATCTCAGGGTTGCCTTCCTTGGCGGCCCAAACCAGATCATCAAGATGCTGGTAGAACAGGGCATCTGCGCCCAGCTCTTCGCGGATTTCTTCGATCTCTTTGCCGTTGGCGATCAGCTCATGTTTTGTGGGCATATCGATGCCGTAGACATTGGGATATTTCACCGGAGGAGACGCGCTGGCGATATAGACTTTCTTGGCTCCGGCCTCGCGGCACATCTGTACAATCTTCTTGATCGTATTGCCGCGCACGATTGAATCGTCGATCAGCAGAACATTGTGATCTTTGAATTCCAGCGGAATTGCATTCAGCTTGCGGCGCACGGATTTCTGCCGCTCTTCCTGACCTGGCATGATGAAGGTGCGGCCGACATAGCGGTTTTTCACCAGACCCTCGCGATAAGGGATGCCGGTGATCTTGGCGGCCTCGAGCGCGACTGGGCGGGCGCTGTCCGGTACTGGAATGATCCGATCAATATCCAGCCCCGAGTCCTGAATTTGCTTGGCCAATGTCTGACCCATGCGCATCTGGGTTTTGTAGACGGATACTCCATCCAGCAGCGAATCCGGGCGGGCCAGATAGACATATTCGAAGATACAGGGCGTCAGCTTGCCCTCGACTGCCTGGACTTCATGCATATTGCCATCCAGATCGATCAGGATGGCCTCACCCGCGCGCAGATCGCGCAGCTTGTTAAACCCGTTGATGCCAAAGGCTACATCCTCGGACGCAAAGGCGTAGTCATTGCCGCCGCCTTCGGTTTCACGAACGGCGACAGACAACGGGCGGATACCGTATGGATCACGGAAGGCCAGCATGCCCACGCCTGCAATCAGGCAGATCACGGAATAGGCACCCTGTACCCGCTCCATTGTCATCTTCACCCCGGCAAAGATGTTGCGAATGGGTTCGACATTGCCGTTGACTTTGATCGCGTCGGCCACCTTGTCGGCCAGCACATTCAGCAGGATTTCAGAATCCGAGGTGGTACGCAGGTGGCGGCTGTATTTGCCCGTGACCTTTTCGCGCTGCTCAGCCGTGTTGGTGATGTTGCCATTATGGACCAGATAGATCCCGTAAGGCGCGTTCACGAAGAAGGGCTGCGCCTCAGCCGCGCTGAGTGAACCGGCGGTTGGATAACGTACATGCCCCATGCCGACTTTACCCAGGAGGGTTTCAGCATCCGTGGCGTTGAAGACATCCTTGACCAGACCGTTGGCCTTTTTCTCGCGGAAGAATTCACCGTTATATGTGACGATCCCCGAGGCGTCCTGCCCCCGGTGTTGCAGCATCAGCAAGCCGTCATAGATTTCCGCAAACACATCATGTGTCCGGCTTGCGATCCCCAAAATCCCACACATGTACGGGCTCCAATTCCTATGGCGTTGTGACGAGAGGTTTGACCGACTGTCGGGATCGATAAGGGGATGCTACCTGCACCTTGTGCGCGATTGTCTGTGTTTCATAAGCCAAATGGCCAATCATCGATGCGACGCACGCAGATGAAAACACAAAGAACAAGACCGACAGCTCCGATTCCGTGGCGGGTTGGACCCCACATACTGCCTTAGAACGCCCCTGTCATCAAAGGATCACATTTACACAATGCCGCAGGTGAGATTTGTGTTGTCTCGACCGCGCGGCAAGTCTGATGACATATGAATGCAATTGTGCTGACATGGTAGAAACCGGATCAAAACACGCATGTTGAGCGGACAAGGGGGTGTGATGTGGCAGAACAGGCCGCCGCCTAAGAAAGAAGAAACACCCAAGCGGCGGTGCCATCGGTGTCGCGGTATGGGGCGTGCACCTTGCCAGATTTGCAATGGCGCCGGACAGGTCGTCAAAGGCCGCGATATTCATGGCAAGCCGATTTTCAGCCGGTGCGATGGGTGTTTTGGATTGAAAACCATTCGATGCACGGTGTGCGGCGGAGAAGGCTTTGTCTGATCCATGAAAAAAGCCCGGGCAATGCCGGGCTTTTCAATATTGTAATGTGTATGGGATCAGTTGTCGGTGGTTTCCGCAGCAGGCGCTGATCCATTCGAGGTGCAGCTACCCACCAGTTCTTCATACTGAGTTGTAACCCAGCCCAAAGCGGCTTCGGGATTTTGCTCTTCGATCTGTGTGCTGAATTGTTCGAACACCTTGGCCGAACGGCTTTCATCGACAATCGTATATGATTGGCCAGTCATGACCGTGTCGTAGACAAAGAAGGCGATGGCGACCAACAGAATGCCACGTGCGATGCCGAAGAAGAAGCCAAGCGCCTGATCCAGACCACCCAGGGCCGAACGCTGCACCAGCGACGAAAACAGGGGTGTGAAGATGCTGACCACGATCAGCGCGATGGCGAATACAGCGGCAAAGCCTGTGATCACTGACAATTCACAGCTGTCACGCAGGAAATCTCCAACTACCGGGATTTCTTTGACCAAAGGCACAGCCTGCGGTGCAAAGATGAATGCCAGGACCGCCGCTGCGACCCAGCCCGCGATGGCCAGAACCTCGCGCATGAACCCGCGCGAATAGGCCAAGAGGCCTGACAGCACGATGATCAGGGCCACAACCCCGTCAATTATTGTAAAACCTTCCATGGCCCTCGCCTGTTCTTTTTCTGCCCCTCGCGGCGCGACTTTAACCTGCTCCGAAGGTTTCGCCAACAAACCCAACCAAATCAGAGGGTCGGGTGAGTGTCAGACCTGCCACAGTGCCGGTTTTGCCACCTGCCGGAGCAATTGCCGATGTGAAACCAAGTTTTTGGGCTTCTTTCAACCTATTTTCGGTCTGCGGGGCCGGTCTAAGTGCCCCGGATAACGAGATTTCTCCGAAAACAACGGTGTCAGCGGGCAGGGCTGTGTCTTCGCGCGCACTCAGCAGGGCCGCGGCCACGGCCAGGTCAGCGGCGGGTTCGCTGACTTTCAGCCCTCCGGCGACGTTCAGATAGACATCAAGCCCGGCGAAAGGAATGCCGCAACGGGCCTCAAGCACTGCAAGGATCATGGCAAGGCGCCCGCTGTCCCAGCCCACAACCGTGCGGCGGGGTTGGGAATGAGGGGAGGGGGCGACAAGCGCCTGAAGTTCCACCAATACGGGCCGTGTGCCTTCAATTCCGGCAAAAACGGCCGATCCGGGGCTGGGTTCTCCGCGTTCCGACAGGAACAGGGCCGAAGGGTTGGTGACCTGCGCAAGCCCCTTGCCGGTCATTTCAAATACGCCGATCTCATCAGCGGGGCCAAAGCGGTTCTTCACGGCACGCAAGATGCGGAACTGGTGGCCGCGTTCCCCTTCGAAATAAAGCACGGTGTCCACCATGTGCTCGACCACGCGCGGCCCTGCGATCTGACCTTCTTTAGTGACGTGGCCCACCATCACAATCGACACGCCATGTCGTTTCGCTAACGTGGTCAATTCATGCGCTGCGGCCCGGACTTGTGACACCGAACCCGGTGCGCTGTCTACATTGTCGGCCCACATGGTCTGAATCGAGTCGATGATGGCGAGGCCGGGCTTTTCGGTTTCCAACGTCGTCAGGATATCGCGCAGGTTGGTTTCAGCAGCCAGCTGAACAGGTGCGTCCTCTAATCCCAATCGCCGCGCGCGCATGCGAACCTGAGCGCTGGCTTCCTCGCCAGAAACATAGATCGTCTTGACGCCTGCGCGGGCAAAGCGCGCTGCGGCTTGCAACAACAGGGTGGATTTTCCGATACCGGGATCGCCGCCCACCAACAGGGCCGAGGCAGGAACCAGACCGCCGCCCAGGACGCGGTCCAACTCGTCCACCCCGCTGAGTGTTCGGGGTGGTGGTGTCTCTTCGGTCGACAGGTCCGTGAGCGTGACAGACTGTCCCCGCTTGCCGCCGAGGGATTTCTTGGCCGGGCCAGCCGAAAGCGGCACGTCTTGGGTGATGGTATTCCATTCCCCACAGCCATCGCAACGCCCGGACCATTTTGTGAAGCTCGCACCGCAGGCCGAGCAAGAATAAGTTGGTTTTGCCATTGGGCTTTGGTGCCTTAGGATGGGCGGTTCTTCAAGCCCTTGTGGGCTTTCATCTCCGCCGGTAGCGCGCAGCGGGCGCATCCACGCCGGGCGTCAGGTGGGGGTTTGGGCCTTTGCCTGCCGGTCGGTCAAAAGACCCAGCACCAGCGAGGCTAGGATGCAGAGCGTGAACAGGTAGAGGCCCCAAGCGGTCTCAATCGTGGCGTAAGAGATGCCTTTGGCCAGCGTGATATAGAGCGCGATCAGGAAGATATCGGCCATCGCCAGCTTGCCGAGGACGTTCAGCGCGGGTTGGACGCGGGCATCGAGCAGGTTCCACTGGATCAGAGCTGTGCCGATGGTTTTGACATACGGCGCGAAGAGGGCGAAGATGGTGACGACCAGCGCAAGGAAGACGTCTGATTTCCACAAGGACTGAAGGCCGGTGATGACGCTGATCTCGCTGAGCCCGAAGATCGGCAGGAGCCCTGCGCGCATCAGTGGGGCGAACCACGCGATGGGGTACAGAACAAGGAGGGAGAGGGTGGCGAGGCGGAGGATCATTCCTCGCTTTCTTCTCTCATATCTTCAATTTGCAAAGGATCCTCGTCTTTCTCTATTGCAAGCGCTTGTTGCCTTTGACCACGTACCGCGTTTGAAAGTTGTTCAATTCGGTCAAATGCGGGTTTGGCTCTTTCGCCTGCTTTCCCAAGTGCGTCACCGAGGTCAACTATCTTACCTAGAACCAGATGGAAGTTACTCGTTTCCTTGTCAACTTCAGACTGCACTGAATTCACAGCCTTCAAAACACGCTGTTTCTTCTCCTTGTCCATCCATGAGCTTTCGTTAACTTCATCTCTCAATTTGCCGATAATACTCTGGATTTTACTTCGGTGTTCACGGTCAAAGGATATTGCTTCAGACAATTCAACCGATTGCTCTACATACTCGAGAGCTACCTCGTTTTCTATATTTGTGATAAGTATCTTTCTCTTCCAGCCAGCTACGATCTCGTCAAAACGCTGGCAAACAACTCCCATCTGTGTTTGTACATCACCTGCCGGTGGGTCATCTGGGTATGAGAAATCCAAGTTTTTCGCTGCAAGTCTAAATCTGGCGTCCGCACGATAAAATTCTAGAAAGAAAGCTTCATTCCAAGCTTCTTGGCCGCTGTTTTGACTTTCATGTATCCGTAATTTTTCAAATGCTGAGATGTGTTTCATCAATTGGTCAATAAGTTGATTCATGCCAATTCCTTTTCAACGCACCGCCTCAATCGGCCCCTCAGCGCTGCCGCTGATAAACTGCTCCAAATACGGATCACCCGAGGCGTCCATCTGACCCACCGGACCGGTCCATTGGATCACTCCGCCATGCAGCATCGCCACGTTGTCGGCAATGGCGCGGACCGAGCTCATGTCGTGGGTGATGGTCATGGCCGTTGCGCCCATCTCGGTCACGATTTCGCGGATCAGGTCGTTGATGACGCCGGACATGATCGGGTCCAACCCGGTGGTGGGTTCGTCGAAAAAGATGATCTCGGGCTCGGCGGCGATGGCGCGGGCGAGGCCGACGCGTTTTTGCATGCCGCCGGACAGTTCGGCGGGCAGGCGGTCGGCCACGTCGGCTTTCAGGCCCACGCGGCGCAGCTTCTCGATGGCGATCTCGCGCGCCTCATCCACCGGGCGTTTCAGTGAGCCACGCAGCAGGCGGAACGCGACGTTTTGCCAGACGGGCAGTGAATCAAACAGCGCCGCGCCCTGAAACAGCATGCCGAACCGGGCCAGAAACGCATCGCGGTCGCCTTTGGTGGCGTCCTTGCCGTCCACATAGATCATGCCGCTGTCGGGTTGGATCAGCCCCAGAATGCATTTCAGCGCCACCGACTTGCCGGTGCCTGAGCCGCCGATGATGACCATCGAGGTGCCCTTGGCAATCTCAAGGCTCATGCCTTGCAGCACGCGGTTGTCGCCAAAGGCTTTTGTTACGTTCTCCATCCGGATCATAGCGAGAAGAACACTCCTGTCAGAACGAAGTTGGCGGCGAGGATCAGCACGGCGGCGGCCTCGACCGAGCCTTTGGTGGCGCGGCCCACGCCTTGTGCACCGCGGCCCGAGGACATGCCGTAATAGCAGCCCATGATGGCGGCGATCATGCCAAACGCGGCGCCTTTGACGAGTGACGAGACGATGTCGCGCGTCTCAAGAAAATCCACGGTGTTTTTCAGATAGGCCGCCGGGTTGAAGCCCAGATTTTGCGTGGCAACGGTGTAGCCGCCCATGATGCCGATGATATCCCCAACCGCGACCAAAGCAGGCACGGTGATCAGCGCCGCCAGCACGCGCGGTGCGGTCAGGTATTTCATCGGGTGGGTGGACAGGGTGACCAGCGCGTCAATCTGTTCAGTCACTTTCATCGTCGCGATCTCAGCCGCGATAGATGAGGTCACGCGGGCGGCGATCATCAGGCCGACGAGCACCGGGCCAAGCTCTCGCACCATGCCGATGGCAACGATCTGGGGCACCACAGCTTCGGCATTGAAACGCGCGCCGCCTGCGTAGATTTGCAGGGCCAGCGCGCCGCCGGTGAAGATTGCGGTCAGGCCAACCACGGGTAGGGACAGCCAGCCGATATTCAGCAGCGCCATGGCGAATTCGCGCGGGTAGAACGGAGGGCGGAAGATATGAGAGATTGCGTCCAGCGCAAACAGCGCGACGCGACCAAACGCGGCCAGCACGGTCAGGACGGCACGGCCCAATCCGCTGAGCAGTAATACAGGGTTCATTCCACATAACCCCGCGAATACCGGCGACCCATCGAGGTCAGGATTTCATAGCCTATGGTCCCCGCCGCTTCGGCCAGATCATCCACGGTTTGATGCCCGTTCAGAATGCGCAGGCGTTCCGGGTCCTCGGGCAGGTCGGTGACATCGACCGTGATCAGGTCCATCGAGATGCGTCCCACGACGGGGCAGGGCTGATCGCCTGCAAATGTGTCGATCCCGCCACCGATGGCGCGGTGCAGGCCATCCGCGTAGCCCGCTGCAACCGTTGCGATGCGCGACGGGCGTCGGGCGGCCCAGCTGTTGCCGTAGCCAACGGTTTCGCCAACCTCAAGCGCGCGCACCTGGATCACCGGTAGATCAACGGTGACAACAGGCCGCGCCCCGGCAAAGGGCATCCCGCCGTAAAGGCCGATACCGGGGCGGCAGAGCTCGAAATGAAATTCTGGCCCCAGAAGCGTGCCACCGGTGGCCGCCAGCGAGCGCGGCGCGGTGATGCCATCAGTCATTTCCCGGAAGGTTTTCAGCTGTTGCTGGTTCATCGGATGATCGGGTTCGTCCGCACAGGCCAGATGAGACATCACGACAACCGGGTTTAGCGCTTCGGCCTTGGGGCGTAGATCGGTCCAGTCGGCTGGTTCAAGACCCAGGCGGTTCATGCCGCTGTCTAGCTGAATGCCAAAGGGGTGATCCGGCAGGGCCTGCATATGGCGCTGGAACTGCTGGGGTGCGTTGATCAGGGGTATCAGGTCATGGGCGCGCAGTAGGTCTGCATCCCCCTCCATATGGCCGGAAAACACGCAGATTTGCGGCCCCGGACCAATGGCCTGACGTACGGCTGCGCCTTCTTCGGCGACCGCGACGAAAAACTTGCGTACGCCTTCCTCAGCCAACGCATTGCTGACCGGCCCGGCGCCCAGCCCATAGCCATCGGCCTTGACCACGGCGGCGGTTTCAACATCGGTCTTTGCATCCAGCGCCCGCCAGTTGCTGGCAAGGGCCTGGAGATTGATTGTCAGTCGTGCGGTACTCATGGCGTTGTTCATGACATTGCGCTGAATAAGGTCAAGGGGGAATGACGCTTTTGCGACGCCGTTTGAGCGTTGTATGCGCGACAACCGGCGAAATTTGCCAAGTTCTTGTGAATTCTGGCAGTTTGTTGCTGTGATCATGGTATGTGGGATCGCGAAGGCGCGCTGCTTTGTTCAGGTGCGGCCTTCCAGTTTTGAGCGATAGAGCAGATGCAGTGCCCGGAGGGGATCATGGAGTTTTCGACCGGTAGAGGATCAGATGTTCAGGCTGTGGTCGATCTGTTTCAAGACGTCTTTTCAGCCTCGGAGGGCGCTGATGAAGGCGTGCTGATTGGCGCGTTTGTGCAAGATTTACTGAGCATGACGCCTGAGGCGGATGTGAAGATTTACACCGCGTATCAAGACATGGAACTGGTGGGCGCTGTTGCGTTTTCCCGGATCACATACCCGCAAGACAGCCGAGATGTCTTTATCCTATCACCGATGGCGGTGCGAACGGACCGGCAGAAATCGGGGATTGGGCAGGCTTTGATAACCTTCGGTCTGGACCAACTGCGCAACTCTGGCGTCGATGTGGTGCTGACCTATGGCGATCCAAACTACTATTGCAAAACTGGGTTTCTGGCCATTTCGGAAGAGAGCGCGCAGCCGCCGCTGAGGCTCAGCTATCCGCATGGTTGGCTGGGGCAATCTCTGGACGGGCGCGAACTGACCCCGCTAAAGGGGCCATCGCATTGCGTTGCGGCGCTGAACAATCCTGCCTTGTGGTAGGGGTCAGTATCCTTCGATCTCGCCGCCCTGTTGCCAGGGTTTGACGAGATTGCCAAAGCGGGTGAACTGGGCCTCGAACGACAGCTCGACCGTGCCAATGGGGCCGTGGCGCTGCTTGCCGACGATCACCTCGGCCTTGCCATGCAGGCGCTCCATGGCCTGCTTCCACTCTTCCATCTTGTCCAGCTCGTGGTCGCCGGGCTTTTCACGTTCTTTGTAGTATTCCTCGCGGAACACGAACATCACTACGTCCGCATCCTGTTCGATCGAACCGGATTCCCGCAGATCAGACAGTTGCGGGCGTTTGTCGTCGCGGTTTTCGACCTGTCGAGAAAGCTGAGACAGGGCGATGACCGGGATGTTCAACTCCTTGGCGATGGCTTTCATGCCCATCGAAATCTCGGCAATCTCGTTGACGCGGTTGTCGGCCATGCCGCGGCACAGCTGCAGATAGTCGATCACCAGCAGGTCCAGCCCATGGGTCCGTTTCAGCCGCCGCGCCCGTGCAGCAAGCTGCGCGATTGGCAGGGCCGGGGTGTCGTCGATGAACAGCGGGCAGGCTTCCAGTTCTTTGGCGGCATCCACGAAGCGCCGGAACTCGGCCTCGGTCATGTCACCTTGACGGATTTTGTGAGACGAAATTTCAGAAGCTTCAGCCAGAACACGGCCCGCAAGCTGTTCGGCGCTCATTTCCAATGAGAAGAACCCAACCACGCCGCCATCAATCGCGCCTTCGCTGCCATCAGGCTTGGTGCCGCGTTTGTAGGCCTTGGCCACGTTAAACGCCACGTTGGTCGCAAGCGAGGTTTTACCCATAGAGGGACGGCCGGCAAGAATGATCAGGTCCGATGGATGCAAGCCACCCAGCTGCTTATCCAGATCGGCCAGACCGGTCGAGATGCCGGCCATCCCGCCCCCACGTTGGTATGCTTCGTTGGTAACGTTGACGGCTTCGGTGACCGCCTTGAGAAAGGATTGAAAGCCCTGTTCTGTCTGGCCTTGCTCGGACAGCTGATAGAGCTGCTGCTCGGCCTCGACGATTTGTTCCTTCGGCTCGCTGGACACATCAACCCGCGCGGCCTTGTCCGAGATATCTCGGCCCAACCGGATCAGCTCGCGCCGGATGGCCAGGTCATAGATCATTTGGGCGTAGTCATGGACGGCAAAAGCACTGATCGAGGCCCCGGCCAGTTTGACCAGATAGGCCGGGCCACCCAATTCCTTTAGCCCTTCATCCTCGGCCATGAAGGATTTCAGCGTCACGGGTGAGGCCAGCGCATTCTTGGCGATGCGGTTGGCCGCGACCTCATAGATGCGCGCATGGACCGGGTCATAGAAATGTTCGGACCCGATAATCGAGGCAACCCGGTCATAAAGATCATTATTGGTCAGGATTGCACCCAGAAGCTGCTGTTCAGCCTCGATGGAATGCGGCATGGTTTCAGAGTTTTGAATCTGTGCCGCTGCCTGTTCGATACTGCTGATCTCGTTCATTGCTGCTCTCTATGCCCCTTGGGACAAAGTCCATAGCTTAGCCCCGTGAGTCGGGGCAAATTGTATGTTTTTGGGGATAGGCTGTGCATATCTCCGGGCCCCATCATATTGCCGTATGAAGGGTTGATCCGTCAACATCTTGTGCGAATTGGGCCCGCTGGTCTGCCACTGTTTCTGTTCTGAAAACAGATTTCGCGACGTTAGCCTTTGTTCGCGTCCTGCCACCCGCGCGGGTCGTTCAGGAAGGCTTCGACACCGCTAAGGGTCTCTTCGTCAAAGGCCTTTTGCGCCTTGGCTTCGGCCAGAACGTCCCACCAAGTGCAGAGCGAATGCAGCTTCACGCCATGATCGCCCAGCGTCTTTTCGGTCTCGGGGAAAATGCCATAGTAAAAAATCACCGCGGTATGCCCGCAGGTCGCGCCAGTTTCGCGGATCGCATCGACGAAGGACAGCTTACTGCCGCCATCGGTGGTCAGGTCCTCGACCAGCAGCACGCGTTCCCCTTCGCTCATTGCGCCTTCGATGCGGGCGTTGCGGCCATAGCCTTTGGGCTTCTTCCGCACATAGGTCATCGGCAGGGCCATCCGCTCAGCGACCATGGCGGCGAATGGGATGCCCGCTGTTTCGCCCCCAGCGATATTGTCGAACGCCTCAAAGCCCGCTTCGCGCATCACGGTCACGGTCAGGAAATCCATCAGGGTCGAGCGGATGCGTGGGTATGAGATCAGCTTGCGGCAATCGATATAGGTCGGGCTGGGCAGGCCCGAGGCCAATGTGAATGGTTCGCGCGAATTGAAGTGAACGGCCTTGATCTCCAGCAGCATCCGCGCGGTCAGGCGGGCGATTTCGGTGCTGTCAGGAAAAGAACTGGGGATCATGGCGCAAACCTCTGGGCTGAAAGAGTGTTGCGGGCTGATAGCCTGTCCCTTGGGCCGGAGTCGAGAGGGCGGCAAAAGAAAAGCGGACCCTTGCGGGGTCCGCTTTTTGCCCTTTCGGGCCTTGCGGCCAAGGTGGGCTTGGCCGCTTGGGTCTTCGAGCCGGTCACGGTGTGCTGACTGATCGAGCCCGTGTTCCAGTCACCGCGTGTATGCGACCTAGGGCGATCCGTGCAACCGGTTTGATCGGTGCAAGGGGCGCAATTGACGCCAAGGCATCCATGCCATTTAGGTGAATTTTAAAAGCGCGTTTTGCAACAGGTCCAACGCATGATCGCGCGCTGCCAGCCGCACAGCGTCGCGCCCGGGTGCGCCGAACTCCACCGTTTCGGTGTGGGTGGTCAGCCCCTCACCAGCCAGCCCGAAACACACACGCCCCTCGGGTTTGAATTCGGACCCCCCGGGACCCGCGATGCCGGTGATCGAGACGGCCAATTGCGCCTGAGAGTTTCGCACTGCGCCTTCGGCCATTTCGCGCGCGACCTTTTCTGAGACTGCACCATGGGCGTCCAACGTTTTGGCCCGGACACCCAGCATGTCCTGCTTGGCGCGGTTGGTGTAGGTGACGAATCCACGCTCGACCACCGCGGAGCTGCCGGGAATGTCGGTTAGCGCGGCGGCGACCATACCGCCTGTGCAGCTTTCGGCAGTGGCGATCATCACGCCACGAGCCTTTGCCAAATCGAGCAGTGCAGCGACGGTCATAGCCCCAACACTCCGTGTGCGATCCCGGCCAGAACCATTACACCGACGGCGGCAAAGACCCCGGCGATTACATCGTCAAGCATCACGCCCATCGCGTCTCCTTTGCGATCGGCCCAGCCGACCGGGCCGGGCTTGGTGATGTCGAACAGTCGGAACAGCAGGAACCCCGCGACCCAGCCGGGCCAGAGTTCGGTGATCTCGATCCCACGCACCCAGCTTGGATAGGAAATGGCCCAGAGCGCGATGAACTGGCCTGCGACCTCATCGACCACGATCTCGGACGGGTCGTGATCCTCTTGCCCGGCGGTCATCACTTTTGTGGCCCACAGCCCTGCGATGAAAACGACGAGTGTCGCGAGGACGAGCAGGGGGAAGCTGCCCAAAACGTGTAGGACCCAGACCAGGGGCAGAGCCGCAAGCGATCCCCATGTGCCGGGGGCAGGGCGCAGATAGCCAACGCCACAGACGGTTCCGATCAGACGCGCGATGCTCATGCTTTCACCAGACATGCGGTGGCGAGCGACGCGATGCCTTCGCTGCGGCCAGTGAAGCCTAGACGCTCGGACGTGGTTGCCTTGACCGAGACCTGGTCGACCTGCAACCCCATGATTCTGGACATTTCCTGACGCATCTTTTCGGCATGGGGCCCGATCTTTGGGTATTCGCAAACCAGCGTACAATCGGCGTTCGAGATGCGGTAGCCCATTGTCTGGGCAAGCTCGACCGCGTGGCGCAGGAAAATCTCGCTGGCGGCCCCTTTCCACTGCGGATCTGAGGGGGGGAAGTGCTGGCCGATATCGCCCTGCGCCAACGCGCCATAGATCGCATCCGTCACAGCGTGCATGCCGACATCAGCATCGGAATGACCTTGCAACCCACGATCATGCGGTACTTTCACACCGCACAGGATCACATGATCTCCGTCACCAAACCGGTGCACGTCATAGCCGTTGCCCAGTCTTACATCCATATTCAGCCCCAATATCCGTTCTGCCCGGGCAAAATCCTCGGGTCGTGTGATTTTGATATTGTCCGGATCGCCCGGCACGATGGTCACGTCCAGCCCGGCGGCGCGCGCGACCTCGACATCATCCGCCGCGCTGCCTGAATGGGTCGCATGCGCGGCCGTGATTGCGTCATAGTGAAAGCCCTGCGGCGTTTGGGCCGTGAACAGACCCGTTCGATCCCGCGTTCCGGAAACCGTGCTCTCATCCCCGGTCCAAAGCGCGTCTGTAACGGCCAATCCGGGTGCGGCAGCCTGGCTTTTGCTCAGCGCGTGCAGCACGTTCTGAATGACGTCCGCACCCACGCAGGGGCGGGCAACATCATGAATCAAAACGTAATCTACTTCCCGGTCCTCCAGCGCATCCAGCCCGTTGCGGACAGATGTCGCTCGATCCGCGCCACCCGGGGCGAGGATCAGATCACTGTCCCGATAGGCCTCCCAAGCCCCCGAATCGTCGGGTGATAGCACGAGTACAATATGTTCGACTTGTGTGCGAAATCTGTCGATCGTCCAGTCGGCTACCACGCGCCCGCCCAGCATGCGCCATTGCTTGGGCGTGCCTCCGCCTGCGCGGGTTCCGCGGCCGGCAGCAACGATGATGGCGGCGGTTGTCATACTGGCGTTTGCTCCTGCGATTTAGGCCATTGTTTAGGGGGCGGTGAATGCAGAGGCAATCACCCGCGTCAATCTGCCTAAAAATTAAGCGAGTGATGATTTTGCAGGCTTGTGGGTGGTCGTTTTGTTGTTCATATGCACTGGATTCGATATCAAAACCCCAACTGCTCAAGGATTAGGCACGTTGACCCTGCATCTTGCTGACAAAACTCTGAACCCACCTGTGCTGCTGGCGCCGATGGCTGGAATCACGGATCGCCCGTTCCGCGATCTAGTGATGCGGTTTGGGGCGGGCATGGTCGTCAGCGAAATGGTCGCGAGCCAGGAGATGGTGCAAGCCAAGCCGGGCGTGCGCGAACGGGCGGAACTGTCGGCAGATGTGGAAAACACTGCGGTTCAACTGGCCGGGCGCGAGGCGCATTGGATGGCCGAAGCTGCCCGTCAGGTCGCCGATCGCGGCGCGCGCGTAATCGACATCAATATGGGCTGCCCGGCCAAAAAGGTGACCAATGGCTATTCCGGCTCGGCCCTTCTGAAAACGCCAGATCACGCCCTGACCCTGATCGAAGCGGTGGTTGAGGCGGTCGAAATACCCGTAACTCTTAAAACGCGGCTGGGCTGGGATGATGCGCTGCTGAATGCGCCTGATGTGGCGCGCCGGGCGGAAGGGGCGGGGATCAAGATGGTCACGATCCATGGGCGCACACGCTGCCAGTTCTACAAAGGCCACGCCGACTGGCAGGCGATCCGAGCGGTGAAACAGGCTGTGTCGATTCCCGTCATCGCCAATGGCGATATTATTGATACCAAAGCGGCCCACACGGCGCTGGATCAGTCCGGCGCAGATGGCGTGATGGTCGGGCGGGGTGCGCAGGGAAAACCCTGGCTTCTGGCACAGATTTGCCACGACATCTACGGCACCGACGCACCTGAAATCCCCAAGGGCGCTGAATTGGTCGCGATGGTGCGCGCCCATTATCAAGCCATGCTCGAATTCTACGGCACCGATCTGGGCCTGCGCGTCGCCCGCAAGCATCTGGGGTGGTACATGGATGAAGCCGGAACACCCGCGCCCCTGCGTCGGGCTGTTTTGACCTCACGTGATACGCAAGAGGTACTGCGCCTGCTTGATGAGGCGCTGGATTGCGCAGCCGAGGTGGCCGCATGAATTCGGATCAGAGCATCTGGAACTCGCTACCCGTTCCGGCCTTCATCATAGACCAGGCGGATCGGATTTCCGATGTGAACTCCTCGGGCGAGGGTTTCCTGAACGCGTCGCGCAAATCGGTGATCGGTCATCCGGTCTGGGACCAGATCGCTGTGGATGCCCCACTGGAAGAGGCGTTCCTGCGCGCGCGTCATCAAGGCACGCCGCTGTTCGTCAACGATGTCGATGTCGGGTCGGGTAACCGCGCACCGCTGCAATGCGCGCTACAGATCGCGCCGCTGGTCGGGCATCCGGGATCAATGATCATGATCATCTCGCCACGCGAATTGGCGGGGCGCATGACACGCGGCAACACGGTTAAGTCAGCAGCGCAATCCGCCATCGGTATGGCAGAGATGCTGGCGCATGAAATCAAGAACCCGCTGGCTGGTATCACCGGTGCAGCGCAGCTCCTCAGCATGAATATCTCAGCGCAAGACCTTGAACTCACAGATCTTATCGTGGCCGAAAGCCGCCGTATCGTGAAGCTGTTGGAGCAGGTTGAGCAATTCGGAAACCTGCAGCAACCCGACTTCAAACCGGTGAACATCCACGACGTTCTGGACCGCGCGCGCCGTTCGGCCTTGCTGGGGTTCGGCGCGGATATGACCATTATCGAGGACTACGACCCATCGCTGCCGCTGGCCTATGGTGACCCGGATCAAATCCTGCAAGTGGTTCTGAACCTTCTGAAAAACGCGTCCGAGGCCGCTGGACCGAATGGCGGCACAATTCGCCTGCGCACTTATTTTGAACATTCGTTCCGCCTGCGTCGCAGTGACGGCTCGGGTCATTCGCTGCCATTGCAGATTGAGATCATCGATGATGGCCCCGGACTGCCGGAGGATATTCGCAGCGACATTTTCGACCCGTTTGTCTCGGGCAAGGAAAATGGAACGGGTCTAGGGCTGGCGCTGGTCAGCAAGATCATCTCGGACCATCGCGGCTGGATCTCGGCTGATTCCGTTCCGGGACGCACGGTTTTCAAACTGTCGCTGCGCCGCGCGCCGGCAGAGAGCATAACGAAGGAGAGCACCTGATGGATGGCACCGTTCTGGTTGCAGATGACGATCGCACGATCCGCACAGTACTGACTCAGGCCCTGACACGGGCCGGATGCAAGGTGCATGCCACCTCTTCGCTGACTACGCTGATGCGTTGGGTAGGTGAAGGCAAAGGGGATGTGGTGATTTCAGATGTCGTCATGCCGGATGGGAACGGTTTGGAAATGCTGCCGAAAATCGCGCAAGATCGTCCCGGTTTGCCGGTGATTGTGATTTCGGCCCAGAACACCATCATGACGGCGATCCAGGCGGCTGAGGCGGATGCCTATGACTACCTGCCTAAACCCTTCGATTTGCCAGATTTGATGAAACGCACTGCGCGCGCACTGGAACAAAAGCAGCGGCTGCAATCGGAACCTGAGGCAGAAGCAAATGAGCGCCCGGATGAGTTGCCTCTGGTCGGGCGCACATCCGTCATGCAGTCTCTGTATCGATTGGTTGCGCGAGTGATGAATACCGATCTGTCCGTCATGATTTCTGGTGAAAGCGGGACCGGTAAGTCTCTGATCGCGCGGGCAATTCACGACTTCTCGGACCGTCGTACATTGCCCTTTGTCACCGCCACTGCCGCAGACCTGCGTGATTTGGAGGGGCCCGCCCGCGTCATGGCGCGTGTGCGTGGAGGCACGCTGTTGATTGATGAGATCGCCGATCTGGATGATGAGCTTCAGGCCCGTATTGTGCGCATGATGGACACCCCCGGCGATCACGTGCCGCGTTTCATGGCCACGAGCCAGTCGGATCTGGCCGAAGGTATGGAAGGTGGTCGCATCCGGCAGGATCTGTACTACCGCCTATGCGGCGCGACGATCCATGTACCGGCCCTGCGCGAGCGTGTGGATGATATCACCTTGCTGGCCGAGCATTTTCTGGCCCGCGAAGAGCGTGATAGCGGCACTAAGCGCTGGCTCAGCCCGGATGCGGTTGAACTGATCCGCCGCTACTCCTGGCCCGGCAATGTACGGCAGTTAGAGAACGCGGTCCGCCGTCTCAGCCTGACCAGCCGGGCCGATGAAATCTCGAAAGCCGAGGTTGAGATGGTGCTGGGCAGCCAGCCCGAGGCTGAACCTGTGTTGGGCGGGGGCGAGCGCGAGAAGCTGTCCACCTCGGTCGAGCGGCATCTGAGGCGATATTTTGACCTGCACGGCAATATGCTGCCGCCTCCGGGCCTGTATCAGCGTATATTGCGTGAGGTTGAGGCCCCGCTGATCGAAATCGCGCTGGAGGCAACCGGTGGCAATCAGGCAAAATGCGCTGATTTGCTTGGGATTAACCGAAATACGCTGCGGAAAAAGATCACAGACCTCGATATTCAGGTGACACGCCGTCGCAAACTGATGTAATATCGCCACACAAGCCGTGGCATCCGGGTATCTCCGGGGAAACGACCACGACATATGGCGGTCAGTCGCACAAGCGACACATCAGGATGAGGGCAGACGGTGGCAACCCGAGCACAGAGCGGGATAATCCCATCGATTATTCGATGGCGAAAGTCCCGAAAACTGCGCAATTTCGGCACCTTGGGGCTTGTTCTTCTAGGGCCAGTGCTGGCGCTTGCGACCTATCTGGTCATTGGTCCCTTTGAGCTGGGCGCGACCGCGCCGACCCTTCGTCTGATTCTGCTTGCCGACCTTGTTTACGTCCTTGTCGTGGCGGCCCTCGTGCTTAGCCAGCTCGGCTCGCTGGTCGCAGCCAGACGCGCGAAATCGGCGGGGTCTCGCCTGCATTTGCGCCTGATCGGTGCTTTCACGCTCTTGGCTCTGGTGCCTACGGTCACAGTTGCGATCTTCGCCGGTCTGACCGTGAATATCGGTCTTGAGGGCTGGTTTTCGGACCGTGTGCGTCAGGTCGTCGGATCATCGCTGACTGCGGCTGAGGCGTATGAGCTGGAACACCGGCAGGGTCTGACCCAGGATGCAGCTGTTCTGGCGCTGTTTCTGGACAATGCGCGAGCCCGCGATTTCTATATCTCGGATGCGGAATTGCGTGAGGTTCTGGCACAGGGGCAGGCGCAAATCCAACGGGGTCTGCGCGAGGCTTACGTGATCGATGGGAGTGGCGAAATCCGGTCGCGCGGGGATCGATCCTACCTGTTCAGCTACGAAAAACCCACGCCTGAGCAAATGGTTGAAGCGGCTGATACCGGCCTGTTGATTATCGCCGATTGGGAGAACAACGAATTCCGCGCGCTTGTTCCGCTACAGGCCTATCTGGACCGATACCTCTATGTTAGCCGCGATGTCGATGGTCAGCTACTGACCCTCCTGGACGATACCAAGGAAACTGCGCAGTTCTACCAGCAGCTTGAAAGCGAACGCGGCAGGGTGCTGTTTAACTTTGGCCTTCTATATTTGGGGTTTGCCCTGATCCTTATCCTTGCGGCGATGTCTTTGGGCATGTGGTTTGCCGAACGCCTGTCGCGCCCTGTTGGCCGTCTGACCACAGCCGCGCAACGCGTCGGTGCCGGGGACCTGAGCGTACAGGTCATTGAAGAGGCCAGCGACGACGAAATTGCGATGCTGGGACGGTATTTCAACCAAATGACCCGGCAGCTTAAAGGCCAGCGCGATACACTACTGGAAAACACACGCCAGATCGAAAGCCGCCGCCGCCTTTTCGATTCCGTTCTCAGCTCGGTCACATCAGGCGTTGTCGGTGTTGATCCCGAAGGCGGTGTGACCTTCGTAAACCGATCAGCCGAGCGTCTGCTGGACTGGTCGCGGGGCGAACAGCATCTGTTAATAGGTATCGCAGTGCCCGAATTCCTGCCGCTGTTCGAAAGCCTGAAAGAGGGCGGGCAAGAGGCCGTACAGGGCGAGATCAAGGTGACCCGCAAAGGACAGTTGGAAAACCTGCTTGTGCGCATGGCCACGCGGCGGGGTGAGGATGGCGCGCTTGAGGGCTACGTGGTGGCCTTTGACGATGTGACCGATCTGGTCAGCGCCCAGCGTATGGCTGCCTGGGGTGATGTGGCCCGGCGCATCGCGCATGAGATCAAGAACCCGCTGACACCGATTCAATTGAGCGCGGAACGGATCAAGCGCAAGTTCTCATCCAAGCTAGATGAGGTGGATTGCGACACCCTAGAATCGATGACCGATGTGATTGTGCGGCAGACCAATGACCTACGGCGCATTGTAGACGAGTTCTCAAAATTTGCCCGTATGCCGGAACCAGAGCGGCGACAGGAGGATGTGGTTGCGCTGGTGCGCGAGGCCGTTTTGTTGCAGCAGGCGGGGCAACCGGATGTGCAAATCGATGCGGACTTGCCGGAACAGCCGATCACGGCTGATCTGGATGCAACCATGCTGAACCAGGCCTTGACAAATTTGATCAAGAACGCGGGCGAAGCTATTGGAACGTTGAAAGAAAAAGGCGCGCCTGAAAACCTGAGGCCACAGATCAAAGTGACTGTTTCCACGGATGATGCGGGAACGATTGTCACGATTGCCGACAATGGTATCGGCCTTCCCGAGGATCGTGCGCGCTTGTTTGAGCCTTATGTGACCACGCGCGACGAAGGGACCGGGCTGGGCCTGCCCATCGTCAAGAAGATTATCGAAGAACATGGCGGAGCGCTGACTTTGGAAGACGCGCCCGTATTCGACGGACAGGACCATTTCGGCGCAATGGCCGTGATCCGTTTGCCGGGAGCAAATCTCCCACCAAATTCAGCGCCACAAAAACAGGCGATTAAAACCAACAAACTGAAAGCAGGCCAAAGATGAGCGACATTCTGATCGTAGATGACGAACGCGATATTCGCGAGCTGGTGTCCGACATTCTGGAGGACGAAGGCTATTCCACCCGACTGGCGGCAAACTCGGATGAGTGCATGTCGTCGATCAATTCCGAGCCGCCGGGGTTGTTGATCCTGGATATTTGGCTGAAGGACAGCCGCATGGACGGGATCGATATTCTGAAAGCGGTCAAGCGCGACAATCCGGATGTGCCGGTGGTGATAATTTCAGGCCACGGCAATATCGAGATCGCGGTCGCCGCGATCAAGCAGGGGGCTTATGATTTCATCGAAAAGCCCTTCAACATCGACCAATTGATGGTGGTGATACGCCGCGCGATGGAGACCTCTCGCCTGCGCCGCGAGAATGCTTCGCTCAAGCGTAAAGAAGTCAGCAGCTCGGACATGATCGGCAAATCCGCCTCGTTCCGTGCAATGCAGGGCCAGTTGGACAAGGTCACAAAATCGAATGGTCGCGTGATGCTGAGCGGCCCAGCAGGGTCAGGCAAGGAGATTGCGGCCCGGTATATCCACGCGCATTCAAACCGCGCCAACGCGCCATTTGTGACGGTCAACTGTGCCGGGATTGAACCCGAGCGGGTCGAAGAAGTGTTGTTCGGGCGCGAAAGCTCTGAACGTGGGGTCGAATCGGGCTTGCTGGAAGAGGCCCACGGCGGTGTGGTCTATTTTGACGAGGTTGCCGATATGCCCTTGGGTACTCAGTCGAAAATCCTGCGAGTGCTGGTGGATCAGCAGTTCCAGCGCGTGGGCGGCAGCGACAAGGTAAGGGTGGACTTGCGCGTTATATCATCCACCAACAAGGATCTGGACGAAGAGATTGCAGCCGAACGGTTCCGGGAAGAGCTGTATCATCGTCTAAACGTTGTGCCGGTGGACGTGCCCTCGCTGGAAGACCGACGCGAGGATATCCCTGTTCTGGCCCAGCATTTCATCGAAATGTGCAACGAAACCCAAGGCCTGCCAATGCGCGAGCTGTCGGAAGAGGCCGTGGCTCTGCTGCAAACTATGACCTGGCCCGGCAATGTGCGTCAGTTGAAGAACCTGATCGAACGTGTTCTGATCCTTGGTGATGGCACCGGCCCGATTGAGGCGCGCGAGCTGCCAAGCGACGAAGACAAAACCGAGGATTCGGGCCGTGTTGTCCTGTCGGGTGCTCTGGCGACCCTGCCGTTGCGCGAAGCGCGTGAGGCGTTCGAGCGGGAATATCTGCTGACCCAGATCAATCGCTTCGGTGGCAATATCAGCCGCACTGCCAGCTTTGTCGGGATGGAGCGCAGCGCGTTGCATCGCAAGCTGAAATCACTGGGTGTTGTGACCTCGAACAAGTCCGGGGCGCGGGTCGCGCAAATAGATGAGCCGGAACCGGCAGAGTAATCTGCTGGTCACATAAGGCAGGGGTCGATGCATACAGTTCCGTCAAAACCGGGTGGTATCAGCCTTAGGTCTCGCGCCTATCCTGGTTTCGGCAAACGCCTGAAACGGCTGCGGCAATCCATTGGCTTTAAGCAATCTCATCTAGCCGAGTTGTTGCAGGTCGATCAGGCGACCATCTCCCGATGGGAACGAGGTGGGCAAACCCCGCCACCGGATATGCAACAGGGTGTGTTTGCTGTACTTGGACCTGCGCGCGTAGATGACAGCGCCCTGCGACGACTGGTTGAGACCTCATCGGACTGCCTTCATCTGGTCGAGGAAGCCAGCCATAGATGCCTTGCCTATTCCGCCAGCCGGGCAAAGGACTGGAAAACCAGCCAGAACGCGCTGTTGGGTGTTTCGCTCTGGCAGTTTGCAACCGACGAGATTCAACAGGCCGAGGCTGAGCTGGACCAGGAAGGGTGGTGGGAGGCCCACACACCCACGCCAAAGTCCTTTCTGACCTCTGAGGCTGTGCATGATCGCATTCGCATCAGCGCCGGAGAGATCATTTGGGAACGGCTGTATCTGTCGGATGGAACGCCCGTGCGGCTGGTCAGCGGGTCGCGGCGCCAGGCCGCATAATTTATGCGTTCCCCGACCTGACCGGGCGCTGTAGAAGCGCCTTATGACGCAGCTTTTTCAGGTTCTCTTGCTTTGGTTGGCCGGGTTGGGCGCGGCGACGCAGTTTGCCAAGATTGCGGTGCCATTCCCAGAGGTTCTACAACTCTACCCCGATCACGCCGAAACCATGGGTTGGCTGCTGTCGATCATCAGCCTGCTTGGTGCAGTTCTTGGCGCCGTATCCGGGTCAATCGTGGGCCGTGTGGGGCCGGTCAAACTGTTGATATTCGGCCTTGTACTTGGTGGCGCACTTTCGATCTTTCAGGCGACGGGGCCGGGGTTTCAGATCATGCTCGCCAGCCGATTTGTCGAGGGCCTGTCCCATCTGGCAATTGTTGTGGCGGCACCAACCTTGATTGCGCAGATCACAACCGGCAAAGCGCGCAACATGGCCATGGTTTTGTGGAGCACCTTCTTCGGCGTGGCCTTTGCTCTGAATGCGTGGCTTGGGCTGCCCTTGGTCGAAAACTATGGCCTGCCCGTCTACTTTGCTTTGCATGGCATCCTGATGATCGCGATCGCGGCATTGATCCCGATCCTTCAGCTAAAGGACATACAGGCGGCCGAGCCCGCACCGTGGCTTTGGCGAGAGCTTTGGGCAGTGCATCTGCGCACCTATCGCTCTCCCTTCGTGTCGGCCCCCGCAATAGGCTGGTTTTTTTACACCCTGACGTTCGTTTCACTGCTGGCGATCCTGCCTGGGCGCTTGCCGGATGACATCAGCGCGACTGTTGCGGGTCTGATGCCGCTGGCCGGGATTGCGCTGAGCCTGGTTGCGGTGCCGGTCTTGCTGAACGTGATGTCCGGCGTTGCGGTGGTTAACCTGGGGTTCGCGCTTGCGATCCTGTCTATCTTGGGCGTTTTTGCTGGCCTGCCGTTGGAGTTGACCTGTATTGCGTTGTTTGCGGTGTTGGGACTTGTGCAAGGGGGCAGCTTCGCGGCCGTGCCGATTCTGAACCAAACCGCTGAAACTCAGGCACTCGGCTACGGAGCGATGGCGCAGATGGGCAATGCGGGCAATTTGCTGGGCACCCCGGTTTTACTGGCGGTTCTGTGGCGGGTCGATGAGGCTGGGATGCTGATCAGTGTGATCGCTATTTACGCCCTTGCCATCCTGGCGCATTGGGCGCTGGCCCGAAGGCGGGCCGCTCAAACGGGATCAGCCTGATTGACCGGGCGAAATAATCTGGAATGAGCCGTCATCGAATTTGACGAAACAAGATTGTGTTGTCAGCGGTGGTAGTGTCGTGGTGCGCTGCACGGGAACACCTGATTTCACAGCCCGTTTGCAGGGCGGCAGACTGACCGGGCGATAGCCCTTTTGGGCCATGCATTGTGCCTCGACCTTGTTGCGCAGGTTCTTGTTCACATCGACCGTGTAGATCTGACCGGGCTCCCACCAGCCGGGCGAGCGATAACAGGACCCACGCCCATCGCAATATGTTCTGCCCGGCCAATAGGTTGGCGGCCCTTGCCGGACCTGATTTGCAACCGGTGCATCCTTGAGCGCCTGAACCTGACATTGCGTGGTCTCGGTCTGCATGCGCGAGACGCTTTCGCCCTCTTGATAATACAGTGACAGCGGTCCACAGGCGGACAGCGCCATCAGTGAAATCAGAAGGGGGCCAAGCGTTTTCATATGCTTATCTTGCCCCACACAGATGGGGATGACAATTCAATTGACCGTATCGGGGGCATCTGTCATTCAAAGATTTCAGGCAGAAGGGCCAGAAACATGAAGGTCATCATTTGCGGTGCGGGTCAGGTTGGCTGGCAGATCGCACGGCATCTTTCCGGCGAATTGAACGACGTGACCGTGGTGGATAACAATCCTGATCTGGTACGCCGCGCGACCGAGACACTGGATGTTCAGGGTATCGCAGGTTTCGCCAGCTATCCCGACGTGCTGGAGCGGGCGGGGGCCCGTGATGCCGATATGATCATCGCCGCGACCCACTCGGATGAGGTGAATATGGTCACCTGCCAGATGGCCCATTCGGGTTTCGCCATTCAGCGCAAGATCGCGCGTCTGCGGTCGAAATCCTATCTCGAAGCGATCCATTCCGACCTCTACCGCCGCGATCACCTGCCCATCGATGTTGTGATCAGCCCTGAACGCGAGGTGGCTGCCGCTGCGATGCGTCGCCTGTCTGCCCCGTCGGCCTTTGACACCGAGATGTTTATAGATGGCAAGGCACAGTTGTTGGGCATCCGCATCGAAGAGGATTGCCCGATTGTCAACACACCCCTGCGCCAACTGACGGATTTGTTCTCGACCCTGAGTTCGATTGTTGTGGGTGTTCGGCGCGAAGGAACATTATTCGCTCCGGAATCCGAGGATCAGCTGTTTGTCGGCGACGAGTGCTATGTCTTTGCCAGCGTACAAGACGTGGATCGTACGATGGAGGTGTTCGGCAAGTCGCAAAAACGCCAGGACCGGGTGGTGATCGTTGGCGGGGGTAATGTTGGTCTGGAAGTCGCACATACCTTAGAAGAGCGTGAAAGCCGCGTTCGCGCGAAGATTATCGAACGTGATCGTCACTGTGCCGAAAAGGCCGCCGAGGCGCTGGAGCGTACGATTGTTCTGAATGGTGACGGGCTGGATTCGAACCTGCTGAGAGAGGCTGGGATTGACCGCGCCGATGCGATGTTGGCCGTCACGGATGACGATCGCACCAACATGCTGGCGGCTGTACGCGCCAAGGCCGAGGGCTGTGCCTTGGCGATTGCGCTGATCAACGATCCGTCGATGGTGGCCTTGATGGGCCCGCTTGGTATTGATGCCTATATTAATCCGCGCGCGACAACCGTCAGCTCAATCCTGCGCCATATTCGCCATGGCCGGGTGCGGCAGGTCTATTCCATCGGCGATGCCGAGGCCGAGGTGATCGAGGCCGAGGTTCTATCGACCTCGCCCATGGCCGGGCAGAAACTGCGTGATATCGATTTCCCCGAAGGCGTTCTTGTTGGGGCAGTTCGCAAAGGCGATGAATTGTTGCGACCCACTGGCAGCCTGCGGATCAACGAAAAGGATGTGGTTGCCATCTTTGCCATGGCCAAGGATGTGCCCGAGGTGGAACGGCTGATGCAGGTCTCGATCGATTTCTTCTGATGGCGCGCGTTAGACCACAACGGGTTGGGGTATTGCGGCGGTTGCCGCTGTTTCTGCTGATCTGGGGGTGCGTTTCGGTTTCGATGTGGATACCCGCGATCTTTGCATTGGTGCTGGACGACCACGACACGTCCCGGTCTTTTTTCTATTCAGGTCTCTTGGGTCTGTTTCTCGTGGCGACTATCGCACTGGCGGCGTCTAACCGAGTGCCGCGGCGTGGTACATTGGGTCAGTTGGCGGTGCTTTTGGGATGTTTCACGATCCTCCCGATCTTTCTGGCGATCCCGTTTCACGACGCGCTTGGCAACACCACCTTTCTGAACGCCTATTTCGATATGGTGAGCGCGCTGACGACGACCGGAGCCGATTTGTTTCCAAATCCGGACCGCCTGAGTGCGCCGCTGCACCTTTGGCGCGCGCTTGTGGGGTGGATGGGCGGTTTGCTGATGTGGGTTTCTGCTGCTGCGATCCTGGCGCCTTTGTCGTTGGGCGGCTTCGAAGTTACGGCGCAGGGCCAACCCGGACGCCCAGTCTCGGGCGTGGCGCAAAGTGAGAAGATTGATCCGCGCGGTCGTCTGATCCGAGTGACCATAACCCTGACGCCGATCTATGCCGGGCTGACCGCTGTAATCTGCGTGCTGTTGTTGATCGCCGGAGAGCGAGAGCTGACTGCCATCTGCCATGCTATGTCGATTATGGCGACTTCTGGTATCTCTCCTGTGGGCGGGCTTGAAGGCGCACAGGCCGGTTTCACGGGTGAGGCAATCCTGTTTCTGTTCCTGTTCTTTGCCTTGTCCCGGCTGACTTTCTCGACTGACACAGCGACAAGCGGCTTTTCACGCTTGGACAAGGACCCGGAATTCAGGATTGGCCTGATGATCGTACTTGGGGTTGCCGTTTTGCTTTTTGTTCGCGTCTGGGCCGGTGTGAGTGAGATCGGGGGCCAGATGCAGCCCTTGCAAGCTCTTCATGTCCTATGGGGTATGCTTTTTACAGGCTTGTCGTTCCTCACAACCGCCGGGTTCGAAAGTGCCAATTGGAATGATGCACAGCAAATTTCAGGTCTGGGGACACCAGGCTTGATCCTAATGGGTTTGGCGCTGGTTGGTGGCGGCGTGGCCACAACGGCAGGTGGGGTCAAACTGTTGCGGGTCTTTGCGCTCTACCTGAATGGCGCGCGCGAGATTGACCGCCTGATACATCCCTCATCCGTCAGCGGCGCCGATGGCGGCAATAGGCGGATCCAGAGTGACGGCGCCTTTATCGCGTGGATCTTCCTGATGCTGTTTGCCCTGACGCTGGCGGTTTTCAACCTGTTGCTTGCCGCAATGGGGGCGGGATTTGAACAGGCCATGGTTCTCAGCGTGGCCGCGCTGAGTACAACCGGGCCGTTGATCGAACTGGCGACCGACGTGCCGATCCGCCTGATCGATCTGTCGGCAGGGGCGAAACTGACCCTGTGCGCCGCTATGGTAATTGGCCGGTTGGAGGCTTTGGCCATCATCGCCCTAATAACCCCGTCGCTCTGGCGGGATTAAGCCAATGAGCGGTTGCGGCGTTACTGCCTGATTTTTAATCTGGAATATCTGTGCGCAGCACTCCATACTCCCCCAGAGGGAGCGCGTTGGTCCGCAGCGCGTAGCAAGAACAACGGCGAGTTAATAAAATATGGCTTCGGACAGACAGAATCTTCAGGACGCGTTCCTGAACAATGTACGGAAAGCAAAGGTCCCGGTCACGATTTTCCTGATCAATGGTGTAAAATTGCAGGGTGTGATCACCTGGTTCGACAATTTCTGCGTATTGTTGCGCCGCGACGGACAGTCGCAGTTGGTATACAAACACGCGATTTCGACGATCATGCCATCGCAGCCGATCAGCCTGTATGAGGGCGAAGACGCCTCTTGATGGAACATGAGAGGGCGCGCACCCGGGCCTGGGTGCTGCATCCTGAAATCAAATCAGATGAACAGCGCCGCGTTCCTGAACCAGCGCTGGAAGAGGCGGTGGCACTGGCTGCCGCATTGCCCGATCTGGATGTGATCGGGTCCGAAGTCGTGCGCCTGCAACGCGCCCAACCTGGGCTGCTGTTCGGCAGCGGCAAAATCGAGGAACTGGCCGAACGGCTGCATGATGCTGAAGTCGAGCTGGTGCTGATCGATGGTCCGGTGACCCCGGTTCAGCAGCGCAATCTGGAAAAGGCGTGGAAGGTTAAAATACTCGACCGGACCGGTTTGATCCTGGAGATATTCAGCGATCGCGCTCGCACCCGCGAGGGCGTGTTGCAGGTCGAGATGGCGGCGCTCAGCTATCAGCGTACGAGACTTGTCCGGGCGTGGACCCACCTGGAGCGGCAACGGGGCGGCTTGGGTTTTGTCGGTGGTCCTGGTGAAACTCAGATCGAGGCCGACCGTCGCGCTATTGATGAACAACTGGTCCGGCTGCGCCGCCAATTGCAGAAAGTGGTCAAAACGCGGACCTTGCACCGCGCGGCGCGGGCCAAGGTGCCGTATCCGATTGTGGCGCTGGTGGGCTACACCAACGCGGGTAAATCGACGCTGTTCAACCGCCTGACTGGTGCTGAGGTGATGGCCAAGGACATGCTGTTCGCCACACTGGACCCGACCATGCGACGGGTCGTTCTGCCGGATGGGCCTGAGGTGATCTTGTCGGATACGGTGGGGTTCATCTCGAACTTGCCCACCGAACTGGTTGCCGCCTTCCGCGCCACGCTGGAAGAAGTTCTGGGCGCCGATCTGATTGTCCATGTGCGCGACATCAGCCATGAAGACTCGCAAGCGCAAGCCGAAGATGTGCAGGCGATTCTGACCGCGCTGGGTGTAGGTGATGAACGCCCGATGCTGGAGGTCTGGAACAAGACCGACCTACTGGAGGCTGACGAGAAAGAAGCGACGCTGGCGCGGGCCGAGCGTGATCCGGCGATCTTTGCGATTTCGGCTGTGACCGGCGAAGGGGTCGACCCGTTGCTGGCAGAGATCGCGCGGAAACTGCAAGGGGTGCGTCATCAGATCACGCTGTCACTGGGCTTTTCCGAGGGCGACAAGCGCGCCTGGCTGTTCCGTCAGGATGTGGTTCGATCTGAAGAGCAAACTGAAGACGGGTTTGAAATCACCGTCTTGTGGACCGAGAAGCAGGCCGCGCAATACGCGGGGCTCTAATTCGTATTCTAACCAATTTGCTTTTGATACTCTGCCAGATCAAACCACCAGTTTGAGGACCGTATCTTGTGGCTTGAATCCAGCTCCCATTCCTCCCATCCGCGGGTCACGACCGCATTGCCGGTCTCTGTATGTTTGCCTTCCAGCGTCCAGACGAACAGGGCTCGGGGCCCAGCCCATCGCAGCATGTCGCATCTCAGGTCAAGATCAGGGATCTCGGCAAACAGGTCTCGCGCCATAGCAGAAATCGCATCCTGGCCTTCCAAAGGTTCGCCGCCGTTGATCACCATCTGGCAATCCGCCGCGAAATAAGCGGCGACGGCCGCAGCGTCGCCGGAACTCCAGGCGATGGCATAGTCGCGCGCAAGGTTGTTCAGGACGTCCCGAATGCTGGCCATGATTGCCCCCTTGGTCCCAGAAGATCGGTGTAGGGATGGTAGGGGAAATTGTCCAATCGTTCCATCACGCCCCGCCAATCAGGGCGGGGAGTCGCCGAATGGGCGGATTATTGCGGGATCAGATTGGTCACACCAACGGCGGCGGCGCGGGCCAGATCGATATCCAGCGACATCGGGATGTATTCACCGCGTCGCCAAAGCTGTGCCTGATCGTCGTAGTAGCGTGACAGGAAATGCCCGGATTGCCCGGTCGAAGTGATAAAGACCGAACTGTCGGGATCAGCGAAGTCATAGACGCCGCGATAGCCTGCGCCGTGCACGTTCTGGAACGGGTCAGGCCCTTCGCCCGAGGTGCGACCGCGCAGCAATGTATTGTCCCCTCCGCTGGTCGATTGGCGGATGTTCACGAAATAGCGCAGCACCGGGACCTCTCCCAAAACCGGATGGTCATGGGTTGCCTGATGGGCATCGCCCCAGCGCAGCGTTTCCAGCGCGCGGCCATAGTTCTCGGCGATCCAGATCAGGGCATCGTCCAGCGCCAGTCGCGCCATATCAGTGCAGGTTTCAACCGGAGCGCTTTGGCGCACATCACACCAGACCGAGGCGCCATCGATATCGCGGTAGACGCGTTCGATGAACAAGGGCTGAACATGTTTGTATTCGCTGGCCAGCGGGCCAAGCTCATCTGCGACTAAACGGATTTGCAGCGCGCGCAGCCAGGCGGCGTAAATCAGCGGTTCGGGCAGATGTTCATTCATCTCACCATTCCAGTCGGCCAACAGGGACAGGGCGATTTGGCGCTGACGTTCCGGTGTACCCTCGGGCGCAGATTCTCCGGTAAACCACAGATCAGCCCCTATCAGTGGCAGCAGAGACCGTGCCGTAAAGCTGACCGTGTCCAACTGCGCTTCGATAAAGCTGTCGCGGGTATGAACCTCACGCGATTGCATCAGACGTTCCCAACGATGGACGCGCTGGGTATCGCCCCATTCGTAAGAGACATGGTTGGGGAAGGGCCGGTCGATGATCTTGTTGTTGGTGTTGCCCAACAGCCCCCCGATAGGAGACACAAATTCCGGGTTATTGGCGTAAGGCAGGCGGCCTTGCCATCGGTTGGCCTCGATCCAGCCAGGTGTAGGGATGCGACCCTTGCTTTGATTGCGCAGATCGCGCTGGGGCATTGCGCCGATCAGCTTCATGCCAATGGTGTCCGTATCAACCAGCGACAGGTTTTGCGAGGGTGAGATGAACAGTTCGGCGGTTTCGATGGCCTCTGATACCGAGTTCGCGTTCATCAGACCCATCGACGCGGTCATCGAAGTGTCGTTGGGGCTCAGCGCCGTCCACGACAAGGAGACGACATGACCCGGTGGCGTTACGGTTTCAAGATCGTAGTGGCTGCCGGGTAGCACGGGACCATTCTCGGTCCAGCGCAGGGTCAGGGTGATTGGCGCCTCATCTTTGATCTCAATGATCGACGGGCGAGTGCGAAACTCCTTGTATCCGTCGGGCGTCAGGTATTCTTCCGGGTTGTCTGGGTTCAATTGCTCGATATGCAGGTCCTGATCGTCCAGATAAGATGAGGTGAGACCCCAACCGAGCTGGTCACTGCGCCCGCTCATGACGGCGGGAATGCCGGGGATCGTCGCCCCGATCACGCCACCGTTTTCCAGCCCCAGATGAGCCAGATACCAGATGCCGGGCGCGGTGAACCCCAGATGCGGATCATTTGCCAGCAAAGTGCCACCGCTGGCTGAACGTGCGGGCGCTGCGGCCCAGGCGTTTGAGGCCCCCGCAAGCCCGCGTTTTGGAAAGGGCGACAGGGGCGTATCGGGCATCTCTGTGCCGGCCGCGTATTGGGGCAGGCCCGGGAACAGATCGGCATATTCCGGCAAAGCTGCAATCCCGGCACCCGGAACGTCTGGCAAAATGTCGGCAAGCCGTGCTGGGTCGTTCAACATCAACGACGTGCGGGCGCGTAGAACTTCGTCTTGCAAGTGGCCGGAAAGCTGCAGTCCCATCAGCTTGATAACAGCGATGCTGTCGCCCGGTTGCCAAGGCGACACCGGCGCGTTGAACAGGAACATCTCAGGCGCGCCGCGCCCCAGCGCGTCTTCGTTGATTTGGCTCAGACGGGCGTTGACGCCTGCCGCATAAGCGCGCAACGCAGCTTTGGTATAGTCATCCTGGGCATCCAACGAACGATGGGCCAAGCCATACAGATCAAGGCGGCGCAGCAGCTTGTCGATGGGCACGGTACGGGCCCCGAAGATTTCGGACAAACGGCCCTGCGCGGTGCGGCGCATGACCGTCATTTGCCATAGGCGGTCCTGAGCATGGGCAAAGCCCAAGCCAAAGAACACATCCGGGTCCGTTTCCCCCAGAATATGGGGGACGTTTGCGGTATCCCGTATGATCTCAACAGGGGCGGATAACCCTTGTACTTCAAGGGTTTGATCATAATCGGGCAGGGACTGGCTGGCCAGGTAATAGATCAAACCTATCGCTGCAAGCACCAGCAGGATCAGGCCTGAGGTGATACGCACCAGCCAGCGAAAAACAAGACCCATAGTTGCCCCACTTACCCGTTCAGTTTCTGTTTGCGCAAAGACTAAAGGATGGGACCCTCAACCGAAAGAGGAACGCGGGGGGAACTTGCGTCAAACCCGGACAAAGACAAACCCCGCCGTAAAAATCACGACGGGGTTGGCCAAGGGGGGGTGTAACTGGTTCAGGGAATGATGCGGGTGTATTTGGTGCCTTCGACCGTGGCACCGATTTGCAGACCGGCCTGTCCGAAGACGGCGGCCAGAACCGGTGAACGCAGCGTTGTGGTGTCGGTCGACAGGGATTCACCCTGATCACTGACCACATAGCCCACATCGGCCCCGGCGGTCCAACCGCTGGAGCGGCGGAAATCATTCAGCGCGTCTTCGGTCATGAAGAACAGCACATGGGCGTATTGCTGGGCCCCGATTTGCAGACCCGCTGTGCCCTTGACGGCCGAGTAGTAGTCAACCGATGCATCATTGATGCGCAGTGCGCCGCGACCATATCCACCGCCAAAGACAAATCCGGCTTCGGTGATCAAAGGCATGACCAGCAAGCCATTGGCCTTGTTGGCAATTTCAACCGTGTTGGGGTAACGGCTATACATTTCGGTCAAGGTTGCATCGACGCGCGCATCAATCGTCGCAGCGTTCGAGTTGCCTACTCCGTTGCCGCAAGCGGCGGTCACGGTCAGACCGGCCATGCCAAAGGCAAAGCCGCGACGGCTTAGTCGGGGGGATTGGGAACTGCTCATGTTTCCTGTCTCTTGTATTATGTGCCTGATATGTCGGGTGATCCCGATCTTATGTGCAAGAATACGCCGATTGCCGCGCCATGTCACGGGAAAGCTTTGGTCTGTGCAGTGGAGATCGGCGAAATGCCGCGACAAACTGGGGTTTTAGCCCTGCATGATGCGCGCGACTTGTGGGGCGAAATAAGTCAGGATGCCATCACATCCGGCGCGTTTGAACGCCAGCAAACTCTCCAGCATCACCTTGTCTCCATCGATCCACCCGTTTTGCGCTGCCGCCTGGATCATCGCGTATTCGCCCGAGACCTGATAGGCATAGGTCGGTGCGCCAAACGTGTCTTTTACGCGCCGACAGATATCAAGATAGGGCATGCCGGGCTTGATCATCACCATATCGGCCCCTTCGGTCAGATCGCGTTCGATCAGGCGCAGGGCTTCGTTCGAATTTGCCGGGTCCATCTGATAGGTCTTTTTGTCGCCCGTCAGCGCGCCGGAAGCGCCCACTGCATCGCGAAAGGGCCCGTAAAAGGCGCTGGCATATTTCGCGGCGTAGCTGAGGATCATCACGTTGTGGTGGCCTGCGTCCTCCAGCGCTGTACGCATAGCGCCGATCCGGCCATCCATCATATCAGAAGGTCCAATGATATCGGCCCCGGCCTCTGCCTGCGCAAGGGTCATCTTGACCAGTGCCTCAATGGTCTGATCATTCACGATCTCGCCATCCACCACATAACCGTCATGGCCGTTGATGTTGTACGGATCCAGCGCAACATCGGTCATGATTGCAATGTCCGGCGCCGCCGCTTTGATAGCGCGGATGGCCCGGTTCGACAGGTTGTCAGGGTTCCAGGCCTCGGCGCAGTCTTCGGTTTTCAGCGCCGCGTCAGTATAGGGAAAAATGCAAATCGCAGGGATACCAAGCGCTTGCGCTTCAACTGCTGCCTTTGCAATCAGATCGACCGAACGGCGCATCACGCCAGGCATCGACGGGACAGGTTCTTCGATCCCTTCTCCATCGCGCACGAAGACGGGCCAGATCAGATCATCTGTGGTCAGCGTGCTTTCGCGCACCAGAGCCCGGATTGCACCAGATTGCCGCGCGCGGCGAAAGCGGGTCAAAGGGTAGGGGGCGATGGTTGGTTTCATGGCGCGTGCTCCTTGAACATTGCTGCATTGGGTGGCATGAATTCGCCAAGGGCTCAAGGGTACCAATGAACGCGCCGCTGCGATAGAACCCCCTGAGGATTTGAATAAAGGGCTGGGTTTGGACTGGTACACTTCGATCTTCGAACTCATCGACATGCGCAGCTTTTCGAATCTGTGGTTCTGGATCGTCCTCGCCGTGATATGGTCGACGGCCAGCCATTGGGTGATGGGGGTGCCCTACGATTTGGTCGTTCGCGCGCGTCGGGTTGGCGGCCAGGTCGAAGTTGACCTGCTGGATATCGTGCGGATCAACACCAATCGTTTGCTCTATTTCCTTGAAATGTCCGGGGTCATTATGCTGGCGTTGGTCTGCTTTGTATTTACCGGCATGGCGACGATGGGCTTTTACTATGGGGTCGAGTTTGCGCAGGCTCTATTCCTTTTGATGTTTCCGATGGCCATCGTCACCCTCATCAACATCTTTCACGCCCGCCGCTTACAGCAGCATGAATTGACCATGGACAGGGTCGCAAAAACTCTGTCGCGATGTCGCTTGTACACACAGATTATCGGCATGATCTCGATACTGGTCACTTCGCTCTGGGGCATGTATCAGAACCTCTCGATTGGCGTTCTGGGATAGCGAAATCTGAAAGGCAAGGCGATGAAGGCTCCGAACCACGTGACAGTCGGCGGCGCCCCGGAAGGGTATGACGCGCAGCTTGTTCTGAACGAGATTGCGCGTTCTGGGGCTCCGGTGTGCCACGTCGCACGGGACGACAAACGGATGGAAGCGATGCGCGCCGCATTGGCCTTCTTTGCGCCCGACATGCCGGTATTTGTCTTTCCGGGGTGGGACTGCCTGCCCTATGACCGCGTCTCGCCCAACGCCGATATCGCGGCGGCGCGGGTGGCGACGTTGGCGGCTTTGGTCCACCAGATGCCGGATCGGTTCGTATTGCTGACCACGCTGAATGCCGCGACCCAACGCGTGCCTGCGCGGGATGTGCTGCGCGAGGCTGCGTTTACGGCGCGTGTGAACCACCGGGTAGATGAGGATGCGCTACGGCAGTTTTTGGTGCGCATGGGGTTCACTCAAAGCCCAACGGTCATGGAGCCCGGCGACTACGCCATACGTGGAGGCATCATCGACATCTTCCCGCCGGGCGAATCCGGCCCAGTTAGGCTGGACCTGTTCGGAGACGTTCTAGACGGCGCGCGCCGCTTTGATCCGGTCTCGCAACGTACAATCGAAAAGCTTGAAGTGGTCGAGCTTGCCCCCGTCTCCGAAGTCATTCTGGACGAGGCAGCCATCACCCGGTTCCGTCAGAACTACCGCATCGAATTCGGCGCTGCCGGAACTGATGATCCGCTCTATGAAGCCGTCAGCGCGGGCCGCAAACATCAGGGCATCGAGCATTGGCTGCCGTTCTTTCACGAGAAGCTTGACACCTTGTTCGACTATCTGCCCGGCGCAACCATCTCTCTGGACGATCAGGTCACGCCAGCGCGGCTGGCGCGTTGGGCCTCGATTGAGGACCAATATGAAACCCGGCGTCTGGCGCTGGAAAATCGCTCGCGCATGGATACGGTTTACAAGCCGACCTCGCCCGAACTGCTCTATCTGGACGACGCGGAATGGGAGCAAGTCGTAGGCGACCGTCGGGTGATGCAGTTCAGCCCGCTGCCGCAGGCCAGCGGGCCGGGCGTCATAGATGCAGGCGGTCGGATTGGGCGCAACTTTGCCCCGGAACGCCAGCAGGAAAGCATTAGCCTATTTGGCGCTCTGGCCAGCCATATCACCAACAAGCTTACCAAAGGCCCGGTCCTGATCGCGTCTTATTCTGAGGGTGCGCGTGAACGTCTGACAGGCCTGATCGAGGATGAGGGGTTGGCCGAGGCCATCCCGGTCACCAACGGCACTCGCGTCGGCAAGCGTGGGCTGCATCTGGCAGTCTGGGCACTGGAACACGGGTTCGAAACCCCTGACCTGACGGTGATCGCCGAGCAGGATGTGCTGGGCGACCGGCTGATCCGCCAGCCCAAGAAACGCCGCAAGGCCGAGAACTTCCTGACCGAAACCCAATCACTGTCCCCCGGTGATCTGGTCGTGCATGTGGACCATGGCATCGGGCGTTACATGGGGATGGAGGTCGTCACGGCGGCCGGCGCGGCCCATGAATGCCTGCTGTTGGAATATGCAGAACAATCAAAGCTGTACCTGCCGGTTGAAAACATCGAACTGCTGTCGAAATACGGCCATGACGAAGGCCTGCTGGACCGTCTGGGCGGGGGCGCATGGCAGGCCAAGAAGGCCAAGCTGAAAGAGCGCATCCGCGAGATGGCGGACAAGCTGATCCGCATCGCGGCTGAACGTGCCTTGCGCAAGGCTCCGGTGATGGACCCACCACCTCATGCGTGGGACGAATTCAGTGCCCGCTTCCCCTATCAGGAAACCGACGACCAGCTACGCGCGATCTCAGAAGTTATGGAAGATATGCACTCTGGTGCGCCAATGGATCGCTTGATTTGCGGCGATGTTGGCTTTGGCAAGACCGAGGTCGCCATGCGCGCGGCCTTTGTCGCCGCCATGTCTGGTGTGCAGGTGGCGGTGGTTGCGCCGACCACCTTGCTGGCCCGTCAGCACGCCGCGTCGTTCAGGGAACGGTTCCGGGGCTTCCCGCTGGAAGTGCGGCAATTGTCGCGCTTTGTCTCGGCCAAAGAGGCGCAACAGACCCGCGATGGGATGGCACGTGGGACAGTGGACATTGTGATCGGTACCCATGCGCTGCTGGCAAAGGGGGTACGGTTCCATAATCTGGGTCTGCTGATCATTGACGAAGAACAGCATTTCGGTGTGGGTCACAAGGAACGCTTGAAACAACTGCGCTCGGATATTCACGTCCTGACCCTGACCGCAACGCCGATCCCGCGGACGCTACAACTGTCGCTGACCGGCGTGCGGGACCTTTCGATCATCGGTACCCCGCCTATCGACCGGCTGGCTATCCGCACCTATGTCAGCGAGTTTGACGCAGTGACGATCCGCGAGGCGCTGCTGCGTGAGCACTATCGCGGCGGGCAAAGCTTCTATGTGGTCCCGCGCATATCCGACCTGCCCGAGATCGAGGAGTTTCTGAAGGAACAGCTGCCCGAGCTGACCTATGTGGTCGCGCATGGACAGATGGCAGCAGGCGAACTCGACGACCGGATGAACGCGTTTTATGACGGCAAATATGACGTGCTGCTGGCCACGACGATTGTGGAAAGCGGACTGGATATCCCGACCGCCAACACGATGGTTGTGCACCGGGCGGATATGTTTGGCCTCGCGCAGCTCTATCAGATCCGGGGCCGGGTGGGGCGGTCCAAGACCCGCGCCTATGCCTATCTGACCACCAAACCCCGCGCGCGCCTGACTGCAACGGCTGAAAAACGCCTGCGGGTGCTTGGATCACTCGATACGCTGGGGGCCGGGTTCACGCTGGCGTCGCAGGATCTGGACATTCGCGGTGCGGGTAATCTGCTGGGTGAGGAACAGTCGGGCCAGATGCGCGACGTGGGCTATGAACTCTACCAGTCTATGCTGGAAGAAGCGATCGCCAAGATCAAAGCGGGTGAGATGGAGGGGCTGTCGGATGCCGATGACCAATGGGCGCCGCAGATCAATCTGGGCGTTCCGGTTCTGATCCCCGAGGATTATGTGCCCGATCTGGATGTGCGGTTGGGCCTTTATCGCCGTTTGTCCTCACTGTCGACCAAGGTGGAACTTGAGGGCTTTGCGGCTGAACTGATCGACCGGTTCGGTTCATTGCCGAAAGAGGTCAACACGTTGATGTTGGTCGTGCGGATCAAGGCGATGTGCAAACGGGCCGGGATTGCCAAGCTGGACGGCGGGCCAAAAGGTGCGACCATCCAGTTCCACAATGACAAATACGCCTCGCCCGAGGGGCTGGTTGAATTTATTCAGAACCAGCGCGGTCTGGCCAAGGTCAAAGACAACAAGATTGTGGTCCGGCGCGACTGGAAGAAAGACAGCGACAAGATCAAAGGGGCCTTTGCGATTGCCCGTGATTTGGCGGAAAAGCTGATGGCCCAGAAGAAAAAGGCGAAGGCCTAGTCGCCGGTTACAAAGGTGCAAAGCTGCCAGTTGCCTGCGTCGGATTTCACAAAAGCGGCGCGGTAGCCGACCATGGACCACAAAAAATCGCTGTGCATGTAGCCGAACGTGCCATCGGTCAGTCGCACCAGTTGGTATTCGGCCCCTTCCTGATAGTCGGGGATCAGGACGACCTCGTGGCTGATGAAATCCAAGATTGCGCCGCTGCGCGCCGGTGAACGACGCAGAGTGACCCGGTCTCCGGTCACAAAATAGGCCAGAAACGGGTCCAGCGTAGCGGGCAGACTGATCCGCCATTGATGCGGCATCCAGAACTCGCCCTGATCGTCGAAGTAACCGGGTTGGGACAGGGTGTTTTCTAGCGCGGACCAGTATTCCGCGCGCATATCGTCGGCCTGATCCCGGTATTCCTCATCCAAAGTTTCGGGCGGCACCGTCAGGCCTTCGCGAAATGCTTCGGGGCCGCTTTCGGTGCCGTGGCTGATATGGATATCCGGGCAGGCGGCGGCGATCACGGCCTCGGTATCGCGGGCGGCGACTTTGGTCAGAAGGTCTTCTCGGAACGCGGCAAGCGACGGGTCATTGCCCGCCTGATCCACAGGAGGAAAGCTTTGACGGTCGGCCCAGGCTGGCGCGCAAATCAGGACAGCCAGCGCGAGGTGGTGTGATTTCATTCGGCGGCTCTCATCGCGGCTTGGGCGCAGAAACAGGACGCGCCGACGGCACCGTCGGCTCGCGCCAGCGCAAGGTCAAGCCGTTGTTTGATCTGTTTGATCTCAACCGTCTCGCCGCGCGCTTTCAGGCAGTCATGCAGGCCCTTTAGGCTCCAGACATTGTCCGGGTGGATCGAGGCGCGGCTGAGGTCGCCGCTCAGACCCAAGTCCTCGCGATAAACCGCTTCAGCCTCGGCCACATGGCCCTGTTCGAACAGCAAGGCCCCAAGGGCGTCGCGCGTGGGTTGCATCCAGCCCCACGGCTCATCATAGGGCAGGGTGTCGTCCAGCTCGACCGAACGGCGCAGATGCGCGAAGGCGATCTTGAAATTGCCTTTGCGATATTCGATCTCACCGCGCAGCATTTCCGACGCGATTTCTAGCAGGTCGATAACGCGGTTGTTGTGCAGCCGCCGCGCCTCGGGCACGCAGGCTTTGGCGCTGAGGAACAGCTGTTCCTCGGTCTCGGCCTGCGCCACGTCGCCGGTTGCGGCATGGGCAATCGCGCGGGCGTAGTGCGTGGTTGCCGTCAGCGTGCGGAACAGGTCGGGGTCTTGGGGCAGGTCCAGGGCCTTGGCCTCGGCCCAGCGGCCATAGCGGATCAGTATATGAGGACCCATCGACATATAGCTTTCGAAGAAATCCGCCATGGGCGGGCTTTCGACGCGCAGCATTTCTTCGGGCGTGGTGTCCCACATGGATTGATTGGCCCGGATCGCAGGTTCGATCTGTCCCAGAAATAGCGCGCCATAGATGGCGAAGTGATAATTGTGCAGTCGGTACCCGCTGTAAATGTTGAACGCACCTTCACGCTCATAGTACTTAATGTCGGCGATCGAGGCCTTTTCGTTCCAGTGCACCACGTTCTTATAGTGCCCGCACAGCACGTCGATATGAGTGGGCATATGCACCAGGTGCCCGGCATCGGGGACCAGCGTGCGAAGCACGTCGCCTGCTTTCAGAGCCTTCTCTGGGGTTGGCGACATCTCCATCAGATGAACGTACAGATGCAGCAGGCCGGGATGAGACATGGCGGCGGGGTCATTCTCCATCGCCCATTCCAGCGCCTCTTGCGCCTCGTGCGTGGCGGCCCCGTCGGCGGGTTTGCCGGTGCCCAGGTCCCACATTTTCCAAGGGGTCAAGTTCAGCAGGGATTCGACGTAGATGGTGCGTAGGTCCAGATGTTCCGGCTGGGCGGCGAAGGCTGCGCGCATGGCGTCGGCGAAGTCGAAATCCCATCGATGGATATCCTCGACCGGGTCCCGTTGCGGGTAACGAGCGGGCAGAGCCTGGATCAGCACCTTTTCAACTTCGGTGCATCCATCCATCAGCGCTAAGGCTTGCTGTGTCGCATCGTAAGCCTTTGCCAGCGCTTCTTGCCGCCCTCGGTCATCCTGCAAATCCCAAGGCAGGTTATAGTTCGGCCCGGCAGCATAGGCGACGCCCCAATGGGCCATAGCGCAATTGGGATCATGCGCGACAGCCTTTTCGAAACATGCCACCGCTTCAGTGTGATTGTAGCCATAGGTCCAGACCAGACCACGGTCGAACCATTGTTGCGCTTCGGCTGAGGACGTGGTCACAGGGCAGGTATGGCTGCCCAGATCATAATCATAGCTCATTGCAGAAGCTCCCCCCCGAATATGGAAGCAGGGTACCGCGATTTAACCTGTCTGCACAGGGTCAGGCGGAAATCTGTTTTCGATTCGCCCCATGTGAACCATCAGGCCAAAGGCTGTGATACACATGGTCAGAATGCCAATGGTCAAAGGCGTGATCGAGCCATCGAATAGCAACCCGATCGGGGCGGCAATAGCGGCTGCCAACACGGTGGCAACTGATCCGATGACCGAAGCCGCCATGCCCGCGATATGGCCCATCGGCTCCATCGCGATGGCGTTGAGATTGCCCATGGTCACGCCGGCCATGAAGAACACGGTTGTCTGCCATGCCACAAATAAGGCGAAGGACGCGTCGGGTGACATTGGTATTGCGCTCAACGCGATGACCAATGACGTGATCAGGATTTGCCCCCCAAGTGCCCATGTCACCATGCGGCGCATTCCGATACGCACCACCAACGCGGCGTTCAGCAGGCTGGCTGAACCTGAGATCAAAGCCACAAAGCCAAACCAGAACGGAAAGCTGTCAGCACGATCGTGGATCACGTCATAAACGGGCTGCACCATGGTCAACATGGTGAACAAGATGCCCATGCAGAGGGTCTGCACCAGGATCGAGAGGCGCACGGTAGGGTGGGCAAACATCTCTTTCGTGGCAGCAACCATCAACGGCAGGCGGAACGGGCGGCGGTTTTCTTTCGCTAGTGACTCGGGCAGGCGGGTGCCCATCCAGACGCACACGATCACTGCGAACAGAATGAACAGGGCAAAGATGCTGCGCCAGCCGAACAGGGCGATAACACCTGCGCCCAGCATGGGGGCGACGGCAGGCACCAGAGTAAAGATCATCATGGCGATCGAGATGATCCGAGCCATGATCCGACCGGAATACAGATCGCGAATGATCGCCATCGCCACAACGCGCGGACCTGCGGCGCCAAGGCCCTGCGCCACGCGGGCGGCCAGAACCAGCTCGAGCGACGAACTGGCCCAAGCCACGGCAGAAGCCGCGATATACAGCGCGACGCCGCCATAAATCACCGGCTTGCGCCCGAACGCATCTGACAGAGGGCCGGTGAAGAAAGTCCCGACCCCCATGCCCAACACAAAGGATGTCAGGATCAACTGCGCGCGGTTGATATCATCCGGGCTGAGCTGCGCGCCGATCTCGGGTAGGGCGGGCAGCATCGAGTCGATGGAAAAGGCGATGGTCGAGAACATCATTGCGATCAGCGCAATGAATTCCCCTCGGGACATGCGATTGGCCATGGGCGCTCCTTACCTGTTCGCGCTATCACGGCAGATCAGGTTGCGCCAGACCGGAATTTTGCACAGAGCTCTGTGCTTCTATGCAGAGGAAGCCTCAAGTTGAGACATGATCTCGCCAATCACTTTCTCCCACATTTCAGGAGGTTGAGCACCTGGAACGGCGTGTTGATTGGCAACGATGAAGGTCGGCACAGAACCAACACCCATTTCGCGTGAATGGGTATCGCGGTTGCGGATATCCTCGCGGTCGGCGTCAGATTTCAGCAGTTTCAGCACCACTGCCGCATCCATACCTGCACTGTCGGCAATGTCAGACAGAACCTCCGGGTCACCGATATCGCGGGCCTGAACGAAATAGGCGTCGAACAGAGCATCGACAACGGCGTTCTGCTTTCCCTCGATCCCGGCCCAGTGGATCAGGCGATGTGCGTCCAGAGTGTTCGGCGTACGCTTCATCCCTTCAAAGTCAATCCTGAGGCCCGCATTCTCGGCATGTTCAACCACGGGTGCATAGGCGCGCACCGCACCGTCCTTGCCGCCGAATTTCCGCTCCAGATATTCGCGCCGATCCATGCCTGCGTCGGGCATATCGGGGTTCAGCTGGAACGGGTGCCACTCGATTACAAAGGGGTGGTCCGGCACCTTTGCCAAGGCCTTGTCCAGATGGGTTTTGCCGATATAGCACCACGGGCAGATCGGATCGGACAGGATATCAAGCTTGACGGTCTGGGTCATTCGGTGATCGCCTTGAAATAGGCCGGCAATGCGCGGCGCAGGAGTTTGCCGTTGCCGCCGGTCGGCAACTCGGGAAGGTGAACGAAGGCGCGCGGTTGTTTGTAGCGTGCCAGATTGGCTTGGACATAGGCGCGCAGGGTGTCGTCGTCCAGTCTTTGGGGGCCGGTATAGAAGGCTGCTATCACAAATGTGTCCGGTTTGACCTCGACCGCTGCCGCGCCGACCTGGGTGATGCCTGGGTGTTGGGACAAGGCGGATTCGACCTCGACCGGAGAAACACGGTAGCCGCCTGCATTCATCATGTCGTCATCCCGGCCGAGATAGGTGATTTGACCATCCACAGCCATGGCGCCCTGATCGCCGGTCAGGAACCAATCGCCCTGCATACGCTGCGCAACCTCATCCGGTGCATTGAGATAGGTCAGCATCAGGCCTGGGTCAGATCGATGGATAGCGATGGTGCCATCCTGTCCTTGTGGAACGGGGCCGTCGGGCCCAAGGATCGCAACGCGGCGACCGGGTTGTGGCTGTCCCAGCGCTTCACCACGTGCGGGATGAGCAGGGCTGGAGGAGATCAAGGTTGAACATTCCGACATTCCATAGGCCTCGAAAAGGTCGGTGCCAGTGGCGGACTGCCAGCGCATATGCAACTGCGGAGACAGCTTTTCTCCGGCACAAAGCCCATGACGCAGATCGGGCAGATCGATCTGTTCCGGGCCTTGCAGCATCTTTCGGAAAACGCCGGGTGCTGCGGCAAAGATCGTGGCGCGGCTGCGCCCTAGCAATCCGGGCAGCGCGGCGAGGTCGGTGCCGGGTTCCGGGATCAGAGCCGTCGCGCCGATGGTCCACGGATCCATCAACCCCGTGCCCAGCGTGTAGGTCCAGTTGAACGCCCCGGCGTGGCACAGGCGATCCTGCTGCGTTAGCCCATACCAGCCATCCACCATCATCTGTCGCGCCCATATGGCACGGTGGGCGTGCGCCACCGCACGCGGTTTGCCCGAGGTGCCTGAAGTATAGACCACATAGGCCAGCCGCTCAGGGTCGCCCAATTCAAATTCGGCGGCGGGCAGGTCTCGCATTGCTTTCAGCGCTGACAGGTCGATCTGATGCGGATGCGTAGCGCAGTGCACGGATGGATCACGCAGGATGACAGACGGGGAAAGGTCGGAAATGATGCGGGCCGTTTCCGGTTCGGTCAGTTGCGACGAGGTCGGCACAGGCACGATCCCCACCGCAATCGCGCCAAGATAGGCGATGGGGAAATCCACTGTGTTTCCCAACCGCATCAACGCGATATCACCGGGTTTCAAACCCGCCCGCAACAGGCCAGTGCCCGTTCCCAGGACGGCGCGGTTTAAACGGTTATAGCTCCAGTCATCCGTGCCGTTCGCACCCAGAACGGAGAGGGCCGTTTTGTCTGACAAGCGATCCGCATGGCGCAGCACATGGGCGGCCAGATTGAACGGAATGGGGCAGGGCGCGGGTGGCCCCTGATCAAAGATCGATAACATGCAGTCTGGCTAACGCGGCGTCTGCTGCGTTGCAAGCAGGGCTGGCTGGTCCTATAGAAAGGCCATGAGCACGCAAGATCCCAAATCCCTAATCCGCATTGCCCGCGAATCCGGCGTTGAGGCCGAGGTTGAACCTCTGGACCTTGGCGTGCGCGTGCGCGAGTTGCGCAAGGCGCGCAACTGGACGCTGGAACAGGCGGCCACGCAGGCCGGGTTGGCGCGCTCGACCCTCAGCAAGATCGAAAACGGGCAGATGTCGCCCACCTATGATGCGTTGAAAAAGCTGGCCATCGGGTTGGAGATTTCGGTGCCGCAACTGTTCACGCCACCACAGCGGGATCAGGTGATCGGGCGCATGGCAGTGACTCGGGTAGGGGATGGCACGGCCCATGCCACCGCAACTTATGAGCATGAGCTGCTGGCAGAGACGCTGACCAAGAAGCAGATGTTGCCCTACCGCGCGCGGGTGCGCGCGAGGTCAATGGACGAGTTTGACGGCTGGGTGCGCCATGATGGTGAAGAATTCTTGTATGTGCTGACGGGTGTTGTGCGACTGTATACCGAGTTTTACGAGCCTGTTGAAATGCGCCGGGGGGATAGTGCCTATTATGATGGCAGCATGGGGCACAATGTCGTGTCGGTCAGCGACGAAGATGCCACGATCCTGTGGGTGACGTCACTTGGCTAAGGCTGCGTGCGCCAGTTCGTGGTTTAGGCGTTCGGTGAACAGGAAATCCTCGACCTCTTCATGGGCTTCATTCACCGTCAGATGATGGCGTTCGGCTAGATAGGCCTCGAACCGTTCACGATTGTTCCAGACGCTGTCCATGTCCTGATCTCTCAGGTTTGGAAAACGCCGTTTTGCGCGGGCATAGGTAGCGCCCAGCTCTTTCGTAAGTTCTGCCCAGTTCAACATGTGCGAGCCTCCCGTGATCCGACCTGGACTGCTCTCCCCCACCGATAGGGTACGAAGCTGTTACAGTAACGTGAGACATGACAAAATGTCGCAGGTGTTGTGCGGGTTGTTTGCCAAAGAAAAACCCGCTGCGGGTCGTCCGCAACGGGCCTTTGGACCTGAGTTTGTGAGTGAGTGGTAGCCGGTCCGATGTAACGAGGTCAGGGTCAATGTCCCGCCTGTTTAGGTGTCTGATATGAAAGAGCTAATTTTCTGCTGATCGTGTGTTTCCCTACGCTCAGGCTATATCACTAGAATATGATGAGTAAAGTGAATTGATGACTATGATCGGAAACCTACCAAATTTAGATGTCTGAGACGTATGTTGCCGATCTTTCTTTATCACTACACTAAACATGGGGCGTATGTCACCCTGTGCTGATTATTGCCGAAGCAGGATAGCAAAAGGGTCGGGGCGCGATCGGAGCCTCGCATCCGGTGTTCGTTTCAACAGGCCATTTGCTTTGTCAGGCTTTCGCGCGGCGCAAGGGGGTTTAACCTTCGTACCACCAGATCTCTGGCATGTATTGCGGCCCGTCGCCGTAGATCGGCAGCGTTTCAGGGAATTTCAGCTCCCGGATATGCGCGATACGGCCAACATCGAAATTCCAGATCGGAATGACATACCGACCTGCTGTCAAAACCCTGTCCAGCGCGCGGGTCGCTGCGATAAAATCCTCGCGGGATTCCGAGGCCAGCATGGCGTCGATCATGCCGTCTACAGCCGGTGAGGCAACGCCCATAAGGTTACGCGTTCCTGGCGTATTGGCGCTTTCGCTGCCCCAATACAGGCGTTGTTCATTGCCCGGAGACAGGGACAACGCACGGCGGAAGGGGGTCATGTCAAAGTCTTGCGCGTCGATACGAGAGGTGTACTGCGCGTCATCGACCTTTGTGACCGTCAATTGAATCCCAAGACGTTCCAGAGCACGCGCATATATTTCTGCGATCACACTGACATCCTGTACCACGTTCAGGCTGCCTTGGCTGATCACAAGTTCTATTTTGAAGGGCATACCATCAGTATTGCGCAGTTGACCATCCTGAATGGTCCAGCCGGCCTCTTCCAGCAGGCCCAGCGCTTTGCGAATACTGCGGCGATTGCGCTCGGTGCCATCCCCCTCGGGCAGCTCATAGCCTTCCAGCGTGCCCGGCGCTAAATCAGAGGCATACGTTTCCAGCAGTTGTTTCACACGACCGGTGGCCGGGCCCGGCTTCATGCCTAGCTCAGAACCTGAGAAATAAGAGGTTATTCTTGGCTGCGCACTTCCCGTGATGGTGTCGTTGATAAACTCGAAATTGAACGCCAGCGTCAGGGCCTCGCGCACGCGCCAATCATCGAATGGAGCTTTGCGAGTGTTCATGACAAAACCAGTCATGCCAGAGGGTTTTTGATGCGGGATTTCGGTTTTTACAACGTCTCCACGTTGCACTGCAGGGAAGTCATACTGAGTGTTCCATTTGTCTGCGTTGAACTCACGCACGGCCGATAGCTCACCGGCCTTGAACGCTTCGAAAGCAACTGTTCCATCACCATAAAACTCGATCCGCATCTCATCAAGGTTCATCGTGCCGCGGCGGAATGGGATGTCTGCGCCCCAATAGTCAGGGTTTCGGCGCAGGTTGACGTATCGGCCAGCCTCAAAGTCATCGATCACATAGGGGCCTGTACCGATCGGGATGTCTTGCAGCGAGGCGTCGGCAAAGCTCTTGCCCTCCCACTGAGCCTTTTTGAGGATCGGCCGCAGCCCAGCGATCAGCGCCAATTCGCGATCGGGTTCATTGAACGAAATCCGGACCGTGCGCGGGCCGGTTGCTTCTATACTGTCGATCTTGGACCACAGACCGCGATAACGCAGATGACCTTCGGTGCCCAGTGTCTGGAACGACCAGATCACATCCTCGACCGTGACCGGTGTTCCGTCGGAGAACGCAGCCTCTTCCCGAAGCGTGAATTCGACCCAGGACCGGTCCGGCGCCGTCTCAACCGATTCGGCTAACAGCCCGTAAAGAGTGAAAGGTTCGTCCCAGGACCGGCCCATCAGGCTTTCATGGGTCCAAAATCGCAATTGCCAGGGAGAGGTGCCTTTTTGCACAAACGGGTTCAAACTGTTATAGCCGCCCGTATTCCCAAAAACGACCTTGCCACCTTTGGGCGCATCCGGATTTGCATAGGGCAGAGACACAAAATCCGGTGGTAAAGCCGGATCGCCATACATAGCTATGCCATGTGACGAATCTGCTTGGGCCAAAGGGGCTGCCAAAATGCAGGCGATTCCCGCTGCGAGTAAACGAAGAGGGCGTAGAAAATCCGGGCTCATTTTGGAAACAATCCTGCTCTGGCCTTATTTTGTTGGGTATCATCGTACCGATGATTTTTCTTATTTTCAAACTTTTAGCTTGGATGAAGGCATGGAATTGCTTATAAAGGTCTCACTGCTCGATAGGTTTCTTGCCTGTATGAAACCTGCCTCAATAACTTAACGCCCGCTTCGTGCGGGCGTTTTTTTTGGCTACGGCAAGCCGTATCACCGCGATACTTTATCGGCGTCTTTCCCCGTTTTCTTTGCAGGTGCAGCATGGCATGCTGCGTTTGAACAGAGGTCATCGGAGAATGGTTATGAGCCTGTCGGGAAAAACAGCGATCATCACAGGATCGAATTCGGGGATCGGTTTGGGCATTGCACGCGAACTGGCCAAGGCCGGGGCAGATGTGGTCCTAAACTCATTCACGGATCGGGATGAGGATCATGCGCTCGCTGCCGAGATCGCAAAAGAAACGGGAACCAAAACACGTTACATCAAGGCCGACATGTCCAAGGGCGATGAATGCCGCGCTCTGATCGCGACGGCCGGGGCTTGCGATATCCTGGTGAATAACGCGGGCATTCAGCACGTCTCGCCCATTGATCAGTTCCCGGTCGAGAAATGGGATGCGATTATCGCGATCAACATGAACTCGGCCTTTCACACGACGGCGGCAGCCCTGCCGTTGATGCGTGCTGCGGGATGGGGACGGGTCGTGAATATCGCGTCGGCCCATGGTCTGACCGCATCACCCTACAAGACGGCCTATGTCGCGGCCAAGCACGGCGTTGTCGGGATGACCAAATCGGTTGCTCTGGAGACAGCGCAGGAGCCGATCACCTGTAATGCGGTTTGTCCGGGCTATGTGTTGACGCCGCTGGTTGAGGCGCAAATCCCCGACACGATGAAGGAATACAACATGAGCCGCGAGGACGTGATCAAGAATGTCATGTTGGAGCGGCAGCCATCCAAAGAGTTTGCGACCGTCGAGCAACTGGGTGGCACAGTGCAGTTCCTCTGTTCCGACGCGGCGGCGCAGATCACAGGTACGACGATCTCGGTGGATGGGGGCTGGACGGCTTTGTAGTTTTCATGGGGGCTCTGCCCCCATACCCCCGAGGTACTTTTAAACAGAAGAAGGCGCGCGATGGTGAAACAGATCAATCTGGCATTGCAGGGTGGTGGGGCGCATGGGGCCTTCACCTGGGGCGTTCTTGACCGAATTCTGGATGAAGAGGATATCGAGGTTGCGGCGATCACCGGAACCTCGGCCGGGGCGTTGAACGGGGCGGCGTTCAAATCTGGGATGGTGCATGCTGGCCGCGACGGCGCGCGGGCGCGATTGGATGAGTTGTGGAAACAGATGGGCGCTGTGGGTGACATGCGCCTGACCAACTGGTTTCACCGGTTGGAGCCGTCGAGCATTGCGCAGGCCATGGAGTATTCGCTGCCCTATTCGGTGGGCGAGGCCTGGTCGCGGATGGTGTCGCCTTATGCCTATGGGCCGTTCTATTCCAACCCGCTTGAGCCCGTTGTTGACCGGTTCAACTTTGAAGAAGTATGCGCCGATCAGGGGCCACGCCTGTTTGTCTGTGCGACCTGCGTGCGCAGCGGCAAGATCCGTGTGTTCACGGGCGGCGAGATATCAACGGATGCTATTCTGGCCTCGGCCTGTTTACCGACCTTGTTCAAGGCGGTTGAGATTTATGACCCAGAGACCGAACGGATCGAAGCCTATTGGGATGGCGGGTATACGGGTAACCCGGCCTTGTATCCTTTGTTCAGTGATGACCTGCCGGATGATGTGGTGATTGTGAATATCAACCCGCTGGAACGGGATGAATTGCCCATCACGCCGCAGCAGATTCAGAACCGCATCAACGAGATCAGCTTTAACTCATCGTTGTTTCGTGAATTGCGGGCGATCAGTTTTGTGCAGCGCCTGTTGAAAGAAGGCAAACTGAAAGCGGGTGAGATGAGCCGTGTGTTGGTGCATATGATCGCGGATAACGATTTGATGAACAGCCTGTCTGTTGCCACCAAGACGGTGCCTAATCCGGTGATCCTGCATAAGCTGAAACAGGCGGGGCGGGATGCCGCGGATGGGTTCCTGTCGCGGCACAAGGATGATCTTGGGCAGAACAGTACCGTCGATCTACCTGCGATGTTCGGCTGATCACTCGGGCGGCTGGGTCGGGTCTTTTTCGTTCGGATAGACCAGCCCGGCCGAAATCACCAGTTTAGCCGCATCTTCGATGCTCATATCCAGCAAGATGACGTCTTCTTCTGGGAAGAACAGCAAGAAGCCTGAGGTCGGGTTGGGTGTGGTCGGGATGAATACGCTCAGCAGGTCGCCGCCGGTTTCGGCCCTGACATTGACTTCGCCCTTGGCTGTGGTCGACACGAACCCTATGGCCCAGATGCCGCGACGTGGGTATTGAACAAGACAGGCTTTTTCAAAGGACCGCTCGGTCTGGGCAAACACGGTTTCCGAGATTTGTTTGATCCCGGAATAGATCGACCGCACGATGGGCATGCGGTTTACCAGACCTTCGGCGAACGAAATCAACGAGCGGCCAAGGATGCCTTTAGCGATCCAGCCGACCAGAATAGTGAAGATCAGGAAGATAATGACGCCAACGCCGCGCAGGTTGATACCCACATATTGCTCAGGCTGGAATTGATGTGGCACCAAAGGCAGCACCGCGCTGTCGATCCAGCCAACGACGGACCAGATCAGCCAGACGGTTAGCCAGACCGGCGCGATCACCACGATTCCCGTTAGGAATGACGCACGCAGGCGCGCGAACAGACCGGGGCGGCGATGGGGCTTTTCGTCAAACGGTGTATTCATTGCAGATCCGAGTGGCTTGCCGGACTAGTTAAGCAGTCCGGCGGGCCGGTGCAATAGGGCAGAATTACGTGCTGTTTGCCAGTGCTTTAGCAATATTCGCAGCCAGTCGCGCGTTGTTGCGGACCAATGCGATATTTGCGGTCAGCGACCGGCCTTGGGTCTTTTCGAAAATCCGCTGCAGCAGATAGGGTGTGACGGCCTTTCCGGTGATGCGGTGCGTATCCGCGTCGGCCTGCGCCTCGGCGATGATCGGGGCCAGTTCCTCGGCTGGGATTTGATCGGCGGCGGGGATCGGATTGGCGACCAACTGACCGCCGGGCAGACCCAGAGCGCGGCGGGTGGCATGGGCCTTGGCGATGGCTTCGGCGCTGTCCATCCGCAGGGGCGCAGCATAGGGGGATTTGGCCGACCAGAAGGCCGGGAACTGGTCCTGGCCATGGGCGATGACGGGCACACCCAACGTCTCCAGCACTTCAAGTGTTTTGGCCAGATCAAGGATGGCTTTGGCCCCAGCAGCCACAACCGTGACCGGGGTTTGGCCAAGCTCGTGCAGATCAGCAGAGATATCGAATGAGGTTTCAGCCCCCTGGTGCACACCGCCAATACCGCCGGTCGCAAAGACCTCGATCCCCGCATACTGCGCTGCGATCATCGTCGCGGCGACGGTGGTGGCACCGGTACCACCGGTCGCAAGACACGCTGCCATATCCGCGCGCGAAAGCTTGGCGACGCCTTGCGCTTGGCCCAAAGACTGCAAGCGATCGGGTTCAAGCCCCACATGCAGCACGCCATCTAACACCGCCATGGTGGCCGGCACGGCGCCTGCATCGCGGATGTCTTGTTCAACCTGGGCTGCGACCTCGACGTTCTGGGGGTAGGGCATACCATGGGTGATGATGGTGCTTTCCAGCGCCACGATGGGTTGACCTGCGTCCTTGGCGGCGCGGACCTCGGTGGAATAGTGGATGTTGATCACAGGGGAGTTTCTCCAGATACGTAGGTTGCGGCCGCGTTCAGAGCACGGGTCAGGGCCGACTGCTCATCTGCACCGTTTGATTCTGAGGCGATATGGGCCGCCATGAAAGTGTCGCCCGCGCCGGTAACGCGGGTCACCAGAACGGATGGGGGTGTCTGGGTCAGAACGCCTGTTGCTGATCCCACAGTCGCGGAACTGCCGCCATCGGTGACTAGGACCCGCAGCGCACCGCGATCCAGCAGGCCTTTGGCGGCGGATTCGGAATCGGTGAACTCGCGTTGGCAGAGCAACCCAGCCTCTTCCAGATTCACGTATAGCGTCGCACGGGCGTGTTTCAGGAAAGGTAGCAGGCGTTCGGCCTTGCCAGGCGAAGCAGGCGCGACTCGCAGGTCTGCCTTGGCAAAGGCCGGGCTCTGCGCGATTTCTTCCAGCAGGTTCAGTGTCAGGTTTCCATCCAGCGCAATCGGGCCTTCAAAGGGGGCGTTTTCGTACCCCAAGGGACCGTTCATCAACGGGCGCAGGATTTTGGCCCCGGCCGCCTCAAGCGAATGTGCATCGGCGATGGCAGCAATTAAACCATTCGCCCCTTCGACCGCCATGTAGCGGTCAGTGGGCAGGTCTTGCGAGCGGTAGATATGTTCGGTCACCATACCCAGCCGTGCGCAGGCGTTTGCCAATTCGTCACCTTCGGGGTCGCGGCCAATCGCGGTCAGCAGGGTCGGGGTCATGCCAAAGCGCACCAGCGTCATGGCGATGTTCATCGCAACGCCACCGGGCAAACGCGTGATCCGGCCTGGCACGTCCGATCCTTGTCGCATGGCGCTGGCGGATCGCCCGATCACGTCCCACAGGACAGAACCGATACACAGGATTTCGCTGTTCTGAGTCATGCTGCTGTCATGCCGCAGCACCGGGGGGCGTGCAAGAGGGTGCTCGCAGATAAAGCCACGCGCTCAACTGTTCGGGCTTGCGATCCGACGCGTTCGGCGGGAAACTTGCCGCATATGGTTTCTGATTTGATTTTATTCGCAGAGTGTCACGCATGAGCGGGTTGGTCCGCCTTATCCTGATATTGCCGGTCGTTTTGACCTTGTTTGCTGCGCCGCTTAAGGCGCAAACGCATCCGCCGAGCATTGTCGAATTCTGGACCAAAGCAGATAGCCTGCTGATCGAGATCAGCCTGAATGCCGAGATGTTTCTGGCCGGGCTCGACCCCGACACGCAACCGGATGTTGCGGGCAGTGCGCGTTACCGCGAACTGCGCCGGCTGGTCTCATCCGAGTTGGAGGCCGAGGTGCGCGGCTTTGTTGATGGCTGGGCGGCCTCCTTGCAGGTTGAGATCGATGGCCCGGTTCGCCTTTCCTATGAAGGCGTGCGCATCCCGGTGGTAGGGGATCCGGACAAGCCCCGTCTCTCAAAGCTTTTGCTGACGGCACCCTTGCCCGAGGGGGCATCGGCGCTGCGGCTGACCTGGCCTTCCGGTCACGGCCCCGTTGTGATCAAACAGCAGCGTGTCGAGGCACCCTATACCGGCTACCTGATGGCCGGAGAGACCAGCCCGCTGATCCCGCTGCAAGGTGGCGCGGCGCTGAGCGGACAACAAACGATACAGGTGTTTCTGGTCAAAGGGGCGGAGCAGATCGTAACGGACGGTATGCGTGTATTTGCGTTGGCCCTAGCTTTGGTCTTTCTGTCGCTGATCCCAAGGTCACTGGTCCTACAATTGGTCTTTTTGTCCCTAGGCGCGGTTTTTGGGCTGGCGTTGTCAGCTTACGGAGCATTGGTGCTGTCGTCCGTTGTTACGACGATGTCGTTGACGGCAGCAGTTGTGGTGCTGGCGCTTTGGAATCTGATCCTGCGCGGTATTCATGTGTTTCGCCTGTTGGCGGTGTTTGCCATTGGCCTGCTGTTGGGCAATGCCCTAAGCCAATCGCTTGGTGCGATCGGTGCGCCGCCGGATCACCTGCCGCCGGCGCTTTTGGGGTATGCGATTGGCTATCTGGCGGTCCTGTCAGCGGCTGCTGCTGCCGTGTTGGGTGTTGTCACAGTAATCGCGGGCGGATCCCATCGTCTGCGCGGTCGCATCTCGGTGTTGGGCTCGATCCTGGTTGCCGGTCTGGGCGTATATTGGATGATCGAGCCTTTCTTGCTTAGCTAACCATACTCTCTAGCAGAGCGTTCAGCGCCGCCACCGGGTCCTCGGCAGACCAGATTTCATTGCCGATGCCAAAGAAATCTGTGCAGGGGGACAGGCTGCGGATCAGGTCGGGGGTCAGGCCGCCCTCGGCCACCACCGGAACTTCGATCATTTCAGACCACCATTGAAACAGGTCGTTTTCTGCCAACGTACCGTCACCTAGGGAAGAGGTGCCCACTGGGCCGAAGGCGACATAGTCGACGCCTGCCTCACCTGCGGTCATGCCGTCATGGCTGGAGGCCCCGCAGAAACTGCCAACGATGGCATCGACACCTAGTTCCTTGCGCGCGGCGCGCACCGACCGTGCCCCGTCATCCAGATGCACGCCATCCAGCCCAAGCCGCTGCGCCAACAGAACATGGTTAGACATCACAATCGCCACATCGCGCGCATGGGCTACCTCGCGGCAGGCATCAGCGGCGCGCGCAATGGTATCCTCATCACTCCCGGCCAGAGCGAGGCGAATGCACGCAATCTCGGACCCGTCGAGCACCCGCGCCAATTGGTCCGGAAAGGCGCTGAGCGTGATGGTCGGGGGCGTGATCAGGTAAATCTGCGGCTGCTCTGGGGTGTCCATGTGCGCGTCCTTCGGTATTCAGGTCCTGGCGCGGTTTAGCGGATTGCGGCAGGGAAGCAAACTTATATGACCGCCGAGCGGGTATTTACGAATGGATGAAGCGGATCGGGTTGCCCTACTAAGGCTGGCGGATTAGAGCGTGCGGAAGTTTTTGGAGACAGCCATGCCCAGCGATACCTCTCAGCCTTCTTTCGTGCTTGTGCGCCCGCAGATGGGGGAAAACATCGGTGCCGCCGCGCGGGCGATGTGGAATTTCGGGTTGGACCGGATGCGGATCGTCGCGCCGCGCGACGGGTGGCCGAACCCGAAGGCGGTGGCAATGTCCAGTGGGGCGGGGCGACTGCTGGATGAGGCGCAGTTGTTTGATGATCTGGCGGGGTCGCTGTCTGACACCACATTTGTCTTTGCGACGACGGCGCGGCAACGCGGGCTAACCAAGCCGGTCTACAGCCCGGAACGCGCCATGCAGATCGCGGCGGAGAAGGTGGCGGCAGGCGAAAAGGTCGCCGTTTTGTTTGGGCCCGAGCGCGCTGGGCTGGAAAATGAAGACATCGCCAAAGCCAACGCGATCATCTCGGTTCCCGTAAATCCAGAATATGCCTCGCTGAACCTGGGCCAATGCGTCTTGCTGACCGCCTATGAGTGGATGCGCCAGACCGGTGATGTGGTGCATGAGGCCACCGATCTGGGCAAGGGCGACTGGGCCACGGGGATCGAGGTCGAGAAGCTGGTTGAACACTACGAGGATCGGCTGGAGGAGGCAGGCTTTTTCTATCCGCCCGAAAAGGCTGAAGGCATGAAGACCAATCTGCGCAACCTGTGGTCGCGGATGCGGATGACACGGGCGGATGTGCAGATGTTGCACGGTGTCATGCGTCAGATGGTCCGTTGGAAAGACAAAGGGTAAGGCTGGACCTTACACCTCACTGGCCCTAGCTTGCGACAAAATCCAGGACTTATGAGGACAGCATGAGCGCCAAGCGCAGCATCTTCGAAGACGTCTCAGACAGCGAAAAACAACAAGCCGTTCAACCCGGTATGATCGACAAGGGCAGAGGCGGGGCACGCAAGGCGATCCGGGCGTGGCTGATGATCTTGTTCGCTCTGGTTGTTGTGATGATCGCCGTGGGCGGCCTGACCCGTCTGACGGATAGCGGGCTGTCGATCACCGAATGGCGTCCGATCACCGGGGCCATTCCGCCGATGACCGAGGCTGACTGGCAATCCGAATTCGACAAGTACAAGGAAATCGACCAGTGGCGCATTCAGAACCAGTGGATGGAGCTGACTGATTTCAAATTCATCTACTGGTGGGAATGGGGCCACCGCCAATTGGGCCGCGTGATCGGTCTGGTCTGGGCGATTGGCTTTTTTGGCTTCCTTGCTGCTCGCAAAATCCCCACGGGTTGGACCATGAAGCTGCTAATCCCCGGCGCCTTGGGCGGCGTTCAGGGTGCGGTCGGCTGGTGGATGGTCGCCTCGGGCGTGACGCAGGGCGAGGGGATGACGGCCGTTGCAAGCTATCGCCTTGCGACACATCTCGGCTTAGCCTTCGTGATCCTTGGGTTCCTCGCGTGGTATATCTTTGAATTGGGCCGGGATGAGCGCGACCTGATGCAGGCCCGCCGCGCGAAAGAAGCGAAACTGTTCTCGCTCTCGACCGGCTTGCTGCATTTCGCTTTTTTGCAGATTCTCATCGGTGCGCTGGTCGCCGGGATCGACGCCGGACGGTCCTACACCGACTGGCCCCTGATCGGTGGGCAGCTTTTGCCGCCAGATGCGACCATGCTGGAACCGATGTGGCGCAACTTCTTCGAAAGCCCCGGTCTGGTGCAGTTCATCCACCGTTGTGCGGGATATCTGCTGTTCATCTTCGCCATCATCGTCTGGCGTCGCGGGCAGACCAGCGCCCATCCGCAGACCCGTTTTGCTTTCAATGCAGCCTTTGCGGCCCTGTCGCTGCAGGTGGTGGTCGGCATCGTCACGGTCCTTTACGCAGCACCCTGGCAGATTGCCATTTTCCACCAGTTTATGGCCGTTGTCGTCTGGACCCTGATCCTGCGCGCGCGCTTCCTGGCGGCCTACCCAATTGCAACTTCAGTGCGCGGAGTTTGATACCATGACCGCATTCAATGACCTGATGGCCTTTCAGCGTGAAACCTCGGCCTTAGCTCAGATCGCAGGGCGGTTGGGCTGGGATCAGGAAACGATGATGCCACGTGGCGCTGCCGCTCAACGGGCCGAGGAGATGGCCGCGATCGAGGCTGTGCTGCATGCCCGCCGGTCTGACCCGCGTGTGGCGGATTGGCTGGATCAGGCCGCCCCTCAGGATGAGGCAGGCAAGGCACAGCTGCGCGAAATTCGCCGAGCTTATGAACGGACGGTCAAAGTACCGGCCGATCTGGCAACTGCAATTGCCCGCGTGACCTCTGCAGCCCAGGGCAAATGGGCGCAGGCGCGGGCGGACGAAGATGTCTCGGCCTTCCTTCCCGTGCTGGAAGAGGTGGTTGGGCTAAAGCGGCAAGAAGGTGAAGCGCTGGCGCAGGGCGGTGATGTCTATGATGCCATGGTCGAGGATTATGAGCCCTATACCACAGGTGCTCAGATCGCCGCGATCTTTGATGAAATGCGCCCGCGTCTGGTGGCTCTGCGCGCTGCGGTGCTTGCACGCCCACAGCCCGCGGAATTGACCGGTCACTTCGATGAGCGCATTCAAATGCAGCTTACCGAAAAGCTGGCGGTTGCCTTTGGGTATGACCTGAACAATGGCCGTGTGGACAAGGCGGTACATCCGTTCAGCTCGGGCAGCGGGCTGGATGTGCGGATCACCACCCGCACCAGCGAAGCCGACCCGTTCAATTGCCTCTATTCGACCATTCACGAGGTCGGCCACGCGGCCTATGAACAAGGAATTGACCGCGACTATCTGCTGACACCGCTGGGTCAGGGCGTGTCGATGGGTGTGCACGAAAGCCAAAGCCGGATTTATGAGAACCAGTTGGGCCGGTCACGTGCCTTCGCCGGATGGTTGTTTGGCCAGATGAAAGATGCGTTTGGTGACTTTGGCATCGCCGATGCAGACGCGTTCTATGCCACCGTCAACCGCGTCCACAACGGCTACATCCGCACCGAGGCGGATGAGGTGCAGTACAACCTGCACATCATGCTGCGCTTTGATCTGGAGCGTGCTCTGATGGCGGGTGATCTGCAAGTCAGCGATCTTGAGGCCGCGTGGAATGACCGGTTCAAGGCTGATTTCGGCTATGCGGTCGACAAGCCTTCGAACGGGTGTTTGCAGGATGTGCATTGGTCAGTGGGTTTGTTTGGTTATTTCCCGACCTATTCCTTGGGCAATGTCTATGCCGGGTGCCTCTATCAAGCCCTTCAGAAGGCGGTGCCGGAACTGGAGGCCCAGCTGGCCGAAGGTGACACATCGCAGGCAACCGGATGGCTGCGCGAAACGGTTCAGCGCCACGGCGGTCTCTATGCGCCGCGCGACATCATTCGGCAAGCCAGCGGGATCGAACCTGGGCCGGGTCCGTTGTTGGACTATCTGGAGCAGAAATTCGGGGCGCTCTACGGTCTTTGACAGGTTGTCGTCACGTTGTCGTGCGGCAACGTGGCGTTTGATGTCTGGATCGGTAGAGTAGGCGGCACCATACCCGACGGAGAGCCGCTTGTCCCTGAAAACAAATCTGAAATCCTATCTGGCAGCGGCCATCACAAGTGATCAATTGCTGAACGCTCGCAGGCGGGTGCATGATCTGCGCCGCCGCCTGTGTGGTGCAGATCATGTGGTGCATTACTTCCATGATGGCGCTGATCCTTATTGTACGCTGACCGCGCAAATCCTGCCCGCATTTCAGGCAAAGTATGGGGTTATGTTGTGTCCGCACCTCATCTCGGGCCCACCATCCGAAGCTGTGCCCGAACCCGAATCTTATCAGAAAAACGCTATGGTTGATGCGACCCGATTGGCGTTGAAACATGGGTTGAACGCGCCTGTGAAGCCCTCCATCGAAAGGATACAGAAGGCCAATCGTCTGTTCGCAGCCGCGATTGACACCCCGGATTGGACTGATCGATTGAGCGACGTTTCTGCGGCCCTCTGGACCGGTCGCGCGCTGCCGGACGAACCGGGCGCGGACCCGACCCACGCGATGGCTGCAGGGGATCGAGCCTTGGCGTCAAAGGGGCATTATCTGGGTGGCACATTCTTCTATGGCGGCGAATGGTATTGGGGGATCGACCGTCTCTATTATCTGGAACAGCGGTTGCAGCGGGCAGGGTTGGGCGGGGACCCTTTGATCGTTCCGGTTTCTGATCCCACGGATCAGCCTCTTGCAGGTGATGCACAAGAGCTGGAGTTCTTTTTCTCGTTCCGCAGTCCCTATTCCTATCTGGCCTTCGATCGAGCCGTTAATCTTGGCAAGCGGCACAACGCCCGGCTGGTACTTAAGCCGGTGCTGCCTATGCTTATGCGTGGATTGCCGGTTCCCAAAGCCAAATCGCGTTACATTCTAAGGGATTGCACGCGCGAGGCGCGGCGCCTGGGCATCCCGTTTGGCCGGATTTGCGATCCGTTGGGGGCCGGGGTCGAACGCGGCTATGCGCTGTTCGACTATGCCGACGATCAAGGCAAATTGGCACCATATTGCACGGCCTTCATGCGGTCCGTCTGGTCGCAAGGCGTGGATGCTGCGACCGACAAAGGGATGGAGCGGATCGTGACCAGCGCAGGTCTGGAATGGAGCGTCGCGCGGCCCTTGCTAAACGCGCAGGATTGGCGCGGTCGGGTGGAGGCAAATCAACACCGCCTGCAAGAGGTTGGCCTGTGGGGCGTTCCCAGCTTTTGCGTCGATGGGCAAAGCCTGTGGGGGCAGGATCGGCTTTGGGCGGTCGAGGATCTGTTGACGGCAAACCGCACGCGCTAGACGGCAGGCATCAACTGGATCCGCGCGGCAACGGCGGCGAAGAACAAGACACTGCCCACCAGCACAAAGACATGCCAGATCGTGTTGTGATAGGCCATCCAGTCGGACAGGTAGAACACCACGCCAGCGGTATACACCAACCCTCCGGCGATCATCAGCACCAGAACGGTGGGCGAAAGCTCTGCCAGCATGGATTGCCCGGCCCAAACAGCGGCCCAACCCATCATCAGATACAGGGCTAGGCCGAACCAGCGGAAGCGGTTTGGGTCGAGCATCTTGAGAACCGACCCCAAAGTGGCCGAAGACCACAAGCCCAGCAAAAGCCCGGTCGCCTGCGTACCAGATAGCAATAGGAACGGCGTATAGGTGCCTGCAATTTTTACATAAATCCCCGAATGATCAAGGCGGCGCAGAAGCTCGGTCCAATCATCGCTTTCGATCATGTTGTACAAGGCGGACAAGCTGAGCATCAGGATAAGCGTAACGCCATAGATCGAAACGCCAACAACCGCCGCCGGATCATACCGATAAAGCACGGTCATGGTGATCAATAGAGGCACGCCGATGGCCGCGGCGCATATGCCCAGAACATGAACCACCCCGTCACTCAAGCGCTCGGCTCGGCTATAGGCGGGGCGGATATGTGCGAAGGACCACATGGGAAAAAGTTAAGCAGCAGCAGAGTTTCGGGCAAGTTAACGGGCCGTTTCGATGCCAATAACGTGATCCGAAACGACAAAACGCCCGCATTGCGGACGTTTTGTTTCAGTTTTGTTGTGGAATGTGAGGGCTATTCCTCGGCCTCTTCATCCCCCTGATCGGCGATCCAGGCCACGGAAACAACCTCTTCACCTTTGCCGGTGTTGAACACCCGCACACCACCTGCGCTTCGGGAGCGGAAGGAAATACCATCAACCGGCACCCGGATTGATTGGCCCTTCGAGGTGGCCAGCATGATCTGATCGTCGATCTCAACAGGGAAGGAGGCAACAAGTTCACCGCCCCGCATGGCCTTGTCCATCGCGGCGACACCCATGCCGCCACGTCCACGCACCGGGTAGTCGTGGCTGGAGCTCAGCTTGCCCGCGCCGCCAGTAGTAATGGTCAGGATCAGGTTTTCAGCGGCCGACATCTCGGCATAACGTTCCTGGGGCAGGACACTGTCGGCATTACCTTCGTCTTCATCGCTTTCGGTCTCATCCGTCACCCCGGCCATCAGGCGTCGCATTTTGAGATACGCGGCGCGCTCGTCCGACGTGGCCTCGAAGTGACGGATCACCGACATTGAAACAACCCGGTCGCCATTGGATAGCTTAATGCCGCGCACACCGGTCGATTTACGGCCCTTGAAGACGCGCACATCGGTGGTCTGGAACCGGATCGCACGGCCCGAATTTGTGACCAGCATGACGTCGTCATCTTCGGAACAGATGCGCGCATTCACTAGTTCCACGCCTTCGGGCAGGTCCATGGCGATCTTGCCGTTGCGTTTGACATTGGTGAAATCGCTTAGCGCATTGCGGCGCACGTCACCGGCGCTGGTGGCGAAGACGATCTGCAGGTTTTCCCATTCTTCATCCGGGACATCCACAGGCATGATCGCCGCAATGGAAACCCCGGTTGGGATTGGCAGGATGTTGACGATCGCTTTGCCCTTGCCGGTCCGGCTGGATTGCGGCAGGCGCCAGGTCTTGAGCTTGTAGACCATCCCGTCGGTGGTGAAGAACAACAGCTGTGTATGGGTGTTCGCCACGAAGAGGTTGGTGACTACATCCTCTTCCTTGGTCTGCATACCCGACAGGCCTTTGCCACCACGCTTCTGCGCCCGGAAATCGGCCAGCGGCGTGCGCTTAATGTAGCCGCCCGAGGTGACCGTCACGACCATATCCTCGCGTTCAATCAGGTCCTCATCTTCCATGTCACCGGACCAGTCGACGATCTCGGTGCGGCGCGGCACAGCGAATTGCTCGCGAACGCTGCGCAGCTCGTCGCCGATGATCGACATGATCCGTTCGCGCGAGGACAGAATATCCAGGTATTCCTTGATCTTGGCGGCCAGTTCCTCCAACTCGTCCGTGACCTCTTTGACGCCCAGCTGGGTCAGGCGCTGCAGGCGCAACTCGAGGATCGCGCGGGCCTGAATCTCGGTCAGGTTATAGGTGCCATCGTCATTCATTTTGGACAGCGGATCGTCGATCAGGCGCAGATAGCCTTCGATCTCGGATGCGGGCCAACGGCGGGTCATCAGTTTCTCGCGCGCCTCGGCGGCGTCGGCTGAGGACCGGATCGTGGCAACCACTTCGTCCACGTTTGAGACCGCAACGGCCAGACCACACAGAATATGGCTGCGCTCGCGCGCTTTGCGCAGGTCATAGGCGGTGCGGCGCGCTACAACATCCTCTCGGAAGTCGATGAACGAGGTCAGGAAGCGTCTCAGGGTCAACTGCTCGGGCCGACCGCCATTCAAGGCTAGCATGTTGCAGCCAAAGGACGTCTGCATCGGCGAGAAGCGATAGAGCTGGTTCAGCACAACCTCGGGCGTCGCGTCACGCTTCAGTTCAACAACAACGCGCACGCCGTTGCGGTCGGATTCATCCTGCACATGCGATACGCCTTCGATGCGTTTCTCACGCACCGCTTCGGCGATTTTTTCGATCATCGAGGCTTTGTTCACCTGATAGGGGATCTCATCCACGATAATGGCGTATCGATCCTTGCGGATTTCTTCCGTACGCGTCTTGGCGCGGATGATGACGCTGCCGCGACCTTCCAGATAGGCCTTGCGCGCGCCGGACCGGCCCAACATCACGCCGCCGGTCGGGAAATCGGGGCCCGGGACGTATTCGATCAGCTGTTCGGATGTCAGATCGGGATCGTCGATCAGCGCCAAAGTGGCGTCGACCACTTCGCCCAAGTTGTGCGGTGGGATGTTGGTTGCCATACCCACGGCAATGCCGCCAGCGCCATTGACCAGCATATTCGGGAAACGCGCGGGCAGAACCGTTGGTTCCCGGTCCTTGCCGTCATAGTTGTCCTGAAAATCGACCGTCTCTTTTTCGATATCAGCCAGCAGGGACGCGGCGGGTTTGTCCATCCGCACTTCGGTGTAACGCATCGCCGCCGGGTTATCGCCGTCCATCGAGCCAAAGTTACCTTGACCGTCCAATAACGGCAGTGACATCGAGAAATCCTGCGCCATCCGCACCAGAGCGTCATAGATCGCCGAGTCTCCATGCGGGTGGTACTTACCCATCACATCACCCACCGGACGGGCCGATTTGCGGTACGCTTTGTCGTGGGTATTTCCGGTCTCATGCATCGCATAGAGGATGCGCCGATGCACCGGTTTCAACCCGTCGCGCAGATCGGGGATCGCGCGGGACACAATGACCGACATCGCATAGTCCAGATAGGACGTGCGCATCTCGGATTCGATGGAGACCGTCGGGCCGTCATAGACAGGGCGCTCGGGCGGGGTTTCGTCCATGTTTTCAGGGATTTCTGGCGTATCGCTCACGTAGGCTGCCTGTCTTATTTATTTTGACTACATTTTGTCTATTGGTTTATATCAGGTGCAGGATGTTGTGCGCAATGCCCTTCACGTTCAGCAAGTGTAGCGATGTGAACTATTTTGAGTTCAAGCAAACTTTCCAGAATTTCAGATGAAGCGAGGTTTTTTATGGGACTATTGGAAACGGTGTCGTTGAATGTATTCTGTGCGCTAATGGGCGCGCTTATAGGTGCGTATGCGGGCTTTTCTTTCGCAAATGCTAGGGATAGGCGCATACTCACCATTCAAATGTTGCGTGAGATGCTATGTGAAGAGTTTACGAAAAAGCGCATATCATTTCAGGATGCATTGAGTGAACCAAATCCCAATCTGGCTAGTTTCGCCGCGTCGGACACAGATGCAATGCGTCAATTGAGGTTGAACTTGGTTGAAGTGTTCAATTTCTATGATTTGATCTGCGATCTTTATGTATCAAAGGACATTGATAAGAAACTGTTCGAAAAGTACATGCGGAGCATCATTGCTGATGACTACAAAATGGTCGATGAAGTCTTGCGCAAGATTGAAATTCAACAATTGCACACTGAGGGGGATCTGAGGCGCCCGTTCTTTCCTTCGATAGGCGAAGTAGTTGGGCGCTGACAACGCCCCCTGCTTGTTTTGGTGTTTGGTAAGTCTTGGTTGGAATGAACGAAGCGCGCAGGTTAACCCGAACAGCTGGCCCCGCCCAAGACGCAGAACTTTGCGCAGTGGGGGTGGTTCAAATGCACATCTGCCTCGGCCTCGGCCAGTGTTTCACCCAGCTCGAACTCAGGCGAATAGGGTAGCAAGGTGCAGGCTAGAACGGCCGGACGCTCGGCGCCTTTGCGTTTCACCACCATGCGCGCGCTGGCACACATAACCGCGTCGGGGGATTTGTTCAAAATGCCCCAGCAGGCGGTGGTGATTTCAGGAACCTCAACCGTTTCGTCCATTTCCGGGAACAGAACGGTCTGCGCGGGGTCGTTTGCATCGATATCAAATCCGTGAGCGTCGAAAAATGCAGCATAGCCCGCGCGGCTGTCCGCATCGCTGTCACCCCAGACGGTGCGCCCTGCCACGGCTATGTTAAAGCCGTGATCGCGCAGCCATTCCATCCCTGTCAGCGTCTTGGCAAAGCTGCCTTTGCCGCGTTCTTCGTCGTGCAGTTCGGGCCGATAATGATCGACCGAAATGCGCAGGGTCAGCTTTGCAGCATAATCACGCTGAAGCTCCAACAAACCCTCGCGCATCTTGCGGCGCATCATCGGTAGCATCGCATTTGTCAAGATCAGCACTTCATACCCACGAGCCAACGCGGCGCGGGTGATCTCGATCATCTCGGGATTCATAAAGGGCTCACCGCCGGTGAACGCGATCTCTTTGACCGGCCAGTTGCGCTGTTCGATCTGGTCCAGATAGTCGGTGACTTCGGCGGCTGTGATATAGACCAGCGCATCATTGGTGGGGCTGCTTGCGATATAGCAGTTCACGCATTCGATATTGCACAGCGTACCGGTATTGAACCACAGGGTCTGCGGGTTTGACAGGGCAACTGACGCGCGGGTCTGTCCGTCTGCCGTCACCAATCTGTCTTGAAACTTACCGATATTGGCAAGCTGAGGGGCGTTGTCTTTCATTCCCACATCCGGTTCTTTGAAGTCGTTTGAATGATTTATCTGTTTGTTGTCGCTATGGTAAGGGTCTGATGGCGTTCTGACAGAGTTTTGATGAATGAGAGTTTTCCCGCCAAAAGGTTCGAAAATGATTGCGCTAACATTGGACATGTCGATGGGGGCAGGATAAGGACAAGCCATGGTTTCTCGTGTCATTCCTGTTGACCCATTTGATCTGGTCATTTTCGGCGGCACTGGTGATTTGGCGCAGCGCAAGATTTTGCCAGCCCTGTTTCACCGGTTTTGTGCAGGCCAATGGCCAGAGGACGCACAGATCATTGGCGCGGCGCGGTCCGATCTGACGACGGATGCATTTCGCCAGATCGTGGCGGAGTCGCTGCGACGAGACGCGCCCAGGCGGGCTGAGAACACTGAAGCGCTAGACGGGTTTCTGCAACGGTTGGATTACGTCGCGCTGGACGCAATGTCGGCAGAGGGATGGCCTGAACTGACGGGGCGGCTGACCAAGGACCGTATACGTGCGTTCTATTTCTCGGTTGGTCCGCGCCTGTTTGGGCCTTTGGCCGATCAGATCAGATCGCATGGCATGGTTTCAGACCAGACGCGGATCGTCGTCGAGAAACCGTTTGGCCATGACCTTCACAGCGCGCGCGGTCTGAATTCAACCCTGGCGGCACATTTTGACGAGGGGCAAATCTACCGGATCGATCACTATCTGGGCAAAGAAACAGTCCAGAACCTGATGGCCGTGCGCTTTGGCAATATGCTGTTCGAGCCGCTCTGGAACAGCCAATATGTCGATCACATCCAGATCACCGTTGCCGAAACGGTCGGCGTGGATGGGCGCGAGGAGTATTACGAACGTGCCGGGGCTATGCGGGATATGATGCAGAATCACCTGATGCAGTTGCTCTGCCTGATCGCCATGGAACCGCCTGCCAAGTTCGACCCCGATGCGGTGCGCGATGAAAAGCTGAAAGTCATTCGTGCGCTTGATCCGGTCGAGCCGCATCACATCGTGCGGGGCCAATTTGCAACGGGCGAGGGAGAGCCGGGCTATCGTGAGGTGGTGAACAATCCCCGTTCGACAACTGAAAGCTATGTGGCTTTGAAAGCGCATGTCAGCAATTGGCGGTGGGCTGGCACTCCGTTTTATCTGCGTACCGGCAAGCGGCTGGTCGCGCGATCCTCGGTCATCAATGTGCAGTTCAAGGATGCGCCGCATTCGATCTTTGGTGAGGCTGCGGGACGGCACGCAAATGCCTTGTCTATCCGGTTGCAACCGAACGAAGGCATCACGCTGAAGGTAACGATTAAGGAACCGGGGCCGGGCGGTATGCGCCTGATCGACGTGCCGCTGGATATGAGCTTTGCCGATGCGCTGGGACCTGAAAACCAGGACCCACCCGACGCCTATGAACGCTTGGTGATGGACGTGATCCGGGGCAACCAGACCCTGTTCATGCGCGGCGATGAGGTCGAGGCCGCCTGGGCCTGGACCGATCCGATCATCGACGGCTGGCAGGCGCGCGGTGACGTGCCCAAACCCTATGACAGCGGCAGCACAGGCCCCGGCGACGCCGAGCTGCTGATGAAACGTGATGGTCGCCGCTGGCAAGGAATAAAGCCATGAATATTCAGGATTATGCCGATCGGGACATGCTGGCCATCGATGTCGCAAATATGCTGGCCGGAGAGCTTGAAGCCGCATTGCTGCACAATGAAACCATCGCGCTGGCGGTTCCGGGGGGGACAACTCCGGGCCCAGTGTTCGATGTTCTCTGCGCGGCTGATCTGGAATGGGATCGCGTGCGTGTCATGCCCACCGATGAACGCTGCGTTCCTGCCGACAGCGAGCGTTCGAATGAACGCCTGATCCGACAGCGGTTGCTGACCAATCGTGCGTCAGCGGCGCAATACATCCCGCTTTATGTTCCGGGGACCGCGCCTGAGACGGCGTTGCCAGAAATAGAATCTCTGATCGCACCGGTTCTGCCGCTGTCGGTTCTGGTATTGGGTATGGGAGAAGACATGCACACAGCATCCCTGTTTCCGGGTATGGAAGGGCTGGAGGCGGCCCTCGACAGCCATGCTCCTACGCTCGCCGTGGCCCGCACTCAGGTTCAACCCGAGCCGCGTATTACACTGACGGGGCCGGTTCTGGATGGGGCTTTATCCAAGCACCTGATCATTTTCGGGGCAGCCAAGCGTGACGCATTGGAGCGTGCTATGGCTCTACCACCGGAAGAAGCACCAATCGCGGCAGTGCTGAGTGGTATGACCGTGCATTGGGCGGAGTGAGTGAGATGGACCTGAGCAATCTCAAAGCGCTGGCTACTGCGCAGACCGACCGCATCGTGGATTTGTTTGCGGCTGACCCGGACAGGGCACAAAACTTCTCGGCCTCAGCTGGGGATATGGTCTTTGACTATTCTAAAACCCGGATCGACGCTGATATGCGCGACGGCCTGATCCGACTGTGCGACGAGGCCAATTTGGCCGAGCGGCGCGCTGCCATGTTTTCGGGTGAGAAAATCAACGAAACCGAGGGGCGGGCTGTTCTTCACACGGCTTTGCGCAATCTGGATGGCGGCGCTGTGCAGATCGATGGGCAAGACGTCATGCCAGATGTGCTGGCAACCTTGCAGCGCATGCGTGTCTTTGCCGAAGAAATTCGCGGAGGGGCTATAGCGGGGGTAGGCGGCAGCTTCACGGATGTGGTGAATATCGGTATCGGCGGGTCCGATCTGGGGCCGGTGATGGCGACACATGCGCTGTCACCCTATCATGACGGGCCGCGGGTTCACTATGTCTCGAATGTGGATGGGGCGCATATCGCGGATACGCTGCGGCAGCTTGATCCGACACGGACCTTGGTCATCGTGGCCTCCAAGACCTTTACGACCATCGAAACCATGACCAACGCACGCACCGCGCGGGCATGGATGAGCGACGGTGGGGGCGACCCGGCAAAACAATTTGCCGCCGTGTCCAGCGCTTTGGACAAGACCCAAGAATTTGGTATCCCGGCGGACCGTGTCTTTGGCTTCGCCGATTGGGTCGGCGGGCGCTATTCTGTCTGGGGGCCGGTGGGTCTGCCGGTGATGATCGCGGTGGGCTCGAACGCGTTTGACGCGTTCTTGCGCGGCGGGCAGGCTATGGACTTGCATTTCCGATCGGCCGACTGGGCCGAGAACATGCCCGTAATGCTGGCCCTTGTCGGCATTTGGCACCGCCAGGTTCTGGGCTATGCCAGCCGCGCCGTTCTGCCCTATGATCAGCGCCTGCTGCGTCTGCCAGCCTATTTCCAACAGCTTGAGATGGAATCGAACGGGAAATCCGTGGCGATGGATGGCGCGTCTCTGACCTTACCATCGGGCCCGGTTGTCTGGGGCGAACCCGGCACCAATGGTCAGCACGCGTTCTACCAGCTGATCCATCAGGGCACGGATGTCATCCCCTGTGAGTTCATGGTGGGGGCCGAGGGGCATGAACCAGAACTGGCCCATCATCACCGGCTGTTGCTGGCCAATTGCCTGGCCCAGTCCGAGGCGCTGATGCGTGGCCGGTCGCTGGAGGAAGCCCGCGCACGAATGGCCGAAAAGGGTTTTGAGGGGGATGAGCTGGATCGTCAGGCCCGCCATCGCGTGTTTGCTGGCAATCGGCCGTCGACCACCTTGATCTACCCGAAACTGACCCCCTTTGTGCTGGGGCAGATTATCGCGCTCTATGAACATCGTGTCTTTGTCGAAGGCGTCCTTCTGGGTATCAACTCTTTCGATCAATGGGGTGTTGAGCTGGGCAAAGAACTGGCAACCTCACTGGGTCCTATCGTGGATGGTGAGGAAAGCGCAGAAGGCAAGGATGGCTCGACTACGGCGCTGGTTGCTTACGCGTTGAAACACCGAGACTAGCGCAGAATCTAATGGCTTGCCCTTAGGGCAGGCTGCATTCTGATATTGTCAGACAATTAAATGCTTGGCAGGGTTCCTCCTGAGGAGAATGGAATTGACCCATGGGGCATTGCCCCTAGGTTTCGATGACACGGCAACGGCCGCAAAGGCTAAGCCGAGAAATGGGGAGGACGTCCATGCTGGGACAGATGATGACGCAGCCTTTGCTGATCTCGTCGCTGATCGAACACGCCGAACGCTATCATGGCCAGACCGAGATACACTCGGTCGAAACGGATGGAACCGTAACGCAGACCAGTTGGTCTGAGGTGGCCACCAATGCGCGTAAACTGGCCTCGGCGCTGGGCAAGCTGGGGCTAAAGCCGCAGGACCGCATCGGAACGCTGGCTTGGAACAACCGCCGCCATCTTGAAATCTACTACGGCACCTCGGGCGCCGGATATGTGTGCCACACGATCAACCCGCGCCTGTTCCCCGAGCAGCTGACCTATATCATCAACCACGCGCAAGACCGGGTTCTGTTCTTTGATGCCACCTTCATTCCATTGGTTGCTGCGCTAAAGCCATCGTTGACCGAGGTTCGCCATTTTGTCCTGATGGGGCCGCGCAACGACGAGGCGCTGGCCCAGATCGATGGGGTCGCGTTCTATGACGAACTGATCGAAACCGGCGATGCAGGCTATGCCTGGCCCAGCTTTGACGAAAACACGGCGTCCAGCCTTTGCTATACGTCGGGCACCACCGGCAACCCAAAGGGGGTTCTGTATTCGCACCGGTCAACTGTGCTGCACAGCTTTGGATCGAACACGCGGGACGTGATCGGCTATTCGGCCATGGATGTGGTGATGCCGGTTGTGCCGATGTTCCATGTCAATGCTTGGGGTTCCCCTTATGCCTGCGCGATGTCGGGATCCAGAATGGTCCTGCCGGGGCCGGGCTTGGATGGCGCGTCTCTGGTCAAGCTGATCGACACCTATGGCGTGACATTAGCCATGGGAGTCCCCACGATCTGGCAGGGATTGCTGGCGCAGGCGGCTCAATCCGGTAGCGAATTGACCAGTTTGGAACGCACCGTGATTGGCGGCGCGGCCTGTCCGCCGTCAATGATCGAAACCTTCCGCGACACTTATGGTGTCGATACCGTTCACGCCTGGGGCATGAGCGAGATGAGCCCGCTGGGCACAGCAAATACCCCGATGGCCAAACACCGGGATCTGCCAATCGATCAACAACATAAGCTGCGCGAAAGCCAGGGGCGACCGCCTTACGGGGTCGAGCTGAAAATCGTCGATGATGATGGCAAGGAACTGCCGCATGATGGTGTCACCCAGGGCGATCTTCTGGTGCGTGGCCCATGGGTGTTGGACAGCTACTTCCTGATGCAGGACCAGGCGCTGTTGCAGGATGGGTGGTTTGCCACCGGAGATGTGGCGACACTGGACCCAGATGGTTACATGACGATCAGGGACCGGTCCAAGGACATCATCAAATCGGGTGGCGAATGGATCAGCTCGGTCGAGCTGGAAAACATCGCCGTGGCTCATCCCAAGCTTGCCACAGCTGCTGTTGTGGGTGTCCCGCATCCTAAATGGGATGAACGGCCCTTGCTCGTGGCGGTCAAGGCCGACGGCCAGAACCCCAGCGAAGAGGAACTATTGGCCTTCTTCGAGGGCAAGATCGCCAAGTGGCAAACCCCGGATAAGGTTGTTTTTGTTGAGGCTTTGCCCCTGAACGCCACGGGTAAAGTGCTGAAACGGAACCTGCGTGCCGATTTCGAAACAGCCCTGACCGGCTGATCCTGCGGATTTGAGGAAGAATGGCTCCGGCGGTAGGGATCGAACCTACGACCAATTGATTAACAGTCAACTGCTCTACCGCTGAGCTACGCCGGAACGGTTCGCGCCGTATAGCAATCAGATTTGGCCCCGTCCAGAGGGGGCAGGCAGTTTTTCGACGAAAAAACGGACCCCCACATTCACGATGTCATGGCGGACGAACTAACGCTCTTCTAAGGGGAAGAATGGCTCCGGCGGTAGGGATCGAACCTACGACCAATTGATTAACAGTCAACTGCTCTACCGCTGAGCTACGCCGGAACGGTTCGCGCCGTATAGCAACCCCGTTTTTTGTCGTCCAGTAGGGAAGCGCTCGATTTAGGAAAAAACTTTTGTGCCTATGCGTGCCGGTGAAAGACGGCCTCGGTCGACAGCGCTCCCGCGTGCGCTACTTTGGATTTTCCAACCAGATCAACCAGATGGGCAAAGACATTCCGTTCTGCTGCGGGCAGCAGCGCTTTGGGCGTTTCGGTGTAGATGCGCTGGGCCAATTGCCGGGCGGTGCCGGGCTGATCTTCCAGCGCCGACAGGATTTGCGCCTCACGGCCCAGCCTGTGTTGAATCAGCCATGTCAACCGTCCGGCAGGGTCGGTGATAGGTGCGCCGTGGCCCGCATGAAACACCGACCAATCGCGCTCCTGCAGCCTGTAACAGGCCGCCATGAAATCCGTCAGATCACCATCCGGAGGGGAAACCAGTGAGCTGGCCCAACCCATCACATGATCGGCGGTGAAGCAGGTCTGACCCCAGGCCAGCGCGATATGATTGCCCAGATGCCCAGGTGTATGGATCACCTCAAGTTGCCAATCGTCGCCTTCGATCAACTCACCATCCGCGATTTCAACATCCGGGCGAAACGTTTGATCAATCCCTTCACCGCCGCCCACCAGACCGTTATGCGCCAGTTCAGTCATCACGGTACTGCGCCCGGCCTCCGGTCCTCCAAACGCGTGGATTCGCGCGCCTGTTCGGGCGGCCAATGGCGTAGCCAGCGGCGAATGATCCAAATGGCTGTGGGTCACGAAGATATGGCTGATCTTTTGACCGGGCTCTAGTGCGCCCAGAATCGCCTGCAAATGCGCTTCGGACGCAGGGCCGGGGTCGATCACTGCGACATCCCGTGTGCCCAGCAGATAGGTATTGGTCCCACGATAGGTCATGGGCGATGGGTTGGGGGCCAGAATGCGCCTTAGTCCGGGTTGCAATTCCATCGCAAGCCCAACAGGTGGGTCGAAATCATCTGGCGCCTGCATTCTGTCCCCTTCCTCTTGCCCGGGCAGCCCGCTAGGTTTAGCGCATGTCTTCGCAATGGCTCAAACCTTATCTGCCACGCAGCCTTTACGCCCGGGCGGCGTTGATTCTGGTTTTGCCGGTGATCGTCCTGCTGCTGGTTGTTGGAAATGCGTTTCTCCAGCGACATCTCGAAGACGTCACAGCGCAAATGGTCCGCACCGCAGCGCGTGAGGTCAATCTGGTGATCAGTGCGATGGAGGGCGTTGAGACCCAGCAACAGGCGCTGGCTGCTGTGCGGCCCGATCTGGCCGCACTTGAGATGAGCGTTCGGTTTCTCGATCTCAACGAAGCGCCGGATATTGGCACCGGGCGCTGGTATGATTTCATCGCCCCGCAGATTGAGGCGGATTTGCATGCGCTGCTGCCTGATCTTAAGGCGGTGGCTTTACCCAATGGACCGGACGCGCGGCTCTACATGGACACGCCATTGGGCACACTGGAACTTGTGTTTGACCGCAGGCGTCTTGCGCCCACGGCCCCGCATCAGTTGATCGTGACAATGGTGTTTTTCGCCATCGTCATGACTTCGATATCGTTTCTTTATATGCGCAATCAGCTGCGCCCGATCACACGGCTGTCCAAAGCCGCCGAGGCCTTTGGGCGGGGGCGGGTGGTCGACTACACACCCGGCGGAGCGATTGAGGTGCGCGCAGCAGGCAATGCCTTTCTGGACATGCGCGCCCGGATCGAAAGGCAAATCGAACAACGGACGATGATGCTGTCCGGTGTCAGCCATGATCTGCGAACGCCTTTGACTCGGCTGAAGCTGGGCCTATCGATGCTGCCAGAGGACGAGGCCGCACCTATGCAGCAGGACGTGACCGAGATGCAATCTCTGCTGGATGCCTTTCTGGATTTCTCGCGCGGGGCAGCCGAAGGCGCGCCGGAAGAGGTCGACATCGAAATCCTGGTGCATCAGATCGTTGAAGATGCCAAGCGAGCGGGCCACGCGGCCGCATTGGTCGAGGTGGACGGGCAGGGCAGCGTCATGCTGCGACCGATGGCCTTAAGGCGAGCGGTTGAGAACCTGATCAGCAACGCGGTGCGGTATGGAAGCCGTGCCGATGTGAGCCTGTCGATCACCCCAAAATCGTTGCGTATCCGGGTCGAAGACGATGGGCCGGGCATTCCTGCTGATCGGCGTACCGAAGCGGTAAAGCCGTTCTCGCGCCTTGATCCGGCCCGAAACCAGAATCAAGGCAGCGGCGTCGGGCTGGGTTTGGCAATTGTCGCGGATGTGGCGCGGGCGCATGGCGGCGTTTTGCGGCTGGCTCAAAGTGAGCGATTGGGCGGTTTGTGCGCCGATATCATAATCGGACGGTAGGGCGCACTAAAGAGGTACACCCGCCAAAGAACCGAGTGTTAGTGCGCTGCCTCGAACTCAGTTCAAATCTTCCAGCAACCGCCCATGTTTGCGGGTCTCTGAAATCACCGCGCCGAAGGTGGTCATACCGCGGGCCTCAAGCATCGGCAGCATCTTGACCAGTGCATCCGCAGTCGCCACCGCATCCCCCAGTGCCGTATGGCGCAGAGCTTCGGGGATGGTGATGTCCAGCCTCTCACACAGGGCGTCCAGCGTGTGCGTCTCGCTGGCGCCAAACAGAACTGCGGACATCAGCACGGTATCCAGAATCGGGTGGTTCCATTCCACCTCCATTCGTTGCGCATGACGGCGCAGGAAAGCCATGTCAAACGGCGCGTTATGGGCGACGATCACCGCATCCTGAGCGAATTGATGGAACACCCGCCCCGCCTGACCAATATCTGGCGCGCCCTGAACCATGTGGTCGCTGACCTTGTGCACCTTGGTCGAAGCCGCAGGGATGGGAATGCCTGGGTCGACCAGCATATCCAGCTGTTCCCCTGCAACGATTCGGCCCTTGATGACGCGCACCGCGCCGATTTGAACGATCTCATCCTTGTGGGGTAGCAGGCCGGTTGTTTCCGTATCGAACACCACAAAGCACAAATCCGACAGATTCCGGGTTTCAAACGCTTCCTCAGCCGCGCTCGTCAGCAGGTCGAAATCATAGACCAACGGGCGTGCTGAATCCGGGGCAATGCGGGCCGCGCTATCGTCGAAGATCAGCATATATCCTGGTGCGTCCCCCAAGGGTTTCATCCGCGCCTGATAACTTTGCTTGTCGTCGGCACTGTGCAAGGTGCAATCCACATCCAGCCCGGTTTTCATCAGGCGTTTATATGCGGCCTCCAACGAGTCCGGCTTGAGATACTCAAACAGTGAAGCATTCAGGCGCGGATGCGCAATCTGGGCCAGAACCTCAGCCGCCTGCGCATCGTAAAGAACGATCTTGTGCGTCGGACTTGCCAGCAACATGGCCACTGGAATTTCGGTGAGCAAAGCGGTCAGGCGTTTTTTTTCGGCTGCCAAAGCAGCCGTTTCAGTCGCCACAGCCTCGGCTATGTTCAACGTCTTATCCGACAGTTGATCGGCAAGCCCCGCGGCTGCAGGGGCCAGATCGCCAAGGTAGCGCGCGGCTTGCATATCCATGTCCGTACTGACGCCAGCATGGGCACGGGCGCGAAGCTGTGCCGAAATGCGCTCGATCGGTTTTGCGATATTGTCGTCAAACAGCAGCCAAATCCCTGCGACCAGCGCCAGCAGGCCAAACCCGATCAGAAGTCCAGAGAAAATGAATGCATCCAGAAGTTCCGGCTGGCCTGCACGGGTATAGCTGAGCCCCAAAGCCAAAGCCGTCACCAATAGCCCACCCAAGGCGAGCAAACAGAAGAACAGGAAAATCCTAAGTCGAAGGCTGAGGCGGGTCAGCATAATTACACTCCGCAGGTGGCCTCAATGATTGGATCACTGCTACCGGCTGTGAACCAATCGGCATTTACCAGTTGTCCGTCAGCCCCAAACTCGGCCCCGTCGGCCAGATTGGCGCGCCGGTTTTGGGCGCAGTCAACTGCGACGGGGACCATCGAACGCGGCGCCCAGCGGCCAAAGAAATACAGGTCAATCAGACGTTGATCCGGCACCTGATCATTGGTCCTCAGCGAGACGGTGTCGATGGCGGCAAAGCGATCGACAAAGGGCACTGCATAGGTCCAGGGGCGATAGATCGCGCGGCTTTCGACCTCTTGTATCACGGTCAGACTGTCAGGCAGCGTGTCGCGGGTGCGGTCGTACCAAGAATACTCGCTGGCGATGGTCATTCCGATCATACCCAATCCCGCCGCAACAGGAGTTGCCCAACGAGGAAGTAAACCACCGGTGACTTTGTTCAGCACCATCACGACCCCGGCAAAGGCGAAGCCTGCGAATATTGTGCCGATCAACTCCAGAAACATCTGTTTCCTCCACTTTCAGGGCGCAGACGGCCCTTTCTTTAATTCATTTGCTCTATCAGAGCGTTAACAGTTCCTAACCCAGCATCCCTTTGCCATGACCAACCGCAGATTGCATTGTCTTAATCACGACAAAGGCGTCGCGCAGGTGGCTGCGTTCGAAATCCGATAGATCCGAGGGGGGCAGGTAATTGTCCGGGCCCGCGCCTGATTTGACCCTTCGAACCTGATGTTCCAGACGGCTTTCAGCGATCAGGTCATAGGCATCCAGCAGGTCCCTTGCACCCGAGGGGCTGAGCACGCCTGCCGCCTCAGCCGCTTTCAGTCGCGCGCGGGTATTGGCTTCGGTCAACTGCCCCTGTAGGGCGTAGATGCGGCCCAGATCAACCACAGGCACCACGCCATTATGCTTTAGGTCCAATGTGTTGCGATGTTCTCCTGACCGAACAGTGGCAAACCCGCGAAACAGCCCCAAAGGTGGAGTATGCTTCAGCGAGTTTGCAATCATATGGGCCACAAAGATTGAATTCGAACTGGCCGCTTTCAGCGTGTTCGCCTGAAGATCGGCAAACAGTTCAAACGTGCCGCCGATGGGACGCAGGTCAAACATGACCGAGGCCAGCATCTGTGCCTCGGGGTTGGGTTTAGCGATCCAGCCGTTGAAATACTCGCGCCAGACCCGCAGAGGCTGACACCAGCGCGGATTGGTCGCCATCATATCGCCGGGGCAATAGAAATACCCGCAGACATCCAACCCGTCCGAGACGAATTTGGCCAGAGATTGAAAGTAAGGCATGTCGCCGTTGGTGACACTATCATCCAGCATCAGGCAATTGTCCTGATCCGACACACCTGTCTGTTCTTGACGCCCTTGCGAGCCACAGGCCAGCCAGAGATAGGGAACAGGCGGTGGACCTAGTTTATCCTCTGCCAGCGTCAGCAGGCGCCGCGTGGCGGTATCAGCGATATCGGTGATCAGACGTGTCACGATCTCGTGCCGGTTCCCTGCGGCCACAAGCTGGACTAGCAGTTGCGGTATCTCGGCCGTAACGGTTGCCATTTCGGCGGGGGAATCGGCATGGGCAATTCTGCGCACCAACTCTGCCGAGTTTACCGCTTGATAATGGGTCAGGTCGGTTTGAGTCACAATCCCGACCAGCTGACCGGCCTTGCAAATGGGGATATGACCGATCCCACGCTCCATCATGATGTGCAGCACATCAGACCCGATATCGGTCGGCGAAAGCGTAATGGGGTTTGAGGTCATGATCTCCGATATTGCCGTATCCGGGGGCAGTGAATCCGCTACGTATTTGCTAGAGATATCGCGCAGGGTTGCGATCCCTAACAACGCGTCGGCATTTGTCACGCAAAGGGAGGAAATCTTCTTGTCGCGCATAAGGCGCGCGGCCTCGGGAACGGGGGTATCGGGTAGGCAGGTCGCTGGATCACGGGCCATCAGAACGTCGATGGCACTGGTGGCCAGGCTCTGCGGGCCGGAACGATCCCCACGGGTTCGGTTGAAAAACCGGGATACGATCTCATGCGAGTTCACCAGATCCTGCACCAGATCGGGCGGCAGGATGATCAGGATAGATGCGCGTTGCGCGCTTGCACGTGTCGCGGCTTTGCCATTGCGCAGCAAGCCCCGTTCGCCGAAGGAATTGCGCAATCCCAGTTGCGAGACAACAGCGCCGTTTTCATCCGTGATCTCGACCAGCCCTTCGTAGATTAGAAACACGCCGGGCAGGGTGTGCCCCAGATCATAAAGCTGCGCATCCGCGTCCACATCCTGAATGTCAGCCCGGCGCGCGATATCTTCCAGCACGTCCTCGGGCAACGCATCATAGGGATGAACGGATTTCAGAAACCGGGTGATCTGCGATTGGGACAGGGGCATCAGAACGCTCGATGATCTCCAAGCAAAAATCCCGCCCGGTGGAATGCCGGGCGGGAACAGTAAGTCGAAAGACGCGGCACATAGAATCTATCCATGCGCCGCATCATGCTCATTTATTCTGAGCTGCGCCAGCACCACGGGGAATGCGAACGCTTTCGACCAGATCTTTGATCTCCTGCGGAGTCTCTTTGGTCATGCCGGCAACGACGTAAGCAACGCCGAAGTTGATCATTGCACCGATGGCGCCGAACGAGGTCGACTTGATCGGACCCAGCAGCGGGTCAGCATCGGTGAACGAGTTGGTGCCCGGAATGAACAGCCAGCCCTTGTGCAGGAAGATGTAGACCAGGGTCACGACCAGACCAGCCATCATGCCAGCGACCGCGCCGGTGTTGTTGATGCGGGTCGAGAAGATCCCCATCATCAGCGCCGGGAAGATCGAGGCTGCCGCCAGACCAAACGCCAAGGCCACGGTTTGCGCCGCAAAGCCCGGTGGGTTCAGACCCAGCCAAGTTGCGACCACGATGGCCACAGCCATTGCAATCCGCGCCGCCAGAAGCTCACCCTTTTCAGAGATCGACGGGTTGATAGCCCCTTTGACAAGGTCGTGGGACACCGCTGACGAGATTGCGAGCAACAGACCCGCAGCCGTGGACAGGGCGGCAGCCAGACCACCGGCAGCAACCAGACCCACAACCCAACCTGGCAGGTTGGCAATTTCCGGGTTCGCCAGAACCAGGATGTCGCGGTTAAACTTGGTCAGCTCGTTACCAACCCAGCCTTTTTCTTCCGCAATGGCCTGCATCGCTTCGGATTTGTCGTTGTAGTACTGGATTTTGCCGTCGCCGTTCTTGTCTTCCCAGTCCAGCAGACCGGTTTTCTGCCATGTGGCCATCCAGTCGTACTGCGGGTCATTGTCGATCTGTTCGACCGATACGGCTCCGCCTTCGATGCCGCCATTGGGCCACATCATGTCACTGATGTTCAGACGCGCCATGGCACCAACCGCAGGGGCGGTCAGATACAGCAGCGCGATGAAGACCAGCGTCCAGCCAGCGGACCAACGTGCGTCAGACACTTTGGGAACGGTGAAGAAGCGCATGATCACGTGCGGCAGACCGGCGGTACCGATCATCAGCGACAGCGTGAACAGCACCATGTTCAGCGTGTTCGAGTGGTGAGCTGTGTATTCAGCAAAGCCCAGCTCGGTCACGATCGCGTCCAGCTTGGTCAGCAGCGGCTCACCACTTGCAGTGTCGCCAAACAGACCCAGCGCCGGGATCGGCGTGCCTGTCAGTTGCAACGAGATGAAGATGGCCGGGATGGTGTAGGCAGTAATCAGCACGCAGTACTGAGCGACCTGAGTGTAGGTCACGCCCTTCATCCCGCCAAACACCGCGTAGGCAAACACAACTGCGGCACCGATCAGCAGGCCTGTGGTGTTGTCGACCTCAAGGAAGCGACCAAAGGCCACGCCCACGCCGGTCATCTGACCGATCACGTAGGTCACCGATGCAACGATCAGACAGACAACCGCAACAACACGTGCGGTTTGGCTGTAGAAACGGTCGCCAATGAATTCCGAGACGGTGTACTTGCCGAACTTACGCAGGTAGGGCGCAAGCAGCAGAGCCAGCAGCACGTAGCCACCGGTCCAACCCATCAGGAAGGTCGAGTTGTCATAGCCGGTGAAGGCGATGAGGCCCGCCATCGAGATGAACGAGGCCGCAGACATCCAGTCCGCCGCTGTCGCCATACCGTTGGTGACCGGGTGAACGCCGCGACCGGCCGCGTAGAACTCAGATGTGGACCCAGCGCGGGCCCAGATCGCGATGCCGATGTAGAGCGCGAAGGATGCGCCAACAAACAGCAGGTTGATGGTAAACTGATCCATGGCTCGCTTACTCCTCGTCCACGCCGTATTCAGCGTCCAGTTTGTTCATGCGCCAGGCGTAGTTGAAGATCAGCACCAGAAAGACCAGGATTGATCCTTGCTGAGCGAACCAAAAGCCCAGATCGGTGCCGCCGATGGCGATCCCCGACAGAAGCGGACGCAGCAGGATGCCGAATCCAAACGACACCAGCGCCCAGATAACGAGGCTGATGTAGATGAGGCGCAGGTTGGCCTGCCAATAGCCCTTATCGGCATCGGCAGCCTGCGCGGAGTTTGATGAATGATCCGCCATGCGGTGTCCTCCTTCGCTTCCCTCTTGGGCGACGCTGCACAACTCCTCCAGTGCGATGCGCCGCTTCTTGGTTGTGCCAAACGCCCCGTGACGTCCGGCAAAACTCCGCTGTTCCGCCAAGGCGGTTCAATCGAAGTATTCGGTTTCAGGATCAAAGCCTTGCGGCCTATCTCCTCCCATTCTTGTGTCTCATCGCCCGCTAGGTCCTCCAGCGCGGGCGATGAGGTCGTCTTAGACCAGGGCCTAAGTGTTGGCCCTGTTTTCGATCAGGTCTTCAACCACTGACGGGTCTGCGAGGGTTGAAGTGTCGCCCAGGCTGCCAAAGTCGTTTTCCGCGATCTTGCGCAGGATGCGGCGCATGATCTTTCCCGAACGGGTCTTAGGCAGGCCGGGGGCCCACTGAATGACATCCGGGCTGGCAATCGGTCCGATCTCGGTCCGAACCCAAGTGCGCAGCTCTTTCAGCAGTTCATCCGAAGGCTCACGATCATTCATCAAAGTGACGTAGCAATAGATGCCTTGTCCTTTGATTTCATGGGGATAGCCTACTACGGCGGCTTCGGCCACGGCGGCATGCGCCACCAACGCGCTTTCGACTTCGGCGGTGCCCATGCGGTGGCCCGAGACGTTGATCACGTCGTCAACGCGACCGGTGATCCAGTAGTCACCGTCCTCATCGCGGCGGCAGCCGTCACCGGTGAAATAGTAGCCTTTGTAATCCGAGAAATAGGTTTTCTCGAACCGTTCATGATCCCCCCAAACGGTGCGCATCTGACCGGGCCAGCTGTCTTTGATGCACAAAACGCCTTCGACGCCGTTGCCCTCGATCTCTACCCCGGATTGCGGGTCCAGAACCACCGGCTCGATGCCAAAGAACGGTTTCATCGCCGAGCCGGGCTTCATCGCGTGCGCGCCGGGCAGGGGGGTCATCAGGTGACCGCCGGTTTCGGTCTGCCACCATGTGTCCACGATGGGGCATTTGCCCTTGCCGACAACCTCATTATACCAGTTCCAGGCTTCCGGGTTGATCGGTTCACCGACAGTCCCCAGTGTGCGCAAATCACTGAGGTCGCATTTCTCGACGAACTCAGTGCCCTGGCCCATCAACGCACGGATCGCGGTTGGGGCCGTATAGAACTGGTTCACCTTGTGCTTCTCGCACACCTGCCAGAAACGCGAGGCGTCGGGGAAGGTCGGCACACCTTCGAACATCAGCGTGGTCGCGCCATTGGCCAACGGTCCATAGACGATATAGCTGTGGCCGGTCACCCAGCCCACATCCGCGGTGCACCAGTAGATATCGCCTTCATGATAGTCGAACGTGATCTCATGTGTCATGGCCGCATAGACCAGATAGCCACCGGTGGTGTGCACAACGCCCTTGGGCTGACCGGTCGATCCCGAGGTATAAAGGATAAACAGCGGATCCTCGGCGCTCATCTCAGCAGGTGCGCAATAGTCATCCGCTTCCAGCGCCATTTCATTGTAGTCGCAGTCGCGACCGTCAATCCAAGTGGTCTGACCGCCTGTGCGTTTGACAACAAGGCATTTCACCGTGTCCTTGCAATGCAGTAAAGCCGCATCGGCGTTTGATTTCAGCGGCGTCTTACGGCCCCCGCGCGGGGCTTCGTCTGCTGTGATGACGACCTTGGCGTCACACCCATTGACGCGCGCAGCCAGGGCGTCTGGCGAAAAGCCTGCAAACACAATGGAATGGATGGCGCCGATCCGTGCGCAGGCCAGCATCGCATAGGCCGCCTCGGGGATCATCGGCAGATAGATCACAACCCGGTCACCTTTGCGCACACCCAGCGTTTCCAGAATGTTCGCCATCCGGCACGTACGGCGGTGCAACTCAGCATAGGTGATGTGCTGGGCGGGATCATTTGGGTCATCGGGTTCCCAAATGATCGCGGTCTGATCTCCGCGTGTCTCAAGATGACGGTCCAAGCAGTTGGCAGATACGTTGAGCGTACCGTCTGCGAACCAGTTGATCTTTACCGAGCCGAAATCGTAGTTGACGTCTTTGACCTGAGAGAAGGGTTTGATCCAGTCGACACGATTGCCTTGCTCGGCCCAGAAAGCGTCGGGGTCACTGATAGAAGCTGCATACATCGCGTCATATTTGGCGGCATCAACATGTGCGCGGGCGATGGTATCTGCGGATGGCGCATATGTCTTGGCATCTGCCTGGGCAGCGGTAGTCATTTTTGAGGCTCCTCCCTCTGGACTGGATAGTTCTGGATCTTCTTTGCCCGTTGAACGGGTAATGTCGATCCCATTCCTCCCCGAGCGCAGTATTGCTGCGTTCTGAAAATAAATAAATAAATTGCCGTAATCCCTGCATTTGTTTGTCAAAAAATTTCTTGACTTGGAGTGTATTTGTAAAAATAGTCCTGGACGCCTAAAATAATTATATAAAATCAAAAGGAAGGCTGTAACACAGATCGCTGCGGTTGAAACAGCTCTAGTCGCCGCTTGGTCTCAGAGTCAGAGTAAACCCAAGCGTGAAACACAGCCGAGTCCAGAGCTTCAGGTATCCGTTGCCGCGTCTGTGGGGTTGGCAGATGCGGGGGTTGGCGCTAACTTTTCGCCAAGCGCTTCGGGAAGAGGCGCACATAAGGGAGACATCAGAATGAAAAAGTATTTGAGCGGTGCCGCTGTCGCCGCCCTTGGGATTGCCTTTGTGACCGAGGCGGCTGCAACAGAGTGGAATGCCTCGGTCTGGGGCAAGCGGCGCGCCTTTACCGAGCATGTTGAAAAGCTATCCGAACTGGTGAACGAAAAAACCGGTGGCGAATTCACGATCAATGTCAGCTATGGTGGCCTGTCCAAGCCGCGCGAAAACCTGGACGGGATCGAGATCGGCGCTTTTGAGGTCGCGCAGTTCTGCGCAGGTTATCACCGCGACAAGAACCGCGCAATCACCGTGCTGGAACTGCCTTTCCTGGGCGTGAACAATCTGGAAGAAGAAGTTGCTGTCAGCCATGCGGTTTATGATCATCCGGCTGTGGCTGATGAAATGGCGCAGTGGAATGCGCGCATCCTGATGACCTCGCCTATGCCGCAATACAATCTTGTGGGCACCGGCGATCCGCGCGATCAGCTGGCTGATTTCGAAGGCATGCGCGTCCGTGCAACCGGCGGTCTTGGTCAGGCGTTCGAGGCCGTGGGTGGCGTTCCGACATCAGTTCCCGCAACTGAGGCTTACAACGCGATGGAATCCGGTGTTGTTGACACCGTGGCCTTCGCTCAGCACGCGCATCTGTCCTTTGGTACAATCAATGAGGCAGATTGGTGGACGGCAAACCTGAACCCCGGCACTGTGAATTGCCCGGTTGTTGTGAACATCGATGCCTATGAGGCATTGTCGCCGGAGCATCGCGAAGCGCTCGACAGCTCGATTGACGAAGCAATTGCGCATTATCTGGCGAACTACGGCGGTCTGCTCGAGCAATGGGATAGCGTTCTGTCCGAAAAAGGCGTTCAGAAAGTGATGATCGACGACGCAGTCATCGAAGAGTTCCGCACAAAGGCGGCTGACCCGATCCGCGAACAGTGGATCGCGGATATGTCTGCGCAGGGCCTTCCGGCGCAAGAGCTTTATGATCTTGTTCAAGCCACGCTGCAGCAACAGCGCGGCGGGAACTGATCTTACTTTCGGGCACCCTTATCGGGTGCCCGTATAGCTTCACTTCAAAGGATCACCGGAATGGCAGGTCAAGCCACGGTGCTGGAAGATGGCAGCCGCCTCAGCCAGCTGGATCAGCGCTTGCTGACGCTTGAAAAATTCATGGCGCTGATCAGCGGGCTGGCCGTGTTCAGCCTTATGGTTCTGGCCGTTGTTTCGGTTAGTGGCAGGAACGCCTTTAACGCGCCACTGCCTGGCTATGTGGATTGGATCGAACAGGCGATGCCGCTGATAGCCTTTTTGGGTATTTCATATGTGCAGCGCGATGGCGGGCATATCCGCATGGACATCGTGATCTCTCGCCTGCAGGGGCGGGCCCTGTGGCTGTTTGAACTTATTTCGGTCCTTCTGATCCTTGTTCTGATGCTGGCCCTGGTCTGGGGCAGCTGGTCACATTTCGACCGGTCCTTCGATTTCGGCGCTCCACTGTGGAGCCGCGACAGTTCAATCGACATTGGTATACCGCTTTGGCCTGCAAAACTGCTGGCGCCAGTCGCGTTCTCGGTGTTGTGCATGCGGCTGGTTCTGCAGGTTTGGGGATATGGGCGCGCCTTGGTGCTGGGTCTTGAGACGCCGGTTGCCGTTCCATTGATCCAGGACGCCGCCGCCCAAGCCGCTGCCGAGGCAGAACAGTTCGAAGGGCAGGACTAGCGTATGGATACGATTGAGATTGGCCTTTGGGTCACCGGAGGCCTGCTGCTTCTTGTTGTAACCGGGATGCGCGTGGCCTTTGCTGCGGGTCTGGCCGGGTTAATCGGGCTGATTTGGATTTTTTGGGCCAAGTTCGGCTACGATCCGGACCGTTTTGGCAAAGCCGTTACAGTGGCCGTGAAAACAGCCGGTCAGGTGCCACATTCCAAAGTGGCGGCCCATACGCTCAGCTTGATTCCGACGTTCATCCTGATCGGCTATTTGGCTTATTACGCCGGTCTGACGCGGGCGCTTTTTGAAGCCGCCAAACGCTGGATCGCTTGGGTGCCCGGCGGGCTGGCTGTTTCAACTATTTTCGCCACCGCTGGGTTTGCCGCAGTATCCGGTGCCTCTGTTGCGACATCTGCCGTGTTCGCGCGCATTGCAATCCCAGAGATGCTGAGCGTCGGCTACAACAAACGCTTTGCCGCAGGCGTCGTCGCGGCAGGCGGTACTCTGGCCTCTCTTATCCCGCCTTCGGCGATCCTTGTGATCTACGCCATCATCGTCGAACAAGACGTCGGTAAGTTGCTTCTGGCGGGGTTCATACCCGGAGCGTTCTCAGCGCTAGTGTACGGCCTATTGATCGTCGGCATCGCGGTCGTGTTCAAATCGGTGGGTCCTCCGGTGACAGGCTTCAGTTGGAAACAGCGCTTCGCCGCACTGCCCGGTGCCATTCCGATCGTGGCCGTGATCCTGATCATCATCTGCTTTGTCTACAACCCCTTCGGCGACAAAGCCTGGGGCACCCCGACCGAAGGCGGCGCAATAGGGGCTTTCATCGTGTTTTGTTTTGCCCTGTTCCACGGCATGCGCTGGCCCGAGTTCAAATCCGCCCTGCTGGAAACCGCCAAACTGACAGCGATGATCTTTTCGATCATCTGGGGCGTCTTGATCTATGTGCGCTTTCTGGGCTTCGCAGATTTGCCGGGCGCATTCTCGGACTGGATTACGTCCCTTGAGATGTCCCCAATGCTGATCCTGATCTGCATTCTTCTGGCCTATGCGGTGTTGGGCATGTTCATGGATGCCATTGGGATGCTCTTGTTGACCCTTCCGGTTGTCTACCCGGCGGTGATGGCCTTGAACGGCGGTGAAACCGTGAGCGCGGCTGACAGCGCCTTTGGCATGTCCGGTCCGATGTGTGCGATCTGGTTTGGTATTCTGGTCGTCAAAATGGCCGAGTTTTGTCTGATCACGCCGCCGATTGGCTTGAACTGTTTCGTTGTCGCCGGCGTGCGGCCTGATCTGAGTGTTCAGGATGTATTTAAAGGTGTGACACCGTTCTTCATTGCCGACGCGTTGACGATTGCACTGCTTGTGGCCTTCCCGGGCATTGTTCTCTTCCTGCCATCCTTGGCGGGGTAGAGTTTAGCGAGGCTCTGCCTCGCGCTCCGGGATATTTATAGCCAGATGAAGCAGGGATCCACTCTCTGAACTTCCGCCCAGAGAGCTTCACCTTGCGCGGTCATCGGCATCCCTGCCTGTACCGCCTCTCTCTATTCGGTGGTTTTGGTTAATAATCCACTACTTCATCTGGCCAAAAATATCCCGGGGGAGACGCCCGAAGGGCGGCGGGGGCAGAGCCCCCTTTTTGCATGGCCCGGCGGTGAATTGGCGTCGGTGAGTTATTGCGCCCGCATCAACATGCCAAACAGATCGCGCGGATCATCCGGGTCTGCCAGCATATCCAGTGGCTCGAAGAATTCTGTCTCGGCGACCACGTTCTTGATGACCCGCAGGGCCGAGAAATCTTCGATGGCGAAGCCGACGCTGTCAAACAGAGTGATCTGCCGATCATCTTTGCGCCCCTCGGCTTGTCCCGTCATTACCTGCCACATCTCGGTCACCGGATGATCGCCTTCAAGCGCTTGAATCTCACCTTCGATCCTTGTCTGCTCGGGGTATTCCACGAAGATTTCAGAGCGTAACAAAATATCGCGGTGCAACTCGGTTTTGCCCGGGCAATCGCCGCCAATGGCGTTTATGTGCACGCCGGGGCCGACCATGTTGTCGGTCAGGATGGTGGCATACTTCTTGTCTGCGGTGCAGGTCGAGATGATCTGCGCGCCTTCAATGGCGTCTTCGGCGCTCTTGCAGGATACGACTGTCAGGCCTTTGCCCTGTAGGTTGGCGGCGCATTTGGCGGTTGCGTTCGGGTCAATGTCATAAAGACGAACGGTCTCGATACCGCACATGGTTTTAAAGGCCAGACACTGGAATTCGGACTGCGCACCATTGCCGATCATGGCCATGGTCTTGGCGTTTCTGGGGGCCAGGTACTGGCCGACAAGGGCTGATGTTGCTGCGGTACGCAGGGCCGTCAGCATGGTCATCTCGGTCAGCAGGGTCGGGTAACCCGTGTATACATCTGCCAGCAGACCAAAGGCGGTGACGGTCTGAAGACCTTCGGAGGTGTTCTTCGGATGGCCGTTGACATATTTGAATCCGTAAGCTTCGCCATCCGAGGTCGGCATCAACTCGATCACGCCATGTGGGGAATGGGCCGGGATGCGGGGGGTCTTGTCGAAACTTTCCCACCGTTTGAAATCAGCCTCGATCTGCGCTGCGATCCTGGTGATCATCTGCTCGACCCCGATATGGTGAACCAGCCGCATCATGTTGTCGACGGAAACAAATGGGACGAGGGCCTTATCTGACGGCTGCATTTATTGCTCCTATCGGCGGGACAGGTGGATGCCCGCGATCATGCAGCGTACCGATCCACCGGCAGTTTCTATTGTTGGAACCGAAAGAGGCAATAGCGTTGCGCTTTCCTCAATCGTGGCAATCTGGTTAGGCGTCAGTGCCGCCAACGCCCGGCTGGAAAGCGCCAGCACCAACCCGTTCTTACCGGTCAGCTCAATCGCGTTTCCGGCGAACTCAGCGATTTGTTGATGAGACAGATCAACGACCGTTCGTCCGGATTCCTCAAGCCGGGACTTGACGGTTTCCCGCCGTTCGGCATCAGGGATCATGTCCAGACAGATCAGTGCATATTGCGTGCCAATCGCCATGAGGACATTGGTATGATACACGTCGCGATTTGCGGCATCACGAGCTTCGAAAGCGATGGGTTCATAGTTGAAATGCGTGCAGAACCTTTCCAGTAGAACCGGGTCGGCGCGGTTTGATTTCACGGTGTATGCAATGCGGCCAACGTGATCGAGGACCATCGCCCCGGTCCCTTCCAGGGCGAGATCATCTTGCTCAAGCCCCGAATAATCGATGACATCCTGCACCCGGTATTCGCGCTTCAGCAATTCGATGACATCCGAGCGCCGCTCACGTCTGCGGGACGGAACGAACATCGGATAGATCGCCACGTGGCCTCCGGGATGAGTGGAAAACCAATTGTTGGGGAAAACACTGTCTGGCGTGTCCAGATCCCCGTGGTCGTCAAAGACATGCACGGTAACGCCCGCAGCGCGCAGCTGTTCAACGGCTTTGTCATGCTCGTCGCGTGCCGTGGCGGATGTGGCTTTGGCCGATCGGTCGGCCAGTGTTTGAAACGCATTGTCGTCGCGCGTTTCCGGATTGGATGTAAAAGCATGCGGGCGGACCATGACGACTGCGGAAGGCGCTTGAAGAGACAGCATCAGAAGCTCCGGGTGGGGCGGTCAAAGATCCGGCGCCCCAACAGGGAGGCAGCCAGATCGACTACCAGCTTTGCGGTGCGCCCGCGCTCATCGAGAAACGGGTTCAGCTCGACCAGGTCAAGCGAACAAACCAGCCCGCTTTCATGCAACAACTCCATGGCCAGATGGGCCTCGCGCTCGGTCGCGCCACCGGGAACGGTGGTTCCAACAGCCGGGGCGATGGAAGGGTCAAGGAAATCTACGTCCAATGAGACATGGAGCATTCCGTTTTCGGCGCGGACACGGTCCAGAAAGGCCATCAATGGGGCTTTGATCCCATGTTCGTCTATGCTGCGCATATCAGCCAGCATGGCGCTTTTCTGCTCCAAAACTGTACGTTCCGCAGGGTCGACCGAGCGCAGCCCAATCATCCCGACGCGATCTGTGGGGATGGTTGCTGGAAGCGCGGGGAAGGCCTCGAACCCCGATTGCCCGGTGAAATAGGCCACTGGCGTGCCATGCAGATTGCCGCTGTCTGTGCTTTGCGGCGTATGAAAATCGCTGTGCGCATCAAGCCAGAGCACGAAGAGGGGGCGGCTCAACTGTTGCGCATGCGCGGCCATACCCGCAACCGTGCCCATCGACAGCGCGTGATCGCCACCCATAAAGATAGGCGTGCCCTCGGAGGCAGCCTTTTCAGCGGTTCGGCTCAGGGCGCGAGTCCAGCCGATGCATTCGGGTAGTGAGAACAGATGCGAATCCTGTGGTAGATCAACCTGATCGGGATCGACATCGCCCCAGTCCGCAACCTTATGCCCCAGATCGGCAATTGCCTGTTCCAGCCCTGCTACGCGAAGCGCATCGGGGCCCATCCGGCATCCCTGACGCCGTTTTCCCGAATCCATCGGGGCTCCGACCAAAATAATCTGCTTGTTATCCATAGGCTCATTTAGCCGCTCAATATATCTTGCTGGAAGCCCGCAAATTGTTCAAAATGGGCTTTGAAAATCCGAAATGGAAAGGTCTAATGGACGAACTGGATACGCGCCTGATCAGCGCTTTGCATCGGGATGCGCGCGCATCCCTGTCGGAACTTGCGGAAACATTGGGCGTGACCCGCACGACCGTACGCAGTCGGATGCAGCGGCTGAAACAGTCTGGCGAGATTGTTGGTTTCACTGTGCTGACCCGGCGGGATGAGGCTCAAAGCCCGGTGCGTGGCCTGATGATGCTGGAAATTGAAGGGCGTGGCACTGAACGAACCATGGCGCGTATCGGCGCCATGCGTCAGGTGCGTGCCGTACATTCGACCAATGGCAGTTGGGATCTGATTGCTGAGATTGGCACCGAAACGCTGGTAGAGCTGGATGAAGTTCTGTTTCAGATCAGACGTATGGAGGGGATCACCCGATCCGAAACCAACCTGCTGCTGTCAACGCGGAAGGGGCGGTTGTAACACCACATCTTAGTTGCCCTAGCGCTTTGAACCGGAAGGAAATTGTGACACAGTTCCGCCAAAGCTGATCCACAGGCAGGGGCCAGAGCCATGACCGCACAAGACCAAGGCGTTGAGCCCAAAGCCCTGCAATGGGCTGAAAAGCTAACAGGCCTTCTGGAAAAGCCGTGGGTGCGGATTGCCATTCCTGTTGTGATCACGCTGGTCGCTTTGACGATACTGCATGACCTGTCAGCGCATGTGAAATGGTCGGATGTGCAATCTGATATCGCGGCAACCCCGTGGACCGTGTTTTTCATCGCGCTGTGCTGGACGGCTGTCAGCTTTTTGTCGCTGTCCTTCTACGATGTCTTTGCTGTCCAAAGTGTTGCTGACGGCGAGGTACCATTACCGGTTGCGGGCATGGCCGGGGCCAGTGGCTATGCGGTTTCGAACTGTCTGGGATTTTCATACATCACAGGTACCGCAATCCGGTATCGTATCTACGCTTCGCTGGGGTTGGATCTGGCACGGGTCGCAGGGGTGATCGCCACGTCCTGGGTGGCGTTCTGGATGGGGCTAACTTTGATCCTGGGGGTGCTTTTGACGTTGCACCCGGATGGGATATCCAAAGTTCTGCCCATCAGTGAAACGGTTGAGACGGCTATTGGCCTGTTTTTACTGGCCGGATTGGTGGCGGTTTTTGTCTGGTTGTCCAGCGGTGGGCGTAGGTTTTCATTTGCAGGGTTCGAATTCGATCTGCCCGGTGGGAAACTGGCCAGCCTGCTGACTCTTGCAGCCTTGGGCGATGTGTTTGGCGCATCCATGGTGCTCTATGTGCTGATGCCCGATGATCTGGGTGTTGGTTTCCCGTATTTCTTTGCGATTTATGTCGGTGCCATTGCGGTGGGTATCCTAAGCCATGCCCCCGGCGGGATCGGCGTCTTCGAGGCTACTATCATCGCAGGGCTGGGCGCGTCGGGCAGGTCGGATGTGATCGCGGCGCTACTGTTGTATCGCGTTGTCTACACGTTTCTGCCTTTCGCTATCGCAAGCTTTACGATCGCCGTCGCCTCGGCCCTGACGCAACGCCACCGGATCGGCGGAGCGGCGATCTGGGTCTATCGAGCGATCCGCCCGATTGTTCCGATGGTGGCGGCGGGTGTAGCAGCGATTGCCGGCGTGATTTTGCTGGTTTCAGGCGCGTTACCATCGAACTCGCAAAACCTCAGCGTCTTGCGCGATGTGCTGCCCTTGTCATTCGTCGAAGCCTCGCATCTGGCGGGCAGTGCAGTCGGCGTTTTGCTGTTATTGATCTCCAGGGGTCTGTTCCGCAAACTCTACCGCGCTTGGGTCGTCGCCATGTTGCTGATGGCGGCGGGATTTGCCGCATCGCTTGCCAAGGGATTGGATACTCACGAAGCCATCAGCATGCTGGGTACAATCGCTGTTCTTGCGCTGTTCCGCGGGGCGTTTTACCGGGTCAGCGGGGCGTCGATCTTCCGGCTGAACATTCCGTGGCTGATCAGTGTAGTCGTTCTGTTGGCCGTGATTTTCTGGATCGGCCTCTTTGCTTATTCGCACGTCGAATACCAAAATGCGCTGTGGTGGGAATTCGCTTGGAACGGCGATGCTTCACGCTTCCTACGTTCGAGCCTTGTTGTGGCGGTGATCGTGGGCATCGTCGCGGTTACCTCGCTGTTCGGGCGCGAGATTCCGGTGCCCGAGCGCGTTGACATCCCCGAGGTCGTGGAACGGCTGGTGATGCAGAGCGAGGACACAGAGTCCCAGATTTCGCTGACCGGGGACAAGCAATTCCTGATTTCACCGGATGAGTCGGCCTTTATTGCCTACGCGGACACTGGAAATGCGATCATTTCCAAGGGCGAGCCAGTGGGGGATGAAAAGGCAGGGCAGCAATTGATCTGGCAACTGCGCGAGATGGCGGATCGAGAGGGCAAGCTGTGCGCCTTCTATAGCGTTTCGACCAAATACCTGCCGACCTTCCTTGATCTGGGTCTATCGATCCTAAAAATCGGCGAAGTCGCCCGCGTTCCGCTTCGGGATTTTTCGTTGGACGGCAAATCTCGCAAACGGTTCCGGCAGGCCAAGAACCGGGCTGAACGGGAAGGCTATGTGTTTGAGATCATCCCAAAAGAGAAGCTCGCGCCGGTGCTGCCGGAACTTCGGACAATCTCGGATGATTGGCTAGCGCAGAAGGCGGGGGCTGAAAAGGGGTTTGCATTGGGCGGCTTTGATGACGCCTATCTGTCCTATTTCGATCATGCGGTGCTGAGAAACGGTGAGACCGGGCAGATCAAGGCCTTCGCCAATCTGTTTCAGGGTGGCAATAAATCCGAGCTCTCGCTGGACCTGATGCGGTACGAGCCCGACAGCCCCAGCTTTGTCATGGATGCGCTGTTTGCCGAAATGATGGTCTGGGGATCCGAGCAGGGCTTTCATTGGTTTTCGCTCGGCGCGGCCCCGTTTTCGGGGATCGAGAACCGCCAACTCGCTTCAATCTGGAACCGGATTGGCGGGTTTGTGTATGAACACGGGGAACAGTTTTATCACTTCGAAGGGCTGCGTGCGTTCAAACAAAAGTTCGACCCGGAGTGGAGCCCAAATTATCTGGCCAGCCCCGGTGGGTTCTCTGCTCCACGCATCCTCTATGAGGTGAACATCCTGATCTCAGGCGGTTTGCGCGGGTTGACCAAGTAGGGGTTAGTTCAGGCTGGCTCCGGTTGGTGCCTGTTGCAACAGGTCTCCCCAATCGGTGCGATACGCCATCTCGGCCAGAACCGTATCCGGCAGGAATTCCCGGTTCTGACGGATTTGCCAGCCGCCGCCCAGACCCTTGTAGACAGCGACCAGATTGCTGGACACCTCTTGCCGCGCCTCGATCAGATTGGCCTGAGACCGCAGCAACGCGGTCTGGGTGTTCAGAATGCGAGAATAGCTGGCGATCCCATCACGATACTGGCTGATCGCGATCTCTGCAGCCTTGCGTGAGGCGTCGACACTTTGCTGATAGAACCCGACCTGCTTGCGTGCCTGTGCATAGGCGACCATGGCGCTTTCGACCTCGGAATAGGCCGTCAGCACGGTGTTCTGGTAGTTTGCGATCAAAGCCTGATAGGCCGCGTCCTGCGCCCGCACGTTGTTCTTGATGCGCCCATAATTCAGTACGTTCCAAACCGCACCCGCGCTGGCCAGACCCGTCGTGCTGTTCGAACTGAACAGGTCGCGCCCGCCCGAGGCCTGCAACCCGATTGAGCCGGACAGAACAAACTGCGGATAGAGGTCCGCCATGGCGATACCCACCTGCGCCGATTGGGTGGCCGCGGCCAGTTCGGCGGCGCGGACATCAGGGCGACGGCGCAGCAACTCGGCCGGAACGCCCACGGCGACATTGGAGCGCGCCGAAGGGATGCGACCGGAATTGCCCAGAAGGCCGGTCATCCGCGAAGGTGTCGCACCCAGCAATACGGCCAGCGCATTCTTGGTCTGTTGCAGATCGCTCTCTAGCTCGGGCACCAGCGCCTTGGTGTTGTTCAACAGGGCGGTCGATTCCTGAACGTCCAGTTCGGTCGTGACGCCGTTGTTGAACCGCAATTGCGTCAGATCTGCCGATTCCTGTTGTAGCTTGATGTTTTCGCGGGCAACGGCCAGCGACTCCTGCAACGCGCGGATATTGACGTAAAGCGCCGCGACATCCCCGGTCAGCGTGACCAACGCGTCATCATAGTTCGCCACCTGCAAGGCGAGGTTCGACCGTGCCGCCTGCACGCCGCGACGTTGTGCGCCCCAGACATCCAGCTCCCATTGGGCATCAAAGCCCACTTGCGAGGTCGAAAACTCTGTATCCAACGGGATGATCCGATTGATGTCTGCAATCGGGCCAAGATTGTCACTGATCTCGCGCCGTTGCAGAGACCCGCCAAGTGCCTGCGATTGCGGATAAAGCTCACCAAAGGCGATCCCCAGCTGCGCCCGCGCTTGCAATACGCGTGCCCCTGCAACCTGCAAACTCAGGTTCTGGGCATAGGCTTCGGCCACCAGTTTGTTGAGGGTGGGGTCATTGAACGTCTCCCACCACTTCACAACCGGCGCGCTGCGCGCAGTCAGGCCACTTTGTCCGGCGCTTGGACTGTTGACCTCGATCCATTCTTTCACGACCGGCGAATTCGGGCGCACAAAATCGGGGCCCAGCGGAGTGCAGGCAGCCAGCATCGCCGCGCAAAGGGCCGTTCCTATCAAATTGCGAAAGGTGGCCCGTTTCATGGTCTGCGTCCTCAAATGTCCAGCGGTCGGATGAAGTTGGCGAAGGAATAGAGGCGGATGTTGATGCGCCTCAGGAACTCAAAGCTTTTGCCCTGACCGGTGTAGATGGCAACGGCGGCGTGGCCGCCCGCTGGCAAGATATGTTCTTCAGGCATCTCGACCGTGATCTGAACCGCGATCCGGCCGGGCAGTTTCGGAAGCTCAAAACCGGGCAGGCGGCCCGAGGGCAGATACTGCCCCTGACGTGTGGCCCACCAGATCGCCTCGACCTTGCCGGGCAGGATCTCTCCGGGGTAGAGGTCTAGTGCGACCTCAACCTCTTGCCCAACCTCGACGAATTTCAGGTTCTGCTGACGGAACGTGGCCAGAAGATAGGGGTTATCTTCGGTCACGAAGCTGGCAATCGCGCCCAGACGTATATCGCCAACGACCAGACCGGGACGGGCCTGTTGCGAGACGATCATCCCGTTTTCTGGGGCGTAGATCGTCGTGTTGTTCAAGAAGTATTCGGCCTCGGCCAATTGTGTCTGTGCTTGCAGAATGCCGGTATTCACCCCGTCGATCTGGGATTCCTGCGCCAGAACCGCCTTTTGCAGGTTCGCGGTTGCCTGTTTAACACCTGCTGTATCTTCGGCCACCTGTTCGTTCCAGCGGTCCAGCTCATCCTGACGTGCGCCACCCGCCGGAACCAGGTTCTCGTACCGGGCTTGCTCGGTCAGCGCATAGTCCAGCTGTGCATTTGCCCGCTCGACTGCTTCGGTCTTGGCAATCACGTCCTGTTCCAGGATTTTTGCGTTCTGCTGCGCCGCGACCAATTGAGCCTGCGCATTGTCTACAGCCAACGAAAAAACCGTATCATCAAAGCGATAAAGCGGATCGCCCTTTGTCACAGGTGTGTTCGGTTCAACCAGAACTTCGGTCAGGATGGTGGGCTGCGTCAGCTTCGGGACGATCTGAATGGTGGATCGCACCACATGGCTGTCGACTGAGAAAGGTTGAAAGAAACGCAACGCGACAAGGAAAATCAGCAGCAAGTGCGCACCCACCCAGAACGAGACCATGCCCCAGGCGATGTTGAACTTGAGCCACTCCATCTTGAAGAAGATGAACCAGACGAAAATGATGTAGAATAGCGTAATGCCGAGGGCGACGAACATGTCAGAGTGTTTCCTTTGGCCTTAGCTTTTCTGCGTCTCGTCGGACGCGGCCTGATATTCTTCTTTCACCGTTCCTCCCAGACGTTCAATGTCTTTGCGAATGGCTTCTTTTTCTTCATCCGGCCCACGGCGCATATCGACCGTGATGCCGTCATGGAATGCCCACATAAAAGCATGGACCCAAGGCACAACGGCCAGAAATCCCATCCAGCCCATGATTTTGACCGCTTCGGCATGCGGGTGGTTGCGTTTGATCGCAATGCGGCCGGGCAGTCCCATGATGAACAGGAACAACGCCATCACGGCGGCCAGCAGCAGGATCAATGCCACGAAAGTCAGGTAGTCGTAGTAGCCTAACGGCTGTCCCAATAGTCCCATGCTCGCGCCTCCTGTTTGGGAAGGTTAATCTATCTTCAGTTGCCTGCATCCAATTCGTCAATCAACTTGTAGCTTGTCGGAGGGTCAGCGCATATGCCGGGGCCGCATTCCAACAAGGTCGAACCCGCATTCAGCACAGCCAGAGCCAGCATGACGAAGAAAGCGATCTTTGCCAGTGTATTGCCGCCAAAGCGAGGTTCATGATCTGAAGACCCCACGTATTGGCGTTCAAACAGCAGCATGATTGATGTGCCAAGTAAGACAAGGAAAAAGGCGATTCCGGCCCACGTATAGTAGTGCAGCCCCAAAACCGGAGACCCGTAATGCCCGGTTCCCGGCACGATGTGCAAAAGAATTTGCCGGATCGATACACTGCCGCCATACAAGGCTGCGATCAATACGATGGCATAGTGTTGCGGTCGTGCGCCATAAAGCAGGTTTAGGCCAAGCCCAACACCCACAGCAACAAAACCGACACGCTGCAATAGGCAAAGTGGGCAGGGCAGTTCATAAAGAACAAGTTGATAGAAAAACGCCAACGCCAGAACGAGGCTCACGGCCAGCATGCCGATCGCGTTGAGGGTGCGGGACAGTTCAGGTGTCATGGCAAATCCCTCAGAGTTGAATTGTCAGCGGGGTGGTGGCGTGAAATTTCAACCAGTAGATACAAATGGCCAGCGTGACAAAAAACAGAGCGTTGCCCGCTTTAGTAATATTGAAATAGTTGAGTCCCATCGTGGCAATAAACAATACAAACAAAAGAGCAATCATGGCCCGGTGCTCCCCTTCCCGTGCACAAGTTCGTATTTCTTGGATTGTGTCAGGACAGTTTCCATCTGGCAAGCCGCGCAACTCGCCCAAGCGTTGAAAATGGTATGTCTTTAGTCGCACATGATGACGTCTGTTTGCCACTCGCGGCAGTGTTGCGGCAACTTACCGGGCAGCACCTGATCGGTATAGACGCTGTCTATCTCGGCCAGAGAGGTAATTCGCGCCGGGGCTGAACGTTGGAACTTCGAATGATCTGCAACCAGAAGGCTGTGACGCGCTTGTGCGATGATAGTTTGGCTGACATGGACTTCCTGGAAGTCAAAATCCAGCAGATCGCCATCTGCATCCAGTGCGGAACATCCAATCACCGCGTAGTCGAATTTGAACTGGCGTATGGTCGACACGGTCAGGTTGCCGATCAGCCCTCCATCTGAGCGTCGCAAAATACCACCCGCTACCACGATCTCACAATCGGGGTTATCGACCAGAATATTGGCGACATTCATGTTGTTGGTCACCACCATCAGGTTCTTGTGGTTCAGCAACTGGCGGGCAACGGCTTCGGTTGAGGTTCCGATGTTAAGGAAAACCGATGCACCATCGGGAATATCCTGCGCGCAGGCCTGCGCCATCAGGGTCTTGGCATCCGCGTTCAGGGTACGGCGATCCTCATATCCGATATTGGCCAGGCTCGACCGTAGAACCGCGCCGCCGTGCACCCGGTCCAGTTTGCCGGCCTCGGCCAGCTCGGTGAGATCGCGCCGGATGGTCTGGACGGTAACCCCGAACCGCTCGGCCAGCCCATCGACCGTGACGCGCCCTTCGGCGCTGGCGATCTCAAGAATATCGGCTTGGCGAAAGGATAGCGACATCGGCGTTTCCGTGTGGTTCAGACATCTTCGTTTATGTTCTTTCTTGTCGATTTGGCAAGTTTCTCTGCGTAGAATTCATAGCAGTATTGCATAACGAAAATAAACGAACATAAAGCTTGATTCTACGAAGAGTGCTCTGATTAATGCAGACAACCGGATTTGAGTGGGAATCACAGACCATGACGTCAACCGACAATCAAATCACAGACCTGTTCATCATCGGTGGCGGGATCAACGGCTGCGGTATCGCGCGCGACGCCGCCGGGCGCGGGTTGTCGGTGACTTTGGCTGAGATGAACGATCTGGCGTCTGCCACCTCGTCAGCCTCGACCAAGTTGTTTCATGGGGGTCTGCGCTATCTGGAGTACTTCGAAATCCGGCTCGTACGCGAAGCGCTGATCGAGCGTGAGACGCTACTGCGCGCGATGCCGCATATCAGCTGGCCAATGCGCTTTGTGCTGCCGTACCACAAGGATATGCGGTTTGATTCCGAAACGCCGACCTCAAAACTACTCAGCACCGTGATGCCGTGGATGCGCGGGCGGCGTCCAGCCTGGCTGATCCGGTTGGGGTTGTTTCTGTATGACAATCTCGGTGGGCGCAAGATCCTGCCGGGAACCAGCTCGCTGAATCTGAGCAGCGCACCCGAAGGCGCGCCATTGCAGAAAAAGTTCGAAACCGCCTACGAGTATTCCGATTGCTGGATCGAGGACGCGCGGTTGGTCGTGTTGAACGCCCGCGATGCCGAGGCGCGTGGGGCGCAGATCATGGTGCGGACAGAGGTGGTATCGGCCCACAGGGTTGACGATCTGTGGGAGATTACGATCAGGGATCGTGACAGTGATGAAACGCGGGTCATCCGCGCTAAGATGCTGATCAACGCCGGTGGCCCTTGGGTCGGGGACATTATCCAATCCAAAATCCACGTGAACTCGCGCGAAGGCGTGCGGCTTGTCCGTGGTAGCCATATTGTGACGCGCAGGCTGTACGATCATGACAAGTGTTACTTCTTCCAGGGCGAAGATGGGCGCATCATCTTTGCCATCCCGTATGAGCAGGATTTTACGCTGATCGGCACAACTGATCAGGACCATGCGGATCCGTCTGAACACCCGGTTTGTACCGAGGCTGAGAAAGACTATCTCTGCGCCTTTGCAACCAAATACTTCGCGCAGCCTGTGACCAAGGGCGATATCGTCTGGACCTATTCCGGCGTGCGCCCGCTCTACGATGACGGGGCCAGCAGCGCGACGGCGGCAACGCGTGACTATACGTTGAAGGTGAACGCAATCGGCGGCGCGCCGGTGCTGAACGTGTTTGGCGGCAAGATCACCACCTATCGCCGTCTGGCTGAAAGCGCGCTGGAGAAGGTGGGTGAGCACTTCCCGGATTTGCCAGGCCCCTGGACAGCGGGTGTGGTACTCCCCGGCGGGGATTTCCCTGTTGATGGTGTGCAGGCGCTTAGGGACAAGCTGGTTGCAGACTATCCATTCCTCGACATCGCATGGGCAGCGCGCCTGATCCGTGCCTACGGGACCGAGGCGCAAGAGATCCTGGGCGATGTAGCAAAGGCTGCCGATCTGGGCGAGGATTTCGGCGCAACGCTCACCGCGCGCGAGGTTACCTGGCTCATGGACAAGGAATACGCGCGCAGGGCCGAGGATGTGGTCTGGCGGCGCAACAAGCTGGGTCTGCGGCTGAAGCCTGAGCAGATCGAACGGATCGATCAGTGGATGGCGCAGCGCCTACAGGCATAGGCCATCGAAGGCTTGGCTGCCGGGGCTGAGCATGTTAGCCGTTGCGTACGGTCGGCAGTCACCGAGGCGTCGCTGCTCCTGCGGGAGAGCTAAACCTGCCATTCAGATTGAAACGACATCGCAATTCCTAGGGGCGTTGTTTCGTTAAGTCAGCGACCGACGAGCGTACAAAACGCCCGATATGGATGCATGATGACCAAAACTCCTATCCCTTTGCACGTGGATGACCTAACCGGGTTCGCGCGTGCTTTGAACCACCAATTGGGTGAGGCCAGCCCGCCTCATCTAAGCCTGATGAACATGCTGGCCCGCGCGGCCGGGTTTCAGAACCTGCAGCATATGCGGGCTTCCAACGCGGCCAAGCGGCGTATCGAAACGCGACCCGATGCAGAGCCGCTGGATATGCGGACGGTCGAGCGGGCGTTCATTCAATTCGACGCCGCAGGGTGCCTGAAACGATGGCCGTCCAGACGTGCTGTGCAGACCCTTGCCCTATGGGCCTTGTGGGCCAGCATCCCTGCTGGCATCAGCCTGACGGAGACAGAGGTCAATGAACGGCTTGGGCAAGAGCACCTGTTCGATGACCCGGCGACGTTGCGGCGCACTATGATCTCCTGTGGGCTGCTGACACGACAAATCGACGGTAGTGACTATCGCCGGATTGAGCAGTCCCCGTCACCAGAAGCACAGGCCGTAATCCGCGAGGTTACTTTGCGGCGACGCAACCGGGCAGCGGTCGGTGCCGCATAGCGTCGCAGCAAAGAAAGCCCCGTGACTAGCACGGGGCTTTATCATGTTTCATGGCCGTTGATCTCAGCTGGTCTCAGTTGCCGGATCAGGATCACGTTTGCTGCCCTTTAGCCATTCGCGCAGGCTTTGCATCAGGGCATACAGCACAGGCACAAGGATCACGCCCACCAGGGTAGCTGCGAGCATGCCGCCGAACACGGCCACACCGATGGCCTTCTGGCTGGCGGCACCAGCCCCGTTGGCCGCCAGCAGCGGAACAACCCCCAGCAGGAAGGACAGCGCCGTCATCATCACCGCGCGGAAACGCTGATAGGCGGCCTCGGCTGCCGCGTCCTTGATCGACAGACCTTTGGCGCGCTGCTCCATGGCGAATTCCACGATCAAAATCCCGTTCTTCGAGGCCAGACCCACCAACATGATCATCCCGATCTGGGTATAGAGGTTGATATCACTGCCCACGATGGCCACGGCGGCCACCGCTCCGAAGAGGGCAACGATCACCGATAGTAGGATCGACACGGGCATAGACCAACTCTCATACTGGCCGACAAGGAACAGGTAGCCAAACAGGATGGCCAGCCCAAGGATGATGATCACCAGACTGCCCGAGGCCAATTGCTGCTGTGCCGTCCCGGTCCATTCGAAGGCATAGCCGGGGGGCAGGGCGGTGGCGGATTCCTCAGTCATCACGCTGATTGCGTCGCCGCTGGACAGCCCTGGTGCGGGCACGGCCGTGACCGTGGCCGAGCGGAACAGGTTATGCCGTTTCAACAGAACCGGGCCCAGCACGTTTTCCACATCGATCAGCGTGCCCAGTGGTACCATCTCGCCTTGTTGAGAACGCACGTAGAGGTTCGAGATATCTTCGACATTGTCCCGATAGGTCCCATCTGCCTGGATCATCACCCGATAGACCCGGCCAAACAGGTTGAAGTCGTTCACATAGTACGATCCCAGCTGCGCCTGCATGGTCTGGAAGATCTCAGCCACTGAAACCTGCAGGGTCTTGGCCTTTTCCCGATCCAGATCGACAAACAATTGCGGAACGTTGGCGCGGAAGGTCGTGTAGGCTTGGCCGATTTCTGGCCGTTGATTTGCCGCGTAGACAAAGGATCCCACGGCCGAGGCCAAATCCTGCGGCGTACCACCTCCGGTTTGCTGCACCTCCATCTCAACCCCGGCGGACATGCCGAGGCCCTGAATGGGGGGCGGATTGAACGCCAGGACCGAGGCTGCGGATTCGCCATTCGCAATCGCCAATATCTTGGCGAGAATGGCATCAGCACTCAGATCATCCTCTTGCCGGTCATTCCAGTTGTCCAGGTTGACGAAAATCGCAGCGCCGTTGGTGGTGGTGCCGTTGAGCAATGAAAAACCGTTCACCAGAACCGTACTGGCAACACCGGGTATCTCGCGTATCTGATCGTCCAGACGCGCGGTCACCGTCTCTGTCCGCTCCAGCGTGGCCGCATCGGGCAGTTGAACATCAACGAACAGATAGCCGTTATCCTCAAGCGGGATGAAACCGCTGGAGGTGTTGGACATGATCGTTCCGGTTCCCATCGCAAGCGCTACGATCACGCCCAGGGCAACAATCGGCAAGATCAGCAGCTTGCGCACGATCGAGACATAGCCGTTCCGCACTGTTCCGATGAATCGTTCGAACAGAGCCAGCACACCTTTTGGAGGGCCGGAACGCGCCCTAAGAACCAACCCGCACAGTGCTGGCGATAAGGTCAATGCGTTGATGGAAGAGATCACAACAGCGGTCGAAATGGTCACCGCAAATTGCGAATATAACTGGCCTGAAATGCCAGGCATGAAGGTCACGGGCACAAACACCGCCAGCAGTACCAACGTGGTTGCGATGACGGGGCCTGTGATTTGGCCCATGGCTTTGCGGGTGGCTTCGGCCGGGGACAGGCCTTCGTCTGCGATGATCCGTTCGACGTTTTCCACGACCACGATGGCATCATCCACCACGATCCCGATGGCCAGCACCAAAGCGAACAGCGAGATCGTGTTCAGCGACATGCCAAAAGCCAAAAGGAAGGCAAAGGTGCCGATCAGTGACACCGGAATGGCGACGGCTGGAATGATAGTAGCCCGCCAACTGCCGAGGAAAACAAACACCACCGAAATCACAAGGATAAAGGTCAGGATCAGGGTCGAGACCACATCGTTCAACGAGGCTTCGACAAAATCCGTAGTATTGAAGGGCACATCATATTCCACATCCGTTGGGAAGGAACGCGACAGCCTTTCCAACTCGGCCTGAACCCGTTCGGAGACAGCCAGCGCGTTTGCGCCCGGGGCCTGATAGATGCCAATCACGGTGGCGGGAACGGCCTGAAAATAGCCCGAGGCCGAATAGAACTGTGCCCCAAGCTCAACCCGCGCAATGTCACGAACACGCACGATCGACCCGGCATCGCCTGTGCGGATCACGATATCCCCGAATTCGGCAGCGGAGGTCAGGCGACCCTTGGATTTGATCGTGTACTGAAAGGTTTGCCCCTCGGGCACTGGGGGCGAACCGATTGAACCCGCCGAAACCTCGATATTCTGTTCCCGAATAGCGTTGATCACGTCTCCGGGTGTGATCGACAGGGCCGCCATCTTGTCTGGGTCCATCCAGATGCGCATTGCATATTCCAGATTGGTCAGAACATCCGCCTTGCCCACACCCTGAATCCGCGCCAGCGCGTCTTTCAGATTGATCGACGCGTAGTTCGACAGAAACACGCTGTCATAGGTCTCGTTGGGCGAGGTCAATGTCACCAGTAACAGCATGTTGGTCGATGCTTTCTGCGTGACCACGCCCGAGGATGTTACCTCGGTTGGAAGCGAAGACATGGCCTGCGCCACGCGGTTCTGCACATTGACCGAGGCGATATCGGGGTCGGTGCCGACCTCGAAGGTAATATTCAGCGAATACGAACCGTTATCGGACGAGGTTGACGTCATGTAGATCATGTCGTCAACACCGTTTACCTGCGCCTCAATCGGTGCGGCGACAGTGTTTTCCACGGTCTCGGCATTGGCACCGGTATAGGTGGTGGTCACACTGACAACGGGTGGCGTGATGTCCGGGAACTGGGCGACCGGCAGAACCATATAGCCGATGCCGCCCATGATCGTCAGGACAAGCGAAATGACAAGCGCCAGCTTGGGCCGGCTGATGAAGAGGGCCGAGAACATGTGTTACTCTCCCGGCTGCTCTGAGGCCACAACCGCGTCAACCGCGACGCCCGGGCGTACCCTTTGCAAACCTTCGACGATCACGCTTTCGCCCTCACGTAGGCCGTCCAGTACAATGATCGCAGTATCGACCGTATCACCCGTGGTGATATAACGCTGTTCCACCATTTGCTTGTCATTGACCACAAGAACAAATTCACCGCGCTGGTCGCGTTGCAAGGCGGCCTGCGGGATCAGCACCTGCAGCGTAGGCTCCAACGCCTCAATGTGAACGGTCAGGAATGCGCCGTCAAGGATCAGTCGTTTGGCATTGTCGAACTCGGCACGCATTGTGATCGCACCCGTCAGCGGGTCGATGCGGTTGTCGACAAAGACGATTTCGCCGGTCTCATCCAGTTCCGTGCCGTTCGGCAGGGTCACATGGACATTCGGGCTTTGGTCACTTTCCGCAAGTGAGGCTGCGTTTTCGTTAAATTGCTCAAGGATCGAGGTGAACTGCTTTTCGTTCAGAGAGAAATTCACGTAGATTGGGGCTTCGCTGACCAAATTGACCAATGCCGGGTTTGTGGGGCCAACCACATCGCCAACGCTGGTGGTCACGCGCCCGATCCGCCCGTCAAACGGGGCGTGGATTTGAGTATAGCTCAGGTCCAACTCAGCCTGTTGAATTGCAGCGTTTGCGGCTTTGACCTCGGCCTCAGCAACCAATTCGTTTGCGCGGGCTGTATCGCGTTCGGATTCAGGCGTTGCGTCGCGTTTGAACAATTCTTCTTTACGATCAAGGTCGATCTTTGCCAGTTCCAGATTGGCTTGGGCCCGGTTCAGGTCGGCTTTGCGGGCCTCAAGCGTGGCCTGATACAGGTCAGGCTCGATGGTGAACAGTAGCTCATCCTTGGTGACGAGCGCACCGTCTTCGACATTCTGGCTTTCCAGAAATCCATTCACCCGCGCCACAATATCGACCTTGTTGATCGCTTCGGCCCGTCCGATGAACGCCGCCTCATCTGTGATCTCTTGCGTATAAGCCGCCGCGATTGACACTTTAGGGGCTGGCGCCTCGCTTTGATCCTGCGCCAGCGCAGTATAGCTGACGCCCAAACTGGCCAGGGCGGCGATGGCCAAAGCCGGACCCTGATAGCGGAGGATAGAGTTCTTCAATTCAAGGGGCATGGCGGACGCCTCGTTAAAAAGGAATATGCGTCATGGCAGGAGGCCACGACGAGTCGATTGATGTCTAAATCAGGATGGCTCGTTTAGAGACATATCTCAAGCGCCTTGAATACCGCGGTGAGTTGGAGTGGGCCGGAAATTGTTCTGATTGCAGGCCAACTTAGATGTGCAACAGATGTAGATATGGGTGCTGAACCCGTGGATAATCGGGATGCCGAACACAAATAAGGCGAAGGTTGGAACCTTCGCCTTAGGTCATAGAGTCGAGCGAATATGCCAGCCTATCAGTCGCGTGTTCCGGCAAAACGGGTTTGCCAATCTTCGCGTTGTTCATCCGTGATCTTGGCGAACAAAACGTCCGGAACCGCAAACCCATGTCCGGCGGGCAGGGCGTTCAGCGCCGCATCAGCACTGTCGGGCCAGCCTGTATCCAGCGTGTTCATGGCGCTCAGCATCCGTGCTGAAGCGTCGGGGATGAATGGCGCGCTGAGCACGGCGTAAAGACGGATCAGGTTCAGGCCCAGGCGCACCTGCGCGGCGGCTTGTTCCGGGTCTTCCTTGAAGGTCGACCAAGGGGCCGCGGATTGTAGATATTCATTTCCCGCAACCCAGATCGCGCGCAATTCCTGCGCCGATTTGCGGACCTCCATCGATTCCATATGTTCTTCGTACGCGCGGATACGGCGGGTCAGCTCGGCGATAAGCTCTTGTTCGCGAGCACCGAATTCTCCACCTTCGGGCACGGCCTCGCCGAATTTCGAGCGGCAGAACTTGGTGATCCGGCTGACAAAATTGCCCAACACGTCGGCGAGGTCTTTGTTCACCGATTGCTGGAAGTTCTCCCAGGTGAACTCACTGTCGCTGCTTTCCGGCGCATGGCTCAGCAGCCACCAGCGCCAGTAGTCGGCGGGCAGGATCTCCAGCGCCTGATCCATAAAGACGCCACGGCCTTGAGAGGTCGAGAATTGACCACCGTCATAGTTCAGATAGTTGAAGGATTTCAGGTGGTCGACCAGCTTCCAGGGCTCGCCCGAACCCAGAATGGTGGCCGGGAAGGAAAGCGTGTGGAAGGGGACGTTATCCTTACCCATGAATTGGACATAGCGCACGTCATCCGCGCCTTTATCGGTGCGCCACCAACGCTCCCAATCGGCATCCGTCTTGCCGTTGGCGTCGGCCCATTCCTTGGCGCAGGCGATGTATTCGATCGGTGCGTCGAACCAGACATAAAAGACCTTGCCCTCCATACCGGGCCAGTCCTGATCGCCTTTCTTGACCGGAACGCCCCAGTCCAGATCGCGGGTGATGCCGCGATCCTGCAGGCCGTCGCCGTCATGCAGCCATTTCTTGGCAATGGATGTGGTCAGGATCGGCCAATCGGTCTTGCTGTCGATCCAGGCATCCAGCTGATCCTTCATCGCCGATTGGCGCAGATAGAGGTGCTTGGTTTCACGCACCTCAAGATCGGTCGAGCCGCTGATTGCGCTGCGTGGCTCAATCAGGTCGGTCGGGTCCAACTGCTTGGTGCAGTTTTCACACTGGTCACCGCGCGCATGGTCGTAGCCGCAATTGGGACAGGTGCCCTCGATATAGCGGTCTGGCAGAAAACGACCATCGGCATTGGAGTAGACCTGTTTCTCGCTGACTTCACGGATCAGACCGGCCTCATCCAATTTGCCCGCGAAATGCTGCGTCAGATGCCGGTTCTGTTCGCTGGACGAGCGCCCAAAGTGATCGAAGCTGAGGCCAAAGCGTTTGGCGATATCGGCCTGCACCGCATACATATCGGCGCAATATTCGGCCACCGGCTTGCCTGCTTTGGCGGCAGCCAACTCAGCAGGCGTGCCGTGCTCGTCGGTGGCGCAGAGGAACATGACCTCATTCCCCCGGCCACGCTGGTAGCGTGCGTAAAGATCGGCAGGCAATTGCGAGCCGATCAGGTTGCCGAGGTGTTTGATCCCGTTGATGTAGGGGATCGCCGAGGTAATAAGAATCCGGGCCATTTTGCGTTTCCACGTATCTGTCTGCGCGCCCGTCTACCTTATGTGATCGGCCAGAAAAACCCCGGCTTTCATCTGGATGACATTTTCGGTGCCACGATATGGAAAAAACAGGTTGACCAAAGGTCACCGATTGCCGAAGTGTCGCGCGCCAAACTACCCATAGGTTGTAATATTGAATCACAACCTCTTGAATTTCGACAATGAACTCCCATCTTTTAAGTATACCAAAGTATACAATAACGAGGGCTATTTCCTTATGTTCGACTTTTTGCTCGAGGGTGCTTTTGCGCCCTTTACCCTGGCGCTTGCATTGCTGTTCGGCCTTCTGGCGCTTGAACTGATCGCTTTGCTGCTGGGGGCTAGCCTGATGGCGGGCGAAGGCGATCTTGATTTGGATATGGCTGACGGGCCGGATCTGGATGTCGGCAGTTTTGACCTCGACATCGATGCGGATGTCGATCTGGGCGATTTTGAACTGGCGGATGTCGAACCTGACGCGCCCACGGTCGCCTCAGCGGGTCCGTTGGCCTGGCTGGGTATCGGCAGGGTACCGGTCATGATCTGGCTTGTTGTTCTGCTGGCCGGTTTCGGCCTGTCAGGCATGGGCCTGCAGCTTGCACTGCGCGATCTGCTGGGCTTTGACCTGCCTGGCTGGGTGGCTGCCCTACCTGCTGGAGCCTTTGGTCTTTGGTTTGCACGCGGCTTCGGGGGCGTCTTTGCGCGCCTTCTGCCCAAGACCGAGACTGAGGCAATGTCCGAGCGGATGCTGGCCCGTCGCCGTGGCTTCATCTCGCAAGGCACTGCATCGCGGGGACGCCCGGCTGAGGTTCGGGTCATGGATCGCTTTGGCAATGCGCATTACCTGCGGGCCGAGCCGCTGCAAGACAGTGACACGCTGGAACAGGGTACCGAAGTGCTGGTGCTACGCGACCGACGGCAAGACCGGTTCGTTCTGGTCGGCCTGTCGAACTGACAAAAGTTTAACCCTAAATCGGAGGATTTTGCATGGAACTTACTTTCCTGATCACCACAGTTGCGACCATTTTGGCGGTCGTTCTGTTCATCGGCCTTGTGTTGGGCCGACTTTATAAACGCGCGACCCGTGAAGTCAGCCTGGTGAAAACCGGGGCAGGCGGCAAGAAGGTCATCATGGATGGCGGCGTCATCATCGTGCCCTTGCTGCACGAGGTCAGCCCGGTCAACATGAAGACCCTGCGCCTTGAAGTGCAACGCAGCGGTGAGGCTGCTTTGATCACCAAGGACCGTATGCGGGTTGATGTGGGTGTCGAGTTCTACGTCTCGGTTATGGCCACCGAAGAAGGGATCGCACGCGCTGCGCAGACCTTGGGTGACCGGACTTTTGATGTCGAACAGCTGCGCGAGATGATCGAAGGCAAGCTGATCGACGGTTTGCGCGCCGTGGCGGCGCAAATGACCATGGACGGTTTGCATGAAAATCGTGCCGACTTTGTTCAAGAGGTGCAGAATGCAGTGTCCGAGGACCTGTTGAAGAACGGTTTGTCGCTTGAATCCGTCTCTCTGACTGCGCTGGACCAGACGCCCTTTGAGGCGCTGGACGAAAACAACGCCTTTAACGCGGTGGGTATGCGCAAGCTGGCCGAGGTGATTGCGACCTCAAAGAAAGAACGTGCGCAGATCGATGCCGAGGCCGAGGTTGAGGTGCGCCGTGCCGCGATGGAAGCCCAGCGTCAGAAGCTGTTGATCGAAAAGGATGAAGAGCAGGCGCGGATCGAACAGACGCAGCAGGTTGAAACCCTGCGCGTCGCGCAAGAGGCTGAGATTGCTGCACGGACCGAGGATTCGGTGCGGGAAACCGAACGCGCCCGGATCGCGCGGGAAGAAGCCATCCGCTCAGCCGAAATCGAACGCGAACGCAAGATCCGCGATGCCGAGATCGCCAAAGAGCGTGAGATCGAAGTGGCCGAGCAAGAGCGTCAGATCATCATCGCGCAGAAATCCGAAGAGGAAAGCCGCGCCCGTGCATCGGCTGACCTGGCCCGGGCCGAGGCGACCAAGGCGACCGAAGCCGTGGCAACCGCCCGTGAGGTGGCCGAGGCCGAGCGTCAGAAGCATATCGTTCTGATCGAAGCCACGCGTGAGGCGGAACGTCAGGCCACAGCGATCCGTCTGTCTGCGCAGGCCGAGAAAGAGGCCGCTGCCGACCGTGCCGAAGCCCGCCGCGAAGAGGCGCAGGCCGAAGCTGACGCGCTCAACATTCGGGCCGAGGCCAAGAAGAACGACATGTTGGCCGAGGCGGAAGGTAAGCGCGCGATTGTTGAGGCTGACAATGCTCTGTCCGCAGCGCAAATCCGCATGAAGGTCGATATGGCACGGATCGAAACCATGCCCTCGATCATCTCTGAAATGGTTAAGCCTGCGGAAAAGATCGACTCGATCAAGATCCATCAGGTTGGTGGTATCGGTGCGGGCGCGCCTGGTGGGGCAGCCAACACCGACAAGCCGGTGGTCAATCAGGCGCTTGACTCGATCATGGGTATGGCGGTGCAGATGCCCGCGCTCAAGAAGCTGGGTGAAGAACTTGGCCTGTCGATGGAAAACGGTGTTGCCGGTGTCGTGAACGGGGCGCTGGAGGCAACGCCAGCGATCTCATCGCCAGATAATGCCGATCTGGTCGAAGACGAAACGCTTAGCGACCAATAAACCAAATGGGCCGGGATTACCCGGCCCATTTTCTTTTCAGAGCGTTACTTCCAGAAATTGTTTGCATGCGAGACGGTCTGAAAGTTGACGGCCACAACGTGAGAGACACCAATCAAACTATCCGCGTTATTTGCATATTCAGGGCGCATCCGGTTGCGGGCTGCATCATCGGGTTGCGTCAGTTTGACTGCCATACGGGACAATTTCACTGCAAGCTCATAACCTTCTTCAGGTGTTTGAGTTTTCAAACTGGGTAGCCAGGACATTTCACTCTCCATTTATATCGTGCGCGACCTAAAATGCAAAGTTGACGAAACCAATGTTTATGTCAAGAATAATATCGCGCGCGATATAAATGGGGCTTTGAATTGGACAGCTTTGATATTCCTAAGCAGGCGGATGATCTGTTTTGTTTTGGCGTTTATACCGCGTCGCACGCAATTAACCGTGCCTACTCACCACACCTTAAGAAATTGGGTCTGACCTATCCGCAGTACATCACGCTCACCTTGCTGTGGGAGCGTGATGGACAAAAGATCAATACGCTTGCCCAGAAACTCGAGATGGAGACCAGCACGCTGACACCGTTGGTCAAGCGACTGGAGAACCTGGGCCACGTAACCCGGTCGCGCAGTCAAACTGACGGACGTGCGGTGGAGGTTTTCTTGACTGAGCAGGGTGTAGCTCTCAAGCACAAAGCGCCAGAAATCACCTCTTGCATGAGTGAGCAAACAGGGCTGGACAAATCGGAACTGCAAAAACTGCAAACGCTGTTATTTCGACTGAGAGACGGATTGAATGGTGGCCGATGAGATGCCAATCGAGCTTACTCTTTCCCCTCGCGCGATCGTTTTAACAGACCTCCGATTGTGAACGAGGTGCGCGGGGCATAGACGTAGTTGGTCCGCGCATCAGGTGTTGGGCGAGACCGCATGCGGGCCAAACCAAACCCGATCAGCCCCAGATGTCCAACGGCCACAAAGGCGAACAAAGCGCCTGGGCCGAATTGTTCGATCAATGTCGAAGACACATAGGGCGAGGCGATTGCGCCCAGCGCGTACCAGAACATCAGGGCCGCAGACAGTTCGACCCGTTGTTCGGTGGTAGCAAAATCATTGGCATGGGCGGACGATAGAGAGAAAATAGGGAAGGTGGTCAGACCAAAGAAACCTGCCGCCAGCATCACGCCCAGTGTTCCCGCCCCGCTGGCGGCCATGGTGACCCCGCAGCTGAGTACTGCGGCAGCGGAAAGCCAGATCAAAACCCAACGCCGGTCGTATTTGTCGGCCAGCCAGCCAAGCGGATATTGGGCCAGTGCGCCACCCAAAACGAAGGACGCGAGGAAAAACGCGATCTGATCCAAGCTCAAACCCACCTCTTGCCCGTAGACCGGGCCGACCATTCGGAAAGACGCAGAGCTCAGCGCCGAAACGATCACGCCAGCAACGGCCAGCGGTGAACAGGCCCAAGCCAGTTTGGGCCTCAGCCGTGGGGCGCTGGGGGTCTGAGGTTGGCTGGCCCGTGTTAATGTCAACGGCAGCAGCGATGCACAACACAGGATCGCCAACAGGTTATACGAAACATAAGATGCAGGCGGCAAAACCGCGATGATCAACTGCGCGCTGAGCGAGGCCCCCAGATCCGCGATGCGATACGTTCCCATCGCCCGTCCACGCGTTTCATTCGTGACCTTGGCGTTCAGCCAGGCCTCGATCACCGTGTAGCACCCGGCCACGCAGGTGCCTGACGCGATCCGCAACGCGGCCCAGACATAGGGGTTTTCGGTCAGGGTATGCCCGATCAAGCCCATCGCGCCCAGGGCCGTGCACACTGCAAAGGCGCGCGAATGCCCGACGCTGCCCATCAGGCGTGGCGCCCACCAGCAACCGATAAAGAAGCCAATGAAATGCGCCGACCCCAGCAGACCGATCTGTTCGGTTGTGAAGTTCAGCGTTATGCCCGAGATCGCATCCAGTGGCCCAACGCCGCCTGTCGACAGTTGCAACAGAATGACGGACAGGAAGAGGGCGGCAAAGGAAATGATCGTGCGCATAATGAGACCACGCTCTACCGGTCTTGCAGAACTTGCGCACGTTTAATCGACGCCTTGGTGTCGTTTTTCGCGAATTCTCGGATTAGTTCAGGCGTGTGATCTGCGCCATGATGTTAAGGCCAACCGTCTCATCGACCAGATCGGGATAGCCGGAGGCCCCATATGCATGACGGTCCAGCGCACCAGTCAGCTGGATCGACAGGGCATCAAGATTATCCGCCGCGCTGCCGGGTGCACGATAGAGCGCTGCATTAAGGTTCACCGGCCGGGTAATGCCGCGTACGGTCAGGTCGCCTCTGATCGAGGCCCCATCCGAAATGCGCCCACCCGGGCCAAGCTGGATTTTGGTCGAGGTGAAGCGAATGGTCGGATGCGCATCAGCATTCAGCACGCTTTCGCCCAACATGGGCCCGCGCGCAAAGGGCAATCGCGTTCGTGCAGCCGCCACATTCAGGATGACGTCGACCTTGCTGTTTCGCAGGCGTTTTGTATCCAGCTGAATGTTTGCCGATTGGATCGGCATGGTACCCGATTGCGCCACCCCGGACAGATCAAAGGTGAACCCGACCGATGTGCCCTTAGGCGCAAGCGCATAGGGGATCATCACGGATTGTGCCGCCCCCAAACTGGGCCATAGTGCCAATCCAGCTACGAAACTGCGTCTGGTCATTCTGGTCATGCCGATCCCTTTCGCCTGTGTTGCCCATGCCGGATGTGGTCTGATCCGCCCCTGTGCTGATATCTGCTGTCCTGACGCTAGAACGCAGGACGTAATGATTGGTTAACACGCGAGCTTGCAGTCTTATTCGCTCCGACCTCAAATCAATTGCCGCTGGTGGTTCGCCGGCAACAATCGATGAGCGCGTTTATTTGTTGAAAACGCTAGGGCGATGGCCTTTGCCCGGCCAATCATATCTTGCGTGAACAGTCTTCGCCGCTTCTCGCAGGTTGCAGATGCATCTGTGCGCGAGGGGCTGCCATAGTGGCCTGCCAACTCGCTGGGGGCAGGGCGCGGGCGCGGCGGCGGGTCAGGGTCCAGCGGTTTGCCTCATCCCGATGTGCAGCGGCCATGTGCCAACGCGTTTCGACCCCCTGCGCACCACCGTCGCCGGGGGTCAGCAACAGACCCAGCGGGGGCTGCCCTATATCACCCTGTTCCGCTGCCAGATGCAGCCGCCGCACCGGTGTCAGGCCCGGCGCGCCGGGCAAATCGCTGATGACCAGCGGAACGGCTCGGCTGCGCAGGGCTTCTTCCATGCACCACAGCAGGTCCTCGGCCCGTTTGGGGCGGGCAAAGAGAAATCTTCCGGGGTCAGCAAAATCGACCATTCCGTGGGGGTTCAGCTGGCCCAGCTCCCATGCGGGAGAAATCCACAAGACCGGGCCTTGGGTCTGCCCGGCAAGCCACATGGCGAAGCTGCGCCGGGCGGGGCCGCAGGCTTCGTGCACGCGGCCCTGTTGCAGGGTGACTTCATCATGAAGTTTGACCCCCGGCGCGGGGCGCGCGGGTTTGGCGCCAAGAAGCTGAGCAGACATGATATGCACATATCATGTTCTTATTTTGTTCTCAAGTTGCGAACGCGCCTAACGTGACAGGATCATCCGGCCATCGGTGAACTGGATGTTGGAAAACCGGTGCAGATAATCCATGCCCAGCAGCGACTGGTGTAGCTCTCCTTCGTTGATCCAGGCCGAGACATTGCGATCGGCAATTGGACCCAGTTCGAAACTGTCCAGCCGCACAGGTGCTGTCCGAACCTCTCCGTTCGCCGTGATTGCGCGCCCGAAATAGTTCAGCTGATCAGGGTCAATGCCCACACGCTCCGCATCCTGCGCGCTGAGCACGATTTGGCTGGCCCCGGTATCCACCAAGAATACGATGGGTTCGCCGTTTACAGTGACCGGAATGTAATAATGCCCGTCCTGGGCGCGCGGCACCTCGATCAGATCACCAGTGACGGCCATCTGCGGGGTAGGGGTGACCGAGGATCGTATATCCTCCCACAGACCAATGACCGCAATGACACCCACGAAGATAAAAACCCAGGCCATGACCTGTTGCAGGGTTTTGTTCAGGGACTGACGGTTCTGGGCGACAAACCACAGCAATATGGCCGCGCCAAGCACGACCAGATACACCAAACGCCCGATATCGTCGCCATTCATGCCGTTGCCCTTACAGTTTATTCTGCACTCTATATGGGGATTTACGACGCAAACCCAAAGGCCTTAAGACCATCCAGAATGAACTGAACAGACAGAGCCGCCAGCAGCATGCCCAGCAGACGGGTCAGCACATTCAAGCCCGTTTTGCCCAGAATACGCGCGATCAGGCCGCCTGCCAGAAAGAACAGCAGGACCACCGCCATGACAGCCAGCATTACGGCCACTGCCGCCGCAATTCCTTGAAGACCCGGATGCTGTCCGGACAACAGAATAATCGTCGCAATCGATCCCGGCCCGGCGACCAGAGGGATGGCGAGTGGAAAGACCGACGGATCATTATGTTCCTCTTCCTCGGCCCGATCCTCGCGCCGTTTGGTGCGGCGTTCGAACAACATGTCCAGCGCGGTCAGGAACAGCAGCGCCCCACCGGCAACCTTAAACGCCTCCATCGAGATGCCGACAAAGCCCAGAACCGCCTCACCAAAGGCAGCGAAGGCAATCAGAATGCCGGTTGCAACCAAACAGGTGCGATAGGCCGTGCGCCGCCTTGCGCGCGCGTCCATATCCTGTGTCATGGCGACAAAAATGGGCGCGGTGCCGAACGGATCGATCACGACGAACAAAGTGGTGAAGGCGGTGATGAAGAAGGCAGCGTCAATCATGCCGCATTCTCCGCCTGCTCCAGTTTTTCGGCGGCCGCGACCCACAGCGCCTCGGCCTTTTGCATCGCCTCGGTCACCTCGGCGAATTTGCGGTTCCAGGTTTCCAGATCATCGATCCTGTCATCTTCGTACAAGGCCGGGTCCGCCAGTTTGGCCGAGAGCTTGCCGTGCATATCCATCAGCTTCTCAATCCGGTCCTCGCACTTGCGCAGTTCGGCGCGCAGGGCCAGCATGGTATCCCGCGAGGGGCGTTTGGGCTGTGTTGCCTGAGGCTTTTGCTTCACCGGCTTGTCGCGGGCCAGCAACATCGCGCGATAGGCTTCGAGGTCTTGATCAAAGGGTTTTACGGTGCCGTCCGAGACCAACCAGAGCCGATCCGCCACCAGCGACAGCAAGTGCATGTCGTGGCTGACCAAAACGACGGCGCCGGAATAGGCGGTCAGCGCCTCGACCAGCGCCTCGCGGCTTTCGATGTCTAGATGGTTGGTCGGTTCGTCCAGGATCAGCATATGTGGCGCGTCGATAGTGGCGATCAGAAGCGACAGGCGCGCCTTTTGACCACCCGACAGACGCCCGACTTCGGTTTCTGCCTGATCGGCGTTCAATCCGAACCCAGCCAGACGCGACCGCCACTTGCCCGGAGCCTCATCCGGGCGCAGACGGCGCAGATGATCCAAAGGCGTTTCGTCCACATAAAGCTCATCCACCTGATGCTGAGCGAAATAGCCGATGCGCAGTTTGTTGGAGCGGGCCATCTTACCTGCCATCAGGGGTAATCGGTCGGATAGCAGCTTGGACAGGGTCGATTTACCCTGACCGTTCTTGCCCAGCAGCGCGATGCGATCATCCTGATCAATGCGCAGGTTCAGACGGCGCAGCACTTCGGTCTGGCCATAGCCCGTGACACCGCCTTCGATCTGGATAATCGGCGGCGACAGTTCTTCGGGTTCGGGGAATGAAAACGCGCGAAGCGCGGCTTCTTGCGGGGTCGAGACCAACTGGATGCGTTCGATCATTTTTAGGCGGGATTGGGCCTGCACAGCCTTCGACGCCTTATAGCGAAAGCGATCCACAAAGCTTTGTAGATGGGCGATGCGGGCCTTGGCCTTGGCGTTCTCAGATTCAGCCTGTGCCAGACGTTCCGCGCGGCGTTCGGCAAATTTGTCATAAGGCACGGCGTAATAGGTGAGCTTGCGGTCTTCCAGATGCAGGATCGAGCCCACCGCGCGGTTCAGCAATCCGCGGTCATGGCTGATAATGATCACTGTATGTGGGTATTTCGCCAGATAGCTTTCCAGCCACAGCGCGCCTTCCAGATCCAGATAGTTGGTCGGCTCGTCCAACAACAATAGATCGGGCTGCGAGAACAGCACTGCCGCCAGTGCAACGCGCATTCGCCAACCGCCCGAGAAATCGGAGCAGGGTTTCAACTGGTCTTCGTCATCAAACCCGAGCCCCTTGAGGATCGACGCCGCCCGGGCCTCAGCCGACCAGGCATCAATATCAGCCAGACGGGTCTGAATATCGGCAATACGTGCTGGGTCCGAGGCGCTTTCAGCCTCGGCCATCAGCGCGCTACGTTCTGTGTCAGCCGCCAGAACGGTGTTGATCAGGGACACATCGGATGAGGGCACTTCTTGCGCCACCCCACCAATCCGCGCGCGTTTCGGGATCGAGATGGCGCCGGATTCCAACGCCAACTCCCCCCGGATCAGGCGAAACAGAGTGGTTTTTCCAGTTCCATTGCGACCCACCAGACCAACCTTGTGGCCATCGGGGATGGTCGCGCTGGCCCCTTCGAACAAGGGGCGGCCTTCAACGGCATAGGTGATGTCTTCGATCCGTAGCATGAGGGGGCTCTTAGCAGAGCCGTGATGCAGCCGCCAGCGGCTTGGCATGTTCAACTGACGGGCAATGTGTTAGCGCTGTGTCGTTTGCTTTTCTGACACGGTTTTCGACATGCGCGCGGCCCGGACGCCCCCAAATTTGATCACGCTGATCTTCGCCACCGCACTTTCCGTGTTGTCGCTGAATATGTTCCTGCCCTCGCTAGCGCATATGAGCGACGACTTCGCGATCGACTATGGCCTCGTGAACTTGTCAGTGGCAGGATATCTGGCCGTCTCGGCGGTGCTGCAACTGATCATGGGGCCGCTGTCAGATCGGTTTGGGCGCAGGCCGGTTCTGTTGATCTGCATGACCGTCTTCGTGATCGCATCAATCGGGTGCACGCTGGCCGAGTCGATCTGGGTTTTTCTGGGTTTCAGGCTGTTGCAGGCCGTCGTTGTAGCCGGGTCGGTTCTTTCTAGCGCCTCGATCCGGGATCGGTATCCGCCCAACGAAGCCGCCAGCAAGCTAGGATATGTCGCGATGGCCATGGCGCTCGCGCCTATGCTGGGTCCAATGCTGGGCGGCGCGCTGGACATGCTGTTCGGCTGGCGCGCGGGGTTCGTTCTGTATTCGGTGCTTGGGGCAGGGCTGTTGGCCTTGCTGTGGTTCGACATGGGAGAGACCAACACAGACCGTTCATCAACCTTGGCCGCGCAATTGAAAGAATACCCGCATTTATTTCGCGCTCGCCGATTTTGGGGCTATGCGCTATGTGCCGCGTTCTCGATCGGCGGGTTCTACAGCTTCATCACTGGCGCGCCCCTGGTCGCCGCTGCGTGGTTCGACCTTAGCCCGGCGATGCTGGGCTTAGGGATCGGGATCATTACAGGTGGCTTCATGGTGGGCAATTTTGTCACTGGACGCATCGCGGCGCACACGCGGCTAACCACGATGATCCTATGTGGACGGATCGTAGCCTCGGTTGGACCGTTCTTCGGTTTGTTGTTGTTTGTAGGTGGCCACGGCTCAGTCTGGGTGTTTTTCGGGTCTGCCATCTGTGTGGGATTTGGCAATGGTTTGACCAACGCCAATGCCTCGGCCGGAGCGATGTCGGTACGGCCCAAACTGGCAGGCAGCGCCGCGGGGTTGTCTGGGGCGATGGTCGTGGCGCTTGGTGCCATCCTGACTTCGATGACAGGTGCATTCGTCAGCCCCGAAAATGGCCCGTATCTGGTACTGAGCATGATGAGCGGCAGCAGTTTTGTTGGCCTGTTAGCGGTGCTTTACGTCCGCAGGTTGGACAGGATCGACCCGCTGCCCGAGGCGATCTGAGCCGTGAACCATCATAACGCTTTTCATACGCGCCGTACCATGTTACCCGGCGCGCGATGGATTTCGGCGCATACCCTGCGCCACATTGTAAGGAGAGGCCGACATGGCACTGGAACGCACATTCTCAATCATCAAACCCGATGCAACCCGCCGTAACCTGACTGGCAAGATCAATGCCAAGTTCGAAGAAGCCGGCCTGCGCATCGTGGCGCAAAAGCGCATCCACATGACCAAAGCTCAGGCTGGCAAGTTCTACGACGTGCACGCCGAGCGTCCGTTCTATGACGAACTGTGCGAATTCATGTCGTCGGCTCCGGTCGTTGTTCAGGTTCTTGAAGGCGAAGGCGCCATTGCCAAGAACCGTGAAGTTATGGGCGCAACCAACCCTGCAGATGCAGCCCCCGGCACCATCCGCGCCGAGTTCGCTGAATCGGTTGGTGAAAACTCGGTCCACGGGTCGGACGCGCCGGAGACGGCTGCAGTTGAGATCGCATATTTCTTCTCGGGTATCGAGCTGGTCGGCTAAGCCGACGCCTCGTGCTGATATCGGGCCGCTCCGTTTGGGGCGGCCTTTTCGTTCAAACCTGTTTCAGATCACTTGCGGACACGCGCACCCCGATCGCGTTCAGGTCTGAGACCAACTGGCTTTCCGCTGCGGGCTTGGCGCTGGCTTTGATCGCGTCAAACCTTTCACGCAATTGCTTCTTCTCTTCGCCCTTACAATCGTTCCATGGGCGACCCTGAAGGCCCATGACCAACACGTAGTACCCGATGAAATGTGCCTTGGTTCCGGCCTGCAACAGCCGGGTATAGGCCTCATCCGCGCCCAGTTCACGTAGGTCCTGCGCGGAGTGTATCCCCGCACGGGCGCAAGCTTCTTCGAAGGCAGGGCCAAGATTTCTGATGGAGGATACGGGATCGGACATGGGTTTGGTTTAAACGTCCAACCCAGCGCTGTCACCCCAGCATTGGCGCATTCCGGTTTTGCTTGTGTTCCGACGGATCTGAAGATTTCATGTCCTCATGAGTTTCGAGACTGAGACGTTGTTTGTCCTGCGCGGCGCGTTTGATCCAGCAAAGTTTGTCGGGCTGAATCTGCGATATGATCCGGAACGGGCCTCCAAGCCCTTTGTTCTGTTGGATTGTCATGACCAGTCGATCCGCGCATCCGGTCGGACGCTGCTGGAGTTCGGTGGGTCATTGCACTTGCTGGATGGTCAAGGCGCGCGTTGGAGCCAAAGGTCCAAGGGTGAGGGGCGTTTTGCACAAGACCTGCCAGGCGGTCCGGTCCGCGATGCATTGCACCGGTTTCCAAAATTGCGCGCATTGATGGAAATTACTTCGGGCGTGGTCGAGGAGGGCAGCCTTGCGGTTCTCGATGATCTCGAAAAAACACAGGTGCGAGGTTGCGTCACGGTTTTGTCGACCGCAAACGGGCAGGTGACGGTTATACGCCTCAGTCGTCTGCGGGGGTATGACAAGGCCTACCTCCGTGCCTGCGACGCGATGTTGGCGGCTGGTTCGGACAGAGCTGACCTGTCTGCAATTGTTCAAGCGTTAGAGCCTGGTGAGGCCCCATATCGGGCAAAGCCCGAGATCACTTTGGGACGATCAGAGCCTTCCATTCAGGCGGCTATTGATATTATTCATACTTTTCTGAAAGTTGCGCAGCAAAATGAAAGTGGAGTTGTCGCTGATATCGACACCGAATTCCTGCATGATTACCGCGTTTCTCTGCGCCGAATACGATCCGTCATCAGCTTGTTCAAAGGGGTTTTCTCTGACGATCAGACCGCTACGCTGAAAAAGACCTTCTCAGATCTGATGGACCCGACCGGGCGCTTGCGGGATCTGGATGTCTACCTTCTGGAAAAAGACATATATTACAGCCTTGTACCGCACACACTTCAACCCGGATTGGATGCCATGTTCGGGCAGTTCCAGAAAGAGCGTAGGCAGGAACTCTCGCGGCTGACCCGCAGGTTACGCAGCAAAGCCTATCAAAGTCAGATGGCAGAGCTAACGGCGCTGTTCAGCACCACCGAGTGTCTGCAACCGGGGCCAAACGCGCAGCGCGGGGCCTATGACTATGCCTGCGCCCTGATCTGGAAGCGCTATCGCAAGGTCTGTAAAATTGCGCGCAGCATCACGCCTGAAACGCCGGAAGAGGTTGTGCACGATCTGCGGATCGATTGTAAGAAATTGCGCTATCTGATGGAGTTCTTTGCGCCCCTTTTCGATGTGAAAGATTTCAAATCTATTCTCAAGCCACTAAAAAAGCTTCAGGATAATCTGGGCCTGTTCAATGACTACTCGGTCCAGCAAGAGGCGTTGCAGCAGTTTGCTGCCCAGCAATCCAACGCCCGAGGACGCGTTGATGTAAAGATCGGTTTGGCGATCGGAGGGCTGATCGCGGTGCTGGATCAACGGCAACGGGCGGAGCGTGACCGCGTGATCGCCAATTTCCAGCACTTCGATGCCTCTGACACCCGTCAGATGTTTCGCCACCTGTTTCATCGGTCCAAGGAGTGAGGAATGAAAATCATTGCCTGTTACAGCAACAAAGGCGGTGTTGGAAAAACCGCCACTTCGGTCAATCTGGCCCACGCCTATGCGGCGGCGGGAAAGCTGGTCTTGCTGTGCGATCTTGATCCGCAGGGGGCGTCAGGGTTCTATTTCCGTGTGAAACCTTCGAAGAAGCTGACGGATGCGCGGTTCTTCGAGGATGTTAAGCGCTTCACCAGCGCCATTCGTGCAAGTGATTTCGAAGGGCTGGATATTCTTCCCGCGAACCTGACCTTTCGTGACTTTGATGTGTTTCTGTCGCGCATGCGGAACAGTCGGTCGCGCTTGAAAAAGGCTCTGACGGCGGCGGGCAGTGATTACGATGTCATCATCCTGGACTGTCCGCCCAACTTTTCGACCCTGTCCGAAAACATCTTTAAGGCCGCAGACCAGATCGTTGTGCCGGTGATCCCGACAACGTTGTCCGAACGGACCTTTGAGCAGCTGGTTGGGTTCTTCGACCAGCACAAACTGCCGAAGAAGAAGCTGAAAGCGTTCTTTTCGATGGTGCAGCAGCGCAAAACGTTACATCAGCAGACGATGGCGGCGATGCGCAAAGCCTATCGTAAGCGCTTCATGCGCAGCAGCATTCCATTCGCGGCGGATGTCGAAAAGATGGGTCAACATCGCACCCCGGTGGTGACCTATGCCCCGCGCAGTGCGGCGGGGGCGGCCTATCAGGCACTTTACAACGAGTTGGAAAACGGGGTGGTTTCGACCAAATGAGCAAGGAAATCGAACGTAAGTTTCTGGTCTACACCCTGCCAGACCTGAGCGGCGCACAAAAGGCTGTCGTGCGACAGGGCTATCTGACGGCCCCCGAGGATTCGACCGAACTGCGCCTGCGGCAGAAGAATGACCAGTATTTCCTGACACTCAAAGGTGCAGGGGGGTTGGTTCGGGTGGAGCGTGAGACCGAGATGTCCGCTGAACAGTTCGAAACCTTTTGGCCCGAAACCGAGGGGCGACGTGTTGAAAAAGAACGCTTTACCAACAGTTTGCCAGATGGGCGGGTTTTCGAGCTGGATATCTTTCAGGGTGCGTTGGCACCATTGCGGCTGGTCGAAGTGGAATTTTCCAGCGAAGCCGAGGCACTTGGTTTCACGCCGCCCACGTGGTTTGGTGCTGATGTGACCGAAGATAAACGCTATAAAAACAAGAACCTGGCCATTGATGGGGCGCCTGGCTAGACTCAGCGCGACAGGTTTAGCGTAACCTCAAGGCCCGGATCACAGTTGCGGGCCACGAACTTCCCTCCATGCATATGCGTGATCGCAGCAACCAGCGCCAAACCAAGCCCGGCATTGCGCTCGGTTCGGGCTGGGTCGAGCGTGACAAAAGGCAATTGCAGGCGGGGCAGGTCTTTGGGGGGGACGCCTGGCCCCTGATCGCGCACGCTGAGCTGGGCGAACTGGTCGTCCTCACCAATTGTGATGGTAATAGTCGTGTTCTTGGGCGCGTATCGCATTGCGTTTTCCAACAGGTTCGACAGCGCTTGTGATAGCAACGGGCGGTGACCCTGCACTGGTGCGGCCTCTCCTTCGACCTTGAGTTGGATGTTTTGGTCAGCGGCAACCGGGTCGTAGAGTTCGATCACATCGCCAACGAGGTGCTGCAGATCGATTTCTTCGAACTGTTCGCGGCCCAACCCGGCCTCAGCCCGTGAAATTTCGGTTAGCTGCCCCAGCACGCGCAAGACGTGGTCGATTTCCAAAGTGGCGCGGGTGATATCAGCCTCGCGCTCCTGCTCGCTTTTACCCGGGTCAGACAGCGCCTCGACCCGTTGTTTTAGACGCGACAGGGGGGATCGCAGATCATGCGCAATCGAATTTGATGTCGTGCGTAGGTTGCTGATCAGCTCCTCGATCCGGTCGAGCATGTTGTTCAACGTTCCCGCCACTTGGTCGAACTCATCGCCGGTACCACGCAAGGGCATGCGCCGCGACAGATCACCCGAAACGATGTTTTCCGCGGTGCTTGCGATGTCCGACAGGCGGGAAAAGACCAAGCGGGTGAACAGCCAGGCGGTGAGCACGCTCAGAAACAGAGCAATGCCAAGGGCCAGCGCCACGGATCTCAGCAAAACCCGATCAAACTGCTGACGCGCGACAGCATCTCGACCGACGATCAGGCGCTCTTGGCCGGGCAGGCGGATCGAGGCGGCTGAGACTGGAACAAGTTGGTCGTTGTCAGCGCGGCGCAGTTCCAGTTCCACCCAGCCACTGCCAGCCGTAATATGTTCGGGCCATTGCTTGAGGTTTCCAACCAGCTTGTTGCCGAACCGATCCGTCAGCAGGTACAGCGCATCGCGCTCCGATGCGCTGGGAAGGCGGCGTTCGATGGCTGTGATCAAACCGATCAATCCACGACGTTCATATTCGTCGGCCAGCCCTGTGAGTTCCGCTGAAACGACCGAGCGGGTCTCGGATTCAATGCTGCGATTTGCTGTGAAATAGACCAAGGCCAGTACGGTCGCTGTCAGAAAAATACTGAGCACCATACTGGCCAGTACCAGACGTGTTCGGGAATTATTCAGAGAAAGCCGAAGGTTATCCATCAGACATCATGTAGCCTGAACCTCTGACGGTTTCAATCAACGGTGCTTCTCCACCCTCATCCAACTGGCGACGCAGTTTCGAGATATGGACGTCGACAACATTGGTGTTCGGGTCGAAGTGATAATCCCAAACGCCTTCCAGCAGCATGGTGCGCGACACGACGCGGTTCTTACGGCGCAGGAAGAACTCCAGAATCTGAAACTCGCGCGGGGTCAGGGTGATCTCATGCCCGTCGCGGGTGACCTTGCGGGTCAGCAAATCCATCTCAAGGTCTTTGCAGGTCAGCGTTGGTGTCTCTTCCGATTCCTGGGGGCGGCGCAAGAGTGCCTCGATCCGCGCATGTAGTTCCTGAAACGAGAAGGGTTTGACCAGATAATCATCCGCGCCCGAATTGAGCCCCTTTACACGCTCGTCCACCGCACTCATCGCGGTCAGCATCAGAACCGGTGTCTTCAAACCGGCTGCGCGCATGGATTTGATCAGCGACAGCCCGTCCAACCCGGGTAGCATCCTATCCAGCACGACGGCGTCGAATCCACCATCGGTGGCGTGATACAGACCCTCGCGGCCATCAGCGGCAACCTCGACCACATATCCTTCTTCGCCAAAGCCCTTGGCGATGAAGTCCCGTGTGTCTTCGTCATCTTCAACAATCAGAAGGCGTCGGCTCATGATCGGGTTCCTTTCTATCGGAATTTAAACACAATTTCCGTACAAAGCACATGGTTTTGACGGGGCTGCCTCAACAACTCTGTGCCGGGTGCAGCCTCGCGCACCCGGCACGCCCGACGGATTGCGGACAAACCAATCCAGCCGGGAGGCGCACGCCAAATATCCCCATCATGAGGCGTGCGCGGGTTTGGGATCAGGCGATCTCGACCGCTACGAAAATCTGGTTGCCGCCGCGATTGATCAGCACCAGTGCCGGGTCGGTTTTTTCGCTGTCCAACGCGGCCTTGAGCGCGTCGGGTGTCAGCGTGTCCTGGCTGCCCAGTTTGACGATGACATCGCCGCGCTGCAGACCGGCTTTAGCCGCTGGGCTGTCAGGCTGCAGATCAGTCACAACCACGCCGTCGACACCCTGTGCCACGCCCATCTCGGCCCGTGCGGTATCGGTCAGCGGAGCGACGGTCACGCCCAGTTGAGTGCCCGAGACCTCGGGATCGACCGGGATATCCGCCTCGGCTGATGCCGATTGATGCTGCCCGATGGTCAATTGAAGCTCTTGCTGGTCACCATTGCGTAGCACCGTCAGAGTGCTTTCAGTGCCCACCTTGGTGGTGCCAACCAAAAGCGGCAGATCGCCACTGTTATCAACGGCTTCATTGTTGAAGCTCAGTATCACGTCACCTTGTTGCAGGACGCCTTCCGCTGGGCTGCCAGCGACAACATCCGAAACCAGAGCACCAGTCGATTTATCGATGCCAAGGGCAGCGGCAAGCTCCGGGCTGACATTCTGGATCGAAACACCCAGCCAACCGCGGCTGACCTGACCATCGTCGCGCAGGTCGGCTGCGATATGTTCAACAATGTTCGAGGTGACGGCGAAGCCAAGACCGACAGATCCGCCACTTGGCGAATAGATGGCCGAGTTCACGCCAACAACTTCGCCTTCCATGTTGAACAGGGGGCCGCCGGAATTGCCTTTGTTGATTGCTGCATCTGTCTGAATGAACTCGGCATATGGCCCTTGTGAGATGTTGCGGCCCTTGGCCGATACGATACCTGTGGTCACGGTCGAGCTGAGCCCGAACGGGTTGCCGATGGCCACCACATCTTCGCCAACACGGATTATGTCACTGTCACCCAGTTCGACGGCTTGCAGCGCTTCACCCGCATCAATCTTTAAAACGGCAATATCGGTCAGCGGGTCGGTGCCGATCACTTCAGCCTCAAAGCTCCGATCATCGTTCAGGCGCACGGTCACGCTTGTGGCGTTGTCGACAACATGGTGGTTGGTGATGATGTACCCGGCCTCATCCAGCACAAATCCAGATCCCAATCCCTGTGCTGGACCGCGTTGTGGTGCCTGGAAGCCTTCGGGCCCACCGAAGCGCTTAAGAAATTCACCAAACGGATGGGAGTCGAGGTCAAAGTCTTGGCCGGATGCGGGGCGAGTGGTCGGATCCTGCTCGGCGATGATGGTCACGACCGAAGGGGATACGGTTTCGACCAGATCAGCCAGCGCTTCATCCGCCAGCGCGGGCAGGGCAGTGGATGCAAGCAACGCGGCGCCCAATGCGCTTGCGCCGATCCAGCCGGATTTCTGGGGCAAAAGAAGCGAGGATTTACGGATGCTCATTTAGGTCTCCTGTTTGTTTCACGCGATTGCAATCGCGCGTTAAAACCGGAGATATGCCGATAATCTGGCTGTTACCTGATGGTTTCGTTAAGAAAACTTAATTTTGCCACAAAGGGGCGGTTGAGTGCAGAGCATCGCCGCCTGGGGATTCGTTGAGTCCTTAATGGTCGCGTCGAAGAATCAGTGGATTGTTGCCAAAATCGGCGTCAAACAATCAAATCTATTGCATTGCCTTTCTTTTGAGGACAATGCGCACCACTCAAAATTCGAAAATTAGGTGATCGTCCTTGGGTTGAGCGTTGAATTTGCTGGTGCAGAAATTCATGTACTAACTGGCTATTTTTATTGCCTTTGGGTCAATTATGCGTGCTCATAAATGGTGTTTCGCCGCAAGGGCCCTATCTCGGACACAACTTAAAGTAATGTTGACAAAAGCGGGATGTTGCTCAAAAGCCAGAAGAGCAGTCCTGAACTGGTTCGTTTTGCCCAATTTTATATTGTTTTGAGAGATCAGATCGGGGTAAATGATCTTACCCAAGTGAGGGGGAGCCGAAAGCACTAGGGGGTGCCGACGGTGTTCTCGATCTCAGGTAGTGTATGTTGCATGTTAACGAGGGGGTCTTGTTTAGGTTTCGCAGCATAGTCGACCAGCCCGTTTGGCGTTAGGTTGCGCATTTGAGATTGAAGAAAGTGGTAGTCCTTTATTGGGTACGCGGCCCGGTTGGCAACAACCGGGTCGCAGCTATTTGGGGGGCGGGGTATTGCCGTCCCGAAACTTTCGCCAGTTCGCCCAGTCTTCCGGTGTATCCAGGTCATACAGCGCGTTTCGACCGGGAAGGGGCACCAAGCACAGGCGCGCACCGTTCGAACGTATGACGGATTGCGCACCAGTATCTCCGGTCAATTGCGATAAGGTGGCAAAAAGGCTTTGGTCGAACAGAACCGGATGACCGGGTTTGCCGCTTTGGGTAGCACCTCGCCAGATCAGATGGTCTGGGTTCTGCTGACGAGCGCGCAACACCGCCTTCAGATCGTCTGGCGTCAGGTCCGGTAGGTCTGCGAGCATAACCATGGCCGCGGGCGAAACGGGGCTGACATAGGCCAAAGCGCCCCGCAGGCTTGCATTCATACCTTCGGCTGCATCCGGGATTGGTACGATCTGCACATCAAGCCCCGATAATGCCTCGTACCGTGGATGAGGCCGTGGCGGTAGCGCGGCAATGACCGGTCCGGCCGCCATCGCGGTCAGAGCCGAGCGTCTTAACAGGGGAATACCGTCAATCTCTTGAACAAGCTTGTCGGTGCCGCGCATACGGCTTGATTGCCCTGCGGCCAGCAGCAGGATCGGTATCTGTATCATGTGGACAACATGCCGCCCCAGTGGCGGTAAGTCATCCCCTCATGCGTGCGCCATCCGCATCAAACAGCGGGGTCGAGATCACACGGGCCTTGCGCAGATCCCCCAGGATTTCGATTTCAACGTCCAGCCCGTCCTGCGCACGGTCAGTTGGCAGGAACCCCAAGGCAATGGATTTTTGCGCGTGGTGGGAATAGCCGCCGGAAGTACAGAACCCAACAACAGCGCCGTCCAGCCAGATTGGCTCATAGGCGTTGACGTCCGCATCTGCCGCATCGACTTCGAAGGCCACAAGTTTGCGTGCAGCGCCCGCTGCGCGATCCTCTTCTGCAGCAGCGCGTCCCATGAAATCTGCGTTCTTCGAAAATGAGATGAAGCGATCCAACCCGGTTTCAGCCGCAGTATAATCGGGCGAGAACTCCCGCATCCAGGAGCCAAAGAACTTATCCAGCCTCAGGGACATCATGGCGCGCATGCCAAAAGGCGTTATGCCAAACGGTTGCCCGGCCTGCCACAAGGTCCACCAAAGCTGCCTTTGCGCCATCGGATCGCAATAGATCTCATAGCCCAGATCGCCGGTGTAGCTGACCCGTTGCACAATGCAATCGGTCATGCCGATTGTCATCTGGCGCACATCCATGAATCTGAGGTTCAAAATATCCTCACGTGTGCAGGCCGACAGGACCTGCGCGGCCTTCGGGCCAGCGATCTGGAAGCCGTTAAGTTGATCGCTGATGTTGTCGATGGAAACTCCATCGATTGCGTTTTGCTGGAACCAGCGCATGTGGAAGGCCTGACTGCCATAAGAGGCGGTCAGGCGGAATTCGGTCTCACTCAGGCAAGACACAGTGAAATCCCCGATCAGTTTGCCCTTGGGCGACAACATCGGTGTCAGTGAAAGGCGCCCCGGCTGCGGAATCCGCCCGGCCATTATCCGATCCAGCCAATCCCGCGCCTGTGGCCCCGCGACCCGGTACTTGCCGAAATTATGCACCTCATTGATGCCAACACCGTTGCGGACGGCGCGGACCTCGCGGCCCGTCGCCTCGAATGCATCCGAGCGGCGGAAAGAGGGAGTCTCAGAGCCGGGCTCATCGCCTTGCGCGAAATAGTTTGGCACCTCCAGCCCATATTGCTGACCCCAAACCGCGCCCAGATCGCTGAAGATGTCATACATCGGCGTGGTGCGATTGGGGCGCGCGGCGGGCAGTTCCTCGTTCGGGTAGGCGACGCTGAACCGTTTCTGATAGTTCTCAATGACCTTCGGGCGGGTATAACCGGGGCTGATCCAGTTGCCGAACCGGGCGACATCCATGGCGAAGACGTCACGCTCCGGCTCACCCTCGATCATCCATTGCGCCAGCGTCAGGCCAACGCCGCCGCCTTGGCTGAACCCGGCCATCACCCCGCAGGCCGACCAATAGTTGCGCATTCCGGGCACCGGCCCGATCAGAGGGTTTCCATCCGGTGCAAAGGTGAACGGCCCGTGGATCACCGATTTCACCCCGGCCTCGGCCAGAACAGGGAAGCGGTTATAGGCAAACTCGATACTGTCGGTGATCTTGTCATAGTCATCCGGCAGCAGTTCGTGCCCAAACTCCCACGGCGTTCCATCCACGGCCCAAGGCTTGCAGGGTTGTTCGTAGAACCCGATGCACAGGCCACGCCCTTCTTGCCGCAAGTAGCTCTCTCCAGCAGGGTCCATTACGTGTGGATGTTCTCCTCCTGCGTCGATGATCGCCTCGATCTGGGGGATCGAGTCTGTGACCAGATATTGATGCTCCATCGGGTGCAGCGGGAAATAAACGCCCGCCATCGCGCCGACCTCGCGCGCCCAGAGGCCGCCTGCGTTGACAATATGTTCGGCGTGGATCGTGCCCTTGTCGGTGACTACATCCCAGGTGCCATCTACCCGTTGGTTGGTTTCGCGCACCATGCAATGGGTCTCGATCGTGGCGCCGCCCATTCGGGCTGCCTTGGCGTAGGCATGGGTTGTCCCCGATGGGTCCAAGTGCCCGTCCAGCGGATCATAGAGCGCACCGATGATGCCGTCGGTATTGGTGATCGGCGCGATTTTCTTGATCTCATCCGGGCCGACGATTTCGGTTTCCAGCCCCATGAACCGGTGCTTGGCGCGTTCGGCCAGCAGCATGTCGAACCGATCCTGATTGTCAGCCAGCGTCACCCCGCCCACATGGTGCAATCCGCAGGACATGCCGGTGATCTCTTCCAGCTCTTTATACAGGCGGATCGTATAGCCCTGCAGCGCCGCCATGTTGGTATCGCCGTTGAGAGTGTGAAACCCGCCCGCCGCATGCCAGGTCGAGCCCGAGGTCAGCTCGGACCGTTCCAGCAACATCACGTCTGACCAACCCAGTTTGGTCAGGTGATACAACACCGAACAGCCAACAACGCCACCGCCGATCACGGCCACACGGGTTTGAAGTTTCATGACTACCTCCGTCAGAATTGCGCTCAGTCTGATCGGAGGGTGGTGTTCTGCATGTGAAAATACGACAAAGTTTGTCGGTTAGAGCGCATCAGTTTTCACCGATGCGCTCTGATTGGCGCATGTTACAGCGTGGGAAGAGGTCTGATCTTCAGCTCCGTGATCCGATTGCCCTCGCGCGACGTCACCTCGAACCGGAAGCCGTGAAACGAAAAGACCTGACCCACAACGGGGATCATCTGAGCCTCATGGATCACCAGCCCGGCCAGGGTGTTGGCCTCTTCATCGGGCAGGGACCAATCCAGCGCGCGGTTCGCGTCGCGGATCGTCATCGCCCCTTCGACAAGGTATTGCCCATCCTCGGACCGTGTGACGGGCACGTCCTCTTCGATATCGAATTCGTCTGCGATCTCGCCCACGATTTCTTCGAGAATGTCTTCGAGGGTGATCAACCCTCTCAGTGATCCGTATTCGTCGACCACAAGCGCGAAGTGGCTGTGCATCCGCAGAAACTCACGCATCTGGTCATCCAGAGTGGTGGTTTCCGGAACGAAATAGGGGTCATTGGCGACCTTGGCGATATCGAAAGACTTCAGCCGATCCGCATCGCCATCGGTGCCGCCAACCTGCGCATACATGGCGCGGAACAGGTCTTTGGCATGGACGACGCCAACGATGTTTTCAGGTTCGTCGCGAAAGACGGGCAGGCGGGTATGCTGGCTTTCCAAACATTGCTTTAGAATGGCCTCGGGCGCGTCATCTGCATCGATCATTTCGATGTTGGATCGGTGAAGCATGATCTCTTCCACCACCCGGTCACCCAGGTCGAGCGCGCCCAGAATGCGGTCCCGGTCTTCCTTTTCAACCACGCCTTCAGAATGGCCCAGCTGCAAGGCGCCCGCGATCTCTTCCCGAACGGCGAGGATGTTGCTGTCGGGGTCAATCCGCACACCGAACAGGCGCAGAACGCCGCGCACCAGCAGTCGTACTGCGGCCACGATAGGCGAGAATACGGTGACAACGACGCTGATGATGGGCGCAACTGCCGAGGCTGCTTTTTCCGAGTTGGTGATCGCATAAGTCTTGGGCAGAACCTCGGCAAAGATCAGAACCAGCAGGGTCATGACCAGCGTCGCCAGCGCCACGCCGCTTTCGCCGAACAGCCGTGTGAACATAGCAGTGGCGAGCGAGGCCGCTAGAATGTTCACCAAATTGTTGCCCAGCAGAACCGATCCGATCAGACGTTCATTATCTTCAGTGATTTCCAGCGCTTTTTTCGCTCCGCGAGAGCCTTTGTCGGCCTGCGCGCGCAGCTTTCCGCGGGATGAGGCCGTGAGTGCGGTTTCCGAGCCGGAAAAGAAGCCTGACAGGAAAAGCAAAAGCAGGATGGCGCCAGCGGTAAGCCAGAATGCGCCGTCGATCAGAGAGGATGTGGGTTCCATCGGTCCTTGGTTGTTCGTGTTTCTGCACCCGTTATGGGGATGCTGCCCCTATGGATCAAGGGTTTAGCCCTGATCTTTGGGGTCTTTGGCCAGCGGGTGATGCTCTAACACCAGTTCGGCCAGTCTTTCGTCCAGAACATGGGTGTAAATCTCGGTCGTGGCGACATCTGCATGGCCCAGCAGGGTCTGGATCGAGCGCAGATCAGCCCCATTGGCCAGAAGATGCGTGGCAAACGCATGGCGCAACGTGTGCGGCGTGACCTTTGCAGGGGAAACGCCGCCAGCAACCGCCAGGTCCTTGACTAGAAGAAAGAAGCGGTGCCGTGTAAGGTGCCCCGATTTCCCGCGCGAGGGGAACAGGAACCGTGATTTCTGCCCGCCTTTCTCAAGTGCGTTCTCTTCGGCCTCATCGCGCTGCACCAGCCAATCGGCCAGCGCGTCGCGGGCGGGTGGGGACAAGGGCACCATACGCTCTTTGCCGCCTTTGCCCAGAACCAACAGCATGCGTGGGTCGCCGCGCGCCGAGGAGACTGGCAGCGAAACCAGTTCGGTCACGCGCATGCCGGTGGCGTATAGCAACTCCATCAGGCAGGTGTTCCGGATCCGGTCTAATGCGCTGCGCCCGGTTGTACGTGCGGCCTCAAGCAGGCGGTCCACTTCTGCGACGTCGAGCGTTTTTGGTAGCCTCTTGGACCGGCCGGGGCCTTTGATCTGAATTGCGGGGTTGGCGTCTCTCCATCCTTCTTCAAAGGCAAATCGAAAGAGTTGTTTGATCGCTGACAGACGGCGCGCGCGCGTGGATTTCGATAAGCCTTGGGCGTCGCAATCGATCAGATAGGCTTCGATCTGGTCGCGGTCTGCGTCTCCTAGCGCAATCTTCCGATAGTCCAGCCATGCGGCAAAATCCTTCAGGTCGCGTCCATAGGCTAGCAACGTGTTGGTCGCTGCCCCAAGTTCTGCTGCTTGTGCCTGTAGAAAGGTAGAAATCCACAACTCATGAGAGGCTGGCGCGCTCATCACGGTCACCGTTGCAGGATCAAAAGGGTTAAGGCGGCGCGTCTTGCCGTGTCCTCCAGACCCACACGTCGAAAAGCAGCGATGGCGGCAGACAGGTCCACAAGGTTCCCGCGTGCGCCATGTGCGAACATCTGCATGGCTTCCAGCAGCGCTTCACCCAATTGGCCTTGGTCCAGCAAAGCGTCAATATCAGGCGGCACCGGAGCGGCCCATTGAAACCCCTGCGACACCGCATCCGCCAGGGGTGATGGAGAAATCGCACGCCCCGGGTCGCCTTGTGCGAGGGCGGTCAGGAACTGCGTCTCGGTCGAGGCGTCCGGTGGGGACATGGCGGCCTGTTCATAAAGCTCGGACAGCATCAGAATGCGCCACCGCAGCGCGTCTGTCGCGGGCACGGGCAGGTTTGCGCGCGCCAACTGATCAGCGAACAGCTCGGCAAACGGAACCTCAAGCCCGACGCTGCGCATCTGATCCCAGACGCGGGGCAGGGTCTTGCCGATTGCCTCGGCATTGCCGGTTTTCAGAGCGCTTTCGAATTGTTGAATCGCTGACACCCGGTCCCAGACGGCGCCCGAAGCGGCTGGCTCACGCTCGGTATATAGCCCAAGCAACTGGTTGGGGGTGAGCGCGCCGATCCGGGTCAGGCGTTCGGCGGCTTCGATCTGAGCTTTCCAGCCAGCCACATCGCGCAGGTCCGCATTGGCAAAAGCGCGCGGCAACGGCGCTGAAGGCAACCGCTCTCCGATCGCTTCGAACAGGCGAAAGGTCAGGGGGTTCGGATCGTCCGGTTGGGGAAGATAAGCCGCGTCTTCATAAAGTTCGGGGCTCAGAAACCGATCCAGTAGGTCCAACTCCTCGGGTGGGAGGATGTTCAAGGCATGTGCGGCCTCAAGCGTCAGAGCAGCCGACGCCCAATCCCCCCGGCGCGCCTTGCAGAAGATCTGCACCGCATAGTTAGAAGACAGGTGCGGCTGCGCGATCAGAGCGGTGCAGCTGCGATCCTCATCCCCGGTCAACAGCGTGGCATCAAACCAGCGCTGAAAGCGCGCCATCGTGTCAGTAGGGCCGGCCAGTTGAACAAGCGACTGCGCGGGATCGGCGGCGCCAAGCTGTATCAAACGATCCAGCCGGGCCAGCAACAGGGTCTCCTCAGCACCTGACCCAGCAGGCGCACGGGATTCCGACAGCAGAAGCGTAAACAGCAGGCGCTGCATAGCCGGGTTGGTCTTGACCGGAACGCGCGCGATCAGTTCAGCCAGACGCGCGGGATCGCTGCCCTGCCATAAGTCGACCGGCAGCCCGGTGACCGAGGATGACACAAGGCCCAGCGGCTGAGACAGTGCCTCAAGCGGCGTCACCTCGACCTCGGGCTGAATGCCGTTTTGTGTTACGGGCGGTTCCAGCAGGACCGTGCCAGGTAAATTTTCTGGCGGTTCGGTCAGCCATTTGATGGCCGACAGGGGCTCCTGCGCGCTCGCGGCCCCGGCCAACAGCACTGCCACCGCAATGTGCTTAGTCGACATCCAGAGTAACCGGCTCACGGATTTCGCTTTGAGGGGCCGAGAAATCGGCCCCAAAGAACGGGCCGATATAGGCATAGCCCACGAGCCCGATGAAGCACAGGCAAATTATATATATCAGGAACTTGATCAGACGGCCCATGGCGTCACGCTGCCTCAATTTTTGATTTTGGCCAAGTTATAACTGGCATTTTTTCCAAGATCACGTCATTCACGATGAAATGAGCGAAATTAAGCATAACACGCGGCTTGCGGATAACGGATCATCCTATGATCTGCACAAAACGGTTGTGCTTGTAGGCATGATGGGGGCCGGAAAGACAGCCGTGGGCCGGGCTTTGGCCGCACGGCTGGGTGTTCCGTTCCTCGATAGCGATGCCGAAATCGAATCGGCGGCCAACATGACAATCTCCGAGATATTCGAACGCGATGGAGAGCCGTTCTTTCGCCAAAAGGAAACACAGGTCATTGGTCGTTTGCTGGATGAGAAGCGGGGTATACTCTCCACCGGTGGTGGCGCGTTTATGTCTGCCGAGAACCGACGCATGATCAGTGAACGCGGCGCAGCGGTTTGGCTGCGCGCGGATCTGACTGTGCTTTGGAACCGGGTGCGTCACAAGGATACGCGCCCCTTGTTGCACACCGCCGATCCATACGCCACGCTCAAGGCCCTGTACGACGAACGCGTTCCGATTTATGCCAAGGCCGATCTGATCGCTGACTCGGATGGCGAAACTTCGATCGACAATATGGTGGACCGCGTGGTCGAGGCCTTGTTGGCCCGCCCGGATGTTTTGGAACGAAAATAAATGCATCAAACCGTACATGTAGAGCTGGGCGAACGCGCATATGATGTCGAGATTGGCCCCGATCTGCTGGCGCAATCGGGCGCACGGATCGCGCCTTTGCTGCATCGCCCAAAGGTAGCGGTTCTGACCGACGAAAACGTGGCCAAGCTGCATCTGGAGGCTTTGCGTGAAGGTCTGGCCGCTGCCGGGATTCAGATGTCTGCGCTTGCACTACCCGCAGGTGAGGCGACCAAAAGCTGGCCGCACTTTGAACGCGCCGTTGAATGGCTGCTGGCCGAAAAAGTCGAACGCCGCGATGTTATCATCGCCTTAGGCGGCGGCGTGATCGGAGACCTCGCGGGCTTTGCTGCCGCCGTGCTGCGCCGTGGGGTTCGGTTTGTGCAAATCCCTACCTCTCTGCTGGCGCAGGTCGACAGTTCGGTGGGCGGAAAAACCGGGATCAATGCGCCGCAGGGCAAGAACCTGATTGGGGCGTTTCATCAGCCTTCGCTCGTGCTGGCCGACACCTCGGTTCTGGGCACCATGACCCAGAGGGATTTCCTGTCTGGATATGGTGAGGTCGTTAAATACGGCCTGCTGGGCGATGCCGCGTTTTTTGACTGGCTTGAGGCCAACGGCCCTGATGTTTCGACCGGTGATATGGCCGCGCGGGTCAATGCGGTCACACGGTCGGTGCAGATGAAGGCTGACATCGTCGCGCGGGATGAGACAGAGCAGGGTGACCGGGCGTTGCTGAACCTCGGCCATACCTTCTGCCATGCGCTAGAGGCCGCGACCGGCTATTCCGACCGTCTGCTGCATGGCGAAGGTGTTGCCATGGGCTGTGCACTGGCGTTTGAGCTGTCATCCCGTCTCGGTCTGTGTTCGCAGGAAGACCCAAGCCGTGTTCGGGCACATCTAAAGGCCATGGGGATGAAAACCGACCTGTCCGATATCCCCGGAGAGCTTCCGGATGCCGAAGCGCTGGTCGACCTGATGGCGCAGGACAAAAAAGTGATCGACGGTCAGCTGCGCTTTATCTTGGCGCATGGGATCGGTCAGGCTTTTGTTACCTCGGACGTACCGCGTGATGCGGTGATGTCGGTGTTGCAGGATGCGTTGGCAGCGCGCTGAAACGCTATTCAGCGTCCACCTATGATCATCAACTCGGCAATGTTCTCGCGCGTGATATAGCCGATCATATTCCCTGTTTGACTCATCACCGCGACGGCAGGTGCGCCTTTGTGCAACTCTCCCAATACCGTTTCCAGCCCTGTGGTCAGCGCGACTTGGGGGATATCGGCCTCCATGATCGATGTTGCCGGGTCGGATCGCGGATGATCCCCGGCCAGCGCTGCAAACAGCCGATCGCGTGTGACAAAGCCCAGCAGTGCTCCGTCAGATTCCAGCACCGGAAACTCATGCTGAGTTGTGTGGATCACGGCCTCGGCCGTTGTGTTCAAAGTATCCTGAGGCGACAGAGAGCGAAACGCGGTGATCATGGCGTCGCGTGCCAGAACGCGCCGTGCCACTGACCTGAGCGCGACGTCCTGATTTTCGGAATTGGCGGCGATAAACACAAAGACTGCGATCAGAACCAGAACCGGATTGCCTGAGCTCAGCCCCCAGAACCCGAAGCCAACCGCGACGATCTGGCCGCTGACCGCGGCGATACGGGTGGCGGTGCTGCGATCCATACGCAGACAGAGCAGGGCGCGAAAGACACGCCCTCCGTCCATGGGAAAGGCCGGGATCATGTTGAATGCCGCCAACAGCAGATTGATGTAAGCCAGCCTTTGTACTAGCCCTGAACTGGCCGTATCCAGATCGGAGAAGGACCCGATCGACATCCCTGCGCCAAGCAGAACCAGCACCAACCAGATGACAATATTCACCGCTGGGCCTGCAAGGGCCACGAGGACTTCTTGCATCGGTTTTTCTGGCATCCGCTCCAGTCGCGCCAGACCGCCGATGGGCAAAAGGGTGATGTCAGGAGTTTTGATGCCAAAGCGCCGGGCCATCAAGGCATGGCCGAACTCGTGCGCCACGACGCAGGCAAACAAGGCCAGAACAAACAGCAGGTTGTCGACAGCCGCTGGCCAGCCGCCGCTGGAATAGGCCGCAAACCCGACCCAGGCGAGCAGAAGGAAGAAGGTGACATGGACCCTCAGTTCAGACCCGAGTAGTCGGCCGAGCGAAAAGGACCATGTCATGCGGTGTCTCCGTCTTGCTTAGAACGGAATCTCGTCGTCGTCGATTCCGCCGGATGCCGGGGCAGGGGCATTGGATTGGCCGTAGGGATCGCCATAGCCGCCACCGGCCTGACCGCCGCCATAACCACCCGACTGGCCACCACCGCCACCTTCGCCACGGCTGTCCAGCAGGGTCAGTTCACCACGATAGGGGCGCAGAACAACTTCGGTCGAGTAGCGATCCTGCCCGGACTGGTCCTGCCATTTGCGGGTTTCCAACTGACCTTCGATATAGACCTTGCTGCCCTTGCGCAGATACTGCTCGGCAATACGAGCCAGCGGTTCCGAGAAGATGGCCACCGAATGCCATTCCGTCCGTTCCCGACGCTCGCCAGTGTTACGGTCTTTCCAGTTCTCAGATGTGGCGATGCGCAGGTTGCACACTTTGCCACCGTTCTGAAACGACCGCACCTCGGGATCGCGGCCAAGATTGCCGACCAGAATGACCTTGTTGACTGAACCCGCCATGTATTTCCCCGTTCTGTATTACTTTGAATGCGCCGAATCTGACGCCGGATATCTTTGCGACCCTATATCGCCTGCGTCATGGTTAAAACATGATTGATCACACTATCGTTCGGCAAGAATTCCCGCCCCGGCCTTAACCAAGCTTTCATTTTTGACTGGAATACCTATACTCCGACTGATTTTTGAGCGAGCGGGATAAGCTTTGATGCGTTCTGTGTGTGTTGGTTTAACGGTTCTGGGCATTGTGCTGCTGTCGGGTGCTGCGCAGGCAGATACCTTGTCGACCAAAAGTCGAATGGATATTTTCCTGAAACAATCCAAAGTGTTGGATGGCCGCGCTGCCACGCAATATCGCGGGTCCGAGCGTTTGAAACCAAAGACCTCGCAAGGCAGTTTCGTCAAACGCTATACCGGTAGCTATCGCGGCCAATATCTGACCATGGCGCGGCAAGCCGCCCGTCTTCATAGCATCCCTGAGGAGCTGTTCTTACGTCTCGTGCAACAGGAAAGCGGCTGGAATCCGCATGCAAAGTCGCACAAAGGGGCGCTGGGTCTGGCGCAGCTGATGCCACAAACGGCTGAATTGCTGGGCGTGAATCCGCATGACCCCAAACAGAACCTGGAAGGCGGCGCGCGGTATTTGTCCTGGCAATATCGCAAGTTCAAATCCTGGCCCCTGGCTCTGGCCGCCTACAACGCTGGCCCCAAAGCGGTTGAAAAGCACGGCGGTATTCCGCCGTACAAGGAAACTCAGAACTATGTGAAAGTGATCTGGGGCGGTTAGTCTAGCGACACGAACACTTTGGTATCTGCGGGCTCACTCATAAAATCGTGCATTCGGTAACACAGAACTAGGCGACGGTTGTAAACTAGGCTACTTGCTGAGCATATTGCCGATTATGTGTCAGGCGTTCCAATATCGACAGCACCTTGATGTCAGCTTCGAGCCTAAAGCTGCGACAATATTTGGGCACTAGAGCCTCAGCGTTTCGGCGTATGCCAAGTAAGCACTTTTTCTGGCCCACTTAATGACATTGCGGCATTCCTCTTGCTCAACCCGTTCGGCCAAGTCGATCAGATTTTCATCTGCAATCAATCTGGGGCGTGTCGCAAGTCCCACGCCAAGCCTATTCGCTATAGGGTTCTCATGGCTCAACAACCATTTGAGTATATTCGGTAACCCAGAAGAAGACCGGTTTGCTCTACGTGAAAAGAAACTGCTTATGACGCGCGGGAATTGTTCGAAAACCGTTTCCTTTTTCGTCGCCGCAGCTTCATTAATCCCAGTAATCAGCATGCCAACTTCACAGTATTGGATGAAGCGCATGACTATGCGGTGCACGAAAGGATCAGGATCATCAAGCAATTCTATGACCTTACCCAAAGCAATGGTATCGAATTTTGTGGCGCATTGTCCCAGCGCAATCACTGCATTGGCACGAATTTGAGGGTCCTCGTGATCCAAGAGTGGGACGATATCGTCCAGAAGGCATCTTACCTTTGTTCCCAACTCATAGATCAGATAGGCAGCAAGGCTTAGAATCTCTGGGTTGCTTGACACCAGCATCGGTCTCAGATTCTCAATCGGGAAACCATTCCAGAAAGCTAAGTACAGTTCCTGACTAAATTCAGTTTCCTTGCCAGTCATGACAAGTTCAATCATTTTCTCGGGGGTCAATTTAAATCGGCACTTAGGCTGCCGCTTCTAGTTCTCTTTGTCAAAATGATATCACGCTTGAATGCAATCAACCACCTGATCCTAAGGTTCGCTTTGTCTCGCTTATCCGATTTTACGAGCTATTGTGCCCTCGCAGCTTTCTGCAAGGGCGTTCTCCTGCAGGAGTACTTGACGCCTTACGTTGGTTTTAACCTTGCAAAGAGTCCGACAAGAGCTGCTTGCCTGAACAGCGCCATTAATTCCTACTCTGCCGCGATTTTGATCACCGGCTCCATGCGAGCCAGAATGTCCTCGGCCAGGTGGCATTTCACCTGATGTCCTTCGGCAAGTGTTCTGACCGGTGGAACATCCGATTCACATCGTCCGTCCGGCACTTCGGATTTCCAGCGGCAGCGTGTCTGGAACGGGCAGCCCGGCGGTGGGTTCATGGCTGACGGTATATCCCCCTCCAGAACGATATGCGTTTTCTCGATGGATGTATCCGCAATCGGAACCGCGCTCAGCAGGGCTTCGGTATAGGGGTGATAGGGGGGGGAGAAGACCTGATCGGTTGTTCCCAGTTCGACCACGTGGCCGAGATACATCACCATCACCCGGTCGCTGAGATAGCGTACAATCGACAGGTCATGGCTGATGAACAGCAGTGTTGTCTTGTGCTCGCGCTGGATCTCCATCAGTAGATCGGTGACCGCCGCCTGTACCGACACATCCAGCGCCGAAACAGGCTCATCCGCCACCACAATCCGTGCATCGCCAGCAAAAGCTCGTGCGATGCCCACACGCTGTTTCTGGCCGCCCGACAATTGCCGGGGCATCCGATCCGCAAAGGCGCGGGGCAGTTTCACCAGATCCAGCAATTCCAGCATACGCTTCTTACGCTCGGCCTCGGAATTGCCGACCCCGAAGATCTCAAGCGCGCGGATGATCTGGCGCCCCACGGTCATCGAGGGGTTCAGCGTGTCAAACGGGTTCTGGAATACCATTTGCACTTCGCCGACAGTTTTGGCGTCGCGTTCTTCGATGGGCACGTCTTCAATATTGCGGTTGTCCAGCAGGATCTGCCCATCAGTCGCCGTCTCAAGCCCCATCAGAACTTTTGCAAAGGTGGATTTCCCGCACCCGGATTCACCGACAATGGCCAGCGTCTCGGATTCATGCGCCTCGAAACTCAGTGTCTCGTTGGCCTTCACAACCTTCGTCTCACCGCCGCCGAACAGAGCGTTGGCTGCCACCTCATAGTATTTCTTGAGGTTGTCCATCTTCAGAACGGTTCTGCCAATCTCGGCCTTTTCCTTCTGCTCGCCCACTGAGATCGGAGCGTTCCAGTCGATCTCTTTGAACTTCAGGCAGCGCGTGTGGTGTCGATCATTGCCGGGCACCGCCTCCATCAGGATATTCTGCGCGTCACAGCGGCCTTCTTCGAAATAGTCACAGCGCGGGCCAAAGTTACAGCCCGGCGGGCGTTCATGCGGCAAGGGGAAGTTCCCCGGAATGGCGACCAGCGGGCGCGCGTTCTTGTCCGCGCCGGGCAGGGGGATCGACCGGAACAGGGCCTGCGTATACGGATGCTGCATCTCGTCGAACACATCTTTGATCGAGCCACGCTCGACCGCTTCGCCCGAATACATCACGCACAGCCGGTCGCAGGTCTCAAGCACCAGACCAAGGTTATGCGAAATAAACAGCATCGATGTGCCGTATTTCTTACCCAGATCTTTGACCAGTTCGACCACGGCAGCCTCAACCGTCACGTCCAGCGCAGTGGTCGGCTCGTCCAGGATCAAAAGCGCTGGCTTCGACATCAGCGCCATGGCGATCACGATCCGCTGCTGCTGACCACCCGACAACTGATGCGGGAAGGAGTTCAGCATCCGCTCGGGGTCGGGCAGGCGCACATCGGTGACCACCTCCAGCGCGCGGGAATAGGCCTCTTCCTGGCTTACCCCTTCGTGGATCATCGGCACTTCCATCAGTTGTTTGCCGATCTTCATGGCCGGGTTCAGGCTGGCCATCGGCTCCTGATAGATCATCGCGATCTCGTTGCCGCGAATGTCACGCAGCTCTTCGGTGGTCATCTCAGACAGATCACGCCCCTTGAACTTGATCGAGCCGCCAACAATGCGCCCGTTCTTGCCCAGATCCTGCATAACACCCAGCGCCACCGTGGACTTACCACAGCCGGATTCACCCACCAGCCCGACAGCCTCACCAGGCTGCACAGAAACCGAGAAATCCATAACGGCGGGAATTTCCCTCAGCCGGGTGAAAAACGAAATCGAAAGCTTGTCGATCTCTAGGATAGGCCCATCATAGTCCGCCAATTTATTCATCTGTGTTTCTCCTCGCGAGAGTCCGGGGGATCCCCTTCATCTGGCTATAAATATCCCGGGGGTCCGGGGGGCTGGCCCCCCGGCCACAGTCACATCAGTCCTTCAGGCTTTCTTCGCGCAAACCGTCTGCCAACAGGTTCAAACCCAGAACCAGTGATAGCAACGCCAACGCAGGCGGAAGGGCAGGGTGCAGATAGATCGACAGAAGCTTGCGCCCTTCATTGATCGTGGATCCCCAATCCGGGCTTTCGGGCGGCAAGCCCAACCCGAAGAAACCCAAGGTCCCTAGAAGGATGGTTGTATAGCCAATACGCAGACAGAAATCGACGATCAGCGGACCACGCGCGTTAGGCAGGATTTCCCACAGCATGATGTACCACGGACCTTCGCCACGGGTTTGCGCCGCCGCCACATAGTCGCGGGTCTTGATATCCAGCGCCAGGCCCCGAACGATCCGGAACACGGTCGGAGAGTTCACAAAGACCACCGAGACGAACACCACCAGAATGCCGCCCGGAATATCGAACAGGTCCAGATAGGTGGGCAGACCCCATATGCGATAGCTATCCGTATTGATGATATAGCCGCCGGTCGATATCAGCGACAGATACAACCACAAGGCCACACCCAGAACACCGATCAGAAGAGGTGTACGGAAATTCGGACGCGTGTAGTAGCGCGAGTTCAACAGCACTCCCAAAAAGATGATCGGGAATATGAACAGGACAGCCGCCATATAGTTCGGCACTCCGGTTGCCACGATCTCGGGCGTCACCAGCAGGTAGAACAGCAGGATTACTGGGAAGGCCAGGATCAGGTTCGCCAGGAACGACAGCAGAGTATCCAGACGACCGCCATAGTACCCGGCGGGCAGGCCCAGCGTGATACCAACCATAAAAGCAAACATCGTGGCCAGCGGTGCGATCTGTACCACGATCCAGGCGCCTTTAACCATTCGGCTAAAGACGTCGCGGGCCAGATTGTCGCCGCCCAGCAGGTACCAGGCGTATTGGCCGTCTTCGATGTTGGATAGTGGGGTGCCGGGAACCTTGTTTTTCATCCCCGAAACCTGTGCCAGCGGATCATGGGTCACGATCATGTCGACCGCCCCGAATATCCCTGTAAAGACCCAGAACATGACAAGGCCGAAACCGATCATGCCGATGGGGCTGTCGAACAGCTTGCCATAAAGGCCCAGCTTGCGTTTGAAAGCGATCGACATGGCATAAAGCAGGATCAGCGAAAGCCAGACAGGTAGAAATTGCTGAGACATGGCGCCGATGATGCCCGCGCCCGTGCCCAGCACAATGCCGAGCACGATATAAGCGACGGCAATCCCGACACTGGCCAGGAAGCTATAGCGCAACGACGCGCCGATGAGATTTCTCAAGCCCGAACTTGAGGTCAGCGTGCCATCCGGGTTCACGGTCATCTGATCCTCTGGCAGCACGATGCTGGCCAACATCCAGACCACGATTGACAAGATCATCAGCCCCAATGCCAGGGCCAATAGCGGGTTCAGGAAGGCGATAGAGCCGGTCCAGGTTAATGGTTCCATATCCTATCCCTCCTTAAGAAATGCGGATGCGCGGGTTAAGGTAGACATAGCCGATATCCGAGATCAGCTGCGTTATCAGCACCACAAAGACCGACACGACTGAGATCGCCAGCAACAGTTGGATGTCGTTATTGCCCGCCGCCTGAACCAGTGCCCAGCCAAAGCCCTTGTAGTTGAACAGGGTCTCGACGATCACCACGCCATTCAGCAGCCATGGGAACTGCAGCATGATGACGGTGAACGGCGCGATCAGCGCATTGCGCAGCGCGTGTTTCATGACGATGTTCGGGAAAGACACGCCTTTCAAACGCGCGGTGCGGATGTACTGCGCCGTCATCACCTCGGTCATCGAAGCGCGGGTCATTCGGGCGATATAGCCCATACCATAAAGCGCAATGGTCAGCACCGGCAGGAAGAAGTTCTCAAACGTCGGGTTCTCCATCGCTTGCGTGGCCGTGCCCTTGAACCATTTCAATCCAACAGCGGATGAGGTGAAGATGGCGATGAAGATCACGCCCGACACATATTCTGGTGTCGCTGTGGTGGTGATGGCAAAGGTTGAAAGAGTCCGGTCGGTGGCCGAACCTTCTTTCATCCCGGCCAGGATACCCAGGATCAGCGCAGACGGGACCATCAGCAACATCACCCAGAACATCAGCCGTCCGGTCAGTGCCAGACGATTACCAACAACGGTTGAGACCTCTTCTTTAAAGACCGTCGAATATCCCCAATATCCTTGTAGGATACCGCAGAAGTTAGGCGCCTCTTCCGCAGATTGACCGGGCAGGATGCATCGGCCTTGAACCGTGCCATCTTCATTCGTATGCCGGTACGAGGGCAGAACCCCCAGCCATTCGCCGTATTTGATCGGCGTGGATTGCAGATAGCCGCCTTTTTCCAGAAAACTCTCAACCTGCTCATCCGACATCCGGAAATTGCCCTGCGTTTTCGCAAGCTTTTCCAGGTTTGGATAGAGGTTCGTCAGAAAGAAGACCAAGAACGTCAGACACAATGCTGTCAAAAGCATGATGCCCACGCGTCTTAGGATAAATAGTCCCATGTTAGCCCCTGTTGGTAGGCTGGCGTGAATGCCTTTTGGCTTCGCGCGTAGCTGTTTTATGGTCGTCGCAGTTAGGACGAAAAGGCCGCGCCAATGTGGCGCGGCCTCGTGTTTGGTATTGGCTCAGGACAGGATGCCGAACTTGTAGATCTGCGGCAGGTCCGCGATGTGCTTTTCGACACCCACCATGTTATCGCGGTGGTGGCGCATTGCTGTTCGCCAGTAAGGCTGAATAGTCACGCCTTCATCGATCATGATCGCCTGCAGTTTGGCCATCACCTCACGACGTCTGTCGACATCAGCGATCGAGTTCGCTTCGGCCAGCAGCGTATCGAACTCCTCATTGGCAAAGCCTGATTCATTCCACGCAACGCCTGATTTATAGGCCAGCGCCAGAACCTGTGTACCCAACGGACGGTGGTTCCAGTTGGTCGACGAGAACGCGTATTTGGTCCAGTCGTTCCAGAAGGTCGATCCCGGAAGAACGGTGTGCTTGGCCTTGATGCCCGCGTCGTTCAGCTGAGCGACAACAGCAGCGGTGGTGTTCCGGCGCCAGTCGTCGTCAATGGATTGAACCTCGTGTTCGAAATCACCCATGCCCGCTTCGTCCATCAGTGCCTTTGCACCTGCCGGATCGTATGGAATACGGGTCACGGCCGAGTCATGCTCGGGGTGCATCGGGCCCACATGGCAGTTGTCGGCTGGGATGCCGTATCCAGACATACCCAGTTCCAGGCAAACCTCGTTGTCCACGGCCATCGCAAGGGCCTGACGGACCCGCTTGTCACCATAGATCTTGTTGCCATTCCCATCTTCGGCCAACTGGTTGGGGCGGATAACGATAGTAAAGCCCGACGGAATTTCCGAACGAACCAGTCCAATACCGTCGAAGATATCAACGAATTCGCCGACCGATTCCCAGTTCATGTCGATCTCTTCGGCCTCATACGCGGCCAGGAAGGCGGCCGGGTCGGTGCCGTAGTCGATGAACTCGATCCGGTCGATATAGCCGCCCTTGCCGGCCTCGTAGCCCCACCACTCATGGCCTTCGTTGCGGACTAGAACGCCCTTCACGCCCACTTCGTGGCTTTCGGGCAGCATGAAGCCTGTTCCGACCGGGTTGCTCAGCATGTCATTGGCGTCAAAGCTGCTGTGCACGATGGCGGCGGGATAGTCGGCCATGCCCGGAATGATGGTGATGTCCGGGGCGTTACATTTCAGCTTAACCGTATGGCTGTCGACAACGGTGATCGCGCCATCGGCTGCTTTCTGCGTGTCTGCATTTGCCAGCGAAGCCATCCGCGCGGCCATCGAGTTGCCTTCGACCGTTGCATCACACCATGCGGTGATGTTGCGCGCCACGTCTTCGGCGGTGAAGTCGTCGCCGTTGTTCCACTTCACACCCTTACGCACGTTCAGCGTATATTCGGTGGCGTCGTCATTGGCTTCCCAGCTTTCCAGAAGCATGGGTTTGAACGTACCGTCGTTGTTATATTCGACCAGATATTCCAGCCAACCTGCGGTGAAGGTGGCGATCTGTGTCCAGTCATATGTGCGCGGATCCTTGAGCGCGCGCACTTCCATCTGATAACGAATGGTGCCGCCGCGCGGAGGTTCTTGAGCAGCCGCAGGTGTTTGCAGGCCGATCATGCCATAGGCTGTGGGTACGGCAACACCCAGCGCGGTTGCGCGCGCCATGAACTCGCGGCGGCTGAGCTTACCGTCGCGGCATTCCTGAGCGTGCATCTCGGCCGCCCAGTGAACATTTGCTCCGGTAGTTGATTGATTTGCCATTAACTCTTCTCCCTGAGTTACAGTTTTTTTTGATGTGATGATTCAGATTACGCGGCGCATTTTGCGCCGTCAGGTAATTCTATGGGTCTCGTTTTTTGGATTCTGTCTCTCCCCATGGGCGTATTCGGCACCAGAAAAATGGCAGCGTCAATGTTCGAATTCGTCATCCAAGGTACAAAAACGACATCCTTTGCCCTTCGGAACGGGCTGTTTCCGGTAACGGGCGGAGGTGATTGTTTTGTTAATAACCGGATTCAAGCGGGCTCTGGATGCTGCTTATGTCGATTCAAGGTGACGTTTGGCCCAGCGGGCCAATATGGGAGATGCTTATTCGATCTGCGAGAAGGCGCGCGATAACCTCACTTCATATCACTTTGAGATATCTATGCGATTCCAGTTCTTCATTCGAGCCCGGAACCAAGTGCGCTGTCGTTTGGCGAATTGTCGGGTTGAGATGGTGGCGCGCTCGCGGGCTTGGTCCAAGGTCATCTGGCCCTCTAAAACCGACATCAACTCGGGCACACCGATCGCCTTGAAGGCTGGCAAGGCAGGATCGAAGCGCTCGCGCATGGCAGCAACTTCGTCCAAAGCGCCTTTTTCCAGCATCTGATCAAACCGGTGGGTGATGCGGTCTTGCAGCCAGGCTTTATCGACATCAAATACCAGGGGGGTACAATCCTTGATCTGCAAGACCGGCGGCGGGGTGTCTGCCTGCCAGGAGTTCAGGCTGCGACCGGTGGCACGCTGAACCTCCCAGGCGCGCTGGACGCGCGCGCGGTTGTTGATGTCGAGCCCGGCCAACGTAACCGTATCTACTCCATTGATCAGGTCTGACAGGGGCAGTTGATCCGCCTCGTGCCGAACCTCGGGCGGAGTGACCGGGATTTCGGCCATGCCTTCGGTCAGGGCTGTAAAGTAAAGCCCGGTGCCGCCAATAATGATCGGTCGCTCAGTGCCTGTCAGCAGCGGAACGACCTCGCGCAGCCAATGTCCGGTGGAATAGCTTTGATCATAAGCGATGTGCCCATAAAGCCTATGAGGCGCGCGTGCCTCGTCCTGAGCCGAGGGTCTGGCCGAGATGACCTGCCAACAATCATAGACCTGACTGGCATCCGCATTGACGATGACCCCCCCAAAGGTTTCCGCGATCTGCAAGGCAAGCTCGGATTTTCCCGATGCGGTCGGGCCTGCGATCAGAACGGGTTTGCCGTCTTCAATTGGGGGCAAATCGTTCCAAATCTGTGCTTCGTTGTGCTGGGCCATACCGGGGTGTCTTATTCCTGACTAACCGCATTGAACCTGCGGAGGTTTTGCTTCATTTTGCGCCGGAAAATAAACCCGTGCCAGCCCGGAGCGCAATATGAGCCTAACCTCATCCACCGACATCACGAAACCCAAGTATAACCGCGTTATGCTGAAGATCTCTGGCGAGGCGCTGATGGGGGATCAGGGATTCGGCCTGCACCCGCCAACCGTCCAGCGCATCGCGCAAGAGGTGAAGTCGGTCCATGATCTGGGCGTTGAGATTTGCATGGTGATCGGCGGGGGCAACATTTTCCGCGGTCTCAGCGGCTCAGCACAAGGAATGGAACGGACCACAGCCGACTACATGGGGATGCTGGCGACCGTGATGAACGCGCTGGGGATGCAGTCGGCGCTGGAGGAGATCGGGGTGTTCACCCGTGTGATCTCTGCCATTCGCATGGATGAGGTGTGCGAGCCGTATATCCGCCGTCGCGCCGTGCGACATCTGGAAAAGAAACGGGTTTGCATCTTTGCTGCCGGAACCGGCAATCCCTATTTCACCACCGATACCGCCGCGACCCTGCGCGCCAATGAGATGGCCTGTCAGGCGATATTCATGGGCAAGAACGGGGTCGATGGTGTTTACGACAAAGACCCCAAAGAACACGCGGATGCCGTGCGCTATGACACGGTCAGCTATGATGACGTTCTGGCAAAACGCTTGCGGGTCATGGATGCCTCGGCCATTGCGCTGGCGCGGGACAATAACCTGCCATTGATCGTGTTTGGGCTGGATGAGCCCGGCGGGTTCCGGGGTATTCTGGCCGGTGAGGGGACCTATACCAAGGTTCAGGGCTGACGCTGCGCAACCAATCAAAAACACATAGGGGAGGGACCGGTCATGGCACCGTTGGATATTGATTTCGTGCGGGCGCAGTTCCCGGTCTTTTCCGAACCCAGTTTGCAGGGACAGGCTTTCTTTGAAAACGCGGGCGGGTCCTATACCTGTCAGCCCGTCATCGACCGGCTGACGCGGTTCTATACCCAGCGCAAAGTGCAGCCATATGCGCCGTTTGAGGTCAGCCAACTCGCAGGTGCCGAGATGGATGAGGCGCGAGCCCGGCTGGCCGCCATGCTGGGGGTTGAGACAGATGAGCTGAGCTTTGGCCCGTCGACCACGCAAAACACCTATGTTCTGGCACAGGCCTTCCGGCAGTGGCTGAAACCAGGCGAGGCGATTGTCGTCACCAACCAGGATCACGAGGCAAATTCCGGCCCCTGGCGCCGCCTCGCAGAGGCTGGCGTGGAGGTGCGGGAATGGCAGATTGATCCTGACACCGGCGCGCTGGATCCGAAGGACCTTGAAAACCTTCTGGATGAGAAGGTGCGCCTTGTCTGTTTTCCGCATTGTTCCAACGTGGTGGGTGAGATCAATCCTGTGACGGAAATCACCGCGATTGCTCATGCCGCAGGCGCTTTCGTCTGCGTTGATGGCGTGTCTTATGCACCGCACGGGCTGCCGAATGTCGGCGATCTGGGGCCGGATATCTATCTGTTTTCCGCGTATAAAACCTATGGCCCGCATCAGGGCTGTATGGTCATCCGGCGCGGGCTGGGCGAGCTGTTGCCCAATCAGGCACATTATTTCAACGGTGATGTCCTGTACAAACGGTTCACGCCGGCTGGGCCAGACCACGCGCAGATTGCAGCGAGCGCCGGGATGGCCGACTACATCGAGCAGCTTTGTCTGCATCACGGTGGCCCAAAGCAAGGCGCGGCAGAGCAAGGTGCATTTGTACATGACCTGATGCGCGCCCATGAAGAAGCGTTGCTGCAACCGGTTTTGGATGCCTTGAAAACCCGCAACACCGTGCGTCTGATCGGCCCCTCGGATGCAACGCGCCGCGCACCGACGGTTGCACTTGCATTAGGACGGCCAGCTGAACCTGTTGCGGCGGAGCTAGCAAAACATGGCGTGATGGCGGGCGGAGGCGACTTTTATGCTGTGCGCCCGTTGCAAGCGATGGGTGTCGATCCAGAGATGGGAGTTTTACGGGTCAGCTTCACACATTACACCTCGAAACAGGAAATTGATCAATTGCTGGAGGCACTTGACCGCGTTTTGTGATCCACTTTCAGCCCTGTTTCGTAGTGCGAAGAAAAGAACAGGCTGGCTATGTCGACACAGCACTCTCCGATCATCATCTGGTTTCGCAGGGATTTTCGCCTGTCCGATCATCCGGCGCTGTCCGCTGCTGCGCAAACAGGTCGCCCGGTGGTGCCGGTATACATCCTTGATCCTTTGGCCGAGGCACTGGGGGCTGCCCCTAAATGGCGTTTGGGTCTGGGGTTGGATGCCTTCTCCCAAAGCTTAGAACAGATTGGCAGCCGTCTGATCCTTCGGCGCGGCGATGCTTTGGCGCAGTTGCGCGCGGTGATCGCCGAGACAGGGGCGTCCGAGATTTACTGGTCGCGCGCTTACGATCCCGAGTCGATTGCACGTGATACCAACATAAAGACGAAGCTCACCGAGGATGGCGTACGCGCGAAGTCCTTCTCAGGTCATCTGTTGTTTGAACCCTGGACCGTCGCCACCAAAACCGGGCAACCGTTTCGGGTGTTCACTCCGATGTGGCGCGCGGTGCAGGGGAGAGACGTGCCAGAGCCTGATGCGGCCGTCACGCGCCTGACCGCACCGTCGCAATGGCCTCAGAGCGACATTCTGACTGACTGGAATTTAGCGGGATCCATGGACCGGGGTGCGCTGATCGTGCGCCCCTATGTCCAGCCGGGGGGAAGCGCCGCGTTCGATCATTTGGACGGGTTTCTTGACCGTGTCGCGCGTTATTCTGATGACCGGGATCGGCTGGATATCGATGGGACCTCAAACCTGTCAGAATATCTGTCGCTGGGTGAGATCGGGCCACGGAGCGCATGGCACAGGGTGCAGCGCGCGGCGATGCTGGGGGTTTCGGGCACTGGTAGCTTTTTGCGACAACTGGTGTGGCGCGAGTTCGCTTATCATCTGATGTACCACACGCCACATCTGCTCACTGGAAACTGGCGACCTGAATGGGATGCATTTCCGTGGAACACAGACACGGATCACCCCGAGGTGACCGCGTGGAAGCAGGCAAGAACCGGCATTCCGGTGGTCGATGCAGGCCTACGAGAGATGTATGTGACCGGCCGAATGCACAACCGCGCCCGGATGATTGTTGCGAGCTATTTGACCAAGCATTTGATGACCCATTGGAAGATTGGCATGCACTGGTTCGAGGATTGCCTGATCGATTGGGACCCGGCCTGCAACGCCATGGGGTGGCAATGGGTGGCTGGATCGGGCCCGGACGCGGCGCCGTTCTTCCGTATCTTTAATCCGCTAACCCAGCAGGAAAAGTTTGATCCGCAAGGCAAATATCTGGATCGCTGGATCGCCGAAGACCGTTCGAACCCAACGCCTACGGCCTTGTCATATTTCGATGCGGTTCCCCGGTCCTGGTGGCTGGATGCAGGGCAATCCTATCCGCCGCCTGTTGTTGAACTGGCCGCAGGCCGCGCCCATGCTCTGTCTGCGTATGACAGCCGAAAAAACCAGTAAGGAACTGAAAACTTGCAAGAAACAAAAACCCGTCCTAGCCTGCATCAAACACCGCAGAGGGGAGAGCGGATGACCCTGACATCGACCGAGGGGCAGAAAGACCTGCCCAGATATTTTGCTCAAGTTTTCAAAATGCTCGGCAGGATGGAGGCCGGGCGATTGGACATTACGTTGCCCGATGGTCGCGTGTTTCGGACGGAAGGTTCTCAGCCAGGTCCTATCGCTGCGGTTGAGATTCACGATCCCGATGTGTTTGCGCGATTGATCCGCGAAGGCGAACTTGGATTCTCGGACGCTTATTTAGAAGGGCATTGGAGCACGCCCGACCTGCGGTCATTCATGGATCTGGTGCATCTGGGCTCGGAAACGGTTTACGACGGGTTTACCGGCAAGTTCCTTGTTCAGGCCTATGAACGTCTGCGGTTCTGGTTGCATCGGAACAACCGGGCTCAGGCCAAAAAAAACATCTCGTATCACTACGATCTGGGCAATGATTTCTATGGGCTGTGGCTCGATGATACGATGACCTATTCCAGCGCCTTGTTCGAGACCGGGCAGGAGAGTCTGGAAAAGGCACAGACCGCCAAATATGCAAGCCTGATTGACGAGATGGGCGTGAAACCCGGTGATCATGTGCTTGAGATCGGATGCGGGTGGGGCGGTTTTGCCGAATATGCCGCGAAAGAGCGTGGCCTTCGGGTCACCGGCCTGACCATTAGTCAAGAGCAGTTGAAGTTTGCGCAGCAACGCATGGAAAAAGCTGGACTTTCCGAGATGGTTGATCTGAAGCTGCAGGACTATCGGGATGAGACCGGGCAATATGACGGTATCGCCTCGATCGAGATGTTCGAAGCGGTGGGGCAGAAATACTGGCCCGTCTATTTCGATACGGTGCGCGAGCGGTTGAAACCCGGGGCGCAGGCGACGCTACAAATTATCACAGTTGGCGATCACCGCTGGGATTACTATAAGAATGGCGTTGATTTCATTCAGAAATATATCTTCCCGGGTGGTATGCTGCCATCGCCAACGGTTCTGCGTCAACAAGTCGATCTGGCGGGGCTGAACCTGGTACGCTCGAAAGAGTTCGGCAAAAGCTATGACCTGACTTTGCGCCGCTGGTATGACACCTTCAACGCCAAATGGGATCAGATCGCTGAAATGGGGTTTGATGAGCGTTTCCGCCGCATGTGGAATTATTATTTGACCGCATGTGGCGCCGCCTTTGACACGGGCAATTGCGATGTGACACAGATCACCATAGCAAAGCCCAGTTAAGGAACGGAATACGCAATGCCCACAGCCGCACGTCTTGTTGCCGCCCTTTGCCTGGTGGTGGTGGCCTTTCTGGTGTCGACCATGATCATCGAGAATGGCGAAGAGGGCAAAGACTATGGCTATTTCACCCTTGTGAACATTGCACTGGCCGTTGCCTGTGGGTGGAAGATCATGGGCAAGCGCGCCGGGCGTGGATGGACAGCGGGGATCAACAATGGTCTGACCGGAGTGGCCTCGCTGGTGTTTTGGGCGCTGTTCGTGCAGGGCTGTTACGAGATGTTCCGCCAGGCCATGCGCAACCGGTATGATGGCCCGTTCGAGGCTGTAAAGGCGATCTTCGTGATCGGAGTGGACTATGGAAAGCTTCTGCTGGTGCCTGAAATTCTGATCACCTTGGCCATCGGATCCGTCTTGTCTGGGCTTGCAACCGAAATCGCCAGCCGCCGCTGGCGCTAACCCGTCACTCCAAATAGAAAGCCTCTCGGTGTCAGATTTGTTCTTTTACGGCACCCTTCGCTATGTCCCGCTGCTGGAGCGTGTCCTGGGCCGTTCCGCGGAGGATTTGCGCATCATACCGGCGACCCTTGCGGATCATGCTGTTCACGCGGTTCAGGGGCAGGATTTTCCGATGATCCAACGCGTACCCGGCACACAGGCCAATGGTTTGCTGGTGCGCGGCCTTAGCGAGGTCGATCTGGCGCGGCTTGGGTTCTACGAAGGCGGTTTCGACTATGACCTGCAGACGCTGAATGTAGAATTGCCGGATGGCGTTCAGGCTGAGGCTCAGGTGTTCTTCCCAGCCCCCAGCGCCTGGGTTCCCTCAGGTCTGTGGTCATTGGAAGCATGGGCCGAAAGACTGGGGCCCGTCACGGCCCTCGCCGCCGAGGAAGAGATGGCCTATTTCGGCAGGGTCGACGCAAAGCAGATGACCCGTAGCATGCCCGCCATCCAGACCCGTGCCTGGGCCAAGCTGTTCGCGCGACAGCGGCGCACTGGTGATCCGCGTGACATCACACAGGACGTGATCGTCCACGGCCACCACCGCGCCTATGTCGACTATTTCGGGATGGAGGAGATCCGGCTTCAACATCGCCAGCATGACGGATCGATGGGGCCGGTTCTGAACCGCAACAGCCTGTTGCAGGGCAGTGCGGTGGTCGTTTTGCCTTATGACCCTGTGCGTGATGCGGTTCTGCTGGTCGAACAGTTTCGGACACCGATTTTCCTGATCGAAGACCCAGAACCCTGGATGTGGGAGCCTGTCGCGGGCATGATCGATCCGGGTGAAACACCGGAACAGGCTGCACATCGCGAAGCGCTGGAGGAGGCCGGCGTCACCTTTGACACATTGGAGTTTGCAGGCGGGGCTTATTCGTCCAGCGGATCCTCGACCGAGTACCTGTATCTTTATGTCGGACTAGGGGAGTTGACCCAAACTACGGATACGGGCGGTTTGGCGAGCGAAGGTGAAGATATCCGCACTCGGATTGTGCCTTATTCCGAATTCATCGACCTTGTAGACAGCCATGCGTTCAAGGATTTGCCGCTTCTGTCCTTAGCCCATTGGCTGGCCCGCCATCGGGACCGGCTGCGCGGGTGACTATCGCGCTTGTGGTTGCGGCAGCGCGGCTGTAAATCTTGCCTGATACCAAATGACATGAGGGCGCCATGCGCATTGCACGAGACCTTGCCGACGCAGTCGGGAAAACACCGCTGATCCGGCTGAAACGCATCAGTGAAGAGACCGGATGCGAGATCCTCGGCAAAGCCGAGTTCATGAACCCAGGCCAGTCCGTCAAAGACCGCGCGGCGCTTTACATCATTCGCGATGCGGTTGCCCGAGGTGAGCTAAAGCCCGGCGGCACCATTGTCGAAGGCACCGCGGGCAATACCGGGATAGGCCTTGCACTGGTTGGCGCCTCGATGGGGTTCAAGACGGTGATCGTCATCCCCGAAACTCAATCGGAAGAAAAGAAGGACATGCTGCGCCTTGCGGGTGCGCAATTGGTGCAAGTTCCCGCCGCTCCGTATCGCAACCCCAACAACTTTGTGCACTACTCGCGTCGTTTGGCCGAGGAACTGGCCAAGACCGAACCCAATGGCGCGATCTGGGCCAATCAGTTCGACAACGTTGCCAACCGTCAGGCGCATGTTGAAACCACCGGGCCTGAGATTTGGGAACAGACCGACGGCAAGGTGGACGGTTTTGTCTGCGCGGTCGGGTCGGGCGGTACATTGGCCGGTGTGGCCGAAGCGTTGCAGCCCAAAGGCGTTAAGATCGGTCTGGTCGATCCGATGGGCGCGGGGCTGTATTCCTACTACACCACCGGTGAGATCGCGATGGAGGGCGGCTCGATTGCCGAAGGCATCGGGCAGGTGCGCATCACTAAGAACCTCGAAGGGTTTAAACCCGATTTCGCGTATCAGATGACCGATAACGAAGCCTTGCCTTATATCTTCGATCTGCTGCGCGAAGAAGGTCTGGTCATGGGCGGGTCGACCGCGATCAACATGGCGGGCGCTGTGCGTCTGGCCAAGGATTTGGGGCCAGGCCATACCATTGTGACCATTCTGTGCGACTATGGCACGCGCTATCAGTCGAAACTGTTCAACCCGGAATTCCTGCGGGAAAAAGAGCTGCCGGTGCCTGATTGGATGACCGAAGTTCCCCGTAAAATCCCCGGCGTTTTCGAGGATATCTGATGCTGCAACAGGTCCGCCTGTGTCTGACGCTGGTGATCTTTTGCATGTTCGGGCTAGTTGGCGCGGCTACCGCGCAACTGACCGACAGGCAGAGTGAGTATTATCAGGGTTGGATCAAGACGGCGGACCGGGCTGAGGCGGTGATCGATGCAAACCGAGCATCGAATGCCGCAATGGAGAACTTGCGCTCGGAAATTAATGGATATCGCGAAGATTTTAACAGGGCGCGTGGCGCCAACACCGAGCGGATACAGACCCTTGAAAGCCAATTAAAGGCCCTGGGCCCCAAGCCTGAAGGTGATGCCTCAGAACCTGAAGACATCGCTGCGTTGCGCGAACATCTCGAAAACCAGCTCAATAGTCTGCGGGTCCCTCGGATCATATCTGAGGAAGCATTTAGCCGGGCAAATGGGCTGATCAGCGAGATTGATCAAATTCTGCGCGAGCGTCAGAAAAAGCAACTGCTTGAAAAAGGGCCATCTCCGATCAATCCGGTTTATTGGGGTCCGGCGTGGGTGGACGTGAAAGAGGCCTTCCGCAGCCTCATCAATGAAACGGTCGAGAACATGCGAACAGACGTTGTTCGCGAACAGGTCACCGATCGTGGTTTAGGCATCTTTATATTGCTGGTGCTTTCCGCTGTTTTGCTGATCTTTGGTAAGCATTGGTCCGAAAAAGGCGGGGACTACTTGCGCAGGCTCGGCGGCAGGGGTGCAGGCGCATGGACCTTTGTGATTTCTCTGCTTCGGATTGTTCTGCCCTGGATCGGGGTCGTCGCTATCGTGACAGCAATCGACATGACCGATGTTCTTGGTCTGAGGGGCACTTTGCTGCTGGATGAGATTCCCTATTGGGCTGCGATCATTCTGTTTTACGATTGGATTGGCCGTCAGATTTACGTGATGAGCGCTGCGAACGACTTTAAGCGTATTTCCCCTGCCAGAATCACAGAATTGCGCATCTACATTGATCTTCTAGCGATCATGTTGATCCTGCACGAGTTGGCATTGCTGTTCGAGCAGATTGAAAACACCTCTGATGCGACCCGCGCGGTTGTCAGTTTCCCGGTGATCGTGGTCACTGCACTTTTGCTACTACGTGTTCGGCAAATTCGAACCAACGATATAAGGTTCGAGGGTTCCGATCAGGCGGGCACGGTGCGCAGCGCCGGTTTCACACAAGTAATCGAATTTTTGCGCCGCGCTGTTTTCTTGCTGGGTATCACAACGCCTTTTCTGGCGATTTTTGGCTATATCAACGCGGCCGAGGCCATTGTCTTCCCTGCTGTTAAGACGCTTGTTCTGATCGCTGCGTTGGTCATCATCCAACGTTTTGTCAGCCAGGTTTATGGCTGGATCACAGGGCAGGGCGATGCCGCGCGGGATTCTCTATTCGCAGTTTTGGTCGGGTTTGCCCTGTCGATACTGGCGTTGCCGATTTTGGCGATTTACTGGGGCGCACGTGAAACGGACTTGCTAGAGGTCTGGTCGCGCCTCTTGCAAGGGTTCAACATCGGTGGGATTACAATTTCGCCCAGTAACTTCCTGACCTTTGTCGCCGTATTTGTGATCGGTTATGGGCTGACACGATTGTTGCAAAGCGGGCTGCGAAACTCGTTGCTGCCCAAAACCAGTATCGATCCGGGTGGCCAGAACGCGATTGTGGCCGGTTCGGGCTATGTTGGGATTTTCCTGGCGGCTTTGGTCGCAATTATGGTGGCAGGTTTTGATCTGTCATCGCTTGCTATTGTCGCGGGTGCCCTGTCTGTCGGTATTGGGTTTGGTCTGCAGACCATCGTATCGAACTTCGTGTCCGGTATCATCCTGTTGGTTGAGCGACCGATCTCCAAAGGCGACTGGATCGATGTAAACGGAATGATGGGCTATGTGCGCGATATCTCGGTCCGGTCAACGCGGATCGAAACATTTGACCGTACAGATGTGATCGTCCCCAACTCGGACCTGATTTCCGGCGTGGTCACCAATTATACAAGAGGCAATACAATTGGCCGCGTAATCGTGCCGGTGGGTGTCGCCTATGGCACCGATACACAGCAGGTTGAAACAATCCTGGGTGAGATTGCAAACGCACATCCCATGGTTCTGGCGAACCCAGCGCCCAGCGTCGTGTTCCAGGGGTTCGGCGCGGATTCGCTGGATTTTGAAATCCGGGCGATCCTGCGGGATGTAAACTGGGTGCTGTCAGTAAAGTCCGACATGAACCACGAAATCAACCGACGCTTCACCGAAGCAGGTATCGAGATTCCGTTCGCTCAACGTGACCTCTGGCTGCGGAACCCAGAGGTGCTGCAGGCGCAATCGCCTGTCACCAAGCCTGAGGAGAAACCCAGAAAGGCCTCTTCTAAGCCCGCCGATCTGACTCAGGCGGATCTGTCTGACGGTGACGGAGATGAGCCTTAGCCCGATTTCAGATCTGCCTGTGAAAGGTTGAGTTTTCGCGCTATTCGGCCCTTGCAAATCCCCCAACGATGGTTCAAGTATCCCGCTCACGGAGAGGTGGCCGAGTGGTCGAAGGCGCACGCCTGGAAAGTGTGTAGGCGGGAAACCGTCTCCAGGGTTCGAATCCCTGTCTCTCCGCCATCAGCCCTTGCTGATAGGAACCTTCGATTGGCGCGCAGGCGGCTTTGGGTATGTGTTTCTTGTGGCAGCTCGATGCTGGCATGGTTGTTGATTGGAAACTAAGCTAACTAGTTACGGAACAATTGATACTTGGTCCGGAGTTAGCCTATGAAATCTGACAATCCCAAACACGCAGCGCCTTTTGATGCGGCGGCGCGTCAGGCCATTCAGCCGGTCATTTGCTACCCTTCTGATAGCTTGGTGCAGCCAAATCTGAATGGGCTAAAGGCACTGCGCGAAACAGCTCGTAAATCGGCTGAGGTGACAGCTGCACCGCGCGATGCTGCCTGTATCGACGTGCCTGCCGGTGCCTTTTTTCGCATCGTTTCGGTCGAAGGCTCGCAGGTTGGGGATTTGAACCTGTGGAATACCCACAACCTGTCGGAGCGGTTCTATTCCGGCAAAACCCGCGCATTGCATGGCACGCATTTGTCGACGGGTGACCGAATGTGGTCCAGCTTTCCTTTCCTGCGCCCGATGGCGACTATCGTTGACGATACGCTGGATTGGTACGGGTTCGACGCTTTTGGCGGCTCGGTCCATGATGTGATTGGCACTCGGTGCGATCCGTACACGGGACGTTTGCTGTCGGGCCAAGACTACCATTATTGCTGCCATTCGAACCTGACACGCGCGCTGGCTCAGCATCGTGAACTGCACTTGCACGAAGCCGAGATGCTTGTACACGACGTACTGAACGTTTTCATGTGCACCGGATTCACACAAGAGACAGGGCAGTATTTCATGAAGGCCAGCCCGGTGCGCCCCGGCGATTATCTTGAATTTTACGCCGAAATCGACTTGACCGTTGGCCTGTCAGCCTGTCCAGGCGGTGATTGCTCGTCAGAGCATTCGTCGGACACCGCCGCCTGCTATCCCTTGTTGATCGAGGTCTACGATCCGGGTGATGAAGCGCGATCAGCACATGTGCAACCTGCTGTATCCGCATATGATCAAACACACGGAACCAGATAGGCGCTGACTCACAATCCGATGTCACGTTTTTCAGCAGATACACAGGTTGCAGGTGCATTGACCCGTTAAACGTTAACAAAACCATTAATTTGATGTAGTCTCATGGTGTTATTCAAAGGTAGCACCCGGGTATTCGTGTGGCACAGACGCTTTATGAGAAATACGGTGGTTTCAAAACGATCAGCCGGGTGGTGATGTCATTTTATGAAATGGCGTTAGAGTCCGACCAGATCGGGGACTATTTCGAAGATATCGATATGCCTCGATTGATTGATCATCAGACCAAGTTTGTATCCTCTTTGATCGGCGGCCCGGCTTCATTCAGTGATGAGCGGATCAAGGCGGTTCACAGCCATCTCAATATTACGCATGCGGATTTTGACGAGATGGCTGCGCTGTTTGGTGAAGCTTTGGAGATGCACGGTGTATCCGCTCAGGATATCCAAACGGCCCTTGGCGCGATTGAAAACAAACGTTCGATCATAGTGGTTCGGCACGCTGCATGAGCATTCATGCCATCAATGAACAACTACTACGCGCGATCGGGGTCGGCGTAGCAATCGTGCGGGCGTCGGACCTGAAGTTTGTCTTTCACAACAGTCCTTTCTCGGAATGGTTCGGCACGCCCGAAAAGAAACAGACGCTTTTGGACCTTATCCCTGACCTTGATCTGCGTGAACTGGATGATGTGAAACAGTCCGGACTACGCTACTCTGTTGAGTTACAGATCAAACCAAAGCGCCGCACACTGGTCTTTGCGGTCACCGTTTCGCTGACCAATGAACTGTCAGACCAACTGCTGATTGTTGAATGCCAGAACATCACTCGCATTCGTGAGCTTGAAAGCATGATCGACAGCTACTCGACCATGGTAGAGCGCAACACCCGTGAGTTGGAGCGTGAAAAAGAGAGGGTCGAGCGTCTTCTGCTGAACGTCATGCCGCGCGCGGTCTACGAAGAGTTCAAAACCTTTGGCGTTGTGACGCCTCAGTTGTACAAAGAAGTCTCGGTGGTGATGCTGGATTTTGTCGGCTTCACCGATTTCGCCGCCAAAACCGATCCAACCGTCACACTCAGCGAATTAAATGATATATTCACGGCCTTTGATCGGATCGTCGAACAGTTCGGTTGTGAGCGGATCAAGACGATTGGCGATGCTTATCTGGCTGTTTCGGGTATGCCGGACGCCACGCCTGATCACGCAACCTCTGTAGCCCATTGCGCCGTGCGCTTTCTGCGATATCTCGAGCGTCGAAACGAAAGCCACCCCCATAAATGGCAGGCCCGGATTGGTCTGGGCATGGGCGCGGCTGTTGGGTCGGTCGTGGGTATTCAGAAATATGTTTACGACGTGTTCGGGCCTGCGGTGAACACAGCTGCGCGTCTACAGGTCTTTGCAAACCCGATGCATATTGTTGCTCCGGAAGAGATGAAATACGCGTTGATTGACGAGTTTCAGGTGTCGGATATCGGGCGCGTTGCGATCAAGGGAATGGGTGACATGGACCTGATAAATGTCACACCTGGCCTGCGTGTCCCTCAGGGCAGCGGGCGCGTTTGAACTAATCAATCGTCCTGCGGGACCAGACCCAAACCTCGCAGATAGATGCCGATGCCGCTTTCCAGCAGATCCTCGGGCGGGAAGGGCGATGTTGCACCCGTGTTGCGGGCATACAGCTCGACCACGCCGTGGCTCATCGCCCAGATATGTGCGCTGAACATCGAGGCAGGAGGGCGCTTTTCGGGCGGAATATGCTGCGACAGATCTGCAGCTGCCTTTTCCAGCACGGATTTGGCACGATTCGCGGCCAGCGACAGCTCGGGCGTGCGGTTCAATGAGACGCCGCTTTCGAACATCGCAATATAGTGGCCCGGATGTTTTCGGGCAAAAGCCAGGTAGGCGCGCCCTGTGGCCTCGAACGCGGCTAAAGCCGAAGGCTGACCTTGGTCATAGGCGTATTGCATCAGGTCAGCGAACATCTCAAAACCCTGTTTTGCCGCTTCGGCTATCAGGTCCTCGCGCCCGTGATAGTGGCGATAGACAGCGGCAGGTGTGACACCCGCGGTTTTGGCGGCCTCGGACAGCGTAAAGCCCGTTGGCCCCTTTTCTTCGATTAGGGACAACGCGGCCTCGATCAAGGCTTGTTTCAGGTTTCCGTGGTGGTACCCGCGTTTCGTCATCCCGGCCTCAGAGCTCTTTGTTCAATAGGTTATTGAATCTAAAGAGATAGAGTATCCGCAAGAGTTCGTCCAACGCTTGACGCGTAGGATTTCATCTAGCTGCTACTAAAACACTAATTGGTTTCGGCTGAGCTTTCGGGTGCAACCGCCTGTTTCGCCTTTGATTTCGCCGGTTGGCGCGTCAAAGCACCGCGCGGGTCCTTTTTGAACAGCTCATACGCGTTCTTGAAAGGCCGGAAATACAGCGTCACAGGATTGTTCCAGGTTCCGTCTTCACCGTTACCTAGACCGTATTCGACGTTTTCATTGGTTTTAGGCGAATACAGTGTCCCGGCGCCCCAATCCCAAAAGGCAAAGATGAAGCCCTTGTTCTTGTCCCAATGCTTGCGCGCCTTCGAATGGTGGATCTGATGCTGGGCGGGGCTGACAAAGACATGTTGAATCCAATTGGGATACTGAAGCCAGACATGGCTGTGTCGAAGGTTGAACGCGACCACAAAGAACAGAAAAATCACGATGTTCAGGCCAAACAGCGTAAAGGCACGCGCACCTGTGCCAAAATACTGATCCAACAACGCAACGACAACGCCAACGGCAAAACCACTCATGGAGGGCGAAACGATGTCTTCCAGCGGGTGCATGCGTGTTGCAGTGAGCGGTGTCATCACTTCGGCAGAGTGATGCACCTTGTGGAATTCCCACAAGAATGGAACCTTGTGGAAGATGTAGTGACCAAGCCAAAGCGCCCCATCCACAGCCAGCACAGCGGCGAGCGTATAGACGCGGATATTGTCCAGGATGGCTCTGACGGTCCTGGACCAGCGGGTCCCGTGATCTTTTCCACGAGCGCATACCAGACCGAGACGTGCATCAGGACCGATGCATAGATCGCCGCGATGATGGATTTGTTCACAAAAAACATCACATAATCGGCCTTGGCGGATTTATGCGTCAGGATATCCCAAGGCAGCAGCCATTTTATCAACCCTTTCAAATTCTTGCGGGATCGATAAAAGACGAAGATCGCAAAGGCCAGGGCCGCGCCCATATGTAGAAAAGACAGACGCTGGGACGGGTCGAAGAACAGTTCGAAAGGGTGACGGAACGCCGCGAAAATTTCTTCAACCATGACCGGCTCCTGTCTCGAAGCTGGGTTTTTTGTGCACCATGAGTTGTATCAACGGCAATGACGTGGCCGAATTGAGGCCAGTTTCTGTCATTTCGACTACGTATTGCTCAAGTGCTCAGCTTTCCCATATCTCGGCCCCGCCACAAATCTTCGCGTCCACCTTGCCCAAGGCCTTGCGATCTTTTTGATCATAATCCAACGCATGTAGGACCGTCTGTATGGCCGCAATACGAGCGCGTTTTTTGTCGTCTGAACGGACGATGGTCCAGGGGCTTTTCTCGGTATGTGAACGGGTTAAGGTTTCGGAGATCGATTCCGAATACGAATCCCACTTGTCCAGACCGGCCACGTCGATCGGGCTGAGTTTCCATTGCTTTAGCGGGTCGGTCTCTCGTGCCAAAAACCGGTTGAGCTGCTCGGCCCGACCGACATTTAGCCAGAACTTGAACAGTCGAATGCCGTCATTGACCAAACCGGTTTCCAGTGGAATGACCTGACGAAAAAAGCGCTCCCGTTCTTCGTGCGTGCAGAAGCCAAAGACATTCTCAACCACCCCGCGATTGTACCAGCTGCGATCAAAAAACACGATCTCACCCGCGGCAGGCAGATGAGGGATGTAGCGCTGAAAATACCATTGGCTGCGCTCGGCGTCCGAGGGCTTGGACAGCGCAACATTGCGTGCACCTCGTGGGTTTAGATTTTCGCGGAACCGCTTGATTGTGCCGCCTTTGCCCGCGGCATCACGGCCTTCGAAGATAATCGCTACCCGCTCGCCGGTTTCTTTGACCCAAGACTGCATCTTGACCAGTTCGATCTGTAGCGCATCGATCTGAGCGTCATAGTCTTTCGACTTCATTTTTCGAGCATAAGGATAGGTCGGGTTCAGGATATCGCCTTTTTCGGCCGCCCTGATCAGCGTGCGTACGTCCTTGGGGGCTTTCTTGTTGAAATAGGCCGTGATCGCGTCTTTTTCGGTCCGGGCCATGCATCACCTCATGATAAATCCATAAGTTACTATGGATTAGCTGACCGCTTAACGCAAACCCGCGCGTTCTGCGGCGCGATCAATTGCTGCTGCGACCGCATCAGCCGCGACGACCTGAGGCATGTGGCCGATCCCCGGCAGCTCGATGAGTTCAGCACCTGGTATCTGGTCAATCAGACTGTGGGAATGCCACTCCAGCCCAACCGTATCATCCGCTGTTCCATGCACGATCTCGGTCGGAACCGAAATTTCTGAATAGCGCGGCTGTAGCGCGGCGACTTCGTCCAGGAGGTTTGCTCGCTGCTTGGCATTGGCATGCATAGATGCGCGGCGCATCGTCAGTTCGGGTCCGAAATGCGCAGCATAGCCTTCTGGCGTGGTTTGTGGGGCAAAGACTTGATCCATCGCCTGGTCCACATACCAGTTTGGAACAAAGGATGTGATCAACGGCAAGGCCAGAGCATTGCCAGTTGAGGTTGAGGCGAGGCGGTTAAATCCATCCAAAGGCGTTTCCCAGGGGATTGCGGCCGGGGCAATCAAAACAAGGGCCGAGATGTTATCAGGCCGTGTCACGGCCCAGGCCAGCGAGACCGATCCACCATAGCTTTGTCCTGCAACGATTGGCTTTTCTGCCCCCAACAAAGCAGCGGCCTTTTGCAGGATGTCGGCCTGTTCAATGATAGTTTCGCCATCCGGGTTGAAGCTGGCCGAGTATCCAAGACCGGGCCGGTCAAACACAATCACGCGGTAATGTTCGGCTAGGATCGGGGCCAGTGCAAAGGTCATGTCGCGGGTGTTGCCGCTGGAGCCGTGGATCAAGACAACATCCGGCCCGTCGCCCATGACAACAGCGTGGACAGCGACCCCATCGACATCCAGTATCTCACCTTCCGGAGGGAACGCGGCCTCGGCCCGTGCTTCGATCTGGGTGCTGCGCCAAGTTATAAAAATGGCGAAGCCTAGCAGGAGTACGGCAAATGATATCAGTATCTTAGCGGCCAATTTGATCCATATCGAACGGTGTTGTCTGATAGATTTCGTTGATCCAGTTGCCATAAAGCAGATGCGCATGGCTGCGCCACCTGTTTTGAGGCGTTTGTGCAGGATCGTCATCCGGGTAGTAGTTGATCGGCACGTTGATTGGCGTGTCATTGGCCACGTCCCGATCATATTCCTGCTTTAATGTATCGCTGTCATATTCGAAATGGTTGAAGATATAGAGCGCACGGTGCTTTTGGTCTTCGACCAGGCAGGGGCCGACATCCTCGCTGCCCAACAGGATGTTCAGACCCGGTGCGGCATTGATCTCAGCTTGCTTCATCTCGGTCCAGCGACTGACGGGGATGACGCAATCGTCTGAAAACCCGCGCAGAAATGGCGAGGCCGGATTCAAATTCTGGTGCCGAAAGCAGCCAAAGGCCTTGGCGTCCAGCATGTGTTTCTTCACGCCGTGGAAATGGTTGATCATCGCCATTCCTCCCCAGCAGACGCCGAAGGTGGAATGCACATTGGTTTGCGTCCATTCGAACACTTCGCTGATTTCGTCCCAATAGGTGACATCGTTGAATTCCAGATGCTCAATCGGGGCACCCGTAATGATCAGGCCGTCGAACTTTTGATCCTTCACCTCCTGAAACGGCCGGTAAAACTCCGCCATATGCGCGGCAGCCGTGTTCTTGGTCCGGTGTTCCGTCATGCGGATCAGCGACAGGTCGATCTGCAGCGGTGTCGCCCCGATCAATCGTGCAAATTGGTTTTCAGTCTGAATTTTCTTGGGCATCAAGTTCAACAACCCGATGCGTAAGGGCCGGATGTCTTGCCGCATCGCCTGATCCTCGGCCATGACCATGACGCCCTCCTTTGTAAGGACATCATAGGCGGGCAGGTCTGATGGGATTTTGATCGGCATCGGTTCAGGCTTCAATAAGTGTAACGGAAACTGCTAATTAGGCTTTCCTGGTCTGGGCCTCAAGGGTGCCTTCGATCAACTCATCGAAATCAGATGCATCACGCACGCGACCGATCTCCGCTGCGGTGAGGGCGATGCCCCAGTTTTTGGCCATCGCGGCATATCTTGGCTGGCGGTGGGCCAGCGCCTGAGCATAGGTCCAGCGGATGAAGGCGTCGGGATCGACCTCCGCCTCGGAACAGCCTTGCTGATCCAGGTAATCAGTCCAACTGCGGGTGAGGAACTCGGACTGATAGGACATCGGCTTGGGGGCTTTATCGAAGCGGCGAATTAGCTCGGCCGTGTGCTCTTCATCGCCTTTGAGCCAGATCATCAACGTGTGCTTTGACAACTCAGTCATCACCTGATCCGAAGGGTCGTCGGGGTCGACCCATTCGCAGATCGAGCCACCGGTGTCGCAGATGAAATGAGGATAGTTATACAAGCGCTGAGCGCGATCGATAAAATATTCAGTATCCAGCAAGGCGTGAATCTCGGCCAATCTAAACTGTTCCTGGCGGCGCCGGTATTCGGGCATTTCGAGCCCACCCTTGGCCGGATCGCCCGGCTTTCCCAGATAGGCGGCCACGGGGGTCAAATTCTCGAACGAAATATTCGAGCCAATATAGATTGAGTCCGACAGAAGAAGATCCCGCAGAAAGGGCACTTTCATCGCCTCGGCTTTGGCGTTGTCGGTGATGTATTCGCCCATGTAGCGCGTGCCGATCCGATAATCGATCGAGTAGTGGAACCAATCACCTGAATCGCGTAGGATGTTGGACACATAGGTTTTGCCCAAGCCCGACATGCCGAAAAACAGCACTTTCTTGCGCGCGGCTGTGCGCCAGTCTTTTGCCGAGCCGTAGATCATGATCCGCTGTCCCTTTGTTTCGCCTTTGCTAGAACGGGCGAGGGGGCGCGTCAATCATGCTTGCCGTGGCGGTTCAAGATCAGCAGACCCAGTGCAAGGATCGCAAAGCCGATACAGGCGTTTGCGCCAAGCGCTTCGTCCCGCAAAAGCGAGCCAAGTATGATCGCAACCGGCGGGATCACAAGGGTTACCAGCATCAGATTTCCACTGCCTGCCATGGCAAGTACGCGGTAGTAGAGCAGATAGGCCGCCGCCGTTGCGATGATCGCATAGTATCCGATGGCAGCCCATGTCACTGCCGGAAGGGCAAGTGTGGGCAGCCCGTCATGTATTATACTGATTGGCAGGATCAGCAAGGTTGCCCCCGTCAGCATTCCAGCCGCCGCGAGGATAGGAGACAGACCTGACAAGTGTTTGCGGCCCCACGCGCTGGCAAATGCGTAAGAGACTGTGCCCGCCAGTACGGCCAGTTGGGCAAGGCTTTGCAGATTGAAACCGGTGAAACTGCTTAATCCGATGGCAGTTGAGACGCCGAGAAACCCCAGGACCACACCGATCAACCGGTTTGGTGTCAGCCGTTCGTCTTTAAAGAGCAGCGCGGCGACCAATACGCCAAAGACTGCTGTTGCGGCGTTCAATATCGCAGTCAGGCCGGTGTCTATGTAAAGCTGCCCCCAGGCCATCAGTGAAAACGGGATAGCGTTGTTCAAAAGGCCCATGATCAGGAACGCGAGCCAAACCTTTGGGCTTTTTGGGATCTCAATGCCTTTGATCCAGACAATCAACCATAGCGCGGCCATCGCCCAGAAGGTCCGGTGCAGAACCGAAGTCATAACTGGGATAGTGTCCAGAGCGATGCGGATCGCAACAAAGGACGCGCCCCAGATCAGGCCGAGCAACAGCAGTTCGGCCCAAGCTCGGGGTGAGAGATGTTTTTGAGGTTCCATGGCCTTAACTTGTCATCTGATGACAGGCGTCGCGACCCGGTTCTTGCGAAAAAGAAAGACCCCGCCGGGTGGGCGGGGTCTTAGACTTGCGATTTGGACTGATCAATTCAGCTGATAGGTAACCTGGAAGCCAACGCTCCAAGCGCTGTTGCCGGTGAAGTTGGCGTTTTGACCAAATCCACCATCCGCAACGGCATCACCGATGTCAGTATAACGAACTCCGCCTGAGATCTTGGCTTTTTCCAGCGAGTAAGTACCGCCAAGTCCGATGCTCCAGAAGCCGTTGGTCGGCCCTAGGTTCGACACAGGTTCGGCGCCTTTGGATTCGTAACCCAGGGTCACTGCCCCCGAAAACTCATCGGTGAACTGATAGCCCAAGCCAAGCGTATAGGTGAAGGTGTCATCCTCGAAGTCCACCAGGTTAGCCTGCCCAAGCGGTCCAGTGTAGACCGGCGGAGCATAAAGCAATTGCGGCCAATCAACCCATCGGACCGACCCAAACAACAGTGTCTTAGGTGCGACACCTGTCTGGAAGTCCAGGTTAACCGATTGCGGTGTTTCAATTTCACTGTTTGTAGCGGCAGTTCCAGTTGAAAGGCTTGTCTCGGTTTGCGACAGGTCATGCGAGATTTTGGAATTGTATGTCAGCGATACGCGCGCTGCGATCTCGGGCTTTTCCCATGCCACACCAACAACATAGCCGAATGCAGTATCTGCACTTGTTTGAACATTGTAGCCCCTAACAGCAGGAACATTCACAGTAGCTTCAACCCGTTGAACGCGTAGACCCGCCAACGCACTGAAACCGTTATCAAACTTGTAGCGGAACAAGCCAGTTATGGCATCGGTGTCTGCGGTCGCGTTCAGCGTGTTGGTCACTGTCGGTGCCAACGGGTTAATCGACAGCGGGTAAGCTGACGAATAGGAGAGGTCTGCCCCGAATGGCTGATCATACATGATTGCGAAATCAAGCTGCTCGGTCAGCGATGTCTTAAAACCCAAATGCGGGGTGAAGAAGCTTTCCGTTACGTTGCCCGAGTCTACGACCTGTCCGTTGGTTGGGCTTGCAGGGTTCGCATCCAAAAGCGTCCCGCTTACCCGAGGATCGGTATATCCAAGCCGAAACTGAACAACCGTTCCTTCTTCAAAAATCAGGTTGATACCTTGACCACTTCGGTCGATACCACCTGCATAGCCTGCCGTTGCCCCCACGCACAGCGCGCATGTGGCGAGTAGTGCCTTTTTCATTGCTGTCCTCCCTTGCTTTCGATGCGGGTTTTCGTGAATAGAACTGAGTGTGTTCGACACTGACCCGCTGATTAGTGCCCGATACTTTCTTTTCGGTTAGTTTAAGGTCAACGGGTGACGGAGCGTTACTTATTGCAACTAGACTTATGGACTGTTGCTAAACTGTTACGATTTTCAGACCAGACATTCAGAAAGATGCCGGAAAAAATTACTGCAGCGCCCAGCATGGTCCAATGATCAATGGGCTCATGGTACAAAAGCATGCCAACCACCGCAATGGTGGGCAGGCGGGCAAAGTCGAACGGTACGACCACTGTTGCAGGCGCGATTGCTAAGGCATTGGTAATGCAGAAATGTGCCAGCAAACCGGCCAATCCAACCAGAACCAAAAAAGGTGCGGTTTGGGCGTTTGGTAGGGCGATCTGACCATCCAGACCGGCCGCTGCTGCGCCGAGTGCAGCCTGCATCACCGCCAGCCAGAACATGATGCAGCCGATGCTGGCAAAGCGCGTCAGCTTTTTCGTGGTAATCGTTGTAAACGCAAAGAAAATTGCAGACGCTGCGGCGGTTATCAGCCCCGGGCTTAACGGCGCCGTTCCGGGGCGGGCGACAATCAAGATACCGGCAAAACCGATGAGGGCGGCCAGCATTTTCAGCGGAGTCAGACGCTCTTTCAACAACAGAGGCGAAAGAAGGATCACCCAGATCGGTTGCGTGAATTCCAGTGCAAACACCTGGGCCAGGGGAATCACTCCTACTGCATAAAACCACAGGTTTTGCCCGGTGAAATGCAGCACGTTGCGTACGGCGTGAAGGCCAAGTCGCTGGGTTGTGACCTGATGCCATTTGCCGGATACGCTCAGCACCAGAGCGACCAGCACGATGCCCACAAAGCTGCGATACATCATGATTTCGAACGTATCGTGATGCAGGCTTAATTCTCGCCCGGCCACTGCCATTGAGGAAAATGACAGAATGGCCCCTGTCATCCAAAGGGCCGCCTTGCCGATTTGAATTGAGCCGTTATCCACCCGGTGTCCTTCGCAATTTCTTGACGTTGCAACTGGAACTAACCGGTTTTTTTCCGCTCTGGCACTCTGAATCTTTTCGTGTAGGAGGAAATGGCTGGATTAGTTGAGGTCCTGTGCAAAACGCCGGGCGATTTCCAGATTTCCCTGTGCGTTTACGTGACAGCAGTGATCGATATAGAAATCCTGCTGCAGGATGCCGGAATAGTCCTGAAAACAGCCGAGTTTTTGCGCCTTTTCACGGATCAGCGGATAGACCTGTTGAATCTGCGCGGCATATGTGTCGTTGTGGCTGAACGGACGGTCGGGCAGGGTATATGGGTTTGGTTGCAAGACGCAGGAAAAACGAGCCTCCCGTGAATTTACAATGGCTTCGGTTGCAGCCCAGCTGCTGACGAGGAAATCGGCGACACGCTCGGCATAGGCCGGATCACCACATTGGTTCAGATCGTCAAAACGCTGGGCGTTATCGCCCGAGCCCAGCTTTTCACTGAACCGCCGGGCCAAGCGGTAAGTTGAGGTCGATGATACCAGCCCCCAGATGCCGCCGGACTTCCCACTCAGCTTTTCCTTTATAAACCCTTCGCGCGGATGCCCGTCGGGCGAGTTCAGGCTGAGGCAGTTGTGGTAGACATCATTCACACCATCAAAAAACACGACGTTGTCGCCGGGTTGGATACTGTCCAGAGTGTTGAGAAGCCTGTTGAGGCTCTGGCGCGAGTTATAGGCTTGTTCCCCGTAGTTGATTGCTGTTTTGCCTGACAAATTGCTGAAATGGGATGGGATTGTATTTTTGTCAGAAACACTGTGCCCCCACATGGTGGAACCGCCAAAGAAATGCACCTTTTGATCCGTCGGCGGGTTCGAATTGACGGTGATCCGACGCAGATTTTTGTCGATGTTCAGCGTTTCGCTTGCGATTTGAGGCGATTGCCACCCCACAAAAGCCTTGTAGGGATAGCCCTGAAAGCTTTGTGCGTCGTTTTGGAACTGCCGGGTCTCTTCATCTTGATTGGGATTTTCAGAGGTTTTGGGAGCTTCGTTTCCACTGAGCATGTCCCGCATCGAAAACGCGGCAAACAGGACCACTTCAAGCGCGATCAGTGTGAAGATAGTCATGAAAAGAATATAAAAAGCGTTTCGGATCAGTGCCATAAACAAAGCCTTGGGCGGAACCTAGTAACAAAAAATCAATTGGCTGGGTCATACATACCAGACGAGCCGCTCATAAGGTGAGTGATAAGGGATTGGATTGCAAGCCAATCCTGAGCGCAAGAAATCGCGCTCAGGTGGGTAGATTGCCTGTACTGGCGAAGGGGTTTTCAGCGCGATTTCCCGTTCGTTCAGTCGGGGATTACTCCCACTCAATCGTTCCGGGTGGCTTCGAAGTGATGTCGTAGGTGCAGCGGTTGATGCCCTTCACCTCGTTGATGATCCGGGTGGCGGTTTCACCCAGAAACTCATGGCTGAACGGATAATAATCCGCCGTCATGCCATCAACCGAGGTAACGGCACGCAGCGCACAGGCGTAGTCATAGGTGCGGCCGTCGCCCATCACGCCCACGGTGCGCACGGGCAGAATGGCTACAAAGGCCTGCCAGATATCATCATAGAGCCCGTGTTTGCGGATCTGGTCGATATAGATGGCGTCAGCCTCGCGCAGGATCTCCAGCTTTTCGCGGGTGATCTCGCCAGGGCAGCGGATCGCCAGGCCGGGCCCGGGGAAGGGGTGACGGCCAATAAAGCTGGCGGGCAGACCCAGTTCGCGACCCAATGCACGGACCTCATCCTTGAATAGCTCACGCAGGGGTTCAACCAGTTTCAGGCCCATCTTTTCAGGAAGACCGCCCACATTGTGGTGCGATTTGATCGTCACCGAGGGGCCGCCCGAGAAAGAAACAGACTCGATCACATCCGGATACAGCGTGCCCTGCGCCAGGAACTCGGCCCCTTCGATGGTATCGGCATGTTTCTGGAACACGTCGATGAACAGCTTGCCGATGATTTTGCGCTTGGTTTCCGGGTCGGATTGACCGTCCAACTCGCCTAGAAACAATTCGGATTCGTCGGCGTGGATCAACTGAATATTGTAATTGTCGCGGAACATGCCGACGACTTCCTGGGCCTCGTTCTTGCGCAGTAACCCGTGGTCGACGAACACACAGGTCAGCTGATCGCCGATGGCTTCATGAATCAGGATCGCCGCGACCGAGCTGTCGACGCCGCCGGACAGGCCGCAGATGACCTTTTTGTCGCCGACCTGTTCACGGATTTTGCGGATCATTTCCTCGCGATAGGCACCCATGGTCCAATCGCCTTTGAAGCCCGCAAGCTTTACGAAGTTCTCATACAGCTTGGCGCCCTTTGGGGTGTGGTGCACTTCGGGGTGGAACTGGACCGCATAGAAATGGCGTGTGGTATCGGCCGTGATCGCATAAGGAGCATTGGGCGAAGTGCCGTAAACCTCGAACCCTGGGGCCAACTGGCTGACATGGTCGCCGTGGCTCATCCAGACCTGTTCCTCACCCTCGGCAAACCAATCGTCGAGCAGGGACAAGGCACCCTTGGGGCTGACAAAAGCACGGCCGAACTCCGCAGTGCCGCCACCGCCCGAGATCTTGCCACCTTCAACCTTCCCACCCAGTTGCTGCATCATCACCTGCTGGCCATAGCAGATGCCAAGAATTGGAACGCCGTAGTCGAAAATTTCTTGCGGGGCGCGGGGTGATCCATCGCGCGTCACGCTGTCGGGCCCACCCGAGAAGATCACGGCGCGCGGGGCCATTTCGCGCACAAGGTCGATCGTGACATTCTGATAAGGGTGGATTTCGCAATAGACATTCAGCTCGCGCAGGCGGCGGGCAATCAGCTGCGTCACCTGGCTGCCGAAGTCGATGATCAGAAGGCGGTCATGGGTGTCTTGGGTCATATCCGCGCCTTAGGCCAAGCGCATCAGTTTCGCAAGAGCAACCTCTGATCCTCAGGTAAGTTCTGCGAACCCAAAAAAGGAATTGTAAAAGTTTTGTAACGAAAATATGACAGCCCAGCTGGGTCAAGGAATGCCCCGATAAAACAAGGGACAGAAATTGCCGATTTCCATCGAGATAGCCGCATTGAACCTGGGATTGGCGCTGTTTTGTGGCGCTTTGATCGGGTCAGAGCGTCAGGTGCGTCAAAGAATGGCCGGGCTGCGCACCAATGCCCTTGTTGCGCTAAGTGCCGCCGCATTTGTCGTGTTCTCAGCGCTTTTTCCCGATGAGGTGAGCCCAACGCGTGTTGCGGCTCAGGTTGTTTCGGGCATCGGCTTTTTGGGGGCCGGGATAATCTTCCGGCACGGGTTCACGATTCATGGCCTCAATACCGCGGCGACGTTGTGGTGTTCGGCAGCAGTTGGAATGATGGCGGGGGCGGGTGCCTGGGTGTTTGCCGTCATGATGACGGGCTTCGTCATCTTCGTGAACCTCGGCCTCAGGCCGTTGGTGAAGTGGCTAAAACGCACGACGCGAGCCGGAGTGCCTCTGACGCAAGAGTTTAAGGTTGTTCTTCAATGCTTGGAAGAGGCGCAGGCAGATGCCCGTGTCGCTGTTCTCAAGGCATTGGCGCAGAACAATGTTCGGATCGTGGGCTTTGAAAAAGGCGACGCAATTGAGGGCAAGCGAACAATTGCTGTTCTTGTCTCGATGGAGGATCATCCCGAAGAACTGCAGCACAAGGTCGTGGCCCCACTGATGTTAGAGCCAAGCATCGACAGTATCGAGTGGGATACGATCTCGGAAGCGTAGCGTCATCGCCGCGACGGATCAGATGATTGCGAACGCTGCGCCCAATGTCGCTTTTCCCCCCAGAGCGCCGTAAACCATATGCCTGCGGGTGCTCAATCCTGTAACTAAGCTGTCAATCTAAACACATCAGACGGGATTTCTCATGGCAGAGGCAAGCACCCGACGCAGGGCGAGAGGTGGCGGTGGCGCCGCCCGCCGTGCCGAGCGCACCGCAGTTCGTATCGAAACGGCGAAGTATATCGAACGCAACATTCCGAATTTCGAGATCCTCAACGAAGAAGCGTTGGAGATCATCGAACAAAACGCGGAAACCGTGCTGGAAGAGATCGGCGTCAACTTCGTAGACAATCCGGCCGCGCTGGAACGCTGGCGCGATGCCGGCGCGGATATTGATGGCGAACGCGTGCGCATCCCTCGTGGATTAGCTCGTGAGCTGATCAAGACCGCCCCCAGCGAGTTCACACAACATGCCCGCAACCCCGAGAAATCGGTGGTGATTGGCGGCCGCAATCTGGTGCTGGCTCCGGTCTATGGCCCGCCGTTTGTGCGGGATGCTCAAGGTGGCCGCCGCTATGCGACCATGGATGACTTCAACAAGTTCGTGAAACTGGCCTATATGTCCAAGTGGCTGCACCATTCGGGCGGTACCGTATGCGAGCCGACTGATATTCCGGTGAACAAGCGGCACTTGGATATGCTCAAGGCGCATATGACCCTGTCTGATAAGCCGTTCATGGGATCAGTCACCGATCCCAGCCGTGCGCAGGATTCGGTTGAGATGTGCGAGATTCTGTTCGGCAAAGAGTTCGTTCAGAACAACACAGTCATGACCTCGCTGACCAACATCAACTCACCGATGACATTCGATGACGTGATGATGGGCGCGCTGGAGGTGTATGCTAGGAACAACCAGGCCTGCATCATTTCGCCCTTTATCGTGGGCGGTGCAATGGCGCCTGTTTCGGTTGCGGGCACGCTGACGCAGGTTCTGGCAGAAGTGCTGGCGGGTATTTCTTACAGCCAGATCATTCGGCCCGGCGCGCCGGCAATCTTCGGGGCCTTTGTGACCTCGATCGACATGAACTCGGGCGCGCCGACATTCGGTACACCAGAGGCGGCGCATATCACCTATGGCGCAGGTCAATTGGCCCGCCGCCTGAACCTGCCGTACCGCTCTGCCGGATCGTTCTGCGGCTCGAAACTGCCGGATGCGCAGGCGGCCTATGAAACGGCGAACTCACTGAACATGGGTCTGATGGCGGGTGTGAACTTTATGCTACATGCCTGTGGCTGGCTAGAAGGTGGTCTGGTTGCCGACTTTGAAAAGTTTGTCATGGATGCCGACCAGTTGGGTGTTTTGCATGGGCTGGCCAAAGGCGTGGCTTATGATGAAAACGCCCAGGCCATGGATGCGATCCGCGAGGTTGGTCCGGGCGGGCACTATCTGGGTTGCGCGCATACGCAGGCCAACTTCAAAGAAGCCTTTTGGAAATCCGACGTTCTGGATTACAAGCCGTTCGAGACCTGGCAGGACGAAGGCGCGCGCGATACCCGGCAGTTGGCGTCGAGCCGGGTAGAACATCTGTTGGCCAACTATCAGCAGCCACAGATGGACCCGGACACAGCCGCAGCACTTGAGGCTTACATCGCTGAGAAGAAAGCCTCGATGCCGGATGCGTTTACCTGATCAGTTCAGGGCCGAGGCGCGGTTGGCCTGATACAACTGCGCCTCACCCAACAGCGCGATCAGAAGATCCAGATGCCGCACCAATGAGTAAGCGGCATCTTCTTCTTTTCGTTGCGTGTTTACCTCTCGCTCAAGATCCATCAGCCGCATAAGGGCCGCGCCTGTACTGGGCAGTGATCCATAGCCCAGAATGCGCTGCAGATGTCGGTCCCGATTGTAATCCTGCACCCCGAGTTTTGCCGCCCGTGTCAGCAGCCGTGGGCGGCGAAGTGTCGTGATCATGGTCATCAGGTCCTGCATCTTCCGTGTTCCTTTACGCGGTTTTGATTTGGCCTGTTTGTCACACAACCTAAGCGGGTGTTGCTTGGTTTGGGTTCCCTCCGAACTATGGTTTCACGACTGTTTATCTTTTTGAATCAAATCTGGTTGGCAACCGTTGGGGTTAACGAACGAGTAACGAAAGCACCTCTAGTTAGATTTGGTTAACTCAAATTCCGCGGGCGAAAAGTGGCAGTCAATTTTGTCGACGAGGGCAAATGAATATGGAAAACTACATGGCTTTCACCATACCGGCTTGGGTGCCCGAAGGGGCGCAGCGATACCTTGCGCATACCGAGACCGGTCGATCGATACGAGATATCGCACGATCCGAGGGGTGCCATGCATCAACTATTCTGCGACAAATCAGACGTATCGAAATGCGTCGGGATGATCCACTTGTGGATGCCGCGTTGCAATCGCTGGCCGAAACGCATTTCTCGATCTCGGAAGATCACCGGGTTAGGCAAGAGTCAGAAGACGCAGAGAATTTTGATCAGGAAGCGATGCGCATCCTGCGTCGTCTGTGCGAAACCGGATCGGTTCTTGCCGTCGCGGAAGATATGGATAAGGCGGTTGTTGTTCGGGATACCGGCGATGCCGCGGCAACCCGAACGGCCGTTGTCGATTGCAAGATTGCGCAGGCGCTTGCGCTGCAGGATTGGATCAGCTGCGACAATCCTGGTCGCATCTCGCGATACCGGATTTCGGCATCGGGGCGCGCGGCGCTGAACCGTCTGGTGGCAGAAGCAGAGAACGAGGCCCGCACCAAGAATGAATTTGGAATGGCTGAGGCTCAGATGCCGTTTCAGGCCAAAGCCACAACACCGCAAACGGATCGGACGCGGCGGATTCGTTATTGTGCCGCCGAAAGCCCCTTGGTTGCGCTGGCGCGTCGCAAGGATCGCGATGGCAAACCCTTTCTGGACGAAAGCCTTGTCAGCGCCGGAGAGCGCCTGCGCGAGGATTTCGAATTGGCACAGATTGGGCCGCAGGTTGCGCAGAACTGGGATCGATTCCTGACAGGGGGTGGCAGGGGCAGATTTGACAGTGAATCGCATGGCGGGCGCGGATCTTCGGATGCGCGAGATCGGGTCGCGCGGGCATTGTCGGATCTGGGGCCGGGGCTGAGCGACGTGGCCCTGCGCTGCTGCTGTTATCTCGAAGGGTTGGAAGCGGCAGAGAAGCGTATGGGTTGGTCTGCACGGTCCGGCAAGATCGTTCTGCGTATCGCCTTGCAACGCCTGAAACGCCACTATGAAGATCAGACGGAGCGGGACCAGATGATCGGGTAAAGACCATATGCAACACTTGCGGAATCGCCCGGTATTGATAAGCAAGAGTTATGAGCTATACCCTTAGACAATTGCAGTATTTTCAGGCCGTCGCCGAACAGCGCAACTTTGGTCGTGCGGCTCAGGTCTGCAATGTGTCCCAACCTGCGTTATCGGTTCAGATCAAAGCGCTGGAAGAGATTATGGGCGGTGTTCTGTTCGAAAGACAGGCTCGCGACATTCTGCTGACGCCATTGGGGCGCGATGTGCTGGAGCGCGCGCGGCTGATCCTCGGCGCCGCCGACCGGCTGGATCAGTTTGCGCGTGATCATTCGGGCGGGCACAGGTCCTTATCCATTGGCATTATCCCAACGATTGCACCTTATCTTTTGCCTGGCGTTCTGGCTGGTCTGCGTTCGGGTGATGTTTCGCTGCGGGTGCAGATACGTGAGGCCAGAACCGAGCGTCTGTTGGCCTTGCTACGCGCGGGAGAGATTGATGCGGCTGTGCTGGCCTTGCCGGTTGGTGGTACCGAATTCCGGGAAACACCTCTGTTTCAGGATCAGTTCCTTTTGGCAGGCAGTGCTGCGCGTCTTGAAAAGGTATCAGCAAGCCCGGATATGCTGCGCCCGCTTGATCTGCAATCTGCTCAATTGATGCTGCTGGAAGATGGGCATTGCCTGACCGATCAGGCGCTTGAGGTCTGCGGTCAGGACCGGGGCAGCGGGCAGATCAACATGGGGGCTTCATCCCTGGCAACGTTGTCGCGGTTGGTGGCCGAAGGCTTCGGTTTGACCCTGATGCCTGAGCTCGCGGCCCATTCGGAAGCTGAGGCCGTACCGGGCCTTCGATTGTTGCGGTTCGGCAGCCCGCAACCGGCCCGTACTGTCGGGCTGGTCCACCGTGCTTCGAGCGGCAAGGCTGATTGGGCCGAAAGGCTGGAACACGTGATCCGCGATGTGGGTGAACAGATCGTAACGGCCACCCGAACATGAACTGGCCCGCCAAGGGGCGGGCCAGATCTTGGGTGTTAAAGTTGGCTTAGGCCAATTCAGGTTCTGCCGCCTGTTCCAAGTGTTTCATCAGGTTCTCGGGCGACGAAACCCCATACGGATCTTCGGGGCAGTTATCCATCAGACCGGGCTCTTCGAACCAAGCTTCGACCACACCGTCATTGATGATCGCTGCATAGCGCCAGGACCGCATGCCAAAACCAAGATTGTCTTTGTCGACCAGCATGCCCATCTTGCGAGTGAATTCACCGGACCCGTCCGGGATGACCTTGACGTTTTTCAGCCCCTGATCCTGCGCCCATTTGTTCATCACAAAGCTGTCGTTGACCGACATGCAGTAGATAGCATCGACGCCTTTGGTGACGAAATCGCCGTAGCCCTTCTCGAAACCCGGTAGTTGGTAAGTCGAGCAGGTCGGGGTAAACGCACCGGGCAGCGAGAACAGGATAACCCGCTTGCCTGCGAAGTAATCCGCTGTGGTGACATCCTGCCAACGATAGGGGTTGGGGCCTTCGATGGCCTCATCCCGGACGCGAGTGTGAAAGGTGACATCAGGCAGTTTTGCGCCGGATTTCATGCTGGATCTCCTGTGATTCATATTGAATTGGCTTGGGATTAGAACAGTTGATCCGGGCCTTCAATCGTAGAAATGCTGCGTATGCGAGTTATCTCTAAGCAACAGGAAATAAATTAAAAACAAAGCGATATTGCTTTGATTTCCGCCGTATTCTGCGCTTGCGCGGTGTGCATGCATAGCGGCTATGCAGCGCTGGCGTAACCGGCTTCACTGCACTATGCTATAGGTACACAAAGTTGACCCAATGCTAGGAAAGCGGCCCGTGCGAGATCTGAAGATCCCAGAACAACGTCATCCGGAAAAAGCTCACCGCCCGGACAATGCGCAGCCGAAAAAACCCAAATGGATTCGTGTGAAGGCGCCCGGTGGTAAAGGCTATGCTGAAACCCATCGGATCATGCGCGAAAACAATCTGGTCACCGTCTGCGAAGAGGCCGGCTGCCCCAATGTGGGCGAGTGCTGGAGCCAGGGTCACGCCACCATGATGATCATGGGTGAGATTTGTACCCGTGGCTGCACCTTCTGCAACATCGCCACCGGGCGTCCCGACACGCTGGACGTGTTTGAACCAGGCCGTGTGGCGCATGCAGTTGAAAAATTGGGTCTAAACCACGTGGTGATCACCTCTGTCGATCGGGATGACCTCAAGGATGGTGGTGCAGATCATTTTGCGCAGACTATTCGCGCGGTGCGTCATCGATCACCCAAGACAACCATCGAAATTCTGACGCCGGATTTCCTGAAATGTGATCCGGAGGTGTTGGAGACCGTGGTGGAATCGAAACCGGATGTGTTCAACCACAATCTGGAAACCGTTCCGGGCCTTTATCCCGAGGTGCGTCCTGGTGCGCGGTATTTCCATTCTCTGCGTCTGTTGCAGCGGGTCAAAGAACTGGACCCGTCGATTTTTACCAAATCCGGCATTATGGTTGGGTTAGGCGAAGACAAACAGCAGGTTGCCCAGGTCATGGATGACATGCGCGCAGCCGACATCGATTTCCTGACCATCGGGCAGTATCTGCAGCCGACGCCTAAACATCACGCGGTGGATCGTTTCGTGACACCCGAAGAGTTCGAGTCCTATGAAAAAGCGGCCTATGGCAAGGGATTCCTGATGGTTTCGGCCACACCGTTGACTCGGTCTTCCTACCATGCCGGTGATGATTTCGCCCGCCTGCGCGTCGCTCGGCAAGAAAAACTGGGGCAGGCGTGACGCCAGACCATCTGGCGCGGCTCACGCAGCTGCGCCACGAACTGCACCAACAGCCCGAACTGTCCGGACAGGAACAGGCCACCGCTGCGCGGATGGCAAATGAGTTGCGGCACGCAGGCGCGGACAGGGTTCTAACGGGGCTTGGAGGGCATGGCGTTGCCGCCATCTTCGACGGCAGCCAGAGCGGCCCTTGCGTTGCGATCCGGTGTGAGTTGGATGGGTTGCCGATACAGGAGCTTTCGGATCTTCCATATCAATCACAATTGCCGGGCAAGGGGCATCTCTGCGGTCACGATGGCCATATAGCGATGGTTCTGGGTGTGGCGTTGGCCTTGCAACAGCAACGCCCAATACGCGGTCGTGTTGCCCTGATCTTCCAACCTGCCGAAGAAACCGGGCAGGGGGCCAAAGCCTTTCGCGCTGATCTGCGTTTTGCAAAGATCGCTCCTGACTACGTGTTTTCGTTGCACAACTTGCCGGGTCTTGCGCTTGGTCGGGTCGAGTTGTGCAAAGGCCCTGCCAATTGCGCCTCACGCGGGATGCGAATTGGGTTGGCGGGCAAAACCTCGCACGCCGCAGCGCCTCAGGATGGGGTGTCCCCGGCGGATGCGGTGTCAGCCCTGATTCCCAGGCTCACGGGCCTCGGCACGGGTGGCGACCTAAGCGAGGACTACGCGCTCACGACTATCACTCATGCGCGTTTAGGAGAGCGAACATTTGGCGTTGCCCCCGGGCAGGGTGAATTGTGGGTGACGTTACGCACGGTATCTGATCAACGCATGGACAAGCTGGTATCAGACGCCGAAGCGTTGGTGCAAAAGGTCGCGCGATCCGAAGGGCTTAGCGCCTCGATCAATTACGAAGATGTCTTTGACGCTTGCACCAATCATGCGGATGCCGTCGATATTTTATGCCATGCATGCGCGACACAAAACGTTACCTGTGACCTGACCGACCAACCGCAACGGTTTTCTGAGGATTTCGGACAGTTCGGCAAAGACGCAAAAGCCGCGATGTTCTGGCTTGGGTCAGGGCGAGATCACCCGCAGCTCCACAATCCCGACTACGATTTCCCGGACGCCTTGATCCCGGTCGGAACGGGTATCTTCCTGAACGCGATCCGTCAGATTCTGGGCTGAAACCGCTGCTTACCCGTTTTCGGTGAACCTGACCTTGCCGATAAAGGGCAGGTTGCGATTGCGCTGCGCGTAGTCGATGCCGTAGCCCACGACAAACTCATCCGGGATTTCGAACCCGATCCAGTCCGAGCGGAAATCGACCTCTCGCCGGCTGGGTTTGTCCAGAAGAGCAATGGATTTCAGGCGATTTGGCTCGCGGCTGCGCAGCAGGTTTGTGACGTGGTTCAGCGTATGGCCGGTGTCAACGATATCTTCGACAACCAGTACATCGCGCCCTTCAATTGCGCCGCGCAAGTCTTTGAGAATGCGAACTTCCCGGCTGCTCTCCATCGAATCGCCGTAAGACGAGGCCTCAAGGAAATCCACTTCGATCGGCAGGTCCAGCTCGCGCACCAGATCGGCGATGAACACGAAACTTCCGCGCAACAGGCCGACCACAACCAACTTGTCTGTATCGCCAAACTCTTCGGTGATTTCGCGACATAACTCCTCGATCCGCGCCGCGATGGCCTTGGCCGAGATCATCTCATCTATCACATATGCGCGGTCGCTCATCTCTGCCCCCTTGATCTTTGGCGCGCAACATACGACATGACGCGCCATTGTCACCTGTAAATGCCTGAATGCCATGCCTATCCACTCGGAAACCCGCCACCTACCATACACCGCCCAACAGATGTATGATCTGGTCGCGGATGTCGCCCAGTATCCGCAGTTTCTGCCCTGGTGCGCGGCTGCCCGTATTCGCAAAACCTATGCGGTGGGCGAGGCTGAAGTGATGGAGGCTGATCTGGTCATCTCGTTCAAGGTGTTCCGCGAACGATTTGGCAGCCGGGTGACCCTGTATCCGGATCAAAAGAAGATCGATACCGAGTATCTGGATGGCCCGTTCAAATACATGAAATCCGATTGGCAGTTCGAGGATGCGCCCCAAGGCGGGTGCAATATCTCATTCCACGTGGATTTCGAGTTCAAGAACGCCATCCTGCAAGGCATCATCGGAGTTGTATTTAACGAAGCTATGCAGCGCATCGTGCGTGCGTTCGAGGCCCGCGCCGCCGCGCTTTACAGCTAAGGCTTTACCCGCGCTTGGCGCACGCTAGACTGCGCCTCATGTCAGACTTCACCTCAACGCTGGCGGCATTTGCCGCAGGCCCGATCACGACCACCGCGCAGGCGCGCATCGTCACATCGCTTTCTGTTCTGGATTGGGTCGCTGTTGGCCGGGCCGGTATTAACGAGCCCGTTTCGACCATCGTCCGGGACATGGCAATGGACGAGGCGGGCGCAGCGCAGGCGCATCTGTTCGGTGGCGGCGCCGCGCCCTTGCGCACTGCGGCTTTGGTCAATGGCACAGTGTCCCATGCGTTGGATTATGACGACACCCATTTTGCCCATATCGGCCATCCTTCGGTCGCTGTCCTACCCGCGGCGTTGGCCGTGTCAGAGTGGGATGATCGTATCCTGGTCGATCTTCTGAAGGCGGCTTTGGTTGGGATGGAGACATCAATCCGTATCGGGCTGTGGCTGGGCCGTGGTCACTATCAGAACGGGTTTCATCAAACGGCCACAGCAGGGGCCTTTGGGGCAGCCGTTGCGGTCGGGCGCATTCTGGGGTTTAGCGCGGGTCAGATGCGACAGGTCCTGGGCCTGACGGCGACACGCGCGGCGGGTCTGAAGGCGCAATTCGGGACAATGGGCAAACCCTATAATGCAGGGATGGCCTCTGCTGCGGGTGTCGAGGCTGCGCTTCTGATTCACAAAGGGTTTGACCCTAACGCGAACGCAATGGAGGGCCCGTTTGGTTTTGGTGCCACCCATCAAGGAGCTGCCGATGACGCCGCAGCGTTGGATGGGCTCGGAGATGAATGGCTGTTCGAATCCGTTAGCCACAAGTTCCACGCCTGTTGTCATGGATTGCATGCGGCGCTTGAGGCGGCACGTGATCTGGATATCGCCGAACCTGAAGTCGCTGAGATCAAGGTCAATACGCATCCGCGCTGGATGAGCGTCTGCAACCAGATGTCACCCACCACAGGGCTGGAAGCCAAGTTTTCCTATCGTGCCGTGATCGCGATGCAGGCCCTTGGCTATGATACCGCCTTGCCTGGAAGCTACTCTCAGAAAGTCTGCGCGGACCCGCGTGTCAAATCGTTGCAGGACCGTATCGTGGTCGAAGCGGATGAGGCCTTGTCCGAGACGCAAGCCCATCTGGCCTTGCTGCGCCGCGATGGGGCCCGGCTTGAGGCAACGCATGACCTGATGACCCCGATATCCCTCCCGGATCGAGAGGATCGTGTGCGCGCCAAAGCCTCGAAACTGATTGGCACGGATGAGGCGGACGCGATCTGGTCGATGCTGCGCACCGGAGGTCGCGCCCGCGATCTGGCTGCAAAACTGGCGGGTTAGACCACGCGCCAGTGCAGAGGGAAACCGGGATCGAACACCCTAACGGGGCCGTCTTCGGTTTCGATCTTGTCGGGATATTCGACCGGGCCGCCTTTGGCCAACGTGATGGTGCCTTCGTTCACCGGCAGGCCATAGAAGGCGGGTCCGTTCAGTGAGACGAACCCTTCCAACTTGTCCATGGCCCCTTCACGGTCGAACATTTCTGCCACCAGTGACATCGTGTTGGTCGCGGTGAAACACCCGGCGCAACCACAGGCCATTTCCTTGTTGTCATCCGTATGCGGTGCACTGTCCGTGCCCAGGAAATAACGTGGATCACCCGATGTCGCGGCTTTCAGAAGCTCCAGCCGATGTTCTTCGCGCTTGGCAACCGGCAGACAGTAGTAGTGCGGTTTGATCCCGCCTACCAGAATGTGATTGCGATTGATGATCAGGTGATGCGCGGTAATCGTCGCACCCAGATCGGTGTCGTTGGCGGCAACATACTGAACGCCATCGCGGGTCGTGATGTGCTCCATCACCACGCGCAGGCCCGGTGTGGCCTTGCGGATCGGGTCAAGAACGCGGTCGATGAATACCGCCTCACGGTCGAAGATGTCGATCTCGGCGTCTGTGACCTCACCATGCACACATAGGGGCAGACCAATCTCGGCCATTTTTTCAAGCACCGGGCGAACCTTGTTGAAATCTCGCACGCCCGAGGCTGAATTGGTCGTGGCCCCGGCCGGATAAAGCTTCACAGCCTTGACCAATCCGCTGGCGTGGGCCGCAGCCAGATCGCTCGAGTCGGTATCCTCGGTCAGATACAGAGTCATCAGCGGCTCAAAATGCATGCCTTCTGGCAGCGCAGCCAGAATGCGATCCCGATACGCGGCAGCCAGCGCTCCGGTCACAACCGGCGGCACCAGATTGGGCATAATGATCGCACGCCCAAAATGGCGTGCGGTTTCGGGCAGGACGGCCTTCAGCATCGCGCCATCGCGCAGATGCAGATGCCAATCGTCGGGGCGGCGGATCGTGATGCTTTCGGTCATGACGCCCCGCTAACATAGCGCGGGCCGCTGTGAAAGAGCTTGGAATGCGACTAAGGGACCATATCGCGCCGGGTTGACGACCGGCGCCCGGCGTGACCTTTTGGTCGGACGGAGGGATGCCATGTCAAAGATGCAGTCGATTGATGCGGTTCAGAAAACGTTGGGAGAGCAGGGTTATGTCTGCGGACGGGCTTTGGCGACCGTGGTGTTCTTATCACTAAAACTGGGTCGACCCCTGTTTCTGGAAGGCGAAGCTGGGGTTGGCAAGACCGAGATTGCCAAGGCGCTGGCCGCCGGATTGAACCGCCGGCTAATCCGGCTGCAATGCTATGAGGGGTTGGATGCGTCCTCGGCCGTCTATGAATGGAACTTCCCGGCCCAGATGGTGGCGATCCGCACGGCCGAGGCGGCCGGGGGTGCAGATCGAAACGCATTGCAAACAGAACTGTTCTCGGATGATTTCCTGATCGAGCGCCCGTTGTTGCAAGCGATGAGGCCCGACGAACATGGCGCGCCAGTATTGCTGATCGATGAGCTGGATCGCACGGATGAGCCGTTCGAGGCCTTCCTTCTCGAAGCGCTCAGCGATTTTCAGGTCACCATCCCCGAACTCGGCACCGTCAAGGCACCCGAACCGCCCATCGTCATCGTGACCTCGAACCGCACCCGCGAAGTGCATGACGCCCTGAAACGGCGTTGCCTGTATCACTGGGTCGACTACCCTGATTTCAATCGTGAGATTGAAATTCTACACGCCCGCGCGCCCGAAGCCGCTGAGGCCCTTAGCCGCGAGGTTGTGGCCTTTGTTCAGCGTCTTCGCACCGAAGACCTGTTCAAGAAACCCGGCGTGGCAGAGACGATCGACTGGGCCAAATGCCTGTTGGCGCTGGACGTCATCAACCTCAGCCCCGAGGTGATTGGCGACACGTTGGGCGCGATCCTGAAATACCAGGACGACATCCAGAAGCTGCAGGGCTCGGAAGCGAAACGCATTCTGGACGAGGCCAAAGCGGATTTGGAACCGGTCTGATTCAATGCCCGTCGCTCCCGTTATTCATATCGGTGGCTGGCCAGGTGTTGGCAAAATGACGATCGGTCGGATCGTGGCCGAGACTTTGGGCGGACGTCTGATCCATAACCATTTGATGTTAGACGCCTCGCGCGCTCTCTACGCGCGCAACTCGCCTGAGAGTATTGAAATGCGTGAGGAGCTTCGCAAACTCATACTCGACCGCGCCAAGAGGTTGCCCAAGGACATAGCCATCGTTTTTACAGATGCGTTGGCGGATGAACCTGCGGCGGTTCCCTTGTTTCAACCAACGCTTGATTTTGCGAAAGATCGCAACGCGCCTTTGCATCTATTTGTCTTGGATGCCACCGTTCAAGAGAACCAAAGAAGGCTGATGGATCCGACACGTGTTGGCGGGGTCAAACTGACTGATCCTCACATCCTTGCAAGCATTCGAAACTCAGAAAAGCTGCTCATTCCCGACACAGCGGTGGTTTTGGATGTAACAGATATGACGGCGGAGGCTGCGGCGGCGTTCATTGTCCAGCACTTGGAGGCGTCGCGTGGCTGAACAACTCCCGCTTGATATCCCCGAAGACCCGAAGCTGGCTCAGAACATCACGCATTTCGCACGGGCCTTGCGCAAAGCGGGGCTGCCGATCGGGACGGGCCGGGTGGTGGACGCGATCCGGGCAGTGCAGACTGCCGGTTTTACCCAAAGGCAGGATTTCTATTGGACGCTGCACGCCTGTTTCGTGAACCGGCCCGAACATCGCACCGTTTTTGCTCAGGTCTTTCGCCTCTACTGGCGCGACCCGCGATATCTGGAGCATATGATGTCCATGATGCTGCCCGCCATTCGTGGGGTGCAGGAGGAACGCAAAGCGGACGCGGCCGAAAAACGGGCGGCAGAGGCGTTGCTGGATGGGGTCGAGCGCGACCAGCCCGAGAGCACGAATGATGAGGGTGAGACCGAGCTCGATATCGACGCGTCACAAACCGCATCCTCCGAAGAAAGGCTTCGCAGTCTGGATTTCGAACAGATGAGCACGGCAGAGATCGCCCAGGCCAAACGCCTTTTGGCGAGTCTCAGCCTGCCGGTTAAACCAATTGAAAGCCGTCGTGGACAGCCGAGTCATGTTGGTCATCGAATAGATCGGGCCAGAACTTTGCGTGCAGCTATGCGACAAGGGGGTGAACTCCACGAAATTGCCCGGCAAAAACAGCGACCGCGTTGGCCCAATCTGGTGGTGCTTTGCGACATCTCCGGGTCGATGAGCCAATATAGCCGCCTGATCCTTCACTTCCTGCACACGGTTTCGAATGCCAAGGGGGCGGGTTGGGCAAAGGTCCATGCCTTTACCTTCGGAACTCGGCTCACCAACATTACTCGTCATCTGCACCAACGTGACGTGGATGCCGCTTTGGCCGCTGCGGGGGCCGAGGCGCAGGATTGGGAAGGGGGCACGCGGATCGGAGAGTGCCTGCACGCGTTCAACCGGGACTGGTCGCGCCGGGTGATGGGGCAAGGTGCAGTCGTTCTGCTGATCTCGGACGGGTTGGATCGGGGTGACGCAGAAGCGTTGGCAAAGGAAACCGAACGGTTGCACCTGTCTGCACGTCGCCTGATCTGGCTCAATCCGCTGCTGCGCTGGGATGGGTTTGCGCCCAAGGCGCAGGGTGTTGCCGCGATGTTGCCACATGTTGATAGTTTTCGGGCCGGTCACTCCATTGCCTCGCTTGAAGACTTGGCGACCGTCATCTCGGAACCCGGTGACATGGGTGAGAAAGCGCGGCTTATGTCCGCGCTTTCAGGCTAGGATTTAGCCAAGTTGTTTTGCGTTGCACTCCCGTGCCATTTCCATCGCCTTATAGGTGCCGGTCAGATCGACGGTGAAGGCGAACTCCTTTTCGGGGAACACGATCATCACCTGTTTCTTCGCGATGTCTTCCGCGAACTGAGGGTCATCGGACAGGACATATCCGCCGGAATAACCTTTGGTGATGTTGCCCTTCATGCCTGTGGCTTCGCCCAGATACAGGTTGTCGCCCAGAAGGATTGCCACGGCTTCTTTCTCGCCGCGTTTGATGTTTGTCTTGGCTTTGGTGAACACACCAACATAGCCAACGCCGCGATCTTCGGTCAGCCCCATCTGGACCACATTTTCAGCGTCATCAATGGCTTCGATCAGGCAGGATTTACGCTCATTATCGATGAAGACTTTCCAGCCTTCGACCTCACCATAGCGTTCATATGTATCCGCAGAGGCTGCGGTTGCAGCCAACATGCCGATTGCGGCGCCGAGTGTAAGAATGCGTTTCAACTCTGTGTCTCCGTTCTGAAATTTTGGGGGTCTGCTGGATTTGATTCCAAGCATGATGACAGACTAGAAGTCGGGCGAGATAGGATCAATCTGATATCACAGCAGCCCGCCTACGCTTTTCTTTGCATCATGGTTCACTATGTTGAACCGATACACCGCAGGAGGCTCTGATGCAGAGATTCGACAACAGCCCTGAAACGGCTCTGGACTGGTATCGCAGCGGGCGCGGCGCGGCCCTTGCAACTGTTGTCGAAACCTGGGGCAGTGCGCCGCGTCGCGTTGGAGCGCAGTTGGTCATCGGTGGCGATGGTCGGATCGAAGGCTCTGTCTCGGGTGGCTGCGTCGAAGGGGCTGTGATTGTCGAGGCACTGGAAGCTATCGACGAGGGTGAGGCGCGCCTATTGGAGTTTGGTGTCAGCGACGAGGACGCCTTTGCCGTCGGTCTGGCTTGCGGCGGCACCATCCGGGTTTTGGTCGAGCCGGTGGGCGAGGTTCTGCCCGAACCCATGCTGGCCGAACTTGTGGCTGCGCGGGCAGCGCGCGAGCACTTGGCCTATGAGGTTAATATCGACAGCGGCCATCGGTCCCTGCGACGCAATAAATATCCCGACCGTTTGCGCATGGACCGGTCTGGTTTCGAAGAAGATGACAAAACCTTTGTTGCCGTCCACAATCCGCCGCTTCGGCTGATCGTCGTTGGTGCGGTTCACATCGCGCAGGCGCTTGTGCCGATGGCTCGGATCGCCGGATATGATCCCGCAATTGTCGACCCGCGTGAGGCTTTCGCATCTGAAGCCCGCTTTCCTGGTGAGACTATTCTCACTGATTGGCCGGATGAGGCCGTTGCCAAGCTGGGATTGGATACGCGTACCGCGGTCGTGTTGCTGACCCATGACCCAAAGCTGGATGATCCCGCACTGCAAGCCGCGCTTGAGGCGAATGTGTTCTACATCGGCGCGCTGGGTTCGACCCGGACCCACGCGAAACGGGTCGCGCGGATGCAAGCCGCCGGGTTCACCGACGCACAGATCGATCTGATCCATGGACCTATCGGTCTGGATATCGGAGCGTCTGATCCATCAGAGATTGCAGTGGCCATCCTGGCCCAGATGACGGCTGTTCTGCGGGGCAAGGCATGAAGTTTGGCCCAATGCCAGTTGAACAGGCGAAGGGAGCGATCCTTGCGCATTCAGTTTCGGCGAACGGGCGCAAGCTGCGCAAGGGATTGACGCTCTCAGATGATCACATTGCGGAACTGACGCAAGCGGGGTTGACCGAAGTCACCGTCGCGCGACTTGATCCCGGAGATTGCCATGAGGATGAGGCGGCGGGTCTTTTGGCGCACGCTTTGGTTCCCGATGCAGAGGCCGCCAATCTGCGGATCACCGAAGCGTTTACTGGGCGCGTGAACCTTTTGGCTGATGGTCCGGGCGTCGTGATCCTAGATGTCGAAGCGCTGGAACAGTTCAACCGGGTCAACCCGATGATCACCGTCGCCACCGTGCCTCAGCACCAGCAGATGAGCGATGGGGGTATGGTCGCAACGATCAAGATCATCTCTTATGCGGTTCCCGTGGCTGACGTTCGGCGTGCCGCAAACTATGCGCTAAGCGCGGTTCGATTGATTGCACCGGTCCACAGAACGGCAGGGCTTATCGTCACTGATATTCCCGGTGGCCCAAGGAATGAAAAAGGCATCGCGGCCATAAAAGGGCGGGTCGAGCTGTTGGGGATGGAGCTGAGCGACGTTCAGATCGTGCCTCACGATAGCGACCGGATCGCTACGGCAATCGCCCAGATGCCTGGGGACCTGTTGATGATCCTGACCGCCTCGGCAACTTCGGATGTGGATGATGTGGCCCCGTCAGCCATTCGTGAAGCCGGAGGGGTGGTGGATCGGTTTGGGATGCCGGTCGATCCCGGCAATCTGCTGTTTCTGGGGTCGTTGGGTGAGCGCCCTGTGATCGGGCTACCGGGCTGCGCGCGGTCCCCTGCCTTAAACGGGGCGGATTGGGTTCTGTCCCGCGTGGCTTGCGGCGTTGAGACAACTGGCGCGGATATCGCCGCGATGGGGGTCGGCGGATTGCTCAAGGAAATCCCGACACGCCCCCAACCACGCGCGCATCGCAAGCCGTAATGCGACGGTATTTTGACCCGTTTCGCTATCGCACTAAATCGTGAGTACTAAGCGACGCATAGCGCGTCGAATACGACAAAATTTTTGTTCTCAAACAATAATTCCCGTGCTTAACTTGTTCACAGGGAGAAAATCAAAACTGGGAGGAATTCATGACACAGGTCTCAATGACCGTGAACGGTAAATCCGTTAGCGGTGATGTCGAAGGCCGGACCCTGCTGTCCAGCTTTCTGCGTGATCATCTGTCTCTTACCGGCACCCATGTAGGGTGCGATACGGCTCAATGCGGAGCCTGTGTCGTGCATGTGAATGGCGAGGCGGTGAAGTCCTGCAACATGCTGGCCCTTGAGGCGGATGGAGCTGAGGTTGGCACGATTGAAGGCCAGTCTGGCCCGGATGGCTCGTTGAACGTGATCCAGCAGGCGTTTCAGGATCACCACGGGTTGCAATGCGGCTTTTGTACGCCGGGTATGGTGATGAGCGCGGCGGCCTTGCTGAAGGACAATCCGCGCCCGACCGAGGCCGAGATCCGCAAGTATCTGGAAGGCAACCTGTGCCGCTGCACGGGCTATCATAACATCGTCAAGGCGATCATGGCCGCTTCGGGTCAGGACGCCAGCAGCATCGCCGCCGAATAAGCGGCCTCAGGGAGGAGAACAAGCAATGCCCAAAGACAGTGGCATCGGAGCCAGTTCCAAGCGGCGCGAGGACGTGCGCTTTCTGACCGGAGCAGGCAATTACACCGACGACATCAACGTGGCCGGACAGGCCTATGTTCATTTCCTGCGCTCGGATATCGCGCATGGCCGGATCACCAGCCTTGATACCTCGGCGGCCGAGGCCATGCCGGGTGTGGTCAAGGTGTTTACCGGCAAAGACTTCGAAGGCGTGGGCGGCATGCCCTGCGGCTGGGAGGTGACGGACAAGCATGGCGCGCCCATGCAGGAGCCTGCGCATCCCATTCTGGCCCAAGGCAAAGTGCGCCATGTGGGCGATCCCATCGCCGCCATCGTGGCCGACAGCCTGGAACAGGCGCGCGACGCGGCCGAGGCGATTGATCTGGATATCGAGGAACTGCCCGCCGTGATCGACATGAAGGCTGCCGCGCAAGAGGGCGCGACGCTGGTCCATGACGATCTGAAGAACAACATCTGCTATGACTGGCAGCTGGGTGAGGCGGATGACGCCAAGGTCAATGAGGTCTTCGCCAACGCGGCCCATGTGACCACACTGGATCTGGTCAACAACCGTCTGGTCGCCAACCCGATGGAACCGCGCGTGGCGGTGGGCGAGTATAAACGTGGCACGGATGAGTACACGCTCTATACCACTTCGCAGAACCCGCATGTGATCCGCCTGCTGATGTGCGCCTTTGTGCTGGGCCTGCCCGAGCACAAGGTCCGAGTGGTGGCTCCGGATGTGGGCGGTGGTTTTGGCACCAAGATTTTCCACTATGCGGAAGAGGCGTTCTGTACCTTCGCCGCCAAGGCCTGCAACCGCCCGGTGAAGTGGACCTCCAGCCGGTCCGAGGCGTTCATGTCGGACGCCCATGGCCGGGATCATGTCAGCAAAATCGAGCTGGCGCTGGATGCAGACAACAACTTCATCGGGTTGCGCACCAACACCTACGCGAACCTTGGGGCGTATCTGTCGACCTTCTCCAGCTCGGTGCCAACCTGGCTGCACGGCACGCTGATGGCAGGCAATTACAAGACGCCGGTCATTCAGGTGAATGTGAAGGCGATGTTCACCAACACGGTGCCGGTGGATGCCTATCGCGGCGCGGGCCGGCCCGAGGCGACGTTCCAGTTGGAGCGTGTCGTGGACAAGGCCGCGCGCGAGCTTGGGGTTGATCCGATTGCGCTCAGGCGTCAGAACTTCATCACCCAGTTCCCCTATGACACACCGGTGGCGCTGACCTATGACACCGGGGATTACAACGGGACGATGGACAAGCTTGAGGCTGCCGCCGATCTGTCAGGTTTCGCCGCGCGCCGTGCGGCAAGCGAGGCCAAGGGCAAGCTGCGTGGTCTGGGCATCAACTGCTATATCGAGGCGTGCGGCATTGCGCCCTCGAACATCGTTGGCATGCTGGGGGCGCGTGCGGGTCTCTATGATGCGGCGACCGTGCGGGTGAATGCCACCGGCTCGATCAGTGTCATGGTGGGTGCGCATAGCCACGGGCAGGGGCATGAGACCGCCTTCCCGCAGGTTGTGGCCGACATGATCGGTATCGACGAGTCGATGGTCGAGATCGTGCATGGCGACACCTCGAAGATCCCGTTCGGCATGGGCACCTATGGCTCGCGCTCGCTGGCGGTCTGTGGCTCAGCGATGGTCAAGGCGACCGAGAAGGTGATCGACAAGGCCAAGAAGATCGCCGCTCACCTGTTGGAAGCCTCCGAGGCCGATATCGAGCTGAAGGACGGTCAGTTCAGCGTGGCAGGCACCGACAAGTCGGTGGCCTGGGGCGATGTAACCTTGACGGCCTATGTGCCGCATAACTTCCCACTGGAGGTGGAACCAGGGCTGGAGGAGACCGCGTTCTACGACCCGGCCAACTTCACCTTCCCGGCGGGCGCTTATGCCTGCGAGGTCGAGGTGGACCCCGAGACCGGTCAGGTCAGCATCGAAAAGTTCACGGCCGCCGATGACTTTGGCAACATCATCAACCCGATGATCGTGGATGGTCAGGTGCATGGCGGTATTGGTCAGGGCATCGGTCAGGCTTTGCTGGAGAACTGTGCCTATGACGAGAATGGCCAGCTGCTGAGTGCGTCCTTCATGGATTACGCCATGCCGCGTGCTGATGATGTGCCCTTCTACGGCGTGGATCATTCCAGCCAGACGCCCTGTACGCATAACCCGTTGGGGGTGAAGGGCTGTGGTGAGGCCGGGGCGATCGGATCTCCGCCAGCGGTGGTCAATGCGGTGTTGGATGCGCTGAACGCGGGTGGCAAATCGGTGGATCACATCGACATGCCGGTGAGCCCGTCGCGCGTTTGGGCAGCGATGAACAGCTGAGAGGTTGGGGTAGCTGGGGGCTCTGCCCCCAGACCCCCGGGATATTTTTAGCCAGATGAAGGGCGGATCCGCGCCTTTCGGAAAGGAAGACGAAATGTACAATTTCGAGTTTGAAAAGCCCACGACCATTGCCGACGCGGTTGCTGCGATGGGGGCCGAGGATGCGCAGGCGCTGGGGGGTGGTCAGACGCTGATCCCGACGCTGAAGCAGCGCCTGGCGGCGCCTTCGGTGCTGGTCAGCATGAGTGGGATTGCCGAGATGCAGGGCGTCTGTGTCGAGGATGACGGCTCGGTCGTCATTGGCGGGGCGACGCCCCATGCCACGGTGGCGCGCGAGGCGGCGGGGTCGTATCCGGCGCTGGCAGCCTTGGCGGGTCAGATCGGTGATCCGGCGGTGCGCAACCGCGGCACCATCGGCGGGTCAGTTGCCAATAACGATCCCGCAGCCTGTTATCCGGCGGGTGTTTTGGGGTCGGGCGCGACGGTTGTGACCAACACGCGCCAGATTGCGGCGGATGACTTCTTTGAAGGCATGTTCAGTACTGCGCTGGATGAGGGCGAGATCATCACCTCGGTCCGATTCCCGGTACCGCAAGCGGCAAGCTACCAGAAGTTCCTACAACCCGCCTCGCGCTTTGCCTTGGTCGGGGTCTATCTGGCCCGGTTCGTGGATGGTGTCCGTGTCGCCGTCACCGGCGCCAGCGAGGACGGCGTGTTCCGCTGGTCCGAGGCGGAAGCCGCGCTCAACACCGAATTCCGCGCCGACGCGTTGATGGGGCTGAAGGTCAACCCGATGAACATGATCGCCGACCTGCATGGCAGCAAAGACTACCGCGCACATCTGGTCACCGTCATGACCAAACGCGCAGTCCAAGCTTGTTTGTAGAAAACCGATAGACACAGCAAAGCCCCGGTGAAAACCGGGGCTTTTTCACGTGCGGCGTAGTCTGGGCAATTTTTGCGGCTGCCAATAAGCGCCTGTGTCTTCTCGGGCTTTCTCATAGGCCTCGACCCGGTGAAGGGCATCTTGACCACCTGCAGAAAAGAGATGGCTTAGCAGGCATTCCAGAACGGCCATCGCCCCGGAAAAGCTAGAGAAATGGTGCATTGACCGTGTGCTGATCTGTAAGCTGATATCGGGGCGCACTCCCGGTGCAATCACATCACTATCTGAAATCAGGATGATCCGGATGCCCTTGCCAGCGGCAAAGCGCATGGTGCGGATGGTTTCGGCTGAATAGGGCCTGACAGTAATGGCCAGCAGGCAATCGCCGCTGCCCGCATCCAGCAGATCATCTGCTGCAGAGCCCATATGCCGGGGAACCAGCTGCAATCCGGGATGGGCCATGCGACCTGCATAGTGAAAGTAGTAGGCCAGGGCATAGCTGGCCCGTGTTGCTGTGACAAAGCACCGTTGCGTGTTCAGAATGAGATCTGTTGCGGCCTTGACCCGTCCAGGTTCTACAAGGCGCAGGGATCGGGCGACCACGTTCAACTCATTACGGGCAAAATCGGCTTGGGCCGCGCTGAACGGCCCGTCGGACGATTGAAGCGATAACCAATCCTGGTGTAAGCGATCTTCTCCATCCGTGACCAGGGCTTGACGAAACGGGTGGCGAAATGCGTCATAGCCGTCATAGCCCATCCGTTGGGCAAGGCGGACAAGAGCGTTGGAACTGACGCCGATCTTCCGGGCCGTTGTGCGGATCGGATCAAGGCCGAAATCGCCGGGATGATCGATCACGTATTTCGCAGCCGCCTGCAGTTGTGGCGGCATGTGATCAATGTCGTGCCGGAGGGTTCTGATCAAATGGCTAAACGTGTCGGTCATTGGGCAAAGAAAACATATGTTTTCTATATTGCCAATTGAAAACAAGCTGGAACAGAGTAGGTCGAGCTGAGGCAATTGCGGAGGGTCCGGTGGCCACAACCCCTTATATTCTAGTCGCGCCGAATGGTGCCCGGCGTGGACCTGAGGATCACGCCAAGCTGCCGGTCACCTTGGATCAGACCATATCAACCGCACGGGCATGTCATTTGGCAGGGGCGGATGGTCTGCACCTTCACATTCGGGACGCGGATGCGCGGCATTCGCTGGATGCAGCGCGATATCTTGAGGCGGTCGCAGAGCTGAACAGACAACTCCCTAAGCTGGATGTTCAGATCACGACTGAGGCGGCAGGTCTCTATGATGTTGAGGCGCAGTTTGAGTGCTTGCGCCGTGTGCAACCGAAATGGGCCTCCATCTCGGTACGAGAAATCGCCCGGCAGCCGGATCTGGCCGAACGCGTCTATGGGCTGTGTCATGATCAGGGCACACGGGTGCAGCATATTCTGTATGACGCTGAGGACGCGGCGCTGCTGAACGAATGGCAGAACGCGGGCGTCGTGCGAGACGGGCAGGTGGATCGCCTGCTGGTGCTGGGGCGGTACACAGTCAATCAAATCTCCTCACCCGAAGATATCGCATCCTTCCCTCAGGATACTTCCCCGTGGATGGTGTGCGCATTTGGGCCGCTGGAGCATGCGTGTCTGGCTGAGGCGGCACGGCAGGGCGGTGATCTACGGGTTGGATTTGAAAACAGCCTGACAAATTCGGAAGGCCAGCCTTGGCCTGACAATGCAGCCTCGGTCACAGGACTCATGGCTTTGCTTAAAGGAACTTCCCAATGAGCCACGTCTTTCCCCGCCATACCAAATCCACCTTGCCCGTCGCGGTTGCAGGCGATGGGTGTTACCTGATCGACGCAGACGGCAAACGCTATTTGGATTGTGGGGATGCGGCCGTGTCCTGCTTAGGCCATTCCAACCCGGCGGTCATCAAGGCCGTGCAGCAGCAAGTGGAAAAGATCGCCTTTGCGCATAGCGGGTTTATGACTTCGGAACCGGCTGAAACGCTGGCGGATTTGCTGATCAAACACGCCCCGGGTGATTTGGAGCGGGTTTATTTTGTATCCGGCGGGTCCGAGGCCACCGAGGCAGCGATCAAACTGGCACGGCAGTATTGTTTAGAGATCGGGCAGCCCGAACGCCGCCATGTGATTGCACGCAAGCAGAGCTACCATGGCAACACGTTGGGCGCGTTGTCAGCGGGGGGCAATGAATGGCGCCGGGCGCAGTTTGCACCGATGTTGATCGGTATGTCCCATATCGCGGCCTGTTACGAATATGCTGAAAAGCCCGACAATGAGAGCAGCTTTGATTATGGTCAGCGCGTTGCCAATGAGCTTGAGGCCGAAATTTTGCGCCTTGGCCCGGATACCGTGATGGCGTTCATGGCAGAGCCGGTGGTGGGCGCGACTTTGGGGGCGGTTCCAGCCGTTGATGGGTATTTCCAGCGGATTCGGGAGATTTGCGATCAATACGGCGTGCTTTTGATTTTGGATGAGGTCATGTGCGGTATGGGGCGAACCGGCCATCTTTTCGCCTGCGATCATGACCAGATCAGTCCGGATATATTGTGCATCGCCAAAGGGTTGGGGGCCGGATATCAACCGATCGGTGCGATGTTGTGTACCGGTGAAATCTATGATGCCATTCGGGATGGTTCAGGCTTTTTTCAACATGGCCACACTTATATCGGCCACCCCGTCGCCACCGCAGCCGCCCTGGCTGTGGTTCAGGAATTGACCTCCAAAGACCTACCTACACGTGCCGGTGCGATGGGCGAGAAGCTGGAAGCCGCGCTGAACGCAGCCTTTGGTCAGCATCCTCATGTGGGGGATATACGCGGGAGAGGCCTGTTCTGGGGGCTGGAGCTGGTGACTGATCGCGCGACCAAAACCCCGTTTGACCCATCTTTGGGGCTAGCGGGGAAGGTTAAGAAAGCGGCGTTGGCCGAAGGTCTGATTTGTTATCCGATGTCGGGTACCCGCGATGGTAAAACCGGTGATCACATCCTGCTGGCACCACCTTTCATCATCGAAGCGGCCCAGATTGACGAGTTGGTCACCAAGCTTTCGGCGGCGTTGGACGCGTCCCTCTGACAATTCTGTGAGGGGCCTTTCCGCCAGCGAGGGCCTGATTGAGCTCGACCTGAAATAAAGACAGTAAGGTCCTTGAAAATGCTCAGAGATATCTGGATCAGCTTTCGAAACCTTCCGGCCTGGGTCCAAATTTGGATGTCGGTCGTTCTGGTTCCGGCCAATTTGGTGCCGCTGGCGTTTTTGGATCAGCCCTATGGGACGTTGATTGCGGGGCTGGCCATTCTGGGGATGGCATTGAACTTGCCGATCATGATGGCAGAGCGTGGTATGTCGCGCGCCATGGCGCTTCCGCATCTGCTGTTCTGGACGCCGATGGTTTTGATCATCGTCTACGTCCTGAACACGCATACCGATCTTCTGCCGATCTACGCGCAGTTTTTGCTGGTGCTGCTGGTGGTCGATCTTATTTCGCTGGGCTTTGACCTGCGAGACGCGATTTTGTGGAACAAAAACCGCAAAAGGCAGTAATGCGCGCGCAAAAAAGCCCCCTTGGCATCAAGGGGGCTTCTGCAATCGGTTTTATTTCTGTGGAAGCGGGCCGATCATCATGATCATCTGACGGCCTTCCATCTTCGGCATGTTTTCAATCTTGCCGATTTCTTTAACATCCTCGGCCACCCGTTCCAGAAGCTCACGGCCTAGGTTCTGGTGTGCCATCTCACGACCGCGGAAACGCAGCGTGACTTTGACTTTGTCGCCGTTTTCCAGAAACTTGAAAACATTGCGCATCTTGACGTCATAGTCATGAGTGTCGGTGTTGGGCCGGAATTTGACCTCTTTCACCTCGATGACTTTTTGCTTCTTGCGGGCTTCGGCTTCACGCTTTTGCGTTTCATACTTGAACTTGCCGAAGTCCATGATCTTGCAAACCGGCGGATTCGCATTTGGCGAAATCTCGACCAGGTCGAGACCAGCTTCGTCAGCAAGTTGCATGGCTTTGGCGGGATGAACCACCCCGACATTTTCGCCTTCAGCGCCAATCAGGCGAATTTCGGGGGCACGGATCTTGTCATTGACGCGCGGTCCGGTGTCTCTCTGCGGCGGCGCGTTGTGGGGTCTGCGAGCTATGGGTTCATTCCTTTGATGATTGCAGAATTTCGAGCCCGGAATTTAGACCGGGCGGGGCAGCGTTTCAAGCAGCATAAACGCCTGTTGGCCGGAAATTCCCGTGAATTATCGCGGGAATCGGCTGGTCGGGTCAGGAAAGGCCCGGCCAGCCGTGTCGATCAGCCGACAAAGGCCTTTTCGATCACGAATTCCTTGGGTTCGGAGTTTGCGCCCTCGCGAAGGCCAAACCCTTCCAGGATTTCCTTGATATCCAGGTTAAAAGCCAATGAACCGCAGACCATCGCACGGTCGGTTTCCGGCTTGATACCACCCTCGATGCCCAAATCGGCAAACACGGTGCCATCTTTCAGCAACTCGGTGATGCGGCCCATCTTAGGGCTCTGTTCCCGCGTGGTGGTTGGGTAGTAGCGGATCTTGTCGGCAAAGCCTTCGCCGATCAGTTCGGCCAGCAATTCGTCCTGACGGATGTTTTCGATCAGCTGACGGCCATATTCCAGCTCGGCCACTTCGCGGCAGGTATGAGTGATGATGACCTCATCATAATCCTCATAGGTTTGCGGCTCGCGCAGCAGCGAAGCAAAAGGCGCAAAGCCGGTGCCGGTGGCGAAGAACCACAGACGCTTGCCCGGCAGCAGGGCGTCATGGACCAGCGTGCCAACAGGCTTGGGCCGCAGGATGATCTGGTCACCCGGTTTGATGTGCTGCAGCTTCGATGTCAGCGGGCCGTTCTGTACCTTGATCGAATAGAATTCCAGTTCCTCATCCCACGAAGGCGACGCAATCGAATAGGCGCGCAACAAAGGCTTCTGGCGGCCAGTCTTGGGGTCCGGGTCGCCCATCAGGCCGATCATCACGAACTCGCCCGAGCGGAACCGCAGCGTTGCCGGGCGCGACACTTTGAACGAGAACAGGCTGTCGGTCCAATGCTTTACATTAGTCACGGTCTGCGCGTCAGGCAGGACAGGGGCCTTCACGGCGGTGGCTTCACTCACGGGTTTCATCTCTGTCATCGTTTCACTGCCGGTGTGTTAAACCGACATCTCCGTTTAATCTTTGATCCAGGTCAGGAAAAGGGGACAGATTGCCCCCGGTTCTGGTTGGCTGTCGATAGCTGGCTTAGCCGCGCAAACGGGCCTGATAGTTGTTGTTTTTCCAATCGGCGCGTGCCAGCCATTGATCTTCGGGTTGGCGGGCGGCCAGTGCGTTGTCGATTTCGACCTCGTCAAAGCCGCTGCGACGCGCCATGGCGTACTGGTCTGCAAGGACATGACCCTTTGCGCGCAAACGACCAGTGAAGCCTTTCAGGCGCAGAACACGAGCGATAGTGAAACCACGCCCATCCGCCGAGGATGGAAAGTCCACGCGCACCATCTTGGCGCCGCCTAGGCGGTCAATCAGCTCATCTGGGTCGGTGTCCGAGGCCACATCCAGTGCCACAACGTCATTTGCGGCGTCTTCCAGTGTAACGAACCCGTCGGTCCAGTCATCGGGGGCAAAGCCCTCATCGTTTACGATTACGTTCATGCTGTCTCTCCGGCGCGCACCATCTTGCCATCTACAAAATGAATGCCGCATTCTTCCTTGCTCTGGTCGCGCCAGCGTCCGGCGCGGGGGTCTTCGCCTTCTTTGACCGGCGAGGTGCAGGGCGCACAGCCGATCGAAGGGTATCCTTTGGCCACCAGCGGATGCCGGGGCAGGTTGTTTTCGTCCATATAGGTGCGCACGTCCTCGGGCGCCCAATGGGCCAGCGGGTTCACCTTGATCCGACCGGTGCCGTCCTCGACCTCGAAAAAGTCGAGCGCGGCCCGCGTGCCGGCCTGAAACCGTTTGCGCCCGGTGATCCAACCGCAATACCCCGTCAGGGCCTGTTGCAGCGGGAAGGTTTTGCGCAGGTTGCAGCAGGCATCCGTATCACGCAGACGCAGCGCGCCATATGGGTCTTCTCGCTGCACATCCCCCTCATCCGCGCGGATGATCTGGACGTTCTGCAACCCCAAACGCTCGCTGACGTCCTGCTGGTATGTCAACGTTTCGGCAAACAGCATCTGGGTGTCGATGAACAATACCGGGGTCATCTTGTCGACCACCGCCACCATATGCAGCAATACCACCGATTCCGCACCAAAGCTTGAGACGAGGGCAAGCCTTTCGATCTCTTCGATGGCTCCATGCATCACGTCATGGGCCGAGTGATGGCGGAACCGGGCATTCAGCGCGTTAACCTTTTCGGTCAGTTCACGCCGATCCCTGCCCAGTTCCGTCTGGATCAGATCAAGCGGCATTCGCCTGCGCCTCGGGGTAGAGTGCGGCCTTGAACGGCGCCATGCCGACGCGACGGTAGGTTTGCAGGAACTCCTCTTCCGCGCTCTCGCGCAGTTCCAGATAGGTACCAACGATGCGTTCCACGGCTGGCACGATCTCATCATAGGCAAAGCCCGGGCCTGTGCGGTCTCCAATGGATGCGTTCTCCGTGCCGTCGCCGCCCAGAGTGATCTGGTAGTTTTCGACGCCTGCACGATCCAGCCCCAGAATGCCGATATGACCGACATGGTGGTGACCGCAGGCGTTGATGCAGCCCGAGATCTTGATCTTCAGGTGACCGATATCATGCTCCAGCTTCAGCTCGTCGAACCGGGTCGCAATTTCTTGCGCAACCGGGATCGAGCGAGCCGTTGCCAGAGCACAGTAATCCATGCCAGGGCAGGCGATGATATCACTGATCAGGCCGATATTGGCGGTGGCCAGCTCGTATTTCTTCAGCTTCGCATGGATCGCGGGCAGGTCCGATTTATGGACATGCGGCAGGATCACGTTCTGCTCGTGGCTGATGCGCAGCTCGTCATAAGCGAACTCTTCCGCCAGATCAGCCATCACGCGCATCTGTTCGGCAGTTGCATCACCCGGCGTGTTGCCGTGCTTCTTGATCGAGATCGTGACAATCGCGTGGTCCGCGTTCTTGTGCGGCGCGATGTTGGTATCGACCCACGACCGGAAGACCGGATCGTTGGTGTAGGCCGACTCAAAGGACGCAACCGAGCCTTCGCAGAAATCAGGAGCTGCAAAATGGCCCTTGATCTCTTCCAGCAGCGCCATGTCGGCACCCTTGAATTGTGGGCGAACCTGCAGGAAGCGTTCGTTGACCTTGGCGCGGATGGCGTCGATGCCATGCTCGTGCACTGTGATCTTAATGCGTGCCTTATACTTGTTGTCACGGCGACCGATCTGATTCCAAACGGAAACGGTGGCTTCGAGGTAAGCCAGCAGGTCATCAAAGGCGACAAACTCGGACAATTCTTTGCCGATCATCGGGGTCCGGCCCAGACCACCGCCCACGATCACGCGGGCGCCCAGAACGCCGTTACGCTGGACCAGTTGCAGGCCGATGTCATGAGCCTTAATCACGGCGCGGTCGTTTTCGCTGCCGGTGATCGCGATCTTGAACTTACGCGGCATGAACTGAAACTCCGGGTGGTCGGTCGACCACTGGCGCAGCAGTTCGGCATATGGGCGCGGGTCGGCGACCTCGTCTGCTGCGGCGCCGGCAAAGTGGTCGGCGGTCACGTTCCGGATGGTGTTGCCTGAGGTCTGGATGGCATGCATGCCAACCTCGGCCAACGCGTCCAGCATATCCGGCACGTCATTCAACTTGGGCCAGTTGTATTGGATGTTCTGGCGGGTGGTGAAATGGCCATAGCCCTTGTCCCACTTCTCGGCCAGCAGGGCCAGTTGCCGCATCTGGGCGCTGTTCAGCGTGCCGTAGGGAATGGCGACCCGCAGCATATAGGCGTGCAGTTGCAGATACAGGCCGTTCATCAGGCGCAGGGGTTTGAACTCATCTTCGGTGAGCGAGCCGTCAATACGACGCTCGACCTGCGCGCGGAACTGTTTGTTGCGTTCTGCCAGAAAGGCTGTGTCGAACTCGGAGTAGCGATACATATCTAGCTGTCCTTAGCTGCAGCCCCGAAACCCGGGGCCTTGAAGGGGGGAGAGAAGGGCCGGAAATCAGGCCCGGGGCTGCGTTTCGGTTTCCTGCTTGCCATGGGCATAATTCGAAGGTCCGGTGCGGCGGAACTCCTCGCGGAAATGGGTGGGTTCGGGGCCGTTGTCGCCAGCAACCGCATCGGCGAGATAGGCGCCAACAATCTTGTTGGCCTGACGGGCGGCATCCAGCAGACGCACCTGCGCGTGGGCCTCGTCCGTGATCAACTCGGCCTCGGACAGCTCACGTGACCAGCGGTCATCTTCGGTCTGATAGATCACGTCGCCTTCCAACAGGTCATTGGCGGTGACAACTTTGGGGGTAAAAGCGCGGGCCATCAGGCAAGCTCCTTATTGAATTCGGTCAGGGCCTCAGCCGCCTGGCGCGGGGCAAGGCCATAGAATGTCAGCACCGGGCCATCCATTTCGGCGGCGCTCAGGTCGGCGGGCAATTGATCCAGGTTGGTGGTCAGAACGCGCTGATCGGGGCGCGAGGCGTTTTCGACCAATGTGATAGGGGTCGCACGATCCGCGCCATGCATGATCAGACGGCCCGGAATGAATCGCGCGGATTTTTTGCCCATATAGATCGCAGCAACCGAGCCATTGCGGGCCAGCGCAGACCAATCGTGATCGGCAAAGCCTTTCATGTCATGCCCGGTCAGAAAGCGAACCGAAGAATTACGACCGCGGCGGGTAAGGCTTTGGCCAATTCCTGCAACAGCGGCAGACGCGGCTGTGATGCCCGGAACGATGCTCCAACGGATGCCAGCAGCATCGACGGCGTCGATTTCTTCATCCAGCCGCCCGAACACTGTGGGGTCACCGGATTTGAGGCGCACAACGCGGTTGCCCTTGAGCGCATAGTCGACCAGAAGAGCGTCGATATCTTCCTGTTTCCAGGAGGCTCCAAAACCGGCTTTTCCAACATCGACGAGAGTCGCAGCCTGACCGGCAAGCGCCAGAATCTCTGCGCTGATCAGCCGATCATGCAGGACAATATCCGCAGCTGCGAAGGCTTTGAGCGCCTTTTGCGTCAGCAGGTCCGGATCACCGGGTCCCGCGCCGACAAATTCGACATATCCTGTTTTGCGTTCGAACTGCATCAGATCGTCCAGAGCGTGGTTTGACTTGCTCATCAATATAGGAAATATTCCCGCTAAAGTGCCATATTGGTGATCAAATAAGAACGAATGTTTTGATGATTGAAAATAGCGGGACGCGGGTTCTAATATCGAAGGAAAACCGGAATGACGGTGCGGATAGACAGCACAGATCGGAAAATTTTGGCCGAGTTGCAGCGTGATGCCAGTCAGTCGCTGGATGAAATAGCGGCCCGGGTAGGCAGTTCCAAGACACCTGTTTGGAATCGAATCCGTAAACTGAAAAGTGCTGGCATTATTGGCCAGCAAACGGTTTTGCTGGATGCCGAGGCACTGGGGTTTGAAGCGACGTTTTTTGTTCTGATCCGGACCTCGGAGCATGAGGCAGACTGGCAGCGGAAGTTCCTGAAAGCGCTACGGGATCAGCCCGAGGTGCAAGAGGCGCACCGCCTGGCTGGGGATATCGATTACATCCTGAAAGTGCGCGTTAAAAACGCTCGCGCATACGATCAGTTCTATCAATCCCTGATCGCTGAAGTGCGCGTTCACAACGTGACCGCGTTGCTGTCGATGGAGGAGATCAAATCGACGACAATGCTGCCCCTGAGCGCATTGGCAGATGGCTAGGATGTCTTGGGGGCTCTGCCCCCGCCGCCCCTAAAGGGGCGACTCCCCCGGGATATTTGGGGCCAGATGAAGTCTGGATCCCCTGTTCATCTGGCCAAAAATATCCCCGCCGGAGGCATCGCGTGGCACGCGCGATTCAGTATTGAACCATCAGCTTTTCCAGGCCGTGGAAATGGTAGCTGTTTGAAAACTGCGGAGGTTCGGTCAATTGCAAATCGGGGCATCTGTCGAACAGGATTGGCAGGGCGATGCGCATTTCAAGACGGGCCAGCGGCGCGCCGACGCAGAAATGAAGACCGCCGCCAAAGCTGGAATTGGTTTGGACGGGCCGAGTTGGATCGAAAGGGGTTGGATCAGGCCAAGCCGCAGGGTCTCGATTGGCGGCCCCGAGCAGCAGTGCCACCTGATCGCCGCGTTTGAATGGATGACTGAAGACCTCGATGTCTTCATAGGCGTAGCGTGTGAACATATGTAGGGGCGGGTCGTAGCGCAGGATTTCTTCGACCGTGGAGTCTATGGCATCAGATGCGAGCGCAGTCGGGGTGGTTTGAGTTTGCAGTAGAGTTTTGACCCCATTGCCGAGCGAATGCACCGTTGCCTCATGCCCGGCGTTCAAAAGCAGGATACAGGTCGCGACCAGTTCATCCGTCGACAGTTTCTCTCCTTCTTCCTCAGCCGCAATCAGGCGGGTGATCAGATCATCGCGCGGGTCCATACGTCGTTGATCGATATAACCCAGAAGGAAGTCGGCAAACTCGCGCGAGGATTGCGCTGCCCGATGTTCTGTTTCGATCGTTCGGCTGGCCTGGTACATGGCGACCATATCATGGGACCAGCGCAAGAGATCCGGGGCCATTGCCTCGGGTACACCCAGAAGGCGGCAGATTGTGATGACCGGAACTTGGGTGCAGTAAGCCTGCAGCAGGTCGAACGGCGTATTGGGAAAGTGATCGATCAGTTCGTGGCAGAGCGTTTCGATGGAAGGTGCAAGACTGTTAATCGCCCGAGACGTGAAGGCGCGGGTGACCAGGGCGCGCAGGCGCGTGTGGCGAGGTGGTTCAGCTTCGAGCAGCGAATGCGCCTCGACCGCAAGCCACGGGGCCAGATGATCGGGCGCGGGTTGGGCATGTTCGGGTGGGACTTCACGGCCAAATCGTCGGTCACGAAACAGCGCCTGCACAGCTTTGTGTGAGGCTGCCGCGACCATCTGGTAGTCCTCCCAATAGAACAGATCGCCACAGGCGCGGGCCGTGTCGTAGAACGGGTACGGGTTTTGGACAAAAGCGATGTCGGTCGGGGATTGTGACAGGGTCTTCATGTCGCGCAGACTTGCCATCGGGCGTGGTGAATGCAAGACCCTATGTCATGCAGAGGCTTTGGGTCATTGCTGGATTCCTGTTGGCGGTTGGTTTGCTATCGACGGCTGTGTGGTCTTATGGGTATCGGCAAGCCCTGTCGCAGCTGAGCCAAAAGGCTGAGGCCGATCTGGAACTCGCCGCCGACCGGCTGAGTACGCAGATGCAAGTCTATCAAGAGCTTGCGGTGTTGATGGCTAACCATCCGACGCTGCAAGAGCTCAGTACTCCTGAGCAAGAACTGGCGGCCCGTCTGATGCTGCTGGATGTGGCGGACAAGACGGCCGCGATCAACATGATCTATCTGGATCAGACGGGCCGGGTTTTGGCATCCGCAAAGCCCATGGGGCCACGTAATATGGCCGAGCATCCAGCCTTCAAGCGCGCCCTGCAGGGGGCCATGGGCAGCGCGCATGGCGTTGAACCGGACAGCGGAAACAGGACGTATTCTTATGCCGCGCCCAGTTTCGGCCCCACAGGTCAGGTTGACGGCGCGCTTATGGTGGTCGCGGATGTTCAGGATGTAGAACAAACCTGGCGCGGCAGTACAGAAGCGGTGTTTTTTGTGGACAATGACGGAGTTGTCTTTATCTCAAACCGGTCCGATCTTTTGTTCTGGTCGCGGGCTGAGGGGCAACGGGGGCTGACACCGCCCGATGGGAGCCCGATTGATTTTGCCACGTCCTGGGTGGATGGGCACGAGCTCTGGTCGTTGAACTGGGGTCGCTATTTGCCTCAACGGGCTCTGCATCTGACACTTGATCTACCAGTGATCGACATGACGGCTGAGGTGCTGGTGGACGTGGCCCCGGCGCGGCGTTTGGCTGGGCTGCAGGCGGCGGCGGTTGCAGCGATCTGTCTGGCTTTCGGTGCGTTGTTGTTTCTGGCAACTGAACGACGGCGCACTCTGACTGAGGCAAATGCTGTGCTGGAAGGCCGCGTGGCGAAACGAACGCGTGACCTGACCACGGCCAATACCGCTTTGCGGCGCGAAGTGGCAGAGCGGCAGGAGGCCGAAGCGGCGCTGAAGAAAGCGCAAGCGGAATTGGTTCAGGCCGGTAAGCTCAGCGCTTTGGGTCAGATGTCGGCAGGCATCAGTCACGAGTTGAACCAACCGTTGATGGCAATCCAGCAATTTGCGGACAATGGCGCGGCCTATATGGAGCGCGGGCAAGGCGAGAAAGCTGGGAAAAACCTTGGGCGCATCTCAGAAATGGCGGCACGCATGGCGCGGATCATCAAAAACCTCAGGGCATTTGCTCGTAATGAGAGCGAGCCTATGGGGAAGGTCGATCTGGTGCAGGTCATCCAGTCGGCAATAGAACTGACCGAGCCTCGCCTGCGAGAGGAGCGGGTGACACTAAATTGGTGGCCTTCCTCGCATCCCGTGAACGCCTGGGGTGGAGAGGTCCGTCTGGCGCAGGTTTTTGTGAACCTGATTAACAACGCTATCGATGCCATGGACGGTCAGGCGGACAAACGGATCAGTATTCAAATCAATAGCGGTGATCGTCTGGTTGTGCTCATCCGCGATACAGGGCCGGGGATCGAAGATCCGGACAAACTGTTTGAACCTTTCTACACTACAAAATCCGTAGGCTCGTCCGAAGGTTTGGGGCTTGGGTTGTCGATCTCTTACGGATTGGTGCAAAGCTTTGGCGGCAATATCCGGGGTGCAAACGCGGAAGGTGGTGCTGTGTTCAGCGTGGAACTGGAGCATTTTGCAGAGGGTAAAGTGGCATGACGCGCAAAGTGCTTTTGGTGGATGATGACGCAGCGGTGCGCGAGGCGTTGTCACAGACGCTGGAGCTGGCGGAATGTGAGCCTCTGTCCGTGGGATCGTTTGTGGCAGCCAAGGATCATATACGCGCCGATTTTCCGGGTGTGATCCTGTCGGACATTAGAATGCCGGGGCGGGATGGGTTTCATCTGTTGATCTATGCACATGAGATTGACCCGGACCTGCCGGTTGTCCTGCTGACAGGTGAAGGCGATATCCCGATGGCGGTGAAAGCCATGGGGCAGGGTGCTTTCGATTTTTTGGAGAAGCCCTGCGCCGCTGCTGATTTGCTGACCGTGCTCGAACGCGCTTTTTCGGCGCGCTGTGAAGTTCTGCGTGAGCGTGCGCTAAAAACCGAGTTGGAGCGTGGCGACCCAGCGGCACGGTTGCTGTTTGGCTTGTCCGCGCAGGCAGCGGCTTTGCGCGACCGGGTCCGCAATGTTGCAATGACAGGCGCCGAGGTTTTGGTCACCGGTCCGCCGGGCAGCGGCATATCCAAGGTCGCGGAGGTTGTGCACCTGATGTCACCCGTTGCCCAGGGATCGTTTGTGAAACGCCCGGCCTCGGGGCTGAGCGCTGATGATCTGGTACAAAGCGCTGCTTCTGCTGTCGGCGGATCGTTGTTTCTGGACGAGATATCGGCGTTGCCGGTGGCAACCCAATACGCCGCGCTTGAGCTGATGGAACAGGGCACTGAGACGCGTATTATCGCGGGAACAACCACTGATCTGTCAGCGCTTTCAGACCAGGGTCAGTTCAACGCCGATCTCTTCTATCGGTTGGATGTGATGCGGGTGCGTATTCCGTCATTGGCAGAACGGCCTGAAGATATTCCTGTCATCTTCCGCCACTACGTTGCGCAAGCGGCTGAACAGGCAGGCATTCCCGAGCCAGAGATCACTTCGGAACACCTTGCCTCGCTGATGGCGCGTGACTGGCCGGGCAATGCGCGGTCTCTGATGTCGGCAGCGATGCGTTTTGTTCTGGGGATGCCGGACGATGTGGCGCAAGCGGCTGAGCTTGGGCTCAGCGATCAGATGGCGCGGGTCGAACGATCGTTGCTGATCGCTGCGTTAGGGCGGCACAATGGCAAGGCCTCGGACGCGGCAAAGGCCCTGAAACTGCCGCGCAAGACGTTTTATGACAAACTCGCGCGGTACCAGATCAAACCGGAAGACTACCGAAGATAAGCAGGTATTCCTGCCAACTTAACCCGCATGTCATGCGGGCAAGTTGTTGGACCGGGCAGCCCGCTGGCGCGGGCTGCGGTCGGTGCGATTGGGTATCAAATGCGATTCGTACCAATTGATTCGAAATCCGTGCGAAAATCCGCACATACAAGATTTCTGATGTGCGGATTTTCGCACAAGCGAGTTGCCTTGTGTAGAGGGGTGGTTCGGGATTAAGTGTAAAATATTGTTATTAAATATAAAAATAGAGGAATGACTATAGTCGATCAAATCGTTGTGCCGTTAGAGTTGATTCGTTTGACTGCCCGGCATGCGGTGCCCGTGTGGCACCTATTGAACTGTTTTGAAGTCAGGGAGGAAAACAGATGAAACTTCTAGCAACCGCCGCAACGGCGATGGCGCTTACGGTAACCGCCACAGCAGGCATGGCGGCCTGTGACGACGGCGAGATTGTCGTCAAATTCGCGCATGTAACCAACACCGACAAACACCCCAAGGGCATTGCCGCCTCGCTGCTGGAGCAGCGCGTCAATGACGAGATGCAGGGCGTGATGTGCATGGAGGTCTACCCGAACTCCACCCTCTACAACGATGACAAAGTGCTTGAGGCGATGCTGCAGGGCGATGTGCAACTGGCCGCGCCGTCGCTGTCGAAGTTCGAGAAATTCACCAAGCAGTTCCGCTTGTTTGACCTGCCGTTCATGTTCAAGAACATCGATGCTGTGGACGCATTCCAGGCATCAGCAGATGGTCAGGCGATGAAAGACAGCATGCAGCGTCGTGGCCTGCAAGGGCTGGCCTTCTGGCACAATGGCATGAAGCAGATGTCGGCCAACAAGCCTTTGGTTGATCCGTCCGATGCAGATGGCCTGAAGTTCCGTGTGCAATCTTCGGACGTTCTGGTTGCTCAGATGGAAGCCATTGGTGGCAGCCCGCAGAAAATGGCCTTCTCGGAAGTCTACGGCGCGCTGCAGCAGGGCGTTGTGGACGGGCAGGAGAACACCTGGTCGAACATCTACGGCAAGAAGTTCTTTGAGGTGCAGGACGGCATTACCGAAACCAATCACGGTATCATCGACTATCTGGTTGTGACCTCGGTGGACTGGCTGGACAGCCTGGATTCGGAAGTGCGTGACCAGTTCACGACAATTCTGGCCGAAGTGACCGAGCAGCGGAATAAGGAAGCCTTTGCCGTGAACGAAGAGGCTAAAGCGTCAATCACAAATGCGGGCGGTATCATCCGCGATCTGACACCCGAACAACGTCAGGCCTGGGTCGATGCGATGAAACCCGTTTGGGATCAATTCGCCGGTGACGTAGGTCAGGACAAGATCGACGCCGCTCAGGCGATCAACGCCGGGTTCTGATCCGGATCGGGCCACGCGTCGGGGGACTGGGGAGTATTCGACGCGCCGGCCGGGCGGGCTGTGAAAGCCCGCCCGCTATCACTCTCATCACAAAAATTGCGGGGACAGAAAGATGTCTGGTGCGAAATCCGGCCCAGCCGGGCTGGTCGACCATATCGAAGAAACCCTGATCGCATTGCTGCTGGGCCTGATGACGGCCGTGACTTTTGCCAATGTGATCGCCCGGTTCTTCTTTAATTCCAATATTCTATGGGCGCTGGAGCTGACAGTGTTCATGTTCGGCTGGCTGGTGCTGCTGGGGGCGTCTTATGCGGTGAAAAAGCACGCGCATCTGGGCGTTGATGCGATCTTGAACATGCTGGCCCCTGGACCGCGCCGCATATTGGCGCTGATTGCCGTCGCCTGTTGTCTGGTCTTCTCGCTTTTGCTGCTCAAAGGGTCCTATGACTACTGGGCGGTGTTCGCGGATTTGCCGCCCACATCAGGCCGCTGGTTTCCCACGGGTCTGAATTTTGATGCGCGCAGTCAGAGCTTTTATGAAGTTGACGATATCCCGATGATCGCTCCGCTGCGGTTTCTGGAGGGCCTGATCAACTACGGCGAATATTACGAAAAACTTCCCAAGGTCGTTCCTTACTTCATCCTACCCCTGTCGATGCTGCTGCTGGTGATCCGCTTTGCGCAGGTCGCCGTTCAGATCTGGCGTGGTGAGACCGACCGCCTGGTCGCCAGTCACGAGGTCGAGGACGAGATCGAAGAGGTCCGGGCTCAGCAAGGAGAGCACAACTAATGGACGTCGTACTTCTCTTTTCAATGGTCATTGGCCTCCTGCTGATCGGTGTTCCGATTGCCGTGGCTTTGGGCCTCAGCTCGACCCTGTTCCTGCTGATCTATTCCGACAGTTCATTGGCTTCGGTCGCAGGAACATTGTTTGAGGCGTTCGAGGGGCACTTTACCCTTCTTGCGATCCCGTTCTTCATTTTGGCCTCGTCCTTCATGACGACGGGTGGCGTGGCGCGGCGGATCATCCGGTTCTCCATTGCCTGTGTGGGGCATTTGCCGGGCGGTCTGGCAATCGCGGGTGTGTTCGCCTGTATGCTGTTTGCAGCACTGTCCGGATCGTCGCCAGCGACTGTTGTCGCCATCGGATCCATCGTGATCGCTGGGATGCGGCAGGTTGGTTACTCGAAAGAGTTCGCCGCCGGTGTGATCTGTAACGCGGGTACGCTGGGCATTCTGATCCCGCCTTCGATTGTGATGGTGGTCTACGCCGCGGCCGTCGAGGTTTCGGTCGGGCGCATGTTTCTGGCCGGTGTCATTCCGGGCCTGATGGCCGGTCTGATGCTGATGATCACCATCTATGTTATGGCCAAGGTTAAGAATCTGCCGAAGGGCGATTGGAAGGGCTGGGGCGAAATCTTCGTCTCGGCGCGCGAGGCTGGTTGGGGCCTGTTCCTGATCGTGATCATCCTGGGCGGTATCTATGGTGGTATCTTCACACCAACCGAGGCCGCAGCCGTGGCCGCTGTCTACGCCTTTCTGATTGCCAGCTTTGTCTACAAGGATATGGGGCCGCTTAGCACGGAAGAAGGGACCGCGAATATCTCGCTGTTCAAGAAACCCCACGCGTTGATCACAGCGTTCTTCCATCCTGACACCAAGCACACGCTGTTCGAGGCTGGAAAGCTGACCGTCACGCTGCTGTTCGTGATCGCCAACGCGTTGATCCTGAAACATGTTCTGACCGACGAACAGGTGCCGCAGCACATTGCCGAGGCGATGCTGTCTGCTGGCCTGGGTCCTGTAACCTTCCTGATCGTAGTGAATGTGATCCTGCTGATCGGTGGTCAGTTCATGGAACCTTCAGGTCTGTTGGTGATCGTTGCACCTCTGGTGTTCCCGATTGCAATCGAACTGGGCATCGACCCGATCCATTTGGGCATCATCATGGTGGTGAACATGGAAATCGGGATGATCACACCGCCGGTTGGGCTGAACCTGTTCGTGACCTCTGGTGTTGCCGGCATGCCTATGATGGGTGTCGTGAAGGCTGCGCTGCCTTTCCTGGCGGTGCTGTTCGTCTTCCTGATTATGGTGACCTATATCCCGTGGATTTCGACCTTCCTGCCGAACTCGGTCATGGGGCCTGAAATCATAACGAACTAGCGCGTGGATGGCCGGGCAGCAGATGTTGCCCGGCCGGACTTGAACCCCGGGACCGGGATACCCATCTTTGGGTCAGAGGACGACCTCCCCACCACGGGCAGATCATGCGGGACGACCCGCTTTGATACGGGGTCACCTCATGGCATGGATCATGCTTGTTTTTGCCGGAATACTAGAAATTGTTTGGGCGGGTGCGATGAAGCAATCCGCTGGTTTTACACGGCTGTGGCCGACCGCGATCATGGGCGTTTCGATGATCGGGTCGTTTGGACTACTGTCGCTGGCGATGCGAGACCTGCCGCTAGGCACCGCTTACACGATCTGGGTGGGTATTGGTGCGGTTGGCGCGTTCGTGGTTGGCGTCACCGTGTTGGGTGAAGCGCTGACTCCTATGCGCTTGTTGGCCGCGGCCCTCATCATTGCGGGGATCGTAACCATGAAGCTTGCGTGATGGCGGCGTTGACGCCTGCATCTGTATTCGTCACGCTGCTTACAAAACACCGATCCGAGGAGGTTTGCGCGACATGATGACAGACACCGACATGCGCCTACTGCGCATTGCCTATGATGAGGCGAAAGCGGGGTTTGACGAAGGTGGCTGCCCAATCGGATCGGTGTTGGCGCGGGGTGGAGAGATTGTATCCAGAGGGCGCAACCAACGGGTGCAGCGTGGTGACCCGATCGCCCATGGCGAAATGGATGCCTTGCGCAAAGCGGGGCGACAGAAGACCTATCTTGATACGGTCCTTTATACCTCTTTGTCACCCTGCATGATGTGTGCGGGCACCATCGTGCAATTCGGAATCCCACGAGTAGTGATCGGGGACACTCAGAACTTTGGCGGTAATGAAGCGTTTCTGCGTGAACGCGGCGTTGAGGTTGTCTTAGCCGAAGACCCAGAATGTATCGCCTTGATGAAGCGGTTTATCGCGGAGAAGCCCGAGCTTTGGGCGGAAGATATCGCTGAGTAACATCCGTCTCACATCGCACGCAATGCGTCGACAATGCCCGAGAAATCATCTGCTTTCAGACTTGCGCCGCCCACCAGCGCGCCATCCACATTGGATACGCCAAAAATCTCCGCCGCGTTCGACGGCTTGACCGAGCCACCGTAAAGCACGCGCACCGAACGTCCAACACCCTCGCCAAATCGGCGTTCAAGACGGGCACGAATGAAATCGTGTACGGCCCCAATCTCGTCCAGAGTTGGGACTTTGCCGGTGCCAATGGCCCAGATCGGTTCATAGGCGATGATCAGGTTCTCGCCAGTGGATTGATCGGGGATCGAGCCTGACATCTGACCGCCAATGATGTCCAGCGTGTTGGCCGCTTCGCGCTGTTCTAAGCTTTCACCGACGCAGATGACGGCTTGCAGCCCTGCGTCCATGGCAGCACGGGCCTTTGCGCGGATATCTTCATTTTGTTCGCCATGGTCCACACGGCGTTCCGAATGGCCCAGGATCACCGCCGAGGCGCCCGCATCCCGCAGCATCTCGGCGCTGATATCGCCGGTATGTGCACCCGCGCTTTCCGCGTGGCAATCCTGGCCACCAACGGCCACACCAGAGCTTTCGACGGTTGTCGCCGCACGCTCTAGCAACGTGGCTGGCGGGCAGATCAGGATATCGACCTCGGGTGTTGGATAGCGCGCTGCCAAAGCTTCAAGCTCGGCAAGGGCCGCGCCGGTTCCGTTCATTTTCCAGTTTCCCGCCGCCAGCTTGCGCCGCATATCCGTTTCTCCTGCTAGATCCGCGATTTGCCTTTCGGATAGCACCGTTGATCGGAGCTTACAATTCCGGTTGCAGTTCCGGCTGCACCTCGGCACGGTCCGCCGTGATTCGGTGAGGGCGCCATGATTGATAATCTTGATCTCGAAAAACTGGATAGCCGCGACAAGGACGAACTTGCCCGGCTTCAGCAAGCCATCGGGCAGGTGGGTTTTTTAACCATCGGAAATACCGGGCTGAGCGCTGAACGGGTGCAGCAGGTGATTTCGACTTACTTCGACTTCTTCCGGCTGCCTGAGCAGGATAAGAAACTGGTCGATATGGCTGCGACCGGGTCAAACCGGGGGTGGGGCGCGCCGAAATCTGAACAGGTGGATCCGAACGCCAACCCGGATTTCAAAGAGGTCTTTGATTGCGGCTATGAACTGCCTGAGCTGAGCCCGTATCGCGCGCGCAGACTGAGCGTCTATGCGCCGAACCAGTGGCCCGAGGCGCCGGAAAGCTTCGAGCGGACCATCCGTGCCTATTATGAGGATGCGTGTGGTGTAGCAATGCGGGTACTACGCGCCATCGCCGTGGCCCTGGGTCGAGATGCTGACAGTTTCGACACGGCCTTTGACACGCCAATGGCTCTGCTGCGCGGGAATTATTATCCGCAGCGGCCTGTATGGGCGGGCGAGAGGGATTTTGGCATTGGGGCCCATACCGATTATGGCTGCCTGACCCTGCTGGCAACCGATGGAACCGCAGGCCTGGAAGTTCGTATGCCTGACGGGACCTGGGAAAAGGTCGAGGCCGCGCCAGGTACGTTCATCATCAACTTTGGTGAAATGCTTGAGTTCTGGACCGCAGGCCGCATCAAGGCTACCGAACACCGGGTGGTTGGCGGGGCTCATGAACGGATTTCGGTCCCGTTGTTCTTTAACCCGTCCTACGACACCAATGTCGCGCCGCCTGAGTCAGATCAGATGATTTCGGCAGGTGAGCACCTGACGAAACGCTTCAACGAAACCTATGTGCATTTAAAGTCGGCCTAAGCCTGCGAAGACAGGCTTTCGTCAAATTTGATTGACTCGCCGCATCCGCAGGCGTCGACCACGTTCGGGTTTCTGAACTTGAAACCGGATTCAAGCAGCGAGACCTCATAGTCAATCTCGGTGCCGAACAGGAACATCTGTGCCATAGGGGCGATCATTACGCGTGCGCCGTCTTGCTCGACGACCTCATCATGGGGGTCGGCCTCATCCACATAATCCATGGTGTATTCCATGCCAGCGCAGCCGCCCTTTTTGACGCCGATGCGCAGACCGGCATGCCCACCTGTTGTCATCAGGCGGGTGATCTGCTCTGCAGCTTTGGGCGTCATGGTCACGGCTTGTTTGCCGGGAATGCCGAACATCTGTGTCTCCGTCGTCACGCGTTTGTTTTAATCTAGGCCCGACACGGGCCGGGCTCAAGAGAGCGCGCATTCAATTTCTGTTTCTGCTGCGGGTTGTCATCGGTGGCTGGGTCGCTTTAGCCTGCGAGCAGATTGTTTTGAAAGAGGTCAGACGCGATGACGGTGCAACACATAGCTACAAAATGCATCATGATGAGTTTGCTCTGCTTCGCTGTTGCGCAACCGGCGATGGCTGCCGATGATACAAAGCGGCATCCAGTTAACTGCGCGACTGCACCCGGTGATTTACGCGCGATCGCAGCTGAGAAGCGACATGCTGAAGATCAGCAGGTCGAAAGTGTTGTTTCGATTCTGCCTGCTGGTGCTTTGCTGGGTCTGGTGACGGGAACTGAGAACAAACATCTTAAGATGTTAGCAGGCGACTATATCAAACAGCTTGATGCACGCGCAGCCGAGATCAGATCGACTTGTGGTATACCATAAGTGCTTGTTAAAAATTGAAAAGACCGCTCTCGGGCAAGAGCGGTCCAAATTCGGGGCCGAGCGACGGGGGGCGGCGCATTGGTCACGGCCCAAGTGCATCACTGCGTTCAACCTGTGCGATTGCAGATGCGCCGTATATGTCGCGCAGCAATGTGACAGCCGACACACAGCAAGGTAACGCAAAAGCTAATGTTTTGTGACAATCAGCCTTCAGCAGGCTGTTCAGGCTGAATTACATAAAGCCGAGTTCTAGCCGCGCTTCGTCGGACATCATGTCCATGCCCCAAGGGGGTTCCCATGTCAGTTCGACATCAACTTCTTTCACGCCAGCCACGGGTTCGATGGCTTCGACAATCCAGCCTGGCATTTCCCCGGCAACCGGGCATCCCGGGGCGGTCAGGGTCATGATGACTTTGACGGCATTATCTTCCTTGATGTCGATCGTGTAGATCAAGCCCAGGTCATAGATATTGACTGGAATTTCAGGGTCATAGACCGTTCGGCATGCATCCACCACTTGATCGTATAGAGGATGTTCGATTGTCGAGGGCGCAATCAAGGGTGCACCTTCAAACTGTTCGCTGGGATGGGTCATCATTGCCTCGGGTCAGTTGCCTGACTTTTTATATAGGGAATGGCCTGCCCAGCGTCCAGTCATGCCGTCCGGGCAATGCCAGAATGGTGTCAGTCATTGATATCGTGCTGGAATGTTTTCACTTGGCCATGCGGCAGGGCAAACATGCGGCGCAAAATCAGCCAGGCAATCAGGGACAGAACCGCAAAAATCAGCAACAGGATCGGCAGCGACGGCGCGACTCCGGGGATGACCAGAATCAAACCTGTGATCGCGGCTCCGATTGCAAAGCCCAGAAAGATGAACCCGGGCAGAACCAGTTCCAGTATGCCGAGCGCCAAGGCGCCCGCCAACCAGATCCACCATGTCAGCCAAAAGGGATCAGCCATTACTTTGCTCCTTTCAGCATCTTAAACGCATCTCCAAATGCTTCCAAGGCGTTGGCCGGAACAACGATAGTCTGTTTGCCCGAACCATTGCCCAATGCGTTGAGCGATTCCACCTGTTTCAGGGCAACCTGATACTGAGCAGCCTCAATCCCGTTGTCCTGAATGGCCTTGGCCACGACACCGGTAGCGTAGGCTTCGGCATCGGCCTGAATACGGCGGGCTTTGGCCGATTGCTCGGCGGCATACAACTCGGCATCTGCCTGCAGCTCAACCGCGCGTTTTTGACCTTCGGCCTCGGTCACTTGTGCGCGTCGTGCGCGTTCGGCGTTCAGCTGCTGCAACATCGCGTCCCGTGTTGCTTGGTCAAGGTTCACGTCCAGAATTTCTGCACGCGTCACCTCAATCCCCCAGTCATCCACGGCGGTTTCGACGCTTTCCTGAATACGGCTGATCAGCTGCGAACGGTTCGATTGAACCTCATCCAGATCCATTTTACCAATTTCCGCCCTGACGATACCGGCGACGGTGGTGGCAATCGCGCCGTCCACATCGCGGATACGGTAGACAGTCTTTTCCGGCTCCAGAATCCGGTAGAATACTGATGTGTCGATCTGCACCAACACGTTGTCCTTGGTAATCGCGTCCTGCGTTGCATTTGGCAGCTGACGTTCCAGGATCGAGATCTTGTGGCGTGCAACATCCAGAAATGGAACGATAAAGTTGATGCCGGGTCCAAGCACCGAGTGCAAACGCCCGAACCGTTCAACAACGTATTTCTCAGATTGGGGCACGATTTTAATGCCCTTGAGAATAACGATGACGACCAGAACGGCGCCAAGCAGGTAGATAATATTCGATGAAAGCAATCCGATGATCTGCTCTTCTGTCATATCTGTCCTCTTTTATTGTGTACTATAGTATACATTTGGGGATTGAGTCGCCCGATTTCAACTCTGGTATGGCGTGAATGCGGTTGGTTGCAAATAGTGTCGTGCCTGGGCGAAGACGACAGTGATCGCTTTGCATCTGCATGTGACTGCGGTATCGGGGCGGAATGAAACTGATAATTGATACAGACCCCGGCATCGATGACGCAATGGCCATCGCCTACGCTGCCGCGGCACCCGAAATAGACCTGATCGGTCTGACCACCGTTTTTGGCAATACACATGTCCACCAATCAAGCCGGAACGCGCGGTTTCTGGTCGATAAACTAGGTTTGGATATCCCTGTTGCCCAAGGTGCAAGCGCGGCTCATGGCAAAGACGATCACAGCCCATCCGAGCATGTGCACGGGCCAGAAGGCTTTGGTGATCTGACCGATATCCCCGAGATCGGGCAGAACCATGATCTGACAGCGGCTGAGTTTCTGGTCGAAATGGCGCGCGAACATGCTGGCGAACTGGTGGTCTGTGCCGTCGGTCCGCTCACCAATATCGCTGATGCGATGGCACTGGACCCGGCGTTTTCAAAGAATCTTGGGCGGTTGGTGATCATGGGGGGCGCTGTCTATTGCCCCGGAAATATCACCCCGCATGCCGAAGCCAATATCTATCACGATGCGCATGCGGCAGATGCGGTCTTTACCGCGCCGCCCGAAACGGTTCTGGTGGGTTTGGATGTGACGCTGAAAACGCTGTATCAAAACGCGGATTTTGAGGCGCTGGCGCAGAAATCAGCCGATATGGGGGTGTTCCTGCGGGATATCTCCAAGTTCTATTTGCAGTTCTACAAGGAGATCGGCGGCCTGGATGGCTGTGGCCTACATGACTCCACCGCGGTGATTGCCTGCACCCATGACCACATGTTCGACTTGGTTCAAACCGGGGTGCAGGTGATTACCGAAGGGGATGCGTTGGGCGCGACAATACCACAGGATGGCCGCCCGCCCGTGACCGTGTGTCGAGATGTGGATGGGGCAGGGGTGGTTGACCTCTTCACGGCCCGGGTCGCCTCGCTGCCTTGACGGGTTGCAATGCATCAGCGGATCGGGCAAAGCCTGCCCGGTTCCGCTATCCGAGATACTGACATGACCCAGCCGTTTTCATTTGACCTCAAAGCCACCGATGGCAAGGCCCGCACAGGTGTGATCAACACGCCCCGCGGTGAGGTGCGCACGCCAGCGTTTATGCCAGTCGGGACGGCGGCGACGGTCAAGGCGATGATGCCAGAAAGCGTGCGCGCCACTGGGGCGGATATCCTACTGGGAAACACTTATCATCTGATGCTGCGTCCCACGGCTGAACGGATCGATCGGCTAGGTGGTCTACACAAGTTCATGAACTGGGGCCGGCCCATTCTGACAGACTCGGGTGGGTTTCAGGTTATGTCTCTGGCCGGGCTTCGCAAGCTGACCGAAAAGGGCGTGACCTTCAAATCCCATGTGGATGGATCCAAACATGAGTTGACGCCGGAACGGTCGATGGAGATCCAACGCCTGCTGGGCTCGGATATTGTGATGTGTTTCGACGAATGCCCCTCTCTGCCTGCTGATCGGGATCGGATTGCCGAGTCGATGCGTCTGTCGATGCGGTGGGCCGAGCGGTCTCGGGACGCGTTTGGTGACCGTCCGGGCCATGCGTTGTTCGGCATTATGCAAGGTGGTTTGGAACAGGACCTGCGCGCAGAAAGCGCCGAGGCGCTGAAAGCCATTGGTTTTGAAGGCTACGCTATCGGTGGATTGGCTGTCGGTGAGGGGCAGGAGGCGATGTTCGACTGCCTCAACTACGCGCCCGACTTTCTGCCCACGGACAAGCCGCGCTATCTGATGGGCGTAGGCAAACCCGACGATATTGTAGGTGCCGTTGCGCGCGGCGTTGACATGATGGATTGCGTATTGCCATCACGCTCCGGGCGTACGGGGCAGGCGTTTACGAGACGTGGTGTCGTCAACATCAAAAACGCCCGCCATGTCGATGATCCGCGCCCGCTGGACGAGGAATGCTCTTGCCCGGCCTGTTCGAACTATTCACGCGCCTATCTGCATCATGTGTTCCGGTCTAATGAGATGATTTCGGGCATGCTGCTGACTTGGCACAATTTGCACTACTTCCAGGACATCATGCAGGGCATGCGGGATGCGATCGCCGCCGGAACCTTCGACGCGTGGCAGGCTGAGTTTCATGCAACACGCGCGCAGGGTGATATCGAGCCGCTGTAGCCATCCCGTTCGGGTGACAATTGCGTGGTTTTCAGGTAGTCTAAGACCACTTCAAGCAATGCTATTTTTTGTTCGTGACCCGGAGAGTTTTTATGTTTCGCCTTTTTCTCGGTGCAGCTGTTTTCTGCGCGACACCTGCCATTCCAGATGTCTGGACCTTTGAAACCCCATCCGAAAATATTCAGTGTTCGGTAGGGGAAGGCGCTGAGTCTTCTGATATCCAGTGCACGATAATCGAAAAGTCTGGCCAGCCCGCGTTGCCGCGGCCTTCGGACTGCCAATCCGACTGGGGCCATGATTTCCTGATGTTCGATACCGGCCCCGTGGAAATGCTGTGCCAGCCGCTAAATCGAAACCGCGGCGGGTTTGACCGCGCGGAATATGGGGTCACGGGCCAGTTTGGTGGGTTTACGTGCAGTTCTTCTCGGAAAGGTCTTGAGTGTCGCAATCAGGACGGCCACGGATTTTTCCTGTCTCGCGCCGTGCAGCGCGTGTTCTGAGTTTTGGCTGCGTATTTTGCATGCGTGGCGCTCTAATTTCGGTGGATATCTCGGTCGGGCGCCTTGCAGTCCGGAAAACCTCGGGTCATGCTGCGAACTGAGACATGATGGTGAGGTTGAAATAGGGCCCATACAGCCCCACCTTTAACCATCCAAGACAGGAGACGGCCAGCGGTTGCCTCACGCAGGGACCAGAGCCGTCTTGCCAACGATAAGGATAGAGCATGCAAGAGCCTCTGAATTCCTCATACCCCGTCCTGCCGCTGCGCGATATTGTGGTGTTTCCGCATATGATCGTGCCGCTGTTCGTGGGCCGAGACAAATCGGTCCGCGCGCTGGAAGAGGTGATGCAGGATGATAAGCAAATTCTGTTGTCCAGCCAGATCGACCCCGGTGTCGATGACCCGGAAGTGGACGGCATCTATCAGGCCGGCGTTCTGGCCAATGTGCTGCAACTGCTGAAACTGCCCGATGGCACCGTGAAGGTGTTGGTCGAGGGGCAGGCACGCGTGCAGATCACGGAGTTCCTTGAAAACGATCAGTTTTTCGAGGCTCGTGCCGAATACCTGACTGAAATTCCGGGCGATGTCACCACGACCCAGGCGCTGCTGCGCACAGTGGCGGATGAGTTCGAGCGCTATGCCAAAGTGCGCAAAAACATCCCCGAAGAAGCCCTGACCGCAGTCGGTGAAACCACCGAACCCGCCAAGCTGGCTGATCTGGTGTCGGGTCACCTGGGTATTGAGGTCGAGCAAAAGCAGGAACTGCTTGAGACGCTCTCGGTCAGCGAGCGGCTTGAGAAGGTCTATGGCCTGATGCAGGGTGAAATGTCGGTCCTGCAGGTCGAGAAAAAAATCAAGACTCGCGTCAAATCCCAGATGGAGAAGACGCAGCGCGAGTATTATCTGAATGAGCAGATGAAGGCCATTCAGAAGGAGCTTGGCGATGGCGAGGACGGCTCGAACGAAGTTGCCGAGCTGGAAGAGAAAATCGCCGAGACCAAGCTGTCGAAAGAAGCGCGTGAAAAGGCCGAAGGAGAGCTTAAAAAGCTCCGTAATATGAGCCCGATGTCGGCTGAGGCCACCGTTGTGCGCAACTATCTGGATTGGATTCTCTCGTTGCCGTGGGGTACCAAATCCCGCGTCAAAAAGGATCTGGGTCGCGCGCAGGATATTCTGGATGCGGACCACTATGGGCTTGAGAAGGTCAAAGAGCGGATCGTTGAGTATCTGGCGGTTCAGCAGCGCTCGAAAAAGCTGAAAGGCCCGATCCTGTGTCTTGTTGGCCCTCCGGGTGTGGGTAAGACTTCGCTGGGTAAGTCCGTTGCCAAAGCCACGGGGCGCGAGTTCATTCGCATTAGCTTGGGTGGTGTGCGCGACGAATCCGAGATTCGCGGTCACCGTCGGACTTACATTGGCTCAATGCCCGGTAAGATCATTCAGGCGCTGAAGAAGGCGAAAACCACAAACCCGCTCATCCTACTCGACGAGATCGACAAGATGGGGCAGGACTTCCGTGGCGATCCGGCCTCGGCGATGCTTGAAGTGTTGGACCCGGAACAGAACAGCACGTTCATGGATCACTATCTTGAGGTCGAATATGACCTGTCCAACGTGATGTTCCTGACGACCTCGAACAGCTACAACATGCCCGGGCCTCTGCTGGACCGGATGGAGATCATCCCGCTGGCTGGTTACACCGAAGAGGAAAAGAGCGAGATCGCCAAGCAGCACCTGATCAGCAAGCAGGTCAAGAACCATGGTCTGAAGGCCAAGGAGTTTGAGCTGACCGATGAGGCGTTGCAGTCGATCATCCGCACCTACACCCGCGAGGCGGGTGTGCGGAACCTTGAACGTGAGATCGCCAAGGTGGCGCGGAAATCGCTGACCAAGATCATCAAGAAAGAGGCGGACTCGGTTACCGTGACGCCGGAAAATCTGGATGACTTCCTTGGTGTGCCCAAGTTCCGCTATGGTCTGGCCGAGCAGGACGATCAGATCGGCGTTGTGACCGGTCTGGCCTGGACCTCCGTGGGCGGTGACCTGCTGCATATCGAAGCGCTGAAACTGCCCGGCAAGGGTCGGATGAAGACCACCGGTAAGCTGGGCGACGTTATGAAGGAATCCATCGATGCGGCCTCGTCTTATGTGCGGTCGATCTCGCCCAAAATCGGGGTAAAGCCGCCCCAGTTCGACAAGCTGGACATCCACGTCCACGTGCCGGATGGCGCGACGCCCAAGGATGGCCCGTCGGCTGGTCTGGCGATGGTCACGTCGATTGTGTCTGTGCTGACCGGTATTCCGGTGCGCAAAGACATTGCCATGACGGGCGAGGTATCCCTGCGCGGGAACGCCATGCCGATAGGTGGGTTGAAAGAAAAACTGCTGGCGGCCCTGCGCGGTGGCATCAAGACGGTTCTGATCCCGGAAGAAAACGAAAAGGATCTGGCCGAAATTCCAGACAACGTGAAAGAAGGGCTGGAAATCATCCCTGTCAAACACGTCTCGGAAGTGTTGAAGCTGGCGCTGGTGCGTGATCCTGAACCCATTGAATGGGACGAGGCTGCTGAGGAAGCAGCCGCGGCGGCAGCAAAAGCGGCTGAGAGTGCAGGCCCGGCAGCGACGGCGCACTAAGCTTCTCAGATAAGGTTACAAGGGCGAGCAGAAATGCTCGCCTTTTTGACGGCGCATCTGGAAATCCAGGACACGGGAGCGTTTCAATATGATCAACATTGGTAAGATGGTGGGTGATAAGAGATTTGAACTCCTGACATCTTCGATGTGAACGAAGCGCTCTACCACTGAGCTAATCACCCATAGCGCGTGCTGTTATCGTGTCCTAAAAGGCTGCGCAAGCCCGAGCTGCTCGGAAATGCCGTGTGAGGCACGAAAATGGGGCCTTCGATTTGGGCCGTATGGAAAAATCAGGCTTCTGTTAAAAAACTTCAAAACGCCGCTTGACGATGCCGGGGCGGGGCCATAATACACCCCAACGTTCCATCGGGAACGGGCAGTGGGCGGTTGTAGCTCAGTTGGTTAGAGTACCGGCCTGTCACGCCGGGGGTCGCGGGTTCGAGCCCCGTCAACCGCGCCATCACTGTCAGCCTTTGATCCAGGCAAACGGATCGGACATAGACCCAAAATGCGCGGTTGTAGCTCAGTTGGTTAGAGTACCGGCCTGTCACGCCGGGGGTCGCGGGTTCGAGCCCCGTCAACCGCGCCATTTTCCCTTGATCATGTCACGTTGCCAGAGCGCTGGTCGCATCGCGCCTATCTGCATCGCATCTTGTCAGGATGTGTCGGCAATAATCCAAAAGTTCCGCCTTTGTTCTAACTTTTCTGTTGGAGACTCAGCGCCACTCGCCTATTTCTGAGGGACGTGTTTGTTGGGGGCCAGAATGGCTGAGCTGAAAAATATCGAGGTGCGCGGCGCGCGCGAGCATAACCTCAAAAGCATCGACGTGGATATCCCACGGGATCAGCTGGTGGTGATCACCGGCCTGTCGGGCTCGGGCAAATCTTCGCTGGCCTTTGATACGATCTATGCCGAGGGTCAGCGCCGCTATGTCGAAAGCCTTTCGGCCTATGCGCGTCAGTTCCTGGACATGATGGAGAAGCCGGATGTGGACCACATCAGCGGCCTGAGCCCGGCGATTTCCATCGAGCAGAAGACCACGTCGAAAAACCCGCGTTCGACCGTGGGGACCGTGACCGAGATTTACGACTATCTGCGTCTGCTTTTTGCGCGCGCCGGGACGCCATGCAGCCCCGCAACGGGCCTGCCGATCGAAGCACAACAGGTGCAGGATATGGTCGACCGGATCATGACGATGGAGGAGGGGACTCGAGGGTACCTGCTGGCCCCCATCGTGCGGGATCGGAAAGGCGAATATAAGAAAGAGTTTCTGGAACTGCGCAAGCAGGGGTTCCAGCGTGTGAAGGTCGATGGCGACTTCTATGAGCTGGATGAACCACCCACATTGGACAAGAAATTCCGCCACGACATCGACGTGGTGGTCGACCGGCTGGTGGTCCGCGAAGGGATGGAGACCCGGCTGGCCGACAGTCTGCGCACCGCTTTGGACCTTGCGGATGGCATTGCCGTTCTGGAAACGGCTCCGCGTGAAGGTGACCCAGAGCGTATCACGTTTAGCGAAAATTTTGCCTGCCCGGTCAGTGGCTTCACCATTCCCGAGATCGAACCCCGGCTGTTTTCGTTTAACGCACCCTTCGGCGCTTGCCCGGATTGTGACGGCTTGGGGGTAGAGCTGTTCTTTGACGAACGACTGGTTGTGCCGGACCAGACATTGAAACTGTATGATGGGGCCTTGGCCCCGTGGCGGAAGGGAAAGTCTCCGTACTTTCTGCAAACCATCGAGGCCATCGCACGGCACTATGAATTTGACAAGAACACGCCGTGGAAGGACCTGCCCAAGAAGGTGCAGCAGGTGTTCCTGCGCGGCTCAGGTGATGACGAAATCCAGTTCCGCTATGACGAGGGCGGTCGGGTCTATCAGGTCACGCGCAGTTTTGAGGGTGTGATCCCGAATATGGAACGCCGCTATCGCGAGACCGACAGCGCCTGGATCCGGGAAGAGTTTGAGCGGTACCAAAACAACCGCCCCTGTGGCACTTGTGAAGGCTATCGCCTGCGACCAGAAGCGCTGGCCGTGAAAATCGCCGGTCTGCATGTGGGGCAAGTGGTTGAGATGTCGATCCGAGAGGCGTTGGCTTGGGTTGAGGATGCGCCAAACCATCTTTCCGTACAAAAGAATGAGATTGCGCGGGCCATCCTCAAGGAAATCCGCGAGCGGCTTGGATTCCTGAATAACGTTGGTTTGGAATATCTTACGCTGTCACGTTCAAGTGGAACTTTATCTGGTGGCGAAAGCCAACGTATCCGGTTGGCCAGCCAGATTGGCTCGGGTCTGACCGGCGTTTTGTACGTGCTTGATGAGCCCTCCATCGGGTTGCACCAGCGTGACAACGACCGATTGCTGGGTACGCTCAAGAACCTGCGGGATCAGGGGAATACCGTGATCGTGGTCGAGCATGACGAGGAAGCCATCCGCGAGGCGGATTATGTGTTCGACATCGGCCCCGGTGCCGGTGTGCATGGCGGGCAGGTTGTCAGTAAGGGCACCCCGGGTGAGATTGCAGCCGATGCGGCCTCGGTCACCGGGCAATATCTGGCCGGAACACGCGAAATCGCAGTGCCTGCCGAACGCCGAAAGGGTAACGGAAAAAAGGTCTCGGTCGTCAAGGCGACGGGCAACAATCTTAAGAATGTGACTGCTGATTTTCCATTGGGGAAGTTTGTTTGTGTCACGGGCGTATCGGGTGGCGGCAAGTCCACGCTGACCATTGAAACGCTGTTCAAAACCGCCTCGATGCGGTTGAACGGTGCGCGACAAACCCCGGCCCCCTGCGAGACGATCAAAGGGTTGGAGCATCTGGACAAGGTCATCGATATCGACCAGCGACCGATTGGGCGCACCCCGCGGTCGAATCCAGCGACGTATACCGGGGCCTTCACCCCGATCCGCGACTGGTTCGCGGGATTGCCCGAGGCCAAAGCGCGCGGCTACAAGCCGGGACGGTTCAGCTTCAACGTCAAAGGGGGGCGGTGTGAGGCCTGCCAGGGCGACGGCGTTATCAAGATCGAGATGCACTTTTTGCCTGATGTCTATGTCACCTGCGAAACCTGCAAAGGCGCGCGGTACAATCGCGAGACGCTGGAGATCAAATTCAAAGGCAAATCCATTGCTGATGTGCTGGATATGACGGTGGAGGACGCGCAGGAGTTCTTCAAAGCTGTGCCCTCGATCCGGGATAAAATGGATGCGCTGGCGCGTGTGGGGCTGGGCTATATCAAGGTTGGTCAACAGGCCACGACTCTGTCCGGGGGCGAAGCGCAACGGGTCAAGCTGTCGAAAGAGCTGTCGAAACGCTCAACCGGGCGGACGTTGTATATTCTGGACGAGCCGACGACAGGTCTGCATTTCGAAGATGTGCGTAAGCTTTTGGAAGTGTTGCATGAATTGGTTGATCAGGGAAACACGGTTGTCGTGATCGAACATAATCTGGACGTGGTCAAAACCGCAGACCACATCATTGATATCGGCCCGGAAGGCGGCGATGGAGGTGGTGAGATCGTTGCAACCGGAACACCCGAGGAGGTGGCTGATGTTGAGCGCAGCCACACAGGGCGTTACCTCAAGCCGATGTTGAACCCAGGGCGGGTGGCCGCTGAATAGCGGCCAGATTGCGCATCAGTTGAGGATATCTGCGACAGCTCCAATCAGGTTCAGAACCTTGCGTGTCTCCGGGTCAATCCGGTAGACATAGTCTCCCGCGCGCACATAGTTGCCACCACGCTTGAGGCCATACCTGTAGGGATCGTCGATCCAGAAATAGTCACGGTCTATTCTGTCTCCGACCCGGTAATACTTCTTAGCCTGTCCGGGCGGAACGCAGGGCACCGCCTTTTTCGCGAGTCCGGGAGGGCAGTTGACAGGGACCGTGGAATGTCCGGGCGCGACCCGTTCCACTGAAAACTTCGAGTTCTTCCCTTTGCCGTTGCCATTTCCAGCCAAAGCGACAAGCGGGACGCCTGCCAATGCAATGGACGCTGCTATCGCTGCTGCATGTTTCATGCCGTGATCCCCGGATTTTCGTGCGGCGATACATGCACGAAAGGGCAGACCCGAAAAAGGTCTGGGGTGCTGGGGCGGGGGACTTCGGCAAAGACCTGCCTGATTGTGGCTACTCTCGACTACGTTTCTCAAATCTGGGCAGCATGGCCGAGAAATCCTGACCCAAACCATCTTCGGCTTCGACGAACTGCTGATAGAGTGCGGTTGCAGCTTGGCCCATCGGGGTGTCTGCGTCCGCGCTTTCCGCGGCTTGCTGGCTGAGGCGCAGGTCTTTCAGCATCAACTCGGCGGCAAAGCCCGGTTGATAGTCATTGTCTGCAGGGCTGGTCGGGCCGACGCCGGGGGCGGGGCAATAGGCGTTCATCGTCCAGCTGTAGCCGGAGGAGGTGCTCACCACGTCGAACATCTTTTGGCGGTCGAGCCCCAATTTGTCAGCTAAGGCAAAGGCTTCGCAAGTGGCGATCATGGTGACGCCGAGGATCATGTTGTTACAGATCTTGGCCGCTTGTCCGGCTCCGGCCTCACCGCAATGCACAGCCTTTTGCCCCATAATGTCGAAGAGCGGCGCGGCCTTGGCAAAGGCGTCTTCAGACCCGCCGGCCATGAAGGTCAATGTACCCGCAGAGGCGCCACCGATCCCGCCCGAAACGGGCGCGTCGACCGATAGCAAGCCAGCGGCATTGGCTTGATCAGCCACGGCGCGCGCGCTGTCGACATCGACTGTGGAGCAGTCGACCAGTGCTGCGCCAGATTGCATATGAGGGATGATCTGGTCTGCGACGGTCCGCAGGATGGCGCCATTCGGAAGCATCGTGATTACAGCCTCGGCACCCGCCACGGCCTCGGCGGCGGTTTCAGCCTTTGTCACACCATCGACACTGACCCCGGCGGTGTCGAACCCCAGCACCTGATGGCCTGCTTTGGCCAGATTGGCCGCCATGGGTGCGCCCATGTTGCCCAGCCCGATGAACCCGATTTGCATGACTTATTCCTCCTCGAATGTCAGGGCGTCCTTGCCCAGGGGCTGCAACATTTTTGAAACCGCGACCGCTGGCACGGTCATATCCGCATATTGCCAGCGGGGATTACGGTCCTTGTCGATGATCTGCGCCCGGATGCCCTCCAAAAAATCACCATGCTGCATGGCGCGGAAGGTGAAGCGGTATTCCATCTCCAGCGCGCGGCGCATGGTCAAAGAACTCCCGCGCAGGCGGTGCAGCATCTCAACCGTGCAGGCCGTTGAAAGCGGCGCGTTGCGTTCCAGTTTGGCCAGAGTGTTCGCCGCGAACTCTGAATCACTTCCGCGCAGATTGGTTAGGATATCGCCAAGTGTTTCTCCGTTGAAGCTGTCATCGATTTCGGTTTGCAGATCAACAAGGTCACCGGTGGGCGGAGCCACAGCGTGCTCGGTGATCAAATCGGCATTGCCAGACGCCTCAAGAATTTCGATCAGATCGGGCCACTGATCCTGTGAGATGAAGTGATCGGCAAACCCGGCAAGGATCGCATCGGCCGGGCCCATGCGCTGGCCTGTAGTACCCAGGAACTCTCCCAACCGGCCGGGGGCGAGGGCTAGCATGAGCGTGCCGCCAACGTCCGGAACCAGCCCGATGGAGCATTCTGGCATTGCGATCTGGGAACTTTCGCCAACAATCCGGTGGCTGCCGTGGCAACCAATGCCAACGCCGCCACCCATGGTGAACCCTTGCAGGAAGCTGACGACAGGCTTGGGATACTCAAAGATCAGCGCGTTCAGCCGGTATTCATCACACCAAAACGTCTGGCCATAGGCGAAGTCGCCCTGCGTGCCAGTCTCGTATAACTCGGCAATGTCCCCCCCGGCGCAAAAGGCTTTGTCACCTTCGGCATCGAAGATGATCAGATCAACCGCATCATCCTCACGCCAGTTGCGTAGGGCCGTATCAATGGCCATGCACATGTCATAGGTCATGGCGTTCAGCGCCTTGGGGCGGGTCAGGGAGATGCGACCGGCGCGGCCGGTTGTGCGGATGTCGATGTCGGACATGAAACCGTTAGCCTTGTGCAATCATCTGGCGTGCAACAATCACGCGCATGATCTCGTTCGTGCCTTCCAATATCTGGTGCACCCGCAGATCACGCACAAGCTTTTCGATGCCGTAATCAGCCAGATAGCCGTAGCCGCCGTGTAATTGCAGACATTGATCCACAACTTTCGAGCCGGTCTCGGTCACGAATTTCTTGGCCATGGCGCAGAACTTGGTTGCATCGGGCGCACCCTGATCCAGTTTCCAGGCGGCTTGGCGCAGGAAAGTGCGGGCAGCTTGCAGTTCAATCTCCATATCCGCAAGGCGGAATTGCAGGGCCTGGAACTGGTCGATGGATTGACCAAAGGCTTTGCGCTCTGACATGTATTGCAGGGTCATGTCCAGCCCGGCTTGTGCGGCACCCAGCGAGCAAGAGGCAATGTTCAGACGCCCGCCGTCCAAACCCATCATGGCATATTTGAAACCGTCGCCCTCGACCCCGACGAGATTGCCCGAAGGGATTTTGCAGTCGTCGAACTGAACCTGCGCAGTGGGCTGGCTTTTCCAACCCATCTTCTGTTCCAGCGCGCCAAAGCTGAGGCCCGGTGTGCCATCCTCGACATAGACGGTTGAGATGCCTTTGGGGCCATCCTGCCCGGTACGCACCATGCAGACATAGGCGTCCGAGTAGCCTCCACCGGAGATAAAGGCCTTGGAGCCGTTCAGCGTGTAGCCCTCATTCGTGCGTTCCGCGCGGGTTTTTAGGGCAGCGGCGTCCGAGCCGGAGCCCGGTTCGGTCAGGCAGTAACTGAGGACTGTGTTCAGGCTCAGTACCTCGGGCATGATGCGGGATTTCAATTCGTCGCTGGCAAAGCTGTCCAACATCTTGGCGCACATATTGTGGATCGAGAGGAACGCAGCAACCGAGGGGCAGGCCATAGACAAAGCCTCGAACACCAGCGTGGCGTCCAATCGGGTCAGGCCCGAGCCGCCGCTATCCTCGGAAACATAGAGCGCACCAAACCCTAGCTCGCCGATCTGGGGCCACAGCTCTTTTGGGATGGTGCCGTCACTTTCCCATTGCCGTGCGAATGGGGCGATGTTTTCCTGCCCAAACCCATAGGCCATATCGAAAATCGCGGTCTGTTCCTCGGTCAGCCCGAAATCCATTGCTACCCTCCCGTCGGCATTGAATTGAACGGTTGTTTATTTCTCAATCGTTACAGAAATTTTTCAAGGTCGGCAATTGCAGGCGGCGCGGGTTTTTCAGTCCTGATCCGGCGTCACAAATCCGCGTGGAATTCCTCGATCAGGTGCCGCACAACCGCCTGGCCCGGGTCGTCTCCCTTGGCGACAGCCTCAGCATGAACGCGGCGTTGGCGGGTGGCTGAGGTTCCGGTTTCGGCGATCTGGCGCAAACGGGCAAGTTCGGTCATGGTGCCTAGTGCCTCGGCATCCTCAGCCAGCATGCCCATCAGTTCGCCGATGAGTTCGGCCATGGGTTTGACCGAACGATCTCCAAAATCAATCAAGCCTTCGCCGACCCCATAGCGTTGCGCGCGCCAACGGTTTTCGCCGATCAGAAAGCGATCATATTGGCGCCAACGCAGGTTTCGCGCCTTCAGACGGCACAGCATCCGGGTCAGGGCCTGCACCAAAGCGGCCAAAGACAAGGTGTGTTCCAGACGCGGTTGAACATCCATGATGCGCGTCTCAAGTGTTGGGAACCGGTGCGAAGGGCGCAAATCCCACCAAATTTTGGAGGTGTCTTCGATCACGCCAAGCTCGACCAGAACGCCGGTTGTCCGCTCATATTCCGACCATCCGCTGAAATCCGGCGGCAGGCCGGTGCGGGGCAGGTTGTCAAAGACCGTCAGCCTGTAGGAAGACAGGCCGGTATCTTCCCCGTTCCAAAACGGAGATGAGGTTGATAGCGCCAGAAGATGCGGCAGGAAATAGCACAGCTGTGGCATCAGATCGGCCCGCAGCGCCTGATCTTCGACCCCGACATGCACATGCATTCCGCAGATCAGCATGCGCCGCGCAACGCCGCCCAGTGCGTGCTGAAGGGCATCATAGCGCTCTTTCCGCGTGTGATGCTGGTCTTTCCAATTGGCGAAAGGATGACAAGACACGGCGATCGGGCTGAGATTGTAGTGCGCCGCGTGTTTCGAGACGCAGGACCGCAGACGCTTCAGATCCTCACGCGCGCTTTTGACGGTGGTATGAGGTCGGGTTCCAACTTCGATCTGGCATTGCAGGAATTCAGGGCTGACCTGACCTTCGAAATCGGTCTGGCAGGCCTCCATCAGGGCGGCGGGTGCCTCGGTTAGTTGCAGGCTGTCGCGGTCGACCAGCAGATACTCTTCTTCGATGCCCAGCGTGAAATCCTGCTGCATGGGCGGACCTCTCTTTATCGTGTTGATTCAGTGAATACGGAAATTGGCCTTTTGCCAAGGGTTTGGGGTTCTGCCGCTTGCAGAGGCCGGCCCTGCACAGGTAAGGAGCGGTAACTGCCCCCTCAGATCGGAGCCCGCCGCGTGAAACCAAGAAAATTCCCCCGGATCAATGCCGCGTTGGACCGTTTTGGCGTCAAACTGGTCGACAAGGTCACCGAGCAGGAGGAGCGTGCGCGGCTCGAAACCTTTGAGCGGGCAGGAGGGCTTACGCGACCGGCTTATGCCCTGTCACCGGGGATGGAGGGGTTTGATATCGAGCCGCTAAAACAAGAGTTCGCGCAGCATCAAGACGCTCTGGCCGCGCTGAAAGACCCCGCGTGCAACAAAACCGGCTATCACATTGGCAATGGCTACTATGACAGTCCGGATGCGGATGCGCTTTATCTGATGATCCGCAGGTTTCAGCCAAAACGGGTGATCGAGGTTGGATGCGGAAACTCGACCCGCGTGACGCGGCAAGCGATCATCGATGGTGGTTTGAACACAACGATCACGGCCATTGATCCGTATCCTCGTGCCGACATCGCTCATGTGGTTGATGCGTTCGAACAAAAACGGCTGGAGGATGTGGACCCGGCGCTGTTCGACCAGCTTGAGGCAGGAGATGTCCTGTTTATCGATTCCAGCCATGTCGTGCGGATGTCCAACGACGTGGCGCACCTGTTTTGTCGGATTATTCCTGCGCTGAAACCCGGTGTCGTGATCCATGTGCACGATGTTTTTTTGCCCTATGAGTATCCCAAGCGGTTCTTCTATGATTGTCCGGGTTGGGGAGAGCAGTACATGCTGCATGCAATGCTGCAATCAGGCGCGTTTTCAATGCTTTGGCCGGGGTACTACCTGCAAACGGATCGCCCCGATGCCGTCGAGGCTCTGCCGTTTCTCGCCGACGGGCGTGCGCAGAGTATCTGGGTCCAGATCAAGGAACCGTGATCGCAAAGTGATCCGGGTTTGAAGAAGGCCCGTACCCCTTTCCATAACAAGCTGGAGAGGAGAAGACAGCCATGTTTCGTCGTACGTTTATGGGCGCTGCCGCCGCAATCGCATTTGCCATGCCGCTAAAGGCCCAAGCTGCTGACATTGTCGACACCGCCGTTTCGGCCGGATCGTTCAGCACCTTGGTTGCAGCCGTGCAAGCCGCCGGGCTGGTCGATACGCTGAAGGGGGATGGCCCATTCACTGTGTTCGCACCAACCGATGAAGCATTCGCTGCGCTGCCTGAAGGCACCGTTGAAAGCTTGCTGCTGCCCGAAAACAAGGATCAACTCGTTGCGATCCTGACCTATCACGTGGTTCCTGCCAAAGTCATGTCGGGTGACATCGCAGGGAAGCGCGCGAAGGTTCTGACCGTGCAGGGCGACCGCCTAAGTGTGAATGCCAGAAACGGCGTCAAGGTCAACGGTGCCGAAGTGGTACAGGCTGATATCGAGGCCAGCAACGGTGTGATCCACGTCATCGACGAAGTAATCCTGCCGGAATAGTCGCTGCCCGCTTACGAAAAAGCCCCGGTCCTGCTGGCCGGGGCTTTGCTGTTTCTTGGGTGTCGCGTTTCAGACCAGCCGCACCTGTGTGCCAACCTGCACCAGTGGATACAGTTCTTCAACATGCTGGTTATAGAGACCAATGCAGCCAGATGAGCTCTGACGTCCGATTTTACGTGTGTCATGCGTGCCGTGTACCAGATAGGCGGGCCAGCCCAGATACATCGCACGGGTGCCCAGAGGGTTGCCGGGATCACCGCCATCCATCCGTACAGGCAGCGAAGGATCACGTTCCCGCATCGATGCGGTCGGGGTCCAACTGGGGTTTTCGGCCTTGCGCACCACTTTGGTATAGCCGCGTTTTGTCAGCTCTTCGCTCATCGGCACGGAACTTGGGTAGAGCTTGTAGGTCCCGTCGGCCCCCCAATAGTGAACAGCGCGGCTGGTGATATCCGCCAGCAAGCATCCGGAGCCCAATTCATCAAAGTGATCCTGCCAGTTCTGTTGTGAGAACGAGGATACATTGCGGCGCACCGGAGGTTGCGTGCTGATCGGGTCTTCGGCCTGCGGAAAGGCATCCAGGCTTTGGGCGCGCAACACTGCGGGTGTCGCCAGAACGGACGCTGCACCCAACAGGGCAGAGCGGCGGGTCATGCGGGAACTAGACAATTCGGCCTCCGAATATTCAAACTGCTCGATCAACAAATCGCGAGTAAGATATTTCCGCAGGGCTTTAAATTCCAGCCCAAGCGATCTGAATTTATCGTGAGGGCACAGGACTATCTCGAAGTCTGGGCAAGTCTTTGCACAAAAAACCGGCCCTGATGGAGCCGGTTTTTGTTTTCGGATTAAATTATATAGGGTTAATCCATGGCCTTAAAGTTGAACTCTCCACCTTCTTTGATGCCCGACGGCCAGCGCGCGGTCACGGTTTTGGTGCGAGTGTAGAACTTGAAGCTGTCCGGGCCGTGCTGGTTCAAGTCACCGAACATAGATTTCTTCCAGCCGCCGAAGGTGTGATAGGCCAGCGGAACAGGGATTGGCACGTTGATGCCAACCATGCCGATGTTGATCCGGCTGGCAAAATCACGAGCAGTGTCACCGTCGCGTGTGAAGATCGCGGTTCCATTGCCGTATTCATGATCCATGGCCAGGCCGATCGCCTCTTCGTAGGAACCCGCACGGACAGTCGACAGAACCGGTCCAAAGATTTCCTGCTTGTAGATGTCCATGTCGGGCGTCACGTGATCAAACAGGTGCGGACCAACAAAGAAGCCGTCTTCATAGCCCTGCAAGCTGAAATCACGATTGTCGACAACCAGCTTGGCGCCTTGCTCAAGACCCGAGTTGATCAGACCAAGGATACGCTGTTTCGCAGCGCCGGTTACAACAGGGCCCATATCGACATCGTCGCCCGCGGTATAGGGGCCAACTTTCAGCTTTTCGACACGCGGGATCAGCTTTTCGATCAGGCGATCCGCAGTTTCTTCGCCCACAGGAACAGCGACCGAGATTGCCATGCAACGCTCGCCTGCCGCGCCAAAACCAGCGCCGACCAGCGCGTCGGCGGCCTGATCCAAGTCAGCGTCAGGCATGACGATCATATGGTTCTTTGCGCCGCCAAAACACTGCGCGCGTTTGCCATTGGCGGTTGCGCGGCTGTAGATGTACTGTGCGATCGGGGTCGAGCCTACAAAGCTGACACCCTGAATGATCTCACTGTCGAGGATCGTGTCCACGGCTTCCTTGTCGCCATTGACGACCTGGAACACACCTGCGGGCAAGCCAGCCTCGATGAACAGTTCGGCCAGCATCAGGGGCACCGAGGGGTCACGCTCGGATGGTTTCAGAACAACGGCGTTGCCGCAGGCCAGTGCTGGGCCCACGTGCCACAGGGGCATCATGGCCGGGAAGTTGAAAGGCATGATCGAGCCGACAACACCTAGTGGCTGACGCATCGAATACATGTCAATACCGGGGCCCGCGCTGTCGGTGAACTCACCCTTTAGCATTTGCGGTGCGCCGATGCAGTATTCGATCACTTCCAGACCACGCTGCAGGTCACCCTTGGCGTCGGGGATGGTCTTGCCGTGCTCGCGGCTCAGCGCTTCGGCCAGCTTGTCCATGTCACGGTTCATCAGGCCGACCATGGCCATCATCACACGCGCGCGTTTCTGCGGGTTTGTCGCGCCCCATGCGGGTTGCGCTGCGGCGGCGGCCTCAATCGCGGCGGTTGTTTCATCCGCGCTGGCCATTGGACATTTGTACTGAACTTCGCCTGTTGCCGGGTTGAAGACATCGTCAAACCGGCCCGAGGTGCCGGCGACTTGTTCACCATTCAGGAAATGGGTCAGGTCTTGCATCGAAAACTCCTCTGAATCTGTTGCGCGCAGAATAGGCTTGCAGAAATCACCTGAACAGAGGCAATGTTTCAAAAGGGCTTTGCAAAAATGCAAAAGGTGATGCGTGAACCCGAATTGGGATGATATGAGGATTTTTCTGGCTGTCGCGCGTGAGGAAAGCCTGTCCTCGGCGGGCCGCATCCTAAAGATTGATCCTGCAACGGTCGGTCGCCGCATTGCGCGGCTTGAGGCCAATCTGGATGCGCCGTTGTTCACCAAGTCCCAGCAGGGGTACATGCTTACAACGGCGGGTGAACGGCTGCTGGATCATGCTCAACAAGCCGAAGAAGCGATGCGCGCGGCAACCGGGGCCGTGGTCGGATCAACCAAATCACTGAGCGGGCAGATTCGGATCGGGGCGCCGGATGGATCGGCCAACTATCTACTGCCGCAGGTCTGTGCGAAAATCAGCGACGCCAACCCAGATCTGGATATTCAAATCCTCGCCTTGCCACGGATCATCAACTTGTCCAGACGCGAGGCGGATATGGCTGTCACGGTCAGTGCGCCGACAGCTGGGAAACTGCTGGTTCAGAAAATCTGTGACTACCAGCTGCACATGGTGGCCACGCAGGACTATTTGGATCGTCACAACGCGATCCGCTCGGTCGCTGATCTGCAGGGACATCGGCTAATCGGATATATCCCAGACATGATCTTTGACCGGGAACTGGACTATCTGAACGATATCGGCATCGACCGCGTTGCGCTTGCCTCGAACTCGGTTTCTGTTCAGTTGCGGCAAGTGTCTCTAGGGACCGGTGTCTGCGTCGCGCATGATTTTACACTGCCGTTCCATCCGGGCCTGCGGCAAATCCTGACGGATCAGGTGAGTTTGACACGCAGTTTCCATCTGGTTCGACATCAGGGCGATCAGCGGAATGAGCGGTTGAACCGGTTTGCCGAGGCCCTGACCCAGGGTATTCGGGAAGAGGTCGCCCGGCTGGAAGCTGCCACTGAAACTTGACAGGGTGCCCTAATCGCGCAACGCTTTGGAAAACAGTACGTTATTGCCGGAGGTTTTTTTAATGCTCGTTCAAGCCATTCTGAAATCCAAAGCCACCGAGGGTGTTGTGACGGTCAAGCCTTCGGCGACCGTTTCGGAAGCATCGAAAATACTCGCGGAAAAGCGGATCGGTACGGTTATCGTCTCGGACGATGGGGGTCAGACGGCCAAGGGTATTCTGTCAGAGCGTGATGTCGTCCGCGAACTGGCCGCCAGTGGCAGCGGATGCCTGAACGAACCCGTCAGTTCGTATATGACGAAGGAACTGGTGACGACCACGCGCCAAGCGACGGTGCAGGACATCATGTCCCGGATGACCGAAGGCCGCTTTCGCCACATGCCGGTGGTTGAGGATGGCAAGCTGATCGGGATCGTCACGCTGGGTGATGTGGTCAAGGCACAGCTTGCAGAACTGGCCATGGAGAAAGACGCCCTTCAGGGGATGATCATGGGTCACTAACGGGAGAGGGGAGTTCAACCCCTTGCACCTGCGGCAAAGTTATGTTTGCTAGCGCAGAAATATTATTGCGCGGGAGAGCCTGATGCGGGTTGGATTATATCCTGGAACTTTTGATCCGATAACCTTGGGTCATATCGATATCATCCGCCGGGCCGCTGCGCTGGTGGACAAGCTGGTGATCGGCGTTGCGATCAACCGCGACAAAGGGCCGTTGTTCACGCTGGAAGAACGTGTTGCGATGATCGAGGCGGAATGCGCTCAACTGACCCAACAGACCGGGACAGAGATTGTCGCGCATCCGTTCGAGAACTTGCTGATCGACTGTGCCCGTGACGTTGGTGCTCAGATCATCGTGCGCGGGCTGCGCGCTGTTGCGGACTTCGAGTATGAATTCCAGATGGTCGGAATGAATCGCGCTTTGGATGATACGATTGAAACCGTCTTCCTGATGGCCGAAGCACGGCACCAAGCGATTGCCTCAAAACTGGTCAAGGAAATTGCGCGGTTGGATGGGGACGTGTCGAAATTCGTCACGCCCCGCGTGAATGACGCGTTGAAAGACCGCTTAGGATAGCGCGCCCATGGCGGCAGCGGTATCCAGCATCCGGTTCGAAAAGCCCCATTCATTGTCATACCAGGCGAGCACGCGCACCAAAGTGCCGTCCGTCACCTTGGTTTCATCCAGTGACACAGTCGAGCTGTGGGGATCGTGGTTGAAATCGATCGAGACCAGCGGCCGGGACTCTGCAGCCAGAACGCTGGGGATTTTTGCGGCGGCTTCCGTGAACAGGGCGTTCACCTCATCTTCGGTGGTTGGGCGCGACACTTCAGCCACCAGATCAACGACCGAGACATTCGGGGTCGGAACTCGGATCGCTTGACCGGTCAGTTTACCTGCGAGCTGCGGTAGAACCAGCCCCACGGCCGACGCCGCCCCGGTGGTAGTCGGGATCATCGACAGAGCAGCAGCACGCGACAGGTAAGGGTCCTTACCGGCGTTGTCGTGGACCGGCTGGCTGGCCGTGTAGGCATGAACCGTCGTCATGTTCCCATGCACAATGCCGAGCCCTGCGTCCAGCGCCGCAGCGACCGGAGACAGGCAGTTGGTGGTGCACGAGGCGTTCGAGACGATCGTGTCCGCCGCCGTTAACTCGTGATCATTCACGCCGAAGACGATGGTTTTGACGCCGCCATCACCGCGTGCGGGGGCCGAAATCAGTACTTTTTTCGATCCGTTTTTCAGGTGACGTTCTGCCGCCTCGCGCGTTCGGAAAACGCCGGTGCATTCCAGAACCACATCTACGTCGGACCATTCCAATGCTTCAGGATCGCGCTCGCTGGTCAGGCGGATCGGACCTGCACCAACATCCAGGCCTGCTTCGGTCAGCGTGACTTTGTTTGGGTAACGGCCATGCACGCTGTCGAACTCGAACATATGCGCGTTCATTTCCGGTTTTCCCAGATCGTTAATTGCGACGATCTGCACATCTGTGCGGCCTGTTTCCATCAAGGCCCGCAGAACACCGCGCCCGATCCGTCCAAAGCCGTTGATTGCCAGTTTGAGTGTCATGTCACGCTCCGTTCGTCTGCTGGCCTCGATGTGAGGCTTGGTTAGCGCTAACAATGGCAGATTGCTGAGAATGTCAAGCAAAACCTAGATCAACGCCAGAAGGCGAGCCAGTCCAGAAACGCGTAAAGCTTTTTGCTGAGAAACACCAAATGTTCCGGGCCGACCAGTGCATAGTCCAGAATCACCGCGCCAAGGAGCAGAAGCCCAAGCCATATAGCGAGTTGATTTGTCATTCTTTCCCCGAACGAAAAAGGCCCGCCCAGATAACCTGAGCGGACCCGAAGGTACAAGCGATGTGCAAAGGCTCAGTTAAGACGGCCCATTGCAACAGCCACATCGGCCATGCGCACGGAAAAGCCCCATTCGTTGTCATACCAGGCCAGCACACGCACCATGCGGTTGTCGACCACACGAGTTTGATCCGGCGCGAAGATCGAGCTTTCTTCGGTATGGTTGAAATCGGTCGAAACCAGCGGAGCGGGCTCAAAGCCCAGAACGCGTTGCATCGGGCCCTTGGCGGCTTCTTCGACGATGGCGTTAACCTCTTCGACAGTGACATCGCGCGAAGCGCGGAAGCTCAGATCCACCGCCGAAACATTTGGAGTAGGGACGCGGATCGCCGAGCCGTCCAGACGGCCTTTGAGGTTGGGTAACACTTCGCCAAGTGCAGCGGCAGCACCGGTCGAGGTCGGGATCATCGACATGGCTGCTGCGCGTGCACGGTACAGGTCGCTGTGGCGGCGGTCCAGCGTCGGCTGGTCGCCGGTATAGGCGTGGATCGTGGTCATGATGCCATGTTCGATGCCAACACCTTCGTCCAGGACCTTGGCAAGCGGAGCAAGGCAGTTGGTGGTGCAAGAGCCGTTCGAGACCATGTTGTCATTGGCGGTCAGAGTGTTGTGGTTCACACCGAACACGATGGTCTTGTTGACGTTCTTGCCGGGTGCAGACAACAGTACCTTTCGTGCGCCACGCTCAAGATGCGTTTTTGCTTTGGTGCCATCGTTGAACTTGCCGGTGCATTCCAGAACGACATCGCAGCCTTCCCAGTCCAGCTCGTTCATGTCGTAGGTCGAGAACATGTGCATCGGGCCACGACCCAGATCCATGGTGTTACCCTCGATTGAGACGTCGCGGGGGAAACGGCCGTGAATACTGTCATATTTCAGCAGATGCGCCGAGGTTTCCAGCGGGCCGGTGGCGTTGACTTTGATAACCTCGATATCGTTGCGCCCAGAGGCGGCGATATGCGACAGGGTACAGCGACCGATACGGCCAAAACCATTAATCCCGACCTTGATGGTCATAACATGTCTCCAGAATGCGCTTGTGTTGTTGGCCATATAGCGGTGAAACCTGAGTCTCAAAAGGGCAAAAATGGCATATTTTGAAGGTGTTAGCGCAAACCTGGTCCGATTGCGCTAACGCTTGCGCTAGCTGTTGGATCAGGTAGGGTCCGAAACGCGACAGGTGACAGGAAAGGAAGCGCGATGAGCGGTCTGTTGGCCCTTTTGGACGATGTGGCGGGGATCGCCAAAGTTGCGGCTGCTTCGGTTGACGATGTTGTCGCCGCTGCGGGCAAGGCTGGGGCCAAGACGGCGGGTGTGATCATCGACGATGCGGCGGTGACCCCGAAATATGTTCAGGGTTTTGCGCCTGCGCGCGAATTGCCGATCATCTGGCGCATTGCACGGGGGTCCTTTTTTAACAAGCTGATCCTGTTGCTGCCGGTTGCATTGTTGTTGGCCAATTTTGCGCCATGGCTGATCACGCCGTTGCTGATGATCGGCGGCTCATACTTATGTTTCGAAGGGGCCGAGAAGATATTCCATGTGCTGTTTTCCCATGGCAGCCACGTCATCGACGAGGATATGAAAAACCGCGACCCAGGCCATTTGGAAGAACAAAAGGTCAAGGGCGCGATCAAGACGGATTTCATTCTGTCCGCCGAGATCATGACCATTGCATTGGCCGCGATCGAAGCCCCGAACCTGTGGATGCAGGCCGCGACTCTGGCCGTGGTGGGGATCGGGGTGACCGTGGCCGTCTACGGTTCGGTCGCGCTGATCGTGAAGATGGACGACGTCGGGCTGTTCCTGGCTGGCAACGCGCCCACGCCGATTGGGCGTGGTATCGGGCGCGGGTTGGTCAAGGCCATGCCTGTGGTGATGAAATTGCTGTCGATCATCGGCACGGCCGCGATGCTTTGGGTTGGTGGGTCGATTGTGATCCACGGGCTTGAAGTGTTGGGCTATGGCTGGCTGGGTCACCATATCCACGATTGGGCCTATGCGCTGGGGCACATGGCATCCGAGCAATGGGTCGGAGCAGTCGAGTGGATTTCCAAAGCAACAATGGATGGCATTTTCGGTCTGGTCTATGGGCTGGCGCTGATCCCGGTGGCAACCAGGGTCGTTGCGCCGTTGATGGGGATGGTTTCAGGATCAAGTAAACAGCACTGAAAATCCTGTTTGTGACGTTGGGTCGTTGTGGCCGCACGCCGAACGGCAGGTAGGCTGTGACCTGAAACACAAGAACTGGAAGTCAAATGTCGTCTCATACGCTAACCGAGGTTCTTGAAAGCCGAACGCCGCAGGGCGATGGCCTAAGCTATCCCGTGCCATCCAATTGGATGCAGGGCCGGACCACCTTCGGAGGATTCTCTTCTGCGCTTATGCTGGATGCGGTTCGCGCGCGGCATAAGGATCTGCCACCACTACGCTCGGCTTTGGTGAATTTCACCGCACCGATTGGAACTTCGCCAATCATCGGCACTGAGGTGCTGCGGCAGGGGCGGAATGTGACCATCATCAATGCCCGCGCTCAGATCGATGGGAAAGTCGCCGCTATGGCGACGTTCTCCTTTGGTCACCCTCAGGATAGCCATGTCGCGTTTGACCGCCCGGCCAAACCTGCGGAGAAACCTGAAGATACGGGGCCTTATTTCCCGCCAGATTTGCCCAGACCTCCTATCCCGTTCCTTCAAAACTTCGATGTCCGGCTGGTTGAAGGCGCGTTGCCGTTCTCGGGTGCTGAGAAAGGATATCTGCGTCTTTGGGCGCGACACAATGATCCGCGTATGTGGGATCGGATGGAAGGGTTAATTTCGGTTGCTGATCTGCCGCCACCTGCAATCTATCCGACGTTGAAGAAGCCGGGTCCAAACTCGTCAATGAATTGGATTTTCAATGTGTTGGCCGAGGATATTCAAACGCGTGACGGCTGGTTCTTGCTGGAGCATCACCTGACCGCCGGGCGTGACGGCTACAGCTCACAGGTCATGCGCGTCTGGAACACCGAGGGAGATTTGGTGGTCGACGGAATGCAGTCTGTGATTATCTTCGTCTAACAAAAAAGCCCCGGTCCGCACCGGGGCTTTTGAGGCTCTTAGGCGGGGATCAGCCCACGAGGTCTTTGACCTTCGCAACGGTCGTCTCGGCAGTGATGCCGAAATGCTCGTAGAGCTCACCCGCAGGGGCTGACGCGCCAAAGCTGGACATGCCGATGAAGCCCGCCTTGGCTTCGCGTCCACGTTCGCCGAGCAGCCAGCGATCCCAGCCACCGGCACGTACGGCGGCTTCGATGCCGACGCGCACAGCACCGGCAGGTAGAACCCGTTTGCGGTAGGCTTCGTCCTGCTCAGCGAACAGTTCCATGCAGGGCATGGAGACGACGCGAGTGCCAATGCCGTCGGCCTCAAGCAGCACTTTGGCTTCCATCGCCAGCGAAACCTCGGACCCGGTGGCGATCAGAATGGCCTGACGTTTGCCTTCGGCCTCGGCCAGAACATAGGCGCCTTGGGCGGTCAGGTTTTTGGTCTTGTGATCTGTGCGCACAGTTGGCACGCCCTGACGGGTCAGTGACAGGACCGAGGGGCTGTTCTTGAAGGTCAGGGCCAGTTCCCAGGCTTCAGCGGTCTCGACGGTATCGGCAGGGCGGAACACATAGGTGTTCGGCGTCGCGCGGCTGATCGCCAGATGCTCGACCGGCTGGTGGGTCGGGCCGTCTTCACCCAGACCGATCGAGTCATGGGTCATCACGAAGACCGACGGGATTTTCATCAGCGCGGCCAGACGCATCGACGGGCGGGCATAGTCGGTGAAGGCCATGAAGGTCCCGCCGTAGGGGCGGATGCCGCCATGCAGCGCCATACCGTTCATCGCCGCGGCCATCCCATGCTCACGGATACCGTAGTGGATGTAGCGACCCTTGCGATTTTCGGGCAGGAACACGCCCATATCAGCCGATTTGGTGTTGTTCGAACCGGTCAGGTCAGCCGAGCCACCAACGGTCTCGACCATGATCGGGTTCACCACGTTCAGCACCTTCTCGGACGAAGCGCGGGTGGCCAGTTTCGGCTGGTCTTCCGACATCTGTTTCTTGAATGAACGGATGGCGCCGGCCAGTTTCTTGGGTGCGTCAAACGCATAGGCCCGGTTGAACTCGGCCTGCTTGCGTTCGGAAAGCTGCGCGAAACGCTCTTCCCAGGCGGTACGTTCAGCGGCACCTCGCGTACCAATGGCTTCCCATGCGGATTTCACATTGGCCGGGATTTCGAACGCATCATGCGGCCAGTCATAGGCTGCCTTGGCCGCCTTGAGCTGATCTTGATCCGTCAGCGCGCCGTGACCTTTGGAGGTATCCTGCGCCGCGTGACCCAGCGCGATATGGCTTTCGCAAGCGATCATAGTCGGCTTTTTCGACGTTTTGGCCTTGGTTATGGCCGCATCAATCGCTTCGGGGTCATGCCCGTCAATCTCGATCACCTGCCAGCCCGAAGCGGCAAAGCGTTTCACCTGATCGGTGCGATCAGCGATATCGACGGTGCCGTCGATGGTGATGTTGTTGTTGTCCCAGAAGACGATCAGCTTGCCCAATTCGTGACGTCCGGCCAGAGTGATTGCCTCTTGGCTGACGCCTTCCATCAGGCAGCCGTCACCTGCGATCACATAGGTGTAGTGATCGACCACCTTCTTGCCGTACTGGGCGCGCTGGATTTCCTCGGCCATGGCAAAACCCACAGCGTTCGAGATACCCTGGCCCAGCGGGCCGGTGGTGGTTTCGACACCGTTGATCAGAAAGTTTTCCGGGTGGCCCGCAGTTTTGGCACCCAACTGGCGGAAGTTCTTGATCTCATCCAATGTCACATCCGCGTGGCCGGTGAGATAGAGCAGCGAATAGACCAGCATCGAGCCATGACCGGCAGATAGGATGAACCGGTCGCGGTCGGGCCAGTCAGGGTTTGCGGCGTCGAATTTCAGGTGCTTTTCGAACAGCACGGTCGCAACATCGGCCATGCCCATCGGCATACCGGAATGGCCGGAATTTGCGGCGGCGACGGCGTCAAGGGTAAGGGTGCGGATGGCCGCAGCTTTGTCCCAGTGTTCGGGGTTGGCATTGCGCAGCGCAGTCAGGTCCACGGGCGTTGTTCCTTCGGATTACAAGCAGATTGCGGGCTCAATACCATCCACCCCTCAAAGTGCAAGCAGAACCCGGTTTTGCATAAGGTTTATGCTTCAACAGCGCGGTCCAAGTTGTTGAAACCAAACAGTGGGTATTTTCCGTCGCATTCCGTTAGACTAGGCGCAGGCGGGGGGTGAAGTTGATTCGGATCACCCTGTAACAGAACGAACCTTGATAAAGAGGTGACAGGGGCATGAGCCAGATCGAGGAATTACAGCATCGCATCATCGCCGCGATGGAGCGCATCGGCGCAGGTGTCGACGCCATGCAGCACGTGGCACCCGGCGGAGAACCGGCCGATGATAGCCTGAAAACCGCGCTTGATGAGGAGCGCGTTGCCAATGCCCAGTTGCAGGAGAGGCTGAAGTCCCTGAAAGAACGCCATGATCAGGAAATGGACAGTCTGCGCGCTGAGTTGGATCACGCGCACGCTTCGTCCGGTGACAACGCCGAGGTTGAGGGGCTGCGCGAACAGCTAGCGGAAGCGTCGACCAAGCTTGCAAGCGTTGAGGCCGCCCGGCTGGAACTGGCCGAGGCCAAAGAGGCGCTGGAGAATTCGGAAGAACTTGATGCATTGAAGACTGAGAATGCGCAGCTTCGATCCGAAATGGATATGCTTGCCGACACAGCTCCGATACAGGCAGAATTGGATGAGCTGCGTGGGCTCGTAGAGCGATCCAAGCAGATTGAGGCGGAAAACAGCCGGTTGCGGTCGGAACTTGCCGATACCGAACGGCTGGAAGACCTGAGCGCCGAGCTTGATATGCTGCGTGCCGAACGGGCCAGCCATGGGGCCGCGATGTCGCGCCTGGACAGCGATTTGCAACGAATGCGCAAGGCGAACGCGACGCTTCAAAGCGCGATTGATGAGCTGCGAGCGGCGGCGGAGCAGGGGCAGCCCGTTGCCGAACTGCTGGATCAGGTCACCGCCGCCGAATTGGAGGCCACCCGCGCAAAACAGGCCTCGGACGCATCCGAAGCGCATGCCATTCTGGCCCGACTTGAGCCCCTGCTCAGCAAGGCAGAACTGGCAGAAGGTGAGGTAGAATAATGCCCGAAGTGACCATTCATATCGGCGGACGTGGTTTCGAAGTGTCTTGCCAGGACGGGGAAGAGGCGTTTCTGCACACTGCCGCCAAGATGCTGGATGACGAAGCGCAGGTTCTGTCAGATCAGATTGGCCGGATGCCCGAGGCGCGGATGCTGTTGATGGCGGGCTTGATGCTGGCCGACAAAACCGCCGCGACGGATGACAAGGTCAAAGTTTTGGAACGCAAATTGACCGAGGTTGAGGCCGAGTTGAATACGCTGCGCGCAGCACCTGCGCCAGAACCGGAACGGGTTGAGGTGGCTGTGGTGCCCCCGTCGGTAACTGACACATTGGCTGAACTGGCCGCACGGGCCGAGGCTTTGGCATCCGTGATCGAGGAGAAGAAAACCCAATGACCTTCATGCGTTCTTTGACCTGTTCTGCCGTACTGACACTGTCTGCGTCACTTGCATCGGCAGAGATCGACATTCTGACCGTGAGTTTCACCTGTGAGAATGGCGTGCCGCTGCCGGTGACCTATTTTAACGCGGCGGACGGGTCGGGCGCGGCGGCGACGATTTTGGACAACACCCTTGTCTCGATGCGTCAGGTCGAAAGCGGATCGGGCATTCGGTATGAATCCGTGGACACCAACGGAACTTATATTCTGCGCTCAAAAGGATGGGATGCCAGCGTAAGCTACGCGGCGGCATCAGGTGCCGCCGACGAGCAGGTCATCTATCAGAATTGTTCCAGCCGCTAAGGGCGGATCAGGCGTTCGCTTCGCGGATTTTGTCTGCGGCGTCTTTGTTGTAGCCAACACCGTTTTCGTCAAATAGCGTGTCCAGCTCACCCGACAGAGTCATCTCGGTAATGATATCGCAGCCACCGACAAATTCGCCTTTGACATATAGCTGAGGGACAGTCGGCCAGTCGGAGTAATCTTTGATGCCCTGACGCACGGCCTCATCAGCCAGAACGTTCACATCGGCATAGTCGACGCCCATATAGTTCAGCACACCTGCCACACGGGATGAGAAACCGCACTGAGGCATCTCTTTGGTGCCTTTCATATACAGCACAACGTCATTGGCTTTGACGGTTTCGTCGATCTGGGTTTTCACGTCGGTCATTTCGCGTTTCCTTTGCTCTTCGGCATCATCGCTTTGGCGTAGTTTTGTGGGTCTTTGGGCATATGGGTCTGCGACGAACTAATTGCACCATCTTGTGAATTGTAAGAGGAATGCAAAAGATGCTGTCCGCGTCCGGGCGGCGATCCTCGCCTCGTCTTGTGTATGGTTTTTGAATGGCTCCACGCTAACAGCGCAATGAGCAAAACAAAGACAGAGACCGCAATTGAGATTACAATCGCATGCTCCATTTTACTCCGGCACTTTTGTAGTCAGGGCCAGCGCGTGCAGCTCCCCATCGGGGCCGTCCATCTTGCCTTTCAATGCCGCGTAAACGGCCCGTTGCTGTTGCACCCGGTTTTTGCCACGAAAGCTTTCATCCACGACCATGGCGGACATATGCACGCCATCGCTGCCGCCGACCTGAATTTCCGCATTCGGAAAGCTCTCGCGCAGCAGGGTTTCAATTTCGTGGGCGCTCATCGGCATGTAGGTCACTCCTGAAAGTCTTTCCCAAGATGTAGAGCGATGGACGGGGGCGTGCAAGATGGCACGGGGCGCCCAAGACGCTAAATCCTGCGCCACGAAAGCGCAGGAGTACATTAGGCTGGTTCGCGTTGCTGGCGTGTGATCAGGCGACGGCTGCCGCAAAGCTGCTGCGGAATGTGTCCTGCAGGTCGGTTAAAGCTGCTTCGGAACCGCCGATCTTCACAGTGTCGCCGGTGAAGCGGCCAACCGAGACCAGCGGCACACCGGCTTGACCGGCGGCAATCATCAGCGCCTCTGCCTGATCAAAGTTGCAAGCCACCAGATAGCGGGCCTGATCTTCGCCAAACAGGAATTCGGTTGGGGCTTCATCGAGATGCACACCAACGCCAGCGGCCTCGGCCAATTCGAACGCCGCCAGTGCAAGGCCGCCATCGCCCAGATCGGTGCAGGCTTTGATCAATTCGCGGTTGGCGCGAATGAAGTCGCCATTGCGCTTTTCCGCATCCAGATCGACATGAGGCGCATCGCCATCTTCGCGGTTGAACACCTCAGCTAGCAGAGCGGATTGGCCCAGATGGCCAAGGGTTTCGCCAATCACCAGTGCCACATGGCCCTCACGAACCTCGTTGCCAATGATCTCATCGCTGTGGCTGAGCAAGCCAACCGCACCAATGGTCGGGGTAGGCAGGATCGCCTGTCCATCGGTCTCATTGTACAGCGAGACATTGCCCGACACGATCGGCATATCCAGCGCGCCAACGGCTGCGCCGATGCCCTGAATGGCACCGACGAACTGGCCCATGATCTCGGGCTTTTCGGGGTTGCCGAAATTTAGGTTGTCGGTGGTGGCCAGCGGTTTGGCCCCGACAGCGGTCAGGTTGCGATAGGCTTCGGCCACCGCTTGCTTGCCGCCTTCGACCGGGTTGGCACGCACGTAGCGCGGCGTCACATCGCTGGTGAAGGCCAGCACCTTGTCGGTGCCGTGCACGCGGACCATGCCAGCGCCCAGTCCCGGCGTGCGGGCGCTGTCGGCCATGACCATGGTGTCGTATTGTTCATAAACCCATTGCTTGCCCGCGTAGTTGGGCGAGGCGAGCAGGGCGCGCAGACCGTCAATGGGATCGATCTGCGGTACATCCTCCAGCGGTGCGGCCTCGGGGGTTGGCTCCCACGGGCGGTCGTATTCCGGTGCGGTGGAGGAGAGTTTCGACAGAACCAGATCAGCTTTGATCTCGCCATTATGCATAATCAGAAAGCGGTCTTCGGCGATGGTTTCGCCAACGATGGCGAAATCCAGGTCCCATTTCTCGAACACAGCGCGCGCCTCGGCCTCAAGCTCGGGCTTAAGGACCATCAGCATGCGCTCCTGAGACTCGGACAGCATCATTTCGTACGCCGTCATGTTCTCTTCACGCTGGGGTACGTTTTCCAGATCAAGACGTACACCCAGACCGCCCTTGTCACCCATCTCAACGGCGGAACAGGTCAGGCCAGCCGCCCCCATGTCCTGAATCGAAATCACGGCACCGGTTTGCATCAGCTCCAGTGTCGCCTCCATCAGGCGTTTTTCGGTGAAGGGGTCGCCGACCTGAACGGTGGGGCGTTTTTCTTCGATGGTGTCGTCGAATTCGGCTGAGGCCATGGTCGCGCCGCCGACGCCGTCACGGCCGGTTTTCGCGCCCAGATAGACGACAGGCATGCCAACGCCTGAGGCGGCGGAGTAGAAAATCTTGTCGCTATCGGCGAGGCCGGCGGCGAAAGCATTCACAAGGCAGTTGCCGTTATAGGCCGGGTGGAAACGCACCTCGCCACCCACGCAAGGTACGCCGAAGCAGTTGCCATAGCCGCCAATGCCTTCGACCACGCCATTGACCAACTGGCGGGTCTTGTGGTGGCTGGGCTCGCCAAAGGACAGGGCGTTCATCGAGGCGATTGGGCGCGCGCCCATTGTGAAGACATCTCGCAGAATGCCGCCAACGCCGGTCGCCGCGCCCTGATAGGGTTCGATGTAGGATGGGTGGTTGTGGCTTTCCATTTTGAAGACCACTGCCTGACCGTCACCAATGTCAACCACACCAGCATTTTCCCCCGGTCCGCAGATGACCTGAGGGCCCTCGGTCGGAAGGGTGCGCAGCCATTTCTTGGATGACTTGTAGGAGCAATGCTCGTTCCACATGGCAGAAAAGATGCCCAGCTCGGTGAAGGTCGGCTCACGCCCGATGATCTCTAGGATCATATCGTATTCCTCGGGCTTAAGCCCGTGTGCGGCAATCAAATCCGGTGTGATGGCTGGCTCTTGCATCCTGTATCCGTCCCCGAGATGGCAATGTCTGGCGCCTTTTAGGGGAAGCAGCCGCCGGGGGGAAGAGGAAAGGCGGCTCTGCCAATTGAGGCAGGGTTTTGAGTGTGTGTGCGATGTCTGCTGAAAAAAGGGGCCGCCTCATGGCGACCCCGATTTTGATTCTTGGACTACTCTATGATCTTCAGCTTATTTAGGCTGATCTTTCTGTTGCTGGGCCTGCTGAGCAACAGCTCCTGCCGCTGCGCCAATAGCAGTCTTTTGCTCGCCAGACAGGTCATCATTCTCATCCAGCCCGGGGATCGCAACGCGCACCTCGCGGCGGGCAAAGTCGATACCGTTTTCCTTGAACGACGCCTTGACCCGGTTGAAAATCTCCTTGCGCAGTGTGAACTGCTTGCCCGGCTTGGCCATGAACTTGCCGCGGATGATCATGCCGACGTCGTCAAAATCAAAGACGCCTTGCGACTTGAATGGTTGCAGGAAACCATCCTTGTGGGTCTCGTCTTCCATCATCTCGGCGCCGATCTTCTTGAAGATCTTTTTAACCTTGTTGGGATCGGTGTCGAAAGGCACGGTGAATTTCAGCTTCATGATGACCCAGTCGCGGCTGTAGTTGGTCAGTTTCTGAATCTCACCATAGGGAATAGTGTGTACCGGCCCGCGGTGGTGGCGCAGCTGCATCGAGCGGATCGAGATTTTCTCGACCGTACCGGTGGTGCCACCAACGTCGACATACTCACCCACACGGAAAGCGTCGTCGATCAGGAAGAAAATCCCGCCGACGATGTCGGAAACCAATTTCTGAGCGCCGAAACCGATGGCGAGACCCAGGATACCAGCACCGGCCAAAAGCGGTGTGATATCCAGCCCCAAGGCCCCCAACGCCAGAAGGGCGAAGATGACCGCAATTGCAACCTGTGCAGTCACGCGCAGCAGCGGCAGAACGGTCGCCAGACGAGAGCCGCCCGCGCCACCACCTTCACCGGCCTCTTCGTCAGGGCTCTGCTCGGATGCGGTCATCTCTTTCGCCAAGCGGCGGTTGATCCAAAGCGAGACAACCTCGTTCAAGATGTAGCCTACCGCGATGATAATAAAGAACTGGATGACACGACTGCCTTCTTCCCCACCGCCACCAGCGATTTCGCTGAGGTTCAGGTTCCAGGCGCGGGCGATCATTAGGATCACGAAAATTACTGCCACAACTCGACCAATCCGAATGTAGCTGCGCTTCGTAGATTTATACGCTTGTTCCGCTACAGGTCCATCGCCTAGCATTGGTGGTTGAAGGTGGCGGACCAAGCCCCTGATCAATGTGTCGAGCGCCGGAGCGATCAACAACCAGAACATGGTCGTGAAATGAGCACCTTGTAGCAAGATAACTCGGATCGCCGGATCGCGCTGAGCAGCAAGGAATTCCACCAGAAGCCAAATCACCGCCGATACACCAATTGCGAAGTAAGGGTAGTAGTGGGCGATTTCCTGGTCAAACTTGGTGTGATCAGGGTCAGTACCCAGCATCATCTGAGATAAGCCTTCGCGCGCTTTCCATGCGATCAAACCAATGTAGATGTGGATGCCTGCATTGAGCCAGAAACCGATACGTGTTTCACCACCTGTTACTCCGTTCAGGCCGTTGAAATGCAGCAGGAACAAGGTAAAGCCCACGAGGATCAGAAGGCCAATCAAATTGCGATGCAAGTATTTCGCCCAATGGTCGTCGATATTTACCAGCCGGAATTCCGCTTTGTTTGGCGCAAGAACGAACCGCGATGCCGCGGCGCCAAGGCGTGGAACCCAGATCAAATAGAATACAAACGGCGCGGCGTAGGTTATTTGCTCGGTCGTCAGAAGCCCGCGACCAACGGCCCGAATGACGACATAAAAGACAACGAGCCCGGCGATCTCCTTGCAGAACCGAACAAAGAGATAACTCACCGCTCCCCTAAGATCGTTCTCATCCGCAACTTCTGCATTGGGTTGCCACTTTCTCGTGAGCAGGCCGAACAGTTTTTCAGCCACGAACCCGACAACCAGAACGCTGAAGACGAGAGCTATCAATAGTAGAGCACCATTGCCGCCGAACTTTTTGACAAAGTTCTCGACGGCGTGGGCCTGGGCGCTGAACAAATTCGGAATCGTGACAATAACATGAGTCCAAGACGCGACCATTTCGGCCCAAATCTCGTTGATTTCGGTGATTGGGTCATCTCGCTCTTCAGCGTCGGCTGCGTTTTTCTCAGCAACGGCGTCTAGACGTTCGAGTAGGATCGACCTGACTTGGTCATCTGACATACGTGCAACGAGATCATCCACTTGTTCCGGCGTAAGGTCTTCCGGAATTGTCACGCTGGTCGACGTATCGCTCGAAGTGGTCCCTGCTACCTGCGCATGAAGCGGCAGGGTTAGGAACATGACAGATACCAGCGCCAAAATCAGGCGAAGTGGGTGGAGCATGAATTATCCCTCGACCTTAGAAATTCGATCATTTTTCCGTGATCTTAGAGCGCACCCGCCTGTTTTCCCAGACTTATTCGCGCGTTGAGGGATGCAATTGGCGGAAAACCAAAAAAAAGGCCGAGCACTAAGCTCGGCCGTAGTCCAACAGGGAGGTATGAAGATGATGAGCGTTTCAGCATCACCGCCTTCGAGAGTTCATTTAGGTGGCAGTTTGTGAACGTTCAAGGAATAACGGCCTGTAGATTGGTCATGTCCGATATGCTGTCAGCGCATATCTAAAGTTTACCCATTCTTTTCATTTGCTTACGCTGTTCAATGATTTCATCTTGGACAAAATCACGGAATGCTGCGACGCGTTTGGAATGCCGCAATTCTTCCGGATATGCCAAATAGACGGGGACATCAGCAGTTTCGATATCGGACAGAACCGGCAGCAAATGCGGGAAGTCCTGGGTCACGTAATCAGGTAGAACACCAATTCCCAGATTATGCAAAACCCCCTGAAGCACACCAAAGTAGTTGTTCACAGTCAAAAGTGACCTCGGATTGTAGGTCATCAGGTGCTGCACCATCGAGGCACTAGCACCCACCTGGGGGGCCGCGGGCGTTTGACAGATCAGGCGATGATCCTTGATGTCCTCCAGCGCATTCAACATCCCGCCATGTGTTTCGATGTATTCCTGTGTTGCATAAAGCATCATCTGAACGGTCATAAGGCGTTTGCGTACCAGATCAGCTTGGCTGGGCTCTTTCATGCGAATGGCCACGTCCGCTTCGCGCATGGGCAAGTCCAGTACACGTTCTTCCAACATGAGGTCGATGTTCAGATCGGGGTATTCCTCGTAAAGCTTGGGTAGGCGCGGGGCGAGCCACAATGTGCCAAAGCCAAAGGTCGTGGTAACGCGCAAAACGCCAAACACTTCTTCTTCACTGTCGCGGATACGGGCAGCTGCTGTATCAAGACGTTTGGACATGGCGGAGGTGGCGTCGAACAGCAACTCACCCTGTTCGGTCAGGATCAGGCCGCGGGCATGGCGGTGAAACAGGGTTGCGTCGAGTGATTCTTCCAAAGCGCGGATTTGTCGGCTCACGGCGGATTGAGACAAATTGAGCTTGTCGCCCGCATGGGTCAGGCTGCCCGCGTCCGCAACTGCGTGAAATATTCTAAGCTTGTCCCAATCCATCGCCGCAACTTTCGTTATCCTCGGGAAGACCTATATGAAATAGGTAACAAGTTCCACAAACAAACCACGAAATGCTTAGGTTTCAGTGGATAAACTCTATACAGGTCAGCAATTATGACCTAATATGCGCGAAGATAAAGCACACTGATCTGACGAAGGGAGACGTCTGATGAGTCAGCCACAAATTTCGCTGAATGACCGGTTCGATCTTGAGAAATCACCTGTTCTATTGAACGGGACGCAGGCGCTTGTGCGGCTGATGTTGATGCAGAAGGCACGCGACCAGCATACGGGCCTAAATACAGCGGGTCTGGTGACAGGGTATCGTGGTTCGCCGCTCGGGGCGGTCGATCAGCAGATGATGCGCGCTCAAAAATATCTGACCCAGAGCGATGTAACTTTTCAATTCGGATTGAACGAGGATCTGGCCGCGACTGCGCTATGGGGCAGTCAGCAGGCGGGTCTGCGTGGCGATGGCAAATACGATGGGGTTTTTGGCCTTTGGTATGGCAAGGGTCCGGGCGTTGATCGGTCCGGCGACGTGATGCGCCATGCGAATATGGCGGGCACTGCACAGCATGGCGGTGTGCTGATGGCCATGGGCGACGACCACACGGGCGAAAGCTCGACCGTGTTGCACCAATCGGAATGGTCTCTGGTCGATATGTATATGCCGGTGGTCAGTCCGGCAGGCGTTCAGGAAATACTGGATTACGGCATCTATGGCTTTGCGCTTAGTCGCTTTGCCGGTGTCTGGGTCGGGTTGAAGACCATGAAAGACACGATCGAGGTTACCTCGGTTGTGGATGGCAGGCCGGATCGGATGCAACTGGTGATGCCTGAATTTGATATGCCGGAGGGTGGGTTGAACATCCGGCTGGGCGATACACCGCATCTGCAAGAGGCGCGGGTCATTGATTACAAACGCTTTGCGGCCGAGATGTTCTGCAGGGCCAACAAGCTGGACAAACGGGTTTGGGGCAAACCAGGTGCCAAGGTCGGGTTCGTCGCGGCAGGCAAAAACTGGCTGGACCTGACCCATGCGCTGTCGCTGCTGAATATCGATGAAGCCGAAGCTGAGCGTCTGGGCATCACGACCTACAAGATCGGTCAAACCTTCCCGCTGGATATGACCAGCTTCCATGAATGGGCCGAGGGGCTGGACCTGATTGTGATCGTTGAAGAAAAACGAAAACTTATCGAGGTTCAGGTCAAAGAGGCCATCTTTGACGATCGGCGTGGTCGTCGGGTCTATGGCTGGTACAAAGGTGGTGCGGGCGCGCTGCATCGGGAAGAATTGTTCCCGACCCGAGATGCGCTTGATCCGATCATGATTGCCGAGAAGCTGGGCGAGATTCTGATCGAAGAAGGCCGCGACACAGACGGGGTGCGCGCCGGTCTGTCAAAACTGTCCGAGGCGCGCCGGGCCGACAATGCACAGGAAATCGCAACGCGTCTGCCGTACTTCTGTTCGGGCTGTCCGCATAACAGCTCGACCAAAGTACCCGAAGGCAGCCGCGCCTATGCGGGCATCGGTTGCCACTACATGGTGCAGTGGATGGATCGAGAGACGACCGGTTTCACCCAGATGGGGGGTGAGGGCGCGAACTGGATCGGTGAAGCACCGTTTTCGACCACCAAACACGTGTTCCAGAACCTGGGCGATGGGACTTATAACCATTCGGGCGTTCAGGCGATCCGAGCGGCGCTGTCGGCGGGGACCAACATGACGTTCAAGATCCTGTTCAACGACGCGGTCGCTATGACCGGTGGGCAGGGGAACGAAGGTGATCTGACCGCCGAGCGGATCGTCGCTGAGGTAAAGGCCATGGGCGTTCAGCATGTCGCACTTGTCTATGACGAAAAGGAAGACGTGAACCTGAGCGCGTTGCCTGCGGGCGTGGAAAGCTTTGAACGCGCAGAGTTGATGAAGGTTCAAGACCGGTTCCGCGAGATCGAGGGTGTCTCGGTCATCGTCTATGTGCAGACCTGTGCTGCCGAGAAACGTCGCAGGCGGAAGCGAGGCGAATTCCCAGATCCGGACAAGCGCGTGTTTATCAACACCGATATCTGCGAGGGCTGCGGCGATTGTGGAGTGCAGTCGAACTGTGTTTCGATTGTACCGAAAGAGACCGAACTGGGCCGTAAACGGGCGATTGATCAATCCAGCTGTAACAAGGATTTCTCGTGCTTGAACGGGTTCTGCCCATCTTTCGTCACGCTGGAAGGTGCGAAAATCCGGAAAGAGGCAACGAAACAGCTTGATCTGCCTGATCTGCCTATGCCTGATCTGCCCGAGATCGACGGGACGCATAATGTCGTCATCACTGGTGTTGGCGGCACGGGTGTTGTCACGCTTGGGGCCGTCCTGGCGCAGGCTGCGCAAATCGACGGTAGAGGCGCCGGCATGATGGAGATGGCCGGTCTTGCCCAGAAAGGCGGCGCTGTGCATATCCATTGCCGTCTGGCCAACAGGCCCGAGGATATCAGTGCCATTCGTGTGGCCACTGGTGAGGCGCATGCGCTGATTGGCGGCGATCTAGTTGTCTCTGCCGGGGCCAAGACTTTGGGCCTGACACGGACGGGTCAAACCGGCGCCGTAGTGAACAATCACGAAACGGTGACAGGTGATTTCACCCGCGATACCGAGTTCCGTATCCCCAGCGATCAGTTGGAACTGGCGTTGCAGGCACGTCTGAAGGATGGGGTGAGCCTGTTTGACGCGACCGATCTGGCCAAAACCGTCATGGGGGATTCGATCTACTCAAATATGATGGTGTTCGGGGCCGCTTGGCAGCGGGGCATCTTGCCGGTTAGCCATTCGGCAATCTTGGCTGCGATCGAACTGAACGGCACAGCGGTCGAACGGAACAAACGCGCCTTTGATATCGGCCGTTGGGCGGTTCTGTTTCCGGCTGATGTTCAATCGATCCTGTCTCGGTCTGTTGCTGAGATGCCAAAGACTCTGGATCAAATGATCGATTTCAGGGCCCAGCATCTGACCGATTATAAATCGGCTCGTCTGGCTAAACGCTACCGCAAGCTGGTCGATGACATTCAGGATGAAACGGTGCGTGAAGCCGTTGCAAAAGGCTATCATAAGCTGTTGTCCTACAAGGATGAATATGAAGTTGCACGGTTGTTGCTGAGCAGTCGCGACAAGGCCACGGCAGAGTTTGACGGCGATTTCAAAATGACCTTCCACCTGGCTCCTCCGATCCTGGGCGGGACGGATGGCACTGGCAGACCCCGCAAACTTGCCTTTGGCGAATGGATGATGGGGCCACTGAAATTGTTGGCGCGGATGAAAACGCTGCGCGGCACGCCGCTGGATATCTTTGGCTATACAGCCGAACGACGGATGGAGCGTGCGCTGATCAAGCAATATGAAGATGATATGAAACAGGTTCTGCCTCTTCTGTCGCAGGACACGCACGACGCCATCGCCGCCCTAGCGCGTTTACCGCTGGAAATCCGAGGTTTCGGCCCTGTTTTGCTGGAAAATGAGGCCAAAGCCGCCAAACGGCGCGAAGAATTGCTGGCAAGCATCCGCAGCGGAGGCCCCGAACTGCGCGCTGCGGCGGAATGAGGCGTCACAAATCTGTCACAAGAGCTAGGCAAAAGTGCCGCTTAATTTATAGTGCAGGCGAAATACCGGAGATCTTAGATGCCCTCGCGTCGTCATGCTGTTCGTGACATTTCTTATGCCCATTCTGCCGAAACCAAGGGTGGCCGGATGGTCATCAAGCTTATGGAAAACACGACTGGTCGGATCCGTCTGATCAAACGTGCGGATGGGTACGAAAAAGACGTCGCCAGCGGGCGTGACTTCTGGGCCGTCATGGTTGAACGCTATGGTCTGACACTGGATGTCGTTGGCGGGGCGCTGTCGAACATCCCCAAAGACGGTCCACTGATCCTGATTGCCAACCATCCCTATGGCATCCTGGACGGGTTGATGATGGGTCACATGCTGTCCGAGATGCGCGGCGATTTTCGCATTTTGGCGCATCGGGTGTTTCGCAAAGCCGAAGAGCTGAACCGCATTATCCTGCCGATCTCGTTCGACGAGACGAAAGAGGCGATGAAGCTGAACCTCGAAACCCGCAAAACTGCGCTGAACTATCTGAGCGATGGCGGGGCGATAGGCATTTTCCCGGGCGGGACGGTGAGCACGGCAGTCAACCCGTTCGCCTATCCGATGGATCCGGGTTGGCGAGGGTTCACCGCGCGGATGGTGGCCAAATCAAATGCGACCGTAGTGCCGGTATTCTTTGACGGCCACACCTCGCGCCTGTTCCAGATCGCCAGTCATTTGCACAATACATTGCGCATGGGGCTTTTGATCAAAGAGTTCAAGAAACGCGTCGATACCCCGGTAAAAGTAGTGATTGGCGAGCCGATCGGGCGTGATGTTCTGGACCCGCTTGGCAAGGATACGCGCAAGATGATGGATTTCCTGCGCAAAGCCACGTATGAGCTGTCTCCGAAGCCGTTGAAGTCTTATGACTACGGCTATGAATTCGAGGAACGGCATCGCGCCTGAAGGGGCAAATGGCAGTAGGCATCTTTGATTCCGGTTTGGGCGGTCTGACCGTCTTGAACGCCGCGCAGAAACACCTGCCGGACGTTGATTTCTTGTATTATGCGGACAGTGCGCATGCGCCTTATGGCGTGCGCGATTCCGACGATATCTATCAGCTGACCCGTAAGGCCGTGCACGACCTGTGGGATCGCGGCTGCAATCTTGTGATTCTGGCCTGCAACACCGCAAGTGCGGCGGCGCTGCGGCGGATGCAGGAGGCCGGTGTGCCCGAGGGCAAGCGGGTTCTGGGCGTCTTTGTGCCCCTGATCGAGGCGCTGACAGAACGGCAATGGGGCGACAATTCACCCCCGCGTGAAGTGGCCGTCAAGCATGTGGCGCTGTTCGCAACACCAGCCACCGTATCCAGTCGCGCGTTTCAGCGGGAATTGGCGTTCCGGGCGATTGGTGTAGATGTCGAGGCGCAGGCCTGCGGCGGTGTGGTCGATGCCATCGAAGATGGCGATATGATCCTGGCCGAAGCGCTGGTGCGCAGCCATGTGGATGCGCTGAAGCGGAAGATGCCAGACCCTCAGGCCGCCATTCTGGGCTGTACACATTACCCGTTGATGGCCGAAACCTTTCAGGCGGCTTTGGGCCCGGATGTGCAAGTGTTCAGCCAGGGTGATCTGGTTGCCGAAAGCCTGGCGGACTATCTGCAGCGCCACCTGAATATGCTGGGCGAGGGCGCTGGCGGGTTCCTGACCACGGGTAAGCCGGGTTTTGTCAGCGACCGTGCGACCCAGTTCCTCCGACGACAAATCACGTTCGAGGCGGCCTGACCTAGGTCAAGGCGCATCCTTTCCGGAATTCTGAATATAAAGACCGTCACATCGGCGGTCACATCCCGTGACACATGAAAAGAAGAGGTCTGATATGACCCATAAAATCGCAATTCTGGGTGCCTCTGGATATACCGGCGCTGAACTGGTGCGGCTGATTGCAGAGCATTCGAATATGGACATCGTTGCCCTGGCCGCCGAGCGCAAAGCCGGGCTGTCTATGGCGCAGGTCTTCCCGCATCTGCGCCACATGGACCTGCCGGATCTGTGCAAGATCTCGGAAATCGATTTTTCTCAGATCGATCTGTGTTTCTGCGCCTTGCCGCATAAGACCAGTCAGGAGGTGATCCGGGAACTGCCAAAAAACCTGAAGATTATCGACTTGTCTGCAGATTTCCGGCTGCAGGACCCGGATGAGTATGAGAAATGGTATGGTAACCCACACAGCGCGTTGGAGCATCAGGAAGAAGCTATTTATGGACTGACCGAGTTCTATCGGGATGACATCCGCACTGCGCGGCTGGTTGCTGGCACGGGGTGCAACGCGGCAACCGGGCAATATGTGCTGCGGCCGCTGATTACTGCCGAAGTGATTGATCTGGATGATATCGTTCTGGACCTGAAATGCGCAGTGTCCGGGGCAGGGCGGTCGCTTAAGGAAAACCTGTTGCATGCTGAATTGAGCGAGGGCGCAAATGCCTATGCTGTCGGAGGCACGCATCGGCATCTGGGGGAGTTTGATCAGGAGTTTTCCAGACTTGCTGGCCGGACCGTGCATATACAGTTTACGCCCCACCTGATCCCGGCCAATCGGGGTATTCTGGCGACCAGCTACCTAAAGGGCGATCCGCTAAGCGTCTATGAAACGCTTGTGAAGGCCTATGCGGACGAGCCTTTCATCGAAGTGCTGCCAATGGGCGAGGCTCCATCGACCCACCATGTGCGCGGCTCGAATTTCTGCCATATCGGTGTGGTCGCTGATCGGATCGAGCGGCGTGCGATCGTGGTTGCGGCATTGGATAACCTGACAAAAGGTAGCAGTGGTCAGGCCTTGCAGAACGCCAATCTGATGTTAGGTGAGGACGAAACCAAAGGCCTGATAATGGCCCCGCTTTTCCCGTGAGGACGGTATGAAATCGCTCAAGAAACGTCGTCGGATACAGGTTATTCTGGTCGCGGTGGTTGCTTTGGCGGCCTCAACGGCGTTGATTGGGTGGGCCTTACAGGATGGGATCAATTTCTTCCGGTCGCCAAGCGAAGTGATCGCCGAGCCGCCCGAGCCTACGGAAGTTTTCCGGATTGGCGGCCTGGTCGCGGAAGGCTCGATCCAGCGTGGGCAGGGCGAGACTGTGCGCTTTGTCATCACCGATGGTGGTGAAAGCGTGCCTGTGGCCTTCACCGGTGTATTGCCCGATCTGTTTTCGGAAAACCAGGGGATGGTTGGGACCGGGCGTTACGTGAACGGTGTGTTTGAAGCGACTGAAATCCTGGCCAAACATGACGAGACCTATATGCCGAAAGAAGTGATGGACGCGCTGAAAGAACAAGGCGTTTATCAAGAGCCCAGCGACAGTTGAACGCAGCGCTGCTCGTGCCTCCGGCGGAGGTATTGTTGAACAGAAGAACAGGGGGCGTTGCGCGCAAGGGCGAGCAGCGCCCTGTGTTGTTTGAGGATATTAAGCTTACTGACGGACCGTTTCACCTGACAGAGCATTCGGGGGACGACATGCAGACGGTTCGGGATATAGCGACAGAGATTGTAGCGCGCGAAGGTGGATTTGTGGATGATCCGGATGATCCCGGTGGTGCGACGAATTACGGTGTGACCATTCACACCATGCGGCGCTTGGGACTTGATCTGACGGGTGACGGGCAGATTGACACACGCGACGTGAGGGCGCTGAGCAAGCAACAAGCAATCGATATCTTTGTACGGCATTACTTTGAAAAACCTCGGATTTCAGAGTTGCCCGTGGTACTGCACGCGTCGGTTTTTGACATGTATGTCAATGCGGGCAGCCAGGCCGTGAAAATCCTGCAGCGTTTGTTGCGCGAAATGGGGTTTGACGTCGCAGTGGACGGCGTGATCGGTCCGCAGACCACGCGCGTCTGCGCGCAGGCGGCCCTGCCGGGGGAGTTAGCCTTGCGCGATGCATATGGGGTGGCGCGACGGAATTACTATTTTCGTTTGGCCGATCGCAGGCCTGCCTCGCGCAAATATGCGCGTAGCCGTGCGGGAGGCAAAGGGGGGTGGATCAAACGCGCCGAGGAGTTCCTTTCTTCGAAGTACCACCTGAGCGAAGCGCAGTTTCAGGAAAGGGTCGCAGCATGGGGCTGATATCGGGCATTCTGGGTTTTCTGTTTGGTGGCGGGCGCAATGTTGTGCGTGAAACGGCAGAGGTTTTTCGGGAAAACGCCGAAGAGGGTGCGCAACGGGCATTGACGGTTCAAAGCCAGGCGATGGCGCAGTTCGGGGCAGAGTTTCAGGTGCCGCGCAAGGGCAGTTTTGACCGATTTATGGATGGTTTGAACCGTTTGCCCCGCCCAGCGCTGGCGTTGGGGACGTTGGGCTTGTTTGTGGCTGCAATGATTGATCCTTTGTGGTTTGCGGCCCGGATGCAGGGCATTGCGCTGGTGCCGGAACCGCTATGGTGGCTTTTGGGTGTGATCGTTTCGTTCTATTTCGGAGCGCGCCATCAGGCCAAGGCGCAGGAGTTGCAGCGTGAGATTTCGGATACGATGATGCGTGCACCCAAGGTGCTGGCCAATCTGCGCAGCCTGGCTCAGATGCGCAGTGACAGCCCAGGCATTGCTGATCCGGGTCCGGATGCGGGTTTGCAGATTGAGGTCGCACAAGCGGATGAGAATCCGGCCTTGACCGAATGGAAACGGCTGAGGCACGCCTGAGCCGCGACACTATGTTCGGAAGAATTGGGCGAAAGTGATTGGCGCAGCACGTAGCTGAGCGATATATCCTGAGGCATGATTACAGAGCTTGGTCACTTCACCCTCATCCTCGCCTTTATGATTGCCATCGTTCAAAGCGTGGTCCCCCTGATCGGGGCCGCGAAACGCTGGACCGGATGGATGGTCTTTGCCGAACCTGCGGCGATCTCTCAATTTCTGCTGACGGCGTTTTCCTTTGGGGCGCTGGTCTGGGCATTCACAACCTCGGACTTCTCGCTTCGGATCGTGGTGGAGAACAGTCATTCGGCGAAACCGATGATCTATAAGATCAGCGGAACCTGGGGCAACCACGAAGGATCTATGCTGTTATGGGTTCTGATCGTGACCTTGTTCGGGGCCATGGCGGCGCTGTTTGGCGGCGGGCTACCACCTACCTTGAAAGCGCGTGTTCTGGCGGTTCAATCGGCCGTCGCCGTAGCGTTTTTTGCGTTTATTCTGTTTACATCGAACCCATTTGATCGGCTGGCAATTGCGCCATTTGATGGGCGTGATCTAAACCCGCTGCTGCAGGACCCCGGCTTGGCGTTTCACCCGCCGTTTCTGTATCTGGGATATGTGGGCCTGAGCATGTCGTTCAGTTTTGCCGTTGCAGCACTGATCGAAGGTCGGGTTGATGCGGCCTGGGGTCGGTGGGTTCGGCCGTGGACACTGGCGGCCTGGGTGTTTCTGACGATTGGTATCGCACTTGGGTCCTGGTGGGCCTATTACGAGCTTGGCTGGGGCGGGTTCTGGTTCTGGGACCCGGTTGAAAACGCCTCGTTCATGCCCTGGTTGCTGGCGGCAGCATTGTTGCATTCGGCCATCGTTGTTGAAAAACGTGAGGCGTTGAAAAGCTGGACCATTCTTCTGGCGATCATCGCCTTCGGATTCTCGCTGATTGGAACATTCATTGTCCGCTCGGGGCTTCTGACATCGGTCCACGCCTTTGCCACCGACCCGGAGCGGGGTGTGTTCATTCTGATGATTCTGGTCTTTTTCACCGGCGGTGCGCTGACCCTGTTCGCGGCCCGCGCCCAGACGATGGAGGCCAAGGGTGTTTTTGGCGTCGTCAGCCGCGAAAGCGCGCTGGTGGTAAACAATGTCCTGCTGGCGGTCAGCTGTTTCGTGGTCTTCGTGGGAACGATGTGGCCAATGGTCGCCGAGATGATGTTTGACCGGACGCTCTCGGTCGGGCCGCCGTTTTTCAACTTTGCCTTCACTCCCTTCATGGTGCTGCTGGGGCTAGTTCTGCCAATCGGTGCATTGCTCCCTTGGAAGCGCGGCAGACTTGGAAAAACCGCATGGTCTTTGCGCTATGCGTTCCTGCTGGCGCTGGCTTTGGCGCTGCTGGTTTGGGCCATGCAGACAGGCCGCAGCGCGCTGGGGCCTGTGGGGTTGTTTCTTGGGGTCTGGATCACCTGCGGCGCAATCATCGATCTTTGGAGCCGCACGGGCCGAGAGGGCAGCCTCAGGCGCTTGTTCCGCCTGCCCGGTGCGGATTGGGGTAAGGCGATTGCCCATACCGGTTTGGGTGTCACGATCTTTGCGATTGCTGGCCTGACCGCGTGGGAGGTTGAAGACATCCGTGTTGCCCAGCCCGGAGCACCTTTTGAAGTTGGACAGTTCACCCTGACGCTGGAAGATGTGCGGCGTGTTCAAGGGCCGAACTATTTCTCGACCATGGCCGATATCTCGGTCGAGACAAACGGTCGGTCCTTGGGAATGCTGCATCCTGAAAAGCGGGATTATCCGGTTGCACGTATGCCCACGACCGAAGCCGCGATTGACTATCGCATTTGGCGAGACCTCTATGTGGTGATCGGGGACCAACAGGCCGATGGGGGTTGGGTGGTGCGGACCTATATCAAACCTTTCGCCAACTGGATTTGGGCAGGATGTATCTTGATGGCGTTGGGTGGCGTTTTCAGCCTGTGCGATCGGCGCTTTCGGGTGGCTGCTGGCGCACGTAAGACGCCTGCGTCCGGGGTGCCTGCGGAATGAAACGCCTGATACTGATCCTAATTCTGTGGGCTGCCCCGGCATATACTGTCCAGCCCGATGAAGTTCTTGATGATCCGGTTCTTGAACAGCGGGCACGTGATCTGAGCGCCGAATTGCGGTGTCTGGTCTGCCGGAACGAAAGCATTGATGAAAGCAACGCGGATCTGGCTCGCGATCTGCGTCTTTTGGTCCGCGAGCGTCTGGTTGCCGGAGATACTGACGAAGAAGCGATGGCCTTTATCGTCGACCGATATGGTGAATACGTGCTTCTTAGGCCGCAAATTTCAGGCGCCAACCTAGTGCTGTGGCTTGCAGGGCCGTTCATGTTGTTGGCTGCAGCGGGCATGGGATGGGCGTTTGTCCGCAATCGGTCAAGGGCTCAAGCAGTTGAGGCTGATGATACGCTCAGCGATGAAGAAAAAGAGCGGCTGCGCAAGATTCTCGACGGCTGACGTTCGGTTCCACTTTCCCTTGTTGTTCGAATAGGTCAGGGTTCGCAAAACCTGGCGCGAGGGGAGGCTTTACATGAATTACGAAACGATCCTGTTGGATATCACTGACGGTCTGGCCGTTCTGACATTCAACCGCCCGGACAAAATGAACGCACTGACCACTCAGATGCGGGCAGAGATCACCCATGCGATGAAAGAGGCTGCTCGCAATGCGCGCTGCGTGGTGCTGACAGGGGCTGGACCGGCTTTTTGCTCGGGTCAGGATCTTGGCGACGCCTCATCAACCGGAAAAATCGACCTGGAGCGGTCCTTGCGCGACGAATATGAACCGATGCTCGAAGCGATCCACGATTGCCCGGTGCCAACCATTGCAGCAGTAAACGGCGCGGCTGCGGGGGCAGGGGCAAACCTTGCCTTATGCGCCGATGTGGTGATCGCAAGTGAAAGCGCATACTTCCTGCAGGCCTTTGCCCGGATCGGCCTGTTGCCTGATGCTGGTGGCACCTGGTTCATGCCGCGCCAGATGGGTTTGGCCAAGGCCATGGGCGCAGCGCTTTTTGCCGAAAAGATCAGTGCCCGTCAGGCCGATGACTGGGGCCTGATCTGGGAAGCGGTCGCCGATGATGATTTCGCCGCGCATTGGCGCAAGCGCGCCGAGTATTTGGCGAATGGCCCAACGGCTGGCTTCGCGGCCATAAAAACGGCCCTGCGCGGTACATATGAAAACACGCTGACCCAGCAGCTCAAGACCGAGGCGAGCTTGCAAGGTGAATGCGGGCGCTCGCGTGACTTTGCCGAAGGTGTGGTGGCCTTTCTGGAGAAGCGCCCCGCCAAGTTCGAGGGGCGCTGAGCGCAATCAGGCCCGGCGGCGCCGACGCGTGCGCCGTTCCGGGGCCGCTTCCTCTCCAGTACCGTCCGAGGCCGACGAAAATGGCCCCAACGCATCGGTGATCTGATCCAGCGTCGGGCGTTCGGCCCTTGGGGTCGTATCCAACGCCTCGCGCATTTTCGCGACATGGGCAGGCATTGTGCCACAGCAACCGCCGATGATCTTTGCGCCCGCATCCCGCGCCATGACGGCGTACTGGGCCATCAGATCAGGCGTTCCGTCATACTTGATGCTGCCATCTACATATTTCGGGATGCCTGCATTCCCTTTGGACACCAGCGGGCGCTGAGTGCCCTGCGCTACAAATCCCAGAACGGTGCGCATAATATCCGATGAGCCGGTGCCGCAATTGGCCCCAAAGGCCAGTGGCGGGTTCTCAAAAGTTTCAACCAGCTGCGCCAGATCGGCGGAGGTTACGCCCATCATCGTGCGACCTGCAGTGTCAAAGCTCATGGTGCCGCACCATGGCATGTCGGCCAGTGCAAAGGCCTCGGCCGCCGCGCGAAATTCTTCTGGGGCGCTTATGGTTTCGACCCACAGGACATCTGCGCCGCCTTCTTTCAATGCGGCGGCCTGCTCGTGAAACATCTCGACCGCGTCGCTGTGCGACAGGCTGCCGACCGGTTCCATGATCTCGCCCGTTGGTCCGACAGAACCGGCCACAATAACGGTGCGCCCGGACGCATCGGCCACTTCGCGGCCAAGCTCGGCCCCGATCCGGTTCAACTCGGTCACGCGGTTCTGCGCATCATGCAGTTTCAAACGCGCCGCTGTTCCGCCGAATGTGTTGGTCAGGAACAGATCGCTGCCAGCATCGACCCAGCCCTGATACAAAGCCTTGATTTTTTCAGGTGAATCCACGTTCCAAAGCTCGGGCGCATCACCCGATTGCAGACCCATGTTGAACAGGTTGGTCCCCGTTGCACCATCGGCCAGAATTATGTCGGCGGTGTTTAGAAGGTCGGTGAGCGCATTTGTCATGAGAGAAGCCCGAAAATTGGCGCAAAGCGCCATTATGAATAACAGGCGCCCCGTGTCACATGACCGGGGCGTCGAATCAAATTCATAATACTCATGAACATCATGAGCGGTGCTGCAAAGAGACTTAGATGTCGGCCTCGGCCACCACTTGTTCTTTGGCTTCGACCAGAAGTTCCGCCATCTTTGCGCGAATTTTGGCTTCATCGGCAAGATCGCCCAAGTAGCCTTTGACCGCATTGACGACGTCATCTTCGTTGACGTGCTTCAGGTCGGTTTGAACCAGCTCCTGACCGTATTTGCGCGCCTGTTCTACGGTTTCGCCTTTCAGGGTCGAGGCCCAGACAGCCATGAACCGGTTGCGGCGCATACGGGCGATGAACTGCATTTTTTCGTCATGCGCAAATTTCGTTTCAAACGCATTTTCACGTTCGTCAAAGGTGGTCATGAGACAGGGACCTCTTGGGTTGCGATTACTCTGTTGATGATATGACCATACGGCAGCACGGGTGCAAGGGATTTGCGCTGTGTCAAAGTCTCGCTGCCTTGCAAACTTGCGGGGAAGGGGGGCATGGACTATGAGGGCGCCAACCGGCGGGACTCATTCCCACTGCTCAGACTGGAAAGGTCGCTTATGGCGCGTCGCAAGAAAATCTACGAAGGCAAAGCCAAGATTCTGTATGAAGGTCCTGAACCGGGGACAATCGTGCAGTATTTCAAGGATGACGCCACCGCGTTCAACGCGGAGAAGAAGGACGTGATCGACGGTAAGGGCGTTCTGAATAACCGCCTGTCTGAATTCTTCATGAATGGTCTGAACCAGATCGGTGTGCCGACCCATTTCATCCGTCGCCTGAATATGCGGGAACAGCTGGTGCGCAATTGCGAAATTGTGCCGCTGGAAATCATCGTGCGCAACTATGCTGCCGGGACCATGTCGAAGCGTCTTGGCATCGCCGAAGGCACGCAGCTGCCGCGCCCGATTGTCGAATATTGCTACAAAGACGATGCTCTGGGTGATCCTTTGGTCACCGAGGAACATATCGCCGCCTTTGGCTGGGCCAGCCAGCAGGATATGGAAGATATCCTTAGCCTTGCCCTCCGCGTGAACGATTTCATGAGCGGTGTCATGATGGCCGTTGGCATTCGACTGATCGACTTCAAGATCGAGATCGGCCGCGTCTTTGATGGTGACTATCAACGATTGATCGTCGCCGATGAGATCAGCCCCGACAGCTGCCGCCTGTGGGATATTGAAACAGGCCAGAAACTGGACAAAGACGTCTTCCGCCGCGATCTGGGCAATCTGACAGATGCCTATTCCGAGGTCGCGCGTCGTCTGGGCGTTCTTCCCCAAAGCAATGTGACCAAGCCGACGCTGATCAACTAAGCGATATTGGTCTGAATTCCATGAAGGCGCCGCTTATCCTTAGCGGCGCTTTTTCTGTTTCAGAACGTTTGACAGCTTATGCGTTCCTGATCATGTTTGGATGCAAGCAGCCAAATAGCTTGCGATCGGGGTGATCTAACGCATGACGGAATTGTTCGATCAGGCAGTTTTCCTGAAGTTCCTGGCCGCTGTGCTGGCAATTTTTAACCCGCTCTATAACATTCCGATCTTTCTGAGCATGACCAAGAACTGTTCTGCAGCGGAACGGCGTCATGTTGCGATTGTTGTTGCGATTTCTGTCACGATAATCGCGTTGGCCGCCGTGCTGACAGGCGAAAGAATCCTTGGGATTTTTGGAATAGATGTCCCGTCTTTCCGGATCGCGGGCGGTATCATCATTTTCGGAATAGGTATGTCGATGCTGAAGGCCGAGGATCGCACCCCTGGCGATCAGGCCGCCGTAGCGGACGGACATCAAAGAAAGCTGAACTTTGCTGTTGTTCCGCTGGCGATCCCTTTGACCATCGGACCCGGCACGATTGCAATTACCATTGTGTTTTCGCATCAGCTGTCTGACGGTAAGGAAATCCTGACGCTGGGTGCTGCCATATTGATTGCCTGTGCAATTGTCGGGTTGGGATTGTTGTTCGCAGACCAAATCTCGCGCCTTGTAGGCGAGACGATGATCAACGTTGTGACCCGTATCATGGCGATATTGTTAATGGCCGTTGCGGTCGAGATGGTTTTGACCGGCACATTCCATGCGATTGATGCGCATTATCCTGCATTGTCCAAGGGTGACGGCTAGGGCACCACCTGCGGCAAACTGCGGATCATACAGGGTTGTTCAACGCACCCAACCACGCTATCCCCCGCGCAACGGAATAGGGCCGACCTGCGGCCCCCAGGTGGAGTTGCGAAAATGAAAGCACGGGTGCATGTGATGCTCAAGAATGGGGTGCTTGACCCCCAGGGCGAGGCGGTGCGGCACGCACTAGGCGCCATGGGCTTTGATCAGGTCGAAGGCGTTCGGCAGGGCAAGGTGATCGATCTGGAGCTTGCAGACGGCGCGACCGAGGCGGATGTGACCGAGATGTGTGAAAAGCTGTTGGCTAATACGGTCATCGAGCGTTACGAGATCGAACTGGTCTGATCCAGGCTCATAAGGAGGGTTTGCCATGCGCGCTGCCGTTATCGTCTTTCCCGGATCGAATTGCGACCGGGATCTTGCTGTGGCTTTCAAGCAAGCCGGTTTTCAGGTCGATATGGTCTGGCACAAGGATGCGACGCTGCCTGACGGCGTTGATATCGTCGGTGTTCCGGGCGGATTCTCCTATGGCGACTATCTGCGCTGTGGAGCCATCGCGGCCCAGTCGCCGATCTGTCAGGCGGTGGTCGATCACACCAAACGCGGCGGGTATGCAATGGGGGTCTGTAACGGCTTCCAGATCCTGACCGAAACCGGAATTCTGCCGGGCGCATTGCTGCGAAATGCGGGCCTGAAATACATCTGCAAGACCGTGGGCCTGAAAGTTGAAACCAGCAGCAGCCCGTTCACCGAAGGCTACAACGCAGGTGACGTGATCGGAATCCCGATTGCCCATCATGACGGCAACTATTTCGCCGATGACGATACATTGTCCACGCTGCGGGACCAGGACCGCGTCGCGTTCACCTATACCGAGAATCCGAATGGCTCGGTCGGGGATATCGCGGGCATCCTGTCGGAAAATCGCCGCGTTCTCGGCATGATGCCGCATCCGGAACGGGCCGCGGATCAGGGGCATGGTGGCACCGACGGTACGGCATTGTTCCGCGCATTGTCGGGCGTCCTGTCGCCAGCGTGACTTGAGGTCAGATCATAGCGCGCGTACCTTCTGGGGATGAGTACAGAGGTTCGCACTGGCTGGTCCAAACTTCTACGACCCTTTCGCGGCGCGCCGCTTGGTTGGCGATTGCGACTGGCCGTTTTTGTCCTATTGGCCGCCACGGTTGTAACGGTCTGGACAACGAACCGTTTGCTGACGGATCGTTTTACCCAAGATACGCGAAATCGGGCCGAGCTCAGGCTGACACTCGACTCGGGCAACCTAGTCAGTGAGCTACGCCGCAATGCCATTGTGCCGCAATTGTTGGCACGCGATCCGACGCTGATTTCCGCCCTGCGCTCCAGCGACTATACGCTGTCGACCCAGCGCCTGATTTCATTTGTGGAAGAGATTGGCGCTGCGTCGCTGATGCTGCTTGACAGTGATGGGCGGTCAGTTGCCGCCACTGATCGCAACCGTTTGGGCGAGGCACATCGCAACGCGCCTTATTTCGTTGATGCGATACGGTCAAATTCGACGATTTTCTCGGTCATCCCGCGTGAGGCCGGTGGCTATAGTTTTGTCTATTCACGCCGTATCCAGGGCAACTCGGACATACTCGGCGTGATCGTGGTCGAGGTCGATCTGCAGAAGTTCGAAACTGCCTGGGCGCGGATTGCACATGCGGTGCTGGTCACTGACAGCGCTGGCAACATCATCCTGTCGACCGAACCACAATGGCGCGGGTTGGATGAAGAGGCGGCGATGCTGCGCCAACCACCGCTCAGCGCCATTCAACGCGCGATCCGCGTGACCACGGATTGGACCGCGCTGCCACCGGATGCCTATCTTCAGGGTGAGGCGGTGATGCGGATGGAAAAACGCATTCCGTTTCGCGGCTGGCAGATGACATCCTTCACCACATTCGAGTCGGTGCGCGAGCGGGTGAACAGCGTTTTGGCGCTCGAGATTATGGGATTTGCGATTCTTCTGGCGCTTGCCTTCTATGCGCTCAGCCGTCGGGCCACCTTGCGGATGACGCTTTTTCAGCGCGAGTCGGCAGAGCTTCGCGCATTGAACACAAGGCTACAGCGGGAAATTGCTGAGCGGGAACGGGTTGAAAAGACGCTGGATTTGGCCGAACAGACGCTTGCCCAAAGCTCGAAATTGGCGGCATTGGGAGAGATGTCAGCAGCGGTGAGTCACGAGTTGAATCAACCGCTGGCTGCAATGAAAACCTATCTGGCGGGTGCGCGGCTGCTGTTGCGCCGAAACCGGCCCGAGGAGGCATTGGCCAGCTTTGGCCGCATCGACGGTCTGATCGAGCGGATGGGCGCGATTACCCGGCAACTAAAATCCTATGCACGCAAGGGGGCGGATGCGTTTTCGCCCGTAAATCTAGGGGAGGCGCTGGCCTCGTCGCTGTCGATGATGGAGCCGCAGTTGCGGCAAAGACATGTTAAGATCACTCAGATTCTGCCCGAGGAGCCCGTGCTGGTGAACGGAGATCGGATGCGGATCGAACAGGTCATGGTCAACCTGTTGCGCAATGCTCTGGACGCCACCAAATCGGTGGCAGAGCCGGATGTGGAGATCATCCTGGCGGCGGGAGATATGGCGGTGCTGACCGTGCGCGACAATGGCTATGGGATCGATGACATCGAGAATCTGTTCGAGCCGTTCTATACTACCAAGCAGCCTGGCGATGGCGTCGGGCTGGGGCTTGCCATCTCGTCCGGGATCGTGAACGACCATGGCGGACGGCTGACTGCGCGCAACGGCCAGCACGGCGGCGCGGTGTTTGAAATGCAATTGCCCATCTTGGGCAGCGACGGCCTTGAGGCCGCAGAATAAAAGGGAAGACTATGGCCCAAGCCATGAAGATCGCCATTGTTGATGATGAACAGGACATGCGCCAGTCGATCAGCCAATGGCTGGCATTGTCAGGGTATGACACCGAAACCTTTGCCAGCGCTGAGGATGCGCTGAAGGTTCTGGGGCCAGAGTATCCGGGTATTGTGATCTCGGACATCAAGATGCCCGGCATGGACGGCATTCAATTGCTGAAGAAGCTGATGGGGGCAGACAGCACTCTACCGGTCATCATGATCACTGGCCATGGGGATGTCCCGATGGCGGTTGAGGCGATGCGCGTTGGCGCGTTCGATTTCCTTGAGAAACCCTTTAACCCGGACCGCATGTCGGAATTGGCTAAGCGGGCCAGCAATGCCCGCCGTCTGACCTTGGACAACCGAGCCCTGCGCCAAGAGCTATCGGGTGGTACGCAGATCATGAATAAGCTGATCGGCGCCAGCCCTGTGATGGAGCGTTTGCGCGAAGATATTCTGGATCTTGGTCAAGCCGATGGCCATGTGCTAATCGACGGTGAAACCGGGACGGGTAAGACCCTTGTTGCGCACGCTCTGCACGCGGTGGGCAGCCGGGCGGGCAAGAAATTCGTTCTGGTCTCCTGCGCGGCGCTGGAAGAAGAGGCTTTGTCCAAACGCCTGTTCGGGCCGATGATGCCCGAGGACGCGCAACTGCCCGCGATTGAAGAGGCGCGCGGTGGAACACTGGTTCTGGAAGACGTCGAAGCGCTGAGCGACACGCTGCAGGCGCGCCTGCTGAGCGTGATGAACGAACAGGGCACCCCGGCAGAAACGCGGATCGTTGCCATTTCGAACCTCCAGGAGGCCGGTAAGACCTCGGAAGATGTGCTGCGGCCTGATCTGTTCTATCGGCTGGCGGCCTTGCGTATCACCATGCCGCCACTGCGGCAGCGGGGCGAAGATATTCTAACGCTGTTCACGCGCCTGAGCGAGCAGTTTGCCGAGGAATACGGCTGCGAGGCACCGCAGGTCAGTGCGCAGGAAGCCGCACAATTGTTGCAGGCCCCGTGGCCGGGCAATGTACGTCAATTGATCAACATCGCCGAACGCGCCGTGCTGCAATCGCGGCGTGGGTCGGGCACGATTGCGTCATTGCTGATGTCGGATCACGAGGAAATGCAGCCGGTGATGACCACCGAAGGTAAGCCTTTGAAGGAATATGTCGAAGCGTTCGAGCGGATGCTGATCGACAACACCATGCGCCGCCACAAGGGGTCGATCGCGTCGGTAATGGAAGAGCTATGTCTGCCACGCCGGACGCTGAACGAGAAAATGGCGAAGTACGGGCTTCAACGGTCGGATTATTTGTGAGCAAGGGGAGGGGGGTCAGCCCCCTCTTGAGCCTTACTGCCCAATTCACCCTCCAGGTATTTGTAGCCAGATGAAGAGATCCTGCACAGCGTTTGTGTGCGGGATGCAGTTTGCCCATTGTGTTTTCCACAGGACTGCTTTTATTGTGTCCGGACGGGCCGGACCTTTTTCGTGTCTTTAAGTCCCGATTTTTTGAGTTTCGCTGTTTTGCCGAAGGTGAACGTTGGTTTTCATCGCAAAGCAGACCGATTGTGCCCCTTTCCCCGGGGCAGTGGAGTGCCTGAGCCCGATGCGTCGGGCGAAAGGAATAAATGGGCAGGCAGCGGTGAGCCGCGCCTGTCGGAGAAGAACCGCGATGACGCGCGCGCAACGTTTGAGAAACCGGGCAGGGGGCCAGAGCGCCAGACCCTGCCGCGCGCCGTCTGATATCGCCCTGACAAGACACCTTCCCAAATGCGCCTGTCCGCCTGGACGGGTCAGGACAACGCGTTTGGCGCGGTGCACCAAGGACACATGGCTAAGAAAATGCTTATCGATGCCACCCACGCGGAGGAAACCCGCGTCGTGGTGGTCGACGGAAACAAGGTCGAGGAGTTCGATTTTGAATCCGAAAACAAGCGCCAGCTTGCTGGCAACATCTATCTTGCAAAAGTAACCCGGGTCGAGCCGTCACTGCAGGCGGCCTTTGTGGATTATGGCGGGAACCGGCATGGATTCCTGGCGTTTTCCGAGATTCATCCTGACTACTACCAGATCCCCGTCGCTGACCGTGAGGCGCTGATGGAGGAAGAGCGCGCCTATGCTGAGGCCATGAAGGCGCGGGATGAGGCGGAAGAGGTCAAGCCGAAAAAGCGCCGCCGCTCGCGCGCCAAAGCGGCGGATGTGAAATCCGATGATGCGGTTGAGTCGATTGAAGTGTCGAACGAACCGACCGGCATGGAAACCATCGACCTGGAAGAGGGTGAAGAAGCGGACCTGGCGGTTGAGGAAGGAACCTCGCCGGCGGATCGTGTCGCCGAAAAACCCGTCGAAGAACCGGTTGATGAGGTTGAGACCTCCGATGATGCGGTTGCCGAGGAGGTAGCGCAAGAGGGCGTGGAAGACACTGCGCCGGAAGAAGCATCTGAGGCCGAAGCAGAAGCTGTGGTTGAAGAGACCGTGGAACCTGAACAGGTGGAGCCTTCCAACGAGATCGAAGAGGCGAAACCTGACTCTGATACCGATGAAGGTGAAGAGGGTGAAGCACTGACGGACGCGGCTGAAAAAGACGCATCCATCGAATCTGTGGCTGACGAGGATGACAGCGAAGATATTCGCCCGCCGCGTAAGCCCCGCCCGCGCCGGTACAAAATTCAGGAAGTCATCAAAGTCCGTCAGGTTCTGCTGGTACAGGTCGTGAAGGAAGAACGCGGCAACAAAGGCGCGGCTCTGACCACCTACCTGTCTCTGGCAGGGCGCTATTGTGTTCTGATGCCGAACACAGCCCGTGGCGGCGGCATTAGCCGTAAGATCACCAACGCACCTGATCGTAAGAAACTGAAGGAAATCGCTGCTGAGATTGATGTACCAACAGGCGCTGGATTGATCATCCGGACCGCAGGAGCCAAGCGTACAAAATCCGAGATCAAGCGCGACTATGAGTATTTGCAGCGTCTCTGGGAGCAGATCCGCGAGCTGACGCTCAAATCCATCGCGCCTGCGAAAATCTATGAAGAAGGCGATCTGATCAAACGGTCGATCCGAGATCTGTATAACCGTGACATTGATGAGGTTCTGGTCGAAGGCGAGGGTGGGTATCGCATCGCCAAGGACTTCATGAAGATGATCATGCCGTCGCACGCCAAGAACGTGAAACGGTATGAGGACGCGCTGCCTCTGTTCGCGCGCTATCAGGTGGAAAGCTATCTGGCGGGGATGTTCAACCCGACCGTTCAGCTGAAATCCGGTGGCTACATCGTGATCGGCGTGACCGAAGCGCTGGTAGCGGTCGATGTGAACTCAGGCCGGGCGACCAAGGAAGGCTCGATCGAGGAAACGGCGCTGAAAACCAACCTTGAGGCTGCCGAGGAAGTGGCACGCCAGTTGCGTTTGCGCGACCTTGCCGGTCTGATTGTGATCGATTTCATCGATATGGACGAGCGCAAGAATAACTCGGCTGTCGAGAAGCGCCTGAAAGACAAGCTGAAAACCGACCGTGCGCGCATTCAAGTGGGCCGTATTTCGGGTTTTGGACTGCTGGAGATGTCGCGCCAGCGTCTGCGCCCCGGCATGCTGGAGGCGACCACGCAGCCGTGCCCGCATTGTCATGGCACCGGTCTGATCCGCTCGGATGACAATATGGCGCTTTCGATTCTGCGTCAGATCGAAGAGGAAGGCACCCGTCGCCGCTCGCGCGAGGTTCTGGTGCGTTGCCCGGTTGGCATTGCCAACTTCCTGATGAACCAGAAGCGCGAGCATATCGCTCAGATCGAGGCCCGCTATGGTCTTTCGGTCCGCGTTGAAGGGGATTTGCATCTGGTCAGCCCGGATTTCTCGATGGAGAAATTCAAGACGGCCAGCCGGATTGTGCCCGAGGCGACAGCCCCGGTCGTATCTGTTGATGCGTCGCTGATGGATATGGTTGACGAGACCGATGGGGACGAGGTCGAGGACGAAACCGTTCAGGTCGAAGAAGAGGTCAAGCCCAAGCGCAAACGCCGCCGCCGTCGCCGCAAGAAGGGTGGAAATTCTGCCGAGCAACAGGATGGCGAGACTGACGCGTCCGAGGCAACGCCCGAAGAGGTAACGCCGGAAGACATCCCAGCAGAAAGCGTTCAGGAAGACCCAGAGGCCACAGGCGAAGAGGAAAAAACCGCCAAGCCGAAACGCCGCCGGTCGCCGCGTCGCAAGAAAAAAGACGACGAACCCGTTGCGGCAGAGGTTGAGGTGGCGGATGCCGAGGTTCAGCAAGACCCTGAAGTGCAAGCGGCTGAGGAAGCGTCGGTTGAACCGTCAGAGCCTGCGACAGAGCCCGATGTAGCTGAGGTAGCAGTCGAGGAAACACCTGCACCGGCAGAGCCCGAACCGGAACAGGCTGAACCCGAAGTAGCCGCTGAAGAACCGGCAGCGGTGGAAGAGGTTGCAGAACCCGTTGCCGAAGAGGTTCAGGCCGAACCCGTTCTGGAAACGGTGGCAGAAGAGCCAGAGCAACCAAGCGAACCTGCTAAGCCCAAGCGGCGCGGTTGGTGGTCGCTGGGCAGCTAAACGAAATACGAAAAGGCGGGCCTGGTGCTCGCCTTTTTCGTTACCTCTTCGGGGCGCGATCAGCCTTGTTTCTGGATCAGATAGACCTGATGCCCGTTCTCTTCGCCTTGCGAGACCAGTTTGTGACCAGACTCAGTACAGAAATGCGGAACATCGATGATTGCGGCCGGGTCATCGGCCAATACGCGCAGCACCGCTCCGCCGGGCATGGATTTCAGCCGTTTCCGTGCTTTCAGCACAGGCAGGGGGCAAAGCAGCCCAAGCGCATCAAGGGTCTCGGTTGGATTTGACATAAGGGTCAGATATTTCCACTTTGCCATGGTGTCCAGCGCGCAACCACGAGGTTGTGACCGAATGGCCCCGTGACGAAGCCGCTTTCATACCATATGTGCAGGTCTATGTTCGGAATAGATATCATCGACGCGGGACTTCTGCCTGCCATGTTCATCGCCATGATCGGCGGGTTGATCAGCTTTCTCTCACCCTGCGTTTTGCCGATTGTGCCACCCTATCTGGCCTATATGAGCGGTGTGACCATCAACGAGATGCAGGATGAGGCGCGGGCCCGACGCAAGGCGACGCTGTCTGCGCTGTTTTTTGTGCTGGGTCTGTCGACCGTCTTCTTGCTGCTTGGGTTCACTGCATCGGCCTTTGGGGCGTTTGTTCTGAAGAATCAGGAGCTTTTTGCCAAAGCTTCCGGCGCGGTGGTGATCATCTTTGGGCTACATTTCCTGAACGTGTTCCGTATCCCGCTCTTGGATCGTGAGGCGCGAGTCGAAACTGGTGATTCCGGAGGGTCCGTATTTGGGGCCTACATTCTGGGTCTCGCCTTTGCCTTCGGGTGGACACCTTGCATTGGACCGCAGCTTGGCGCGATCCTGTCACTGGCCGCATCTGAGGCCTCGGTCGCACGCGGCACGCTTCTTCTGGGCGTATATGCGGCAGGTTTGGGCATTCCATTTCTGCTGGCAGCGATGTTCCTGAACCGCTCGATGCATGTGATGAACAAGATCAAACCCTATATGGGCACGATTGAAAAGGTGATGGGCGGGCTGTTGCTGTTTGTTGGCATCATGTTGATCACCGGTCTGTTCACCGAATTCAGCTGGTGGCTGCTGGAAACTTTCCCGGCGCTGGCGGTACTGGGCTGATCCATCTTACCTTGGCCGCAATGCTGCGTTAAGCTGCGCAGCAGAAGGTAAGGTCATGAGCAGTCAGACAAAACAGCCACAGGTGCGCAGGCGGCGGGTGTTCTACATCCCCGGCTACGACCCGATTCCTGCCAGGCGCTATCGTGAGCTGTATCGGACCGAATCCCACCAACAGGCTGCGATTTCAGGATATGACATCTCTATTGCACCGAAATCGGGTGAGGGGCCGTTTGGCTGGCATGTCACCTCAACTCAGGATGGGGTTGAGGTGCAAACGGACATCGTGGTTCTGGTCTGGTCTGACATCGTGCGCGACAGCATGTCCGGGTCGATCCTGGGGACCTACCTACAGCTTGCCCGCACGGCCTGGATTTATATCTCAACCGGAACGCTGCGACGTCTTCGTAAGCTGAGAAAAGGGCCAGTGATAGCAGCGCTTTATCCTGTCGGGATGCTGCTGTTACAACTGTTTGCCGCATTGGGTGTTGTGGCCGGAGTAACGGCATTACTGGGGATTTGGATTGGCGTTTGGGCGCTGTTGCCCGCGCTCGCCTTGGCCTATGCGCTGCTGCGCTGGTTCCGCCAGATCGACAACCGCTTGTTTGCTTACTACCTGATGCATGACTACGCCTATTCCGCGCGGTCGAATGGGGAAACGCCAACGGAACTACAAAGTCGTCTGGATGAGTTTGCGGGGCTGATCCGCGCATCCTTGAAAGACGATGTGGATGAGGTTCTTGTCGTTGGCCACAGTTCCGGGGCGCATCTTGGCGTGTCGGTATTGTCCGATGTTATCCGTGGCCGAAAGGAAGCGTCGCATGGTCCAGCGTTATCATTCCTGAGCCTGGGGCAGGTGGTCCCGATGGTTTCTTTCCTACCTGATGCAGCGAAATTGCGGGGTGATCTGCGGTTTCTTTCGACGCAAGACACGGTGACATGGGTGGATGTCTCGGCCCCCGGTGATGGGTGTTCCTTTGCGCTTTGTGATCCGGTCGCGGTCAGCGGCGTTGCCGGGCCGAATAAGATCTGGCCTTTGGTCCTGTCGGCAGCCTTTACACAAACGCTTTCACCTGAGCGCTGGCACGCGCTGCGTTGGAGGTTTTTCAGGCTGCATTTCCAATATCTCTGTGCTTTTGATCAACCTGGCACCTATGACTATTTCCGCATCACCGCTGGGCCACAGTCGCTGGGTGCGCGATTTGCGGGGCGGCAACCGTCTAAAACGCGGATCGAAACCCCGGTTTCCAAGTACAGAAACGTTAGCTCATGACGCCGCCCAAGCCAAAATCCCGCCCGGATCGCGTTTCGCTGTGGCGTTACCTGAAACTGTTTCGGCAGGATTTGCTATCAGCGCAGCCTCAGCGCCTTTATCGCGCCTGGATGGCTGAGTTTCGTACGCCGTTCTTTCGATCCTACATGATCAACCAGCCTGATCTGATTGATACAGTCCTTAAGAAAAGACCAGATGATTTTCCAAAATCCAGTCGGATCAGCGAAGGGCTGCGGCCGTTGTTGGGTAACTCAGTATTCCTGACCAACGGCGAGACCTGGAAACGGCAGCGGCGCATTATTGATCCGGCCTTCGAGGGCGGTCGTCTGAAAGACACGTTTCCAGCCATGCGAGAGGCTGCCGAGGCCTGCGTAGAAAGACTGCGCGACAAAACAGGCCAGCAGATCGAATGTGAAGAAATCACCAGCCACGCCGCAGCCGATGTGATTTTTCGCACGTTGTTTTCTGTGCCAATCGAGAACGAAATCGCCACTGAAGTCTTTCAGAAATTCCGCGCCTATCAGCGGGCGCAGCCTTTGTTGAACCTGGCCGCTTTTGTGCCTTTGCCACACTGGTTGCCCCGGTTTCATTCCAGGAACACCCGCCGAAGTGCACAGGATATTCGCTCACTGATTGGTCGGCTGACAGCCGAACGGGCGAACGCGATCGAACAGGGCCGGGCACCAGATGATCTGGCCACGAAGATCATGACCACGCCTGATCCCTATACGGGTAAGCGGTTCAGCACAGATGAGATGGTCGATCAGGTGGCCATATTCTTTCTGGCAGGGCATGAAACCAGCGCCTCTGCCCTGGCGTGGACGTTATACCTGATGGCGCTTTATCCCGAGTGGCAGAACAAGGTTGCATCCGAGGCACAGGCGCTGGACGATCACACATTCGCGGCGATGTCACGCCTCAAGATCAGCAGGGATGTCTTCCGCGAGGCGCTGCGCCTTTATCCACCCGTCCCGATGATGGTGCGGCAGACTACGTGCCCCGAACAGTTCCGAAACCGCGAGGTCCGTAAAGGCTCACAAATCGTCATCAGCCCCTGGCATCTGCACCGGCAGGAGAGGTTATGGGACAATCCGGATGCGTTCGACCCCGCCCGCTGGAGCACAGAGAATGGCAAGACCTGTCAGCGAGAGGCTTACATTCCGTTCTCATCCGGCGCCCGCGTTTGCACAGGTGCCGGCTTTGCGATGGTTGAAGGGCCGCTGATCCTGTCCATGCTGCTACGCGCCTACAAATTCGAAACAATCCCCAGCAAAACACCTGTTCCCGTCGCACATCTGACCGTCAGATCAAAGGATGGCATCTGGTTGCGTATGGTTGAGCGCTAACAAACTACCATCCCCTCACGCCGTACTGTATTCGAAGGACAACGGAATCAGTTTTGAACGGGAATGCATTATGTCCAAAGCAGAACAGCGCGCACAAATGACAGGTGGCGCAGGGTTTATCGCAGCACTGGATCAAAGCGGCGGGTCGACACCAAAGGCGCTGGCGCTTTATGGCGTGGAAGCCTCGGACTACGGATCGGACGCCGAAATGTTCGGCGAGATCCAGAAGATGCGTGCGCGGATCATTCTGGCGGATGATTTCACCAAGGACAAAGTGATTGGTGCGATCCTGTTTGAACGCACGCTGGGTGAGCAGATCGAAGGCCGCAAAGTGGCTGACTACTTGTGGTCGGTCAAAGGCATCGTGCCGTTTCTAAAAATCGATAAAGGTTTGGAAGATCAGGCAAATGGTGTTCAGTTGATGAAGCCAATTCCCGGTCTGGCAGAAACTCTAGGCAAGGCTGAAGGTGTGTTCGGGACCAAGGAACGCTCGGTCATTCACGAAGCAAATGCCGAAGGTATCGCAGCTGTGGTTGCTCAGCAATTCGACGTAGCACGCGAAGTTCTGGCCGCCGGAATGGTTCCCATCATCGAGCCCGAGGTGAACATCCATTCCGAAACCAAGGCCGAGGCCGAAGACATTCTGAAGACAGAGATCATCAAGAACTTGGACCAGCTGGGCGAAGGCCAGGATGTGATGCTGAAACTGACGATACCCAGCGCTGCGGGTCAGTATGATACGGTTGCGGATCACCCGCGTGTCGTACGTGTTGTCGCCCTGTCTGGCGGTTACTCGACCGAACAGGCCTGTGATCTGCTGGATCAAAACAGCAAGATGATCGCGTCCTTCTCGCGCGCGTTGACCGAAGGGCTGTCTAAGCAACAGACTGATGCGGAATTCAACGCAGCCCTGGGCGGGAACATCGACAGGATTTTCAAAGCTTCCTGCTAAGCCTCAGACGGGTTTGACAAAATCGCGGCGCGTCTGCGCCGCTTTTTCCCGGAAGGCACAACCTTCTGCGTGATCGTTAACTAGCCCCATCGCCTGCATAAAAGCGAAGACGGTGGTTGGACCCACGAACTTCCACCCGCGTTTCTTCAAATCCTTCGACATGGCGATGGATTCCGCTGATGTTGAGGCGGTTTGCGGCGGCGGAGGGGTTTCTGGCTCGAACCGCCAGACATAGGCCGCAAAGGAGCCTTCAGAGGCGACCAGCTCCTGCGCCCGACGCGCGTTGTTGATGACAGCCTCAATTTTGCCGCGATGACGGATGATGCCGGTGTCCTGCAGCAGACGTTCGACATCCGCATCAGAAAACGCGGCCATCTTGTTGAAATCAAAGCCACAAAAGGCTGCGCGAAAATTCTCGCGCTTGCGCAGGATCGTCAACCAGCTGAGACCGGACTGAAAGCTTTCGAGGCAGATCTTTTCGAACAACCGTTGGTCATCGGCGACCGGGTAACCCCATTCATTGTCGTGATAGTCCAGATATTCTGGCGCGGACATGCACCATGTGCACCTGGCTTTCCCGTCTGGCCCGATCAATGTCTTGCTCATGAATGTACCCTTTTTGTTCCATCTCAACGCTACACCTAGTAGGGCGCGGCTGGCAAGGATCAAAGCTTATTGCGGTACCAATTCAGGATGAAAACACGAATGGCCGAGGCAAGACCCGTTTCTGGATCCCGGTCAACATCAATCTCGGCGGCCAAGGCGTTGATTGGTTGATCTTTTTCAAGTGCGATATCGCGAAAGGCTCGCCAGAATTCATCTTCCAAAGACACCGATGTCCGATGTCCTTTGAGGGTCAGAGAGCGTTTGACAGGCCGACCGCTCATTCATCCAACTCGTGATTGTCGAGGTCGCGTTTCTGCTTGTCTTGCCGCAGTTTCAAGACGTCTTTCTCGGCTTTGCTCCGCCCAAAGGAGACAGAGTTCTGGTCCGCGCGGGCCTTTTTCTCGGCCCGCGCTTTTTCCTTTCGATACCGGTTCAGATTGACCGGCTTGCCCATCAGTCTTTCGGACCGATCATTTGCTCGGGCCGGACAACCGCATCAAAGGTTGCCTCGTCCACAAAGCCCAGCGCGATGGCTTCTTCCTTGAGGGTGGTGCCGTTCTTATGCGCGGTTTTCGCAACCTTGGTGGCGTTGTCATAGCCGATGGTCGGCGCCAATGCGGTCACCAGCATCAGCGATTCCTTCATCAGCTTGTCGATCCGCGGCTCGTTGGCCTTGATGCCCAGCAGCATACGCTCGGTAAAGCTGTCGGCGGCATCGCCCAGCAGTTGGATCGACTGCAGCAGGTTATAGGACATCATCGGGTTGTAGACGTTCAGCTCGAAATGACCCTGAGATCCCGCAAATGTCATGGCGGCGTTGTTGCCCATCACATGGGCTGCGACCTGTGTCAGTGCTTCGGCTTGTGTCGGGTTTACCTTGCCCGGCATGATCGACGAGCCGGGCTCATTTTCAGGCAGGATCAACTCGCCTAGACCGGATCGGGGGCCAGAGCCGAGGAAGCGAATGTCATTGGCGATCTTGTAGCAGCTGCCCGCAATCGTCGCCAAAGCGCCGGACATGAAGACCATGGCATCATGGGCGGCCAGCGCCTCGAACTTGTTGGGCGCTGTCACAAAGGGCAGGCTGGTGATCTCGGCCATGTGGCCGGCAACGGCTTCGCCCCAGCCGTTTTGCGTATTCAGCCCGGTGCCAACCGCCGTACCGCCCTGCGCCAGTTCATAAATCCCCGGCATCGCGGCATGAACGCGGGCGATTCCCTGACGGATCTGATGGGCGTAACCGCCAAATTCCTGACCTAGCGTCAAAGGCGTCGCGTCTTGCGTATGCGTCCGTCCGATCTTGATGATGTCTTTGAATTCCGTGGCCTTCTGTTCCAGGCCCGAAGCCAGCTTCTCAAGACCCGGCAGCAGCACATCGCGTACGCTCATGGCCGTGGCGATATGCATGGCGGTGGGGAATGTGTCGTTCGACGACTGGCCCATGTTGCAGTGATCGTTCGGGTGAACCGGGTCTTTCGAGCCGATAACGCCGCCCAAAATCTCGATGGCTCGGTTGGCGATGACCTCATTCGAGTTCATGTTGGACTGCGTGCCCGAGCCGGTCTGCCAGACGACCAAAGGGAAGTTGTCGTCAAACTTGCCTTCAATCACCTCACCTGCGGCCTGAATGATCGCATCGGCGATCCTGGCATCCAGTTTGCCGGTCGCTTTGTTTTCCATCGCACAGGCTTTTTTGATCACGCCCAGCGCACGCACGATGGCCACCGGCTGTTTCTCCCACCCGATGGGGAAGTTCATGATCGAGCGCTGCGTCTGCGCGCCCCAATATTTATCGGCAGGAACCTCTAGCGGGCCAAAGCTGTCAGTTTCGGTGCGGGTCTGAGACATCGGGTACTCCGTCTGGTATGCAGTCGTATGCCGTTTAGCTGCCATATGCTTATGGCGCAATCGGCCAGTTGCGCGCACCTTAGACCGATGGCTGCCAAAGGTATAGCGCCGGACTGCGTCATTTTGTTCTTGCAACAAGGGATTGTGGCATTGTGCAGCGATCATGCTTAGCTAGAATAAACAGGCTTCGGTTGAGGAGGACGAGATGCCCGGTACCCAACGGTTTGTGCCCTTGAAATCCATGGCGGCGGTTTTGGTTGCAACGCTATGGCTTGGGCTGCTGAGCATTGCTGCCCATGCCGCCAACATCGAGCCCTTTGTCGGGGACTATATCGGATCGGCGAATGTGGTGGATGCGGATGGTACATCAACCCCCCGGGATATGAGCGTTTCCATCCACGACACTAAAAACGGGTTCAATGTCAGCTGGAAAACCATCACCTACAAGGCCGATGGACGGGTGAAAGAGCAGAAATTCTCGATTGATTTCCAAACCTCAGACCGGCCCGATGTGTTCTCAGCTGCGATGAAACGCAATGTATTTGGCCATGAGGTGCCACTTGACCCGATGCAGGGTGAACCTTTCGTCTGGGGCCGGATCGAAGGTGATACTCTGACCGTGTTTTCGCTGTTTATCGACGAATCCGGTGGGTACGAATTGCAACAATATGACCGGACATTGGCCGAAGGCGGGCTGAACCTGTCATTCTCGCGCTTTATCGATGGAGAAAAGTCGCGATCGGTCGAAACTTTCCTGAAAAAGCAATAAACCCCGCGTTGCGGCGGGGTTTTGAGGATTATTTGCGGAAGCTGTCCAGCGAGACCACATCCGCGTCGTGATGTTCTTCGGGTTCTTCAACCTCGATCGTCTCTTCGACCAGTTCATCCTCGTCCAGCTCATCCTCGGGGCTTTCAAACCGTAGGCCAAATTCAACCGAAGGATCAACGAATGTCTTGATCGCGGCGTAAGGGATATACAGCGGTTCGGGCGCGTCACCGAAATTCAGTGTGATGGCAAAACCGGTATCCCCGACCTCAAGGTTTTCGAACCAGTGCTGCATGACAATTGTCATCTCTTCGGGATAGCGCTCATGCAGCCATTCCGCGATTTGCACACCCGGTTCGCGGGTGTCAAAGGTAATGAAAAAGTGGTGAGCACCGGGTAGCCCGGTTTCCGACACGTCGGTCAAAACGGTTTTGATGAGACCGCGCATGGCAGTGTGCATCAGGTTTCCATAGTCAATGTCTTGCGACATGGGGCATCCTCGAAAGTGGTCGTCCCCAGCATAGGCGTTTTAACCGGAAACGAAAGGGCAGGAATCGCCGGATTGATCAGAGCAGATGAAAGCAAATTCCCGCGACCATCATCAGCGTCAACACCGTGGCCATTCCCAGATTTGCCCTAAGAATCAACACCCCAGCTACAAAAGTGAGCAACAGCGCGGTGAAATTCAGTGATCCGAAACCTGGAACAGGAAGCGAAAGTGGGCCCCATTGAAACTGGGATATACCATGAAACAAGACGTTCAGGGCAAACCATAGTGACAGGTTCAGAATCACGCCTACGACCGAGGCCGTGATTCCATGCAGCGCTGCGGCCAGCCGTGGCTTTGTCGCAAGCCGGTCCAGATAGGGGGCGGCTAGGAAAATCCAAAGAAAACAGGGCACAAATGTTGCCCATAGCGCCACCGCACCTGCGGCGAGTGCCAACGAAAGCCCACCGCTGATTTGCCCCGTCAGCATCGCCACAAACTGGGTAACCAGGATCAGCGGGCCAGGGGTGGTCTCTGCAAGTCCCAGCGCATCGATCATTTGACCCGTGCTGATCCAGTTGTATTGGTCCACGACGGTCTGGGTCATGTAGGCAAGTACAGCATAGGCCCCGCCAAAGGTTACAACGGCCAAGCGAGCAAAGAACCAACCCAAATCGCTCAGCAATTGCTGCCCGGAGAGCGACAGCGCGATCAGTGGGCTTAACCACAGGGTCAGCCAGATCGCTGCAGTGCGAAAGGGATTGGCAATTGCTGGGGCAGGTGCCGCTTGTTCTTGCGACGCAGCACCTTTGAATGAGGCATAGCCCCAACAAGCTGCTGCCAGAATAATCAGCGGAAACGGTATGTTGAACAGGAATATCCCCAGAAAACCCAAGCCTGCGAGAACGCGGTGCTCGGTGTCATTCAAAGCCTTGCGCGACAGGTTTCGCAGGGCTTGCAGAACGATAACGATCACGGTGGTCTTGATCCCGAGAAACCCTGCCTGAACCAGTGGCAGATCGCCAAAGGCTGCATAAAGCGTGACAAAAACCGCGATCACTAGGGCTCCTGGTAGCACAAACAGCGTTCCAGCGATCAATCCACCCATGACCCCGCGCAACCGCCATCCAGCATAGGTGGCAAGCTGCATAGCTTCGGGGCCCGGAAGCAACATGCACAGCGATAAGGCGCGCAGATAGGTTTGTTCATCCAACCAAGACCGGCGTTCGACCAGTTCCTGATGCATCAGCGAGATCTGCGCGGCTGGACCACCAAAGGACAGCAGCCCGATCCTGCCGAACACGCGTATCAGATCGCGGTGTGTTGGCGTCATGACTTCTGGTCCGTTGGCCAATCATGGGTTTCATCAAACCCGTCACGGGCCCAACGGTATAAGGCATCGTAAAGATGCATTCCCGCCTCAAGGTTTTGGTGATCGTCTCGGTATTGCCGGGACAAACCAACCGAAACCGCCAGTAAGCCAGCGGCCTCAGGTGCGAGGTCGTGGCGATTTGTATCAGCCGCCCGAACCACAGTCGAAAGCCGGTCCAGTGCATCCGATCGCAAGCATAGCTTGTCGAGTATGGTGTCGAACGTGCAGCGGTCGCCTTGATGGCTCCATTCTGTGTTTTCAACATCAAACGGCGTCGCGTTGAACTTTTCCGCGACGCTTTCCACTTCGGAGGGCGCGACGAATAAAAACCTTGCTTTCGGGTCAACAAAACGTCGGATCAGCCAGGGGCAGGCGATACGATCTATCTTTGGTCGGTGCCGCGTGACCCAGACAGTATGTCCATCTATTGAGGGCGGCAAAGATTCCGCTGGGATACGCAGATTTCCCGGCAATTCCCGCCAGGCGTATATGCCACCTTCAAGATACTCAGCTTTGCAACCCTCGCTACGCAGCCACGAAACGATACCTTGGCTGAGTTTCTTGCCCTTTTGGCAGATAATCACGCTGTGATGGTTCCCAACACGTGTTATCAGGCCGTCAATATCGGAAGCCGGATGTCGGCCCGATCCGGGGATCAGAAACGGGTCGGCCTCAAAATCTTCGTCTACGCAGATATCGATAAGCACCGGGGCTTGAGGTGTTCCGATCAGACGCAACAGTTGCTTGGGGGTAATAGAGTTCGGCGATGCCATGGCATGTTTCCTTGCAATCTCGGATACATGCGAAACTTGGGCTGGCGCCTCACGGGGCGTTCGCAATCTTACCCCATGGCCCTTGCTAACGTGCAAGCAACCAAAGGGTCAAGATTGTACGGCGGTGACTTAGGCCCAATCCAACCGTTGGCCGGTCATACAAACGGGCAGCGTATCCTGTGGAAACTGACCAAGTTGTTCGAAAAGCGAGACAAAATCAAACTGATTATAGGCTTCGACCATCTTGTCACCTTTAAAGCGCGCCATGACTTGGCCTGTCACCTCCAGCGGTGCGCCATTGTCGGCGCGGAAGGTTTTGACATGCAGGATCGCCGATACCCAGTTACCGTTTTCGATGATTTTGGGCATTTCGACAGAAATCTCACCCAGAACATGCCGAAATGCCATAACGAGATCGCGGAAGTCATCCGCGCCGACCTGCATTTCAGGGATCAACCCTTCTGCCATTGTATCCGGTGCGAAATACTGATCGATCGCGTCGGTATTTCCCTGTTCCCAAACCTCAGCATACCATGCTTTCAGGATATCAGTGTGAGTCATCCCGGCTCTCCTATCTGTTTGGGACGACCATGAGCAAAAGGGATGAAGAAACTCTAAATCTTTGCAGAAAAAGAATTAAACTCAGACATAAGGTGTTTAGGAAATGCAGGTTTCTGTTGCCAGGTACCTGCGAACCCCGCCTTACGCGGCTAGGCGCAAGGGCTTAAGTTTCGGTCTTGCTACTGCTTACGCAGCAACTGCAACCGGAGCACGATTGTCGTTTGCAATTGTACTAGTTTCGCCGATAACGGTGGCAGACAGCCGAGACAAAGCTAACCCCTTTAGACGTTCGTCGATCCTATTTCGGCCCCAAAATCCCCAAACGAAGGATGGTTGGTGGAGCCGCCGGGTACCGCCCCCGGGTCCGATCCGCTTATTACGAGCGCGTTTATGTCCATAGTCCCGAAGGACATACCCTATATAGGTGAGGTTTCTTCGGGTTGCAAATCCCGAATAAATGAACGCTGATCATTATTTAACAGTGTGTTACGCAGTTTTGTTGAAGTTCGCTGCAATCAGCCAGATCGCCAACACAAGCTCGATTCCACCAAACGTCGCGGCTTTAACAAACGGTGGGTTGTCCAGCACAAGAGACACGAACCGACCCAATGCAGCCCCGGCATAGATCACGCCCAGCATGGTATAGGCCATCGGCGTGTTCAACCAGATCACCGCGATCCCGGTAACAACAAACAACCCGCCGACCGAGGCGCGCATCTCGCTTAACCCCATTGTGCTGCCCGTTGGCACCAGATCCAACGCGTTGGCTGTGTAGGCCGGAGCCAGAAATCCAAAGAGACCAAAGCCGATCGTCAAAACAGCGGCCAGAATGTTAAGTGTTGAAACCATGATTATTCCTCAGGAAGCGCCGCATATGAGGCGTCAAAAAACGATACCTCCAACTCGACCGCGCGATTGAACAACTGTGTCACCTCTGCCTGCGCATTCGCGTCAAGTGTGGGCCAAACCTTGTCTAATTGACTGCGCAGATATTCGACAACACCTTCAAACTCTTCTCCTGCATGTAGAGTGATCCACTCCGCATACCAGAAAGGCAATTCCGTATTGGGGGGATTCACAGGTGTGGCCCAGCTTAGATAAACCCATTCAGCCACGACAAGCACCGCAAGCATGTTTTCATATTGGCCTGAAGCCGCCGCACGCGCCATCAGCTCCTGAAAAGCTCGCGTGGCAGGGGCAGGTTTGTCGGATGGCTCAGTTCCAAGTGCCTCCATCGCGCGCAGGAAATATGTATTCTCTGGACCGGTAATAACCGCCAGAAACTGCGCGGCCGGTACACTGTCAGCCAGGCTCGGTGCATGTGCGATTGCACTTGCCAGAAGGCGAACAAAGCCGTCGACGAATTGATAGTCTTGCTGCAAATACCAACGCATCTTATGGGCGGGCAATGTGCCTTGGGCCAGTTCGCGGGTAAATGCATGATCGGTTGCCGCCTCCCATAGTTCCAGCTGACCCTGACGCAATGACTCTGTCGGGCGAATAGGGTTTTGCATGTAGGAAGCTCCTTGTATCAAACGGCGCAGTGAAAGCCGGTTTTCAACAGGATTACAAGGCGGGTAACCAATGATCTATGCTTAGGAAAGCCGATTTGAACAAAGCTTAGTTTAGGCTGGCTTGCGCTTGCGTTCGGCCACATCCTGAGCCAGTTGCCGTGTATAGGTTTCCAACTCAACCAATGCGAAATCGACGGTTTCGGCGTCCTTGGCTTCCAGCGCATCTGCGATTTTTGTGTGGTAGGCGATGATCGCTTCGCGGGATCGGGCCGTAAAAGTGATCATGTTCATCAGGGGCTGCATAGCCTCAACCGCACCGGCCAGTTGATAAGACAGAACCGGATTGTCGGCCCCATCGACAAGCGCCCGGTGAAAGGCCACATCTGATGCGCAGAATGCTTCGTCTGTCAGGCCGGGCTGGGCTTGTCGAAAAATCTCGGCCCGCATCGTGGCCAATTGATCCGCTGTGCGGCGCGTAGCCGACAGGGGCGCACAGGCCCGTTCTAGCGCGTACCGAGCCTCGCACGCCGTATCGAACCGCACCGCATTCATCGACAAAAGCAAAGTCGAGGTGGTGATCTGCTGAGAATACGCATCCTCAAAGCTGAGCCGATTAACAAATGCTCCGCCCGTCGCCCCGCGTTGCGTGCGGATCAGTGATTGCGCTGCCAGTCGTTTCAATGCCTCACGCACTGTGGGGCGTGACACCTGAAACTGCTCGGCCAGTTCCGCCTCAGAAGGCAGGCGTTCATCGACGATCAATTGGCCGGAGACTATAGCGTCCCGTATGGCCTGTGCGATTTGCGCAGATAGATCAGCCGGTTTCTGAGGATCGATTTTCATAATTACTTGCCCGAAAGTCAGATTTTATTTGTCTGACATTTAAAAGTCTGACATTTGAAAAGCAAGGACTGAGTCGGGAGGAGCGCATGAGTCGCGCGGTTCTACGCACTGGAATGTGGCTGGGCTTTTACGCAGCCATTCTGTGGGCGTGGTGGATGATGTTCTCGATGAGTCGCGAGATGGATCTGGATTGGATCGGTCGGCCCGGCCCAATGGGACAGGCCATGGCGGCGATGGACCCGCGGATGGACATGTATATGCCCATGGCCGAGTTCGGGCCGTTGTTCTGGATGTGGGCCATCATGATGGCAGCGATGATGCTGCCGACGCTGGTGCCAACCCTGCGCAGTTACGATGATCTGATACACAGCGCCAATGGAACGCGTGCCGGATGGCTGGGCGTTCTGACCGGATTTGGGGTCGTTTGGGTGGGATTTGCGGCTCTGATCACCGGAATTCAGCTGGTTTTGCTGTTCGGCGGGGTGGTCGATATGCTCGGGATTGCCAAATCCGGCTGGGTCGCCGGTGGGCTAATGATTGTCGTCGGCGCATTCCAGTTCTCGCGCGTGAAAGAGGTGTGCCATGGGGTGTGCCACGCGCCCATGACTTACTTTCTGGGACATTGGAAAACAGGCTTTACGGGCGGTTTGCGTATGGGCTTGGGCCTGGGCACGTTCTGTGTTGGATGTTGCTGGGGCTTCATGGTGCTTGGCTTTGTGGGCGGCGTCATGAGCTTGCTTTGGATGGGGCTAGCGACGGTGTTCATGGTGTTGGAGAAGTTGCCCCAGATCGGGCATCGCGTGACGCGGCCCATGGGTTTTCTATTGATTGCAGGTGGTGTGCTGTTGCTGGCGTTCCCCTTGAGCTACGGAGGATAAGCGAATGGCTAAGAACAGAAAGATTGATGCCGACAGGCTGCCGATCAGCCAGCGGATCGACAGTCGAATGCCCAATCCCAAGCGGCGCGAGATGAGCCCGACGGAGTGGAGCATTAAAGGCGAGCTGATCCTAAACTGTTCCTGTGATGTGTTTTGTCCTTGTGTGGTGTCATTGGGCGCACATCCCCCGACCGAGGGCCATTGCCACGCGTGGATGGGCGTGATCATCGACGAAGGCCATTACGAGGGCGAAGACCTCAGCGGTTTGAACGTGGGTCTGCTGGTCGATATTCCCGGTCGCATGGGTGAGGGGCAATGGAAGGTTGCCGCCTATGTCGATGAGCGCGCCAGCGGCAAGGCCTATAACGGGTTGCTGCAGATCTTCAGCGGTCAAGCGGGCGGCACCACCGGCCTGTTTACCATGCTGGTGAGCGAGATTATCGGGGCTGAGCGTGCTCCGGTCCAGATCGAACGCGATGGCACCAAGCGCCGGATTGTGATCGGTCGTAAAATTCAGGGCGAGATTGAAATGCTGGGCGGGAAAGACCCCGAACATCCGGTGATGGTCTCGAATTCGAAGTACTGGATGGGTCCGGACATCATCGTTGCACGCGGAGTCAAATCGAAGGTTCGGGACTATGGTCGCGTTTGGGATTTCGGGGGCAAATCCGCCGAGATTTGCCCGATCGACTGGCATGGACCAAAGTGATGATCACCGGAGCCTATGCCCGCGAAATGGCGCGGTATAATCATTGGCAAAACAACCAGTTGTCAGAGTTCCTTGAGGCGCTGACCGAAGAAGAGTTGACCCGCGAACGCGGCGCGTTTTTTGGTTCAATCCTGGGTACCGCGAACCATCTTCTCTGGGGCGATTGGATCTGGATGTCACGTTTCGACAAGGGCGATGGACCCGAGGCCAATATCCATCGTCCCGGCGGCGGGATCCATGAAAGCGTGTATCTGTGCCCTGATCTGGAAAGCTGGCTAAGCCTGCGAAACCCTATGGACACTCGTATCTCAGACTGGGCAGAGACGCTGGGCAATGATCCCATATCAGGGCCATTTACCTGGTATTCAGCGTCAAAAGAGGCCGAAGTTACATTGCCTTATGCGCAATGCATCATGCACTTTTTCAACCATCAGACGCATCACCGCGGTCAGTTACACAAGATGCTGACCGAGACCGGCTCTGGCGCGCCGGTCAGCGATCTGTGTTTCATGCCAACGGAGGGCTGAATGCCGCAAATATCATTGTCTCGCCGTCTGCGGCGCACACCATTCTCGGAAGGTGTTACGGCTGCAGGGGTCAAAGGCTATACGGTCTACAACCGTATGCTGTTGCCGACGGTGTTCGAAAGCGTCGAGGCAGACTACCATCATCTTAAGTCCCACGTTCAAGTCTGGGATGTCTCCTGCGAACGACAAGTGGAATTGCGCGGACCGGATGCGGCGCGGTTGATGCAGATGCTGACACCGCGCGATCTGCGGGGCATGCTGCCGGGGCAGTGCTATTATGTGCCTATCGTGGATGAGACCGGCGGCATGCTGAACGATCCGGTGGCGGTGAAACTGTCTGAAGATCGTTGGTGGATATCCATTGCCGACAGCGATTTGCTGTTGTGGGTCAAAGGCTTGGCCAATGGCTATCGGCTGGACGTGCTGGTGGATGAGCCCGACGTATCACCTCTGGCCATTCAGGGTCCCAAGGCAGACGAGCTGATGGCGCGGGTGTTCGGGGACCGGGTGCGTGATATTCGGTTCTTCAAATTCGATATGTTCGAATTCGAAGGACGCGATTTGGCCGTCGCCCGCTCGGGCTATTCCAAGCAGGGCGGGTTTGAGATTTATGTTGAAGGCGGCGATATCGGGATGCCTCTGTGGAACGCGCTGTTCGACGCGGGCGAAGACTTGCAGGTGCGCGCCGGCTGCCCGAACCTGATCGAACGGATTGAGGGCGGGTTGTTGTCTTATGGCAATGACATGACGGACGACAACACGCCGCATGAATGTGGGTTGGGCAAGTTCTGTAACACGCATACGGCCATTGGCTGCGTGGGCAGGGACGCTTTGTTGCGCGTTGCCAAAGAAGGTCCGGTGCAGCAGATTCGCCCGATTGCGATTGAAGGTGATGCGGTGCCTCCCTGCGTGGAACCGTGGTGTGTTTTTTCAGACGGAAAGCAGGTTGGTCAGGTGACATCCTCTGCATGGTCTCCTGATTTCACGACCAATGTTTCGATTGGGATGATGCGGCTAAGCCATTGGGACACTGGGACCAAGCTTGAGGTGGAAACGCCTGATGGGATGCGGAACGCAACAGTACAGGGTCATTTTTGGATCTGACATGGGGAAGGGGGCTCTGCCCCCGTCGCTGCGCGACTCCCCCGGGATATTTTGGGCCAGGTGAAGTGATGGACCGGTCGAGAGAAAGCGAAAGGATTATGAACATGTTCAATGCGTTGGTGATGGACAAGGATGAAGAAAGCGGACTGGCGAGCGCGACGGTTAAACAGCTTTCAACCGAGGATCTGCCGCATGGTGAGGTGACCGTTGCGGTGGAATACTCGACGGTGAACTACAAGGACGGGTTGTGCCTGTCACCCAAAGGCGGTGGTCTGGTCCGGAATTACCCTCATGTACCGGGGATCGACTATGCCGGGACGGTCGAGGCCTCGTCGGATAATCGCTACAAGCCGGGCGACAAGGTTGTTTTGACTGGTTGGCGCGTGGGTGAGGCTCATTGGGGCGGATTTTCGCAAAAAGCCAATGCGCGGGCCGATTGGCTGGTTCCCTTGCCCGATGGTTTGGATGCCCGGCAGGCGATGGCAGTGGGTACGGCGGGTTTTACCGCGATGCTGGCTGTTATGGCGCTGGAAGATCATGGGCTGCAACCGGGCCATGGGCCTGTGCTGGTAACCGGGGCCGCGGGGGGTGTCGGATCAGTGGCGACCGCGATCCTGGGACAGCTTGGCTATGAGGTTGCGGCTGTGACCGGGCGACCTGAGACCGCGGATTATCTGAAATCGTTGGGGGCAACGACGATTGTTCCGCGCGAAGAGCTCAATGAAACCACCAAGCGCCCGCTGGAAAGCGAAACCTGGGCCGGGTGTGTTGACGCCGTTGGCGGTGACATGCTGGCGCGTGTTTTGGGTCAGATGAAATATGGCTGTTCGGTTGCGGCTGTGGGTCTGGCAGGCGGTGCGGCGCTGCCAACGACGGTGATTCCCTTCCTGCTGCGAGGTGTGAACCTGCTGGGCATCGACAGCGTGATGCAGCCCTATGACAACCGCGTTCGGGCCTGGCAGCGGATCGCGACCGATCTGCCGATAGAGAAGTTGGAGGCGATGGTGCATGCAGCAACCCTGTCTGATCTGCCAACACTTGGGGCAGATATTCTCAAAGGTCAGGTCAAAGGGCGCGTTGTGGTCGACGTGAACGCCTGATGTAAGACAGCAGCGAGGGTGGGTCAGGTTATCTGCCTGCCCTTGCTGATCAAAAGCTGGCGAAAAGGACCGAGAGTCTGCTGGTCATTGCCGCAATTCCTGCCCATGATTGCTATACATCCCAAATGCGATGGCGTAAGACCCATCCAAACAGCACTTGAAGACGGGGAGTGAGCAGCATGTCTGACGACTTCGAACTGGACACCGATGATCTGAAGCGCCGCATGGATGGCGCTATGTCCAACCTCAGAACCGAATTTGCCTCTTTGCGGACCGGTCGGGCCTCGGCTTCGATGCTAGAGCCGGTGATGGTCGACGCTTATGGGTCGATGACACCGATCAACCAGGTGGGAACGGTCAACGTGCCAGAACCGCGTATGGTGACGGTGAATGTCTGGGACAAGGGCCTCGTGGGCAAGGTGGAAAAAGCGATCCGCGAAAGTGGTTTGGGGATCAATCCCCAGCTGAATGGCACGATCATCATGCTGCCGATCCCGGAATTGAACGAAGAACGCCGCCGCGAGCTGGGCAAAGTTGCCGGGCAATATGCCGAAAGCGCGCGGGTTTCGATCCGAAATGTACGCCGCGATGGGATGGACCAAATCAAAAAGGCCAAATCAGACGGTATGTCCGAGGATGACCAGAAGTTCTGGGAAAACGAAGTGCAGGATCTGACGGACGAGATGATCAAGGCCGTCGATACCGCACTTGAGACGAAACAGTCCGAAATCATGCAGGTCTGAGCCGGTCTTATGCCCAAAGATCCCCAAACCGAGCCTGGGTCTGGCCCGCGCCATGTGGCGATCATCATGGATGGTAACGGTCGCTGGGCGCAGGCACGTGGGCGGCCTAGGTTGTTCGGTCATCACGCAGGTGCGCGTCGGGTACGCGAGGTGGTTGAAGCCTGTCCGGGGCTGGGGATCAAGTACCTGACCGTCTTTGCCTTTTCGACCGAGAACTGGAAACGTACTCAGGTCGAAGTGGCTGGGCTGATGAGCTTGTTTCGCCGCTATATCATCAAGGAAACCAAGACGCTGGCCGAAAATGGCATTCGTGTGCGGTTTATTGGGGATCGGGTGCGTTTGGATTCAAAGCTGACCGATCTTATGGATTCTTTGGAAGAAGAGACCAAGAACAACGATCTGGTGCATCTGACCGTCGCCCTGAACTACGGCGGTCGGGATGAGGTGGCCCGCGCGACCAAACGGCTGGCACGTGATGTGGCCGACGGGCGCTTGCATCCCGATGACGTGGACGAAGAAACGCTGCCCAGATATCTGGATACACGGGTTCTGCCGGATCCTGATCTGGTGATCCGCACCAGTGGTGAGGCGCGAATCTCGAACTTCTTGCTGTGGCAATCGGCCTATTCTGAGTACGAGTTCATCGACACGTTGTGGCCTGATTTCACCGCCGCCGAGCTGGAGCGCCTGTGCAACAACTTTGGATCGCGTGAGCGGCGTTTCGGGGCAGTTATCGCATGAGCGATGGCCGATGGTCTGATCTGACGACACGCGTTCTGTCTGCCATTGTGCTTGTCGCCATTGGTGCGATTGAGGTCTGGCTGGGTGGTATCTGGTTCGAAACCTTCATCGCGGTGGCCTGTGGGCTGATGGCCTGGGAACTCGTTCGGATGATCGAGCCACAACGCACAAGCATTGCAGTGCAATTGGGGATACTGACCTGCGCGGTGGTGTTTGGCGTCGCAGAGCTTTGGCGTTTTGAGTTTTCTCAGGTTTATACTCTGCCAATCGTTGCCGCGCTTGCTTTAGTTTCAGCCGGGCAGGTCAACCAATCCCGGGGGTTGTGTGCGGTTTTTATGCTGTGGATTGCCGGGGCAGGGCTGGGCTTTATTTCGATCCGCGAGACGATGGGTTTTACCGCGATGATCTGGCTGATTGCCTTGGTGGTGGCAACCGATGTTGCGGGATATTTTGTCGGCAAGGCCGTGGGTGGCCCGAAATTCTGGCCCAAGGTCAGCCCCAAAAAAACATGGGCAGGTACAGCAGGGGGCTGGGTAGCAGCTGCCTTGGTTGGCATCCTGTTCGCCGTCCAGGGCGGGTTTGGCGTGATGTTTGTGGTGATCTCGGTTCTGGCTTCGATGGCCAGTCAGGCTGGCGACATTGCTGAAAGCGCGGTCAAACGCAGGTTTGGGGTCAAGGACAGCTCGAATCTGATCCCCGGTCATGGTGGATTTCTGGACCGGTTTGATGGAATGATGGGTGCGGCGCTGTTCGTGCTTTTGGCGGGTTTGATCTATTCACCCGGGGCGATGTGATGCGCAAGGTTTCGATTTTCGGTGCGACCGGTTCGATCGGCCAGAACACAATTGATCTGATCGCCCGTGCGCCGGATCACTATGACGTGGTCGCCCTAACCGGGGGCGCCAATATCGCTCAGCTGGCCGCAGATGCCCGTCAGTTGCATGCTGATGTCGCTGTGACGGCTTATGAGGATCGGTTGTCCGACCTGTGCGATGCGCTGGAAGGCTCAGGTGTCGAAGCGGCCGCTGGTGCGCAGGCCCTGACCGAAGCAGCGACGCGGCCTGCAGATTGGGTCATGTCGGCCATCGTGGGCGCGGCCGGGCTGGCCCCGGGGATCGAGGCGCTAAAGCAAGGCGCGACGCTGGCGCTGGCCAACAAAGAAACGCTTGTTTGCGCCGGGGCTTTGGTGCTGGACACAGCCAAAACGCATGGCGCGCGTCTGCTGCCAGTGGACAGTGAGCATTCAGCGGTTTTTCAGGCGCTTGTGGGCGAGGATATGAGCGCGGTTGAGCGGATCATCATCACGGCCAGTGGCGGGGCCTTTCGGGACTGGCCCGTCTCGGATCTGGCCAAGGCAACGGTCGAGCAGGCCTCAAGCCACCCGAACTGGGATATGGGGCAGCGGATCACCATCGACAGCGCCTCAATGTTCAACAAGGCGCTTGAGGTGATCGAGACCAAGGAATTCTTTGGATTAGACCCGCAGCGGATCGAAGTTCTGGTGCATCCCGAATCCATCGTGCATGCGCTGGTTGGGTTTCGGGATGGCGCGGTGATGGCCCATATGGGCGCGCCCGATATGCGCCATGCCATTGGTTATGCGCTGCATTGGCCGCACAGACAGCGGCTACCGGTCGAACGGCTCGACTTAGCAGCGATTGGCCAGCTGAACTTTCAGAAACCTGATCTGGCCCGTTACCCCGCGCTTAGACTGGCGTGGGATGTCATGGAACGCGGAGGATTGTCGGGCGCGGTTTTCAACGCCGCTAAAGAGCGGGCGCTGGATCATTTCATCGCGCGTCGGATCGGATTTTTGGACATGGCGGATTGTGTTGCCATGGTTCTGGACAGATTTGATGCGGAACTATGTCTTATTGATGCCCCTTTGACACTTGATAACGTACAGCAAACGGACCATCTGGCACGGCAATGGGCAGATGACGCCGTGCACAAAAGAGCAGGATAGAATATTGGACGTACTTTCCCTGATCCCACAATTCGGCAATTTGCTTTGGACGATTGTGGCCTTTGTGATCGCTTTGTCCGCCATCGTGGCTGTGCATGAATACGGGCATTACATCGTTGGTCGCTGGTCCGGCATTCATGCAGATGTGTTTTCCATTGGGTTCGGCCCGGTGTTGTGGAGCCGGTTCGACAAGCGTGGCACAAAATGGCAGATCGCGCTGCTGCCGTTTGGGGGCTATGTCAAATTCAAGGGCGATTCCAACGCGGCCTCGGGTAAGGACGAAGAGGCGATGGACGAAATCGCCGAACAAAGCCCGGAAGAGTTGCGCAGTACCATGCATGGCGCGCCGCTTTGGGCCCGTGCTGCAACCGTGGCAGCGGGTCCGGCATTCAACTTTGCCATGTCGATCATCGTCTTCGGGATGATCTTTTGGTCGCAAGGCGTCTCGCGCGAACCTCTGACAGTGGGTGAATTGCAACCTTTGCCGGGAACCGTTCAAGGCCTTCAGGTTGGCGATGAGATCGTCGCCATTGCCGGTATCACAACGCCGGATTTCGATGAGGAGAGCAACTGGAGCGAATTCACCGGATCGCTGCCTGTTGAACCTGTTCTGGACTATACCGTAATCCGCGATGGTGAGACGCTGGATGTCGAAGCGCCTTGGTTGTTCCCGCCGCTGATCCGTCAGGTTGCACCGCGCAGTGCCGCGATGGATATCCAGTTGGAACAGGGGGATGTGATCACCGCCGTCAATGGCCAACCAATCTTTGCCTTCGACCAGCTTAAGGAGTTTGTCGAAAGTTCGGATGGGCGCGTATTGCTGCTGAACGTCTGGCGCGATGGGGCTGATCTGGAATTTGCTCTGGCCCCGCGACGCACAGATGAACCGCAATCCGAAGGCGGCTTTGTCACCCATTGGCGTATCGGGATCGTAGGCGGCATGATGCTGGAACCTGCGACCCAACCCGCTGGCATTTGGGATTCGCTGACCGGAGGTGTTAGGCAGACCATCCGCATTATCGACGGATCGCTGTCGGGGATGTGGCATATGATTACTGGCGCAATCAGCACCTGCAATATCTCTGGCCCGATTGGTATTGCCGAAACCTCGGGTGCCATGGCCAGTCAGGGTGCGCAGAACTTCATCTTCTTTATTGCGGTTTTGTCGACTGCTGTTGGTTTGCTGAATCTGTTCCCAATTCCGGCTTTGGATGGCGGGCATCTGGTCTTCTATGCCTATGAAGCTGTCGCCGGAAAGCCGCCTAGTGACCGAGCGCTGAGAATTTTGATGACGGTGGGGATTACCCTGATTCTCAGCCTGATGCTGTTTTCGGTAACAAACGATTTGTTCTGCTGATTGTGACGCCATGCGCACAACAAAGCCGCATTCTTGCCTCAATCTGACGTTAGTATTTTCGCCAGATTGAGGGCGAACAATGACACAAGCACTGCGCAAATCCTATCAAAGCTTCAGTTTCCTGTTCATGCTGAACTGGGATGTGTTGCTGAGTTTTGCAGTCACTGCTTTGGCCCTTGGTTTAGGCGCTTATCTGGCCGGATTCTGATTCTGCCCAGGCGTATCGGCTCAGTGTAGGTGCGATCAAATGCCAGTTGGGCATTTTGGCCTTTTGACAAGCACATCCAGACCCGTTACTCAGCATTAAAGTCTTAGAATTCTGGGTTGAGATAAAAATGACCGACGGGCGAGGCGCGGGCACATCCTGCGGGGGGCGTAAGTCTTCAAACAAGATTTTGTGGCAAACGCTCACGTTTCTTTTCCTTTTTGTTGCGGCAAGTTTACTGGCAATGCCAAACGTTGCGACCGCGCAAAGTTTCACGATCAATTCGTTTGACGTAGATGGAAACCGGCGTATCGAGACCGGTACGATCATCGCGAGAACCGGGATCGAACCGGGCCAGACGGTGACAAGCGGTCAGCTGAACGACGCCTATCAGCGTTTGCTTGACAGTGGTGTTTTTGAAACAGTCGAATTGACACCTCGCGGCACGACACTGGTGATCGAGGTTCAGGAATACCCCACAATCAACCAGATCAGCATCGAGGGGAATCGGCGTGTCAAAGACGACATCTTGCTCGAGGTGATTTCATCGCAGCCCCGTCGTGTCTTCACGCCTCAGGCCGCCGAGGCCGACTCCGATCTGATCGCTGAAGTCTATTCGGCACAAGGTCGTGTGGCTGCGACCGTGATCCCCCGTATCATTCGCCGTAGCGACAACCGGGTTGATCTGGTTTTTGAAATCTCTGAAGGCACCACGATTGAAGTCGAACGTGTCAGCTTTGTCGGCAACCGCGCCTATTCTGATCGCCGCTTGCGTCGCGTGTTAGAGACGAAACAGGCCACCATCCTGCGCACCTTCTTTCGCAGCGATACATTCATCGGTGACCGGATCGAGTTCGACAAGCAGGTCATTCGTGATTTCTACCTATCGCGCGGCTATATCGACTTCCGTGTAAACAGCGCGAATGTAGAGTTCACCCGCGAACGCGATGCGTTTTTCCTGGTGATGAATGTAACCGAGGGACAGCAATTCTCATTCGGCAAGATCACAACGGTCAGTGAAATCCCTGGCGTGGACCCAGCACCCTATCAGGACGCGCTAAAGATCAAGCCCGGCGTGACGTATTCACCTACGCTGATCGAAAATTCGATCGCTCGGCAGGAACGGTTAGGCGTGAAACAGGGCGTTGACTTTCTGCGGGTCGAGCCGCGTGTCACCCGGAATGACCGCGATCTGACGCTGGATATCGAATTCGTACTCAGCAAGGGCCCGCGCGTCTTTGTGGAACGGATTGACATTGAAGGGAACACAACAACGCTGGATCAGGTGATCCGTCGTCAGTTTGACACTGTAGAAGGCGATCCGTTCAATCCGCGTGCAATCCGTCAAGCGTCAGAGCGCATCAACGCTTTGGGTTTCTTTGCCACAGCGAGTGTTGAGCCGCGCGAAGGGTCAAGCCCAAGCCAGGTTATTCTGGACGTGGATGTTGAAGAACAGCCCACGGGTTCGCTTTCGCTGGGCGGTAGCTACTCGGTATCGGACGGTATCGGACTTGCTGTTGCATTGAACGAATCCAACTTCCTTGGCCGTGGTCAGAATCTTGGTTTTTCAATCTCGACTGCGCAGGAATCCGAACAGTACACCATCAATTTTACAGAACCTTACCTGTTGGGTCGCAGACTGCGCTTTGATCTTGGGCTTGGTCTCTCGGGGACCAACTCCGGGTTTGCAAGCTACGACACCCAGCGCGTGTTCTTTAATCCCCAGTTGACCTACTCAATCGGAGAGCTGTCCGCATTGCGCCTTCGCTATGGCTGGGAACGCAGCGAGATGACGCAGCAGGATGATGAGATCAACGGTGCTGTTATTTCGTCTGAAATCGATCAAGGTAAGCGCACAACAAGCTCTCTCGGTGTGTCCTATATTTATGACAGCCGTATCGGCGGATTGAACCCCAATGCTGGCGTTTTGTTCGAGGTCGGTGTGGATGCAGCGGGTCTTGGCGGAGATAATCAGTTTTTCAAAACGACCGCCCGCGGGATCGCGCAGACAAGTGTATTGAGCGAAGAGGTTATCTTACGTGCAACGCTTGAACTTGGTGCGTTGCATTGGTCCGGAGACGATTTTAGCCGTACAATCGACCGATTTCTACTAGGGCCAAGTGTGTTCCGAGGGTTTGAACCTGCCGGTCTTGGCCCGCGCGATCTGTCCAACGGTCAAGATGACGCCATTGGCGGTAACTATTACTGGGTCGCTCGCTTTGAATCCGATTTCCCATTAGGCTTGCCCGAGGAGCTGGGTCTGCGTGGAGGCGTGTTCTATGATGTTGGAAACCTTTACAATATTGACAATGTGAACACAGCTGGTGCGAACATCGTCGGCGCAGATGGCTCAATTCGCCACGTCGTTGGTCTTTCTGTCCTCTGGGATACGCCCTTCGGTCCGTTGCGGTTCAACTTCTCGAAAGCTCTGAAAAAAGAAGAGTTCGACAACGAAAGAAACTTCGACCTGACTGTTCAGGCAAGGTTCTAACTTTTCATGGCTGACCACGGTCTCAACCTCCTACAGGGCCCACTTCGGGCCCTGTGTGTTTTTCTGGCCTGCGTTTGGGCAATCCCAAGCTTTGCGCAACAATTGGGTGTGTCTCAAAACGTCGTAGTGACGATCTCTAGCGATCGCTTGTTTGCGGAGTCCCAATTTGGTCAGCGCGTCCTGCGCGAGATCGAGCAGGAAGGTGCGTCGCTGGGCGAGGAAAATGAACGCATCGTTGCTGAACTGAGCGCTGAAGAAAAAACGCTGACAGAAAAGCGTAGCGAACTGACACCGGAAGAGTTCCGCCCCTTGGCCGAAGCGTTCGACATCAAGGTGCAATCCCATCGCGAGGGGCAGCGCGCCAAGCTGGACGCATTGGCGCGTCTTAGCGAAGAAAGACGACAAAGATTCTATGAACTGGCGCGTCCGGTTCTGATAGATCTACTTCGCGAAAGCGGTGGTTCGATCATACTTGAGCGCTCAAATGTGTTGCTGAGCTCTGATAGCTCGGACATCACGGATGTTGCGATTGACCGGATCAATGCCGCAATCGGGGATGGAACCGGCTTGCAGGACGGGCAGGGCGAATAAACAGGTTTGCTTGCCCTCGAAAGCCTGTATTGCTAACCACGCGAGAACTGAGACTTCCAAGACGGGATTTGTGACTTATGACCTCGGAAACCAAAAGCGCCGACATTCAGCTGATCCAGCGCATATTGCCGCATCGCTATCCGTTTCTTCTGGTCGATAAGGTGGTTGATATCGCAGGCTATCAATCTGCCGTTGGCATCAAGAATGTCACCATGAACGAGCCGCATTTTCAGGGTCATTTCCCCGGCACTCCGATCATGCCCGGCGTCACCATCGTTGAGGCCATGGCGCAAACTGCCGGTGTTATGTTGGGTGTCGGCATGGATGTGATCGACACCGAGTTGCTGATCTACTTCATGAGCATCGACAAGTGCAAATTCCGCCGCAAGGTGGTGCCCGGTGACGTTCTGGAGATGCATGTGGAAACCCTGCGCGGCAAGAAAGGCGGCAAGCTGTTCAAGTTCAACGGCCGCGCCACTGTCGAGGGTGAGGTTGCCGCCGAAGCCGAGTTCTCGGCCTATGTCGATTGGGACATGGAAAAAACGGCATGAGCGGCATTCATCCCAGCGCAATCATAGAAGAGGGCGCTCAGATCGGGCAGGGCTGTTCGATCGGCCCGTTCTGCTATGTCGGGCCTCAGGTGCGGTTGGGCGACCGGGTCGAGTTGAAATCGCATGTGGTTGTCACAGGCGACACTTCGGTCGGTGAAGATACGGTCATCTTTAACTTCTCGGTCATCGGTGAGATCCCTCAAGATCTGAAATTCGGGGGTGAAAACACGCGGCTTGAAATCGGACAGCGCAACAGGATTCGGGAACATGTGACGATCAACACTGGTACCGATGGCGGCGGCGGTGTGACGCGCATTGGCGATGACTGCCTGCTGATGGCGGGTGTGCACGTGGCTCATGATGTGCAGATGGGTGATCGGGTGATCATGGTGAACCACGCGGGCGCGGCCGGTCACTGTATCATTGAGGATGATGTGATCATCGGCGGGATCTCGGGCCTGCATCAATGGGTGCGTGTTGGTCGCGGTGCCATCATCGGCGCGCTGACCATGGTACCGAACGACGTCATTCCTTACGGTTTGGTCCAGGCCCCGCGCGGGGAACTGGACGGGCTCAACCTGGTTGGCCTGAAACGGCGCGGCGTATCGCGCGAAGACATCTCGGCGCTCCGGGCCGCATTCAAGGAACTGACCGGCGGCGAAGGCACCTTTCAGGAGCGTGCCCATCGCGCGGGTGAAGGCAGCAACAGCGAATATGTCCGGCGCATTGTCGAGTTTGTGACCGGTGACACGGATCGTTCTTTCCTGACACCAAGGAAGTAAGCGCATGCTGGCATTGATCGCAGGCACAGGGGTCTTGCCGGATGAGGTTGTCGCCGCTTTGCTTGAGCGCCCGTTGATTTGCGCGATGGAGGGGTTTGAGCCGGATACGCTTAACCCGGACATCGTGTTTCCGCTGGAACAGCTGGGCAGCTTTATCGCAGAGTTGAAAACACGCGGTGTGACCGAGCTTTGTATGGCCGGGGCAGTTCGGCGACCGCGCGTTGATCCCGCGCGCATTGATGCGGCGACCTTGCCATTGGTTCCGATCTTGCAGAAGGCGATGGCCTCTGGCGACGACGGCGCGTTGCGCGCGGTGATAGGTATCTTCGAAGAGGCTGGCCTGACGGTGAAGGCTGCTCATGAGATCGCGCCTGATCTATTGCCGTCTGTGGGTTGTTTGACCGAGGCGCAACCGTCTGAGACTGATCTGGCGGATGCAGACCGGGCCGCAGGTATTCTGCGCGCCATGGGCAGTGCCGATATCGGACAGGCCTGCGCCGTGTCCAAAGGGCAGGCTTTGGTAGTCGAAAGTATTTTTGGCACCGCTTGGATGCTGCAATCCTTGACCCAACGCCCCGATGCAGGCGGCGGCGTTCTGTTCAAGGCTCCAAAACCCGCTCAGGATCGGCGGGTGGATTTGCCTGCCATCGGTCCTGAAACCGTGACCAGCACCGTGGCGGCCGGGTTGACCGGTATCGTCATCGAAAAAGGCGGTGTCATGGTGTTGCAGCGCGACCGGGTGATTGCCGAATGCAACCGTTTGGGCCTGTTCTTGTTCGTCCGCGAAAGGGCGGTTTGATGCGCGTCTTTCTGGTCGCCGGTGAACCTTCGGGTGATCGGTTGGGCGGTGCGCTGATGGAAGGGTTGAAGTCCCTTGTTCCAAACGTTGAATTCAGTGGGGTTGGCGGGCCATTGATGGAGGCACAGGGCCTGAACAGTCAGTTCCCGATGTCCGAGCTCAGCGTTATGGGCCTTGTCGAGGTCCTACCCAAGTTCTTTCATTTGAAACGTCGGATCGCCGAAACCGCACAAGCCGTGCTGGACACGCAGCCGGATGTGCTGATCACCATCGACAGCCCGGATTTCTCGCTGCGTGTGGCCAAGATCGTCAAAGCCTCCAGCGATATTCGCACCGTACACTACGTGGCCCCAAGCGTCTGGGCCTGGCGTCCGGGGCGGGCGGATAAGATGGCCAAGGTGATTGATCACGTTCTGGCGCTGCTGCCGTTTGAGCCGCCCTATATGGAACGCGCGGGGATGGAGTGTGATTTCGTTGGCCATCCGGTGGTGAACGAACCGATTGCATCCGATCAGGATATCCAGAAGTTTCGTGCGGATCATGATCTGGGCGACGCGCCAATCGTGCTGGCTCTGCCCGGCTCGCGGCGGGGTGAGGTTGAACGGCTGGCCCCGATCTTCGGTGCGGCGTTGGATGAGTTCCTGAAAGATCGTACCGACACCCGCGTCGTGGTTCCGGCGGTTGCGCATATGGTTGATGCCGTTACGGATCACATCAAGGACTGGCCCGGTCAGCCGGTTGTTGTTGATCCGCGCAAACTGCCCTCGGACAAGGCGCAGTTGCAAAAAAGAGCGGCCTTTGCCGCCGCCGATCTGGCATTGGCGGCCTCGGGTACGGTCTCGTTAGAATTGGCAGCGCAGGCGACGCCCATGGTGATCGCCTATAATCTGAACTGGCTGACCACGTTGATCGCAAAACGCATGGTCAAGCTGGATACGGTCACTCTGGTTAATCTGGTCTCGGATAGCCATGCCGTGCCCGAATGCCTGCTTGAGGATTGCGATCCTAAGAAGATCGCGGATGCTTTAAAGCAAGTGGCCGCCGCACCGGATGCTCAGAACCGGGCCATGGCAACGACCATGGAGCGTCTTGGGCGCGATGGCGAGGCACCGGGTCTGCGCGCGGCAAGGGCTGTTTTGGACAGAATGAACGCGTGATGTTGGATCATGTGATCTTTGCTGCTTCGGCCTTTGCGGCGCAGATATTGACCAATCTCGACAATCTTGCCGCGTTGGTTGCGCTGATGATGGTATCTGGTCCGCGTCGCGCCATTGCGGGGTTCCTGTTTGCGCAGATAATCGTGATCACCATTGCTTTCCTGCTGGCATTGGGGGTCGATGACGTGGTGCCGCACTGGGCAGGCTATTTGGGATTGATCCCCTTGGGGCTTGGCATCGTCGGACTTCTCCGCCAATTCCGGGGGGAGGAGACGCAGCAGGCTGCGCGCGTATCTGCAGGCGCGTCGACCTTGGTGACCATGCTGCTGTTTGTCAGTATGTCGATGGACACGTTTGCAGTTCTCGCGCCGCTCTTGGCGGATTCCACCCCAAGCTATCGCTTTGCCGGGGTTGCTGGGGCCGTAGCAGCGGCGCTCACCCTGGGTGCGCTCGCACTATTGGGCGCTCGCGCGCCAATCATGACCGGAGGCTTGGCGCAACGGCTTGAGGCGCTTGTGCCTTACGTAATGATCTGCGCCGGGATCTACATCCTCAGTAACTCATGGACTGACGCGATCTAGTAACCGCGCCAGATCCAGCCGCCGCCAAAGATACGGCTGCCTTCATTTGCGTAGAACACACAGGCCTGACCCGGAGAAATGCCCTCCTCGGGCGTTAGCAGTTCCACCTCGGCGGTCGTGTCGGACAGGGGACGGATAATCGCCTCACGCGGAGGACGGGTCGAGCGGACCTTGACCGACAAATGCCATTCGCTGCGCGTGGTGAAGGGCTCATCCCCCAGCCAATTGATCTCGCGCACCGGAATAGTTCGGGTGGCCAGCATTTCTTTGGGGCCGACGACAACCTGTTTCTTGTCCACATCCAGCTTGACCACATAAAGCGGCTCACTCAGGCCGCCAATGCCCAGGCCGCGGCGTTGGCCGATTGTGTAGTGGATCACCCCGTTGTGCTGCGCCAGAACCCGGCCATCGGCGTGAATGATCTCACCCGGTTCGGCCGCACCGGGGCGCAGCTTTTCGATCACGCTGGCATAGTCGCCATTGGGCACAAAACAGATATCCTGACTGTCGGGTTTATCCGCCACTGCCAACCCGTATTGCGCCGCCATCTCGCGGGTCGCATCCTTCGAAGGCAGGTGCCCCAGAGGGAAGCGCAGGAAAGCCAGCTGCTCGGGCGTGGTCGAAAACAGGAAATATGACTGATCGCGGTTCGCATCTTCTGCGCTGTGCAGTTCCGGGCCATTAGGGCCCATCATGCGCTGAATATAGTGCCCAGTTGCCATGCAATCGGCTTCAAGATCTTTGGCGGTTTCCAAAAGGTCCTTGAATTTCACCCGCTCATTGCAGCGGATACAGGGCACCGGGGTCGCGCCTGCCAGATAGCTATCGGCGAATTCGTCAATCACCGCGTCTTTGAAGATATTCTCGTAGTCCAGAACGTAGTGCGGGAACCCACGCTCTTCGGCCACGCGACGCGCATCGTGGATGTCGATTCCGGCACAGCACGCGCCTTTCTTGGCCAACGCGGCGCCATGGTCATAAAGCTGCAGGGTCACACCGACCACGTCATAGCCTTGGTCCGCCAGATAGGCAGCAACGACCGAGCTGTCGACACCGCCCGACATAGCAACCACTACCCGCGTTTCCGAGGGTGGTTTGGCAAAGCCAAGCGAATTGAGTTGGGTCTCGGTGGCGAGGGCCATGGCGATTCCGTTCGGATTAAGAAAGACCGGCAGAATATAGGAAAATTCTACACACTCTCAAGGGGCGGTTTCACCCCACATTAAGTAGGCTGGTGGCAGCTTTGTCGCAGCAGGAAAAGGGTAGAAAGATGTATTTGCACAAAGTTGAAGGACCACGGTCTGTTACCCTGCCAGATGGCACGGTTCTGTCGCGCGCCGATCTTCCGCCTGTGGACACGCGGCGCTGGGTCGCGTCTCGCAAAATCATCGTTGTACGCGGGGTTCTGTATGGCCTGATCACCTTGTCTGATGCCAAGAAACGCTATGGCATCAGCGATGAGGAGTTCAACACATGGGTTTCAGCTGTGGCAGAGCATGGAGTCGATGCGTTGAAAGTGACGGCGTTAAAAAAATATCGACAACCTAAAGATGAAAGTGAATAAATGATTCAACGGTAACGTCAGATTAACCATTTTTGAGCAGGTTTGAATTGAATTGAAGATTTTGACCTAAATTGGAGCAGTTAAATGAGAATACTTCTTGTCGAGGATGATCCAACCACATCCAAAAGCATCGAATTGATGCTGACGCATGCAAACCTGAACGTGTATGCGACGGATTTGGGGGAAGAGGGGATCGATCTGGCAAAACTCTATGATTACGATCTCATTTTGCTGGACCTGAATCTGCCGGACATGAACGGACATGAAGTGCTGCGCCAATTGCGGATCGCGCGGGTGGAAACTCCGATCCTGATCCTGTCAGGGGCCGACGATACGGAAAGCAAGATCAAGGGCTTTGGATTTGGCGCGGATGATTATCTAACCAAACCATTTCATCGTGAAGAACTGGTCGCTCGCATCCATGCGATAATTCGGCGTTCGAAAGGGCACTCACAATCGGTGATTCATACCGGGCGCGTTGCCGTGAACTTAGATGCCAAAACGGTTGAGGTAGATGGCCAGACCGTTCACCTGACCGGCAAGGAATATCAGATGCTTGAGCTGTTGAGCCTGCGTAAGGGCACAACGCTGACAAAAGAGATGTTCCTGAACCACCTTTATGGCGGCATGGATGAGCCAGAGCTGAAGATCATTGATGTCTTCATCTGCAAGCTGCGCAAGAAACTTAGCAACGCAACTGGTGGCGACAACTATATCGAAACGGTTTGGGGCCGCGGTTACGTGCTGCGTGATCCGCAATCCGACAGCATGGACGGTACCCGTATCGCAGTCGGCGCCTGACACCCGAACACTTGTGCCGCTGTTGGTCCAGGGCAGCACTCACACTCACGGCTCAGCACGTCTGGACCTAGCCGTGGCCTCGCCCTATCACTGATGTCCAAGAAGACGTGACAGGGCGAGGCCATGAGCAACTCCATTCCAACAGATGACCTGACCGAAGATCAGGCCCGTGCCGAACTTGCACGGCTGGCCGAGGCTTTGTTGCAGGCCAATCAGCTGTATCACGGCGCAGATGCGCCCGAGATTTCGGATGCAGACTACGATGCGTTGAAACGGCGCAATGCCGAAATCGAGACGCGATTCCCACATCTCAAACGCGCCGACAGCCCCAGTGATCAAGTCGGTGCCCGTGCAGCAGACGGGTTTTCCAAGGTAACCCATGCCGTGCGCATGATGTCACTAGGCAATGCGTTCGACGATGAGGATGTGGCTGATTTTGACCGGTCGATCCGCAAATACCTCGGGCTGGATGACGCAAAACCACTCGCCTATACCGCAGAACCCAAGATCGATGGCCTGTCCCTTTCGCTGCGCTATGAAAACGGTAAGCTGATTCAAGCGGCAACGCGAGGCGATGGGGAGGTTGGTGAGAATGTCACAGCCAACGCTCGAACGCTGGCCGATATTCCCCAAACCATAGAGAATGCACCCGCTATTCTAGAGGTTCGGGGCGAGGTTTATATGTCGCACGCAGATTTCGACGCACTCAATCAGCGTCAAACCGAAAGCGGCGGGAAGACCTTCGCCAACCCTAGAAATGCAGCGGCCGGGTCGTTGCGGCAGTTGGATTCGGAAATCACCCGCGCGCGGCCGCTCCGGTTCTTCGCCTATGCCTGGGGCGAGGTGTCACAACCGCTTTCTGATACTCAGAAAGGCGCGATTGACCGCTTACATGCGTTTGGTTTCTCAACGAATGAGTTAACTCAAGAATGCAAAACCACGGATGAAATGTTGGCCCAGTACCGACAAATCGAAGCACAGCGCGCCACGCTGGGCTATGACATTGACGGTGTCGTCTACAAGGTCAACGATCTGGCGCTGCAGGGGCGGTTGGGGTTCCGGTCAACCACACCCCGTTGGGCGATTGCCCACAAATTTCCGGCCGAACTGGCCTGGACCCGGCTTGAGGCGATCGACATTCAGGTTGGTCGAACCGGTGCGCTTAGCCCGGTTGCACGATTGCATCCGGTTACGGTGGGCGGCGTCGTTGTCTCAAACGCCACATTGCATAACGAAGATTATATCGCGGGCCGTGACGCCAAGGGCGGTGAAATCCGCGATGGTAAGGATATTAGGGTCGGTGATTGGGTGCAGGTGTACCGTGCCGGCGATGTGATCCCCAAGATCGCAGATGTCGACATCTCCAAACGCCCAGATGACGCAGTACCTTACGATTTTCCAACGCGATGCCCCGAATGCGGCAGCGAGGCAATTCGCGAAGAAGGCGATGCAGTCCGGCGCTGCACGGGTGGCCTGATTTGCCCCGCGCAAGCTGTTGAGAAGCTGAAGCATTTCGTTTCGCGCAAAGCGTTTGACATCGAAGGTCTGGGCGCCAAGCAAATTGAGATGTTTTATGACGACCCCGAGTTGCCGATCAAAACCCCTGTCGACATCTTCACGTTGCAACAACGCGATGCGGGTAATCTGACCAAACTGGCCAACCGCAAAGGGTGGGGCGCGCAAAGCGCGGGCAATCTGTGGGCCGCGATCGATGAAAAGCGCACCATTGGGTTTGGGCGTTTGTTGTTTGCTTTGGGCATTCGCCACATGGGGGAGGCCGCGTCAAACCTGATTGCCACTCACTATGGCAGTTGGGCCGAGTTCGAAACCGCCGTGACCGCAGCGGTCACCTTCGATGGACCCGAGTGGGAAGACCTGCTGGGTATCGACGGAGTGGGCGAAGTCATGGCCCGCGCGCTGGTTTCCGCCTTTGCGCAACAAGCGGAACGAGCCAGCATTGATGATCTTGTCGCCCAGTTGCGGGTAGAGGAGGCAAAGCGCCCCGATACAACAGGCAGCCCGCTTGCGGGTAAAACCGTCGTCTTCACCGGCACGCTGGAAAAGATGACCCGCGCCGAAGCCAAAGCCCGCGCCGAGGCTTTGGGTGCTAAGGTATCTGGTTCGGTCAGCAAGAAAACCGATCTGCTTGTCGCTGGTCCAGGTGCCGGGTCCAAGGCCAAGAAAGCCGCTGAGCTGGGGATCGAAACACTGGATGAGGATGGCTGGCTACAGCTGATTGACGGCGCATGAGTGGACGGCCTGAACAGCTCTTCCCGCTGTTTGCCGGGTTGGAAACACTGGAGGGTGTCGGCCCAAAAACGGCGCAAGCCATGGCGCAAAGTGGGATCGAAAGCCCGCGCGACGTGCTGTTTGGTCTGCCTTATGCGGTGGTTGATCGGCGCAGGCGCGAGACCATTCAAGGCGTTGATTTGCCATCGACTTTGACGGTTGAGGTAACCGTTGGCGTGCACAGACCACCACGCAACAAAGGTGGTGCGTATCGGATTCATGTCGAAGACAGTCAGGCCGATTTCCAACTCGTGTTCTTCCACGCGCGGGGCGATTATCTGAAAAAACTGCTGCCGCAGGGATCGCGCCGTGTGATCTCGGGCAAGCTGGAGCTGTTTGATGGTATGGCGCAGATGGTCCATCCCGATCATATGCTTCCGGTTGAGCAGGCACAGGATATCCCGGAATTCGAACCGGTGTATCACCTGACCCATGGCGTCACCCAAAAGACCGCCTTCAAAGCCGCCCGCAGCGCTTTGGCGCGCGCGCCAGACCTGGCGGAATGGATCGATCTGGCCCAGGTGGCACAACAGAAGTGGTCAGGTTGGAAGGGGGCTGTCGAGGCGGCCCATAACCCGCAGGGCGCAGATGATGTGGCGGCGTTTTCACCCGCACGAGAGCGTCTGGCCTATGATGAGCTTCTGGCCCATCAGTTGACGCTGGCTTTGGCGCGCCAGATCGAGCGTAAAGCGCGGGGTATCGTCAGCGTTGGAACCGGAGCGTTGCAATCGAGGGTCTTGGGAAGCCTGCCTTATCGTCCAACCGGGGCACAGACCCGCGCCATTGAAGAGATTTCTGCTGATATGGCGTCGGATGCGCGGATGAACCGTCTGTTACAGGGCGATGTGGGGGCCGGGAAAACACTGGTCGCCTTCATGGCGCTACTGATTGCGGTCGAAGCCGGCGGGCAGGGCGTGATGATGGCCCCGACCGAGATCTTGGCGCGGCAGCATCTGGAGGGATTGCGCCCACTGGCTGAAGAGGCCGGCGTGGTGCTGGAAATCCTGACCGGACGCGACAAAGGGGCCGAGAGGCGGGCGAAGCTGGCAGCGTTGAAGGCAGGGAACATTCAGATTCTGGTTGGAACCCATGCGGTGTTCCAGAATGACGTGGAGTTTCACGCGCTGCGTCTTGCCATCGTTGACGAACAGCATCGGTTTGGCGTGCGCCAGCGGATGGAATTGTCAGATAAAGGGCAGGGGGCGGATGTGTTGGTGATGACGGCCACTCCAATCCCGCGGAGTCTTGCACTGGCGCAATATGGCGACATGGATGTCTCGGTTCTGGATGAAAAGCCGCCTGGTCGGAAGCCAATCAAGACCGCCATTGTCAGCACGGGCCGTATGGATGAGGTTGTCGCGCATCTGCGTCGTGCGATTGATGAGGGGCGGCAATGCTACTGGGTCTGTCCTTTAGTGGACGAATCCGAGGTATCGGACCTCACCGCCGCCGAAGAAAGGTTCAAACGCCTGCGTGCTATTCTAGGTGAAGGAGTTGTCGGTCTTGTTCATGGCCAGATGCCGCCAGCCGAGAAAGACCAGGCCATGGCAACCTTTCAAAACGGCGACACCAAAGTATTGGTGGCCACGACCGTCATCGAAGTTGGTGTAAACGTGCCAAATGCCACGATCATGGTGATCGAACGGGCCGAGATTTTTGGATTGGCTCAACTGCATCAACTTCGCGGGCGCGTCGGTCGAGGTGATGCGGAGTCAACCTGTTTGTTGATGTATCAACCGCCGCTCAGCGAAGGCGGGCGCAAACGATTGGAAGTGCTGCGAGAGACCGAGGACGGCTTTCGTATCTCGGAAACCGATCTGCAAATGCGCGGTGCGGGTGATCTGATCGGAACCGCACAGTCAGGATTGCCAAAGTTTCGCATTGCCGATCTCGAACGGCAGGCCGGATTGATGGCGGTGGCGCAATCAGATGCCCGTGCGCTGCTGAACAAGGACCCGAAATTGACCTCGGACCGAGGGAAAGCCGCGCGTGTTCTGTTATGGCTGATGAAACAGGATCAGGCGATCCGTTTGATTTCAGTGGGTTAGGTAAATAATCCCTTAAAGTTCACAAATGTTCTTAAAAAGTTCTTTACTGACTTGAGGAAATATGAGAACAAAAGGTCAACAAAGGATTAAATCTTCGACCGGAGGTGACCCAATGCTGACCCAGATCAAGACCGCGTTTAGCCGCTCGCACACGACCATCCTGCAGGATGTCGCGGGGGTTGCGTCCTTGGTTGTCATGCTGATGGTTGCCCTTCACCTTCCCGTTGGATTCTAAGCCTTTCTGCCTGCGATCTCGTGCCGATCAACCCGCGCCTGTCATCCCCATTGCGATCAAGGGTGACCTGCCTGTCCCAAACCCCTTGAAGGGGCCATGCCTCGGCCCCGCGCGGTGTTCCGGACCCCACGCGAGACACGCATAGACTGCCGCCGCCCTTTCCGCCCGGAAGGAGCGGCGGTTTTTTTTATAGCTGACCAGTTTTCATGATTTCCAGCATGGCCGATAAAACCGAATTGACGGCGACCGAGGCCAGAATCATGCCCATTACGCGACTGATGATGGCCGCCCCGGAATGACCGATCAGACGAATGATCGGCTCGGCCAGCAACATCAGAACAAAGGCGAACACCAGCACAGTCAGCATGACCAAGGCGGTGATGCCCTGATCTGCGGCGCTGTAGCGGTTGTTGTCGGTCAGAATGACGATCGCAAGCATCGCGCCGGGCGAGGCGAGTGACGGCACCGCCAACGGAAAGATCGCCGGATTGTGCTTATGGGTTTTGTCGTCTTTGTCATCTTCGGCTGCGCGCTGTTCGACATCCTGCTTGCTTTCACCAAAGATCATGGTCAACGCGAACAGGAATAGAATGATGCCGCCAGCGACCTGAAACGAATTCAACCCGATATCCAGCGCTTCGATCAGCAGCTGGCCGAAGACTAGGAAAAACAGCAGGACCCCGGCACTGATCAGTGCGGCCAGAACGGCGACCCGTCTGCGGGCCGATGCCGCAAGACCTGCGGTCACTGCGATGAAAACCGGGATAGTCCCAATTGGGTCGATTACGACCCATAGTGTTACAAAATGCTCAAGTAAATTGTCCACACCAAACCCCTCTAACCAGTTGTTGGCGAGGTTAGACGGGAACGTGTGGAAAAGCTACGCTCAGGCGCAGTTGGCCTGTTCTGCAAGTCCGATCGCTTCGGCTATGGCGTCCAGACACAGCAGGATCGAGGCGTGGCGGTTTTTATACTCACGTGCTGGCATCAGAACCTCAAGCCCGTCAAACGGTGCATCAGGAACCGGGCCGTCCTTTTTCAACATCGCTGCAAGCTGATCCCGCGCTGTTTTGATCTGCGCGCGCGTCGCGCCGATCACTGCGTCACCCACAACAGAAGCCGAAGCCTGACCCAACGCGCAGGCTTTGACATCCTGCCCAAAAGCACTGACACGCCCATCCCGCATGTTCACATCCACGGTTACGGTCGACCCGCACAGGGGAGAGCGTTTCTTAACCGTTGCATCGGGGTTATCCAGCCGTTCGAGATGGGGGATATCTGCGGCCAGCGCAAGAATTCTTGCCGAGTACAGCTTTATCAGATCGTTTTCGCCACTCATGGCTTTCCCTCGTTGCGTGTTCCCCATACATAGTGGCCAGCCCTTGGGATGCAAAAGGTTTTTCTGATGTCTGATCCAATTGTGTTTGACCCCGCAACCTTGAAATTCAACGAGGCAGGGCTGGTTCCAGCCATCGCGCAAGACCATGAATCGGGCGAGGTCCTGATGATGGCTTGGATGAACGCGCAGGCGATTGAGCGCACCTTGGAAACAGGTCGGGTAACTTATTGGTCAAGGTCGCGGCAATCCTTCTGGATCAAAGGTGAGTCTTCGGGGCATACGCAGGCGTTGATCGATTTCCGCGTTGATTGTGACCGGGATTGCCTGCTGGTTTTGGTCGATCAGAAAGGTCCTGCCTGTCACACGAACCGGCGCAGCTGTTTCTATACCGCCATCCGGGACGGGGATGAGACCGAGTTGATGAAACCGATGGAATAAAGGCCCGCGCTCTGCCTTGAGTGCGCTTATTCCTGATTCTAATCAGCGTGGTCAAAGACCAACCATCGCACGGATGTCTTCGGGGCTTGCACCGTCGGATCGGTATTTCGATATCGCGCGGGCGTCGTCTCGTTTCGCCAGACGTTTGCCGTTCTGGTCGCGGATCAGGTCGTGGTGGAAATATTCGGGCACAGGCAGGTCCAAAAGGGCTTGCAGCAGGACGTGGATGCGGGTGGCATCGAACAGGTCCTGGCCTCGGACCACGCGTGTGATGCCTTGTGCTGCATCATCTAAAACGACGGACAGGTGGTACGAGGTCCCCATACCACGGCGGGCGAGGGCGACGTCGCCGATCGTGGTGATCAACTCCTCAGGTGTAAATTTGACCGTTCCGGTTTCGCCATCGGGGCCTGTGCCGTGTTCAACGAACTGCCCGACCAAGGCGTTTCTGTCAAAGATATGGCGCGCCGCTTTGGTCATATCCAGACGCAAGGCTTCTGCCCGAGGGCGAGGGATATCTTCTGAGCCCGGCGCGCGGTGTCGACATGTGCCGGGATAAATCACCCCATCAGGGCCCAACAACGGCGCGCCTTCCTGTGGGGCGCTGACCGCTGCAGCAATATCTTTGCGGTTGCAGCTGCACGGGAACAGAAAGCCGCGCTGCCAGAGTTTATCCAGCGCTGCATCGTAGATTACCTGACGCTCGGATTGGCGCATGACAGGTTTGGGCCAGCGCAGGCCGAGCCAGCTGAGGTCGTTATAGATCTGTTCTTCCCAGTGTGGGCGCGATCTGGATTGATCGATATCTTCAATCCGCAATAGGAATTCACCACCTTCAGATGCCGCCATATCATGGGCCAGCAACGCTGAATAAGCGTGCCCCAGATGCAAAGGACCCGTGGGAGATGGCGCAAAGCGCGTGGTGAATGTCACGTTTTTTCTAATACATACACGTCGGACTTCATACCCAGACCCGGCAAATGAGGACCGTGTTCGCGGAACAAAAGTCGTGCCGCCCCCATATCCAACCAGTCGTTCAGCCGCGCTGTATAGGTGTGATCCGCAAGTGTGTGATCGTTGAAGGAAAACGACAGCATTCCACCTTTGGGTAGTGCGTGCATCAGCATATCCAGTGTCTCAGGTGGGGCTGCACCCGCTCCGATGACACCGATGGCCGTGATCGCGGTATAAACGCCGTTGGTAAGCGGCGCAGGATCGGTGATCTCAAAGCTGGAAAGTGTTCTATAGACGCCTTTGGTTTTTGCAACTGCCAGCATGTTGACGGTTGGGTCCATGCCGTCGATGACTTCGAAACCGGCATTTCGCAACGCGACCCCTGACAGGCCGGTGCCGCAACCATAGTCCAGAACCGGCGTCTGAGATTTGGGCTTTTGCGACCAGAGCGCCTGAGCCACGCGATCCGGAGTGGCATAGCCTTGCTCGGCCACTTCGGCCTCATAAGTCGCAGCCCATTTTTGGTAGTGCGCCTCAGTCTGTTCGGGGGTTTCCAGATCGTAGGTGCTTCTAAAAAATTCGTCGCTCATATGCCGATGGTAGGCTGAACCTTTGCGCTTCGTCCAGTCAGCAAGCGGCTAACCAGTTGTTCCATTCGGTTTTGGCACGATCTGTGTAGGCTTTGTAACGATCCTTGCGCCCCCGGCGACCGCCTTTCAGGCCATCGACCGGGCGAAATAGGCCAAAATTCACATTCATCGGTTGAAAGGTCTTTGCCTCAGCCCCGCCCGTGATGTGGTGGATCAAAGCGCCCATCGCACTGTCTTGCGGCACCTCGGGCAGCGAGTGCCCCAGAATTTCTGCTGCGGCCAGGCGTCCGGCCAGCAAACCCATCGCAGCGCTTTCGACATAGCCTTCGACCCCGGTGATCTGACCGGCAAAGCGGATGTTCGGTTTCGATTTCAAACGCATCTGCCCGTCCAAAAGGGTAGGCGAGTTGATAAACGTATTCCGATGGATACCACCCAGACGCGCGAAGCTGGCGTTTTCCAGGCCAGGGATCATGCGGAACACCTCGGTCTGTGCGCCGTATTTCATCTTGGTCTGGAAGCCTACGATGTTAAACAGCGTGCCCAGGGCATTGTCGCGGCGCAATTGCACAACGGCGTGCGGTTTCACATCCGGTTGATGCGGGTTGGTCAGGCCAACGGGTTTCATCGGACCATGACGCAGGGTTTCGCGTCCGCGCTCCGACATCACTTCGATAGGTAGACAACCATCAAAATATCCTGCCGTCTCACCTTCGTGGAACTCGGTTTTGTCGGCGGCCAGCAGGGCATCGATAAAGGCTTCGTACTGATCGCGTTCCATGGGGCAGTTCAGATAAGCCGTCCGCTCTTCCTCGGTCTCGCCTTTGTCATAGCGGGACTGCATCCAAGCTTTGCTCATGTCGATACTGTCGGCATAGACAATCGGCGCGATTGCATCGAAGAAAGCCAGCGCCTCGGCCCCGGTTTCAGCCTGGATCGCTTTACCCAGAGCGGGCGAGGTCAAAGGACCCGTGGCAAAGATCCAATGCCCATCATCGGGCAGGGTCGTGACCTCTTCATCGGTGACGCTCACACGGGGATGGGCGCGCAACTTGGCGGTGACATCCTCGGCGAACGGATCGCGATCAACCGCCAGCGCACCCCCAGCGGGCAGGCGGTGCGCATCAGCTGTGGTCATGATCAGCCCGTTCGCGGCGCGCATCTCCCAATGCAGCAGACCAACAGCGTTTTGTTCATCATCGTCTGAGCGAAAAGAGTTTGAGCACACCATTTCGGCAAGGTTGCCTGTCTGGTGTGCAAAGGTGCCGATAGTGGGGCGCATTTCATGGATGACTACATCCACGCCCATCTCCGCGGCTTGCCATGCGGCCTCGGACCCGGCCATGCCGCCGCCCACGATATGTAAAACTTGAGTCATGCGCTGCCACATAGGGCAGGGGGCAAGTGGACGCAACTCACCCGTAGGACTGTAGCGCTGAATTTACGGGAGGTCTTGGGGTCGCCGCTGCGGGAATGTCAACGCTGGTGAGAGAAACCAGCTTGGAGGGACCTTCCGCCCACGGCGACCCAAAAGTATGTCCGAGGCCTCAGCCTCGTCTCAGCTTTGCCACAGTGCTGCCCTTTTGAAAAGTGCAAAAATGAAAACAGTGGCAAAAAATATACCTGACAATTGCGTTATTGGGTCCAATTCGGGGGGCGTTTCTCAATAAAGGCGGAAATGCCTTCTTCGGTATCCCGATGCAGCATATTCTGCGCCATTACCTCTCCGGTATAGGAATAAGCCTGATCCAGCGGCATCTGAAGCTGTTGATAAAACGCTTCTTTCCCGATTTTCACCGCACTTCCCAACTTGCTGGCCAGCTGCTCTGCAAGCGAAATTGTTTCATGTTCCAGCAACATTTCAGGCACCACCCGATTGACAAGCCCCAGTTCCGCAGCGCGTTCGGCAGTGATGAAATCACCGGTTGTCAGCATCTCAAAGGCCAGTTTTCTTGGGATATTGCGGCTGAGTGCGACCATAGGTGTCGAACAGAACAGCCCAATATTCACGCCATTCACGCCAAAACGTGTGCCTTCAGCCGCAACGGCCAGATCGCAAGTCGCCACCAACTGACATCCCGCCGCTGTCGCAATGCCATGCACTTGCGCGACAACGGGCTGCGGCAGGGACTGGATTGACATCATCATCTTGGCACAGCGATTGAACAGATCCTGAAAGTAAGCTTTGCCGCCATCCTCGGATTGCCGGCCTGCTGTCATCTGTTTCAAGTCATGCCCGGCGCAGAAGGCTTTGCCCGCACCCGACAGAGTGATGGCGCGGATCGATCTGTCCTCGCGTAGCTTGTCAAACTCAGCTTGCAGGGCCGCCAGCATCTCATCACTCAGGGCGTTCAACCGATCCGGCGCATTCAATCGAAGCTGCGCGACCGCGCCAGTGTCGTTACGTTCCAAAATTGCCATCTTGCCCTCCTGCTGGCTGTTGGGCCAACTCTAAGGCGCAAGATACAGGAGGGGAAGCATGGGATTGGCGCTGAACAAGGACGAACTGTCACAATACCTGGCCGAGGTATTCCCACAGGTCCACAAGGACTTCGTGGTCGAGGCGCTGGATGAGGACAGCATCACCATGCGCCTTGTTGTGGCAGACCGTCATTTGCGCCCCGGTGGCACCGTTTCTGGCCCTTCGATGTTCGGGCTGGCAGATGTTTGTGTTTACGCCATGGTTCTGGCGCGCAAAGGTCGCCAGTCGCTTGCCGTAACCACCAACAGTTCGCTGGACTTTTTGCGAAAACCCGAGGGCGGTAAAGATCTGGTTGCTACATGTCGGTTGCTGAAACTCGGGCGCAGCCTGGCTGTCGGGGATGTGCTGATCTACTCGGAAGGGTCAGATCAGCCCGTTGCTCGGGCCAGTATGACCTATTCGCTTCCACCGGCAGGGTCGGCTGCGGCCAAGTACGGATAAAAAAGGCCGGGGATAAACCCCGGCCCAGGAAGAGGTCCCAAAAATGGGACTGGGGATCAATCAGAGCTGCCAGAAATGGCGGCTTACTTCACGTCTGGCCTGCATTGGGGTCAGACCAACATCCTCAAGAAGCCTGTCATCCAGATAGCTCAGGTTAATGCGACTGCGACGACGGCGTTCCCATTGAGTGACCGCCGCCGCAAACCGCACGGCCAGCGCGGCGATCAGCGGCAACCGTGGGCTGTCGTTCAGCAGCAAGAGGGCGGGGTTGTGCATTGTGCGTGTCATCTCAGTATTCCTTTCCAATTGTATTGACACAAAGCATTGATGTTCGATATGTGTACTTGATACATTCAAGATTGTGTCAAACGCAAAGGAAGAATTGTAATGGATACAATTTGGCCAAGCACGCTGCCAAAGTCCAAGGGGCCAAAGTATACTTTGGTTGCCGACACAATACGAAAAGCTATTGATAACAAAACTTTAGATATCGGCACCAAACTGCCACCGGTGCGGGAACTAGCGTATCGATTGCAGATTACACCCGGCACCGTCGCGCGCGCCTATACGATTCTCACCGATGAGGGGTTGCTACAAGCCGAGGTCGGACGTGGTACATTTGTGGCCCCGCCAAAATCTCCGATTCTGGATGATGTCTGGTCCCGGCAACTTCATCTGGCCGAGGCGCAGAACACCCACCATGTCAGCCTGTTCAGCCCCAGGCTGGTGGATATGGGGCAGGTGTCGTTGATCCGCGAGTGCTTGCAGAAAGTCTCTCAATCCGATCCCGCATTATTCATGAACTACCCCACACGCGATGCGTATCAGCCCATGCGACAGGCTGTGGTTGATTGGCTTTCGGATCTTCCGCTAGGCCCGCTGAACGATGATGACATTGTCCTGACCCATGGGGGGCAGAATGGGCTGTGCCTGGTGTTTCAAACCATCCTGCAAGGGCCCAAGCCGGTCGTTTTGGTCGAGGACCTGTCTTACGCCGGTTTCCGTCGTGCCGGAGAGTTGATGCGCGCCGAGGTGGTCGGCATCCGAATGGACAAATGGGGTATCGATCCCGGCGCAATGGAACATGTTCTGCGCCAAACCCCGGCGCAGGCGGTATGCGTTTCACCCGAAGTGCAAAATCCAACCGCAACACACACGCCCTTGGAAAGGCGCAAAGAAATCGTCGAGATCGCGCGGAAATTTGATGTCCAGATCGTTGAGGATGATTGCTATCGAATGGGGGACGCCAAAGAACCCAGCTTCCGCGCCCTTGCGCCTGAACGTGGGTGGCACGTGTCTTCGATCTCGAAGATTCTGACCCCGGCCTTGCGGGTTGGCTTTGCCATCGCTCCGCGTGAACGCAGCGTGGGTTTGCGACGGTCTGCCGAATATGGGTATTTTGGCTTGGCTCAACCCTTGGCCGAGTTAACCCGTCTGCTTCTGTCTGACCCCCGAACGCGCCAGATTTCACAAGACGTACGTGGTAGGATGACCGAATATGTTCACATCACAGTAAACGCCTTGGGTGGGTTTGATCTGAACTGGGCCCCCGATGTTCCGTTTGTCTGGCTGAACCTGCCGTCAGGTTGGCGCGCCGCCGCATTTAGCCGTGCGGCTGAGCGAGAGGGGATACAGTTGCGGTCTGCGGATGAGTTCGCATTGCGGGATGGTCGCGCACCAAATGCAGTGCGCATTGCCATGAACGGGCATGTCTCGCTGCAACGATTTGAAGACGCCATGATGCGCCTGCGGTCTTTGCTGGACAATCCACCGGAACAGATCTCGGTCTAAGATGAATAGGTTAATGCATATCCCCCAATTGCGCGGCTACGGGTTTGTAATTGACCCAATGACGGAAGCCGATTTCGAGCCGCTCTATGCTGCCGCTAGCGACCCTGTTATCTGGGCCGGTCACCCAGCAAGGACGAGGCATAAAAGAGATGTCTTTGGCCCGTATTTTGAGTTCCTGCTTGAGAAAGAAGGTGCTGTGACGATCCGGGACATAGGTGGTCGGGTCGTGGGATGTTCCAAGTATTACGAGCCCCCCGAGGTTCCTGGTGGGATCGCGATTGGGTATAGTTTTCTGACTGTGGATCATTGGGGCGGCGCCAGCAATCGGGCGGTAAAGGCGCTGATGCTAGATTTTGCCTTTCAGGATTGGGACCAAGTCTGGTTTCATATCGACCCTTCCAACATTCGTTCGCAAAAGGCGACAGCAAAACTAGGGGCCCGTCATGTTGATAGTCAATCACTGGATCTGGGGAATGGCCCTACGATGTGGATGCGGTTGGTTTTGCTAAAAGATGTATGGAACAATATGGGGTAAAATAATACCTATTTTTTAAAGCATTGTTATCTAACAAGTAAATCTATCTTTGCGCGCTTGACCTGCATGCTTTCACCCCATAAAACCCGTCCATCGAATTCGGGCCGCTCCGCTGGGGCGGTCTTTCACATCAAACAGGACTATCCTGCCATGAAAACCTTTTCTGCAACACCTGCAGACATCGACAAGAAATGGATCCTGATCGACGCCGAAGGCGTTGTTCTGGGCCGTCTTGCCTCGATCGTCGCCATGCGCCTGCGTGGCAAGCACAAAGCGTCGTTCACCCCGAACATGGACATGGGCGACAATGTCATCGTGATCAACGCTGACAAGATCCAGATGACCGGCAAGAAGCGCGAAGAAAACTTCTACTGGCACACTGGCCACCCGGGCGGCATCAAGTCGCGCACTAAGCAGCAGATCCTTGAGGGTGCACACCCCGAGCGCGTCGTGACCCAAGCGGTCAAGCGCATGCTGCCGGGCAACCGTCTGGCGCGCCAGCAGATGACCAACCTGCGCGTTTATGCCGGTGCCGAGCACCCCCATGAGGCGCAAGCGCCCGAAGTTCTGGACGTGAAGTCCATGAACAAGAAAAACACCCGGAGCTAATGACCGATGGCTGATCAGATCAATACTCTCGAAGAGCTGAGCGCCGTCGCAGGCGTTGAAACCGTGGCCGAAGAAGTCATCGTGCGTGAACCCGTACGTGACGAGCTGGGTCGTTCCTACGCCACCGGCAAGCGTAAAGACGCTGTTGCCCGTGTTTGGATCAAGCCGGGTTCCGGCAAGGTCACCGTGAACGGCAAAGACCAAGACAAGTATTTCGCGCGTCCCGTTCTGCAGCTGATCCTGCGCCAGCCGTTCCAGGTTGCCGGTGTAGAAGGTGAATTCGACGTTGTCGCAACCGTCAAAGGCGGTGGCCTGACCGGTCAGGCCGGTGCGGTCAAGCACGGCATCTCGAAAGCGCTGCAGCTTTATGATCCGAACCTGCGTGGCGCGCTGAAAGCCGCTGGCTTCCTGACCCGCGACAGCCGCGTTGTGGAACGTAAGAAATACGGTAAGCGCAAGGCGCGTCGTTCGTTCCAGTTCTCGAAGCGTTAATCACCAACTGCTTCCAGATTTCAAATCGGGCGTCTGCAATCGCGGGCGCCCTTTTTTGTTCTGATAGGCAACAATGCGCTGCCTGTCTGAAATTCTGAAACCTGCGCTGCCAATTCGTGTAAACCTGATCTCGAAGAGTACAGACTGTTAGAAGACCGTAGTTTCCTTTCAAAGCGGTGGCCTAGGGTTGTCGCGTAGATCGAGGCACCCATGGACACGGCAGAGCTTGACGAAATTATTGAACAGGCGATCGGGGTTAGTCAGGACCGGCATCAATTGTGGGTCAATCTCAGCTCGCGGCTGAAGTGTAGATCTGTTTGTGAGGTTGGGGTCTGGAAAGGCCAGTTTGCCGAAACCCTGCTGACACAGGTCGCCCAAATTGAACACTATACCCTGATCGATCCATGGCGGAATCTGCCGGACTGGAACAAGCCTGCCAACAAAACGGATATCGAGTTCGAAGAAATCCGAAACGAAGCGCTCAGACGGGTCAGCCCGTTTCTGGACAAGGTGACTGAAATTCGCGACACAACACGCAACGCCCAGTCGCAGATACCAGACCGCTCACTGGACTTGGCGTATATCGACGGCGATCACACCTTGCGTGGGATCACCATTGATCTTCATGCGATGCTACCGAAGATCCACAAGGATGGGTTCATTGGCGGCGATGATTTCACCAAGACGATCTGGCAGCATAGCCAAGAATACAGCCCAAGCGAGGTTTTTCCCTATGCCATTTATTTCTGCGAGGCGCAGGGGCTGCCGATCTATACGCTTCCGTTCAACCAGTTTCTGATCGTCAATGCCCAGACGGGATTTCGCGTCATTGATCACGGAGGGTATGCAACTCTGACGCCTGCTCAGATCTATGCCCGGCCCAGAGCGCAGAAATTGCGGAAAAAACTAAAGAAATTTCTTAAGGCCTGAAAGTGCGAAAGGGGCCGCAGCCCCTTTCATTGGATGGCCTACTCCTCGTAGACGAGGTTCCAGGCTCCGTTTTCCACGACATTCACAAAGACTGTATCGGCGCCCTGATGATCATCCGCGCTGTAAGAGATGTGGTTGCCGACCAACTCATCCGTGTAGTCCAGCGATTCCATCGCGGCGATAAAGCTATCGTGGGTCAAGTCTGGGCCGGCAGCCTCTAGCGCTTTGACCATCATCTCAGCGGCGGAATAGCCCAGCATTGCAAAGCCAACTGGATCTTCGCCCGTTGCGGCCTTGTATTCATCAACAAACGCGGCAGGGACGGGCTCATCCGCGCGCGCCCATAGGTCTTGCCAGGATGCAGCGGCGTAAAATCCGTCAGTCACACCACCCGGAACCTGTGCCACAACGGTCAGGAAGCTGGCCGATGTACCCAGGAATTTCATATCCGTCAGTCCCATCTTCTTGGCAGTCCCAACAACGGTGATAGCCTGACGCACCCCAAGAGCTATGGTGACGATGTCACAGCCATCTTCCTTAAGTTTGCTCAACGAACCGACAAAATCCGTTTCATCCGGTTTGTGCGTGGTTTCCGAAGCAAATGAGATACCTGCTTCTTCCGCGCCCGATTTGCTACCTTCCAGTATTTCTTCACCGAAATCGGTTGGCAGATACATAGTGCAAACGGCCTGCGATCCGAACTCGCCCGCCAGGTATTTCACGCCAACGCGCGCCTGGTCGTAATAGGTTGAGAATGACGTGAACTTGTTCCTGACCGGCTCTTGCAGCATTTGCCGTGCAGCGGTCAGGGGGGCAACGTTGGGAATGCCTTTTGGGTCCAGCAGTTTGAACCCGGCCAGGTTCATCGGCGTACCCAGCGATTGCAGCATGGCGAATACCTTGTCGCGGTTCAGCAGCTTGTTATAGCCCTGCATCGCGCGCGGCATCTGATAGCCGTTGTCTTCGACCACATAGCGGATCGTGCGACCATGCACGCCGCCTGCCGCATTGACCCGATCAAAGACCACATTAGCGCCTTTGGTCGCCGGAACGCCCACGGCGGCGAAAATACCGCTGAGGTCATTGACCGCACCGATCACGATCTCATCATCGGTCACACCCTGCGTTTGTGCCCAGCCCATCGTGGCCGACGCGGTCAAAGCCGCCGCGACCGTTAGCCGGTTTATTAGCTCGCTCATAGTTTTTCTCCTATTTGCTATTTATAGAATTAGAATTGACGGACTGCCGCTCATGCTTCACGAAATACCAAATCAACGAGATCATTATCACTGGCATCAGAACAAGAATACAAAAGTCTGCATATCCAGACCAACCTGATGAATAGTAGATGTCTGGATACATAAACTTCCAAACAACAACTGGGCTCATGCAAACCAGAACTCTTAGTGGGCCCGAGTTAAACACAAGGAACCGCTTAATGAGTGAGCTTAATTTCCCTACCACTGTGCTGTCTCCAATTAATTCCGTTGCCTAAGAGTACATTTCTTCAATGAGATGCGCGTGCTTCTTTTCTACTAGCCCTCGTTTCAACTTCATCGTGGCAGTCAGTTCGTCATCTTCTGCTGTCAGCAAGACGTCGATCAGCCTGAAATCCTTGACCTGTTCGACGCGGGCGAAATCCGCGTTTACCGAAGCGACCTCGGCTCCGATCAGCTCTTTGATCTCAGGTGCGGCGCAAAGCGAGGCAAAATTCGAGAAAGGGATCTTTCGGTCCTGCGCGAATTTCTCGACATTCTCCTGATCGATCATGATAAGCGCTGTCAGAAACTTGCGCTGATCACCAACAATCACAGCGTCCGAGACGTAGTGGCTGAACTTCAGCCGGCTTTCGATCTCAGCAGGGGTGATGTTCTTGCCGCCAGCCGTGATGATAATGTCCTTCATTCGACCGGTGATCGAGACATAGCCATCCGCGTCAATCGTTCCAACATCGCCGGTGCGCAGCCAGCCATCATCGGTGAAGCTTTCAGCCGTCTTGGCGTTGTTACGCCAATAGCCCTGAAAGATGTTCAGACCTTTGATCTGCAACTCACCTTCGTCTGATACCCTGATATCGCAACCCTCAGCCGCACGCCCGATGGTTCCGATACGGTTCTCATCAGTGGTGTTCAGCGATGCCAGACCCGCGGTTTCGGTCATACCGAACCCTTCGACCAGCGGTACACCAATCGCCCAGTACCATTTCAACAGCTCGGGCGAGATTGGGGCCGCACCAGACCCGCCTCGGCGCATCTTGTCCATGCCCAGCATTCGCCGCAGATTGCGCAGGACCAGATGATCCCAAACCCAGAATTGGGCGGCGATACCCGCTGGGACAGGCTGTCCTTTGCTCAGATACTCAGCCCGCGCCAGACCGGCCTTAACTGCCAGACCAAATGCAACCCGCCCAAAGGGTGTTGCGTCCTGTGACATGATCTGGACCTGAGCATAAATCTTCTCCCACACGCGCGGCACAGCGGTGAAGGTGGTGGGTGAGACCTCTTGCAGGTTCGCAAACACCGTTTCCGGGCTTTCCGCGAAGTTCACCGTGCATTTGGAGGCCAACGGGAAATAGACCGAAACATCGCGCTCCAGAATATGACATAGCGGCAGGAAGCAGAGCTGTTCGTCACTGGCCTTGGCAGGCAGGGCCCGCGCGCCACTTTCCATGGCGGCCAGAATGTTCTCATGGCTCAGCATCGCACCTTTGGGCTGGCCCGTTGTGCCAGAGGTGTAGACCAGCAAGGCGGTGTCGGATGGTCTGGCTTGGGCGATTTCGGCTTCGAACCGGCCTGGGTCCTCTGCTTCTGCCCGCTGACCAAGGGCGTAAAGCTGGTCGATCATCATACAGCGCGGGTGGTCGAGGTCATGCAGACCTTCACCTTCAAGGATGATGACCTTCTTCAAATCGGGAACCGCGTCTTCGACCTCAAGAAACTTGTCTAGTTGCTCTTCGTTTTCAACAATCAGAAAGCGGCTGGTGCTGTCGTTGATCAGATATTGCACCTGACTGGCCGCATCGGTCGTATAGATGCCGGATGAAATCCCGCCGACACATTGAATGCCCATGTCGAACCACGCCCACTCCTTGCGGTCCTCGGACAGGATCGAGACGACCTGACCGCGCTCAAGTCCCAGCTTGCGCAGGCCAAGCCCGATCCACTTGGCGTGCTGCCAATAGTCGGCCCACGAGTAGGACCTCCAGATCCCCAGATCTTTTTCCCGATGCGCCGTCCGTTTCCCCAAATCGGCGCAGCGGTTCCGGAACAGTTCCGAGATCGTGACAGCCCCGTCGACCCGAACGGGTCGTTGACCTGCGGTCGCGTTGAACCGGACGCCGTTGATGTCGATCTGCGGGGGTAGGGGGGTGCTGTCCATCCGCGTCACCTCCATGTCTTTTTGCGTTTCCAGCGGCGGTTTTCACGCGCGCCTTCTTCCTGCACGCCCAGATAAAAGTTCTGGATGTCCTCGGATTGCAAAAGCTTGTTGGCTGCACCGTCCATCACGATCCGCCCAACCTCCATCACATAACCATGATGGGCCAGTTCCAACGCGGCGTGGGCGTTCTGTTCGACCAGCATCATTGTCATGTTCTGTTCTTCGTTCAGACGTTTCAGAATGCCAAAGATTTCCTGAACCAACAGCGGCGACAAGCCGAGGGAAGGTTCGTCCAGCAGCATGATCTTGGGGCTGGCCATCAGCCCCCGGCCGATCGCCAGCATTTGCTGCTGCCCGCCTGACAGCGTCCCGGCCTCTTGCCCGCGCCGGTCTTTCAGGACCGGGAAGTAGCTGAACACCATGTCTCGGTCTTGTTCGATCTGGGATTTGTCTTTGGCCGTGTAGGCCCCGAGGCTGAGGTTTTCATTGACAGTCAACAGAGGAAACACCTCGCGACCTTCGGGGACATGCACGATACCCTGTTGCACGACCTTATGCGGCTCAGATCCCTGAATATCCTGCCCGTCGAAGGTGATCTTGCCCTTTTCCGGGTCCATGACGCCGGACACTGTTTTCATCAGCGTGGTCTTACCCGCGCCATTGGCCCCAAGGATCGAGACGATCTGACCCGGATGTACATCCAGCGAGACACCGCGAATGGCCATGATCGGGCCATAGAAACTTTCGATATTGCGTATCTTCAGGATCGGATCGCTCATGAGGCTTTACCCAGATAGGCCTCAACCACGGCGGGGTGGGATTGCACCTCGGTAGGTGTTCCAAGGGCCAGTTTTGCCCCGTCCGCCATCGCCAGAACTCGATCAGACACGCCCGAGACCAGACCCATGTCATGTTCGACCATAAGCACGGTGATCCCCATCTGTCGCCGGATGTCATAGATCCACCAGCGCATATCCGTGGTTTCCTCGACCGACAGGCCTGAGGCTGGCTCGTCCAGCAGCAGCAGCTTGGGATCGGTGGCCAGCGCACGCGCGACCTCGACCACTTTGCGAACCCCATAAGGCAGGCCCGAAATCATCTTGTCGCGGTAAGCCTGCAGGTCGAGGAAATCTATGATCTCCTCGACCTTCTCGCGGTTTTCCAGCTCTTGTCGGCGGGCGGAGGGTAAGAACAGAACCTCGGACAAAAGGTTGGTTCTGCGGTGGCGGTGTCGACCGACCAGCAGGTTCTGAAGTACCGTGGCATGTTCGAACAGTTCGATATTCTGAAAGGTCCGCGCCACACCGAATGCAGCAACGCCTGAGGGTTTCACCCGCAACAGATCATGACCGTCAAACCGGACCGACCCGGCAATAGGGTCGTAGAAGCGTGAGATCAGATTAAATACCGTCGACTTGCCCGCGCCGTTCGGGCCGACGATGGCAAAAACTTCGCCTTCTTCAACCTCGAAGGACAGATTATCAACCGCGGTGACGCCGCCGAATTTCAGGGTGACGTTTTCAAACTCCAGCAGACTCATCTAAGACGCTCCGTCTTGAGATAGGATTTCTGCCGTTTGAACATATCCTTGCGGTAGAAGGGAAACAGCTCGAACCAGGTTCGGATTTTCAGCCAGCGGCCATACATGCCCAGGGGTTCGAACAGGATGAAGGCGATCAGGATCATGCCGAAGATGCCGAATTCTAGCCCCGGAATAGCAACTGTGTTGCCGCCGAACATTGCTCCGACATATTCCTTCGAGATCGACAGGAATTGCGGCAGGAAGCCAATCACGATGGCCCCCAGAAACGCACCGTGGATCGAGCCCAACCCGCCGATCACGATCATCATCAGCAGCTGAATCGAAATCAGGACAGAGAAGGTCTCGTTATTGAACGCCCCGGAGAACATGCCCATCAGCGCACCCGCCCAGCCGGTCACCGCGCAAGATAGCGCGAAAGAGATCATCTTGGTTCGAGCAATATCGACCCCCATCGCCTGAGCGGAAACTTCGGAATCCCGCACTGCGATGAAGCTGCGCCCCAATGGCGCGCGCAGCAGGTTGATATAGCCCAGCGTGACCAGAACAGCGACACAAAGCACCAGCCAGAAGAACGGGGCAGGGGTGCCCCAACGATCCACGCTCAGCCCGAAGATATCGACACCGCCGATGAACTTGCCTGCCACGCCGCCGGTAAGGGGCTCGCTTAGAACAATCACGTCATCCATCAGGATCGACAGCGCCATGGTGAAGATAGCCAGATAGATGCCATGAAGGCGCAGGGCAGGGATGGCGACGGTGACTCCGGCAATTCCGGTCAATATGCCCGCCAGCGGGAAGGCGATCAGAAAGGGTACCCCGGCTTCGATCAGGATCACATTGGCATAGCAACCAAAGGCCAGAAATGCGGCGTGGCCCAGGCTGACTTGCCCGGTATGCCCGGTCAGGATCATCAGGCCCAAACCAGCGATGGCCCAGATCAGAACATTGGTCAACTCACCAAGATAGAAGTCGTCCAGCCACCACGGGGCCGCTGCGACGACAACAAGCAAGATCAGATAGAGGCTCAGCTGATAGCTGTCTTTCCAAGGGCGGATATCCTGCATGTAATCGGTTTTGAAAACGATACGCATGGCTCAGACTTTCTTGACCCGAACCTGACTGAACAGCCCGTTGGGGCGGAAGATCAGCACGGCCAGCAGCAGCGCATAGGGGGCGATCTGGCTGTAGCCGGCGGCGATATAGCGGCTGGCAAAGGGTTCGATCACGCCGACGATCAACCCGCCCGCGAGTGCACCGGGCAGGCTGCCGAACCCGCCGATCACGGCAGCCGCGAAGGCCTTGATCCCCAGCAGGCCGGTGGTCGGGTCCACCGATCCTTTGGCAGCGAAGAGAATGCCCGCAATCCCGGCAACAACCCCGGCAAGCGCCCAGATGAAACCTTGCACGCGCTTGACCGGAACGCCCATATAGTAGGCCGCCAACTGGTTCTGCGAGGCGCCTTGCATCGCCAGCCCCAGCTTGGTTCTGCTGAAGAACACATAAAGACCCCAGGTCAGCAGAATGGTGACGACGATGACAGCAACGTCCTCCATCCCCAGAACAAGCCCGCCAAAGCGGACCTCTTTCCCCGCCAGCGGGTTTTGCAAGGTATGAGGTTCGTGCCCCCAGATCAGACCAGCGACAAAGCGGATCACAAAACCCAAAGCGATGGTCAGGATCACAACGGCGGTCTGGCTTTCCCCAAACATGCGGCGGATGATCAGCCGATCCAGCAGATACCCCAGCGTACCCATGATCCCGAGTGAGATCGGCAGCGCCATCCAGAAGGGTACTCCCATATATTCGGTATTCGTCAGGCCAATGGTGACAAAGGCCCCCAGCATCATGAAGTCGCCCTGGGCGAAATTCACAGCTTCGGTCGCTTTGTAGATCAGAACAAAGCCAAGCGCGATCAGGCCATACACACACCCGTTCGCCAGCCCGCTGATCAGCAGCTGCGCGTTATCCAAGCTTTCCTCCCCATGCCGGTGATCCGGTTCATGTCTGATCCGCACAGCGAACGCGCGGCGTTTGTTCTACTATGGCGTGATAATCACCTTCCCGTCACTCTTTTTCAGCGCATCGGCCAGATTTGGGATCAGATTTCGGAGTGTAAGCTGTTCCGATACATCGGTTTTCCACCGCCCGTCGGCAAAGCGCGCTTGCACTTCAGCCACAACGCGCATTCGATCGGCGGGTGGCGTGGACATCATCCATTGGGTCAACCAGAACCCTTCGATCTGCTTGCCCATAAAGATCAACTGGCCGGTTTGTGTCAGGGTAGGGGCTTCGCTGCCCAGCTTGCCATAACAGACCCAGCGCGCTCTGTTTGGCATCGCGCAAAAGATCTGTTCCGAGAGTTGATCCATCACCGCATCCAGGAACATGCGGGGTTTGAGTTTGGCGCTAAGTTCGGAGAATTTCTGCGCAACATCTGTATCGGTGGTAACCAACACCTCAGCCGCGCCAAGGCCTTTGAGCATATCAACCGCCTCGGCCCGTCGGACCAGAGCAATGGGCTTCAGACCCAGATCGCGCCCCAAGCTGCACATCAGTTTGCCCAGCTGGCTGGTCGCGGCCGAAAGGACAAAGGCGTCTCCAGCCTCTTTCGCCATGTCGACCATTGCCATCGCGGTCAGCGGATTGACGATTTGCGCCGCGCCGTCATCGTCCGAGATATCGGGGCGCAGCGGGATGCACATCTGCATCTGGGTCACGACATACTCGGCCCATGCGCCAGAGCCTGCTGCGACAAATGCCACGCGCTGCCCTTGCAGGGCCTCGGCTCCCTTGCCGGTGACCACGACGTCTCCGCAGCCTTCAAACCCAGCAGCGGCGCCTTTGACCCGAGGTTGGCCATATTCGCCCTTTATAAAATGCAGATCAGACGGGTTCACCGATGCGGTGCGCAAGCGGATCAGAACCTGCCCAGGGCCAGGTTGGGGAACGGGCAGTTCCGCTTCGGCAAGCCAGTCACCAGCATTCTCGATCACCGGTCCGGTCATGGTGCCGGAATACCCACCATGTTTGAGAATAGTTGCGAACATCGTATCGGGAATTTCAGTCACAGATGCGCCCTCAGTTCTGCGCGCTTTCCAATGAGTTCCGAAATCAAATGACGACGAGGGAAAGCAACGCGGTTGGTTTGAAGACAAGCCAAACAAATGGGCGGTGCGGCGTCAATCACGTGTCACGCTGACGTAGCGGAATTGGCAATTTCTTACATAGAAGCAGGGCCAGCCCTTAGGGCTGGCCCAATATCTTTTATTGTTGAGTCAGCAGGTTGCGCAGGTCCTGGATCTTCTGCAGCAGGGTTTCTGGCGACGCTTTGATTTCGTCAAAGATCTGGATAGCCTGCGTTTTTATCTCTTGTGTCAGATCGCTGTCCTGAACAGAAGCGACCATCGCGTCATAGTCGAATTCTCCGGCGGTCAGCAGCCCGTCCTGCAGCCAGGAATTGAACAACTCCTGCCCCTGATTGGCCAAGGCGGCCACTTGCTCGCCGGCCTGATCCGCGGCATCCGAAACCGAAGACGCGGCTTCGTTGGCCTGATCTGCAGCCGCGCCCAACGCGTCCGAGGCGGCATCCTGAGCGGTGTCTACGGCGTCATTTACAGCCTCCTGCGCGTCTGTGACCGCGTCATTCGCAGCTTCCCCAACAGCATCAGCGGCATCATCCACAGCATCGGCAGTATCTTGCGCCGCGTCCTGCAATTGCTCACCTGGAGTTTGCTCTGCCTGGTTAAAATAGAAATAGCCGCCAGCGCCGATTGCAGCGATGACAATGGCCAGAATAAGTGTACGCGACATGAGTCTCTCCTTTGAAATATGTGTCGCCGAGATGGGGCAAAACTATCTGTTCTCAAAGGGGAATTCTTTGTGTTTTTCTGCAACTGCGAGATATGGGCCAAGCTACGCTGATCCCACGCCACCCGCGTGGCAAGAACACGCCCAACGTGAGATAGGATTGGGTTAAACCATGGTTTTGTATTGAGAAGAACGATGGATTTTGCTGGGCAAAACAAGCTGGCGGAGAGACAGGGATTCGAACCCTGGGTGGGCTTGCACCCACAACGGTTTTCGAGACCGCCCCGTTCGACCACTCCGGCACCTCTCCGCGGGGGTCTGTGAGGGGGGGATTTAGTTAGGAACGGGCAGGGGTGCAAGCAGAAAATTCCGGATTTCGGCAAAGCCGCGTTTTTCCATTGCCTAAAGGGGTAAAACACCTAGGCTCATCCATATGACACATCAACCACGCCGCTTCGCCATCGCCTTTTTCGCCCCGTTTGTCGCGCTGATCCTGTTGCCGTCGCTTGTTATTGCCGCCAATCGGGATCGGATTGAGGCGTTTCTGACCACAACCGGATTTGACGTTGCATTAGAAAGTATCGCTTTGGCATCCGGTTCAGCACCGCAAATGCTGGGGATTGATCCAGAAGGGTTCGGGTCTGATTGGACGCGCTTGACAGAAGAGGTGTTCGACACCGAGGGCATGCATGAAACTGCCGTTTCGATCCTGGAAGAGACGCTAAGCGACGATGCCCTGAACCACGCAGTCGATTTCTACGCATCAGATCTGGGTCAGCGTCTGGTCGAGGCTGAAAACGCCTCGCACATGGAAGAGGATGACGACGTCAAACAACAACAAGGTCAGGAGATTTTTGCCGCGCTGGTGCAGGCTGGATCGCCGCGGGTTGAAAGCTACAAACGCATGAATGCGGCCATTGATTCCTCGGGCACTTCCTTGCGAGCGTTGCAAGAAATTCAGGTGCGGTTTTTGCTGGCTGCAAGCGCGTCCGGCGTGATCGAATTGCAGTTGAGCGCTGAAGAGCTGAGGCAGATGTTAAAAAGCAACGAAGCCGGGATGCGACAATCGCTGCAGCTTTCTGGTTTGGCGGGGGCGGCCTATACCTATCAGGCGTTCTCGGATACCGAAGTTGACGACTATGTGGACGCTTTGGAACATCCGCTTATGCAGGAAGTCTACGAACTGCTGAATGCCATTCAGTATGAAATCATGGCTATGCGTTTCGAAGTGCTGGCCGCCCGCATGGCTGAATTGCACCCCGCTCAGGATATCTGATGCGCCTACTGTGCCTGTTCTCAGTGCTGCTTGTCGGGGCGTGGCCTGCGTTCGCCAGTGAGAAAGCCGAACAACTGGCCGAGGCCATGCGGCTTGACCAAGTGGCGCAAATTCTTGCGGAAGAGGGTGACATATATCGGCGCGAAGTGGATGAAACGCTGCTGGATAATGCGGGTGGAGATTTTTTTCAGGCCCAGGTGCAGGACATTTATGATCCGACCTGGATGCGCAACCAGATGCGTGACGCGTTTGCCGCCCAAATGTCAGACGGACAGATGGATCAGGCCATCGTCTTTTATAAAAGTGACCTGGGTCAGACGGTCGTTTCGCTTGAAAACTCGGCCCGTCGCGCCTTTCTAACCCCCGAAATCGAGGAGATGGCGCGCGCCACATACAAGGACGCATTAGCTGACTCGGTGTTGTTCGAACTCGTGACAGAGTTCATTGGGGTCAATGATTTGGTCGAGCAGAATGTGCAGGGTACGCTGAGCGCCCAATATAACTTCTTCAAAGGGATGACACTGGGCCAGCCCGGCGACGACGCCGAGTTGTTGGCGCAGCTTTTGGCCGAACAGGACGCCAAAACAGAGGACACGACCGAATGGCTCTATTCCTTTCTGCTAATGGCCTATGCACCGCTGGATGAGGCTGAAATGCGCGAATACATCGCCTTTTCCAGAACCAAGACCGGGCAGGCGCTGAATACCGCTTTGTTTGACGGGTTTGACCAGATGTTTAATACGATCTCGTTCCAGTTGGGCGAGGCTGTGGCGCAAGTCTTGAATGGGTCCGATCTTTAGCACGCTTTGGTATTGACTTTGCCCCCTAATCCATGGATAAGCGCGCATCCCGGCCGGAATACCGCGCCGGGTATCGTTATTATTTGACCCTTGTACTTGGTTCAAAGGTCATTCAACACAGCCCGAAAAGGGCGCGCTGTTCGAGGTGGCGAAAGCCGGCAACACCCACGTGGGGACCACAGAACGCGGTTTGGAAAAGGAAAGACGCATGTTTGCGGTCCTCAAGACTGGCGGCAAGCAGTACAAGGTTCAGGCGGGCGATGTGCTCCGCGTTGAAAAACTGGCTGCCGACACAGGTGAAAAAGTTCAATTCAACGATGTTTTGATGCTGGGCGGCGACGCCCCGGTTGTTGGCTCACCTTTCGTTGAAGGCGCAGGTGTACAGGCCGAAGTGATCGACCAGATCAAAGGTGACAAGGTCATCAAGTTCGTCAAACGTCGTCGTAAGCACAGCTCGAAGCGTACCGTTGGCCACCGTCAGAAGCTGACCCTGGTCAAGATCACCGACATCCTGTCGTCGGGCGCTGAAAAGTCGGGCATCAAAGCGGCAACCGGTTCGGTTTCTGCGGCGGCTGTCGAAGCAGCTGCGCCGAAGAAAGCACCGGCCAAGAAAGCTGCTGCGAAAAAAGACGCGGCACCCAAGGCTGAAGCACCCGCTGCTGACGCTGGTGCAGACGATCTGAAGAAACTGTCCGGTGTTGGTCCGGCGCTCGAGAAGAAGCTTCTTGCAGCTGGCATCACCACCTTTGCCCAGATTGCGGCATGGACGGAAGAAGACGTTGCTGCTATGGACGAGAAACTGTCGTTCAAAGGTCGGATCGAGCGTGAAGGCTGGATCGAACAGGCCAAAGAACTGGCTAAAGGCTAAGGAGAGAGAGAATGGCACATAAAAAAGCTGGCGGTTCCTCCCGTAACGGTCGCGACTCAGCGGGTCGTCGCCTTGGCGTGAAACTCTATGGTGGCCAGGCCGCCATCGCAGGCAACATCATCGTACGTCAGCGCGGCACCAAATTCTGGCCGGGCGAAGGCGTTGGCATGGGCAAAGATCACACCATCTTTGCAACCACCGATGGCGCCGTGAAGTTCCACAAGGGACTTAAAAACCGCACCTTTATTTCGGTCCTGCCAGTGGCGGAGGCCGCAGAGTAAGCCGAAACCCAGAAGGTTTAAGAAAAATTCATGGGGGACCGGCACAAAGTGCCGGTCCCTTTTTCGTTTTCAGGAGTGGTCTTATGACCGAGGTGATCAAAACAGAACGTCTGATCCTGCGCCGGTTTCGGGGCGAGGATGCGTCGCGCCTTGTTGTACTCTTGAACGATTTGGATGTGGTTCGCTGGGTAAACAGCATACCCTTTCCTTTTTCTATTGAAGATGCAGAGAACTTTGTCACCAACCTTGCCACACAGGTCTATGATGCGTTTGCGATTGAAAAAGAAAACCAACTGATCGGCACTGTTTCTGCGGGCGAAGAGCTTGGGTACTGGTTGGGTCAACCCTATTGGGGCCAAGGCATTGCGACCGAAAGTGCTCGTGCGGTTGTGCATCGCCATTTCGCAAACCGCAGTGAAAAGCTGAAAGCGTCTTACCATCTTGGAAACGAACGCTCTCGCTCCGTACTGTCCAAGTTGGGTTTTATTGCGACCTCGCAGTCCGAAGCCGTTGCCCGGTCAACGAAGGAAACCGTAACGCTTCAATGGATGGAGCTTAGCGAAAGTAACTGGGAGGCCGCGAAATGACAGTCGCAACCACCAGTTTCCTTCTGTTTGCCGCCAGTCAGGTCGGCACGCCGGGACCAGCCAATATGGTCCTGCTGGGGACAGGTGCGCGCTATGGCTTTCGGGCGGCCTTGCCGTTTGTCGCAGGGGTCATCCTGGGCAAGCAGTTGATCATCTGGCCCGTTGGTTTTGGCCTGATGCAATTGGCGGATCGGGTGCCCTTGCTGTTTGAGGTGCTCAAATACGCCTCGGCTGCCTATATCATCTGGCTCGCGTGGAAAATCGCCAATCTGCGCCTGTCGCGTGGTCAGGGCGATGTTGCGGTGCCGGGATTTTGGTCAGGGCTGATCGTGCATCCGCTGAACCCCAAGGCCTGGGCGATGATCATTGCAGGCTTTACCGGCTTTGTTGCGGCTGGAACATCGACCTTTCAGGCGACTTTAACAATCGCGCTTTGTTTGTTGGTTTGTCAGGTAATTCTTCACCCGATTTGGACTTTTGCAGGCGATAGAATCGCCCATGCGGTTGAAGGACGGCCTATGGAAAAATATCTGATGTGGACGTTAGCGAGTGTCACAGTTGCGTCCGTACTTTTCGTGTTGTTCGGAGGAGGAGCACAGACATGAAACTTGAGACGATAATCAACCAGCCGGTCATCGAAACCGAGCGGTTCGACCTGCGCCCACTGCGCCGGTCGGATATGGGTCTCATTGAACATTACGCAGGCGATGAGCGCGTGGCGCGTATGACCACGACGATTCCGCATCCTCTGCCGCCCGGCTCGACTGAGGCTTTTGTAACCCGTGCCATGGCGGATGAACGGGATGAGGATGTATGGGCGCTGGATGCCACCAAGGATGGTGGGCCGGAACTGATCGGCTTGATCTCATTGCAACGGCTGGATCGCAATCAGGCCGAGGTCGGCTATTGGGTCGCGCCGGTCTATTGGAACTCCGGCATCGCCTCATTGGCGGTTGAGGCTTTGGTTCTGGCCAACCCCCTGCAGCATTCCAGCATGTTCGCCAGTGTGTTTCAGGACAATCCAGCCTCGGCGCGAGTGCTGACGCATTGCGGGTTCGAGTATCTTGGCGATGCCGAGACCTATTCGGTGGCACGCGACGCAAATGTGCCCACCTGGACATATAGCAAAAAACTCTGACTTGTGGCCAATGGGGCCTTTGCAGTAGGGGACAGTTATGAAATTTCTCGATCTTGCAAAGGTCTACATCCGGTCCGGGGCCGGCGGTAGCGGCTGCGTCAGCTTTCGACGCGAAAAATACATCGAATATGGCGGTCCTGATGGCGGGGACGGCGGCAAAGGTGGGACTGTTTGGGCTGAAGTCGTGGATGGGCTGAACACCCTGATCGACTTTCGCTATCAGCAGCATTTCTTTGCTAAGAACGGACAGCCCGGTCGTGGTCAGCAGCGCACCGGCAAGGATGGTGACGACATCATCCTGCGCGTACCCGTTGGAACAGAAATTCTGGACGAAGACGAAGAAACCGTCATTTGTGATCTGACCGAGGTGGGGCAGAGGTTCCTGCTCGCCAAAGGCGGCAATGGCGGGTTCGGCAACCTGCACTTCAAATCAGCCACCAATCAGGCCCCGCGCCGCGCCAATCCGGGGCAGGCGGGGATTGACCGCACCATCTGGTTGCGGCTGAAACTGATTGCGGATGTTGGCCTGCTGGGGATGCCCAACGCGGGCAAATCGACCTTTCTGGCGGCGACATCGAATGCGCGCCCTAAGATCGCGGATTATCCGTTTACGACTCTGCATCCCAATCTGGGCGTTGTGGGCGTCGACAATGTCGAATTCGTCGTGGCGGACATCCCCGGCCTGATCGAAGGGGCGCATGAAGGGCGTGGGATCGGCGACCGGTTTCTGGGCCATGTGGAACGCTGTGCCGTGCTGCTACATCTGGTTGATGGCACCTCGGAAACCGTGGCAGAAGATTACCGAACTATCATTCATGAGCTCGAAGCCTATGGCGGTGAACTGGCTGATAAGCCACGCATTACCGTGTTGAACAAGGTGGATGCGCTGGATGAAGAAGAACGTGACCTTGCCAAGGCCGAATTGGAAGAGGCGGTTGGCGGCCCTGTCATGACCATGTCCGGTGTCGCCCATCTGGGTGTGACCGAGGTGTTGCGGGCGCTGCGGGCTGAAATCGATGAAAACCGCCTCCGCCAGAAACCCACGGAGGAGGCCCAATCGTGGCAGCCCTGACCGCAGCCCGTCGTTTGGTGGTCAAGATCGGGTCGGCCTTGTTGGTGGACCGGCAGTCAGGCGTGCTGCGTTCGGACTGGTTGAAATCGCTGGCACAGGATGTGGCCTGGCTTAAAGGGCAGGGGGCTGATGTCATTCTGGTATCCTCGGGCTCAATCGCCTTGGGCCGTGGCGTTTTGGGCCTGCCTGCCGCGACACTGCCGTTGGAGCAATCTCAGGCTGCCGCAGCGGTGGGTCAAATCCGGCTGGCCCGTGCTTACGAAGAAGCGCTGACACCGCATGAGATCACCACGGCGCAGGTTCTGGTCACGCTGGAAGACAGCGAAGATCGGCGCCGCTATTTGAACTCGCGCGCAACGTTGGAAACCCTGTTGGGTCTCGGCGTTGTGCCGATTGTCAATGAAAACGATACCGTCGCCACGGATGAAATCCGCTATGGCGACAATGACCGTCTAGCCGCACAGATCGCGGTGACGGTTGGCGCGGATCAACTGATCCTGCTGTCTGATGTGGATGGGTTCTATTCGGGCAATCCGAACGAAGATGCCTCGGCCAAGCGGTATGACACAATTGAGCACATCACACCTGAGATTGAAGCAATGGCCGGAGATGCCGGGTCTGGCCTGTCCAAAGGCGGGATGAAAACCAAATTGTTGGCGGCCAAGATGGCAACAGCCGCTGGATGCGACATGGCGATTACCGAAGGGTCGATACTTAACCCTCTGCAATCGCTTGAAAATGGCGCAAACTGCACATGGTTTACAGCCAAACTCGACCCGCACGCGGCGCGTAAGCGGTGGATTTCGGCGATGAAGCCCAGGGGCGAGATCACCGTGGATGAGGGCGCGGCCAAAGCGCTTGCAAACGGCAACAGCTTGCTGCCTGCTGGAATTACCGAAGTCACCGGCGATTTCGGGCGCGGCGATCCGGTCGCGGTCCTGGACCCACAGGCGCGACGGTTGGCTCAAGGGATCAGCCGCTACACGGCGCAAGAGGCGGACGCGATCAAAGGGCGCAAATCCTCGGAAATCGAGGCGACGCTTGGCTATCCTGGGCGCGCGGCGCTAATCCACAGGGACGATTTGGCGCTTTAGCGGCGCAGAAAGGTGCACAAGATGAAAGACCTCGACAATATTCCCGCCCTGATGGCCGACATTGGAAAGCGCGCCAAAGATGCAGCGCGTGAGCTCGCCTTTGCCAGTGCCGAACGCAAACATGCAGCCCTGATCGCCGCCGCCGATGCGGTTTGGAAGAACCGTGCCGAGATCATCGAAGCCAACAAAAAAGACCTGGAGTTCGGTCGCAACAAGGGCCTGAGCCCTGCAATGATGGACCGCCTGATGTTGGACGAGACCCGCATTCAGGGCATGGTCGATGGGCTGCGCACCGTTGCTGAACAGACGGACCCTGTGGGTGAGGTGATGACCGAATGGGATATGCCTTCTGGCCTGCATATTCAGCGGGTTCGGACGCCCCTGGGTGTGATCGGGGTGATCTATGAAAGCCGCCCGAACGTGACCGCCGATGCGGGCGCGCTTTGCCTGAAATCCGGCAATGCGGTGATTTTGCGCGGCGGTTCTGAAGGATTCCATTCGTCGACTGCCATCCATGCATGCCTGATCGAAGGTCTGAAAGCGGCAAACCTGCCGGAAGATGCAATTCAACTCGTGCCGACCCGTGATCGTGCTGCGGTTCAGGAATTGCTGACCATGACCGACTATGTCGACGTTATCGTACCTCGCGGTGGCAAAGGGCTGGTTGGGTTAGTGCAGCGTGAGGCGCGTGTACCTGTCTTCGCGCATCTTGAGGGCATTGTTCACATCTATGTCGACAAAGCCGCTGATCCGCAGAAGACGCTTGAGGTGGTATTGAACGCCAAAACCCGACGCACAGGTATCTGCGGTGCGGCGGAATGCCTTCTGATCCATCAGGATATTGCCGAAACTCTGGGTCGTGATCTGATCGCCGCTCTAATCGCTGCAGGCGTCGAAGTTCATGCCGAGGGCGCGTTGGCCGTTGATGGAACGCTCCAGGCGACAGCCGATGATTGGGGCAAAGAGTTTCTGGACAGCATCATTGCAGCCAAACCGGTGGCCGATATTGATGCCGCCATCGCGCATATCCAACAGTATGGCTCGAACCATACTGACTGCATCATGACCGAGGATGATCAGGCGGCATCGCGTTTCTTTGAGCGGCTCGACAGCGCGATCCTGATGCACAATGTCTCGACCCAGTTTGCCGATGGTGGTGAGTTTGGGATGGGTGCGGAGATTGGGATCGCAACCGGCAAGATGCATGCGCGTGGCCCGGTCGGCGCGGCGCAGCTGACCAGTTTTCAGTATCTGGTGCGCGGCAACGGCACGATCCGGAGCTAAAACCTCAACGCAACGCGGGTTGAACTGGTTTCGACCGCGACCCGCCGTCCCATCGTTGCTGCCGATTCTGGCAAAAGAGCAAATTGCACCTGTGCAGGCGTGATATTGCCCGAGATGCGTCCTGTGGACACGCTTTTCCATAAGTCACTGTCAACATTCAGTTTATCAGCAGTTCCGACGACCTGACAGCCTGAGCCATTGGTCGAGACTTCAACCTCCCCCCCCAAGGGCATCGCGCTTTCGCAGCACATCAGTGCCAGAAAGGCCAGCTTGACCTGTTTGCGCGGTATAGGTTCAGTCAGGTTCCACCTTACCCGAACGCGCCCGGCGCGCTCGATATCGTTCAGCAGCTCTGCTATTTCGGTCTTGCCCAAGGGCTGATCGCTGGCCGCACCAAAGGCCACGCGAAAAAACCGGATGCGCGCACCAGCGCTTCCGACGCTGCCCGAGATCAATTCCATCTCGGGGCCTTGAACCGCGCCCACCATCTCGAGCAGTTCCAACCCGTTGTTGATTGCCCCGATCGGGCTGATCAGATCGTGACAGATCCTCGATCCGATCAGTTCGGCCAGGTTGACGTCTGATGCGCCCATGCGTACCTCCTGCTGTATCTGCCGCAGGATACAAGGGACCCGCATGACAGACATGAATGCTATTCTTGCACCGGGCATGTTTGTTCGCCACCCGGATTTCCCCGAATGGGGTGTCGGACAGGTACAGTCCAACATCGCAGGCAAGATCACCGTAAACTTCCGCGAGCAGGGGAAAGTGGTAATCGACGGAACGCGCATCGCCTTGATGCCCGTCTTTGATCCGTGAAACTGGTTTAGGAAAGGTTAACAACCCTGACCAAAGGCGCAACAGTTGCGCCTGGTCGAAAGACTGCGGTATCAGCCCCTAAACGAGAACGGATCACCTTATGCCGGATACTGGCCCGACATTCACTGTAAAACTCGCCGAGACCGAGGCCGAGCTGTGCGCCGCACAACGGCTGCGCTATGACGTCTTTGTGAGTGAACTGGGCGGTGGTGGTGACCTGGTGGATCACGAAGCAGGGCTCGAGAAAGACAGGTTCGATCCGTACTTCGATCATATGCTGGCTTATGACGACGGCACCGGGGAAATCATCGGCGTTTACAGGATGTTGCCTGGGGAACGTGCAGCAGATATCGGGCAGTTTTATTCCGAGGATGAATATGACCTGAGCGTGCTCAAAAACAGCGGACGCCGGCTGTTGGAGCTGGGTCGATCCTGCTTGCACAAGGACTATCGAGGCGGCTCGGCGATGTATCATCTTTGGAACGGGCTGGCCGGCTATGTGGCCGAGCGGCAGATCGAAGTTCTGTTTGGTGTGGCCAGCTTTCACGGCACGGATGTGGCCGCCTTGGCCCAGCCCTTGGCGATGCTGCATCACAACCACCTTGCCCCGCCTGATCTGCGCGTGCGGGCGCAGTCAGATGTGTTCCAATCCATGAATCTTGTCGCGCCTCAAAATCTGGATCGCCGTACCGCGATGGTACAGGTGCCTGCACTGATCAAAGCCTATCTGCGTTTAGGCGGTTTTGTGGGCGAGGGGGCCTTTATCGACCACAACTTTAATACGACGGATGTTTGCCTGATCCTCGACACCGCGCGCATGAACGAACGCCAAAGGCGCATCTATGGTGGAGCGTAACGCGGTGAGCGATCCCCTTTGGAACAGCGAAGACGCCCCGGACCCGATTGAGTTGGGGCCGGTTGGCTGGGTTCTGGTCCTGCTTCGCGGCTTGCCCTTGGCCGTTCTGGTCTTTGGCGGGCTGATCATCTTGGTGCTGGTGCGCCTTGTTGAACGGCCGCTTTGTGGTCTGCACCGCCCGGTCACGCCATTCATCACCCAATTCGTTTGTCGGAACGCCTTTCGCATTCTTGGAATTGCGTTCACGACATCGGGTGAGTTGATGCAGCATTGTGGGGCTGTTGTGGCCAACCATACTTCGTGGCTGGATATTTTTGCCCTCAATGCACGTAAGCGGATCTATTTTGTCTCAAAAGCCGAAGTGGCGCGCTGGCCCGGCATTGGCTGGCTGGCACGCGCGACGGGCACCGTCTTTATCGAGCGGAACCCCCAAAAAGCAAAGGAACAGACCAAGATTTTCGAAGATCGGCTGAAAGCCGGACATAAGCTGTTGTTTTTTCCAGAAGGCACCTCGACCGATGGGCTGCGGGTTTTGCCATTTAAAACAACGCTTTTCGCCGCGTTCTTTACGGATGAATTACGTGATTTCATGTATGTGCAACCGGTCACTGCCGTGTTTCACGCGCCAGATGGACAGCCAGCCCGCTTTTATGGCTGGTGGGGAGACATGGAATTTGGCCCACATCTGCTCAAGACACTCGGCGCGCGTAGGCAGGGGGCGGTAGAGTTGATTTACCACGCACCCGCCAAGGTCAGCGACTTTGAAAACCGCAAAGCGCTGGCTGCGCATTGTGAAGAGGCGGTCAGACACGCGCACAGTTTGGCGCGGGCATCATTAAGTTCTGTGACTATCACAAAATAAGGTTCGAAATCACATTTTAGGGTGATTTTCACCTTGAAGGGTGACGAAACCTGCCGTATACGCGCGCCATTCAAACCCGCAGGCGGGGTTTGGGCTTTTTGAGGGAGACATCCTTATCTGGCCCGCCGGTTGGAGCATCCGCTTCTTTCACCCCCGCCCAGGCGTAAACCGGAAAAGGAAAATAGCATGGCTCTTCCCGAGTTCACCATGCGTCAGCTGCTGGAAGCTGGCGTTCACTTTGGTCACCAGACACAGCGTTGGAATCCCCGCATGGGCCCGTTCATCTACGGCTCGCGCAATGGCATCCACATCATGGACCTGACCCAGACCGTTCCGATGCTGGATCAGGCGCTGCAGGCCGTTCGTGATACCGTCGCAAAAGGTGGCCGCGTTCTGTTCGTTGGCACCAAGCGTCAGGCAGCTCAGCCAATCGCTGAAGCCGCTGAAAAGTCGGCTCAGTACTACATGAACCACCGCTGGCTGGGCGGCACGCTGACCAACTGGAAAACCGTTTCGCAGTCGATCAACCGTCTGAACCAGATCGACGAAGCGATGGAATCGGGCGCCGAAGGCCTGACCAAGAAAGAGCGTCTGGGCATGGAACGTGACCAGGCCAAGCTGCAAGCTTCGCTGGGCGGTATCCGTGAGATGGGTGGCGTCCCCGATCTGCTGTTCGTCATCGATGTCAAGAAAGAAGCACTGGCCATCGCCGAAGCCAACAAGCTGGGCATCCCGGTTGTGGCCGTGGTTGATACCAACTGCTCGCCCGATGGTGTGGATTACATCATCCCTGGCAACGACGACGCAGCGCGCGCCATCGCTCTGTACTGCGATCTGGCCGCACGTGCCGCTCTGGACGGTATGACCGCTCAGATGGGTGCAGCAGGCGTTGACCTGGGTGCATTCGAAGAAGCACCGGTTGAAGAAGCCGTTGCCGAAGAAGCGCCTGCGGAAGAAGCCGCGCCGGAAGCCAAAGCCGAAGCGTAAGCTGCCCGTCACGTTACTGACATATGGGGCAGGGTAGACCTGCCCCAAATCCGTTTGAATTGAGGAGAGCCTAAAGATGGCAATCACAGCAGCAATGGTTAAAGAACTGCGCGACTCGACTGGCGCAGGCATGATGGACGCAAAAAAAGCGCTGACCGAAACCGGCGGCAACATGGACGAGGCTGTTGACTGGCTGCGCACCAAAGGTCTGGCCAAAGCGGCGAAGAAATCGGGCCGTACAGCAGCCGAAGGTCTGGTCGCTGTTCACGTCAACGGCGGCACCGGCGTTGCAGTCGAAGTGAACTCGGAAACCGACTTCGTTGCGAAAAACGCTGAATTCCAGGAAATGGTCGGCAAGATCGCATTTGCTGCAGAAGGTGTTGACGATGTTGACGCGCTGCTGGCGGCTGACCTGGGCGGCAAAAACGTTGCCGACACGCTAACCGACAAGATCGCCACCATTGGCGAAAACATGTCGGTTCGCCGTATGGCCAAACTGTCGGGCGACACGGTTGTGTCCTACGTCCACAACGCGGCCACCAATGGCATGGGTAAAATCGGCGTTCTGGTTGCTCTGACCGGTGGTGACGAGGCGATCGGCAAACAGATTGCGATGCACATCGCGGCTGTGAACCCGGCGGCCCTGTCCGAGGCGGATATGGATCCGGCTATCGTCGAGAAGGAAAAGCAGGTTCAGATGGACATCGCCCGTGAATCCGGCAAGCCGGAGCAGGTGATCGAAAAGATGATCATCGGCCGTATGAAGAAATTCGTCGCCGAATCGACTCTGCTGAACCAGCAGTTCGTTGTGAACCCTGACCTGACCGTAGAAGCGGCGGCCAAAGAGGCAGGTGCAACCATCACCGGCTTCATTCGTCTGGAAGTGGGCGAGGGCATTGTGGTCGAAAAAGAAGACTTCGCAGCCGAAGTCGCCAAGGCGGCTCAGGGCTAAGGCCTTTCAAAGGCCCCGGTCTGGGGCCTTTTCAAAGCATCGAAACGGGTTGCGCGGTCGCAGCCCGTTTTTTTTGTTTTCGTCAAACTGAGAATAGATTGGAGGGCCCCGCATGATGGGGATGGTCGAGGCCCCCCAAATTTCCGACCTAGCGACGCGGACAAATAGGCGCCCCTGTGTCAGAGTGATCAGAGAGCTTTGATATTGCAAAGATCTGATCGAAGTGTTCCCTGGCTAAAGCCACCACTCACGGAACAAGACCAATTTGCAATTTTACGTACCAATTCGGAAGTCATGTTTTCCTTACCTAGGGTAAGCTGTCATGAATACCCCAGCGCTCAGGCTTCCATAAGGAACATCTGATTGTGCAGAGATGCCTTTAGTACGGCCTGTGCTGTGGTCTCAACCGACAGGGATTCACGCGCCAGTCTCAGGTGCTTTTCTACGGTTGCCGAGGTCAGCCCCATCAACAGCGCAATATCCTGCGTAGTCTTGCCATCGCCGACCCATTCCAACGCTTCGCGCTGCCGCTTTGTTAGTGCACGATTGGGCGGGTTGTAGGGCAGGGTCAGGATTTTCAGATGCGCCATATTGTTCATGAGCAATATGTCATCGCCGTGCTCAGCCCAGATCGCGTCAACCTCATCCTGACTAAGCCCATCCTGCGCTGACAGCGAAATGGCGCCTTTTGAGCGCAAAGAAACAGAGTTGAAACTGACCGTGTAGCCGTTCACAACGCCCATTGATCGATTGAAATCGATCACTCTCTGCTCTTCAACACTCATCTGGCCTGTAGACATCATCTGTTGGATCATTTGCCAACTGGCCGCGCCTTCATTATCCAGCGCCCATTTGAGCATTGGGGCGTGAAAATACATCCCATGTTGCAGAAAGCCATCCGTGTAGGCCGGATCATGGTTGGACAGGATCACAAAGTCTTCGGGATCGCCCAACGAGGTTTCGGTCCGGTACTGCGTATAACCATAAATCAGCCGGTCAAAGCCGAACTGCGCCATCTGGCGGCAATGGGCGTCCCACAGCTCTTCCAGCGTTTTGGCATAGCTCACAAAGTGCAGATACTCGTTTAGCTTCATCTGCCACCCGTTGACCCAAGATGGGCCGCGATGGCGTCTAGCGCCAGAACGTAGCTTTGCGCACCAAATCCGCAGATTTGCCCCAGTGCGACTGGCGCGATAAAGGACTTATGACGAAACGCTTCACGGGCGTGAATATTCGACAGATGCACTTCGACCAGCGGTAACCCGACGGACGAGATCGCATCCATCAGCGCCACGGATGTATGCGTATAGCCGCCCGCATTCAGGATCAGCCCATGCTGTGTCTCGCGCGCGGCGTGAATGGCATCAATCAAGGCACCTTCGTGGTTCGACTGGAAATGGGTTACGGTCAGACCAAGCTTAGCGCCATGGTCAACGCACAGATCCTCGACCATCTGCAATGTGGTGCTGCCATAAACCTCTGGCTGGCGGGTGCCAAGCAGGTTCAGGTTCGGACCATTCAAAACCAGAATGTTCGTCATGTCTTTTTATTCCCCATCACTGGTTCATAGCCACGATTAGCCTGAGTTGTCTACTGCGCTTTGTTGCGCAGTGACACAATCCCTGCTGGCTGCAGAACCGTCTTTCACGCCGTTCTGTGACCCTCAGGTCGCGCCCGGTGTGATGACCAGTTTGCCCAACACAGAACGATCCGCCAGTAGCTTCAACGCATCGGCAGCCTGATTCAGGGGGAACTGTGCGCTAATACGGGGTTTGATTTGACTCTTTGCGTAGAGCGTAAATAGCTCTGCCACATTCTGTGCATGACCCTGGGGATCTCGAAACACCGACGCGCCCCAAAAGACGCCAACGATCTGGCACCCTTTGAGCAGAGGTAGGTTCAGCGGAAGGTTGGGGATGCCGGCAGGGAAACCCACCACCAGAAAACGCCCGTTCCACGCCATACTGCGCAATGCGGGCTCAGAAAACGGCCCGCCGACGGCATCATAGACAACATCCACGCCATTGGGACCTGCCAGCGCTTTGATCTGGCCCGAGAACGCCTTTTGGGCGTCTCTATCCATCTCGCGTGGATAAACGATTGTCTCATCCGCACCAATCTGTTTGCAAAATGCGGCCTTGTCCTCTGATGACACGGCGGCGATCACCCGCGCACCCATGGCTTTGCCCAGCTCAATCGCGGCAGAGCCGACACCACCTGCGGCCCCCAAGATCAACATGGTTTCACCGGCTTGAAGCAATGCCCGGTCCTTGAGCGCGTGGTATGAGGTGCCATAGGTGAAAATGAAACAGGCCGCGTCCTCATAGGGCATGTCATCCGGGAACTTGATGGCAGTTGCGGCCTTGATCGTCAGATGAGTCGCAAACCCGCCATGACCCGTCAGCGCCAGAACCCGATCACCCGGTTCAAACCCTGTTACGCCCTCGCCGATGGCCAGAACTTCTCCGGCAATCTCACCGCCGGGGGCGAAGGGGCGCGGTGGTTTCATCTGATAGAGGTCACGAATGATCAGCGTGTCCGGGAAATTCACCCCGGCTGCTTTCACAGCGATCAACAGCTCGCCCTTGCCAGGCGATGGATCGGGCAGGGTGGTCAGTTCCAAAGTCTCTGGCCCACCGGGGGCGACGCTGAGTAATGCTTGCATGTTGACCCTGTTGTCCCTGTTATTCCGGTATCGGAAACTTTTGAGGCTGGGTTATGTATTGTCAACGGCCACCTCTGGTTCCCGTCACGGCAACCGGCACCACGTGTAAGTGAGGAGACACGCATGACCCCCGAAACCCTTTTTTCACTTCAGGGTAAAACCGCGCTGGTCACAGGCGGGGCCACTGGAATTGGCCGCATGGCTGCCGAGGCGCTGGTGCGGGCCGGGGCCCATGTGATGATCGCCTCACGCAAGGGTGAGGCGTGCGCTGCGGTCGCTGAAGAACTCAACGCGCTGGAGGCGCCGGGCAGTGCGGTAGGGTTTGCGGGCGACCTGGGCAGCAAAGAGGGGATCGAGGCGCTTGTTTCTGACATCAACGCGCGGACCGAGACGCTTGATATCCTTATGAATAATTCTGGTGTCAGCTGGGGTGCGCCGATGGGGCAATTCCCCTATGAGGCTTGGGATAAGGTGATGTCTGTCAACGTGACGGGCATCTTCGAGCTGACGCAAAGACTGCTGCCGTTGCTGATGAAATCCGGAACAGCCGAGGACCCGGCGCGGGTCATCAATGTCGGTTCGGTGATGGGTGAGGTTCCAATGGGTGATGGTGCTTACAGCTATGCCGCCTCGAAAGCAGCTGTGCTGCATCTGACCAAAATCCTGGCCAAAGAACTGTCGCCCTATCATGTCACCGTAAACGCCCTAGCCCCGGGGCCCTTTGTGTCTAAGATGACAGCTTTTGCCACCGCGGATGAGGGCACGCGCGAAAAGGTCGGAAAATCGGTGCCTTTAGGGCGCGTAGGTCGGGATGAGGATATTGCAGGCTGTATGCTGTTCCTTTGTGGTCGTGGCGGAGGATACGTAACAGGTGCAGTCATTCCGGTGTCGGGCGGTATTAACGTCGTAACCGCTCCGAATATCTTTGCCGAAGCCCTTTAGGTGAGGATCGGACATGACAACCAACACCGATTTGGACCTGGCTGCTATCGACGCCTATCTGTCAGCGCATCTGACGGGATATAGCGGCCCACTCGAAGCCCGAAAATTTGCGATCGGGCAATCTAACCCGACCTATGAACTGCTCACACCCGATCGATCCTATGTACTACGTCGCAAACCCCCGGGGGTGCTTCTTAAATCAGCCCATGCGGTAGATCGCGAATTTCGCGTGCAAAGCGCCTTGGCCGACAGCCCGGTTCCGGTGCCCAAGATGCTGGCGCTGTGCGAGGATGAAACCGTCATAGGTTCAGCCTTTTATGTCATGGAGCATCTTAAAGGTCGGGTCTTCCTGCAACCCACGCTGGAGGGGGAAAGCAACGAAGTTCGCAGTGCCATTCTGGATGAAATGAACCGCGTTCTGGCCGAGCTTCACATGGTGGATATCGACGCAGTCGGCCTGTCTGACTACGGGCCAACCGGCAATTACTTTGAGCGTCAGATATCCCGCTGGACCAAGCAGTATCGCGCATCTGAAACCTCCGATATTGCTGATATGAACGCGCTTATCGAAGCGCTTACCTCTGCGATCCCCGACGATGATGGGCAACGCACGCTGGTGCATGGAGACTACCGCATCGACAACCTGATGTTTGCCGCAGATGGGACGGACTGTATCGGCGTTCTAGATTGGGAGCTGTCCACAATCGGTCATCCTTACGCCGATCTGGCCGCGGTGATCATGCAATGGCAGATGCCACCGGGCAAAGAGGGGCGCGGCTTGGCTGGTATTGATCGCGATCAGCTCGGCTTGCCCAGCGACGCGGACTTTGTCGCGCAGTATTGTGCACGGCGGGGGTTGCCGGGGATTAATAACTTCGGCTTCTACCTGGCGTTCAACTTCTTCCGAATGGCCGGAATCCTACAGGGTGTCTATAAACGTGCGCTGGACGGAAACGCCTCAGATCCGAAACGCGCCCAAGCATTCGGGGCCTACGTTCCCGTTTTTGCACAGCATGGCTTGGCTGCACTTAAGCAAGATTAATATATCGCGATAGAGCTTTGTTTTGGATCACTTATGTAGCGCGAGTTCCAGATCCAGATTGCCCAGACTGTTCTTTCCAAAGAACATCTCAGACCCTGCAAACATGCTGGGCACGCCAAAGACGCCGCGCCTGACCATAGCCTTGGTTTGCTCTTTCAACATCTGCTTAGTTTGAGGCGCGGCAATCGCCTCACGGATTTTGCGAACGGGCAGTTCTGCCTCACGCAGGATGTCGGTCAGCACACCCAGTTCTTCTACCTTTTGACCATGCACCCAGATTGCATCAAAAACGGCACCTATATATTTGTTTTCCCATGATTTACTCGATGCATAATATGCGCCGCGCATGACGAATTTGCTATTGATCGGGAAGTGCGGGCTCATGTGGAAACTCACGCCGCGCCGCCGGGCAAAGCGATGCAGGTCATGTGTCAGATAGGCCGTTTTCTGACGGTTTTCGGAATACGCCTTGAACGGGCTCTGGTTGTTGGTCGACTTGAAAACACCGGACAACAGCACCGGGATCGGGTTGATCTTCGCCTTGTGCTTTTTGGCAAGTTCCGGCAGCATCTTGTATGCAAGAAACGCGTTTGGGCTGCTGAAATCGTAAACGAAATCTATAGTTTGCACCATGTTGATACTCCAATCCGGGGTGTCAGCAGATTTTAGAACAGGCACACAACGAATCCGCGACAAGGGCCGTCTTTATGTGGAAACAATCGCTTATGGGCAGGGCAAAGCAAAGGCCAATTTTCTCGATTTATCACTGACCAGTTTCACTCAGCAAAGCGACAGATTTCATGACACACCCCGTGCACAGCTTTGACCCAGACCGACTTAACCGAATTCGCAGTTGGATGGAGCGTTACGTCACCGAACGTAAATACGCAGGCAGCGCCTTTCTGCTGCATCACAAAGACGCCGAGGTGTTTTTTCATGCCTGTGGTCAGCGCAGCATTGAAAATAAAGTGCCATTCCAACGCGATACTCTGGCGCGGATTTATTCGATGACCAAGCCCATTACCTCGGTCGGGTTGATGATGCTGGTCGAACAGGGTTTGATCCACCTTGATGCGCCATTGTCTGAATTTATACCGGAATTTAATGATATACAGGCCCTTGTTCCTGGCGCCACCCGACTGGATCAAACCGAAACAGCAACCAGTCCGACGCTGCATCACCTGCTGACGCATACAAGCGGTCTGAGCTACTCGTTCAATCCCGGCGTTTTGCCTGAGGCTATGGAAAGGCAGGATTTGCTGTTCAAACCCAATCAGGGCCTTCTGGCAGATCGGGTCCGTGATCTGGCGCGCTTACCGCTGGCGTTTCAACCCGGTGCGCGTTGGGAATATTCCGTCGGCATCGACGTTCTGGGTCGCGTGATCGAAATTGTCTCGGGCCAACCGTTGGATCAATATTTCGACCGGCAGGTCTTTGCGCCTCTGGGCATGTGGGAAACCGGTTTTTCCGTGTCCAAAGGGGCAGGGGATCGCTTTGCGTCGCTTTATTCTCCCTTATCGGGTGATGCGATGGCGCTGAACTCAGCCGAAAGGGGCGGTGAAACACTGCGAATGGTGGATGAGGCCGGGTCGTCCCCCTTTGAAAACACCTCGACTTTCTCGGGTGGGGGCGGATTGATCGGCACCATCGATGATTATGCCAAATTCGTCGGAATGTTGCGCAATCGAGGGTCAGCAAACGGGCATAGGCTTCTGTGCCCGAGAACCGTAGACTTTATGCTTTGCAATCACTTACCCGGCGATATTGCATCAATGGGTCCCAGCAGTTTTGCCGAACAACCGATGGAGGGGATGGGCTTTGGCATCGGTGGATCCGTGGTTCTGAACCCTGGAAGGATGCGCGTGCCCGGCTCGGTTGGCGATTTCAGTTGGGGCGGCATGGCCTCAACCTATTTCTGGCTGGATCGAGAAAACGATCTGAGTGGTATCTTTTTCACTCAGTCGTCGCCCTCGAGTTCTTATCCGTCACGGGCCGAGTTAAAGGCGCTGGTACTAGGCGCGGTGATTGATTGATCCGAAGGCGACTGATAGGCGGATATCTGTCACACTCAGAGAGCAGAATATGACCGAAGCAGAACGCATTCTTCTTGATCTTTTAGATGTTGAACGTCTGGAAGTTGATCTGTTCCGGGGCACGGGGTCCGGTGGTGAAACACCAACGCGTATCTTCGGCGGCCAAGTGATCGCACAGGCACTGGCCGCGGCCTATAGAACAGTCGAAGATCGGTTATGTCATTCGCTACACGCCTACTTCATCCGCCCGGGCGATCCATCGATACCCGTTATATATCAGGTGGATAGAGCGAGAGATGGAAGTTCCTTCACAACCCGCCGTGTGGTCGCAATTCAGCATGGAAAACAGATATTGAACATGTCCGCTTCGTTCCATGTCCAGGATGAAGGCTGGACGCACCAACATCCGATGCCGGATCTGGATGCGCCCGAAAGCTATCCCGCGCGGTCCGATTTGCGCCATCAATATTTGGAGCGCGTTCCCGAGAAACTGCGCGGTGAATTGCTGCGTGAACGTCCCATCGAGGTGCGTGAGGTGGATCACCTTGATCCGTTCAACCCCGTGGCTGCTGACGACCGCAATCAAATCTGGTTCCGGATGGGGGCTGCGGAAACTGCGGACACGCGCACTCAGCACCTGTTGCTGGCATATGCCTCGGATATGAGCTTGCTGAGTTCTGGCATGCGTCCACACGGGCTCAGCTGGTTTACTGGTCAGGTCAACGGCGCGAGCCTCGATCACGCGCTATGGTTCCATGCTCCAGTGCAGTTCGACAATTGGCATCTTTACGCGATGGATTCGCCGTGGACAGGGCAGGGCCGGTCATTCAACCGGGGCTCTATTTACACACAGGACGGAGTTTTGGTCGCTTCTGTTGCTCAAGAAGGTTTGATGCGTAAACCGAAGACTTAAGTACCTTCCACAAAGGCTTGATTTAGCTTGCGCATTCCGGCCAACCAGCGATCGTAATCTGCCGTTTTGTGTCGCATATAGTCTAGCACCTGAGGGTGCGGGAGAACAAGAAACTGCTCAGCCCGAATGGCCTCAACGCAGGCGTCTGCAACGTCCTCGGGTTCGAGCATTCCATCTATGGAAGCGACCGATGTTTCGTGTCCGCGCGTCATCTCGGACCGAACGGCTTGAGGACATACCGCAGACACACGCAAGCCCTTGTGGCCGTAGGTCAGCGACAACCATTCGGCAAATCCAACAGCTGCGTGTTTTGTGACGCCATACGGAGCGGCCCCTGGCTGGTTCAGTAAACCAGCAGCAGATGCGGTGATCAGAATGTAACCCTGGCCGCGCTCAAGCATTTTGGGCACAAGATGGCGTGCGGCCCAGACATGAGACATCACGTTTATGTCCCAGATGCGGTTCCAGTCTTCATCTGGCACATCCAAACCGCCAAGCGTCAGTATTCCGGCATTGGCGCAAAACAGATCGATCGGCGCGATCTCAGCTTCAACATGGTCGATCAACGCCTTGATTTGGGTTTCGTTTGATACATCACAAGGATAGGCGTGACCACCGATGTGAGTGGCCAACTCTTGCGCGGCCTTAATGTCGATATCTGAACAGACAACCGTGGCACCATCGCGGGCGAAGCGTTCCGCCAGACCTTTGCCAATTCCACCGGCAGCGCCCGTGATGACGACTGTTTTTTCATTCAGTTCCATTTAACGGTTCCAAGGTTAGTTCAGGTTGGTACGGTAAGTCGTTGTTTTCAGGCGTCGCGCTATCCTCAATATTTACCATAATATCAATTATGCGATAATTGTATCTCAATCATCTGGGCCACCTGCCAGGCGCATGGTGGCCCGATTTCAGGTGTTTTCAGTAGAACGCCTGCAGCCCAGTTTGCGCGCGTCCAAGGATCAGCGCATGGACATCATGTGTGCCCTCATACGTGTTCACAGTCTCTAGATTGACCATGTGGCGGATCACGTGGAACTCCAGCGAGATACCGTTGCCGCCATGCATGTCACGCGCCATGCGCGCAATGTCGAGCGCTTTGCCGCAGTTATTGCGTTTGACGATTGAAATCATCTCGGGCGCGGCCTCAGCCTGATCCAACAAACGCCCAACACGCAGACTCGCCTGAAGCCCCAAAGCGATTTCGGTCTGCATATCGGCCAGTTTGCGCTGGAACAGCTGAGTTTGCGCCAGAGGTTTGTCAAACTGTTTGCGGTCCAGACCATATTGCAATGCCGCATGCCAGCAGCTTTCTGCAGCCCCCATGACGCCCCAGCTGATGCCATAGCGCGCGCGGTTCAAACAGCCGAACGGGCCTTTCAGGCCTTGAACATGCGGCAGCAAGGCACCCTGGCCCACTTCGACGCCGTCCATCACAATCTCACCGGTAACGGATGCGCGCAGGCTCAGTTTGTTTTCAATCTTAGGCGCGCTGAGACCTTTGAGGCCTTTGTCCAGAACAAAGCCCCGGATCTTACCGTCATGGGCATCAGATTTGGCCCAGACGACAAACACATCAGCAATCGGGGCGTTTGATATCCACATCTTGCTACCGGTCAAACGGTAGCCGCCATCGATCTTCTCAGCCCGTGTTTTCATACCCGCCGGGTCCGACCCAGCATCCGGTTCGGTCAGGCCAAAGCAGCCAATCCACTCGCCCGAGGCCAGTTTCGGCAGGTATTTCCGGCGCTGATCTTCGCTGCCGTAGGCGTAGATCGGATACATGACCAGAGAGCTTTGCACCGACATCATCGAACGATAGCCGGAATCCACCCGCTCAATCTCGCGCGCGACCAATCCGTACGAGACGTAGTTGCCACCCAGACCGCCATATTCTTCGGGAATGGTTGTGCCCAGCAGGCCCATTTCCCCCATTTCACGGAAAATCTCGGGGTCGGTTTCTTCGTTCTGATAGGCTTGGGTCACACGCGGTTGCAGCTTTTCCTGCGCATAAGCGCGTGCGCTGTCGGTGATCATCCGTTCGTCTTCGTGCAACTGGTCGGTCAGGCGGAACGGATCCTCCCACGAAAATTTACCCAAATCGGGGGCATCCTTTGCCCGCAAGGTCGGTTTCGTCTGAGGCGCGTTCATTGTGCTTCTCCGTTGGATCAATTTTGCCGAACCCTAGCGCGGGTCCGACGCAAACAACAACAGGAGTTTGGCACATTGTGACAATCAAAGACAAAGCGGCGTGAACGACCCCGCGCCCCCTGCCCCTGGCTTTAGCCCAAGGCGTATCCGGCACCACGCACGGTGCGCACCGGGTCTTCGCCACCATGCTGCGTCAGTGCTTTGCGAAGCCGTCCGATATGCACGTCAACGGTGCGCGTATCGACATAGATATCGCGTCCCCAGACCCGATCCAGCAATTGCTCACGGCTCCAGACGCGACCAGGCTTTTCCATGAAAGTGCTTAGCAGGCGGAATTCGGTCGGGCCCAGTTTCAGCGGTTTGCTGTCGCGGCTGACCTTGTGCGTTTCCGAGTCCAGGATGATATCGTCAAATTCCAACAGAATCCCGACCGTTGCCGGACGTACACGGCGCAGTTGGGTGCGCACACGCGCCATCAGCTCGACCACCGAGTATGGCTTGACCACATAGTCATCCGCACCTGTTTCCAGCCCGCGTACCTTATCCACCTCTTCCGAGCGCGCCGACAGCATGATGATCGGGATCGAACGGGTATCGGGCCGCGTTTTCAAACGCCGGCAAACCTCAATCCCGCTGAGATTGGGCATCATCCAATCCAGCACGATGATATCAGGGCAATCTTCGTCGACCAGCAACAATGCTTCGTCGCCGCTGGCCGCTTTGGAGACCCGAAAGCCTTCGGCCTCAAGATTATAGGCCAGCACTTCCCGCTGGGCTAATTCATCCTCGACAACCAGGACAGTCGGTTGATCTGCGGACATGATCTGCGTCTCCTAGACGGTTTGCGACGTGTTATCGGCCTTGGGCCGGGCATCCGCCGGACGCTCACCCGTAACCAGATACACCACCTGCTCGGCAATCGAAGTGACATGGTCGCCCATGCGTTCGATGTTCTTGGCGATGAAATGCAGGTGCATACAGGCCGAGATGTTGCGCGGGTCCTCGGCCATGAAGGTCAGAAACTCGCGGAATAAGCCGTTATACATCTGATCGACTTCCTCATCACGATTGATGACGTCAGTGGCAAGTTCGGCATCGCGCTGAATATAAGCATCCAGCGCATCACGCAGCATCAGTTCAACCTCGCGCGCCATGCGGCGCAATGCGGCAGCACTGCCGTTGATCTCGCCCGCATCGACCAGAACCGTGGTGCGTTTGGCGATATTCTTGGCATAGTCGCCAATCCGCTCAAGGTTGCCCGACACTTTCAGAACCGACAGCACAAGGCGAAGGTCGCTGGCGGTTGGCGCGCGCAGCGCAATCAGGCGCGCTGTCTCTTCATCGATCACCTCTTCCAGCGCATCGATGGCCTTATCCCCTTCGCGCACCTCTTGCGCCAGTTCCACGTCGCGGGATTCAAGGGACCGGGCCGCGCTCATGATGGCCGCTTCAACCAGCCCGCCCATCTTCATGATATGCGCCTGGATCGCCTCAAGGTCGCGGTCGAAGGCAGATGCAATATGTTGTTCGCTCATTTCGGTCATATCTGAATACCTGTGCTCAGCCGATGCGGCCGGTGATGTAGCTTTCCGTGCGCGGGTCTACGGGGTTGGTAAAGATCGTTCCGGTTTCGCCGAATTCGACCAGATTGCCGAGATGGAAGAAGGCGGTTTTCTGGCTTACCCGTGCGGCCTGCTGCATCGAGTGGGTAACGATGACCACCGAATATTGCGCGCGCAGCTCGTCAATCAATTCCTCGACCTGGGCCGTGGCGATCGGATCCAGTGCCGAGCATGGCTCGTCCATCAGCAGAACTTCGGGTTCTGTTGCAACGGCGCGGGCAATACACAGGCGTTGCTGCTGCCCACCTGACAGACCGGTGCCGGGCGAATCCAAGCGATCCTTGACCTCATCCCAAATTGCACCGCGGCGAAGGGATTTCTCAACGATTTCATCCAGTTCAGCTTTGTTCTTGGCCAATCCATGAATGCGCGGGCCGTAAGCGACGTTGTCGTAGATCGATTTCGGAAACGGGTTCGGTTTCTGGAACACCATGCCGACCTTTGCACGCAGCTGAACAGGGTCAACGCGCTTGTCATAAATATCTTCGCCATCCAGCTTAAAGCTGCCCTTCACCCGCGCGATGTCGATTGTGTCGTTCATCCGATTCAGACAGCGCAGGAACGTGGATTTACCGCAGCCCGACGGCCCGATGAAGGCTGTGACAGTCTTGTCTTCGATATCGACATTCACGTCTTTGATGGCGTGAGTGTCACCGTAAAAGACCTGGCAGTCCCGGCACTCCAGCTTGATTTCATTGGTATCCACTTGTCTCTCCACTCGTGACATGTCGTTCATGGGTCTGCCCTTCTTACCAGCGGCGTTCAAAGCGGCGGCGCAGAATGATTGCGATGATGTTCATTGTCAGCAGGAAAATCAAAAGGATGATGATCCCGCCCCAGGCTTTTTCGTAGAAACCGACATCCGCGCGCGCGGCCCAGGTGTAGATCTGGGCGGGCATGGCCGAGTTCGGCTCGGTAAACCCTGCGATGAAACCATCGGGGTAACCACGGGCGACAAAGCCCACCATGCCGATCAACAGCAAGGGTGCGGTTTCACCCAACGCCTGTGCCAGACCGATGATGGTGCCGGTCAGGATACCGGGCGCGGCCAATGGCAAAACGTGATGGAACACCGCCTGCATTTTCGAGGCCCCTACCCCAAGCGCCGCATCGCGGATCGACGGCGGAACCGCCTTCAACGACGCACGGGTTGAGATGATGATGGTGGGCAGAGTCATCAGCGTCAGCACCAGACCACCGACCAAAGGCGCCGATTGCGGCAGGTGCATGAACTGGATGAAGACGGCCAAACCAAGGATGCCAAACACGATCGACGGAACCGCGGCTAGGTTCGAGATATTCACCTCGATCAAGTCCGTAAATTTGTTCTGTGGCGCGAATTCTTCCAGATAGATCGACGCGGCCACACCGATGGGCAGCGACAGGCCCAGCACAACCAACATCATAAAGAATGAGCCCACGACCGAGGCACCAATCCCAGCACCGCCGGGATTATCTACGCCCGAGTCTGCCCCGGTGATGAAGGGCCAGTTAAAGACCTGTTTGATGATGCCAGCCTCTTGCAGCGCATCCACCAGATCCAGGTCGCTTTTCTGCAAAAAGCGACTGTCCTGAATTGTGTCGCGCGATACACGGCCTTTGTAGTAGCCATCGACGCGGCTGGAGGCGGCCAGATCAAATTCGATAGGTTCACCCAATTTGTCCGGGTTGTTTGCATAGAAGGTTCGGATGGTTCCGCCAACCTTACCCAGCAGACGCTCAATCGCGGCTTCGTCGAAATCGACCTGAAGGCCGCTTTCATCAAGTTCTTTGTTGAGGGCCGCGATGAACAGGTCAGAATAGGCTTTGGTCTTGAACAGCGTGCCTTCGGCCTCTTCCTGTTCTTGTTGGGTCAGAGTGAACTCTACGCTGACAACGGTCCGGGTGAAGGCCGGAATACCCTCGGACAGGATTGAGGCGAACAGGACGATCAGGAAGAACAGACCGGTCGCAATCGCGACGATACCATAGGCACGGAAGCGCTTTTCCGCCTTGGCGCGTTTGCGGGTCCGCGCATCATACGCAGTCAAGGAAACAGCGTGGCGACCCGTTTCTGGGTTTTGCATGCTTGCGTCGGTCATTCGTACTGCTCCCGGTACTTGCGCACGATGTAAAGGGCAAAGACGTTCAGCCCAAGCGTGACGATGAACAGCGTCATGCCTAGGGCAAAGGCAACCAGTGCCTCGGGTGAGGCGAAGTCTGCGTCACCTGTCAGCTGGCTGACGATCTTTGCGGTCACGGTTGTCATGGCCTCAAAGGGGTTCAGGCTGAGCCTTGCGGCGGCCCCTGCCCCCAGAACCACGATCATGGTCTCACCAATGGCACGCGAGGCGGCCAAGAGGATCGCGCCGACGATGCCGGGCAAGGCAGCGGGCAAAACCACCTGTCGGATGGATTCGGACTGTGTAGCACCCAACCCATAGGAGCCATCGCGCATCGCCTGTGGCACTGCGTTGATGATGTCGTCGGACAAAGAAGAAACAAACGGGATCAGCATAATGCCCATGACCAGACCGGCTGTCATCACTGCGGTGCCCGCTTTCATCCAGCCCAGCCCGTTGTCCCCGAACACGTCCAGCAACAAGGGACCGACCGTCAGCAAAGCGAATAGACCGTATACAATTGTTGGAATTCCGGCCAGCACCTCAAGCATAGGTTTGGCAATCGACCGTACCGCAGGCGAGGCATATTCGCTGAGGTAAATTGCGGCGAACAAGCCGATGGGCACAGCCACCAGCAGGGCGACGATGGATATATAGAGCGTGCCCCACAGCAGCGGGATGATGCCCAGTTCCGACAAACCGCCACGGCCAGAAAAGCTGGGCGACCAAGTCAGGCCAAAAAAGAACTCTGGCGCGGGGTAGAGCTTGAAAAACTCCCACGTATTGAACACCAGAGATAGAACGATACCTACGGTGGTCAGAATGGCAATCGAGGCTGCAGCTAAAAGCAGAAATCGCACGCCCTGTTCAACAACGTTGCGAGCGCGATAGTCGGGCTTTGTTTGCAACCAACCTGCCCCAGCCCCCACCACCGCCACCATCAGTACGACAACAGTCATTATGCCATACCCGACAGCATTCAGTGCACGATAGCTTTGTGCGGCGTTCAAAACCGGTTGGATGATATCGGAGGTCACCACCTGACCCGAATCTTTCAGACTTTGCGTCACAGCAACCAAGTCAGCAGCGGGATTACTGGCGGAGGCTTCGCTCAGGTTTCCCTGCGCTACAGCCGCTTGTAGGCCAGCAGCGGTACGACGCACCTCGGCCATGACCAAGCTAAGGGAAGATCCCTCTTTCACGGCAGTTTCAGGGATCATCCCAGAAACCTGGGAATTCACATACATAGGCTGCACCAGCAGCCAAACGATCAGAATGCCAAAGGCTGGCACAATCGTCTTAAGAAGTACATTTGCGCCGTAATAGGATGGCAGCGAATGCAATTCTCTTATGTCGCCACCTGCGCTCTGGAGGGCGCGGGACCGTCCAAGGATATAGCCGAGCACAGCGATCACAAACACGATCAGAGTAAGCCAAACTATCGGCATCACACCCCCACAATTTCTGATTGGGCAAAGTCAAAGAAAGGGACGGCGAGATTCGCCGCCCCGGTTTGTTCATCCACAGATCGCGCTTAGCTGCCCGAACCCATGGTGACTTCGTTGGCAATCGCGTCCTGAGTTTTTGCCAGCTCAGGGTCCGCAACCAGGCCGTAGTTCGCCAGCGGGCTGGACGGGCCAGCGATTTCGTCGGCTGTAAAGAACTGCGCATATTCTTTCAGGCCCGGAATGACCCCGATATGGGCTTTCTTCACGTAGAAGAACAGCGGGCGCGACACAGGGTATTCACCGGTTGAGATGGTCTCGGTCGACGGTGCAACACCCGACATGGTCGCAACTTTCAGCTTGTCGGTGTTGTTCTCGTAGAACGCCAGACCAAAGATGCCGATACCGTTCGGGTTGGTGTCGATACGGGCCAGGGTTTCGGTGTAGTCGCCGTCGATATCGACAGACTTGCCATCGGTGCGAACAGCCAAGCAGGCATCTTCTGCGTCATCTTCGCTCATGCCGCCAGCGATCATCGCTTCCATGGCACCAGTTGTTTCACAGCCGATCAGCAGAACTTTTTCTTCGAACACTTCACGTGTGCCGTGCTTGGTGCCGGGGATGAAGCCTGCGATTTCAACATCAGGCAGATCGCCGTTGAACTCGGCCCAAGTGTTGTATGGGTTGTCAACGATCGCGCCGTCTTTCAGAACCTTCGCGCCCAGTGCGTTGAAGATGTCGGCAGGCTCGAACGCGGTGAAAGCGGGGCCAGACTGCTGGCTTGCAAAGACGATGCCGTCATAACCGATGCGAACTTCCATGATGTCGGTCACGCCGTTTTCGGCACAGGCTTTGATCTCTTTTTCGCGGATCGCACGCGACGCGTTTGCGACGTCGATGGTGTTTTCGCCAACGCCTTCACAGAAGCGCTTGAGGCCAGCCGAAGAACCGCCCGATTCAACAACAGGTGTTGGGAAGTCGGTGTTTTCACCAAACAGTTCAGCAACGATCGACGCGTAAGGCAGAACGGTCGAAGAACCGGCAACCTGAACGTTGTCACGAGCAGCAGCAGCAGTGGCCGAAACAGCAGCGATCGCCAGCGCAGAAGCCGACAGTTTTACAAAGGACATTACAGTCTCCCTGAAAAAGGAACATTTGATCACCCCCATGATGATCCTGCGGGCACGTCTAAGTGCGATGCGTAAGCCTTTTGTGACAGGTTTGTAACAGTTGTATGACAGTCGGTGCTAAATCTGCGCTATAGACGCAAAGCGGCCATGCATCGTTCACATAACAACCGCATACACAGATGTATGACTAAGGGTCGCCGCTCTATCTTGGTAGAATAACGGTGAAGACCGATCCTTTGCCGAGATCGCTTTCGACCCGCAACCGCCCCCGATGGCGGTTGACGATGTGTTTCACAATCGCCAGCCCCAGGCCTGTGCCGCCCAGTTGCCGCGAGCGATGGCTGTCGGCGCGATAGAATCGCTCTGTCAGTCGTGGCAGATGCACCGAATCGATCCCCGGCCCTTTATCGACGATCTGAACCCGCACAGCCGGACCACGCACTGCCGTGTCCCGCTCGGACGGTGCGATACGAACCTCGACGCTGCCGCCGCTGCCACCGTATTTGATCGCGTTTTCGACCAGATTGGTGAAGACTTGCCGCAACTGATCGCTGTCTCCGGTGATCGAGACCGGGTCATCAGGCGCGGTCAATGACAGCACAACATCTGCATCTTCAGCCAAGGGTTTCAAAGAATTCAGCGTCGATTCCAGCAAGCCATTCAGCTCCAGCTGTTCTTTCGGACGCACCCGTTCTTCGCTTTCAACACGGTTGAGCGACAACAGATCACCAACCAGACGGTTCATCCGGTTCGCCTCGTCGGTCATGATCTGCAAAAAACGATCCCGCGCCGCCGCATCCTCGCGTGCCGGGCCGCGTAGGGTTTCGATAAAGCCCATCAAAGCGGTCAATGGCGTGCGCAATTCATGGCTGACATTGGCGACGAAATCACGCCGCATCTGACTGGCCTGCTCCAAATGGGTTATATCCTGAAATACGGCCAGAACCGCCCCCCCGGAGACCGCGCCGATCCCGTTCATATAGCGGCACTGCATCTCGAATGTCGTGTCCTGCGCACCATCGTTCGACAAGTGCCGGGTCTTGCGCGGGCCTTTGCTGCGCAGGCTTTGTTCCATCGCGTCGATCACCTGCGGCTGACGCAGAATCGTTGCAAAATGTCGGCCCAACATGTTCTGGCCCAAAAGCGTGCGCGCATCGGTATTGGCTGCAATGATACGTTCAGTCTGATCAACCATCAACGCCGGCATCGGAATGGCCGATACAATTTCCGCAAGTAAATCCTCTGACATCGCCTGTAACCTTGTTCGCTTCGGCCTGTTAGGACTCGGACGTTAGAGTTTCACGAAACCTGCGCATGTTTTCCTGATAGTATTGCGCACTGAAGGTGATCCGCTGCGCTGCGGAGTTGTCCAGTTGGCGCACGACCTTACCGGGCGATCCCATTACCAGAGAATTATCCGGTATCTCTTTGTTTTCGGTGATCAAAGCCCCTGCCCCGATCAAGCAGTTCTTGCCGATCTTTGCCCCGTTCAGAACAATCGCGCCCATACCGATCAGGGTGTTTTCGCCAATAGTGCACCCGTGCAGCATGACCTTATGGCCAATAGTGCAGTTCGCCCCAACGGTCAGCGGAAAGCCCGCATCGATATGCATCACGCAGTTTTCCTGCACATTGCTGCCAGCGCCGACGCGAATTTCTTCGTGGTCCGCTCGGATGGTGCAGCCGAACCAAACCGATGCGCCCTGCTCTAGCACCACTTTGCCGATCAGATTGGCGTCCGGTGCAACCCAAGTGTCTTCGTGTATTTCGGGGGCGTCTTTGCCCAAAGCATAGATTGGCATCACAGGGCCTCGAATTCATTTTGTAGTTTGCGCACGTGGTCTTGCAGCCTGGGTTGCTGAATACGGCGCATGCGTTCGGCGCTGACAATTGTTTTCAGCTTTTCTTCGGTCGCATCCAGATCGTCATTAACCAGAACGTAGTCGTAATAGCCCCAATGGCTGATCTCATCCCAGCTTTTGAGCATGCGTTTGGCGATCACATCCTCGCTGTCTTGGCCGCGGGTTTCCAGGCGGCGGCGCAGTTCCTGGATCGAGGGCGGAAGGATGAAGATCGACAAAGCGTGTTTGCCAAGGTCGGAATTGCGGATCTGAACCTCACCCTGCCAGTCGACGTCAAACAGAACATCTCGACCTGCGTTGATCGACTCGCGCACCGGTCCGGCCGGAGAGCCATAGAAATTCCCAAAGACGTGGGCGTGTTCCAGCATCTGGCCGTCGGCGACCTGCTGTTTGAACGCATCCTCGGTCTGGAAATAATACTCGCGTCCATCCTGCTCGCCGGGACGCGGTGCGCGGGTGGTGGCCGAGATCGAAAACTCCAGCCCCTCATCCCAGGCCATCAAACGCCGCGCCAAAGTGGATTTGCCGGCGCCCGAAGGCGAAGACAGGATGATAAGAAGGCCCCGACGATCTGCCATTTCAATATGTTCCGTCATTATTCAACATTTTGTACCTGCTCGCGCATCTGATCGATCACAGCCTTTAGTTCCAATCCGACCGAGGTTAGGTCGGTGCTTTGCGCCTTGGAACACAAGGTGTTTGCCTCGCGGTTGAATTCCTGCATCAGGAAATCCAGTTTACGACCCACCGCCCCGTCCTGAGCCAGCAGATCACGCGCGGCGGTCACATGGGCGGTCAGGCGGTCAATCTCTTCGGTTACGTCTGCCTTGACCGCGATCAGTGCCAGTTCCTGCGCCACCCGTTCCGGATCGGCGCCCTGCACATTCTCCATCACCCGCGCCAGATTCTCGCGCAGGGCTTCGGCCATTTTGTCCTTGCGCTGTTCTGCCAGATCAGCCGCTTGCGCGGTCAGCGCCGCAACCTGATCCAACTGCGTCGCCAGAACCTCAGCCAAAGCCTCACCTTCGGTTTGACGCATCTGCAGGAACGCGCCCAGCAATGCGGGAAAAGCCTTGATCAGATGCGCGACCAGAGGGGCTGGATCATCGCTATCAGATCCCGCATCCATCATGCCTTTCAGGCCTAGCAAATCCGTCGCTTTGGACGGGGTCAGCGCAATACCTTTGGCCTCAGCCATGTCCTGGGTCTGCTGCAACGCCTCCAGCGCGGCGGACATCGCGGCTGCATTCAACGCAAGCTCGGTAAGCGTTTCGTCCCGACTAATGCGCATCGAAAGCGTTACGTTACCACGGCTCAAAGACTTGGACAGGGTGGCGCGCAACCCGGCCTCAAGCCCGGTCAGCCAATCCGGGACGCGAACGCGCAAGTCCAGCCCCTTCCCGTTAACGCTGCGCAGCTCCCACGTCCAGCTATGCGGGCCAAACTCGCCCGTCCCCGAGGCGAACCCGGTCATGGATTTGATCATGACAGCCCTTTCTTTGGCTTCCGCATTTTTCAACACTTGCCGCACCTAATGCCATTGGCCTTGCAAGGGCAAGAGTTTGCTCAAGCTGCAATTCATCCGCAGAAGTTAACCATTCGTTAAAGAATTCCTCCAAAATTGTATTAACCCGTGTCAATTTGGCCAAAGCAAAGGCTGTCGGGCCGCAGATGCCCAGGATGCGTTGCATTTTATGAAAATAGCGGCTGAATGGCGTTAGGGTGATGGAAATGAAAACCTTTTTCGGGACTGATTCCGGGTCAGAATTTGGAAAGATCGTCGCAATGGATCGCTTTGACAGTGGACGTTCTCTTTCGCCGATCCGTCAGGCCGAGGCGTATTGGACCGCGCTGCTGTCGGGCGACGGGGTGCCCATGCGGTCGCAAATCGATCCGCGCGGATTGGAAAATGTGCTGGAATACACATTCATTCTGGAACGCATCGCGCCTGGATTGGCCCGGTTTCGATTGGCGGGAAGCCATCTGAATAAGCTTGCCGGTATGGAAGTGCGCGGCATGCCGCTGACTGCGTTCTTCGAGGCCGAAGCACGACCCAAAGTCAAAGAGACATTGGAACAAGTGTTCAGCGCGCCCGCCACGGCCGAGCTTGGCCTGACATCCAGCGGTGCATTTGGCCGCGCCCGTATGCAAGCCCGGATGATCCTGCTGCCCTTGCGAAGCGATCTGGGTGATGTCAGCCGTGTGCTGGGCGTGATGCTTAGCGATGGTGCCATAGGGTCGACCCCGCGCCGTTTTGCGATCTCAGACGAGCGGATCAAGCAGGTTTCTGATCTACACAGCCCAGTCGAACCTCAGCGTGAGGTCGCAGGCTTTGCCGAAGATCAGACCGAGTTTGGCCGAAGAAGCCATCTGCGGCTGGTCGTCTCACGCGACGACTAGCCGCCAAAAAAAACGGCGAGCCATTGGCCCGCCGTTCCGGTTCTTGGATTACCTTATTCAGCTGGCCGCGCGCTTGGAACCGTTCCGGCGCAGATTGGTCAGCTCTTCCGCGACCAGGAACGCCAACTCCAGCGACTGCGACGCGTTCAGGCGTGGGTCGCACGCGGTGTGGTAGCGGTCGGACAGATCTTCTTCGGTCACAGCACGCACGCCGCCGGTGCATTCGGTCACATCCAGACCGGTCATCTCGAAATGCACACCGCCAGGGATGGTGCCTTCGGCTTGATGCACGCCAAAGAAGTCGCGCACCTCGCGCAGGACCGAGTCAAACGGACGTGTCTTATACCCCGTGGCCGACTTGATCGTGTTGCCATGCATCGGATCGCAGACCCAGGTGACCTTGGCGCCCTCTTCCTTCACGGCTTTTACCAGACGCGGCAGATGCTCACCCGCCTTACCTGCCCCGAAACGCGCGATCAGGGTCAGGCGACCCTCTTCGTTTTCCGGGTTCAGCTTGGACATCAGAACCTTTAGGTCTTCGGCGGTTGTTGTCGGGCCGCATTTCAGACCAATCGGGTTCTGAACGCCGCGACAGAATTCAACATGCGCACCATCGGGCTGACGGGTCCGGTCACCGATCCAGATCATATGACCCGAGCCAGCCAACCAGTTGCCTGAGGTTGAATCCAGACGGGTCAGCGCCTCTTCGTATTCCAGCAACAGCCCTTCGTGGCTGGTGTAGAATTCGACGGTCGAGAATTCATGCGTCGTGTCCGCAGTGATCCCGGCAGCGCCCATAAAGTCGATGCTGTCCTGAATGCGATCTGCGATCTCGGAATATTTCTGCACGTCCTGATCGTCGGCGAAGCCCAGCGTCCAGGCATGAACACGGCTCATATCCGCGAAACCACCGGTCGAGAACGCACGCAGCAGGTTCAGCGTGGCGGCGGCCTGTGTGTAGGCCTGCAACATCTTGGACGGATTCGGAATCCGTGCTTCGGGTGTAAAGGCCAGTTCGTTGATGATGTCGCCGCGGTAGCTGGGCAGCTCAACCCCATCCACAACTTCGGTCGGCGCGCTACGCGGTTTGGCAAACTGGCCCGCCATACGGCCCACTTTGACCACTGGCACTTTGGCGCCATAGGTCAGAACCATCGCCATCTGCAGCATCACCTTAAAGGTGTCACGGATCGCATCCGCGCTGAATTGTTCAAAGCTTTCAGCACAATCCCCGCCCTGCAAGAGGAAAGCCTCGCCGCGACCGGCGGCACCCAGATGTTGCTTTAGACGCCGCGCCTCACCGGCAAAGACCAGCGGGGGATACTGAGAAAGCTGCGCCTCGACTTTGGCCAGGGCGGCCGCGTCGGTATAGTCTGGCATCTGAACCCGGGGCTTGTTGCGCCAGTTCGTTTTCTGCCATTCGGTCATAGCCTTGATCTCCGCTGATAGTATTCAGGTCGTCTCTATACAAAATGCAATGAAGAGTGACCATATCCCATTTGCGCCTCTTGACGTCGGAAACAAGCTTTGAGCATGGTGTCTGGCAAAATACGCGCGACGTTAGGTGCAGCCGTCGTGGATTCGGGGAACAACAGCCATGCAAGAGCAACGCCAAGTTGTCACAGTGGACGGCGACACAGATAAGCCGGTTAATTTCGTATTCGTACTGTTAGACAAGTTCTCGTTGCTGTCTTTTGCATCCGCGCTAGACAGTCTGCGCATTGCCAACCGTATGGCAGGCAAAGAGATTTACACCTGGTCGCTGGTCGGCGAAGGTGGCGAGGTGGTGTCGTGTTCGGCCGGAACCACATTCAAGCTTGATGCAGATCTTGGCGAGTTGCGCCGTGACGACGTGATCTTGGTGTGTGGTGGCGTTGATGTTCAGAGCTCGACCACCAAAAAGGTTCTAAGCTGGCTACGCCGCGAGGCGCGCAAGGGCCTGAAGATCGGTGGTCTATGTACTGCAGCTTACACGCTGGCCAAAGCAGGCCTGCTGGATGACAAACGCGCGACCATTCACTGGGAGAACGCTGACAGTTTCGCAGAAGAATTCGACACGGTTGAATTGACCAAATCGGTATTTCTGATCGATGGCAATCGCATGACAACTGCTGGGGGCACATCCTCAATCGATTTGATGCTGAAGCTGATCGCAGATGATTTCGGTGAAGAACTTGCCAATGCCGTCGCCGATCAGATGATCTATTCCTCGATTCGCACGGATCAGGACACACAGCGCCTGTCGACGCCGACCCGTATCGGCGTTCGTCACCCCAAGCTGAGCCAGGTCATCTTGATGATGGAAAAAAACACGGAAGAACCGATCTCACCCTCAATCTTGGCCAAAGATGTGGGCATGTCGACTCGTCAGCTTGAACGTCTCTTCCGCCGCTATCTGAGCCGCTCGCCTAAGCGTTACTACATGGAACTGCGCCTGCATAAAGCGCGCAACCTGCTGATGCAGACGGATATGAGCGTGATCAACGTGGCGCTGGCCTGCGGTTTTGCTTCGCCCAGCCATTTCTCAAAATGCTACCGGGCGCATTACAACACCACGCCCTATCGTGAACGCGGATCGCAAAGCGGGCGGCTGTCGATCTGACCCCTCAGCCAGGTGTCATACGATAGACCGCACCCTGCCCCACAGAAATGAACCAGATTGATCCATCTGGGGCCTGAACGATATCGCGGACACGTTCTGTTTCCGGCCCCTTGATCTGCTCGACTTCACGCAAAGGCGATCCGGACAGTCGCGCGATGTAGTCAAACTTGAGCGAACCGACGAATATGTCTCCGCGCCATCGTGGAAACAAATCACCGGAGTAAACCAGCAGGCCCGAGGGCGCGATCGAGGGGTCCCAATAGAAAGCGGGCTGTTCAAGGCCGGGCTTTGACGTACCCTCGCCTATTTTCTCGCCCGAGTAATGCGTGCCATAGGAAATAATCGGCCAGCCATAGTTTTTGCCCGGCTGCGCTAGGTTCACTTCATCCCCGCCACGCGCGCCATGTTCTGAAACCCAAAGCGCACCATTTGCATCCAGACCGGCCCCTTGCGGGTTCCTGTGGCCAAAAGACCAGATTTCGGGCCTAATACCGGACTGCCCGATAAACGGGTTATCGGCCGGAACCGTCCCATCGCGGTTGATACGGATGACCGAGCCCATGTGATTGCTTGTATCCTGTGCTGAGGGCCGATCCCCCCGGTCGCCGATCGCGACGAACAGCGTTCCATCCTGCGCCTCGACCACGCGTGATCCGAAGTGACGACCGCCGGAGCCGCCCGGCTCGGCCTCGAACAAGACACGCAGGTTGGTCAGGCGTTTGCCATTTTCTGATAGGCGCGCAACAGCCAAGGCGGTGCCAGCCCCGCCCGCTTGAGGTTTGGAAAACGTCAAAAAGACCTCGCGGCTCTGACTGAAGTCACGAGGGATGGTAACGTCCAGCAACCCGCCCTGCCCGGCAGCGGCCACCTTCGGAACGCCTGATACGCGGTTGGTTTCGCCATCCGATACATAGATCAGCTCTCCGTCCCGCTCGGTCACCAGAAAGCTTCCATCAGGCAGAAGACCCAGGGCCCAGGGTGTATCCAATCCGCCGAGCATCTGTGTGGTCTGAACCGGGCCCTCTTTGGTTTGCAGCACTCCGGCAAAGGACGCACCACCTGCGCAGATCAACAGAACAAGAGCAATAAGCCGGAACATAGAGAACCTCCGCAGATTCGGGTTGCGCGACCATTACGGGCCGATACCCTCAATAGATAGGTGCGCTTAGATAAAAAGCAGGCGTTTCTAGGGACTTTTCTTTTGCGAACAGCTTGCCTAGGGTCGTGCGCAGTTTGAATACCAAATCAGGGAGTAACTTCATGAAAAAGCTGCTTACAGCAACCGCAGCAACCGCCTTGCTGGCGGGCACGGCCATGGCCGAGGATGTCAAACTGGGCATTCTGTTCGGCTTCACCGGCCCAATTGAATCGCTGGCCCCGGCCATGGGCTCGGGTGCCGAAATGGCAATTGCCGAAGTCACCGAGTCGGGCAAGCTGCTGGACGGCGCGACGGTTGTTGGCACCCGTGCCGATACCGGCTGTATCGACAACGGTCTGGCCACCTCGAATGGTGAGCGTTTCATCGCGGACGGCGTTGCGGGTATCATCGGCGGTGACTGCTCGGGCGTGACCGGCGCAATTTTGCAGAACGTGGCGATCCCGAACGGCATGGTCATGATCTCGCCATCGGCCACCTCGCCCGGCCTGTCGACCATGGAAGACAACGGCCTGTTCTTCCGCACCGCACCGTCGGATGCGCGCGAAGGCCAAGTGATGGCGGACATCCTGAATGACCGTGGCATCAGCTCGATCGCTTTGACCTACACCAACAACGACTATGGCAAGGGTCTGGCGGACGCGATCCAATCGTCCTTCGAGGCATCGGGTGGCGAAGTGACCATCGTTGCCGCACACGAAGACGGCAAGGCCGACTACTCGGCTGAAGTGGGCGCGCTGGCCTCGGCCGGTGGCGACATTCTGGTCGTTGCGGGTTATCTGGATCAGGGCGGTCTGGGCATCATCCAGTCGGCTCTGGACAGCGGCGCGTTTGATACCTTCGGTCTGCCGGGCGGTATGATCGGTGACTCGCTGCCTGCCAATGTCGGTCCAGACCTGAACGGCTCGTTCGGTCAGATCGCCGGTTCGGGCGGTGAAGGCGCCGAGAAGTACTTTGCCATGGCCGAAGCTGCAGGCTTTGACGGCTCGTCGCCCTACTCGCCCGAGTCGTATGACGCCGCTGCTCTGTTCATGCTGGCAATGCAGGCTGCAGGCTCGACCAGCCCGGCGGACTATGGTTCCAAAATCATGGACGTTGCCAACGCTCCGGGTGAGAAAATCTATCCCGGTGAGCTGGCGAAAGGCCTGGAGTTGCTGGCTGCTGGTCAGGAGATCGACTATGTCGGCGCATCGGGTGTTGAGCTGATCGGCCCCGGTGAAAGCGCGGGTTCGTATCGAGAGATCGAAGTAACCGACGGCGAGAACAAAACCGTCAACTTCCGTTGATCTTTCGGACATCGTGTTAAAATCAAACAGCCCGGACCTTGTGTCCGGGCTGTTTCAATGAAAAAAGGCCGCACCCCGAAAAACGGGGGCGTGACAAGAATGCCAGGACTGGCAGCTGGGGGAAAAGATGATCGTCGTCGATGACGTGCACAAGCATTTCGGCGGGTTTCACGCGGTGGATGGGGCATCGCTGGAAATCCAAAAGGGTTCGATCACAGGCCTGATCGGGCCAAACGGCGCCGGAAAAACGACGCTGTTCAATGTGATCGCCGGGGTTTTGGCCCCGACCTCTGGCCGCGTGTTCATGGATGGCGAGGATATCACCGGACTTCCTCCGCATGATCTGTTCCACAAGGGCTTGCTGCGCACCTTCCAGATTGCGCATGAATTCTCATCCATGACCTGCCGCGAGAACCTGATGATGGTGCCCGGTGCGCAGGCGGGGGAATCGCTGTGGAACACTTGGTTCGGCCGCAAGCGGATCGCGGATGAAGAACGGGCGTTGAAAGCCAAGGCCGACGAAGTTTTGGAGTTCCTGACCATCGAACATCTGGCCGATCACAAGGCGGGTCAGGTTTCGGGTGGTCAGAAGAAACTGCTGGAGCTTGGACGCACCATGATGGTGGACGCCAAGATCGTATTTCTCGACGAAGTCGGCGCGGGCGTGAACCGCACCCTGTTGATGACAATCGCTGACACGATCCTGCGCCTGAACAAGGAACGCGGCTATACCTTTGTGGTCATCGAACATGACATGGATTTCATCGGCAAGATCTGTGACCCGGTCATCTGTATGGCCGAAGGTAAGGTTCTGGCCCAAGGAACTCTGGATGAGATCAAGGCCAACGAACACGTGATCGAAGCCTATCTGGGCACCGGCCTGAAGAACAAAGACAAGCTGGAGGCCCAAACATGACCGCTGGCAGAAGCGACAACCCCTACCAGGACGACAAGGGCAACAAGGATGCCTCGATCACCAACACCCATGGCGTTGGCACCCTGACGCCTGCACACACGAAAAGCGGCGAAACGCGCAAGGTCGAAGGCGGCCCGTTCCTGATCGGCGACACTATGACCGGTGGCTATGGCAAGGGCCCGGATATTCTGCATGACTGCACCATCGCGGTCGACAAGGGCGAGATTGCGGTCATCGTTGGCCCCAACGGCGCGGGCAAGTCGACGGCCATGAAAGCGGTGTTCGGCATGTTGGACGTACGATCCGGTTCTGTGCGCTTGGATGGTGAGGACATCACCAACCTCACCCCGCAGGATCGCGTCATCCGCGGCATGGGATTTGTTCCCCAGACCTCGAATATCTTCACCTCGATGACGGTGGAAGAAAATCTCGAGATGGGGGCATTTATTCGCCGCGACGACATCAGCGAGACCATGGAGCAGGTCTATGACCTCTTCCCTATTCTGCGCGACAAACGGAACCAAGCCGCCGGAGAGCTGTCGGGTGGTCAACGCCAACAGGTCGCTGTTGGACGCGCTTTGATGACCCAGCCCAAGGTGCTGATGCTGGACGAGCCCACCGCAGGCGTATCACCCATCGTGATGGATGAGCTGTTTGATCGGATTATCGAAGTCTCACGCACAGGGTTGCCGATCCTGATGGTTGAACAGAACGCTCGTCAGGCGTTGGAGATTGCCGACAAAGGCTATGTTCTGGTGCAGGGACGGAATGCGTATACCGGGACGGGCAAAGAACTGCTGGCTGATCCGGAGGTGCGGAAGAGTTTCTTGGGGGGGTGAGGATGCGACAACAATACGGTGCGACACTGCTCACGCTGTTTTTGCTGATGCCGCAGATTTTATCGGCGCAGGTAACTTCGTTTGTTTGCAACTTCGATGTCGAGTGCACTCCTGACAACGGATGCGAAGAAAAGACGATGGACTTAATATTCTTTTTGAATGAGCAGGGGCAAGCTTACATGCAGGGAAATGCAAACCTAGTTCAGGTTATTTCTTTAGCAGGTGATCAGGCTTATTCCTTCGTAGAACCAGCAGGATTCGGCATTGTCCAATCGACGTCGGTTCTAAGAAACGGAACCGCAGTTCATTCTCGGCACACGGCGATAGCAGGCGAGTTTGTAGTCTCCCAATGGCACGGCAAGTGTTCGACTTTTGGAGGAGCAAAATAATGAATGTTCTCAACGTCTTTTTGGTGCTCTCCAGCTTGGTTTTTATTCCCGAAAACGACTGAAGTCTCCAGTTCGTAAAAACGTGCAGATAGATCTCCGTATCCGGCGGTCCCTGATCCCCTACGACCATCCCAACAATTCCACGCGTCGGCTGTAATCCGGTCACATTCTGTAATTAGCGCGGGCTCTGAGAAGGAAACACTTTCGCGGGTATGCAAATCCAGCCCCGTGAAATCAGCGAACCTTCTGGATAAAAACTCTATTCAGGACCCTAAAATGAAAAAATGGATGTGGGTGGCCGTAACCACCCTGTGCGCGACAGCCGCAACTGCGGAGGAACGTAACTTTGTCTGTGTCTCGGATCGGGACGGCAGCGAAGTACGGCTCGACCGTTTCGCAGACGGGGATAAGGGCGAGATCACCACAGGTACAACAGCGGGAGACGTGGTCGTGTTGAAGGGGGTCGGCAATTTGACCTTTCTTTATATCGAAGGCCAGGAAGTGATGACCTTTGTCGTCAATCTGGACGATATGAGCTATGACCTTTCGATCAAAGGCCCAAATGCAGGCACCGACCGCGGATCTTGCACCGAGGTTGACGCCTGAACTTTTATGCATACGTATCAATATGATACATTTCTACGCTCATATATGTATCACATGGCCCACTCGCTTGTTGCCTGATGCCTGGCTTGTGGATTCGCGGAAACAGCCATGACCCGTTCCACCCTGCGCCGGAATTTCCACATGCAGGGTGGAAACGCCTGAAAATAACGGTGGAACAGGCTAGAAAACCGCCCTCTTGTGTTGTGTCCTGCGATGGCGTCGTGCCATAAGGCCGCACCCGGTCAGAGGGAATGAATATGGACCTGTTAAACGCGCTCGTGGCGCTTTCGAATTTTGTGATCGTGCCCGCGATTGCCTATGGCAGCCAATTGGCGCTGGGCGCGTTGGGGGTGACGCTGATCTACGGCATCCTGCGGTTCTCGAATTTTGCGCATGGTGACACCATGGCTTTTGGCGCGATGATCGCCGTTCTGGTCACATGGGCGTTGCAGGCGGCCGGTGTCAGTTTCGGTCCGCTGCCAACCGCATTGTTGGCCCTGCCCTTCGCCATTTTAGGCTGTATCGTTCTGGTGTTGATCACAGATCGGTTGGTCTACCGCTTCTATCGCGCGCAAAAGGCCAAACCGGTCATTTTGGTGATCGTCTCGATGGGCGTGATGTTCATCATGAATGGACTTGTGCGCTTTATCATCGGGCCGGATGATCAAAGGTTTTCGGACGGTGCACGTTTCATCGTCTCGGCACGGGATTTTAAGGCTATGACCGGGCTGCGTGAGGGACTGGCAATCAAGACCTCTCAGGGCATTACAGTGATCGTCGCTGTTGTGGCCGTGGCGCTGCTGTTCTGGTTCCTGAACAAGACACGCACCGGCAAGTCGATGCGGGCCTATTCGGATAACGAGGACTTGGCGCTGCTGTCGGGGATCAACCCTGAACGCGTGGTGATGATCACATGGATCATCGTTGCCGCGCTGGCGACCACCGCTGGGGTGCTTTATGGCCTCGACAAGAGCTTTAAACCCTTCGTCTATTTCCAGCTTCTGCTGCCCATCTTTGCTTCGGCCATTGTAGGCGGCCTAGGCAACCCGTTGGGTGCCATCGCAGGCGGCTTCATCATCGCGTTTTCCGAGGTGACGATCACCTATGCGTGGAAAAAGGTGCTGACATACGTGGCGCCGGAAAGCCTTGCACCTTCAGGATTGGTGCAATTCCTGTCAACTGATTACAAATTCGCCGTCAGCTTTGCGATCCTGCTGATCGTGCTGCTGTTCAAGCCCACGGGCCTGTTCAAAGGGAAGGTGATATGAGCCAGCCCGTCAAAAACACCCTGCTCTTTATAGTCGTTGGCGCGCTGATCCTGCTGACCGGGTTCACACAAAGCTGGAATGCGGCGATCCTGATCCTGAACATGGGGCTGATCTCGGCCATCATGTCGATCGGAGTGAATCTGCAATGGGGCTTTGCGGGCCTCTTCAATGTTGGTGTCATGGGCTTTGTCGCGCTGGGCGGCTTGGCGGTTGTGCTGGTCTCGACCCCTCCAACACCCGGCGCATGGTCGGGTGGCGGCTATGGTGTCATCCTTGCGCTGTTGCTGGGGGCCGCAACAGTGGTTGCCGCCGTGATGGTTGCGCAGAAGATGCCAAAGGGGCGCGCGCAGACCTTAGCCATCATCGGCATCCTGATCGTCGGCTTCTTTGTCTACCGCGCGATCTTTGATCCAAATGTCGCAACGATCGAGGCGATCAATCCTGCCGTAGCAGGCAATATCGGCGGTCTGAACCTGCCCGTTTTGCTGGCCTGGCCTGCCGGAGGTCTGCTGGCCGCTGGTGCCGCCTGGTTGATCGGGAAAACCGCGCTGGGCCTGCGCTCGGACTATCTGGCCATTGCCACGCTTGGAATTGCCGAGATCATCATTGCTGTGATGAAAAACGAAGACTGGCTGGCCCGTGGCGTTAAAAACGTCTACGGCATTCCCCGCCCCTCGCCTGTCGTTGGATACGAGGTCGATTTGCAACAAGATCCTGCGTTTATCGCGCGGGCAGATTGGCTTGGGATTGACCCGGTCGTTGCATCGACATTGTCCGTCAAACTGGGCTATTCGCTGCTGTTCCTGATCGTGCTTCTGGTCCTGCTCTGGATGGCGCAAATGGCACTCAAAAGCCCGTGGGGCCGCATGATGCGCGCCATTCGTGACAATGAGGTCGCAGCCGAAGCAATGGGCAAGGATGTCACGCGCCGCCATCTGCAAATCTTTGTGCTGGGGTCCGCGATCTGCGGTATCGCGGGTGCTATGATGACCACGTTGGATGGGCAGCTTACACCGGGTACCTACAACCCGTTGCGCTTTACCTTTCTGGTTTGGGTGATGGTGATCGTCGGTGGGTCAGGCAACAACTTCGGTGCTGTTCTTGGCGCCTTCCTGATCTGGTTTCTTTGGGTTCAGGTTGAACCGATGGGCCTTTGGCTGATGAACCTGATCACCAGCGGATTGGCTGATGGCAGCGCGCTGAAGACACATCTGATCGATAGCGCCGCCCATATGCGGCTATTCACCATGGGCCTGATCCTGCTGATTGTTCTCAGATTCAGCCCAAGGGGTCTGATCCCCGAGAAATAGGCCGAAATCCTCTTAAATCAGATAGCCGCGTCGGCAGGAACCGGCACGGCGTCTTGTTTCTTAAAGGTTTTTTGACTAAACCAGCCTACCATTACCAGTAACTGAAACTGTTCGTTTTGTTGACGCTCACTCACATCGCTCATCCGGTCCGCAAATGGCCAGTAAACCACTCTAAAGAGTAGTACGACTATGAAAAACCCGCTCACCAAAGCTATCGTCTTCCTGCCTTTTGTTGCGACAGTCGCGGCATGTATTCCATCACCAAAAGACTTGGAAACGACACCCGTCCAGGTACAGAGCCCCAAAGGCGTTGTAACCTGCCAGTTGTACCGCCCAGATCGCGTGACTTGGGATCGCGCCATCGACTTCCCAGCCACCAAGATGTCGGTGCCCGAGGCGGATGCCATTTGCCAACAGGAAGGCCTGCGCCGCATCGGCAAGTAAATTGTTGCATTTGACATGAGACGCTCATGCCCCGCTGCGCCGATGGCTTCCGCGGGGCACATCCAACTCATTTTTGTCTGGCGAATTCAAAAGGCCTTATCTGTTCCGGAACAGGCCGCCGAGAATACCGCGCACGATACGGCGGCCAGTGGTGCCTTTAAGCTCTTTGATCACAGCCTTACCCATGGCCGTGGCAAACGTGTCTTTCTTGCGCATCACGCGCGAGGAAGATCGCCCAACGCGGCTGCCGGAATATCGACGGGCCGAGGCAAACTCTCGCTCCATCGCGGATTGCATCTCGACCACTTCATCAGCTTCGGCGGCTTCTGCCTCTTTAGCGGCGGTTTCGGCACGGGCCTGAAGGATTTCAAACGCCGATTCCCGATCAACCGGCGTGTCATATTTTGCCGCCATCGCGGATGCCGCCATCACCGTTTGACGCTCTGCCTTGGTAATCGGCCCAAGCTGAGACCCCGGCGGGCGGATCAATGTCCGCTCGACCATCCCCGGCACGCCTTTCTTTTGCAGCATTGATGTAACGGCCTCACCCACACCGACCTCTCGGATTGCGGCTTCTGTATCGAAGGCCGGATTTTCGCGATAGGTCTCGGCTGCAAGGCGCAGGTTTTTGCGATCCCGCGCTGTGAAGGCGCGCAGCGCATGCTGAACGCGGTTTCCCAACTGGCCCAGAATGTCTTCGGGAATATCAGCCGGGTTCTGCGTAATGAAATAGACGCCAACGCCTTTGGACCGGATCAGGCGCGCGACCTGTTCGACCTTGTCGACCAGAACCTTGGGCGCATCATCAAACAGCAGATGCGCCTCATCAAAGAAAAACACCAACTTGGGTTTCTCAGGATCACCAACCTCGGGCAGCTCTTCAAACAGTTCACTCAGCAGCCACAACAGGAAGGTTGCATAGAGGCGCGGAGACCCCATCAGCTTGTCCGAAGCAAGTATGTTCACCATACCATGCCCGGCCTCATCGGTGCGCATCAAGTCTGACAAATCCAGAGCGGGTTCGCCAAACAGGCGCGTTCCGCCCTGGTTTTCCAGCACCAGCAACCGCCGTTGGATCGCCCCGATGGACGAGGTCGAGACATTGCCATAGCGCAACGACAGCTGTGCACGATTTTCCCCAATCCAGACGAGCAGCGCCTGCAGATCCTTTAGGTCCAGAAGCGGCATGCCTTCTTCGTCCGCCACGCGAAAGGCAATGTTCAGGATACCCTCCTGCGCCTCGCTGAGTTCCATCAGCCGCGACAGCAGCAGCGGGCCCATCTCGGTCACGGTTGTGCGCACGGGATGGCCTTGCTCTCCGAATAGATCCCAGAAGGTGACCGGACAGGCACTATAGGCAAAATCGGAGAACCCGATCCGCTTGGCGCGATCCATGAACGCCTGATGCAGCTTATGGGTTTCGCTGCCGGGCAGCGCCAGGCCGGACAAATCACCTTTGACATCGGACAGGAACACCGGAACACCCGCCTTGGAAAATCCTTCGGCAAGAATCTGAAGCGTCACAGTTTTGCCGGTTCCAGTTGCCCCGGCAATCAGGCCATGCCGGTTTGCATATTTCAACGTCAGCCCTTGTGGCTGCCCATACTCGGTCCCGCCACCGCCCAGAAAAATATCTTCGCCCATGTTTTCACTGCCTTAATGTCCATCGCTCTGGGGCCAGCATACAAAGTTAACCTTTGACTGCGATAGTCAATTTGCGCGCTTTGTGGTGCCAGCTGCAAAGCCGCACTTCCTCCCTGTCGACTGGCCGTGCCTTCGGGCACGGCTTTTTTACTCGTTTGGTCCGATTAAAAGTGAACTAAGGAGTATATTAAAAATTCAGGTTAGCTGTTGACCGCTGCGCGCCCCTCTCGTAACGTTTGCGCATAAATAAGTCGGCCAGTCCGACGGGGAGAACCAATTCGAGAAGGGAGCTGCTTCACCAGCTCCCTTTTTCTTTGAAGTACTGCTTCGAATTCCTATCTTTACGGCAAGAAATTGTTCACTTTGCAACCTGTGTGACGCTTAGAGACTGACACTGGTGGCGAACGGTGCTAGAGGAAGAAAAAAACTCACTCAATCATCAAACCGAGGCATTCATGAATAAGAAACTCCTCTCGATCAATACGCTCGTCGCTGCGCTGATCTGCGGCGCGGCAAGTGCGCAGGACACAACCACGACAGACGCAGAAAGCGGTCTGGATCTGGGCGAAACCGGCCCGCGAGTCGGCGAGCAATACGTCAAAGAAAAAAGCGGCGATTGGGATGTCTCCTGCCTCAAAGCGCAAGAGGGCGATGACCCATGCGCAATCGTCCAGGTCCTAAACGGCGAGCAAGGTGAACCGATCGCCGAAGTGTCGATTGGCAAGCTGCCCGAAGGCGGCGCGGCCGTCGCCTGGGCGAATGTGATCGTTCCGCTGGAAACCCTGCTGCAAGCGCAACTGGCCCTGTCCATCGATGGAGCGCCGCGCAAGCTGTATAACTACCACCATTGTGTGCCTGTTGGTTGCGTCGCTCAGCTCGGGCTGAGCCAGGGCGACATCGACGCCATGAAATCGGGCAGCACCGCGATCTTTTCCCTGGTGCCGGCACGCTTTCCCGATCAGATTCTGGACATGGAGATGTCTCTGTCCGGTTTCACATCTGGATTCGACGGCCTGTCCGTTAACTTGAACTAGACGACCAACGTCCATCGCCGCAGTGCATCAACTGCGGCGATGCTGATCTACTGCAGCTTTTTTAACGCAAGCACAGCGTTCAAGCCTCCAAAGGCAAAAGCGTTGCTGAGCGCGACTTCAACCTTGGCCTCGCGCGCTTCGTTGGGCACCACATCTAGCGCGCATTCCGGATCAGGTTCTTCATAGCTGATCGTCGGGGCGATGACTCCGTCCCGCAGTGCCATGATACAGGCCAACAGCTCAACCGCTCCAGTGCCACCGATCAGGTGGCCGTGCATGGACTTCGTGGATGAGATCATCAGATCATCCGCATGCGGCCCAAACACATCGGCAACGGCCGCGCATTCGGTCTTGTCGTTCGCAGCCGTCCCAGTGCCGTGAGCATTGATATAGCATACGTCGCTGGCGTTCAGTTTGGCATCCGCGAGGGCGCCTGCCATCGCACGGGATGCGCCCTGTTTGCTGGGCATGACGATATCGGATGCATCGGACGACATGGCGAAACCCACGACCTCGCACAGGATGTCGGCACCACGTGCGCGGGCATGATCGTATTCCTCGAAGACAAAGATGCCAGCGCCTTCGCCCTGCACCATTCCGTTGCGGTTGGCGCTGAAGGGGCGACAGGCATCCTTGGACATCACCCGCAGCCCTTCCCAGGCCTTTACGCCGCCGAAACACAGCATGGATTCGGACCCACCGGTGACCATGGCGGGCGCTGCTCCGCTGCGCACCATCTGAAAGGCCTGCGCCATCGCGTGGTTCGATGACGCGCAGGCGGTCGAAACGGTAAAGCTTGGGCCCTTGAGGTTGTGTTCCATCGACACGTGGCTGGCCGCGGCATTGTTCATCAGCTTGGGCACAACAAAGGGGTGCACGCGGTTCTTGCCGTCTTCGTAGACCGACCGGTAATTGTCATCCCAGGTCGAGACACCGCCACCTGCCGTACCCAGAACCACGCCAGACCGGGCCGCCAATTCACCATGGAATTCGATTCCCGATTGGTCGATGGCCTCTTTCGCGGCGGTCAGTGTGAATTGTGTAAATCGGTCATACAGAGACATCTGTTGGCGGTTAAAGCGCCCTTCGGCCTCGAAACCGCGCACCTGCCCGCCGATCTTGATGGCAAGGCGATCCACGTCGCGAAACTCCAGCTCAGAGATCCCGCAACGCCCCTCGCGCATGGCTTCAAGCGTATCGGGCACTGAATGGCCCAGAGAATTGATAGTACCTGCCCCGGTAATGACGACCCGTTTCATTGTTCCGGGTCAGACCTTTTCCGATACAAGCTTTTCGATGCCCGCGATGATTGCGGCCACGTTCGAGATGTCGAAATCATTCGCTTCGGGCTCATTGGCATTGAAGGGCACCGAAATATCGAACTCTTCTTCGATGGCAAAGATGCTTTCGACCAGACCAAGGCTGTCGATGCCCAGATCCTCCAACGTGCTGTCGGGTGTCACATCCGATGGCTCCAGCACGGCCTGCTCTGCAATGATTGCGATGACGCGGTCGCTGATGCTCATATCGATCCCCTGGTTATCAATCTGAGGATGATTTAATCACTCGGGGCCTGTTTGGAAACAGCCTTTTTGAGTGCCTCGACGTCGCGTGCCAAGCGCGGCAACCGGCGTTGTGCTTTGTAGATCTCGGTATGGGTGTCCATCTTGATGCCCGGATAGCCCATGATGACGCGCCCAGCAGGCACATTTGACAAAATTTTGGTGCCGCCCCCCGAGATCACGTCATCGCCGATGAAGATATTGTCGACAACCCCGGTCTGCCCACCCAACACCACGTTGTTGCCAATCTCAACCGACCCCGAAACGCCGGTTTGACCACACAGAAGGCAATCGCGCCCCACGCGCGTGTTGTGGCCCACGTGAACAAGGTTATCCAGTTTCGAACCGTCGCCGATGCGTGTGTTTCGGATCGTGCCATTGTCGACGGTACAGTTCGAGCCGACCTCGACATCATCGCCAATTTCAACCGCGCCCAGCGAGTGAATACGCAGCCAGCTTTGCGCCTTGGCTTCGCCCTGATCACCCATGGTTTTGCGGGCGTTTTCAGCGCCCGAAACCTCAGGTGTGACAAAGCTGAAGCCGTCTCCACCGATCCGCGCACCCGGTTGGGCAATAAAGCGATGACCGATCTGCGCACGTGCGCCGATGCTGACCATCTCACGCAGCCAAGCCTGTTCGCCAAGAACCGCGTCTATCCCAATCGTACAGTGCGCACCAATGACCGAGCCCGCACCGATCCGAGCGCGGGCGCCTACAACTGTCAAAGGCCCGATTGAGACATCCGCGCCAATCTCGGCCGTTGGATCGATCACCGCAGATGGATGAATGCCGGGCTCAATCCCCTGCCCGCGATCCAGCATCGATGTGATCCCGGCCATAGCCATACGCGGACGTTTTACAAAGATTGCAGCCTGCAATCCCATTGCCTGCCAATCAGCGCCTTCCCAGAGTACCGCCGCGCGCGCCTTACCACCGGTCAGAGCGTCGGCATATTTCGGGGACATTGCCATAGCCAGATCCGTGAGTCCGGCGTCTCCCGGTTCGGCCGCTCTGTCGATCGTCAAGCCGGTGTCGCCCTGACACTCCGCACCAAGGCTGTCGGCGATTTGCTGGATGGTATATTGCATGACGGGCGTTCCCTTTGGCAGGATTTGCCCTTGTGCTTATCCCTGAACGTCCGGCAGGACCACCCCTGCCTTCTGCAGTGCCGTCCAAATCTTAGCATCACGGTTATAGACGTCGCGGCGATACTGAACCTTACCTTTCGGGCCAACATAAGCCGTGCGGTAGATCAGATGCACTGGAACTTTCTGATCCAACTCAACTTTTGTCTCTTTCCCGCTGTTCAGCACACGGTGGAAGAACGCCTTTGGATCCTCCTCCTGCAAAGCCAGCAGCGCATAGGCGAACTCGAACGGCTGCGCCAGTCGGATGCAGCCATGCGAAAAGGCTCGCACTTCACGTGCGAACAGAGATTTCTGAGGCGTATCATGTAGATAGATGTTGTACTTATTAGGGAACATGAACTTCACCAGCCCCAACGCGTTACTCTTGCTCGGGGGTTGCCGCATCGCAAACGGGAAGTTGCGCGCGGTGAACTGAGTGAAATCCACGGCTCCGCGATTGACCTGACGGCCACGGCGATCTGTGATCTGGATATGCCCGACCGCATTCGGGTTTGATTGCAGCTTGGGCAAATATTCCTTGGTGATGATCGAGCGTGGTACATACCAGCTGGGGTTGATCACCATATGCTCCATCTCGTCCGAGAACTCGGGGCTGCGGCGATCATGAACATTCTTGCCGATCACAGCGCGCGTTTCAAACGTGACTTGCCCGTCATCCACGATCTTGGCTGAGAAATCGGCCTGATTGACAAGAATATGACGCTCACCGCGTTCGCGTGGCAACCACCGCTCACGCTCCAGCGCGACATGAACGGCCTTAAGCCGATCTGATACCGGGCGGTTGATCTCGGAGATGGTACCCTTTCCGGCAACCCCGTCGGGTTCCAACCCATGATCGGTCTGGAAGGCGCGAACGGCAGCAAGCATGGCATCGTCATAGCTCGGGCTCGCGGTTGGCTTCAGATACCCCATAGTCACCAAGCGGTTGCGCAGTTTGACCACTGTGGCACCCGTGTCGCCAAATTCCAGTTTGGTCACGGGAACAGTTGGCCCCCAGCCGCCCTGATCCAGCAGAGCTTCCAACGCCAGTTTCTGTTTCATCAATGACCGATATTGGCGCGTTTGCGGAGCAAGCTGATCAAAATAGCCAGCCCCTTGGGCGTTTAACTGTTGCAAATGCGCTTCGGGGCTGCGGCGCTCGACCTTACGAACAAGTCCGTCATCAATGCTGGCCGGGCGCAGTGCCCCGGCATAAAGATCGTCGGCATAGTCCAGAAACAGGGTGGTCAATTCAGCTTCAAGCGCGCCAAGATCCCGCACCGAACGTGCCGTGCGCATCTGGTCCATCAGAGCGTCAACATCATAGCTCGCGGATGGCAACCCATGCATATGGCTGCTTGACAAAGCTTCAATCAAAGCGGCGCGACGATCGGCATGATCTTGCGAAGGACCCACCCAAACCGGCGCATAGCCGTTGGACCGGTAAAATACCGCGACATCGTCTGACGTTGGCATATGTTCAGCCACTGCCATTTGAAAAGCGGTCCCCTGCATCGCGTCAGAGGCGGTATTGGCCATCGCGGCGGTTGCCGCAAAACAGGCTGTTACAAGGATACTGGTACTGGTCCGAAATACAGAGAACATGGGATGCCCTTGGTTATTCAATAGCTTGCACAGATGGGACTGCGCCGAACCAATATGATTTTGGGAACAGGTCGTTGTCTATTCACAAATACCTTACCCTTGGTCTTCTTTTGCGGCTGATGCGCGATTGCATCGCGGCGATGCCAAAACCCCTCAGTCGCGCGAAAAATATGCCAAAAATCTCAGTTGCGCGAAAAACTGCCGAAAATTCCCCCTTGTTCTGCTGAAAAACAAACAAAACTTGGCCCTCGAATCTGTTTGTGCCATAAATTCGCCATCTGGGATGGGAAATATTAAGACAGCGAACGTAACATCGTTCGCAGGCAGGATACAGTACGGGACGAAACAGAAAATGACCAAAAGCAGTACATCGGGCTTGACCCGGCGTGCCCTATTGGGCGCATTCGCGGCAACGGCGGTCGTAGCCGCACCAACCTATTCCAAAGCAGCAGGATTCCTTCGTGGCGGCGGCGATGTTCGTCGTATTCGCATGTATTCCGGTCGCACGGGCGAACGGATCGACATGATATATTGGGTTGACGGCAAATACATCAAGGATGCTGTCAAAGAAGTGAACCATTTCATGCGCGACTGGCGCACCGATCAATCCAAAAGCATGGACCTGCGTACCATCGACATCATGGCAGCCTCACACAATCTGCTGGATGCAAATGAGCCTTATATGCTGTTGTCGGGCTACCGCTCCCCCCAGACCAACGCAATGCTGCGCTCAAAGTCGCGCCGCGTGGCCCGGAATTCCTTGCACATGCAGGGTCAGGCCGCAGATTTGCGCCTGTCGTCCCGTTCGGTATCCCAGATGGCCAAGGCCGCGATGTCTTGCCGTGCTGGTGGTGTCGGTCAATACTACCGGTCGAACTTTGTCCACATGGATTGCGGCGTCGTCCGAAGCTGGCGCGGCTGATCCACCCGACCAGCTATTCGTTCCGAACCCCCGCAGATCGCCTGACGGGGGTTTTCTTTTACCTGCTTGTTGGCGGCTCTGTGGGCTGGGTAAATTCCGATGAGAAATGGCGCACCTGAGAGGATTCGAACCTCTGGCCTCTGCCTTCGGAGGGCAGCGCTCTATCCAGCTGAGCTACAGGTGCCTTGGCCGTTAGCTAACCCTGATCCGGTCCGGGTGCAACTGGAAATCTCCGCCCCCGGGGATCGTTTCAGGCAAACAAATCATGCGCCAGTTCAAGTGCTTCGATCAGCGTATCGACCTCATCGGTGGTGTTATAGAGGCCAAAGCTCGCCCGGCAGGTCGCGGTTACACCCAGATGATCCATCAGCGGACCCGCGCAGTGATGACCGGCGCGCACAGCAACGCCTTTTTTGTCAAGGATGGTTGATACGTCATGCGCGTGCCCTGCCCCATCGAGCGTGAAGCTGAAGATTGCGGCCTTATCCGGGCGTGTGCCCTGGACCTGTAGCCAGTTCAACCCGGTCAGGCGTTGCATCGCATAGTCCCGCAAACTGGATTCGTGTGCGGCAATGTTCTCCATCCCCAGATCCATCATGTATTCCAACGCGACGCCCAAACCGATGGTTTGCACGATACCGGGGGTTCCGGCCTCGAATTTCATGGGCGGGTCGTTGTAGATGACCTGATCTTTGCTGACCTCTTTGATCATGTCGCCACCGCCGATGAAGGGGCGCATCTCGGCCATGCGGTCGGATTTGATGAAAATCGCACCCGATCCTGATGGGCCATAAAGCTTGTGACCCGTGATGGCATAGAAATCACAACCGATCTCATCAATATTGACCGGCATATGAACCGCACCCTGGCTGCCATCCACCAGCACCGGAACACCTTTGGCATGGGCGCCTTCGGTGATCGCTTTGACATCCACCACCGTTCCCAAAACGTTCGAGCAATGCGTGATCGCAACCAGCTTGGTCTTTGGTCCAATCGCGTCGAGCACCGCCTGCGGGTCCAGCCCGCCATCCGCATCGACATCGACCCATTTCAGAACAACGCCCTGCCGTTCACGCAAGAAGTGCCAGGGCACAATATTCGCGTGATGCTCCATCACGCTCAGAACAATCTCATCCCCTGCCTCAAGCCGGGGCATGGCCCAGCCATAAGCCACCAGGTTGATCCCCTCGGTGGTACCCGAGTTCAGAACGATCTCATCCTCATTGGCGACACCCATAAACCGCGCGATGGTGCCGCGCACATTTTCATAGTTCTCGGTCGCCAGATTCGACAGGTAGTGCAGCCCGCGATGCACGTTCGAATACTCATGCGAATAGGCCTGAGTCACGGCGTCAATCACAACCTGCGGTTTCTGCGCCGAGGCGCCGTTGTCCAGATAGGTCAGCGGCTTTCCGTTCACCTCGCGTGACAGGATCGGAAAGTCAGATCGGATTTTCTGCACATCATACATGAGGTGATCTTTCTAGACGGGTGCCGCAGGGGCGAACATCAGGACGAAGGGAACCGCAACCAAAGCGGACAGAAGTACGACGGCAAAGGATTTCCAGAGCGAGCCGAACTGATGCGCCTCGTTCAGGAAATGCAGCGTGATATAGAGGCTCAGTATTGCTGTGGCGAACAACAACAGCGCCATAAAGACCGGAACGGTCAGGCTAAGAATCAATGTCCCCATCAAGGCGGCGATCTGAAGGTATTGCAGCCAGATCGTCAGGATCATCATGTCGTCAAATGTGGCTGTACCCCCCAGCAGGCGGCCGACGAACAAAAACGCCAAGATGCTCAACATCATCGCGCCGGCCGATCGGATCAAAACCAAAGGTACGCTATCGATCACCGGACCAGTTTCGCCGTCGCCCACGGGAACGGACAGATCAATACCCAGCTGGATCAGGCAGTTGAGGACAACCGCCAGAAAGAAGGTCAGCCAAAGAACCTCTCGCCCCGGTTTCAGAACCAATAGCTGTTTTGCCGCTTCGGCGGGTTTTCTGATTGTCAGAACCGCCAGTTGACCCAGATGAGGAACATTCATTCTGCTGACCTTTGTACTTGCCTTAACCCGGATAACCAGAACCAGAAAAAGACAGCAACCCAAATCAAACCAACCAAGGTCAAAGCCGGGCCTGGGCCGATGAATCCGGCGACCAATCCATTCAGCAACACCAGCGGAGCTGAAGACAGCAATGCCCAGAACAACGCAAGCCGCGCGCCATAGGGCGTGCCGTTGCCACCCATCATGCGCGCCGCCCAGTGCGATAACAGTGCAAGCGTGTAGAAAAACAACGGCAGAATAAAGACCGAGCCCATCAAGGCCCCGCCCAGCAGCATATTCAGCTCGACGCCTTCAATATGGGCACGACGTGCAAGGCCGGGCATCTGGGCGATGAATGCGACAATACAGAAAGCCATGACAAAGATCAGCGCCCGGTCTTCACGCGGCCCCATATCCAGAAGCCGACGCACAACGCGCCCCGGCCCCCGATAGGTGGCAACGATATCTGATGACACCGGCATCAGCTGCGGCGGGCCAGCCACCCTTCCAGCCGGCTGACCAAAGCCTCAGCCAGGGCGCTGTCTTCAACCTCGTCCACGGCTTCGGCCAGAAACGCCAGCGTCAGCATGTTGGTCGCGTCTTTCTCTGGAACCCCGCGTGAGCGCAGGTAAAACAGCGCGGTTTCGTCAATCGCGCCCGAGGTCGACCCGTGCGAACAGGCCACATCGTCGGCGTAGATCTCCAGCTCGGGTTTCGCGAGAAACTGACTGTCATCATCCAGAAGCAGCGATTGGCTGATCTGGTAGCCGTCGGTCTTCTGCGCCCCTTCCTTGACAAGGATCTTGCCCTGAAAAACACCGGTCGCGCCGTTGCGCAGCACCTTCTTGAACACCTGACGGCTTTCGCAATTCACCGCATCATGGGTGATGAACACCGTATCATCATGGTGGAAATTTCCGTCCCCGACACAGGCCCCGGCCACATGCGCAACCGCATCATCGCCCGTCAGTTCGATGACCTGTTCATTGCGCGTCAGAACGCCATTTACGGTCAGGGTGAAGGATTTGTAGACCGATTCCTGCCCCAGCCGGGTGAACATATGCGTCGCCGCGCGGCGTTCGTGATCACGACCCTGTGCCCGGACATGGTGCAGGGTGCCGGTATCTGCAATGTCGATTTCCATACATTTGTTAAAACGTGATGCTGCAGGACCTGTTTCCAGGATGGTCGCCTCAGCCCCGCTCTCGACGCGGACCACGTGATGCAGGATCGCGTCTGAAGTGGGCGATGCATGACGATAGATCAGGTTGATTGGCTTCGACGGTTTACCGGTCACATGAATAGCCACCCCATCCGAGGCAAAAGCCGTGTTCAAAGCGGCCAGAGGGCGCTGTACTGGCACCTGACCACGCGCCTCCAGAACGCCATACAGGTCCTTGGCCCAGTGGATATCTTTGCAGCAAATATCTTCTAACCGGTCGATGCTGACACCTTCCAGCGACAGATCATCGGACTCGTCAGCGTTGAAAACACCATCGATGAATACGATCTTCAGGCTATCGAACTCATCGAAGATCAGCGCCTCATCATCTGCAAAAACAGCCGCAGGCAGCGCCACTGCCGCGACCAGAGTATCGGGCTGTGTATATTTCCAGTATTCGTCGCGGCGCCCCGGCAGACCTGTTTCCAACACACGGGCCAGCGCATCTTCGCGGGCCGCGCGGGTGCAACCTGCATCGGGCATGGTCAGCCCGGCCAGCCGCGCCTCGGTTGCGGATTGTTTGACTTCGGGCAAGGCCATCAGTTCACCTCGGCAAGAATGTCGGAATAGCCGTTGTTTTCGACCTCAAGCGCCAGCTCGGGCCCGCCGGTTTTGACGATACGGCCGTCTGCCATGATGTGCACGACATCAGGTTTGATGTGATCCAGCAAGCGCTGATAGTGGGTGATGACCAGGAAACCACGGCCCTGATCGCGCAGCGCGTTCACACCTTCGGCCACCAGCTTCATCGCATCCACATCGAGGCCCGAGTCGGTCTCATCCATGATGCACATCTTAGGTTCCAGCATGGCCATCTGCAGGATCTCGTTGCGCTTTTTCTCACCACCCGAGAAGCCCACATTGACCGGGCGCTTCAGCATATCGGCGTCGATCTTCAGGGTTTTCGCCTTGGCGCGCACCTCTTTTAGGAAGTCTGCCGCTGACAGCTCCTCTTCCCCGCGCGCTTTACGCTGCGCGTTCACGGCGGTTCGCAGGAATGTCATATTGCCGACGCCCGGAATCTCGACCGGGTACTGGAAGGCCAGAAACACACCCGCAGCGGCGCGTTCTTCCGGTTCCATCTCCAGAAGATCTTCGCCATCGAGTGTGGCAGCGCCTTCGGTGACTTCGTAGCCATCCTTGCCCGACAGCACATAGCTCAGCGTCGACTTGCCCGAGCCGTTCGGCCCCATGATCGCGTGTACCTTGCCAGCTTCAACCGTCAGGTCCACACCTTTGAGAATTTGCTTGTCTTCTTCTTCAAGCTGTACGTGCAGGTTCTTGATTTCCAGCATGTTTTGTCCTTTTGCGTATCGCAAGGGGTCGTACGACCCCGAATATGTTCTGAATTCTGTGAAAGTCGGGACTAACCCACTGATCCTTCGAGGCTGATGGCCACCAATTGCTGGGCTTCCATCGCAAATTCCATCGGCAACGCCTGCAGCACGTCCTTGCAGAAACCGTTGACCACAAGGGCCACGGCCTCTTCCTCGTCCATGCCGCGCTGACGGCAGTAGAACAGCTGATCGTCATCCACCTTGGAGGTGGTCGCTTCGTGTTCCACACGCGATGAGTTATTCTTGACCTCGATATACGGAACCGTATGCGCCCCGCATTTGTCGCCGATCAGCAAGCTGTCACACTGGGTGTAGTTGCGGCTGTCCTTGGCCTTCGGGTGCATAGAAACCAGTCCACGATAGGTGTTCTGTGCCTTACCCGCGCTGATGCCTTTGGAGACAATGCGCGACTTGGTGTTCTTGCCCAGGTGAACCATCTTGGTGCCGGTATCGGCCTGCTGATAGTTGTTGGCAATCGCGATCGAGTAGAACTCACCTTGGCTTTCCTCACCGCGCAAAATGCAGGACGGGTATTTCCAAGTGACGGCCGAGCCGGTTTCCACCTGTGTCCACATCACCTTGGAGCGATCCCCACGGCAATCGGCGCGCTTGGTCACAAAGTTATAGATACCACCTTTACCGTTCTCGTCGCCGGGGAACCAATTCTGAACGGTCGAGTACTTCACCTCGGCGTCTTCTTCGACGATGATCTCGACCACGGCGGCGTGCAGCTGCGCGGTGTCGCGCTGAGGTGCTGTACAGCCCTCCAAGTAGCTGACATAGCTGCCTTTATCGGCAATGATCAGGGTGCGTTCGAACTGACCGGTGTTTTCGGCGTTGATGCGGAAATAGGTGCTCAACTCCATCGGGCAGCGGACGCCCGGCGGGATGTAGACGAACGAGCCATCCGAGAACACGGCTGAGTTCAACGTGGCATAAAAGTTATCCGAGACCGGAACCACGGTGCCAAGGTATTTCTTGACCAGCTCAGGATGTTCTTTGATCGCCTCGGAAATCGAACAGAAGATGACGCCCGCTGCCTTCAGCTCTTTCTGAAAGGTTGTCCCAACCGAGACGGAGTCAAACACCGCGTCGACAGCAACTTTGCGCCCCTCGGCCGGCGCGTTTTCAGCGCCTTCAACGCCCGCCAGAATCATCTGTTCTTTCAGCGGGATACCCAGCTTTTCGTAGGTGGCCAGCAGCTTCGGATCGACCTCATCGAGCGACTTGGGTTTTTCCTCCATCGATTTCGGACGGGCATAGTAATACTGGTCCTGAAAGTCGATCTCAGGATAGTTGACCATGGCCCATTTCGGCTCTTCCATCTTGGTCCAACGCTCGAAGGCCGACAGACGCCATTCGGTCATCCACTCGGGTTCTTCGTTTTTCTCTGAGATAAGCCGCACGATATCTGGGTTCACGCCTTTGGGCGCGTATTCCATCTCGATATCTGTATCCCAGCCGTATTTATATGTGCTGACCTCGCGCACCGCATCCACGGTTTCCTGATCGACACCTTCTTTCACCTGGGTCTGGTCCAAAGCGGCCATTGCTTCCTCTCCATCAGATCACGCGGCGCGCGCGCGATGCTTTTTCTCTTTATCCAGCCACGTTTCAGCAAACCGCAGCACATCTTCATTTGTGGTCCGAGGACCCAGCGAAACGCGGATTGCGCTGGCTGCTGTTACCTCGTCATATCCCATCGCCGTCAGCACAGCACTGGCGCGCACCTTGCCGCTGGAACAGGCCGAGCCCGCGCTGATCGCAAAACCCGACAGATCCATCTGCATGACCTGGGTTTCACCTTTCCAACCGGGTGAGGCGAAACACAGAGTGTTTGGCAGGCGCTTCTGACCTTTCCCGACAAAAATAGGTGATTTATTTCCGGCCTCAAGAGCATTTTCTAGAATATTTCTAAATTCTTCAACCTGCTCCCAAACACCATTGGCCAGATCACGTGCTGAAGCTTCAGCTGCAGCCCCGAACCCTGCGATTCCAATGACATTTTCCGTGCCCGAACGCCGTCCCATCTCTTGCCCGCCGCCCTTGATCTGGGCTGAAAGATCGGTGCCGCGCTTCATGACAACAGCACCAACACCCTTGGGCCCGCCCAGTTTATGCGCTGAGATCAACGCCAACTGAACGTCCATCCAATTAAATGCCACCGGCAGCTTTCCAAAGGCCTGTGTGGCATCCGTCACGGCCAGTCCCGAAGGAAGAGTCTGAACAATACCCGTTTCGGAATTGGCCAACTGAAGCGTTGCGTTGGCTGGATCGGGTAGATCAACAAGACCCGTTTCTTGAACCGGAATATCTTCTTTAATCCATGACCTTACGGCATCATGCTCGATTGCTGCCCCGTGTAGTCCCCGACCAGCAAGCGCCAACGCAGCGCCTTCGGTCGAGCCTGAGGTAAATACGATATCCGCCCCATCGGCCCCAAATGCGGTGGCGATCTGCGCCCTCGCACGTTCGATCAACGCTTTGGCTGTGCGGCCTTCGGCGTGCACCGATGACGGGTTCCCGCAGACCTCCATCGCCGCAATCATCGCGTCCCGAGCCTCAGGGCGCAAAGGGGTGGTGGCGTTATGATCGAGATAGACGCGAGTCATGGATACATCTTTTGTCAGACACTAGACGGGCAACTGAGGATCGAAGCTCTATTCATCAACAAGAGCAAACAGGCTGGGCACAGCGGGACATGGGGCGAGATCGTTCTTGATCACATCCGACAAGCGGGTCTGATGCAGGAACACATAGACATGCGCGCTCATGCTTTCCCAAAGACGATTGGTCAGGGATTGAGCGCGGCTGCCCGAAGATGCACCGGACGCCCCTGCCCCTTTGGACAACGCATCCACCGTTTCATCAACGGCGGACAGAACCTCGACGACACGGATTTCCGATGCGGGCCGCGCCAAACGATAGCCACCACCGGGCCCTCGAACAGATGCCACAAGTTCGGCCCGGCGCAGTTTGACAAATAACTGCTCAAGATAGGGCAATGAAATGTCCTGACGTTCCGATATCTCACCCAGCGTGACCAACTGATCCGAGGGCTGCAGCGCGATGTCGGCCAGCGCAACCATGGCATAACGGCCCTTCGTCGACAGCTTCATTGGTATTCCCTTATGGCAAGATACTCGCGAAATCATTGACGCCGCCGCCGCCAGTGCGTATCTCCGACGGGCAGCGACAATACGTGCCGCTATTTATTAGAACCGTTCTAAGGTGCCCGACGATTATCGTCAAGTATATCCGGGCTCGAAGAAGAAAAAGACAGGACCAAAGCACACATGCCCGAGGTGATTTTTCCCGGACCCGAAGGCCGCCTGGAAGGCCGTTACCACCCGCAAAAGGAAAAAGACGCTCCGATCGCCATCGTGCTGCACCCGCACCCGCAGTTCGGCGGGACCATGAACAACAAGGTCGTCTACAACCTGCATTACGCGTTCTACAACATGGGTTTCACCGTGTTGCGCTTTAACTTCCGCGGCGTCGGTCGCAGCCAGGGTGAATATGATCAGGGCGTGGGCGAGCTCAGCGATGCGGCCTCGGCACTGGATTACCTGCAGTCGATGAACAACAACTCGAAACACTGCTGGGTGGCAGGGTTCTCGTTTGGTGCGTGGATCGGGATGCAGCTGCTGATGCGCCGCCCCGAGATCACCGGCTTCATCAGCGTTTCGCCCCCGGCCAATATGTATGATTTCTCGTTCCTGGCGCCCTGCCCGTCTTCGGGCCTGATCATCAACGGCTCGTCTGATCGTGTGGCGCCTCCAGCAGACACAACATCACTGGTCAACAAGCTGCACGAACAGAAGGGCATCACCATCACCCATACCGAGGTTGAAGGTGCCGATCACTTTTTCCAGGATCGCCACATGGACACGCTGATCACCGATGTCAGCGACTATGTGAAACGCCGCCTGACCGAGAATACGCGCTGATGTCGGACACCATCACCTCCCTCGCGGCCAAGCTGGCCGAGGATACAATGAAGGTTATGGATGAAACCGGCGATGACCGATTCTTTGTCGAAGTTGGCGAAGTGCTTGGTGCGGCCTCTCAATCGCTGGAAGAGGCGTTTCTGACGGAAATCCGCGTGCGTCTGGCCGAACGCAAGGCCCGCGCCTTTGTCATCAAACGTCTCAGCACCCACCGATCCAAAGTGAAAGCCATCGAAAAACAATGACGGATCGACTGTCGGCTCAAATCGCGTTTCTGAAACAGGCCGACAGGTTGAAAACGGTAGAACGCGCCAATGTTCTGCTGGATCAGTCACGCCCTGAAAACTCGGCCGAACACAGCTGGCATCTGGCGCTTTGGGCTTTGGTTATGGCGCCTCTGGCTGCGCCTGATGTATCGATTGACCGGGTCATCCGGATGCTGCTGCTGCATGATCTGGTCGAGATCATCGTAGGCGACCATCCTATCCATCTGGATACCGACTGGCAGGCGGTGGCAGAGGCCGAAGAACGGGCGGCGTCACAGCTCTTTGGCCTATTGCCGCCCGATCAGGGACAAGAGTTTCAAGCGCTGTGGCAGGAATTTGAAGGCGATCAGACAGCGGATGCCCGCTTTGCCAAGATACTGGACCGCTGCCAGCCCCTGTTTCAGGTGCTCTGCGCAGATCAGCCTCAGGCGGCACATATCGAGATTGCACAAGACAATATGGACGGCGGGCGCGTCGCCTATCTGGCACAAGCGTTTCCTTTGGCCTTTGATCACGCAAAAGCCCTGTTGACGGGAGCAACCCCAGACACAAACGCCTTTACTACGCGGCTTCCGTTCCTGACCGAGGCCGACAAACTGAAAACTGTACTGCGCGCGTCACGTCTCATGACCTCGGACAGGTTCGAAAACTCAGCCGAGCATTCCTGGCACATCATGCTGTATGCTTGGGTGCTGTCAGAACATGCCGAAACCGATATTTCGGTCGCGCGGGTGCTGCGTATGCTTTTGCTGCATGACATCGTAGAAATCGACGCTGGCGATCACCCCATTCACGGTCACGTGGATCACGCGGCACAAGCCGCCAAAGAAGAGGCCGCAGCGCAGCGTCTGTTTGACCTTCTGCCCGCACCGCAGAACGCCGCGTTCTCGGACCTGTGGCATGAATTCGAAGCGGCTGAATCAGCGGATGCGGTATTTGCCAAAGCGGTTGACCGCTTCCAGACGCCCATCGCCAATCTGGAAACCGGAGGTGGATCGTGGGTCGACTATGACGTGACTTATGCGCAAATCGAAATACGGGTTCGACCTGCAATTGAAACTGGCGCACCTGCCCTATGGCGCTGGCTGCAGCCTCAGTTAGCCGCGTATTTCCAAACCCAAGTCGCAATGGACGCCTGACACATAATGGAAAAAAGGAGCCCAAAGGCCCCTTTTCCCCCTACCGGATCAGATCGGCGCTCAAATCACGCTACCATCCAACTTTTGAACCATACTGGCTGCATCAGTGTCGACGGACCCCCCGCCAGCAAGCCACCCAAGCGCTACAATAAGAAACGCGGCAAGAATCACAGTTTTTGCAAATAAAGTCATAAAATACACTCGGTAACAAAACACCAACAACGGCGCGGATGTTACACGATCACGTGTTTACCTAAAGTCAGGTATACCCGACCTCATAGCTAGCGCCATGACCGGCTTGCCTGAATCCCCTTGCCTGCCAGCCTGATTCCGTGCTCAAGCTAGCCCGGTCCATGCAAGATTAAGGTTATGACAATGCCTAAAGCCTACCTGATCCTGTTGATCGCGGTTTTTGCAGAAACGGTTGGGACAACGGCATTGCAGGCCAGTCAGCAATTCACACGGTTTTGGCCATCGGTACTGGTCGTGATTGGCTACGGGTTTGCATTCTACTTGTTGGGGCTGACACTGAAGTACATGCCTGTGGGCATTGTCTATGCCATCTGGTCGGGCCTTGGCATCTTCTTCATCGCCATTATCGGCTTTTTGGTCTTCGGGCAGAAACTGGACATCTGGGCGATCCTTGGTCTGTCGTTGATTCTGGCCGGGATTTTGATCATTCACCTGTTTTCGAAGACCGCAGGCCACTGAACGCCGGTTAGGGCTGGTATATTTTGCCGCGCCGCGTTATGCGCGCGGCAACTTCCCGTTCAAAGGCTGACCTCTCATGGACCTGCGCAATATCGCAATCATCGCTCACGTGGACCACGGCAAGACAACGCTGGTGGATGAGCTGCTCAAACAATCCGGTGCGTTCCGGGAAAACCAGGCCGTGGCGGAACGCGCCATGGACAGCAACGATCTGGAACGCGAACGCGGCATTACCATTCTGGCTAAAGCCACTTCGGTCGAATGGAAAGGCACCCGCATCAATATCGTCGACACCCCCGGCCACGCCGATTTCGGGGGCGAGGTTGAGCGGATCCTGTCCATGGTCGACGGTGTTGTCCTGCTGGTCGACGCCGCTGAAGGCCCGATGCCTCAGACCAAATTCGTGACTTCCAAAGCGCTGGCACTAGGCCTGCGCCCCATTGTGGTGCTGAACAAGGTCGACAAACCCGACGCCGAACCCGACCGCGCGCTGGATGAGTGTTTCGACCTCTTCGCCAACCTCGGCGCGGATGATGATCAGCTGGATTTCCCTTCCATGTATGCCTCGGGCCGGTCCGGCTGGGCCGATATGGAGCTGGACGGGCCGCGCAAGGATCTGACCGCACTGTTTGACCTGATCATCGATCACGTCCCCGCCCCAAAGCAGGCCGAAAAGAAAGACGAACCTTTCCGTATGCTGGCCACCACGCTGGGCAGCGATCCCTTTATTGGCCGCATTCTGACCGGTCGTGTGGAAAGCGGGACACTTAAAGCGGGCGACAGCCTCAAGGCGCTTAGCCGCGATGGAACACTGATCGAGAATTTCCGCGCCTCCAAGATTCTGGCCTTCCGTGGTCTGGCGCAGCAACCGATTGATGTGGCCGAAGCTGGTGACATCGTCACGATCGCCGGGATGAGCAAAGCCACCGTCGCGGACTCGCTGGTCGCGCCGCAGGTGGAAGAAGCCCTGCCCGCTCAACCCATCGACCCGCCGACCATCACCGTGACCTTCGGCATCAACGACTCGCCTCTGGCCGGTCGTGACGGCAAAAAAGTCCAATCGCGCGTCATCCGCGATCGCCTGATGAAAGAAGCCGAATCGAATGTCGCCATCCGCATCACCGACACCCCGGGCGGGGAAGCCTTCGAAGTTGCAGGCCGTGGCGAATTGCAGATGGGCGTTTTGATCGAAAACATGCGCCGCGAAGGATTCGAACTCAGCATCTCGCGCCCCCAGGTTCTGTTCCGTGAGGAAGATGGTCAGCGCCTGGAACCGGTCGAAGAAGTCACGATTGACGTGGATGACGAATATTCCGGCTCGGTCATCGAAAAGATCACCGGTGCCCGCAAAGGTGAACTGGTCGAGATGCGCCCGGCAGGCGCTGGCAAGACCCGTATCATCGCGCATGTCCCCTCGCGCGGGTTGATCGGCTATCACGGTGAGTTCCTGACCGACACGCGCGGTACAGGTGTTCTGAACCGCGTGTTCCATGACTGGGCCCCACATAAGGGCCAAATTCCGGGCCGTCGCGCGGGCGTTCTGATCTCGATGGAGAAAGGTCAGGCTGTCGCCTATGCGCTTTGGAACCTCGAAGAACGTGGCCGTATGTTCGTGGGTCCACAGGCCGAGGTTTATCAGGGCATGGTGATCGGTGAGCATTCGCGTGACAACGATCTGGAAGTGAACCCGTTGAAAGGCAAAAAGCTGACCAACGTTCGCGCCAGCGGCTCGGATGATGCTGTGCGCCTGACACCGCATGTTCAGTTCTCATTGGAAGAGGCGATCGCCTATATCGATGACGACGAACTGGTCGAAGTTACACCCAGCGTTGTGCGCCTGCGTAAACGATATCTGGACCCGCACGAGCGTAAACGGATGGCGAAATCGGCCTAAATTGTGGCGAAATCAGGGTTTCAAAATCAGAAACAATGACACGAGTGTGACATTTTTTCATCCATCGCAAAAATGATGAATAGGGGCTGATTTGACCTAAGGTCAGGTTTAGCCCCTGTTTTTCATGGTCAATCAACTTTAAGTAAAGTTAAGAATGAATCTTTCAACACGAGCCCCTCTTGTAAATTCGGCCTAACAAAGGTGTATTCTGGGCCAAAGTGTGACGTCGTTCATACAACGCACGTTTTGATTAGTGCATAAGATCGACGCAGTTGGTAATGAGTTTTGAGGAGTGGCGCTATGCGCATTAAATCCCGTTTGTTTTCCCTAGTTTTTGCATCTGCATCTGCGTCTTTTCTTGCAGCAGGCCCAACCTTTTCGGACGGGACGTGCACGATCCGCACTGCAAAGCAATCGGTTTCAACAGAAACCCTTTGCGCTTGTAAGGTCGTGGATTCCCGAATGCTGCGATACATTCAGCGTCGGGCTGATTTCGAAGACATTCTATCCCGCACACTACAAACCTGCCCGGCTTTCGCAGCAGTTCTGACTGACTTCCCCACGGCGTCGATTACAAATCCTCAGCGTACGGGTGACGGCCCCGCTGATGAGAGCGGTGGCGGATCTGGTGGTGGTTCCAGCTCTGGTGGTGGCTCAAGCTCCGGTGGTGGTTCCAGCTCCGGTGGTGGTTCCAGCTCTGGTGGCGGGTCAAGCTCCGGCGGTGGTTCCAGCTCCGGTGGTGGTTCCAGCTCTGGTGGCGGGTCAAGCTCCGGCGGTGGTTCCAGTTCGGGTGGTGGCTCGGGTGACGGCGGCGGCACTGGCGGCGGTTCAAGCTCGGGCGGTGGCTCGGGTGACGGCGGCGGCACTGGCGGCGGTTCAAGCTCGGGCGGTGGCTCGGGTGATGGTGGCGGAACTGGCGGTGGTTCCAGCTCGGGGGGTGGCTCGGGTGACGGCGGCGGCACTGGCGGTGGTTCCAGCTCGGGCGGTGGCTCGGGTGACGGCGGCGGCACTGGCGGTGGTTCCAGCTCGGGCGGTGGCTCGGGTGATGGTGGCGGTACTGGCGACGGCGGTGGCTCGGGTGGTGGTTCCGGCGACGGCGGCGGCACCGGAGACGGTGGTGGCTCAGGTGGCGGCACTGGTGACGTTGGCGCCACCGGCACAACAAACGACCCTGCCCCGAACAACAACGTTTGATACAGATTCAAAAAACACCAGCTGCGTTAGTCGCGGCTGGTGTTCTCTATTTCACAAAAAACAAAAGCGTTTAGCTGCTTCCGAATACGCCCACCCAACGACGGGGTTGTTTGGGATCCTGCATGCGAAGGAATAGATACCGTGTCGATGCCCAGGGCTTGATGCTGTTTGTCAGGTTATCCAAAACCAGATCGCCGCTGTCAGAACGATAAACCAACACAGCATGTGCGTTGCGGCGTGTATCCAACACCGTTGCGATCAGCAGCTTCCTTGGGTCAATGCCTGCAGCGATCAGATCGCGTTTTTTCAACAGAGCAAAATCTTCGCAGTCACCGCCACGAGACGTGGGAAGCGCCCAGCGTTCACGGGTTTTGTATTGAGATTGATCCGTCACCTCGCGAATGGTCGCGTTTACATGACGGTTTACACGCTGGACGATCTGCATTTCCTGCTGGCTGGTCAACGAGCCGGACCGCTTAGTGGCACAAGCCCAGTCGTACTGACGGCACAGCTGTCGCGCCCCGGAAGGCGGAGGAGAGGCTGAAACGATTGTGATAAACGCACCCTCGGACGCCTGCGCCGCTGGCGCGGCCCCCAATGTGCCAAGCAAGAGAGCGGCAGCACATATGAGGTGTCCCGACCCTGAGGTAGCGCGCCCCAAGACAGGCATGAGTTTCGTGCCGATCGATTTCATTCCTGATCCCCAATCCGTGTTCAACCATGCGATTGCAGTCAAACCGGACACTGCCCTGTTTTCAGAAAATATCCGTAAACATGGCCCGCGATGCAATCTAGGACGAACTTGACTGGGAAAAAGGGCGGAAATTCGTCACTTACCATGACAAAGTTGGGCAAGAATTTGGGTCAGATTGCCACAATTATAACGGGAATTCTGAATCTCAGCCTTAGGTTATCGAGATAACTATATGTAATTAAATATATTTACTCAAAAAGTGATGATCGGCGCCAAGAGTCTCAGTTTCATCCTTCGCGCCTTGGCCGATTTTCGCTTATAAACCGCGAACTTGCGCAAAAAAGATCGCGCAAGATGATTCTCACTCTGTGATTTCGACGACAACCAGCTCGCGCTCACTTGCTCCGCGCGCATGATTCAAAGCTGTCTGGTAGTCGTCTGAGTTATAACACTCAACCGCCGCTTCGACCGAAGGAAAGCGCGCAACCACATTTCGGGGGCGCTCTTTTCCTTCCAGTTGAACATACCGGGCTGCACGCGCGATGAACTCACCGCCATGCTTTGCAATCGCAGGCCCTGCCAGTTCGGCATATTTCCCATAGGCGTCCGCGTCAGTCACAGTCACATGTGCAATCCAAAGTGCAGCCATCTTATCCTCCCAATATCTGCTCGGCGGCCTTGATCGCGGCGTCCGAGTTCGTGGTATCCTTACCACCGCCCTGCGCCAAATCCGGGCGCCCGCCGCCGCCCTTGCCACCCAATTCGACAACGGCTGCTTTGACCAGGTCCACCGCAGAGACTTTGCCGGTCAGATCAGCGGTAACACCGGCCGCCACAGCCGCCTTACCGCCGGTATCCGCAATCAGCAGAACGGCGCCCGAACCAAGACGCGCTTTGTGTTCGTCGATCAAAGCCGGCAGGTCCTTGCCCGATACGCCGCTGAGAACCTGCGCCAGAAAGCTTACCCCGTTCACATCACGAGCCTCGGCCCCACTTCCCTGCCCTGCGCCACCAGCCATGGCCAGATCGCGGCGCAGCTGCGCAACTTCATTTTGCAGCGCCTTCCGCTCATCCAGCAAGGATTTCACACGCGCGACGACATCATCCGGCTGCGCTTTCAACTCCAGAGAAATTTGCGAAAGCCTTTGATCCTGCCCGGACAGATAGCGGAACGCTTCATCTCCGGTCAGGGCTTCGATACGGCGGACACCCGCACTGCTGGCACTGTCCCCAAGTACCACAAAAGTTCCGATATCACCGGTCTGGCGCACATGGGTGCCACCGCAAAGTTCAATGGACCACGTCTCACCGTCCTGGCCTTTGCCGGTGGGAGCCTTGCCCATCGAAACGACGCGCACTTCATCGCCGTATTTCTCGCCAAACAGGGCCTGCGCACCTAATTCGCGCGCGTCATCCGGCGTCATGATCCGGGTTTCAACGGTTGAGTTCTGGCGGATGAAGTCGTTCACCTCGCGCTCAACCTTGTGAATTTCCTCAGATGTCAAAGCCTTTGAATGGCTGAAATCGAACCGTAAGCGATCCGCTGCATTCAAGGACCCACGCTGCGCGACGTGATCACCCAGTGTTTCGCGCAGGGCTTCATGCAGCAGGTGCGTCGCCGAGTGATTGGCTCGGATTGAGGACCGGCGCGCGTGATTGACCTCAAGCTCGACCGCATCGCCCTTGGACAGCACGCCGCGCTCAACGGTCACCTTGTGAGCATAGACTTTACCATCCGCGAATTTCTTAGTGTCTTCGACGCGCGAAACATCATCGCGCTCTTCCAAACGGCGAATCTCACCCACATCTCCGACCTGACCCCCGGCCTCACCATAGAATGGGGTCTGGTTCACAACGACCCAGCCGCTGCCACCCTGCTCGATTGTGTCAACCAACGCGCCATCGACGATCAGCGCCGCGATCTGCCCTTCGGTCTTTTCCGTGTCATAGCCCAGGAAATCGGTCGCGCCAGCGGTATCGAGCACATCGAACCACACCGCATGGTCCGCCGCCTCGCCCGAACCGGCCCAAGCTGCGCGAGCTTTGGCCTTTTGTTCGGCCATGGCTGCATCGAAGCCAGCGGTATCCACGGTCCGGCCCTTTTCACGCAGCGCGTCTTGCGTCAGGTCCAGTGGGAAACCATAGGTGTCATACAGCTTGAACGCGGCGTCGCCAGGTAAGGCCGCGCCTTCGGGCAGGCCCGCTACTTCGTCATCCAGAAGTTTCAGACCACGATCCAGCGTTTGCTTGAAGCGTGTTTCTTCCAGCAACAGGGTTTCTTCGATCAGCGGCTGTGCCTGTCCCAACTCCGAATATTGCGCCCCCATCAACTGCACTAATGTAGGCACCAGCCGGTGCATAACCGGATCTTTCGCGCCTAAAAGATGCGCGTGACGCATAGCCCGGCGCATGATCCGGCGCAGCACATAACCGCGCCCATCATTGGATGGCATTACCCCATCCGCGATCAGGAATGAGGTCGAACGAAGGTGATCCGCGATCACCCGATGATGCACATTCTGGTCGCCATACGGATCAACGCCAGTTGCATCTGCCGACGCTTCGATCAGGGTCTTGAACAGGTCAGTGTCATAGTTGTCATGGCTGCCTTGCAGCAACGCGCCGATCCGTTCCAGGCCCATGCCCGTATCAATCGACTGCATGTCAAGTTCGACCATCGAGCCGTCTTCGAACTGCTCATTCTGCATGAAAACGATATTCCAAATCTCGATGAACCGGTCGCCATCTTCCTCGGCAGATCCGGGAGGGCCGCCCCAAATGTGATCGCCGTGATCATAGAAAATCTCGGTGCACGGGCCGCAAGGGCCGGTCGGGCCCATCTGCCAGAAATTGTCATTAGTTGCGATACGGATGATCCGGTCTTCGGGCACGCCGACCTTTTTCCAGATCTCAAATGCTTCGTCGTCGGTATGATAAACCGTTGTCAGCAAACGGCTCTTGTCGATGCCATATTCCTTGGTAATCAACTCCCAGGCAAACGGGATCGCCTCGGGTTTGAAATAGTTACCGAACGAGAAGTTCCCCAGCATCTCAAAGAACGTGTGATGCCGCGCGGTGTAACCCACATTATCCAGATCGTTATGCTTGCCCCCGGCGCGAACGCATTTCTGCGCCGTTGTGGCGCGTTGATAGTCACGGGTTTCAACGCCAGTGAACAGGTTCTTGAACTGGACCATGCCCGAATTCACGAACATCAAAGTCGGATCATTGCGCGGCACCAAAGGGCTGGACGCCACCACTTCGTGCCCTTGCTTGGCGAAGTAGTTCAGAAAGGTCGATCGAATATCGTTCAGCGTGGGCATTTGGGCTCTCTCAGCGCGCAATCAGAATGGTTTGCGCAGGTTTACCGCCGCACCTAAGGAGTGTCCACAGCATAGGCTGCCCGAAAACGAAACAAGGCGGCCCGGATGGACCGCCCTGTTCTGGATATTCTCGGCACCTTCCGGGTATCGGGGATTTTCAGTTGATCCTCCCCACGTGACAACTAGGCCTCAAGGATGTCGTCATCCTCAGCTGCGCCAGGTGCCATGTCGAAATCCAAACCATGTGCGGCACGAATCTTATCTTCGATCTGCAGCGCAATCTGGCCGTTATCTCGCAGATATTGCTTGGCGTTTTCACGCCCCTGCCCGATCCGCTCATCGCCATAGCTGAACCAGGATCCCGATTTCTCGACCACACCGGCCTTCACACCCAGATCGAGCAGTTCGCCCATCTTGCTGATGCCTTCGCCATACATGATGTCGAATTCCACCTGTTTGAACGGCGGTGCCACTTTATTCTTAACGACTTTGACGCGGGTCTGGTTGCCCACCACCTCGTCACGATCCTTGATTGCGCCAATACGGCGGATGTCCAGCCGGACCGAGCTGTAGAATTTCAGCGCATTACCACCAGTTGTGGTTTCCGGGCTGCCAAACATTACGCCGATCTTCATCCGGATCTGGTTGATAAAGATGACCATACAGTTCGAACGGCTGATCGAACCGGTCAATTTACGCATCGCCTGGCTCATCAATCGAGCCTGAACGCCCACATTGCTGTCGCCCATATCGCCTTCAAGCTCGGACTTCGGCGTCAGAGCCGCAACTGAGTCGACGATGACCATATTCACAGCCCCCGACCGCACCAGCGTATCGGTAATCTCAAGCGCCTGTTCTCCGGTATCGGGCTGCGAGATCAGCAGCTCATCCAGATCAACACCCAGCTTGCGCGCATATTGCGGGTCCAGCGCGTGTTCCGCATCGACAAAGGCACAAACGCCGCCGCGTTTTTGCTGTTCTGCAATACAATGCAGCGTCAGCGTGGTCTTACCAGAGCTCTCAGGCCCATAAATCTCAACGATACGACCCATTGGCAGACCGCCAATTCCCAGCGCAATATCCAGACCCAGAGACCCGGTCGAGCTGGCCTCTATATCCTGTTTGCTGTCTTCGCCCAGCTTCATAATCGAGCCTTTGCCGAACTGACGTTCGATCTGGGCCAGCGCGCTGTCGAGCGCCTTTTGCTTATCTGCGTTTTTCTTGTCGCTCATCGTCAGAAGATCCGCCATTGTCCTGTCGCTTTCCCTTTTGTCACACCCTTTGCCGGGCGGCAATCGCTGCTTTGTTCGCCTCTTGTTCCTTATGGGACCAAAAAGAGAACATTTCAACTAAAACTTACAGAACCTACTCTTCGGCAATTGTGTTAAAGAGTGGTTTACGACAATCTGCAATCGTAACGGCTCAAGTCTCGGGATTGATAAATGCTTGTTTTCTATAAAGAACGCCTTGCGTTTTTGTCTGTACCCAAGACCGGCAGCACCGCCTATCACACGGCGCTCGGATCACGCGCGGATCTGGTGATCACAGGCCCGCCCGAGTTGAAACACGCCCCGGTGCGCCGGTTTGATCGTTTTTTTCAGAACATGTACCGAAAAATGTATGACACCGAGATGGAGATCATGGCCGTCGTGCGCGAACCCATCGACTGGTTGGGCAGCTGGTATCGCTTTCGCGGCCGCGATGACCGTATCGGGCATCCGCATTCAACCCGTGATCTGAGCTTCGATGAGTTTGTCCACGCCTATATGCAAAACCCGCGCCCGGAATTTGCCGATGTGGGCAGCCAAAGCCAGTTCTTTCGCCCCCGCAACAACGGCGTAGGCGCCAGCTATGTATTCAAATATGAACATCAGGACAAAATCCTGAACTTCCTGCAAGATCGGCTGCAAATGGACATCACTCTGCCGCTCGAAAACGTCTCTCCCGCCCGGAACATGACTCTGACCTCTGAGACCGAGGCCATGTTTCGTAAGAAACACGCCGAAGAATTTGCGACCCATGACGCAGCGCTTTAGCCGCGTCAGTTGAGCTTTTCGAACACGGCTTCGGTCAGTTGGTTCAATGAAAACGGCTTAGGCAGGAAGGTCGAGTTGGCGATCTGCGGGCCGGATTCGCCGAACGCGCCTTCGGTGTAGCCAGACACAAAAACAACGCGCGCATCGGGCCGGGTTTCCAGGGCCTTGCTAACCCAGGTCGGACCATCCATTCCCGGCATAACTACATCGGTTACAAAAACATCTACGACCAATTCAGGGTCGTCCAATATGTTTAATGCATCCTCGGCGGACTCGGCCTCCAACACGGTATAGCCTTTCAGGCGCAAAGCGCGGGTTGCAAAGGCGCGGACCGGAGCCTCGTCTTCGACCAGCAAAACGACCCCTTCACCTTGACGGGCGGTCTGCGGGCTATGCGATACATCTTCGATCACTTCTGGTTCAGAGGCGGTTTTGCAAACCGGAAGCACCAGGGTGAAGTTCGTCCCGTGCCCAACAACGCTGTCGACAAATATAAAGCCGCCTGTCTGTTTCACGATACCGTAGACGGTAGACAGGCCCAGACCCGTCCCCTCGCCGGTGCGTTTGGTCGTATAAAACGGCTCGAAAACTTTTTGTAGCTTGTCGGCTGGTATTCCGATACCGCCATCCTTGACCTTGACGGTGACATATTCGCCAGGCTCGACCGTGGCTCTGTCCCGCATCAATGGGGTCGTCAGGGTCAGCACCTCGGTCTCAATCCGAATTTCACCGCCTTCGGGCATAGCATCGCGGGCGTTGACTACCAGATTCATTAGAACCTGTTCGAGCTGACGTTTATCGGCGCGAACAGGCTTGAGCACGGGGTCATGGCTCAGCGTCAGATGTACCTTTTCCCCGACCAGACGGTTCAGCAGATGGATCAGATCCGAGATCGTATCCCGCATATCCAGCACCTTGGGGCGCAGTGTCTGTTTGCGGGAAAAGGCCAGAAGTTGGCTGACCAGAGCCGCCGCCCGGTTGGCGTTCTGGTTAATCTGAACCAGATCGGCATAGTCGGGATCGTTCTGATCATGCCGCAACAACAGCAGGTCGCAATGGCCAGAAATAGCGGTTAGCAGGTTGTTGAAATCATGCGCAACACCGCCTGCCAACTGCCCGACAGCCTGCATCTTTTGCCCCTGCACAAATTGCGCCTCAAGCGTTTTGAGCTCTGTCGCATCGTTCAGCACGGCGATCAGACACACCTGACCATCTTTGTGAACACGGCTGAGTGTGACTTGTATGAATACCTCTTTGTCATCGCGGCTAAGCCGCAGAAACTCGGATCGATGCGATTCTTCTTCCGCTGCCATACGTTCCAGCCAGTCTAACACCGGGTGGTTCAGGCCTTGCATGATGGTGCTGATGTTAGTGTCGGTAAGTTCGCCGCCACCCAACAGCTTCAACGCCAGCCGATTGGCTTGCAGGATTGTCCCGTCAGGGGATAGGCACAAAAGCGGCACAGGAAGATCATCGAAATGCGTCCCGATCTCCTGTTTAGGAGAGGCGGCCAGCGGAACCAGCGCCAGATTGCGCCCTGTGCTTGAGCTTGACAACTCAGTCACAACCGCGGTTTGATCCCCGCCTTTGGTGCAGAGCCTCATGATACCGATTTGCTCATTGCCACCTTCGGGCAGTACCTGATCCATGGTTTCTGGCAGAAAACCCAATAGACGTTCTGCGGCGCGGTTCAGTCGCAATACATCACCGTTTCGCCCTTCGGTCAGAACCGGCAGAGACACTGTGTCCCAGGGTCCGCTCTCTTCAAATCGAAAACGCCAACACAACAGCCCGTCACATAGCCGGAAGACCGATACCGGGACTGTAGTCTCAAGCGTCACCACATCCTCGTGCGCTCGGCCCTGCGATTGTGCCCGCGATTGCAGGCGCAGCAAGATCGCCGCGGGATTGGCAAAGATGGGGCGCAGACAGTGGGTCAGTGCCTCACCTGGCATCGCGCGCAACCTTTGATAGGAAGCCGCATTGGCAATCAGGATTTCGCCCTCGGCATTGGCAATCAGACAGGGGTATGTATCCTGCTGCGCAAAGGCTGCCATCACGGCGGTCGATCTTTGTACGGATCGGTTGCTCAGCGCCACCCTGAGAACCGCAATCAGCGCTATCACAGCCAGCGATCCGCCTGAAACCCAAAGTCCCATGGCCCAATCCGGGGATAAAAGTTTGGTGCTGGGCGCCAAGACGAGCGCGAGTGCCAGCAGGGACAGCGTAGCAATACGTTGTATAGAAGGACCCGTATCAGAACGCGGTTGATAGGGTAAATCGGCAATGTCGGACATCAATGGCTCGGTCAAAAGGGCGTTGGGGCAAATGGAACTTAAATTGGTTAAAACCCGCTTAACGAATTCATTCGCGCGAGCCTCTACCTGAAGTTGCTAGAACCCGGCCTACTACCGCGTCAAGTGTGCCGTAAAGAAACCATCCACACCGTGTGTTACCCGCCACGATTGGCGCAAAGACTGCTGCCAACTGGGGTTGGACTGTAAGAACGCCTCGACAATGTCACCATTCTCACAGTCAAGCATCGAGCATGTGGCATAGGCCAGAACACCATCGCGCTGCACAAACCCCTGAATGTGATTCAATATTTGGGCCTGAATATCTGTCAATTCGTGTAAACGCGCCCCGGTCAAGGCCCATTTCCCAGCCGGAGCACGTCGCCAGGATCCGCTGCCAGAACACGGGGCATCGGCAAGTACGATGTCAAACGGCCCTTGGCCTGCAAGGTCGTCGGAGCTGAGCATAGTGATATCAGCCCCCGCTCGCTCTGCGCGCTTCGGCAAATCCCGCATCCGGCCCGCGTTCACATCATGAGCAAACACCGCGACATCCCGATGCGCGGCCAGGGCCAGTGCTTTGCCCCCGCCCCCCGCGCAATAGTCCAGAACACGCATCCCCGGCTGCACGTCCAGCGCCTCCACAACGGCTTGGCTTGCAGCGTCCTGCAATTCAACCAGCCCGCTCGTATAGGAACGGCTTTGCCCGATCTTGCGCGCACCGTCCGTGACATCAAGCGCTGTTTCACAAATTGGATGCGGGATTGCGGTGATGCCGTCCGCCGCCAAGGCCTCGGTCGCCGACGCAAGATCGGACTTCAGAAGGTTCACGCGCAGATGCACACCCGCACGGCTCTGCAAAGCTTCTGCAGCGGCTTCCGCATCCGCCCCCAGCGAGGCAGAAAACTGTGGCCACAGCCATTCAGGGATGTCCAATCGTTCCGCATCGCTTTCAAAAGCACACGCGGTTTCGGAGGCACTTACAGGCGACGGAGCGTGCCTGTCGCCCGTAAACACGGAGCTTACATCAACACCCTGCGCCTGCACGGCCCCGATCATTAGGCCGCGCCCAGTAAATGCACCGCCAAGCGCTGCATAGGATCGTTTGCAGCGCAACGCATCAAACACGTGATCCCGCACCGCTGCACGATCCTTGGACCCGGCAAACCGACTGCGGCGCGCCCATCCGGTCAGGGCCTTTTCAACGGGGGCTCCGCCCAGTATCTCATCCAGAATCTCGATCGAGGCTTGGACGCGCGCCGCAGGTGTCATGTCTTAACCTGCAACCCTACATCACCCGATAGTTCGGGCTTTCGCGGGTGATCTGAACGTCGTGCACATGGCTTTCTTTCAGACCTGCCCCGGTGATTTTCACAAAGTTGCAGTTCTTGCGCATCTCTTCAACGGTGGCACAACCTGTATAGCCCATCGCTGCGCGCAGGCCGCCCACCAACTGGTGCACGACAGCCCCGGCTGACCCTTTGTAAGGCACCTGCCCTTCGATCCCTTCGGGCACCAGCTTGTCGTTGGCAGCATCCTTTTGGAAATAGCGATCAGCCGAGCCACGCGCCATCGCACCCAGACTGCCCATGCCGCGATAGGATTTGAAAGACCGACCCTGGTACAGGATCACCTCACCCGGGCTTTCATCGGTCCCGGCGATCATCGAACCCACCATGGCGCAGGAGGCACCAGCCGCAATAGCCTTGGCAAAATCGCCCGAGAACTTGATACCGCCATCGGCAATCACCGGAACGTCACCGGCTGCCGCCGCGCAATCCATGATCGCCGTCAGCTGCGGCACTCCAACGCCGGCCACCATACGCGTGGTGCAGATCGAGCCCGGCCCGATTCCAACCTTGATCGCATCTGCGCCCGCGTCGATCAGCGCTTTGGTCGCTTCGGACGTGGCAACATTCCCTGCGATGATCTGAACCTCGTTCGACAGGGTCTTGGCGCGTTTCACCGCATCCAGAACCCCTTGTGAATGGCCATGCGCTGTATCAACCACGATGATGTCGACACCTGAATCGACCAGAAGTTCCGAGCGTTCAAATCCGGCATCGCCAACCGAGGTCGCAGCCGCCACACGCAGACGGCCAAGGCTGTCTTTACAGGCGGTCGGGTTCAGCACGGCCTGTTCGGTGTCTTTCAAGGTCAACAAGCCAGTCAGCTTGCCCTCGCCATCAACCACCAGCAGTTTTTCGATCCGGCGGGCACGCATCAGGCTTTTGGCTTCTTCCAGATCGGCAGGCTCTTGCAGCATCGCCAGATTGTCTGCGGTCATCATCGCGTGGATCGGTGTGTCATCCGAGGTTGCAAAGCGCATGTCCCGATTGGTCACGATGCCCACGACACGCCCCTGATCATCCACCACAGGAAATCCGGTGAAATTATATCGCTGCACCAGCGCCTGCGCATCGGCGAGTGTCTGGTTGGCGCGCAGCGTGACCGGGTTGTAGACGATCCCAGATTCGAAGCGTTTGACCCGGCGCACCTCGCGGGCCTGTTCTTCGATCGAAAGGTTCTTGTGGATCACCCCGATGCCCCCCGCCTGGGCCATGGCAATGGCCATGCGCGCTTCGGTCACGGTGTCCATGGCCGAGCTGAGCAGCGGGATGTTCATGGTAATCTGACGTGTCACACGTGTCGTGGTATCTGCCGTAGCCGGCAGCACTGTCGATGCCCCTGGCACCAAAAGAACATCATCAAAGGTAAGCGCCTCACGAATCTGCATCTGATCACCCCATGCAAAAGCCCGTTTGGCGGTGACCCTATTGCATGGATCAACCCCAAGGAAAAGCCCCTGAACCCAAGTTGTTGTCAAAAGCAACGGAACACCGCGCCTTAAAACGACGCTTGTTGGTGAAAACCTGCCGCTGAATGGCCTTTCCCTTTGCGTATAAACTCATATCTTGCGCGGGACACGCGCGAACTCAAAGGCAGGCCATTCATGACCACCGACCCTCTTGTCGTCTTCACCCCATCCGGCAAACGCGGGCATTTCCCGGTTGGCACGCCAATTCTGACTGCCGCTCGACAGTTGGGCGTGGATCTGGATTCGGTCTGCGGCGGGCGCGGTATCTGTTCGAAATGCCAGATCATACCCAGCTATGGTGAGTTTCCCAAACATGGCGTCACCGTCAGCAATGGCGCGCTGAGCGAATGGAACGCGGTTGAGCAGCGTTATGACGACAAGCGGGGGCTAAAGCCGGGGCGCCGTCTGGGTTGCCAAGCCACCGTACAGGGCGATGTGGTGATCGACGTGCCCCCCGAAAGCCAGGTGCACCGTCAAGTGGTGCGTAAAGCCGCCACCGCGCGCGCGATCACCATGGACCCGGCGACACGCCTGTATTTCGTTTCCGTGGAAGAACCCGACATGCATTCGCCGACCGGTGATCTGGAACGGCTGGAACGTGCCCTGCGCGAGCAATGGAAGATCGACGCTATTACCGCCGACCTGTCCCTGATGTCCAAGCTGCAACCCGTTCTGCGCAAAGGGAAATGGGAGGTCACGGTCGCCGTTCACAAGGGCCACAAAGACACTGTCGCGCGGGTTGTCGAAATCTGGCCCGGCCTGCACGAAGGCGGGCTCTATGGTCTGGCCATCGACCTTGGCTCTACCACCATCGCGGCCCATTTGACCGATCTGGATACGGGCGAGGTCAAAGCCTCTTCCGGCCTGATGAACCCGCAGATCCGCTTTGGCGAAGACCTCATGAGCCGCGTCTCCTATGCCATGATGAACCCCGGCGGCGATCAGGAAATGACCAAGGCCGTACGCGAGGCGATCAATGATCTGACCACCTCAATCGCTGAGGAAGCCGGGATTGACGCCGCCCTGATCGTGGAAACGGTGTTTGTCTGTAACCCGGTCATGCACCACTTGCTGCTGGGCCTTGATCCGGTCGAGCTGGGGCAAGCCCCATTTGCGCTAGCCACATCCGAGTCGATGTCCCTGCCCGCGCGCGAGATGGACCTGACCAACATGAACCCCCGCGCGCAGGTCTATATCCTGCCCTGTATCGCAGGGCATGTGGGTGCGGACTGCGCCGCTGTGGCCTTGTCGGAAGAGCCCGGCAAATCCGAAGATCTGGTGCTGATCGTCGATGTGGGCACCAATGCAGAAATCCTGCTGGGCAATACCAGCCGCGTTCTGGCTTGTTCATCGCCCACCGGGCCGGCCTTTGAAGGCGCACAGATCAGTTCGGGCCAGCGTGCCGCCCCCGGCGCCATTGAACGGATCGAGATCGACCCGGTGACCAAAGAACCCCGCTTCCGTGTCATCGGGTCCGAGAAATGGTCGGATGAGGATGGGTTTGACGTCGATATCGCCACCACCGGCATCACTGGCATCTGCGGATCGGGCATTATCGAAGCGGTCGCCGAAATGCGTATCGCGGGCCTGCTGGATGAAAGTGGACTGATCGGCTCGGCCGAACAAACCGGCACACCGCGCAGCGTGCCCGAGGGGCGCACCCATTCCTACCTGATCCACGATGCCAGCGCCGAAGGTGGCCCACGCATCACCGTGACACAAGGCGATATCCGCGCCATCCAACTGGCTAAATCCGCGCTTTATGCAGGCGCGCGGTTGTTGATGGATGAGATGGAGGTTGATCGCGTGGATCGCGTTGTCCTCGCAGGTGCGTTCGGTGCACATATCTCAACCAAACACGCGATGGTCCTGGGCATGATCCCGGATGCCCCGCTGGACAAAGTGTCCAGCGCCGGGAACGCAGCAGGTACAGGTGCCCGGATAGCGCTGTGCAACATCGGTGCACGGGCCGAAATCGAGCGCGTGGTTCGTGAAATCACCAAGGTCGAAACCGCCATCGAACCGAAGTTCCAGGATCATTTCGTTGCCGCCAACGCGATCCCGCACAAGACGGATCCGTTCCCCGAACTGGCCCGGGTCGTCACACTACCCGCGCCCTCGTTCAATACAGGCGGTGGCGATTCCGACGTTGGTGGAGGTCGGCGCCGTCGCCGCAGGGGATAACTGGATAAGCGTAGGACCTAGTTTTCCGGATATGAACACGGAAATCTGGAGCGGGTAGCGGGAATCGAACCCGCGCGTTCAGCTTGGGAAGCTGACAGGCTACCATTACATCATACCCGCCGCGCAGATGTGGATAGCACCCCCTTTGACCGAGGTTCAAGGGGGATCATGTCGGGCCAGGATCTACTTAGTCAGGTCCTGCGCCAGCATCAGCGCATTGTTGTCTGGATCGAAAAAGGTTGCCGTGCTGACCATGCCTTCGATGGTCTCGGTTTCGCCATCAAACCGCACGCCAGCGGATTCCAGCGCCTTGCGGGCCTCTAATATATTGGCCACGCCAAATACGGGCACGCAGTTGCCGGGATTGGGCTCTGCCTGCTCTCCCAAGCCCAGAGTCACGCCCTTGGTGTTGGTCTGCACCTCGCTCCAGCCCGCTTCGTCCATATGGTAGATTAGAGAGAAACCCAGGTTTTCCTGATACCACGTCGCGCTTGCGTGGCGGTCTCGTACGGACAGGGCAAGTGTGATCGTGTCATCAAGAGAAACGCGTGCCATTTGCTTTACCTTTTTCTATAATACTAGTAACTATACTTTATGGACATTACGACACTTGTCAACCTGACATCACGGGCCTGGTCACTCAGTATTCTGGCGCTGTTGGATGCGGGTACGCCGGGACGCCAGGCCCCGTTGCTGGCAGCGACCAACGCAAGCCGGACGTCCTTTCGTGCCAGCCTTGACCACCTGATCGCGCTGCGTCTTCTGGAAAGAAATCCCGGTCATGGCCATCCTTTGCGGCCCGAGTTCCGGCTGACACCAAAGGGTGTTGAGGCCGCGCAGATGGCCAGCAAGATTATCAAAGCCGTTCCTGATGAAAGTGAATTTGCCCTGCTACGTAAAAGCTGGTCGGTCCCGGTTTTGGCGTTGACCAACTCGCCTCAGCGATTTTCAACCATGAAAACGGCTCTGACGACGATCACTGACAGGGCGTTGTCCGAGTCGTTGCACAGGCTCGAAGATCATCAACTTATTCAAAGGGATATCAACCTCTCTGAACGCACACCCTACCCGACTTATTGCGCGATCAATACTGGTTTGGCAGTAAACAAGGCCATCGGCTTGGGTATCTGAGGCCGTCCGTTGGTCTGACCGTTCTGAGAATGACGACAAAAAAAGCCGGGCAAGTGCCCGGCCTGTGATCAAGTTGCGTTCAGCTTAGGCGCGGCGGCGGCGACCGCCTCCGCGACGTCCTCGCCCTTCGCCCTCGGCTCCGGGTGCCTCGGGGGCTTTGTTGAACCTGATCCACTCACCACCATGGGGGTCGTTGTTGGTGAGCAAATTGGCGGCGCGGATGGCCTCCATTTCTTTACCGGCGCGCGGCAGGGTCGAGCCCAGACCAAACATCTGCACGAAGGTTTCATCATCCATGCCGTCGGGCAATATGATGCCAGCAGCGGCTACGGCCTCTTTCTTCTCGGAAATCTTCTTTTGCGTCACCGGCAGAGCCACCGGATTCATGATCGCCGAGGTCATTCCAGCACCCATCGCCATTGGCAGGAAGGCATTGTTGATGCCGTGACGGTTCGGCAGGCCGAACGAGACATTGGACGCACCGCACGTCGTATTCACGCCAAGCTCCTCGCGCAGACGACGGACCAGAGCGAACACCTGCTGGCCCGCAGTTGCCATCGCGCCGATGGGCATCACCAGCGGGTCCACCACGATGTCATGGGAGGGAATGCCGTAATCAGCAGCACGCTCAACAATCGTTTTTGCAACAGCAAAACGCACATCCGGGTCTTCGGAAATACCGGTATCGTCGTTCGAGATGGCAACGACCGGAACGTTGTACTTCTTGACCAGCGGCAAAACCAATTCCAGACGTTCTTCCTCACCCGTGACCGAGTTCAGGAGTGGCCGGCCTTCAGCGGCCTCCAGTCCGGCCTCCAACGCGCCGGGAACCGAACTGTCAACGCAGAGCGGTACGTCTACCAGACCCTGCACCAGTTCAACGATCTTGCGCATCAGCGGCGGTTCGGTCTCGTTCGGGTTGGGGTTCGAGTTGTAGACAACGCCCGCGTTGATATCCAGAACGGTCGCGCCTGCCGCGACCTGTGCCAGCGCGTCTTTTTCGACGGTCGAGAAATCGCCCGCTTCCAGTTCAGCCGCCAGTTTCTTGCGACCTGTCGGGTTGATCCGCTCGCCGATCACGCAGAACGGTTCGTCAAAGCCCAGAACGGCAGTTTTTGTTTTTGATTCTACGACTGTACGGGTCATGTCCGTTCCTTAGGAATTTGCGGGCTTTGCCGAAGCGCCGCCGTTATTGATTGCCCAGTTGGCGTTTGTCTTGATCCCGCCCAGCGGGAAGAAGTGGACGTTGGTGATGTTGAAATCGGGGTTGGCCGCCTTGTGGTTGGCGAGCTCGGTGATCACATCGGTCGGCTCATACGGCAGCAACAGCTTGGAGACATCCATCGCGCGCTTCTGCAGGACCTTCAATGACGGACCAACGCCACAAGCGATGGCGAACTTGATCAGGGTTTGCAGCTTGGCCGGACCTGCGATGCCGATGTGGACGGGAATGTCGATCCCGGCCTCTTTCAGGCTGTCCGCCCAGGCGATGATCGGTTTGGCGTCAAAGGCAAACTGGGTAGCCAGGGCCATTTCCGCGTCGGTGGTTTCCGAGAATTTCTGTTTCCAACGCAGCGCATCATCGACATTCTTGGTCGAACCGTCCGGGTCGATGTCCTTGTTGCCCTCGGGATGGCCAGCCACATGGAGGCGTTTGAAGCCTGCCTTGTCGAACAGGCCACTTTCCAGCAACTGCATCGAGCTTTCGAAACCACCATGTGGCTTGGCAACGCCACCAGCCAGCAAAAGCGCCTGCTCAACGCCCGCTTCGCCCTGATACATCGAGATCCAGTTTTCCAGCGTTGCCGCGTCCTTGATGATACGCGCCGGGAAGTGCGGCATCACAGGATAGCCTTCATCCGCAATGCGCTTGGCGGTCTTGACCATATCCTCGATGGGCGTGCCTTCGATATGGGCGATGTAGACGCGGGTGCCTTCGGGCAACAACGCGCGGAAATCTTCAACCTTTTCGGCAGTGCGGGGCATCACCTCGATCGAATAGCCCTGCAGAAAGGCTTCGACGGTCGGATTAACCGGCCCGTTTTCGACCGCATCACGTTTCTTGAAGTTCAGCAAAGCCATTGCGGCCTCCCATAGCTGTCTCGGGCTCATGCCCAACCGTCATTGGCGATCAGCGCTTTGATGCGGTCCTGATCGTATTCCGTTTCCAGACGCACGGCCTGTGCCTCGGCAATCTCGGACGGGTTGCCCTCAACCGCAAAAGGCGCGGCTTTGCGCCATTCGGCCAAGTAGGCATCACTGTCCTTGGCGTTCACCTTCATGGCGGCCCGGTCGATGGCTTGCTCGAACCGTTCTTCCAATTGCCGCTTGGCGCCGCGACGACCTTTGCCGACGATGACCTGAGCGGGAATGTCGCGCCAGTAAACGATGGTGACGTCAGGCATTGCTGTGATTCCTCCTAACCCGATGGGGCGGTTCTAAACATCTATATGGGCCTGGGTCGGTCGGTTTTCGACACAAGTGGTATTTCAAGCGACTTTTTGGCCTACGGTTGTGTACTGGCGCTTGTAGCTGAGTTCGTGGCCAATCCGCATATCAAAATTCTCATTGTCACTATGAAACTACTGCATGAAACAGAAAAACCCCGGACGCATTCAAGCGTCCGGGGCGGGTCTTCAACGGTCAGCGATATTAGCCGACCAGGCCACCGTCGTCACGGGTCACCGCGATGATGGCAGAGCGTGGAACCGCGTCGCCGCCTTCGGGCCAGTGGCTGTTCCCATCTTCGCCCGGATGCTGGATGCCCACGAACATGGTGCGGCGATCAGGCGACCAGCTGAGGCCAGTGACCTCACACTCGTTAGGACCTACCAAGAAACGGCGGATTTCGCCGGTGACCGGGTCGCCTGCCAACATCTGGTTGTTACCTTGCCCTTCGAAATCGCCTTCGTTGCCATAGTTGCCGTCGGTCTGGATCCACAGCAGACCGTTGCTGTCGAATTTCAACCCGTCGGGCGAGTTGAACATGTTCTCGGCATTGACGTTGTCCGAGCCACCATAGGCGTCCTGATGCACATTCGGGTTACCGGCCAGCACATACAGATCCCAGGCAAAGCCCGAGGCGGTGTGGTCGCCACCCTCGGGACGCCAACGCACGATCTGGCCGTAATTGTTCGCTTCGCGCGGGTTCGGACCGTTGACCGAGGTGTCGTCGCCACCGGCATTCGGCTTGACGCCCCGGTTCTTGTTGTTGGTCAGACAGCAATAGACCTCGGCCACGTTCGGATTGGCGGCAACCCATTCCGGGCGGTCCATCGTTGTTCCACCCACGGCAGATGCGCCCTGACGGGTGTGGATGCTGACCTCGGCCTGCGAAGCCAAACCAGTTGTCTCGGGCGTCAGGTCTAGCCACTCACCGGTGCCGTCATCGTTGAATTTGGCAACAGACAGGGTTCCGTTTTCCAGCAGAGCGTTGGTATCGACACCAGCGGCATACACACCGTCCGAGACAAAGCGGTACAGGAACTCACCACGCTCATCATCGCCCATATAGACAACAACGCGACCGTCATTGTTCACAACCGATTCCGCGTTTTCGTGCTTGAACCGGCCCAGTGCAGTCAGCTTGCGCGGGGTCGAATTTGGATCAGTCGGGTCGATCTCAACCACATAGCCTGCGCGGTTTGGCTCATTGGGGTCTTTTGCCACGTCAAACCGGTCGTCAATCTTGGCCCAACCATAGCCCCAGTCGCTGGCTGATACGCCATAGCGCTTGAGTTCAGGGCTGACCTCGTGGTTCTCGTCAGCTGCCGAGAAATACCCGTTGAAGTTCTCTTCACAGGCCAGGTAGGTGCCCCAAGGGGTTTTTCCGTTGCCGCAGTTGTTCCAGGTGCCTTTACAGGCGGTTCCTGACGGATCGGCTGCCGTTTTCATCAGATCGTGACCTGCCGCCGGGCCGGTTATGGTCATGTCTGTCTGCGGCGTGATGCGGCGGTTGTAGGGGCTGTCTTTGACGATGCCCCATGTGCCATCGGTATTGGCGATTTCAACCACAGTCACACCATGGGCCATCATGCCCTTGGCCACATCATCATCCGAAGCCGCCTTGGCATCCGGATTGTTGCCCCACAGGATATCGCGGTTGGTGTATTCGTTGTTCACAACCAGCAGAACATGACCGTCATGGAAGAACACGTCCTGTCCATCGGTATTGTCGCCAAAAGCGCGTTCCTGACTGGCAGCGGTGCCACGGGTCGCGTGATCAAACTCGGGTGCATCGGACCACAGCGGGTCGCCCCAACGCACCATGACCTCGGCCTTGTAGCCAGGAGGTACAATTACGTCGTCTGCAGTCGATACAGGAATTGCCTCGAACGAGAACCGGTCCGCCGCCGCACGTGCGCCCGAAGGAATCAGCGCACCGCCGACGGCCGTGAAGCTGCCCATTGCAAGAACGCCGCCCAGGAATCCGCGACGTGACAAGGCGCGTTCGACCACACGATCAAATTCGCATTCTTCAGGACGTGGGTTTACGACCTCATCATATTCATCGAATGAAAGGGTGCGTTCGTCTTTCATGGCAATCTCCGTATCTGGCTGAAAGCTGGTAGAGAATCCCGAACCGGGGATCCCGCGTGGGGATCGCATTCCAGTATGAACGCTGTGTGACACTCACGTTAAATTCAAAATTGAAATCACTTGCGCGTCGGCGATCCCCCGCCTAGGGTCAAACTAACTCGAAAATCGGAGGGCGTGACGAATGGCGCCCAAGCGTCCCAAAGGTGCGGGCGCGTTCCCGAAGGCGGTCGAAAGCCCCGCGCCGGCAAGACCCGATCCAGATGCGCTCTATGCGGCGCTGGATCTGGGGACAAATAGTTGCCGCATGTTGATCGCCCAGCCCAAGGGCAGCGGGTTCCATGTGGTCGATAGTTTCTCCAAATCCGTGCAATTGGGCGCGGGTTTGGAACGGACCGGGCGACTGTCTCGGGCCTCGATGTCGCGCACGGTTCAGGCCCTGCGCATCTGCCAGCAAAAGCTGAAACGCAACAAGGTCAAACGGATGCGTTTGGTCGCGACCGAAGCGTGCCGCCGCGCCAAGAACGCGCGCGACTTCATCCGTCAGGTGAAGCGCGAAACCGGCCTGACGCTAGAGATCATCCAGCCCGAGGAAGAGGCACGTCTGGCCGTTATCTCCTGTGCGCCGCTGGTGTCGACCAAGACCGAACAATTGCTGGTCGTTGATATCGGCGGCGGTTCAACCGAACTGGTTTGGATCGACATATCTTCGATACCCCGCCGCGATCGCCCGGCCGCGATCATGCGGCTTCACAATGGCTTTCACACAGCTGACAGCCCCTTCCCCGCCGCCAAGGTAGTGGATTGGATCAGTGTGCCCCTTGGCGTCGCGACACTGCGCGATCAATTCCACGATGTCGAAGATGATGCCGCCCGATTTGCCCTCATGAGCTGGTTTTTCGAAGAAAATCTGGCCGATTTCGCCCCCTATAAAGACGAACAAACCCGTGAAGGATTCCAGATCGTCGGCACCAGCGGCACGGTCACGACTGTTGCGGCTTCGCATCTGGGTCTCAAGCGCTATGACCGAACCAAAGTGGACGGTCTGCGCATGACCAGCGATCAGATTGACAAAGTCATCCGCGGGTATTTAGAACTCGGCCCTCACGGGCGCCGCCGCGACCCCCGGATTGGGGATGACCGGCAGGCCCTGATCATGTCCGGCTCGGCCATTTTGCAGGCCCTTTTGCGTTGCTGGCCCACCGATCGCCTTTCCGTGGCGGACCGGGGGCTGCGTGAAGGACTGCTTTATGCTCAGATGAGTGCGGACGGCGTATTGGAAGACGGACCGTTCTGATGGCGAAGACACCGAGTGGAAAGAACACCTCAGGCCGTGGGCAACGCGACCTGAAGGTCAAGGTGAAGACGGCGCGTGGGCGTAAGCTAAGCTCAACGCGTTGGCTCGAGCGGCAGCTGAACGATCCCTATGTGAAACGCGCAAATGCCGAAGGGTATCGCGGGCGTGCGGCGTTCAAGATATTGGAACTGGACGAGAAATTCCGTTTCCTAGTACCCGGTGCGCGCGTTGTGGATCTAGGCTGCGCCCCTGGTGGCTGGCTGCAAGTCGCCGTGAAACGCGTCAATGCGCTGGGCGAGAAAAGCGGCAAGCGCATTGGAACCGTTCTGGGCGTTGATCTTCAGGAGGTCGAACCGGTTGCTGGTGCGACGGCTCATGTACTCGATTTCATGGAAGATGACGCTGACCAAAAGGTCAAAGACTGGCTGGGCGGTAAGGCGGATGTGGTGATGTCGGACATGGCTGCCGCGTCATCGGGCCACAAACAGACCGACCATTTGCGAATTATGGCTTTGTGTGAGACCGCCGCTTACTTCGCCTTTGACGTGTTGGAAGAAGGCGGCACGTTCATCGCCAAGGTTCTGGCCGGAGGCGCCGAGGGTGATTTGCAAAAGCTGTTGAAACAGAAATTCGAAAAGGTCGCCAACGTCAAACCACCCGCATCCCGGTCGGACAGTTCCGAGAAATTCGTTGTGGCGACAGGGTTTCGCGGCTGAAGTTAATCTCTTTCATTAACTGCACTGCAAGCGGGTGCTCGTAAAAAGACAAGGTGGCACGTTCGTCGCGAAAGTTCTGGCAGGAGCAGCCGAGGGCGATTTGCAGAAGCTGCTGAAACAGAAGTTCGAGTATGTCGCCAACGTCAAACCACCCGCATCCCGGTCGGGCGGTTCCGAGAAATTCGTTGTAACAGAAGTATTTCGTGGCTGAAGTTAATCTTCTGTCGTCAACTGCACTGCAAGCGGATGCTCCTTAAAAGACGCTGCAGCAAGGTTCTGCATCTCAATAACCTCTGAATGGTTCAAATATACTGGCCTACGATCCCGCAACTGCGCGATACGCTGCTCCAATGACCCCTTCACTTCCCCTGCACAGGGCTGTTTTTGCATCGTTTCTGACATGTGCCACCTGCAAACAAACCTGAGGCTGATGCCCCTAAGGCTGTCTACATGTGAATTTTGCCGGGATCATGGCCCAATACTGGCAAGCACGTGCCGATCCACCTGCGCTTAGACCTGCGCGCCTGAATCGTCTTTTGAAAGATCAATCAGCGCGCTGTTGTATTCGGCCCCCAAGATCACAATCGCAGCGCAAAGATAAAGGAAGATCAGCGCAGCCATTGCCCCGGCCAAACCCGCATAAGTGGCGCTGTAACTGGCGAATTGACCGATATAGATCGAAAAACCCCATCCCCCGCTCCCCAACAAGGCAAGTGTCAGAACCACGCCCGGCAGGATCTGTATCAGACTGTGACGCCGCGTGGGTAGAACAAGATGCGCCATCAGAATAGTCACAACAGGCACTGCCACCGCAAAGGTCCACCGCAGGCGGTCCGCGGACAACCAAGTTGCGATATCCACGTCTGTGCGCTCGGAAACCAGCGCCGTGTAGACGGGCAGACCCACCTCGACCGCGGCGACGATCAGGATGGCTGCACCACCCAGAATGACCAAAGCGATACACAGCAAACGCGTTTTCCAGAAGGGCCAGCTGTCATGGTCGTGGTAGGCGTGATTCATCGCTGTCCGCACCGCTGCAACCCCGTTTGAGGCAAAGTAGACGGCCAGCAAACCGCCCAGCGTGATTACCCCGGATCCGGCCCCATCAAGCACCGCCCGCAGCTCGGCCACGATGGGTCCGGCCACGTCCTGTGGCCATGCGCCGAAGATCAGATCGACCAGTTCATCCGTCACATAGCCCTGCGACAGCGCCCCTGCCAGCGCGACGGTGAACAGCACAAAGGGAAACAGCGCCATCATCATCGACATGGCGACATGACTGCTCATGACAAAGCCGTTCTTGGCATTGAACCGCCGCACCGCCAGAAACAGCGCCTTGACCGGACGGGCAGAGAACAGAATCGAAGCACCAGACATGGTGCAACCCTAGCCCGCCGACGGCCAACGTAGAAGCCACCCGATCACAAATCTGGAATTATAAACAGCTGACAGCATTGCATAAACCTATCGGGCTGTGCAGGATCGGGGCACGCATGCGCCCTGCCCCAAGTCAGGTTCTTTATGACATCCGATCCAAACACCCCCACAACGCGCCGCCGCCTCAGCCTGTCTGCGGTGCGCGACAGCTGCATTGTTGCAGCTTTGGTGGTGCTGGGGCTTTATGCGGGTGCGACCTTTCTGATCCCATTGACGCTTGCCCTGCTTGTTAATGTTCTGATCATCGCCCTGAGCGACCGAGTCATCGCCCTGACCCGTTCGCCGGTTTGGCTGGCAAACTTGGCCGGAGTGACAGTAGTGTTGGCCGGTTTGTTTACCATAATGTACATATTGGGCAGCCAGGCGACCCAATTCGCACGCGGCATCACCACCTATGAAGCCCAGTTCGACAGCGCAATTAACCGTATCGCCGGGTTGGTGGGCAGTGATGTGACCACGTTTATCCGGGACAACCTTGTCAGCATCGACATGTCCTATCTGGCGCGGCTGTTGCTGGGCAGCGCCACATCGCTGCTGAATCAGTTCTTCCTGATCAGCCTCTATGTCTCGTTTCTGATGGTCGAACGCCTGGCCTTTCGCAAAAAGATCCAGCTAGCTGCAGGAAGCCCGGAAACCGGGAAAGAGCTGTCGGCAATGCTGGATGCAATATCATTCAGCCTACAGCGCTATGTCGGCGTCAAAACCCTGATCAGCCTGATCACGGCGGGTATCAGCTATAGTATCTTCCGCATGCTTGGCCTGGAATATGCCGAGACATGGGCAGTTCTGACCTTTGCCTTGAATTTCATCCCTTCGATTGGGTCGATCATTGCCGTGGTGTTCCCGGCCATGATCGCGCTGGTGCAGTTCGAAACTATCGGACCGTTCCTGGTGGTGGTTCTGGGCTGCGGCACGATCCAGTTCCTGATCGGCAACTTCCTGGATCCTGCGATGCTGGGCCGATCGCTAAACATGTCCACATTCCTAGTCATACTGGCGCTGACTTTCTGGACGACGGTCTGGGGTTTGATCGGAGCCTTTCTGAGTGTGCCCCTTACGGTCTGCATCCTGATCGTTTTCAGCCATATCCCTGCGCTGCGCCCAGTCGCGATCTTGATGTCTTTGGATGGGCGATTAGGGGACGACCCTAAATGAAGAAGAAGAACGCAGTATCGTTCGCCTATCGCCTCTAAAGCAAACAGACGGAGCCCGACAAACAAATGTGGACAGTGTTGGTATCTGCAGCCGTATTTGCGCTTTATGTCACAGCAGCTATCTTCTCACTCAGGGCAGCGCAGACGGCCAGAACACCGCAGGGTGCGGTTGGTTGGGTGGTCTTTTTGATCGCCGCGCCGTTCTTTGCCGTACCGATGTATCTGTTTCTGGGTCACCACCGTTTTCACGGCTATCGTGTCGCCCGCCAGGAAAGTGAGCGTGTGGTCGAAGGCATCAAATCCTTTGCCGATCACTCCAAACCCGATCCCGATAAGATGTCGATCAATCCACGACCGTTCGAATTTCTGGCCCATCTTCCCGTTTCGCGCGGCAACGGGGCAGAGTTGCTGATTGATGGCAACGCCACATTCGATGCGATTTTCGAGGCTATTGATGCGGCAAAGAACTACATCCTGATCCAATTCTACATAGTGCGCGCCGATGAACTGGGTTTGAAGCTGCAGGAACGACTCATTGCGGCCTCAGATCGGGGTGTGCACGTGCGGTTCATGACCGACGCGGTGGGCAGCTATGGCTTGTCGTCCGACTTTCTTGAAACGATGCAGAACGCAGGCATTGATGTCGCAGACCCGAAGGAACAGCGCGGCCCAAACTTTCGCTTTCAGTTGAACTACCGCAACCATCGGAAAACCGTGGTGATCGACGGAGAGACCGGCTTTATCGGCGGGCACAATGTTGGCATTGAATATCTGGGTCAGGGCGAAAAGTTCGGCCACTGGCGCGATACCCATGTAAAGATCACCGGCCATATCGTTCGCCAGCTACAGTTGATTTTCACCGAAGATTGGCACTGGGCTCGCGGTGAGGACCTTATCGATGATCTGGACTGGGCTGGCAGCGAATCTGATCAGGATATGAACGCGCTTCTGGTTGCAACTGGGCCCGGCGATGATACCGAAACCGGCGCCATGATGTTCTTTTCGGCCATCGCCGAGGCAAAGGAGCGTTTCTGGATCGCCTCACCTTACTTCGTGCCCGATATCGACGTCATGACCGCGCTACAACATGCGGCGATGCGCGGCGTGGATGTGCGTATCCTTGTGCCCGAGGTGATCGATCACCGCCTGCCCTGGCTGGCTGCCTTTGCCTATTTTGATGAGGTTCGAAACTGCGGTGCGCGGGTGTTTCGATACACCGATGGGTTCATGCATCAAAAGGTGTTTGTGGTCGATGATACGCTGGCTGCGATCGGGACAACAAATCTGGACAACCGATCATTCCGGCTGAATTTTGAAGCAATGGCACTGTTTTTCAACGCCGAGGCGGCGCAGGCAGTTGAACGGATGCTTCTGGCCGATTTCGATAAGAGCTATGAGCTGACGCGATCCTTGTTCCAGCAACCGGCCTATATTCGGTTTGGTGCACCCCTGGCCCGTTTGTTTGCGCCTATTCTTTAGGGGATTGGCCTAAGGAAAAGAGCCGTTCCTGAAACACTCGGGTCATCAGCGCAACCATATAGGCCGTTGAAAGTCCGAAGGCCAAAAGTCCGGTCACAGAGGCAAAAGACCCAAAAATCCGAAGTGCCTCACCCAAAACGATATCGCCATAACCCAGCGTGGTGAACGTCACCAACGAGAAATACAGCGCCGTATTCCAATCCGGCAGCACCTCAAGCAAGACCCAAACGATCGCCCATATCCAAACCTGAATTGTGTGTGTCAAAACGATAAACGCCAGCGCCACGGCAATCGGGGCTGCAGTGGCCAGAAACAGCCCGTATTTGGACCATTTCCTTTCCATCCTCATCACGAAGATCGTGCACCAGGTTAGAAAAAAGATCTCGACCACAAAGCAGAGCCCCAGAAAGGCACTGCCCCAAATAATCTGGTGCAGCAAGCTCATGTTTTTCCACCCTGTTCCGCGATGATCCCGTGAGTATTAGAATGGCCTCTGCGGCGGAAAGGTACAAGGCCAGCAAGCCCTTGATATACCTGCGGCGAAACGCATCGGAGGGCGTTCGGCACTGGACATGGGTGAATTCCGTTGCACATCCTGTTGAAAAAGCGGGGCAGATCATGCTGTTGACGATCGACAAGGTGCAGAAATCCTATCCCGGCGGGCGGCCTGTCCTACGTGATGTGTCGCTGACCCTGGATCAGGGGCAGACGCTGGCCCTGACTGGTGAAAGTGGCAGCGGCAAATCCACTTTGCTAAACTTGGCCGCGGCGCTGGATAGCTTCGATGCGGGCGAGATCATACTGGATGGCACGGCCCTGTCAGCGTTGGATGATGCGGGTCGCGCCGCGTTGCGCCGTCACAAAGTCTCTTTGGTGTTTCAGCAGTTTAACCTGATCCCGTCCTTGACTGTTTCACAAAACCTGTCTTTTCACGCCCACCTAGCTGGCTGTCATGACCAGGCTTGGAGCACCCATCTGGCTGATCGACTGGGATTGTCCGATTTGCTGGATCGTTTCCCCGAAAACCTCTCTGGCGGGCAGCAACAGCGCGTCGCCATCGGCCGCGCCATGGCTGTGCGGCCCAAACTGCTGCTGGCGGATGAGCCGACGGGTAACCTAGACGAGACGGCCAGCGCCAATGTGCTGGATCTGATGCTGTCCCTGGTTGCCGATACCAGCGCCGCTTTGCTGCTGGTGACCCATTCGCAAGACATTGCCGCGCGGCTCGACCGGCGCGTGCATCTGGCCGGTGGTCGCATCGAATGACCAAGGCCGTCATACAGGCGCTGCTATCACATTGGCGCGCGCATTGGCTGCAACTGGCGACGCTGCTGATCGGCATCGCCTTGGCAACCGGTCTGTGGTCTGCTGTGCAAGCCATCAACGCCGAAGCACGCGCAAGCTATGCGCGGGCCAATGCGCAGCTGGCCTTGGGGCAGTTTGATGAACTGCGCGATCCAAGCGGCCCTGTCCCTTTGTCCCGATATGCCGAACTGCGCCGAGCGGGTTGGCAGGTCGCTGCCGTTCTGGAAGGTCCTTATCGCGCCCAGGGTCGTGCCCTGCGGGTGATGGGCGTAGATATGGTGGCCTACCCTGCCCTGCCTGCTGTGACGGAAACTGAGCAGAGCGCTGATCCACCAGACCCGGCTCCCATCTTGACAGCTCCGGGCCGCTTGCTTGTTCATCCGGACCTTGCGCCGCTATTGTCTTCGGTTGAAGGATTGCCGCCGATCATCCTCAGCACGTCTCTGCCTTCCGATGTGATTTTGACCGATATCGGCGTGGCCGAAACCCTACTGGACCAACGCGGCATGATTTCCCGGCTTGTGGTTTTACCAAACCAGCCACGCGGACGCCCGCCTCTGTCGCAGGTCGCACCTGAGCTACAGCAGATCAGCCCGGCCTCGCAGGTGGATACGGCGCAGCTGACAGATAGTTTTCACCTAAACCTGACCGCCTTCGGATTACTGTCCTTCGCCGTCGGGTTATTCATTGTGAACGGTACCGTCGGGCTGGCATTTGCTCAACGGCGCGGCATGATCCGAACCTTGCGTGCCTTGGGCGTTTCTATGCGGCGGCTGGTGTGGATGGTGTTGGTCGAACTGACGGTACTGGCCTGTATCGGCGGGGCTTTGGGCCTGATCCTGGGTTTCTTTCTGGCAGGTGCGTTGCTACCGGACGTGGCCGCAACCCTACGCGGGCTCTATGGTGCCCCTGTCACCGGACAGCTGAGCCTGCAGCCAAGCTGGGCGCTGGCCGGTATGGCCATGGCGCTTCTTGGCACCTTAGGGGCCAGTGGTCATGCGCTGTGGCGCTTGTCTCGTATGCCACTGCTCGAAGGGCCCGGCATTCAGGCCTGGAGCGGTAGCGGGCGATCACACAGCCTGACTGGGATAGTCGGAGTGGGCCTGATCGCCTTTGGATGCGCTCTCTATTTCGGCATGGGTGGTCTGCTCGGTGGCTTTGCACTGCTCGCTGGGCTGTTGACCGGTGCGGCATTAGTTTTGCCCTGGTTCCTGTCGCTTGTCCTGACGATCTTTGCCGGGAAAGCACGCAGGCCGGTGTCTCAATGGATTTGGGCGGATATGCGGGCGCAACTGCCTGGGCTTTCCTTGGCACTGATGGCCCTGTTGCTGGCGCTGGCGGCCAATATCGGTGTCGGCACGATGGTATCGAGTTTTCGGCTGACCTTTGTCGGCTGGCTGGATCAACGCCTGACTTCGGAACTGTATGTGACCGCCGAAGATGATCAGCAAGCGCGAGAGATCATGGATTGGCTGACCCCGCAGGTGGATGCAATTCTGCCCATCCGCAGTGTTGAACTGGCCCATGAAACCGGCCGGCTGTTTTTGTATGGCGTGGTCGATGACCCGGTCTACCGGGATCATTGGCCGTTGATCGCGCGATCAGATGGCGATTGGGATCGGGTGATGTCAGGACAGGCAATCCTCATTAACGAGCAACTGGCCCGGCGCGCGGACCTTTGGCCCGGAGACACTCTGGTGCTTTCGGCAACGGCCTCTCTGCCCATTGCAGGCGTCTATTCCGACTATGGCAATCCAACCGGTCAGGCCATCGTATCGATGTCTCGCCTAGATCAAATCGCGCCGGGGGCCGAAGCAAGACGGTTCGGTATTCGTATGAACCCAGATCAAGCTACCAAGATGGCGCAATCCCTGCGTATGCAGTTCGATATGCCTACGCGCAGCGTGGTTCAGCAGGCGGCGATGAAGGCGCAATCCCGGGCGATATTCGAGAAAACCTTTGTCGTGACCTCTGCTCTGAATATCCTGACCCTTGGGGTTGCCGGATTTGCCATTCTGACCAGCCTGCTCACCCTTTGGACGCAGCGCCTGCCCCATATCGCGCCGGTCTGGGCCTTGGGCCTGAACCGTGCGCAACTGGCCAGGTTCGAGCTGTTGCGCAGTGTCCTGCTGGCCGCATTGACCGCCTGCCTGGCTTTGCCCTTGGGGCTGGTTCTGGCCTGGGTCTTGCTAGCCGTCATCAATGTGCAGGCCTTTGGATGGCGCCTACCGATGTTCCTGTTCCCGTGGGACTGGCTGTATCTGTTCCTACTCACGCTGCTCGCCGCATTTGTCGCGGCTGCCCTGCCCGCTTTGCGATTACTACGCCTGCCCCCGGCCAGCCTGCTGAGAGTGTTTGCCAATGAACGTTAGAGCGTTTCTTCTGTTCCTGCTGGTCTGGCTGCCGACACCATTATTAACGCAGGGCTATGCCGGTCTGGGAGGATCGGCAGACGGGTTTGACGTGCCACAGCGCGGGGTTCTGTTCGAGTTCCCGAGAGATCACGGGCCGCATCCCAGCTACCGGATCGAATGGTGGTATCTGACCGCCAATCTCAAAGGGGATGACGGGCGCGACTATGGCATCCAGTGGACCTTGTTTCGCTCGGCCCTCAAACCCTTTGACCTCGACGGTTGGCAAAGCCCTCAGATATGGATGGGTCACGCCGCTGTCACCACGCCTGAACGACACTACTTTGCCGAACGTCTGTCACGCGGCGGCATAGGTCAGGCAGGCGTCACGAGCGAACCCTTCGCCGCCTGGATCGACGAATGGCGCATGAGCGGTCCGGATTTTGATACGCTGTCCCTAACCGCAAACGGAGAGGATTTTGGGTACACCCTGTCCCTAAACAGCCAAGGCCCATTGGTTTTGCACGGCGAGGATGGCTATTCCGTAAAATCCGCCGATGGGCAAGCCAGCTACTATTATTCTCAACCCTTCTATGCGGTCGAAGGCACGTTGCACCTGCCTCAGGGCGATGTCGCCGTCAGCGGTTCGGCGTGGCTGGATCGCGAATGGTCCTCGCAACCCTTGGCCGAAGATCAAAGCGGTTGGGACTGGTTCTCGCTGAGTTTTGACGATGGCAACAAGCTGATGGCTTTTCGGCTACGCGGGGATCGCGGGGATTTCACCGCTGCCACTTGGATCAATGCGGATGGCAGCACCGAGGCACTGCCAAACGGCTCCGCTACCTTCACTCCGCTTGAGGCCGCGCAAGTGGCGGGGCGGGATGTGCCAATCCGATGGCAGGTCAGCCTGCCGGTTCGAAGGCTGAACGTTGATGTCTCTGCCCTAATCCCGGACGCCTGGATGGCGACACGTTTTGAGTATTGGGAAGGCCCGGTCATTGTCTCAGGCAGCCACGCGGGGCGCGGCTATCTGGAAATGACCGGGTATTGATCAGCGCACCACGTAGACCGACGCTGTGGCGTGGCGCACCACACGCGCGGCATTGGGACCCAGCAGGTAATCCTTGAAATCCGGTTTATGGGCACCGATTACGATCAGGTCGGAGCCAGCGCCCTCTGCTGTTTTTAGGATTTCCTGATAGGCCGTGCCAGTGGCCACCACGTGGCGCATAGCGGCGTTGCGCTCCGCTCCGAGTACAGAGACGCAAAGGTTTGCCAGCTTGGCATGCGCCTCGGCCAGGGCCTTTTCGTGGAAGTCGGGCTCGAAAAAACCCGACACCCAGCTTTCGCCGAAATCAGGAAGCACGGTCACAACATCCAGCTGCGCCCCGTCCAGTTCCGCCAGCCTGGCGGCCTGTTTCAAAACCGGACTGTCCAGATCGCCATTGCTGATATCGACAGCGCAAAGAACTGATTTTGTCATGCTGTCACCTCTTCTTGTCTGGCGGCCCGGCCGCGTTGCAGGAAGGCGATCAGAGCCAGCAGGATCATCGCCGGTATATAGACCAACTGTTTCGGAGGCTGGCTGGACGGCAAGCTGACCGAGGTCAGACGCACCGGCTCGTCCCCATAATAGTCGAAGATACCCAGATCATCGGCCACAGGCGTGCCAAACAGCGGCTCCTCAAGCTTGATCAGCCCGTCTTCGGGGATCAGGATCAGCCCCATCGCCTCGACCCGCGCCGCGCCGCCCTCTTCGTCGCCAACGGTGACAACAACGGTGGTGTCGGCCATTTCAAGCGTGTCGAAATCCGGGCCGGATATGACCAGTCGCACCTCGGACCCTGGCGGTGCCTGACCTATCGTTTCTTCAAACGCAGCGGGTTCAACCGACTGGAACGGAGGCGAAATGCGGTCCATGAAGTAATCTGGTCGGAATAGCGCAAAAGCAACAAAGATCAGCGCGATGCTTTCGTAGATGCGGCTGTGGGTCAGGAAATAGCCCATGGTTCCGGCAGTGAAGACAAGGATGGCAATGGTCGCAAATATGGCGACGATTATGCCTTCGACCCACGTCACATCGATCAACAGAAGATCCGTGTTGAAGATGAAAACGAAAGGCAGTGCTACGGTCCGCAAGCTGTAGAAGAACGCGGTGAAACCGGTCTTGATCGCATCACCGCCCGAAACGGCTGCGGCCGCGAAGCTTGCCAAACCAACAGGCGGCGTCACGTCTGCCATGATCCCAAAGTAGAATACGAACAGGTGCACCGCGATCAACGGCACGATCAGCCCGCTTTGCGCACCCAGTTCCACAACCACACCGGCCATCAATGAGCTGACGACGATATAGTTCGCCGTGGTCGGCAGGCCCATCCCCAGGATCAGGCTGAGGATACCGACCATGATCAACATCAGGATCAGGTTGCCGCCCGACAGGAACTCGACCAGATCGGCCATCACCTGACCCACACCGGTCAGCGTTACGGTGCCCACAATCACGCCCGCTGTGGCCGTGGCCAAGGCGATCCCGATCATGTTGCGCGCGCCGTCGATCAGGCCTTGCCACAAATCAGCAACACCGTCGATGAAGCGGTTATAGACCTCGCTCTCGCCCCGGAAGATCGCCTTGAGCGGCTTCTGCGTCAGCAGGATCACGAACAACAGCGCCGTTGCCCAGAAGGCGGACAGACCGGGTGATTTCTGCTCGATCATCAGGAAGTAGACCAGCACGATGATCGGCAGCAGATAATGTAGACCAGCCTTGTAGATGTCGGCGATAACCGGCAGCTCGACCTCTTTGGCGTTTGGATCGTCCGGCTCAAGATCCGGGACCTGCGCGGCCAGATACAGCAGAGCGACATAGACGGCACAGACGATCAGGCTCAGCACCATGCCAGCGGCGGTTGGAACCATGCTGGTGACCGCTTCGACCGGGTATTGCGAGCCATAGCACAGGCCAGCAAAGACGATGAAGAAGGACAGCATCCCGACTACGGTCCGCGCAAGGTGAACCTCACGGTTGCCCAGCGTCGGCATGTTCCGCTTCACGGCTTCCAGATGCACGATATAGACCAGCGCGATATAAGAAATCGCCGCGGGCAGGAAGGCATGGGTGATGACCTCGACATACGAGATGCCCACATATTCCACCATCAGGAAGGCCGCAGCCCCCATCACGGGTGGCATGATCTGGCCGTTCACGGATGAAGCAACCTCGACCGAGCCCGCCTGTTCGCTGGAAAAGCCCACGCGCTTCATCAGTGGAATGGTGAAAGTACCGGTGGTCACCACGTTGGCAATCGACGAGCCTGAGATCAGGCCGGTCGCCGCCGAACCCACAACAGCCGCCTTGGCCGGGCCACCGCGTAGGTGGCCGAGGGCCCCAAAGGCCATCTTGATGAAATAGTTCCCTGCCCCGGCCTTGTCGAGCAACGCTCCGAACAGCACGAACAGGAACACGAATTTCGTCGAGACACCAAGCGCGATGCCAAACACGCCCTCGGACGTGATCCACATGTGGCTCATCGCCTTTTTCAGGCTGGCCCCTTTCCAGCGGATAACTTCGGGCACCCATTCGGAAGATCCAAAGAATACGTAGGCGAGGAAAATCGTTGCAATGATTGCCATTGCCGGGCCAAGCGCGCGGCGCGCGGCCTCGAACAGCAACAGCAAGCCGCCCAGTGCAACCCATTTGTCGGTATCATCTGCAAGACCACCTGCATTGACGATCTTGTCATAGAAAAAATAGCCATACAGCGCGACAAACGCTCCCAACAGGCCCATGATCCAATCCTGTATGGGGATATAGTCACGCGGGCTGGATTTCAGCGCCGGATAGGCCGCAAAGGCCAAAAACATCGCAAAGGCCAGATGAAACTGCCGCGAGTTGTTTACGATACTGCCTGGCAGCACATAGTTCGCTATGGGCGAAGCCAAAACAACCTGAAAGATCGACCAGATCGCCGCAACAATGGCCAGGAAAATCCCGACATTGCCGACCGGATTACGCCCGCCCGCATCGGATGACGCCACAAGATCCTGAAGCTCTTCTTCGGATAGCGGACGATTGGATTGTGTGTCGGAACTCATGCAAATGTCTCCCCGTCGCGACCATTTTTGGCCTTCTGAATCACCCGCTTTGTGCGGGTTTGGGTTGCAGGGCGCCCGTAGGCGCCCTGCTTTAGGTCTGGCTTACTGAATCCAGCCTTTTTCTTTGTAGTACTTCTCGGCACCCGGATGCAGAGGAGCCGACAGGCCGTCCGCGATCATCTCTTCGGGCTTGAGGTTCGCAAATGCCGGGTGAAGCTGTTTGAAGTCATCGAAGTTTTCGAAGACCGAGCTGACAACCGCATAAACCGCGTCATCCGACACATCCGCCGAGGTCACGAAAGTCGCACCCACGCCGAAGGTTGCTGTGTCGCCGTCCGATCCACGATACATGCCACCAGGAATGGTCGCAGTCCGGTAGAACGAGTTGTCATCGACCAGCTTGTTTACCGCGTCACCGCTGACGTTCACCAGAACGGAGTCGCAAGCTGTGGTCGCTTCTTGGATCGAGCCCGAGGGGTGACCCACTGTGTAAACCATCGCGTCGATCTGGTTGTCGCACAGGGCCGCCGACTGTTCAGCCGCCTTCAACTCGGTTGCCAGTTCGAAATCGTCGGTGGTCCAGCCCATTTCACCCAGCAGAACCTCCATGGTACCGCGCTGACCGGAACCAGGGTTGCCGATGTTGACGCGTTTGCCCTTCAGGTCCTCGAAGTTGGTGATGCCGGCATCGGCACGCGCCACAACGGTGAATGGCTCGGGGTGAACCGAGAAGACGGCGCGCAGGTTCTCAAAAGGACCAGCTTCTTCGAACTTCGAGCTGCCATTATAGGCGTGGTACTGCCAGTCAGACTGCGCCACACCAAACTCCAGCTCGCCTTCGCGGATGGTGTTGATGTTGTAAACGGAACCGCCGGTCGATTCGACCGAGCAGCGCACGCCATGTTCCTTGCGGCCTTTGTTCACCAAACGGCAGATCGCGCCACCGGTCGGATAGTAAACGCCAGTCACGCCGCCGGTGCCGATTGTGATGAACTCTTCGGCATATGCCGCAGGTGCCATCATCGCAGCGGTCACAAACGCGCCGAGGCTAAGCTTGCTGCTGTTTTTCATGTAAAAACTCCCATTTTTTTGGTGTGGGCGGTAAAAGCCAAAACCCTGCAATAGCGAGGGAGCGCGCTGGTATCTTAGAACCGGCTGCCCTGCAACTGCTGCTACTTTTGAATTTTTCCAATGTCTCCCAACATCTTCGAGGTTTCATTCAGATACAATGAATGTCAAGGCCAGCCCCTCGCAGATCGCGCCAAAGCAGCATATCTGAGGCTGTTTTTTGAACTTTCCCCGTTAAGCCATCAAAGACGAAGCAGGCTGCCCGCTTACACGGACAGCCCTTTGAAACTGTTGGTCAACGTTCTCCCAAGATCGGAAACGTCAGTTGGAATCGGTGCTTTGTTCCCGGGTTGGAATCTCAATAATTCCGAACAAGAATGCGGCAAAGGCGGTTTGTACCGAAACGGCCATCAGGCTGAATCCGGCTACAGTCAGGCGTGTTGGCAAAGGGTTTTCGATGTTCCCAAACCCCAGGCGCGCCCATTGGCCGAACGCCACGCCGAACAGGATGACGCCGAACAAGAACAACCAAAACGCAAACAGGGCGATATTGTCGGTTGTGGCCCAAGTTCGAAGAATCCGGCTGGGCTCACCCACTGGCAGCAATCCGCTCCGGGTCGCCATCATCCGCGCCAAAGCGCCAAAGGTCAGCAACTGGGTTCCAAGGATGGTGATCACACAGGCGGCGATAAAGGTGTTTGTGCCCAACTCAACCGAGCCCGCAACCTGAACAGGACCAAACATCAGGATCAGGGCGGCCAGCCCACCCAGAACGCTGAAAAACAGCCCCGGATAGACAAACAGCCAGCGTGGATTGTGCATCAGCAAAAACTTGAGGTGGCGCCACCCGTCCCGCCAAGTACGCAGATGCGGCGGACGGCTTCGACCATCGGGCCGCAGCGTCGTCGGCACCTCGGCGATTTTGAGACGCGACATCGCGGATCGCGTCACCATCTCGGACGCAAATTCCATACCGGAAGTGTGCAGTTGAAGATCCCGGATCGAGTCACGCCGAAATCCGCGCAGACCGCAGTGAAAATCACCAATGTTGATGTTGAACAAAAGCCGACCAATGAAGCTGAGCACCGGGTTACCCAGATATCTGTGCAGAAACGGCATCGCACCATCCGAGATACCACCTTTGAACCGGTTGCCCATGACCAGATCGTTTCCGGCCCGCAGTGCCTCGACAAAGGGATCCAGGTTAGAGAAATCATAGCTGTCATCTGCATCGCCCATGATCACATAGGTGCCCAAGGCTGCATCGATTCCACCCGAGAGCGCCGCCCCGTATCCCTTTTGCGGGACATTCACAACTCGTGCACCCAGAGCCTGAGCCATTTCAATCGAACCATCGGTGCTGCCATTATCGGCAATCAGCACCTCGCCTTTAATCTGCGCGCGCTCAATAAAATCCTGCGCTTTCTTGATACAAATCTCGATTGTTTCCGCCTCGTTCAGACAAGGCATCAAAATCGTAAGTTCAAGCGCGTCGGTCTGGCCGACGGGCTTGGCGGTTTCTGAATTACCCACCAATGGAACGCACCTTTCAAATCAATACACTAATCAATATTCCACGCGCAGATCAGATTTGTAAGTGAACCATATCCTACATCTGCAGGTGTTTGCGTGAATGTTGGCAACAAAGCCTCCACAAACCCGGCATTAATTCCTGAAGTCAAAAAAACACACACAATCCAGTCAGCGCGCCGAGCCTAGGTGGTTTTTTGATTCAGGTACAGCCTTGTGAAGCACCAGAATACGTCATCCGCTTAGATTTCAAGGTTCACTAACCAAAAGGCGCGCTGCTTTTGCGCCTCGATACAGTCTTAAATGCACAAAGGTGTGGTGCCCAAGGAGAGACTCGAACTCTCACGCCCGTGAAGGCGGGGGATTTTGAATCCCCTGCGTCTACCATTCCGCCACTTGGGCCACGGACACTGGATTAGCGCCCCCGCGCGGGAAGGTCCAGAGGCAAAAATCAACCGGCTTTCCGATTGTTTGATCGCCAGCGGTTGACGGGTCCGTGGGTGCGTGATTTGGCTTGCACGGGCAAAGACCGGGATTTGAGTAGACTATGTTACGATCGCTATACGACTGGACCATTCGACTGGCCGAGCACCCCCATGCGCTTTGGGCGCTGGCGATTGTAGCGTTCATCGAAAGCTCGTTTTTCCCGATCCCGCCGGATGTACTGATGATCCCGATGATTCTGGCACGCCCTTCGCGCGCTTGGCTGATCGCGGGTGTTGCGTTGGTTGCGTCGGTCCTGGGCGGTCTGTTGGGTTATGCGATCGGGGCTTTTGCCTATGAAAGCATTGGCCAACCCATTCTGGAATCGATGGGCAAGGCCCACGCGATGGAAGAGTTCAACACCCGTTTCAACGATTTCGGGTTCTGGGCTGTACTGGCCGCTGGCGTCACGCCCTTCCCCTACAAGGTCATCACCATCATGTCGGGCTGGACGGGCATGCCGCTTGGCACCTTCATAGCCACGTCGATTCTGGCGCGTGCTCTTAGGTTCTTTCTTGTGGCAGGCCTTCTTTGGAAATTTGGCGAACCGATCCGCGATTTCATTGAAAAGCGTCTGGGCCTGATGTTCACATTGTTCATCATTCTGCTGTTCGGCGGCTTTCTAGCGGTGCGATACCTATGACAAAACGCACAACTTTGATTGGTCTTGCTGCCGGCGGTTCAGCGGCATTGCTGCTGGGGGCCTGGGGTTTCCAATATCTCGGCGGGCTTGCACCTTGCCAAATGTGTGTATGGCAACGCTATCCACATGGGGCCGCATTCGTCATCGGACTGATTGCGCTGATGCTGCCGTCTGCCCGCCTGCTGCCATTGGCAGGCGCTATTTCAGCGCTGACAAGTGCAGGAATTGGCCTGTTTCACGCCGGTGTCGAACAAGGCTGGTGGGAAGGCCCAACCAGTTGCACATCCGGCAGCATTGGCGGCTTGTCCGCAGAAGAACTAATGAACCAGATCATGTCCGCCCCGCTGGTGCGATGCGACGATATCCCATGGCAAATGCTGGGTTTGTCTCTGGCTGGCTGGAACGCCGTTGTGTCTTTGGGCTTAGCGTTGATCTGGATCGCGGCCTGGCGGTCCAAGACCTAGAACTCATCCAGTTCTGCATCCCAGTACAGGAAGTCGATCCAGCTGTCGTGCAGGTGGTTTGGCGGGAATTTGCGGCCAATGTTACGCAAAGCCTCCGCATCAGGCTGGCGTGGGGGCTTGCGCAGGGACATCCCCGCCTGACGCAGGGATTTGGACCCTTTCCTCAAGTTGCACGGGCTGCACGCCGCCACCACGTTCTGCCAGCTTGTCACCCCGCCTGCCGCGCGCGGAACCACATGGTCAAAGGTCAGGTTGTCGCGGCTGCCGCAGTACTGACAGCGGAACTCATCCCTCAGAAATAAATTAAAGCGCGTGAAGGCCACGCGCTTTCTGGGTTTTACATAGTCTTTCAAAACAACGACCGAGGGTATTCGAATCTCGGTACTCGGGCTTCGAACGACTTCGTCATATTCAGCCACGATGTCGACCCTGTCCAGCCAGGCGGCTTTGATCGCCTCTTGCCAGGGCCACAGCGAGAGCGGGTAGTAAGACAAGGGGCGGTAATCGGCATTCAAAACCAAGGCCGGGTGATGCTTGAGCGTCCCCGGCTCTCTTACAAATTCGGTCCTGAAGTCTCCGTCCATCACAGAATCGCTCCTCGCTCTCAGCTGCCCGTTTGTGACACCAGAGCGGAGAGCACCCGCCCCGGCCTTAAGATAACTATATATCGTGGTAAATCTCTGACAAGCCCTGAGTTTCCACAATATGTCGCTGATTGGGTAAGCCGAATCCGTAACAGGCGCATGACAGTTATCCACAGGTTGCACACAGCGTGTTTTGCAGGCTATGGCGGGGCATGTCCTGGTTCATTCGATTCAATAAACCCTTTGATGTTTTGCCGCAGTTCACAGACCGCGCGAATGCAGACTCGCCGCGCAGCACCCTGTCGGACTTTATCGACCTGCCCGGCGTCTACCCTGCAGGTCGGCTGGATCGGGACAGCGAAGGGCTGATGCTTTTGACCGACAATGGGAGACTACAGGCACAGATATCGGATCCCAAACACAAGATGGCAAAAACCTATTGGGTTCAGGTTGAAGGTGAACCTGACGCGGTCTCAATGAAAGCGCTGAGGGACGGGCTTGAGCTGAAGGATGGCCTGACTCGCCCCGCCAAAGTACGTCAGATGGATGAGCCAGAGGGCCTGTGGCCCCGCACCCCGCCAATCCGAGAGCGTAAGACCGTGCCCGACAGCTGGATTGAGCTGACGATCCGCGAAGGCAAGAACCGGCAGGTGCGCCGGATGACGGCCGCTGTTGGCCTGCCGACCTTACGCCTGATCCGCTATCGCGTCGGCGATTGGACTTTGGACGATCTTGAGCCTGGCCAATGGGACAGCCTACCCCCGCCCACTCTGAATGCGGCCCCGCAACGCAAACGAGACAGACGCGCACGGCGGTGACATAGCCCGCTTCTTTCTGCTAGAATACGGCCATGAAACTTACGCCAGACATCCCTGCTCCGTCAGGCATTCTGGAGGCTGCGCTGTATGTCGATGATCTGGACGCAGCAGAGCAGTTCTATGGCCAGGTTCTTGGGCTGGAGCGCATTCAGCGTATCAAAGACCGGCATGTGTTTTACCGTGTCGGCGGGTCGGTTCTGTTGCTGTTCAACCCGGATCAAACTGAACAACCGCCCATGAACCCAAACCTGCCCGTGCCGCCTCATGGCGCGCGTGGTGCGGGGCATGTCTGCCTTGTACTGACCCGTGACGAGATTGCCGCGATGCGCAAACACCTATTGGATTGGAATGTCCCGATCGATGCCGAATTCGACTGGCCCAGCGGTGCGCGGTCACTCTACATCCGCGACCCCGCAGGCAATTCGGTCGAGTTTGCCGAGGGCCATTTGTGGGGCTGATCCAGATCAGCCGAGCGGTTGCTTCTCACCGCCGACAAATTTGTAAATTTCGCTGGAAATCAGACCAACCTCGGCCAAAGTTGCGCGAAACACGGCCATATGGGGCGTTGCAAAATGCGCCTCAAGCGCGGCTTGATCCTGCCATTCTTCGTAAACGCGAAACCGCGTGTTGTGCCCCAGCACCTGACTGAATTCATAGACCAGACAGCCCGTCTCTTTCACGGTTTCCGCAACCATCTGCTGCGCGGCCTCGTGGGCCCGTTCAACCCCGGCCTCATTCACTTCCACAACGCCCGTGACAACCAGCATCACTTGCCCTCCCTATTCTAGACTTTTGAGCTCTAAAATCCGCTTATCGCAATCTGAGATAGAATAAGTATCGGGGGTGTAAGAGCCGCACATAAAAAGACGCGCCTTAGCAACTCACTAGTACTCATAGAACTTTCTCTGACATACCCCCTCTTTTTTCTATCTGCCAATATGTTGGCAACTACGCCGAGCAGAAATGGATCAACAAAATATAAGCCCCTTGTGCTGATGCGCAAACCGGCAAACATCAAGAACATTGCGCAAACAGCTAAGCTAATAAGCACAACGAACAGCAATCCATAAACCCTCCTATTGGTCGCCTGCAGCGGCGTATTTCTTCGTCATAAGATCAAACGCAATCGCGGCAACTAGTAACCCGACGAAGATAAGTGCTTTACCTAGGCCGGCACACGCTCCGGCGGCTACGGCTAACCAAAGCGCGCCGGTGCTGGTGTCGCGTTGACAGAAAAATCGCCAAATCGAACGCATCGCTTACTCCACTAAACAAAAATGAACAAAATCATCACCGTGAAAAACAAATGTGATGCAACAAAGGGACTCCACGCTAACACCACCACGCCACATCCTCTGGCATCATCGGGCGGAGGGCAATCATCGCTAAAAGCTCAGCTTGTCGCGCATGAAGGCCAGCGCTACGCTCAGGCCATCCGGCGCGATACCATGGCCGGTTCCCTTCATCACATGCGCATAGACCTCTTTGAAATCAGCAGCTTGAAGAGCTTCTGCTGCCTCGGGCAGCGATTGCGGCGGAACCACATCATCCGCGTCGCCATGAACCAGCAGGATCGGCATCCGGCTGACGGTTTCATCGGGCAGCAGATCGGGTTCCAGCAACCGGCCAGAGAACGCAACGATCCCGGCTACCGGGTCTTCACGCCGCGGGGCAACGTGCAAGCTCATCATGGTGCCCTGAGAGAAACCGAACAGAACGACCTGCTCGGGTAGGACATCTTCATCCACCATCAGCGCATCCAGGAAGGCGTTGAAATCATCCGCTGCCATTTCCATTCCGCGCCTTGCTTCTTCCTCGGACGAGCCGTCGATCCACGGGATCGGGAACCATTGAAAGCCGTTTGGCATTCCGGGGATCTGTTCGGGTGCGTCGGGCGCGACGAACAGCGTATCGGGCAGATGTTCACCCAGCGGATCAGCAAGACCCAGAAGATCGGCGCCATTGGCCCCATAGCCGTGTACGAACACCACGACCGAGCGTGTGTCGCCCGAAACCGGCTCTTTCCGGAGCGCGTTCAAAACCCGTGTCATCTGATCCCTTCTCTTTTCTTGGCCACCCGGTAATAGGCCCACAACACGCGTGCCGCAACTGATCGCCAAGGCGACCAGGCTTCGGCCATCTCGCGCAGTTCCTTGTCGGTTGGACGTCGGGGTAGATCGTAAAGCACCCGAGCGGCCTCTTGCAGGGCCAGATCACCCGGTGCGATCACGTCGGCCCGGCCCAGTGAGAACATCGCATAAATCTCAGCAGTCCAAACGCCAATGCCGGGAACCTGTGTCAGAGTTTCGACGACATCTGCATCAGGTGCGTTGCGTAACGCTTTGTAATCAATGCGCGCCTCAGCCAGTGCACGCGCATATCGAACCTTCTGACGGCTCAGGCCCACTGCGCGCAAATCCTCATCCGTGGCCCACATGATCTTGCGCGGTCCGGTCAGATTCGCCTGTTGCATCCGCGTCCAGATCGCATTGGCCGAGGCCACGCTGACCTGCTGGCTGACAATGGCACTGAGCAATTGAGCAAAACCGTCAGGCTTGCGCCGCAGAGGCAAAGGGCCGGTCTGCTCCATCGCATAGGCCATGCGCGGGCAGGTGTTGGCCAGCCACTCGGCGCCTTCCGTCACGCAATCGGGCGTTTCAATGATGCGACCTACGGACATGCAATCTCTGCCTTGTGATACGGATTGCACGTTAGGGGGATCAGCCTCAGATGCAAGCCGCTTGTGCCCCGGCGCGTTCATCGATACGCATTGGCCCATGACACTGACGACAGCCACCCCGGACAACGCGCAAGCGAAACGCAACGTAGCGGTTTTGGTTGCTGCGCAATCGATCCTGGGCGCGCAAATGCCGATGATCTTCATCGTCGGTGGATTGGCCGGTCAGTCCCTGGCCAGCAACCCCTGCCTTGCGACGCTGCCAATCTCGCTGATCGTTCTGGGATCGATGCTGGCCGCCACGCCTGTCTCGGCCATCATGCAACGCTGGGGGCGCCGAACCGGCTTCCTTGTTGGGGCAACAGCTGGGGCTTTGGGCGGCCTGATCGGTGCCTATGGCCTCTACCTCGGGTCCTTCCCGATCTTCCTGCTGGGCAGCCTTTTGACCGGTATCTACATGAGCGCGCACGGGTTTTACCGTTTTGCCGCAGCGGATACCGCATCAGATGAGTTCCGCCCCAAGGCGATTTCCTATGTGATGGCAGGCGGTTTGGCCGCTGCGATCATCGGACCACAAATCGTCAAACTGACGTCAGAGGCATATGTGATCCCGTTTCTCGGTACGTACATTGCCGTGATCGCCCTAAACGTGATCGGATCGGCGCTGTTCTTCTTTCTCGACATTCCGACCCCGCCGAAACCGACCGAAGATGCGCCCAAGGGCCGCTCGCGGCTAGAGTTGCTGAAAACCCCGCGCATCGCCGTTGCGATCATCTGTGCGATGGTGTCCTACGCGTTGATGAACCTTGTGATGACCTCGACCCCACTGGCGGTTGTGGGCTGCGGCTTCTCGGCCAATGACGCGGCGGATGTGGTCACCTATCACGTGCTGGCCATGTATGTTCCCAGCTTTTTTACAGGTCACCTGATCGCGCGCTTTGGCGTGGAAAAGATCGTGGCCCTTGGCCTTGCGATCCTGGCCGGTGCCGGAGTTGTCGCCTTGCAGGGCGTCGAGTTGGAGAACTTCTTCATCGCCCTGATACTGCTGGGCATTGGCTGGAACTTTGGCTTTATCGGTGCGACCAGCATGCTGGCCGCGTCGCACGAAGTGCATGAGCGTGGCCGGATGCAGGGCCTCAACGACCTGTTGGTGTTCGGCGGTGTGACCGTTGCTTCGCTGGCTTCGGGCGGATTGATGAACTGTTCCGGGGGATCACCGGTTGAAGGCTGGACTGCCGTCAATCTCGCCATGATCCCGCTGTTGACCCTGGCTGGTGGCGCATTGCTATGGCTGGTCCTCAGACCCGCCGATGCAAAAACAGCCTGATCACCAGCGCCCGGTCGCGGCGGTCCACATTAACGACAACCGCCGCCGCACCTCGCTCTGCGCCAAGGCGCCTGCCGCGACCCGGTCGGGCTGGGCGGTCACCCGTTTCAAAATCCATTCTGCCTGCCAACCGAGGTAAAGCGCGGGGCGCGCTTCATCCGACACCCCAGACCGGTTGGATCTCGCCCGCGCCAGTCGCGCCAACGCCGTTTCTGCCAGTACCCTTACACCTTCGGGTCTGCCATCCAGCAATGGTATACGCCCACGCGCCTCAAGCTCTGGGATCGCGCGGAACCAATTCGCCACGCCCACGCCATAGCCGAAATCGCGCAACACATCCTCATCCGCTGCCCCAAGGGACTGAGCCGCAGCCACCAGCAACGCGCCAGAACTGTGATTGATATAGGCGTCAAAATGTTCCTGATCCTCAAACGGATCGCGATAGATATCCCAACGTCGCACCGCCACATATTCATCCAGCATTCCGGCCAGATGGGGCGACAGAACCTGAGACAAAGGCGTCACCACCTCGTGCCGCCGCACGGTCGGCCCTTGTGCGATCTCCTGCAGGGCATCGCGCCACCATTGCAGGCGCATTTCGGCAATCATCGGCTCTTGCGTCACCCAAGGGGCGCGCGCGACCTCGACATTCAACGCATAGATCGGAAACAAAACCGCCCGCGCCGCAACCGGAGCGGCCATTGCCGCCAGAAACCGATCGGGATCAGCCTTGTGCACCAAGGCGGCACAGGCTTTGACATCTTCGTCAAATGCAGCCGTCACTCTGCCGCCGCCTGCTGTGGGTCACAATCGCGCACCAGTTTCCATTGAATCGCATCCAGCAGCGCCTCGAACGAGGCATCGACTATGTTCGCGCTGACCCCAACGGTAGACCACCGCCGCCCCTGCCCGTCCTCGCTGTCAATAATGACGCGCGTAACGGCCTCGGTCCCGCCCTGGGTGATCCGCACTTTGAAGTCGACCAGCCGCATATCCTCCAGTACCTGTGAATACTGCCCCAGATCCTTGGCCAGCGCCTTGGCCAGAGCGTTCACCGGTCCCCGGTCACTGCCTTGCTCGTCGTGGGATTCACTGACCGATAGTTTCTTTTCACCGTCGACCTTCACGACAACCACCGCCTCGGACAGGCTGACCATCTTGTTGTACTTGTTTTTACGCCGCTCAACCGTGACCTTATAGCGCTTAACCTCGAAAAATTCGGGCAGTTGGCCAAGCTCATCCCGTGCCAAAAGTTCGAAACTGGCCTGCGCGGTGTCATAGGAATAGCCCTCGGCCTCGCGCTGTTTGATCCGTTCCAGAATGCGTCCCAAAGCCGGATCGCCTTTTTCCACCGTCAAACCAGCCTCCGTCAGACGTTTGCGCAGGTTCGACTGCCCGGCCTGGTTTGACATCGGAATGATCCGCGCATTGCCCACCGTTGCCGGGTCGACATGTTCGTAGGTCGATGGATCCTTGAGAATCGCGCTGGCGTGCAGCCCTGCCTTATGCGCAAAGGCCGAGGCTCCCACATAGGCCGACTGCTTACTGGGCACCCGGTTCAGGATATCGTCCAGCATCCGGCTGATCCGCGTCAGACCGGCCAGAGCGTCAAGGCTGACGCCAGTCTCGAATTGCGAAGCGTAAGGTTCTTTCAGCAACAAAGTCGGGATCAGAGCCGTGAGGTTCGCGTTGCCGCAGCGTTCGCCCAACCCGTTCAGCGTGCCCTGAATCTGCCGCGCGCCTGCATTCACGGCGGCCAGCGAACAGGCCACCGCATTCTCGGTATCGTTATGGGTGTGAATGCCCAACCGATCCCCCGGCAGACCAGCTGCGATCAGCTCTGATACGATGCGTCCGACCTCGGCGGGCAAGGCACCACCATTGGTATCGCACAGCACAACCCAGCGCGCGCCCGCCTCCAGTGCCGCCTGGCAAACCTCAGTCGCATAGGCTGGATTATCCTTATAGCCGTCAAAGAAATGCTCGGCATCAAACAGCGCCTCGCGTCCCTGCGCCACCAGATGCGCGACCGAGGCGCGAACATTCTCGATATTCTCCCCCAGCGAGATACCAAGCGCGTGGGTCACATGATAATCATGCGACTTGCCGACCAGACAGACCGCCTGCGTGCCCGCATTCATCACCGCTGCCAGAACGTCGTCATTTTCTGCCGACCGGCCCGAACGCTTGGTCATCCCAAACGCCGTCAAACGGGCAGCCATCTTCGGAGCGACTTCAAAAAACGCGCTGTCGGTCGGGTTCGCCCCCGGCCAGCCGCCCTCGATGTAGTCGACACCCAACTCATCCAACGCCTGCGCGATCTGCACCTTCTCAGCAGTCGAGAATTGCACCCCTTGCGTCTGCTGCCCGTCGCGCAGGGTTGTGTCATACAGATAGAGGCGGGTTTTGGTCATTGGTCTGGCTCTTTGGCTTGTTCGGGCATCGCCCCGCCCGGACAGTTCCGGGCGAAGCATTTGACTATACGCTTTCCAGCTTCGACGCGTCGAAACCCGATCCAGCGATGATCTCAACAGCGTCCTTGCTCATGCGCACTTCCAGACCTGCGGCAAGATAGGCGGATTTCAATCGATCCACTTCCGAGAAGTCCTTACTCACCATGGCTTCTGCACGCGCGGCTGCCAGCTTTTCTTCGTATTCCGAGAAATCCGCCGCCGCAATGGCTGCCCAGCCACCCATCTCATCCGTCAGCAGGCCCAGAACTTGCGCACTTGCAAGCAACGCCGCAGCGTCACCGTCCGAAGCCAGACGGTGAAGCTCGGCGATAGCACCCGCTGTATTTAGGTCATCCGCAAGCGCTGAAACCACCGAGGGTGCCGCGCTGGCGGCGGGCTCGATGCCCGCTGTCAGCGCCCGCCACTTGCGCAGCGTTGCCTTGGCTTCGCGAGCCTTCTTCTCGGTCCAATCCATCGGTTTGCGATAATGGGTCTGCAGGAAAACAAAGCGGATCACCTCACCCGGCACGCCCTGTTCCAACAGGTCATGCACGGTGAAGAAATTGCCCAGCGACTTGGACATTTTCTTGCCTTCGACCTGCAACATCTCATTATGCATCCAGACCCGAGCGAACTCACCCTCGGGATGCGCGCAGCAGCTTTGGGCGATCTCGTTCTCATGGTGCGGGAACATCAGGTCGTTGCCGCCGCCATGAATGTCGAAACTGTCGCCCAGCAACTCATAGGACATGGCCGAGCATTCGATATGCCAGCCCGGACGGCCCCGGCCCCAAGGCGACTCCCATCCGGGCAGTTCATCAGTCGAAGGCTTCCACAGCACGAAATCCATCGGGTTCTTCTTGTAAGGCGCAACTTCAACCCGCGCCCCCGCGATCATGTCATCGACCGACCGGCCCGAGAGCTTGCCGTATTCGTCCTTCCACGAGTCCACCGCAAACAACACGTGACCTTCGGCTTCATAGGCATGGCTCTTCGAGATCAGGTCTTCGATCATCTCGATCATCTGCGGGATAAACTCAGTTGCGCGTGGCATCTGGTTCGGTTCCAGCGTCCCAAGCGCGCCCATATCATGCAGATACCACCCGATGGTCTCATCCGAGCGTTCGTGGACCAACTGCTCCAAAGACCCTTCGGCACCGGCTTGTTTGCGCTTCAGCGCGGTCACGTTGATCTTGTCGTCTACGTCGGTGAAATTGCGCACATAGGTGACGTGATCCGCACCATAGACATGGCGCAGCAACCGATACAGCATGTCGAACACAACCACAGGTCGCGCATTGCCCAGATGGGCACGGTCATAGACAGTCGGCCCACAGACATACATCCGCACGTTGTCAGGATCGATCGGAACGAAGTCTTCCTTCGTCCGTGTCCGTGTGTTGTGCAGTTTGAGTGTCGTCATCACTTGGGCTCCTAAAGCGTGCGCGTTGGCGCGGGCTTAGCAACTTGTCTCAGAGATGAAAACGAAAGATACCGGCCCGCTTGATAAATCAGCAGATAATGATGCAGGTCATCCGGTTCATGGCGCTGACATACCACGCGCAACACGCCAAGCCAAGGCTTGAGTTTGCCTCACCTCCCCTGCATGGTGCCGAACATGAGCCGGGATTTCGTCAACTCTGTGTGCCGCGCCCTACCGGGTGCCGAATGGTCCGACCCTTGGGGCGGCGGCCATGATGCGTGGAAAGTGGGCGCCAAGATGTTCGCCTGTATCGGGGTTGCCAATGATGGCGTCTCGGTCAAAACAGCCGATATCGAAACCGCACAAATGCTGATCGAGGCGGGTGTCTGCGTCAAAGCCCCGTATTTTCACCGCAGTTGGATCCGCCTGCCCTTTGACGCGGACGAGGAAGAACTGAGGCACCGCCTGACAGCGTCTTATGATCTGGTCCGTGCCTCATTGACAAAAAAGGTTCAGGCGACCCTTCCCGCGCGCAGCTGATCGACCATCGCGAGCCGTTCGAAACTTCGCCAACAGGTGTTCAGATGAAAGTGTCAAATCGCATCTCTCAGATCACAGCGGGCGGCCATGACGGCTGGGATGTGTTCTACCGCGCGCGCCGGATGGTCAGCGCCGGACACACCGTGACCGAGCTGACGATTGGCGAACACGACACCCGAACCGATATATCGATTTTGCGCGCCATGGACCACTCGGCGCGAAACGGACACACCGGTTACGCAATGGTCCCGGGAACCGATCAACTACGCGACATGGTCGCCGCAAGAACTGAGGCGCAGACCGGGGTGCCCACCACGCGTGACAATGTTCTGATCACGCCCGGCGGGCAATCCGCCCTGTTCGCTGCACATATGGCCCTGTGTGATCCCGGGGATGTGGGGCTGTATATTGATCCATATTACGCCACTTATCCCGGTACGATCCGCGGGGTTGGCGCACACGCCCGCCCCGTCCAAGCACAGGCCAAGCATTCATTTCAACCGCGCGCCGAAGACATCGAAGCTGCGGCGGACGGAGCCGTGTCCCTGCTGATCAACTCACCCAACAATCCAACCGGCGTGGTCTATTCCCACGAAACGCTTGAAGCCATCGCAGGGGCCTGTAAACGGCGCGATCTTTGGCTGATCTCGGACGAGGTCTATGACACGCAGGTCTGGGAAGGTGAGCATATCTCTCCCCGTGCTTTGTCGGATATGGCCGAGCGCACGCTTGTTGTTGGGTCCATGTCCAAATCCCATGCCATGACGGGCTCTCGCTGCGGATGGGTTATTGGTCCAGAAGAAGTGATTGCGCATCTGATCAATCTGGCCACGCACACGACCTATGGCGTGCCCGGTTTCATTCAGGATGCCGCCTGTTTTGCACTGAATGCCGGCCCGGAGTTAGAGGCTGGTATCGCCGCCCCCTTCCGTCGCCGTCGCGCGCTTGCCATGGAGATTCTGAGCAAGCAAAACACCATCACCCTCGTGCCCGCACAAGGTGCGATGTATCTGATGCTGGATATCCGCGCGACCGGCCTATCCGGTGAAGACTTTGCAAACGCCTTGCTGGACAATCACGCCATCGCTGTCATGCCTGGCGAAAGCTTTGGCCGGGCCGCAGCAGGCCATATTCGCGTGGCAATGACGGTCGAGGACGCGCGTTTTTCGCAGGCTCTGCAGACCTTGTGCGATTTTGCGGCAAGTCAGACAAAACATAGCGCGGCTGAGTGACGGGCTCAGAACCGGAATGTTGTCCTTAGGTTGAAAACATTTGTGCCCAGACCACCCTCAGATCGGGTGGCATCGTCGAAGTTCTGGCGCAACGCCTCACCACTGATCACAAGGTTTTCGCCAATCGGATAAGCGACACCGATGCCATAAACCGCCGCTGTATCGCTGTCGGTCGAAGTTTCCGCGCGGGCCGCACCGACGACCACATATCCGAGCGCGTTGCCAAAATCATACCCGCCGCGCAGTTTTACAAGTGACATACTGTCCAGGCTTCCCTGATTTTCGCTGAGGTTCAGGGACAAGCGATTATATTCCAACTCACCCCCCAAAACGAAATTGCCAAAATCCTGATCAAACCCGATATGGGCGCCAAATGAGCCTGTGTCCCCGCTGGAGCTGTCAGGGCCGCTTGCCTCTGCATAGCCGAAACTGAAACCCGCATAGGCACCTGTCCAATCCTCTGCCATGGCAGGGGTGGCGCATGTGACCGTCATCGCGACGATCAGGGCCCAACGTGGTTTCCAATCCATCATCAACAGTGTTCATCCGTGTCTGGAGCAGCGACCGTCACACATTCAAACTGGCATGCAGTTGCCAGATTTCAATTCTGATCACAGGATATTCAGCAGTAAGTTAATAAAGTATAACAGATTTCGCCCAAAGCGGGAGAAAATGTGCTCAGAACACGCGATCGACGAGGCCAGTGATACAATCTGTCGGTTTTTGACACCAAAGTCGCAAACGGAACAGAACAGGGTGTGGCCGTCTGACAGCCTATCGGGCAACTGAGAGGTCTCATGGCAAACGAGATTTGGAAAATTCGTCTGATCAGTCGTACCATTGGTGCGGATCGTGGGCGCGCGGCAAGGGGTCGGCCTGGCTTGTCTTGATCGCTTACGCTCAAGATACTTCTTCAACGACCGGACTTATTCAATGAACAAGCAATCCCGTAGTGCCTCTCGTAGCGGTGGACGTTCTGCACGTCGCGCAGCCCGCGCATCCGCCCTTCCAGAACATCTGCGCCCGATCCGCCCCGGCATGGAAGGCGGCACATACAAACCTCTGACCCCGACTCAGGTGGAGAAAATCCACAATGCCGCCCTGCAAGCCCTTGAAACCATTGGTCTTGCAGACGCCCCCCAAAGCGGTATCGACTATCTGGTCGGTGCAGGCTGTACACTGGGCGACGACGGGCGCATTCGGTTCCCGCGCGCATTGGTCGAGGATACGATCGCCAAGGCGAACCGATCCATCACGCTCTACAGCCGCGACGGTCAAACCGACCTCGATCTAACCGGCACCAAGGTTCACTATGGTACAGCCGGGGCCGCCGTAAGCATGGTTGATGTCCATGGCCGCCAATACCGCGATTCAACCGTACAGGATCTGCACGACGCCGCGCGGATTTGCCAGCAGCTGGAAAATATCCACTTCGTCCAACGCCCCATGGTCTGCCGCGACATCCTCGACAATCTCGAGATGGACTACAACACAGTTTATGCCGCTTGCTCAGGGACTTACAAACACATCGGAACATCCTTTACCGAGCCGTCACACGTCGCACCTGCCATCGAAATGCTGCATATGATTGCCGGTGGTGAGGACAAATGGCGCGAGCGGCCTTTTGTGTCCAACTCGAACTGCTTTGTCGTTCCGCCGATGAAATTTGCCACCGAAAGCTGCGAAGTGATGGAGGAATGCATCAAGGCCGGTATGCCGGTTCTGTTACTGTCCGCAGGCATGGCCGGGGCAACCGCCCCATCAACCATCGCCGGGGCGATCACGCAGGCCACGGCCGAATGCCTTGCCGGTTTGGTTTATGTAAACGCCGTAAAGCCAGGCGCTCCCGCAATTTTTGGCACTTGGCCCTTTGGTCTGGACCTGCGCACTGGGGCCATGTCTATCGGGTCTGGCGAACAAGCCCTGCTGAGTGCGGGCTGTGCGCAGATGCACCAGTTCTACGACCTGCCGGGAGGCGCCGCCGCGGGCGCGTCAGATTCGAAACTGCCCGATATGCAAGCCGGGTGGGAGCAGATGTGTTCGAACGTCATGGCCGGGTTGTCCGGGCTGAACATGGTCTATGAAGCGGCGGGCATGCATGCTTCGCTTCTGGGCTTTTGCTTCGAAAGCCTCATCCTCAGCGATGATCTGATCGGTCAAGCACAGCGCTGCGTACGTGGCATCGAAGTCAATGATGAAACACTGGCGCTGGATCAGATTGCCGAGGTCTGCATGGGCGGGCCCGGCCACTATTTGGGAACCGACGCGACGCTCAGCCGGATGCAGGCCGACTATGTCTATCCGATATTTGGCGACCGAACGTCACCAAAAGAATGGGCCGAAATGGGTAAACCCGATCTGCTAGATAAGGCCACGGCCCGTAAAGAAGAAATTCTGAGCGCACCGTCACCCGCCCAGTTTGATCCGTTGCTAGATGCCGAAATTCGCGCCAAGTTTAACATTCACTTACCCGCGTAACCTTTTGTAAAGGCGGCCCGAAACCCTCGGGCCGCCCTTATTCAATGCAAATCAGCCGTTGCTGGGGGGCAGCAAACCGGCTTCTTGCGCAACTGCGATCTCATCCTGATCCAGCGCGCCGTCACCATTTGCATCCATGGCCGAGAACGTATCGGTATCCACTTCTGGTACCACAGCCTGCACTTCTTCAATGGTCAGAACGCCGTCGCCATTAGCATCAGCGCTCGACTGCGCCAAAGCCAACGAGGGCAAACCAAGTGCGAATGCCGAGATAACGGCCAGATGTTGCGGTTTCATGATAGTGCCTCCTGAGTGAGTTTTGCGTTGTTACGTCCGGACAGGCACCACAGACACCATCTTGCCCGTCGCCGTCACCCGCATCCCTTTCATCCCCGAATTTCGCGCCATTCTTTGCGGATTTCCCCGAGTCGGCCCTGCGATCTCCCGCCGGGCGAAATCCGCCGATCTGCTTTCGGCGGTTCTGACCCGATGGCGGAGGGGCAATCCGGCAAGGCTCTGCTGACGACAGCGGTAAGGGGTTGAAAAAAGAAAGGGGGCCGAAGCCCCCTGTAAGTTTCGCCTTCCAGGCTCATTTCGTTGACCGCCCGGTGTTTTTTTGCCTGCGGCCTGGACTGCGCATGGGGCGAGCGCACCCGCCCCGTGAGAGAGTGGGAGGGAGCAAATATTCCGCCCCACCCTGTTCCCGGCCAACACGGGCATGTCGGCCGAGTGGACCAAGGCATCGAAGGTAAGTCTCAGCGCCTTGATCCGTATTCGTCGGGGTCGGTACCTGTGGCAGCTATCCGACCCCTGCGCCCCGGGGTGCCGGGGCGCTAAACTCAGCTACACCCGCTTGTTGCGCCGCAGGTGTTGCACTTCATGCAAGTGCCGTTGCGCACCAGCGTGTAGTTTCCGCATTCGCCGCACGGGTCGCCCTCGTAGCCCTGCATCTTGGCTTTGGTACGAGCGTCCATGGTGGTTGCGACGGCAGTTTCTGCGACTGGAGCTTCAAATGCAGCGGCTGTTTCTGCCATGCCGTTCAAATCAGCCTGACCAGCGTTGAACACCGCCAGATCTTGCGGCAACCGCTTGCGCAGATAGCCGGTCGAGCTGATTTGTTTAAGCACTTCCAGTGACTTGGAGGCCGCACTGTCGCTGAGCTCCGAGACGTTCGAGACGCCTTCTTCTTCACCACGACCAAGATCGTCAAAGCTTGCGCCTTCGGGTTTCACATGGGCCAGATCGGTGCGGTCCAGATAGGACACAGCCAATTCACGGAAGATGTAATCAAGGATCGACGTTGCGTTCTTGATCGAGTCGTTGCCCTGCACCATCCCAGCCGGTTCGAACTTGGTGAAGGTGAAGGCGTCAACGAATTCCTCGAGCGGCACACCATATTGCAGGCCGACCGACACTGCGATGGCAAAGTTGTTCATCATCGCCCGGAAGCCGGCGCCTTCCTTGTGCATGTCGATGAAGATTTCGCCCAGCTTGCCGTCTTCGAACTCACCGGTGCGCAGGTAAACCTTGTGGCCGCCCACGATCGCCTTTTGGGTATAACCCTTGCGGCGATGGGGCAGTTTCTCGCGATGGCTGCGGATCATTTCTTTGACCACAACCTTCTCGATCACCTTCTCGGCCAGAACGACGGCTTTTTCCTGCGTCGAGCCGCTTTCCAGAACTTCTGCGGCTTCGTCGTCATCTTCGACCAGCGCTGCGGCCAGAGGCTGAGACAGTTTCGAGCCGTCACGATAGAGAGCGTTCGCCTTCACACCCAGCGACCAGCTGAGTTCATAGGCCTTCTGGCAATCCTCGATGGTCGCGTCATTGGGCATATTGATCGTCTTCGAGATCGCACCCGAGATGAAGCTTTGCGCTGCCGCCATCATGGTGATATGGCTATCAACCCCCAGGAAACGCTTGCCTTTCTTGCCGCACGGGTTGGCGCAGTCGAAAATCGAATAGTGCTCTTCCTTCAGATGCGGCGCGCCTTCCAGCGTCATCGTCCCGCAGACATGATCGTTCGCCGCGTCGATATCCGCCTTGGTAAAGCCTAGATGGCGCAGCAGATCGAAGGTCGGGTCATTCAGCTTGGTCGCCGGGATGCCCAGTACCCCGGTGCAGAAATCCTCGCCCAGTGTCCACTGGTTGAAGACGAACCGGATGTCGAAGGCGCTTTCCAGCGCGGCGTCTACCTTGGCCAGTTCATTCGGACCAAAGCCATGACCGGTCAGCGAAGTGTGGTTGATCCCCGGCGCATTGCCGATGGTGCCGTGGCCGACCGCGTAGCTGACGATCTCTTCGATCTGCGACGAGGAGTAGCCCAGTTTTTCCAACGCCGAAGGCACCGAGCGGTTGATGATCTTGAAGTAGCCACCACCGGCCAGCTTCTTGAATTTCACCAGCGCAAAGTCAGGCTCGATCCCAGTCGTGTCGCAATCCATCACCAGACCGATGGTGCCGGTGGGCGCGATCACGGTGGCCTGCGCGTTGCGGTAGCCATTTTTCTCGCCGAGGCTCAGCGCCTCGTCCCAAGCCGACATGGCCAGATCGACCAGACGCTTGTCCGGGCAGTTGCCGTGGTCCAAAGGCACCGGCTTAACCGCCAGTTTCTCATACCCCTCGGTCACACCCTGCGATGCGCGGCGGTGGTTGCGGATGACGCGCAGCATGTGGTCAGCGTTGCGTTCATAGCCTTTGAAGGCACCCAGCTCACCGGCGATCTCAGCCGAGGTTGCATAGGCCACACCGGTCATGATCGCAGTCAGCGCGCCACAGATCGCCCGCCCCTCATCCGAGTCATAGCTGTAGCCCATGTTCATCAGCAGACCGCCGATATTGGCATAGCCCAGACCCAAGGTGCGGAAATCGTAAGACAACTGCGCGATTTCCTTCGACGGGAATTGCGCCATCGTCACTGAAATTTCCAGTGTAAGGGTCCACAGGCGCGAGGCGTGCATGTAATCCGCCGCCTGGAACTCACCATCCTTCAGGAAGGTCAGCAGGTTCATCGACGCCAGGTTACAGGCCGTGTCATCGAGGAACATGTATTCCGAGCAAGGGTTCGAGCCGCGAATCTCACCATCCTCGGGGCATGTGTGCCACTCGTTCACTGTGTCGTGGAACTGAATGCCCGGATCAGCACAGGCCCAAGCGGCGTGGCCGACCTTCTCCCACAGGTCGCGCGCTTTGACCGTGCGGGCAACCTTGCCATCGGTGCGGTTGATCAGCTCCCAATCCGCGTCTTTCTCAACGGCGGTCAGGAACGCGTTGGTCACGCGGATCGAGTTGTTCGAGTTCTGGCCCGAGACAGAGCTGTAGGCCTCCGAATCCCAGTCCGTATCGTAAGTCGGGAATTCGATGCTGTCGTGGCCCTGACGGGCGTAGTCGAGCACGCGCTTTATGTAAGTTTCTGGGATCGCGACCTTTTTCGCCTCACGCACGGCCGTCTTCAGGCCGTCGTTCTTGTTGGGATCATATGCATCGTCCTGCGCGCCGTCCCAAGACCGGATGGCCTCGAAAATGCCGTTCAGCATCTTCTCGTGCATCTTCGATCCGGCAACGATCGAGGCCACCTTCTGCTCTTCGATCACCTTCCACTCGATGAATTGCTCGATATCGGGGTGATCGGCATCGACGATCACCATCTTTGCTGCTCGACGGGTTGTCCCGCCTGATTTGATCGCGCCCGCAGCGCGGTCGCCGATCTTGAGGAAACCCATGAGGCCCGAGGACTTGCCGCCACCCGACAGCGCCTCGCCTTCGGCCCGCAGATGGCTGAAGTTGGTCCCGGTGCCTGAGCCGTATTTGAACAGGCGCGCCTCACGCACCCACAGATCCATGATGCCGCCTTCGTTCACCAGATCATCATCTACGGACTGGATGAAGCACGCGTGCGGCTGAGGGTGCTCGTAAGCGGATTTCGATTTGGTCAGTTTGCCGGTTTTGTAATCAACATAGTGATGTCCCTGCGCCGGGCCGTCGATCCCGTAAGCCCAGTGCAGACCGGTGTTGAACCATTGCGGCGAGTTCGGCGCGGCGCGCTGGGTCGCCAGCATATAGCGCATCTCATCAAAATAGGCGCGCGCGTCCTCCTCGGTTGAGAAATAGCCGCCCTTCCAGCCCCAATACGCCCATGCGCCGGCCAGACGATCGAACACCTGCTTGGAGGATGTTTCGCCATCGAATTCAGCACCATCGGCCGGAACCGAACGCCACAAGAATTCGGGAACGTCTTTCTCTTTGACCTTTTTCAGCTTGCTGGGAACACCTGCTTTGCGGAAATACTTCTGCGCGATCACGTCGCTTGCGACTTGGCTCCAGCTTGATGGAACTTCGATATCGTCCAACCGAAAGACAATTGTACCATCGGGGTTTCGAATCTCGGACGTGGCCGAAATGAAATCCAAGTCTGCATATGCATCCTGCCCCGGTTTCGTGAATTTTCTTTCAATTTTCATGTCCGCTGCCTTCGAATTAATGACCGTCTACCCAGCTTCGGGCCTGAGAAATGCCAAGCCCCCCACCTTGCCGAACTCGACAGACGCAAAGGTCCGGACGCTGCCGCGCGCAGCGCAAAACCGCATCAGCGGTTGCACAATCAGTTGGTGTGCGTCCCGTCCCTGCCCTGCGCCTTCTCTAGATTTCATACCAGATGTAGTGGCGTCATATTCGGCTCATACAATCTGGCGTATCCACCCATAGAAGGTCAACGGCCTTTTTGAGTCATTTTTGAAATCTTTTGTGTTGACCCGATCATCGCGCCGGGTCTTGCGTTGGGCGTTTCCGATTCCTCCACAGAATGATCCACGGCAAAATCCCGCCGATCCCAAACTCAACAAAATGAAATTCCTGTTTTTACCAGCATGTTTATAAGCGTTTGATGAACCAGACCACTGCTGGTTAGGCTGGAACAGAATCATCGCGAGCCTACAAAGGGACGAGGTGGTTAACGCGCAAATCATTGAGGGCTTACAATCAGATGCGGCTGTTTCACTTTCTATCGCCACTGGCCCTAATCGTGGCGTGCACACCACAAGATGTGTCCGAACCATCACGCAGTGCTCAGTTCAATGACTACCCCACGCGTCTGTTCGAAACCTTCGAAATGAGCTGCACCGGCCCGGGCGACAGTTTTCGCAAGCTGCCCGACAGCAGCTTTGAATGCAGCGAATACCTACCCCCCGAAGCAGCCGCTTTCCTGATACTGACCTATGATGGCTCCCCTCAGAACCTGCCCAAAAGCGTCATGCGATTGAACCCGAGCAAAACCGCATCCGGCTACCGCGTTGATGCCTCGCTGGTGTTCAGAGTTCCACAAAAGGCCGGATCGGTTGTTGAGGTTCCCGTCGAAAGCGAAGCATTGGACCAAGCCCTTGCCAGGCTTTATCGCGCGTTGGGCGGATCGCCAGGCTGATTGCTGCAGCTCGGCTGGCTTCATCACGGTTTGCTCATAAGGGTGCTGCCTTCCTAAAAGCACGCAAATAGAGTCGCACAACCTATAACGAGTTCATCGCATAAGCAGTTCGATATAAGCTGTGGAAGTGGTCGGGGCGGCAGGATTCGAACCTACGACCCCCTGTACCCAAAACAGGTGCGCTACCAGACTGCGCCACGCCCCGGACCGTGCGCCTTCCTAAACGTGCCGATCTGATTTGAAAAGCCCTAACAGGGCCAAATTGCCGGGCCTTGTGAAAAAATTTCGTGGCGCATCTGGGTTCCGGCTTCGATTCCATAGCGCGCGGCCAATCCAGCGTTGATTTCAAGCACCGCAAACACGGAATCGCCGCCTTCAATTGGAGTCAAATCACCCGGAATCGCGCCTTCATGCACGCTGCTAACCGCCCCGGTTTTGTCGATGAAGATCATGTCCAGAGGAATCAGGGTGTTCTTCATCCAGAACGCCACGCGCTGAGGCGGATCGAATACGAACAGCATTCCCGACCTGTTGGGTAGGGAGTCTCGAAACATCAAACCACTCGAACGCTCTTGGGGTGTTATCGCCAGTTCAACGTTGAAACGTAGCTGAGTCTGATCGTTCTTCAGCTCAACCCGGTCAGGGCGGCAGTCCGCCAACGCGCCCCCGGCCCAAAAGGTAAAGATCAGGGCAGGAGCGATTAGGCGACTCATCATCGTGGAATCATTCGTCCAGTGCGGCTTCCCAGGCAAGCACCTGTGCTGCCATCCGGCCTCGTTTTCCATCGATCACGCGCATGGCCAGCGCTTCGCCGGGTTGCAGATCGGCAAGGCCCGAGCGGCGCAAGACTTCGATATGCAAAAACACATCCTCACCGCGGCCAAACACATTGGCAAAGCCAAAACCCTTGCCCTTGTCGAACCATTTCACCCGCGCGGCCTCCATCGGGGCATCTGCGATCACGTCTGGATCAAGTTCGGCGAAATCGGCCAGCAGCATAGAATCTGCACGCGCCGGCGGATCAACACTGATCACCTCGACCGCCTGAACTCCCCGGTCTGTGCGATGCGTCATAATTTCGATGCCCGCGCCATCCGCGACAGAGCTTTGACCAAAATTGCGCAAGACGTTCACATGCAACAGAATATCCGGACCGCCTTCGTCAGACACAACGAACCCGTACCCTTTCGCAGGGTCGAACCATTTCACGTGTCCACGTACGCGATACATATTATTCAGATCGTCCGGCACTGTATTCCTTACGCGCATTTATTAAGATCGTTAAGGTTTGTTTGTTTATGGGAATGGCCCGCAAATTCAAGCTGAAAAAACCCATTGTTTTCTGAGTGTTGCATTTCACGTAACGCGAACATCATGGATTCAGCCTTTCCACTTGCCAAACTGATCCGGGCTCATCCCTCTGCCATCTAAAGCGATCATGCAGGCGAAAGGCCCCATCTGCCCAGAATTCAATTTCAATCGGCGCGATTCTGTACCCTCCCCAAAATGGCGGTCGCGCAGGGTTCGGCCCATGTTTCGCAGTTACCTTTGCAACCTCTGCCATCAACGCAGCGCGACTGCTCAGCGGCTGAGACTGCCGCGAAGCCCAGGCCCCCAATCGGCTTTTGAGCGATCTGGATGCATAATACTCATCCGCTTTCGGACCCGTTTCGCGCGTTATTGTACCACGAACTCGGATTTGACGCCGCAAAGATTTCCAGTGCATCACAAATGCGGCTTTGCCCGCACCATCCAGCTCTGACGCTTTGGTGCTTTCGTAGTTTGTGTAAAAAACGAAGCTGTCCGGTTCGATCTCTTTCAAAAGAACCATACGAACATTGGGCATACCGTCCAGGTCGACAGTCGCCAACGCGATCGCATTCGGATCGTTGATTTCACTCTCTTCAGCCTCAGCTAACCACCGAGCCGCTATTTCAAACGGATCGGAGCCAGCAAAGATGCCATCGCGCTCGTTCATTTCCATCCCCAGGAAAGTACTGAGTAAGAACCTAAGGCGATAACCCGCTACGGGCAAGAGTGGATGGCCTTGATGCAGCGCTAACGATGGCATAAACCAACGCAATACAACGCGAAGACAGGCGGAGAACCAAACATGGCAAATCAGTTGATGGCCGGCAAACGCGGCCTCATCATGGGACTGGCCAATGACAAATCAATCGCATGGGGAATCGCGCGCGCTTTATCCGATGCCGGGGCCGATCTGGCTTTTTCTTATCAAGGCGACGCTCTGAAGAAACGGGTCGACCCATTGGCAGCGCAACTTGGCAGCGAAATCGTCCTGCCGTGCGACGTCAGCGACGAGACGTCAATCGACGCATTGTTCACCGCGCTCGAAGCAAAATGGGGCAAGCTGGATTTTATCGTTCACGCCATCGGGTTCTCGGATAAGAACGAACTGCGCGGTCGTTATGTCGACACCAGCCGCGCGAATTTCAATTTGACCATGGATGTGTCCGTCTTTTCCTTCACAGCCGTGATGCAGCGCGCAGAAAAGATGATGGGCGAAGGCGGCAGTGCCGTGACCCTGACCTACTATGGCGCCGAGCAGGTCATGCCGCACTATAATGTCATGGGTGTTGCCAAAGCCGCGCTGGAAGCATCGGTCAAATATTTGGCCGAGGACCTGGGCAAGGATGGCATCCGCGTGAACTCGATCTCGGCTGGGCCGATCAAAACGCTCGCTGCCAGTGGCATCGGGGACTTCCGCTATATCATGAAATGGAACGAGTATAACTCACCCCTGCGTCGCAACGTAACCATCGACGATGTCGGCAACTCGGCGCTGTATCTGCTGTCTGACCTCAGCAGCGGTGTGACGGGCGAGAACCTGCATGTGGATTCGGGCTATCACATTGTCGGCATGAAAGCCGTCGATGCGCCTGACGTAGAAAAGGGCTAAGATCATGAGTGCCAAGGATCGCCTGCCCCACGAAAAAGGCTTTCATATCAGCTGGGATCAGATTCACCGCGATTCCCGCGCTCTGGCCTGGCGGCTGGATGGGCAAGGCCCCGACGATGGATCCTGGCGCGCGGTTGTCGCGATCACCCGTGGCGGAATGGCCCCGGCCATGATCGTCAGCCGTGAGCTGGACATCCGCACAGTCGACACGATCAGCGTACGCTCCTACCACCATCAGGAACAGGGCGAGGCCGAGGTGCTCAAGGCCCCGGATGCCCCGTTGATGGGCGATGGCGAAGGTGTTCTGATCATCGACGATCTGGTCGACAGCGGCAAAACCCTGGATCTGGTGCGCCGGATGTTTCCCAAGGCGCATTTCGCGACGGTCTATGCCAAACCCAAGGGCCGCCCGATGGTCGACACGTTCATTACCGAGGTCAGCCAGGACACCTGGATCTTCTTCCCATGGGATATGGCCTTGCAATATGTCGAACCCTATCGCGGCACGGACTAACTTCTTCTGTTCAAAAATACTTCGGAGCGCGAGGCAGAGCCTCGCACAAGCCCTGCTGGCACTGTCCAAGGACAAAACCCAATGACTCAAACCCGCACCAGCGTCACCTTTCCGCCCCCGGTGATGGAGGCGCGCCGCTGGCTTGACGGGGTTGCATTTTCAGATGACCAGCCGCTGATCAATGTTAGTCAGGCGGCTCCCGTCGATCCACCACCGCTGGCCATGCGTCGGGCCATGGCCGAGTTTGCTGTGGAACAAGATAGCGCCCATCTCTATGGGCCCGTCTTGGGCAACAGTGATTTACGCGCAGAGCTGGCCAACCAGATCAGCACCCACTACGCGGCAGAGGTCGCCGCGAACCAGGTTGCCATCACCTCGGGGTGCAATCAGGCGTTTTCGGCCGTCATCTCGGCGATCACGGATCAGGGGAACGAGGTCATCCTACCTACCCCGTGGTACTTCAATCACAAAATGTGGCTGGACATGGCAGGCGTGCACGCGGTCGACTTGCCAACCGGCGCTGATCTTTTGCCTGATCCCGAACAGGCGCGTGCGCTGATCACCGACAAAACCCGCGCTATTTCCTTGGTCACGCCCAACAATCCCGGCGGGGTCGAATACCCGGCGGACCTGCTTCGCGCCTTTTACGATCTGGCGCGCGAGGCTGGCATCTACCTGCTGGTCGACGAAACCTATCGTGACTTCGACAGCCGCAGCGGCCCACCGCATGATCTGTTCCAACAGCCCGGCTGGGATCGGACGCTTGTGCATCTCTATTCTTTCTCGAAAGCCTACCGCCTGACCGGTCATCGCGTCGGAGCAATTGCGTCCAGCGCCGCCCTGCTGGCCGAGATTGAAAAGTTTCTGGATACGGTCGCGATTTGCCCCGGCCAGATCGGCCAATTTGCGGCCCTGTGGGGCATGCAGAACCTAGGCCAATGGTTGGCCGGGGAACGCGATGAAATCCTCGACCGGCGCGCCGCCATCACGGATGGGATGCCAAAGCTGACTGCCAAGGGCTGGCGGTTGTTGGGCTTAGGCGCATATTTCGCCTATCTCGAACACCCGTTCGAAATCCCTTCGGACGAACTTGCGCGCCGCCTCGTTTCAGAAGCCGGGATCCTCCTGCTGCCCGGTACGATGTTCATGCCCGTAGACGATCCTGCCGGGCAGCGCCAGGTGCGCATCGCCTTTGCCAATCTGGATCGGGCCGGGATCGGCCAATTGTTCGACCGCTTGCAGGCGCTTTCCTTCTAAGCTTGCCCCCCGGCGGTGCCCGTCGTATTCAGGGCGGCGACCAACAGGGCAGAGACCTGCCAAAACACCAAGAGGACATCATGGCTGCAGGCAAGAACAGTCTTTCGAAAACCTTTGTCTGGATATTGATGGGCCTTTTGTTCGTCGGTCTTGCCGGCTTCGGCGCCACCAATCTCAGCGGCACCATCCGCACTGTTGCACAGGTGGGTGACGAAAGCGTCTCGGTCGATGCCTATGTACGCGAGTTGCAGCGCGAAATCCGTGCCGTTGAGGCCCAGACCGGGCAATCGTTGCAAATGTCTCAGGCCCGAGAGCTGGGTTTGGAACAGCGCGCCCTGTCTCGCCTGACCGCGCTCGCCGCGTTGGACAACGAAGTCGGCCAGTTGGGCATTTCGATTGGCGACGAAAACCTGCAGGAAGAGATCGTGGCGATCCCGGCCTTTCAGGGCGTTGATGGAAGTTTCGACCGCGAAGCCTATCGGTTCCAACTGGATCAATTGGGTATCTCGGATACCGAATTCGAATCGGACCTGCGCAAGGAATCTTCGCGCACGATCCTGCAGGCTGCTGTGACCAGCGGCGTGGTCATGCCCAATACGCTGACACAAACGCTGGTCGATTATCTGGGCGCGCGGCGCAGCTTCACCATCGCGACCCTCGGGGTTGAGGCGCTGACGACGCCGGTTGCTGAACCAACCGCTGAAGAGGTTCAGGCGTTTTATAATGAAAACACCGATTTGTTCACCCTGCCCCGCACCAAAAGACTGACCTATGCGATCCTCTCACCCGAGATGTTGATCGATACGGTCGAGGTCGACGAAGATACGCTGCGTCGGCTCTACGACCAGCGCGCGGCTGAATACCAACAACCCGAACGCCGGTTGGTCGAACGGCTGAATTTCCCCAGCGAAGAGGCCGCAAATGACGCCATGGCGCAGCTTGAGGTCGGGGGTACCACATTTGAACAACTGGTGCGCGACCGCGAGCTTGAGCTGAGCGATATCGATCTAGGCGATGTCACCCGCGACGATCTGGGCGACGCCGCCGATGCCGTATTTGCGGCAGAGCTGGATCAGGTTGTCGGACCTCTGCCTTCGGTCTTTGGCCCCGCTTTGTTCCGGATAAACGGCTCACTGGCCGCCAACAACGTTCCTTTCGAAGAGGCTGAACCAAGCTTGCGCGAAGAACAAGCCTCAGAGCGCGCGCGCCGCCTGATCGAAGCCCAATCTGAGGATATCAACGACCTGCTGGCCGGTGGTGCCACGCTGGAAGAGTTGGCTGCTGAAACCGAGATGGTGCTGGATCAGATCGACTGGACCCGCGACAGCAGCGAACAGGTTGCTGCTTATGACGGGTTCCGCGTTGCCGCCGAAGCGGTGCAGGAAGGTGATTTCCCAGAGATCGCGTTCCTTGAGGATGGATCGATCTTCGCGCTTCGGCTGGAAGAAGACCTGCCCCCGCGACCCGAACCCTTGAACAGCGCGCGCGACCGCGTCGCCGCGGCCTGGACCGCCGCCGAGACTAATACGGCTTTGCAGGATCAGGCCGCCTCGGTCCTGCTGGACCTGGCCACCGATGGAGATTTCACCGCAACCGGTCTGCCCTTCCGCGTGGAAAACGCCCTGACCCGCACCGCATTTCTTGAGGATGTGCCCCCCAGCTTCATGGCTGAGGTGTTCGAGATGGAGCCCGGAGAGCTGCGCGTGATCAGCGGCAATGGTGCCGCCTTGATCGTACGCCTGGACGAGATCCTGCCACCTGACGAAACCGACGAGTTGCGACAGCTGCAAGAGGCCCTCAGCGCTCAACTGAATCAGGCCTTGGCGCAGAACATCTTTGACGCCTATGTCCGCGACGCGCAGACCCGTGCGCGCCCTGTGGTCGATCAGCAAGCCCTGAACGCCGTGCAGGCGAGCTACTAAGGGACCACTATGGCACTGACACCCGATTTCGACACATTCGCCCGCGCCTATGAGGCGGGTGAAAATCAGGTCGTTTACACGCGCCTTGCTGCTGACCTGGACACACCCGTTTCGTTGATGCTGAAGCTGACCGGTGCGCAAAAAGATGCCTTTATGCTGGAATCCGTCACGGGCGGAGAGGTGCGCGGGCGTTATTCGATTGTTGGCATGAAGCCTGATCTGATCTGGCGCTGCCGGGGCGAAACATCCGAGTTGAACCGGTCCGCCCGGTTCGATCCCGAGGCGTTTGACCCGCAAACCGGCAACCCAATGGACAATCTGCGCGCCTTGCTGGCCGAAAGCCGCATCGCGCTGCCTGATGATCTGCCGCAAGCGGCTGCCGGGCTTTTTGGTTATCTGGGCTACGACATGGTGCGTCTGGTCGAGTATCTGCCAGATGTGAACCCTGACCCGCTGGGCCTGCCCGATGCGATCATGCTGCGCCCTTCGGTCGTGGCGGTTTTGGATGGCGTCAAAGGCGAAGTCACAGTGGTCTCTCCTGCATGGGTTAGTGACGGGCAATCTGCCAAAGCAGCCTATGCGCAGGCCGCCGAACGCGTGATGGACGCTGTCCGCGATCTGGAACGCGCCATGCCAGCGGAAACCCGCGATCTGGGTGACGCGTCTGAGGTTGCTCCGCCCGTGTCGAATTTCACCAAATCCGGCTATATGGAAGCGGTTGAAAAGGCCAAGGAATACATCCGAGCAGGCGACATCTTTCAGGTCGTCCCGGCACAGCGCTGGACACAGGATTTCCCGCTGCCGCCGTTCACGCTCTATCGGTCTTTGCGCCGCACCAACCCTTCGCCGTTCATGTTCTACTTCAACTTCGGTGGCTTTCAGGTCGTGGGCGCCAGCCCCGAGATTCTGGTGAGGGTCTTTGGCGACGAAGTCACCATTCGTCCCATCGCAGGCACCCGCCCGCGCGGCGCGACGCCAGAGGAAGACAAAGCAAACGAGTTGGATTTGCTGGCCGACAAGAAGGAATTGGCCGAACATCTGATGCTGCTGGATCTGGGTCGCAACGATACGGGCCGCGTCGCCAAGATCGGCACTGTACGCCCAACCGAAGAGTTCATCATCGAACGCTACAGCCACGTGATGCATATCGTGTCGAACGTGGTAGGTGAATTGGCCGAGGACAAAGATGCGCTGGATGCCTTCTTTGCTGGGATGCCTGCGGGTACAGTCTCGGGCGCGCCAAAAGTCCGTGCGATGGAGATTATTGACGAGCTGGAACCTGAAAAGCGCGGCGTCTATGGCGGCGGTGTTGGTTATTTCAGCGCGGGTGGCGACATGGATATGTGTATCGCCCTGCGCACGGCCATCGTGAAAGACCAAAAGCTTTACATTCAGGCGGGCGGCGGCGTGGTCTATGACAGCGACCCCGAGGCAGAGTTTATGGAAACCGTTCATAAATCGAACGCCATCCGGCGGGCAGCAGCAGATGCGGCGCGGTTCACCTCAACAGGCAACAGTTAAACAACGAAAGGCGGCGATCCCGGATCAGCCGCCTTTCGTCAGCCCTTACTGAACCTCGCGCTTCATCACCGCAGAAATTGGCGCCATGGCGACCCGGCTGGCGCGATCCTCAAGCCCCCAAAGTAGCAAGGCAGAAATCGTTTCGGGACGCACACGGCCCAGCATCACCACAGTGCCCTCCTGCCCGGCGCGGAAGACGGCCTGATCCAGAAAACGGCGCATGATCTTGGGGTCCTGACGGGCCCCGTCAATATCTCGGAATATGACGCTGGATGGGATTCCGTTGCGCGCGGCGATCTTCTGGACGGTATTGAGCCCGTTGTCTTGTGTGATCAGCCCACGACCCGTGACACCTGCAATCTCGGCGACCTGGTCGGCCAGCTTGCGATTGCCCTGAATGCCGGTTTCAACCCCTTCCAGAATTCCTACAGTTTCCGGCAGGGTTTCCAGCCAGACGGCCATCGATACTTCGGCATCCTGTGCGCTGGCAGCCTCGGGCAGATCGGCCAGGGCCATCACCTCAAACCCGGCAGCGCGGTGGCGCGCCATTTTTTCGGCGGCGTTTGGATCAGAGGGGCTGACAGCAAAGCTGATCGGATAGGGAAAGTCCTGCAAGGCCTCGGCCCCAAAGGATTGTTCATCATCGATCAGGATAATGGACATCAGCGGCTTGGATTCGGCATTTTCAAATGCGGCGGCGTAGGCTTCGATTGGTTTGCCCATAGGGATCAACCCTGTGACATCACCTGTTTCCTCAGCCGGTGGATCGTCGCGTTCGGTCAGCGGCACCACACGCTTACCGACGATCGTGCTGGTGCTGGTCTCGTTCTCTCCACCGATCTGAGGCAAGGCGGCGATACGCGGCAAAGTGCGCGGCAGAGTATCCTCGTCCCCTTCGACAGCAATCGGGCTGTTTTCGAACGGGTTTTCTTCGGTGCTGCCTTCGGTTGAGCCTGGAACATCGATGCTTGGCAAAGGTTCCAGAACCGCAACTTCTTCAGCTTCAGGCGCAGCGGGTGCCTCACCGATCACCTGTGGCTGCACTTCATCCTGAGGGGTTTCAGGCGCAGCTCCGGGCAGTGGCGGCGCGGCAGGCGGGTTTGTCAGCACCGCAACCTCATCCGCTGTGCCGGGATACGGCTGTTCGGGCTGTTGCCCCGGCCCGGTGATGTTTGGCTGGGCATCTGTCTCTTGCTCAAGACCTGACAGATCGGCCACATCCTCTTCTTGGAAATCGGCAGCTTCTGGCCCAGCGGGTTGCGCATCGACCAGATCGGCGTCTGATCCGGTCTCGGTCACACTGGCCGAGGCTTCGGATGTGGTGACATCCTCGGGCTGTGGTGCCTCGGTTGCCACAACCGGTTTTTGGGTCAACGGTGCCTGCAACGACAAAACCGCGCCCAAGATCAAAACAACGACCGCACCCGCGACCATTCCTCCGACAAATCCGCCCATGTCCAACGCCTTTCGCCTGTCTACTGCTACGCCCGTTCTTACGTCATCTTTTGCAACGCTTGGCCTGATGGCGCGTATGGAACGGGTTGTCCTCTTGACGCTGCCGCCCAAGCCTGAGCATGTATGTCCCGACATTATACCGTGGCCGGGGGCTGTATCGCCAGCCTGAAATGCCCAAGCTAAGATAAGTGCCCAAATGCTGCTGCTGATCGACAACTACGATTCGTTTACCTACAACCTGGTGCATTATCTGGGCGAACTTGGGGCCGAAATGGTCATTCGCCGCAATGATGCGCTGGATGTGCAGGAAGCCATGGCGATGAATCCCGCCGGTATCCTGCTGAGCCCCGGCCCTTGTGACCCGGATCAGGCCGGGATTTGCCTGGCCCTGGCCGAAGCCGCGGCCGAGACAAAAACACCACTGATGGGGGTTTGCCTGGGTCACCAGACCATCGGCCAGGTCTTTGGGGGCAAAGTGATCCGCTGCCATGAGATCGTACATGGTAAGATGGGTACAATGAAACACACAGGCAAAGGTGTCTTTGCCGGTCTGCCCTCGCCCTTTGAAGCGACGCGCTATCATTCACTGATTGTTGAGCGTGAAAGTCTGCCCAATTGCCTTGAGATCACGGCAGAACTGGACGACGGCACGATTATGGGGCTGCAGCACAAGGAACTGCCCATTCACGGGGTTCAATTCCATCCGGAATCCATCGCCTCCGAGCATGGCCACGCCCTGCTCAAGAACTTCCTGCAAGAATTGAAAGTCCCCGCATGAGCGACGCTTTGAAACCGCTGATCGGCGCGTCTGCCGACCGGCCTCTGACCCGCGCCGAAGCGGAACAGGCCTTTGGGATTCTGTTCGATGGCGAGGCCACGCCCAGCCAGATCGGTGGGCTGCTGATGGCGATGCGAACACGTGGCGAAACCGTGGACGAATACGCCGCCGCCGCCGCTGTGATGCGCGCCAAGTGTAACGCGGTCACCGCCCCGGCGGGCGCGATGGATATCGTAGGCACCGGTGGCGATGGCAAGGGAACACTGAATATCTCGACTGCGACTGCGTTTGTCGTGGCGGGGACCGGTGTCACCGTGGCCAAGCATGGCAACCGGAACCTCAGTTCGAAATCCGGCGCGGCAGATGCGCTGGGTCAAATGGGCATCAACGTGATGGTCGGCCCGCAAGTGGTTGAAAAAGCACTGAATGAGGCAGGTATCTGTTTCATGATGGCCCCTATGCATCACCCTGCCATTGCTCATGTCATGCCCTCTCGGCAAGAACTTGGGACGCGCACGATCTTCAATATTCTCGGCCCGCTGACCAATCCGGCGGGCGTCAAACGGCAATTAACGGGCGCCTTCTCTCGCGAGTTGATCCGTCCGATGGCGGAAACGCTGGGTCTATTGGGATCTGATCGCGCGTGGTTGGTCCATGGATCGGACGGGACAGATGAGCTGACCATCACCGGTGTCAGCTGGGTCGCAGCCCTGGAAAACGACACCATAAAAGAGGTTGAACTGCACCCTGAAGACGCGGGCCTGCCCGTACATCCGTTCGAAGAGATCGTTGGCGGCACCCCGGAAGAAAACGCTGTTGCCTTCGGCGCACTGCTGGATGGTGCGCCGTCGGCCTATCGTGATGCTGTTCTGCTGAACTCGGCCGCTGCTTTGGTCGTGGCCGAGGCCGCGAGCGATTTGCGCGAAGGCGTTGAAAAGGCATCCGAAAGCATCGACAGTGGCAAAGCCAAAGAAAAGATCAACGCCCTTGCGCGGATCACACAGGAAGCTGCATGACCGAGACTGTTCTGGACAAAATCAAAGCCTATAAGCTGGAAGAGATCGAAGCGGACAAGGCACAAAAACCGCTGGCCGAGCTGGAAAGCGAAGCGCGAGATGCGCCTGAGGTGAGTGGCTTTGCCGAGGCGCTGCACAACGCATCGCGCATCGGCTACGGTTTGATTGCCGAGGTCAAAAAAGCCAGCCCCTCCAAAGGTTTGATCCGCCCGGATTTTGATCCGCCCGTTCTGGCAAAAGCCTATGAAGATGGCGGCGCAGCCTGTCTGTCGGTGCTGACCGACACGCCCAGTTTTCAGGGTGCCAAAGAATATCTGACTGCTGCGCGCGCTGCGACCAATTTACCCGCTTTGCGCAAGGATTTCATGTACGATCCTTATCAGGTCGTCGAAGCGCGGGCCTTGGGGGCAGATTGTATTCTGATCATCATGGCCTCGGTCGAGGATGCCCAAGCCGCCGAACTGGAGCAAACCGCGTTTGACTGGGATATGGACGTTCTGATCGAAGTTCACGATGAAGCCGAGCTTGACCGCGCGACGCAGCTCAAAAGCCCGCTGATCGGCATAAACAACCGTAATCTCAAGACCTTCGAGACCACTCTTGATACAACCCGACGCCTGTCAAAACTAGTGCCAGGAGATCGGACGATTGTCTGCGAAAGCGGTCTGGGCGCGCCGGAAGATCTGGCCGATATCGCCCGCTACGGGGCGCGGTGTTTCCTGATCGGTGAAAGCCTGATGCGGCAGGATGACGTCACCGCAGCAACCCGCAATATCCTGTCGAACCCACTGATTCCCGGGGTGATGTGATGCCGCTCACGCATTTTGATGCTGAAGGTCAGGCGCATATGGTCGATGTCTCGGACAAGGATATCACTGACCGCGTTGCGGTGGCTGCCGGGTACATCAAGATGGCGGCAGAAACCTTTGATTTAATTTCAGAAGGCCGCGCCAAGAAAGGCGATGTTCTAGGCGTTGCGCGTCTTGCGGGGATCATGGGGGCCAAAAAAACGCCCGACCTGATCCCGCTGTGCCACCCGCTGCCCGTAACCAAGGTTGCTGTTGAACTGACGCTGGACCCTGATCTACCGGGTGTCCAAATCGAAGCCACGGTCAAAACCTCGGGCCAGACCGGCGTTGAGATGGAGGCGCTGACCGCGGTCTCAACCGCCGCGCTTACGGTCTATGACATGACCAAAGCCGTGGACAAGGCAATGGAGATCGGTGGCATACGCGTTTTGCTGAAAGATGGTGGTAAATCAGGGCGTTACGAAGCGCAATGATATCGGTCGAAGACGCACGCACTCTGCTGTTTGATCTGGTCGCGCCGCTTCCTTCCGAACCGGTGCCACTTGCCAAATCGGCGGGTCGCATTCTGGCCGAACACGTTGTCGCAACCCGCGATCAGCCTCCCTTTCCCGCCTCATCGATGGACGGTTACGCAGTCAAAGCGGCCGAGGTCGAACGTCACGCGATGTTCAAAGTTGTAGGCGAGGCCGCCGCGGGCAATCGGTTCGATGGTAGTGTCGGCCCTGGACAAGCCGTGCGGATATTCACCGGCGCGCCGGTGCCGGAAGGGGCTGACTTCATTGTCATACAGGAAGATGTGGACCGTCGCGGCGATCTGATCACCATCACCGACGCGCCCGGCCCCAAAACCAATATCCGCCCCGCTGGGGTGGACTTTGCCAAAGGCACCACAATCGCGGCCCCGCGCCTGATCCGGCCTGAGGATGTGGCGCTTATGGCCGCCATGAACATCCCCCAGGTCCCGGTTGCGCGGAAACCGCGGATCGCCCTGATCTCGACCGGAGACGAATTGGTGATGCCGGGTGAGACCCCGGGCCCGGATCAGATCATCGCCTCGAACACGTTCGGCCTACAGGCACTGCTCGAAGGGGTTGGTGCCCATGTTCGTGTTCTGCCCATCGCACGGGATACGGTATCTTCACTGGAAACTGCATTTGGACTGGCGGAAGGTGCCGATCTGGTGGTCACCATCGGCGGTGCTTCGGTCGGGGATTATGATCTGGTCTCCGAAGTATCCGAGGCGCTGGGAATGGAGCGATCCTTCTACAAAATCCGGATGCGCCCCGGAAAGCCGTTGATGGCTGGGCGGATGGGTGATGCCGCAATGGTGGGCCTGCCCGGGAACCCCGTAAGCGCAATGGTATGCGGCTACCTTTTCCTGATTCCGATGGTACGACGGATGTTGGGGCTCGATACGGTCGTGACACCCTTCCAGCATGCGGTTCTGGCCGAAGCGCTGCCTGCAAATGGGCCACGTGAACACTATATGCGTGCCATTATTGACGAAAACGGCATCCGCGCCTGCGCCGATCAGGACAGTTCCTTGCTGAGCGTTCTGGCCGAAGCCAATGCTTTGATCATGCGTCCGCCCGAAGACCCAGAGCGCGCTGTTGGGGCCGAAATCCTGTATCTGCCGATTTAGAACATCTTCAAATTCGTTGACACAAAACGTGAACATGCGTAGAACAAAAGAAAACGCATGAGCGACGAGGTGTGAGCGATGCTGACCAAGAAGCAGTTGGATTTGCTGGAATTCATCCACAAACGTGTGCAGCGGGATGGCGTTCCGCCCAGTTTCGACGAAATGAAGGCCGCTCTGGATCTGCGATCTAAATCCGGCATCCACCGATTGATCACAGCGCTGGAAGAACGGGGCTTTATCCGCCGCCTGGCGCATCGAGCCCGTGCGATTGAGATCGTTAAGTTACCCGAAAGCCTAGGGGGCGAGCCCACCACCGGATTTACCCCTCGGGTCATCGAAGGCGACAAGCCCGAAGGCCCGCGCCCTGCAAATTTCGAACCGGTCTCGGTCGATGCGCTGGAATTGCCGGTCATGGGCCGCATCGCTGCTGGCGTTCCGATCGCTGCTATCAGCCACGAATCCCACCGCGTGGCCGTGCCTGGTCCGATGGTATCCGGCCAAGGGTCGCATTACGCGTTGGAAGTGCAAGGCGACTCAATGATCGACGCTGGTATCAATGACGGAGATGTTGTCATCATCCGGGAAACCTCGACAGCCGACAATGGCGACATCGTGGTTGCACTGGTCGAGGATCAGGAGGCCACGCTGAAACGCTTCTTCCGCCGTGGCAACGCCATCGCGCTTGAAGCCGCAAACCCGGCCTATGAAACGCGCGTTCTGCCTGAAGACAAAGTTAAGGTTCAGGGGCGTCTGGTCGGGTTGATCCGCAGCTACTGATCACCAGACTTGCCACGGTCCCCGGTAGATTTCGGGGACCAGAGACGGTGTCCCGTCAGATCGGCACTGGTGATCACTTTACCACCCGAGATGGACAGGCTGCCTGTGTGGTACAGCCGATCCGGGTCAAACACCCCGCAATCACCCTGGATGGTCAACTCTACTGCCGAGACGACAATCTGGTTCGCGTTGCATTCCGTAAATCCGCGTGCAGCCCGTTTGCCAGTGATGTGAACAACCTCGGCCCCCTGCACGGCAATACGCTGGATCAGATCAGCCTTGCCCGGCCAGCGCCTGGCCGCCTGCCCCTGATCCTGCCCGTCGCCGTCATTCTCCAGCCAGACGGTTGCGACAAAGCCGCTGCCTTTCTTCTTGCTCAGCGCCCGGCCCTCTTCTGTCATGACACCAACTAGGCCGCCGGATTCTGCAATCAAAACCTCGGGGCGATGGTCTGATGTCCACAGCAGGAACGCCGCTGCCACCGGACCAAGGCCCACCCAGCGCATCCGCCCCTGCCAGAGCGCCAGCCAAAGCCCACCAAGGGCAATGATAGGCAACACGAACCAAGGCGGGCTGACCACGTAGCCTTGCGCCCCCTCAAGGCTGGACACCCAATCGGCCACCAACAAAATCCAGCTTAGCCCGATCCCCATGACCTCGAGCGCAATCCAGTCCAGATCAAACGGCGCCAGCAACGCAGCAACCACGGCAGACGGTACGACAACCGCCCCCATCACGGGCACGGATAATAGATTTGCCAAAAGCCCATAGTGCGACATGGTGTTGAAATGCGCCGCCCCAATCGGTGCAGTGGCAAGACCTGCTATGGCGGAAGACAACAACACCCCCAGAATGGGCCTGAGCCATTTCGGGCCCGGTGTCGGACCAAAATCGCGCAACGTGCCAAACACCGCCACCAGTGCGGTCGTGGCAGCAAACGACATCTGAAAACCGGGGCTGAGCAATGTCTCAGGGCGCAAGATCAACACGATCAGCGCAGCCACCGCCACCGCCCGCAACGAAATCGCGCGGCGGTCGATCAGAATGGCCCCGAACATGACACTGACCATGACAAAAGCCCGCTCGGTCGCCACATTGCCCCCCGACAGCATCAGGTAAATAACTGCAGCCACAAGAGCGCATCCGGCCGCCAGTTTTCGCACTGGCATCCGTAACGCGAGGGTTGGGATCATCGACAGTCCGATCCGGCAGGCCACGAAGACAAATCCGGTCAACAATCCCATATGCAGGCCGGAGATCGCCAGCAGATGCGCAAGGTTCGACGCCCGCAGCGCGTCCAGCGACGCCTGTCCCATGCCGCTGCGATCTCCGGTCGTCACTGCAGCCGCAAACCCGCCGACCTCACCCGGCAGGAGACTGCGCACATGGTTCGAGATCGCCATCCGGATCGCCGTGATCCGAACGCCATCCAGCGCATCCTGTGGCGGGGCGACGGTGAGGACCGGAACACGTGTGTATCCGACCGCGCCCAAGCGTTGAAACCAAGCATGGCGTCGGAAATCGAACCCTCCGGGCTCGACCGGGCCCTGTGGTGGGGACAGGTGGGCCGTGGTCATAATCCGTTGCCCAGGTGCGATACGTCCAATGTCGGAATGGATGGAAAGGCGGATGCGCTGCGGTCGCCGGTCTTTTGGAACGTCCCCTAGTCGCACCTGATCCAGCGTCAGTCGCAGCGCATCCGAGGCAGACCGGTCCATGGCCACTACGCGCCCCTCAACTGGGCCGTAGTAACGCCATGACAGAACCGGTTCTGCCACCATATGGGCGCGTGTGCCGGCCAGCACAAAGCCCGCCGCAACCAGCGCCCCCCCGATTGCCAACGATCCCCAACCCGAAGGAAGCACTCGGGTCAGCCAGATCAGCCCCAGACCAAGGCCGCATAGGCAGGTATAAACCGCCCAATCCGGCTCGAACCGAAGTCCAAAATAGAGGCCAATCCCGACTGCAAGGCACACCGGCGACCAGGGAAATAGGAACCCCGTCTGGTTCAGCAGCGCCACCTGGGCCCGTGCAAGAACACGCATGGTTGCCCCCGTCCTTCGGGCTCGTTAGACAGGCGCCAAACTAAGCCCGACACGGTTACCAAAAGGTTAATCCACACAATGTCCGATCAGGTTGTCACCCGTTTCGCCCCCTCGCCCACCGGCTTTCTGCATATCGGTGGCGCGCGCACTGCGCTGTTTAACTGGCTCTATGCGCGCGGCCGTGGCGGCAAGTTCCTGCTGCGAATCGAGGACACCGATCGCGAGCGTTCGACTCCTGAGGCAACCGCCGCGATCCTGCAGGGCATGGCCTGGCTGGGTCTGGATCACGATGGCGACGTGATCTCTCAGTTCGAAGGGGCTGCACGCCACGCCGAGGTGGCGCATCAGCTGCTGGCCGAGGGCAAAGCGTATAAGTGCTTCTCGACCCAAGACGAAATCGCAGCATTTCGCGAGCAGGCCCGGGCCGAGGGCAAATCAACCCTGTTCCGCAGCCCCTGGCGCGATGCCGACCCTGAAACTTACTCGGATGCGCCCTTTGTGATCCGAATAAAGGCCCCGCAGGACGGTTCCACGGTAATCCGCGATCAGGTGCAAGGCGATGTGACGATCCGCAATGATCAATTGGACGACATGGTCCTGCTGCGTTCTGATGGCACGCCGGTCTATATGCTGGCCGTTGTGGTGGACGATCACGACATGGGTGTTACTCATGTTATTCGCGGCGACGACCATCTTAACAATGCCGCACGTCAGATGATGATCTATCAGGCCATGGGCTGGAATATCCCCGTTTGGGCGCATATCCCGCTGATCCACGGGCCAGATGGTAAGAAACTGTCCAAGCGTCATGGCGCATTGGGTGCGCAGGAGTATCAGGCGATGGGTTATCCCGCCGCCGGTATGCGCAACTATCTGGCGCGTCTGGGATGGAGCCACGGCGATGATGAATTTTTCACCGACGCGCAAGCTAAAGAGTGGTTTGATCTGGACGGCATCGGCAAAAGCCCGGCGCGTTTCGATCTGAAAAAACTGGAGAATCTGTGTGGACAGCACATTGCAATCGCGGAGGATACTGCACTGCGGCATGAGATCGAAGGGTATCTGGCCGCTGCTGCGCTGCCTGCTCTCACACAGACACAATCGGGTGATCTTGAACGGGCAATGTTTTGTTTGAAGGATCGCGCGCGAACCTTCCCGGAACTCCTTGAAAAGGCGTATTTTATTCTGACTAAACGCCCTATCGTTCCAGACGAGAAGGCGGCCAAGGCGCTCACAAATGTATCCGATGGTATACTGGAAGAATTGACGCCGCAGCTGCAAAATGTTAGCTGGTCGCGAAACGAGCTGGAAGAGGCGCTGAATTCCTTTGCCGAGGCACGGGAACTCAAGTTTGGCAAGCTGGCAGGTCCACTCAGGGCCATTCTGGCAGGTCGGGCCGTCACACCTTCGGTTTTTGACATGATGCTTGTGCTGGGACGCGGTGAAACCCTAGCGCGGCTTTCTGAGGCAGCGAAATAAACCCAAGCTTCATAAACGGGTAACGCTGCTCCGCTAACACCCGGACTGCGCGCTTGCGCGCGGTCATTGCCCGCAGGTTTCGGCAACGATCCGGCCTGCGCACGAATGAAGAAGGGATAACCATGACTGATAGCAGCAAAACCGCCACTCTGACCGTACATGGAAAAGAGTATGAGTTGCCGGTTCACTCACCGACGGCCGGGCCTGACGTTGTCGATATCCGCAAATTGTACGGTCAGGCGGGTGTATTCACCTATGATCCGGGCTTTACCTCAACCGCAAGCTGCGACAGCACCATCACCTATATCGATGGTGAAAAAGGTGAGCTGCTGCACCGCGGCTATCCTATCGACCAACTGGCCGAGAAATCCCATTTCCTGGAAGTGTGCTATTTGCTGCTTTACGGAGAGCTGCCCAGCGCCAAAGACCTGGAAACCTTCGAGACCACGATCACACGCCACACGATGCTGCACGAGCAGATGCTGTATTTCTATCGTGGCTTCCGCCGTGACGCGCATCCGATGGCGATTATGGTGGGTGTTGTTGGCGCCATGTCGGCCTTCTACCACGACTCGACCGACATCGCTGACCCGCACCAGCGTGAGGTCGCATCGCATCGTCTGATCGCTAAGATGCCGACGATTGCGGCCTGGGCCTACAAATATCACATCGGTCAGCCCTTCGTGTATCCACGCAACGATCTGGACTACGCATCGAACTTCCTGCGCATGTGCTTTGCTGTTCCGGCTGAAGAGTATGAGGTCAACCCGATCCTGAGCCGCGCGATGGACCGTATCTTTACCCTGCATGCGGATCACGAACAGAACGCCTCAACCTCGACCGTGCGCCTGGCCTCGTCTTCGGGTGCTAACCCGTTCGCTTGTATTGCGGCCGGGATCGCCTGCCTGTGGGGGCCGGCGCATGGGGGTGCGAACCAGGCCTGTCTAGAGATGCTTGAAGAGATCGGCACCGTTGACCGTATCCCTGAATACATCGCCCGCGCCAAGGACAAGAACGACCCGTTCCGCCTGATGGGCTTTGGCCACCGCGTCTACAAGAATTTCGACCCGCGCGCCAAGGTGATGAAGCAGTCGGCTGACGAAGTACTGGATCTGCTGGGCATCGAAGACAATCCGAAGCTGCAGGTCGCCAAGGAACTTGAGCGTGAGGCGCTGGAAGATCCGTATTTCGCCGAGAAGAAACTGTTCCCGAACGTGGACTTCTATTCGGGCATCATTCTCGAAGCGATGGGCTTCCCCACCTCGATGTTCACCCCGATCTTTGCGTTGTCGCGCACCGTTGGTTGGGTCAGCCAGTGGAAAGAAATGATCGCCGATCCGCAGAACAAGATCGGTCGTCCGCGCCAGTTGTATCTGGGTGAGACCAACCGCGACTACGTGGATATCGAAAAGCGCTAAGCATCAGACCCAAGCAACGCCCCGGATCATCTGGGGCGTTTTGCTTTAGAGCAGGCTCAGCTGATCACCTGCCTGCGGCGGCTTGGCAAATAGGTCCGCCCGCAAAGGGTGCGCGTCAGCACGCAACCCCAATCGTTTGACCGCCAGCTTGAAGCGTTGCGCGATCACCTCGGCATATTCGCCCTCGCCCCGCATCCTATGGCCCCAACGCGGATCATATTCCCGCCCACCATGCATTTCACGCAGGCGTGACATGACTTTCTCCGCGCGCGCCGGTTCATGTTGCACCAGCCAATCCTTCCACAGCACCGACACTTCGCGCGGCAGGCGTAGCATGATCCAACTGGCAGTATCTGCCCCGGCATCCCGTCCCGCCTCAAGCAGCCGTTCCAGTTCATTATCGGTTAACCCGGGAATAAGCGGTGAGGTCATGACCCGCACCGGAACCCCTGCCCCGGTCAGCCGTTCTATCATCTGCAAACGTCGTTTAGGCGATGGAGCCCGAGGTTCCATCCGGCGCGACAGTTTCGCATCCAGCGTCGTCAGCGATATGCCAACACGCACCAGCCCAAGCGCGGCCATCGGCGCTAAAATATCTAGATCGCGTTCAATCAAGACCCCTTTGGTAACGATAGCAAGCGGATGGTTGAAATCGCGCAAAACCTCAAGGCAGCCTCTTGTTATCAAACGGGTTTTCTCGATGGGTTGATATGGGTCGGTATTCGTACCCAACGCCATTGTTGCCACGCGATATTTGCGCGTCGAAAGCTCTTGCCGCAGCAGATCAGCCGCGTTCGGGCGCGCAATCAGGCGGGTTTCGAAATCCAGCCCCGGGGACAGCCCAAGATAGGCATGGCTTGGCCGGGCAAAGCAATAGACACAGCCATGCTCACACCCGCGATACGGGTTGATCGACCGGTCAAAAGGCAAATCCGGGGACCGGTTATAGGAAATGATACTGCGTGCAACCTCCTCCCGAACTTCGGTGCGAAGCGGCGGAAGATCGTCGTCCTGCGGCCATCCATCGTCGGTTTCCAACGTTGTAAAACGTTCGAAACGCCCGGCATCATTTGATGCTGTTCCTCGCCCCCGTATCCTGGATTGATCGACCATGTGTTCGCTTTTTGTTCTCATCTCGACGATACGCAAAGAGCGCAGCTCCATCAAGAGCGCTTCAAGAGTGTCGTGTTCAATTATCGAGATGAATTTGCCTAACAATCTGAACATTATGCAGAATGATCTTGCAGAAAATTCAGTCGCCCTGCGCAAATTTCTATCTTATAGGTCGGTCCCGAAACGACTGAGGTCGCAATCGTCACAGTCAAACTGCGGCGTTTTGGCCAAAACGGAAAAAATGCCATCTTGGTGCCATTGGCCCACACAGCTCAGGGAAACGCCCCATGTCTGATGAAGAAGATATCGTCCTGTCCGAACTGAATGACGATGAACTTGTCGAACAGATGTTCGATGATCTTTATGACGGCCTGAAAGAAGAAATCGAAGAAGGTGTGAACATCCTGCTGGAACGCGGATGGGTGCCCTACGACATTCTGACCAAGGCCTTGGTCGGTGGGATGACCATCGTGGGCCACGACTTCCGCGACGGTATCCTGTTCGTGCCCGAGGTTCTGCTGGCTGCCAACGCCATGAAGGGCGGGATGGCGATCCTGAAGCCTCTGCTGGCCGAAACCGGTGCACCGCGCGTTGGTAAAATGGTCATTGGCACCGTCAAAGGTGACATCCACGACATCGGCAAAAACCTTGTTTCGATGATGATGGAAGGCGCAGGTTTCGAAGTTGTCGATATCGGCATCAACAACCCGGTCGAAAACTATCTGGAAGCGCTGGAAAGCGAAGAGCCCGATATTCTGGGCATGTCCGCCCTGCTGACCACGACCATGCCTTACATGAAGGTCGTGATCGACACGCTGGTCGAGCAAGGCGTGCGTGATGACTATATCGTTCTGGTCGGCGGCGCACCCTTGAACGAGGAATTCGGCAAGGCCATCGGTGCTGATGCCTACTGCCGTGATGCGGCTGTTGCGGTTGAAACCGCCAAGGAATTTGTCTCGCGCAAGCACAATCAGATGGCGGGTTGAACCGACCAGATGTATCAGATCAAAGCCGCCCAAGGTTGGGCGGCTTTTTTTGTGAATAGCCCTGCTGCGTCTGACGCGTATCCGTTGATGGCGCAACAGATGCGTCGGTCACCAAAGGCGGAATGTCGGCACCAGACTTGCCTTCCTGCGCCAAAGGTCATTTTCTGATCCAACAGCTGACGGGTTCAAAGCCATGCCACAGAACACTTTACTTGACGATGCAAGCCTGACCACCGATGGGTATTCCGAGAACGAAGGCCAGCAGCAGATACTGCTGATTGCGTGCGGGGCTCTGGCGCGTGAGATTCTGGACCTGAAAAAACGCAACGGCTGGGACCATATGGCCCTGACCTGCTTGCCCGCGATCCTGCATATTCACCCGGATCGCATCACTCAGGCAGTCGAGGATGCAGTGGCAAAACACCGCGATGACTATGATCAGATCTTTGTCGTCTATGCAGATTGCGGCACCGGTGGGCTGTTGCAAAAAGCCTGCGAGGAGCTTGGGGTCGAGATGATCAAAGGCCCGCATTGCTATTCGTTTTTTGAAGGCAATCAGACCTTTGCCGACCGCGGCGATGATGAAACAACCGCTTTCTACCTGACGGACTTTCTGGCCCGGCAGTTCGACGCCTTTGTCTGGAAACCGTTGGGCCTGGACCGTCACCCAGAGCTACGCGATATGTATTTCGGAAACTACACCAAACTGGTCTATCAGGCTCAGACGGATGATCCAGTCCTCACCGAACGCGCCCAGGCATGTGCCGAAAAAATGGGGTTGGCGTTCGAGCGTCGCCTGACCGGTTATGGCGATCTTGAAGTCACGCTAAAAGACTGGGCTAACCGATAAGGCAGGCTGTCAGAGGTTTTGTTGTGCGACCTCACGGATGCGCTCGATCATCGATCGCAAACCGTTTGAACGTTGTGCAGACAAGTGATCATGCAGGCCAAGGCGGGCCAACTCACCCCCTGCATCCACCTTCATCACCTCTGCCACAGGCAAACCGTTATACAAGGATCGCAATACCGCGATCAGTCCCCGCACGATCAAGGCGTCGCTATCGCCATCAAAATGGAACGTGCCATCCTCGATCATTGGTTGCAGCCAGACCTGACTGGCGCATCCATCCACCTTGGTCGAAGGCACCTTGAAAGCATCGTCCAACGGTTCCATCGCTTTGCCCTGTTCAATCACATGACGATATCGATCTTCCCAGTCTTCGAGAAACTCAAAATCCTCAACGATTTCTTCAAAGGCGGGCGTTGCCATGGCGGGGCGATCCTTGCGTTGTCTTCACAATTGTGACCTAAGCTCAGGCATCATCGCTGTCCAGCCCCTGCCGTGGCTTTTCAAGGCGTGGAAATTGCGCTAACCCATTGGCTGAACTGCCATCATAAAGCTGTGGGTCCATGCTGAAACCTCTGTCCCTACTTGTCGTTGTCTCACTGACCCTGTCTGCCTGCGGCTGGCGGGATTCGCGGGTAAACCCGTCAAACTGGTTCGGGGGCAGCAGATCAACCCCAGTCGAAGCCCCACCGGCAGATGATGCAAACGCGCTGATTCCGCAGGAACGTGAGCGCGGTGGCCTCTTCAAGCGACCCGAAGCAGAGGACACCAGCGTACCGATTGCCAAAGTCGATGAGCTGCGGATCGAACCGATCCCCTCGGGCGCCATCGTCTATGCCTCTGGCACGGCAATCCGGCAGGGAGCGTTTGATGCGCGGCTGGTCCGGGTGGAGTCGGAAGAGAACCAGAAAAACGGCATCTTGGAATACACCTTCCGCGTCGACTATCCCAAAACCCAGACACCGCAAGGGTCTGAACGGACGCGTATGGTGTCGGATGCAATCAATGTCTCAAGCCAGGAATTGGAAGGCGTTCGCCTGGTGCGCGTGGTCGGACAGCAGAACGCATTGGAGTCGCGCCGGCGCTAACCGTGCCTAAAGCGAGACAACTTTGACGTTTTCCCCATTGGCGGCCAGCGCGATCTTGCCTTCGCAAAGTTTCAGCGCATCTTCACCAAACACTTCAAAACGCCATCCGGACATGGCGGGCAATTCACGCTCGCCCGCCGCGATCTGATCCAGTTCCGAACTTGTTGCGATGAGCTTGGCCGCCACCCCGGAGCTTTCGGTCTTTGATTTCAATAGCACGCGCAACAGGTCAGCCAGCGCCGGGTTAACCTTGAGCTTATCCCGCGAGTTATCAACTTTGGGCAACCTGTCCGCCGGGCAATTCACGCCGCGTTTCACCGCGGCCAGAATTCCGTCGGCAATCGCACCTTTGCGCGCCTCGCGCAGCAACAGGCGAGAGCCACCCAAATCAGAGGGTGTTTTGGGTTTGGTCGAGGCCAACTCAATCAAAGCATCATCCTTGAACACCCGATTGCGCGGCACGTTGTTTTCCTGTGCATACGCCTCGCGGAATTGTGCCAACTCACGCACAACGGCCAGAAACTTGGCCGAATTGGTGCGCGTCTTAACCCGTTTCCAGGCATCTTCGGGCTGTATGTCATAGGTCTGCGACTGGGTCAGGGTGCGCAACTCTTCCGCGACCCAGTGGCTGCGCCGGGTCTTTTCAAGCTCCGCCGCCAGATGTTCATAGATCTTGCGCAGATGCGTGACATCCGCCAAGGCATAAGTTTTTTGCGCATCCGTCAGCGGCCGCCGGGACCAATCGGTAAAGCGCGATGTCTTGTCGACACCCTGTTTGCAGATTTTGCGCACAAGCGTCTCGTACCCTACCTGTTCGCCAAAACCGCAGACCATTGCGGCAACCTGTGTGTCAAACAATGGTGTTGGGAAGACATTGGCCTCGACCCAAAAAATCTCAAGATCCTGCCGGGCGGCGTGGAACACTTTGACCACGCTCTCATCCCGGAACAAGTCATAAAGCGGTTCAAGCGACAGACCATCCGCCAATGGGTCGACCAGAACGGCGCTGTCCTCATTTTCTGACGGCACGGCCAGCTGCACCAGACACAGTTTCGAGTAATAGGTCCGTTCGCGCAGAAACTCAGTGTCTACTGTGACATAGGGAAAGCCTGCAGCAGCTGAGCAAAACTCGGCCAGCTCTTGCGTCGTCGTCAGGGTTTTCATGCGCCGTACTATTCTTGCTCTTGTTCTTTATGTGACTGCCCGTTTTTCCGCGTCCCGAGCGATAGATGCGACCATAGGACGAATTTTAGGGATCTGTAAATCACTCAGGGGCGATCAGGGCAGCATAAGGGGTGAACTGTTGCCATCCGCGAAACGACGCAGCACTGCGGGGTATAATTTATGCTCCCATACCAGTACCCGTGCAGCCAGATCATCGGGCGTATCGCCCGGCGAAACCTCAACCCGTGCCTGACCAAGGATCGGGCCGTCATCCAAAGCGGCGGTCACCTCATGCACGGTGCAACCATGCTCGGCATCCCCCGCATCAATAGCGCGCGCATGGGTATTCAGGCCCTTGTATTTGGGCAGTAGTGACGGATGGATGTTCAGCATCCGGCCCTGAAAGCGTGATACAAAATCAGCCGTCAGAACCCGCATGAACCCTGCCAGGCACACGATATCTGGCTGCGCCTGTTCCAGTGGTTTCAAAAGCTCGGCCTCAAAGGCGGCACGATCGCCCTTGAAGGGGCGATGATCCACCACAGCGGTTGCGATGCCACGATCCCGGGCCTTCGTTAACCCGCCCGCCTGCGCCTCATTAGACAAGACCAGGCAGGGCCGCGCCGGATGATCGCCGGTCATGCTGTCGACCAGCGACACCATGTTGGACCCGCCCCCGGAGATCAGGATCGCAACGCGCTTGTGGCTCACAGCAGTTTGCCTGAATAGGCCACGCCTTCTGCGTCGGTGACAGTGCCGATGCGCGAGACGTCCTCACCCGCATCTGTCAGCAAAGTTGACAGCGCGTCTGCTTGGTCGACCGCGCAAACCACGATCATGCCAATGCCGCAGTTAAAGGTCTTCAGCATCTCAGCTTCAGAAATCCCGCCGGTTTTGGCCATCCAGTTAAAGACCTGCGGCATATCCCACGCATCCAGATCGATTTGGGCCCCCAAACCTTCGGGCAAAACGCGCGGCAGGTTCTCGGTCAAGCCACCGCCGGTGATATGGGCCAGCGCATGCACGCCCCCTGCCCTGATCGCAGCCAGTGCTGGTTTTACATAAAGGCGTGTCGGCGTCAGCAGTGCCTCACCCAACGCACCTCCACCAAAGGGTGAGTCTGCATCCCAACCCAAACCCGAGATATCAACCAGTTTGCGGACCAGCGAATAGCCGTTGGAATGCACCCCATTCGAGGCCAGCCCCAGCAGAACATCTCCGGCCTGGACACCGTCGGGCAGATCAGCGCCTCGCTCCATCGCGCCGACTGAGAAGCCTGCCAGATCGAAATCACCATCAGGATACATGCCCGGCATCTCGGCAGTTTCGCCACCGATCAGCGCGCAGCCCGACTGCGCGCAACCTTCGGCAATCCCTTCGATGATCCGCGCGGCCGTATCTGTGTCCAGCTTACCGGTTGCGAAATAGTCGAGGAAGAACAAAGGCTCAGCGCCCTGACAGATCAGGTCGTTGACGCACATGGCGACCAGATCGATGCCAACGCCATCGACAACACCGGTATCAATCGCGATCCGCAGCTTGGTACCGACACCGTCAGTCGCGCCTACCAAGATGGGGTCGTCATAGCCCGCTGCCTTCAGATCAAACAGCGCACCAAAGCCGCCCAGACCGCTCATCACACCGAGGCGGTTCGTCCGCTTGGCGGCGGGCTTAATCCGATCGACCAGAGCGTTGCCTGCGTCAATATCCACACCCGCATCGGCATAGGTGATTCCGTTCTTGCCCGCTGTCATGGTAGGTCCCTCAAGAATGCTTTGCGGGCGGGTTAGTCGATTGTGCGTCTTGTTGCAACGGTCAGGCTTGACGCGGGCGTTCACCGTGATACTCAAAGCGCTCAGGCGGGCCTGTAGCTCAATTGGTTAGAGCAGAGCGCTCATAACGCTTTGGTTGCGGGTTCAAGTCCTGCCGGGCCTACCAAAATCTCTGATTGACGCCGACAGTGTTTGTCGCGAGTCGGTGCCCTCAAGACTTTTTTGTTCGCGATGGTCATGCCGGATTTGGAGACGCGCATCGTCTTTACGTTGACCACTCCGGGCGACTCACCTCAACAATCTTGCCTCAGCACTTCGAACAAATGGTCGGGCGGGATGCGCTGGTCCAACACCCTGGGCCAGCTCTGGAAATATCTCAACGAGCTCCTGATATACGGCGCGATCTGCGTTCAAGATATGCTCACCAGCAAAGAAGCTCTCCAGAGGAGCATTCTCGCAATAAATGATCTCATGTTGGTCGAACATGATATGGATGTATGTCACCTCATCACATGGGCGGACATAAATTCGATCGCCGTCGCATAAGTGCTTGGCAGCGCAAAGCGCCTCGGGCATGTGCAGAAACAACTCGCAGCGCCAACCCGAGATCAGAATCCGATGTTGTGGCGAAACCCTAAGGGTTTGCTCGTTTCCAATCGTGTGAGGTGCAAAACAGATCGGAGCATGTTTTCCACGGCCAGGCACGGTTCGTGTACTTATCCAACAGATTGGTCGCGGACCGTGGTCCAACGTCTCTACAAGATCACCAATCGCTAACTCCTCAATCAGACGATCCCCGTCTGGGGTTCGGATCCGTGTTCCTTTGGTGAAACAGGCAATTTCAACATTCTCGATATTAACATAGGTAAAGGAACCACCGCCTGACAGAGTTACGGTGCCACCGGTCGAACCGGGCGAAAACGGAGTAAAGGTCGACCCTGCTGGCAAAATCAGTGTGTCGTTTCCGTTGCCACCGTTTACGAAACTCGTGTTCTGGCCCGCGTAAATGACATCTGCCCCACCGCCGCCGTCCAGATTCCCACTGCCGTCTTCGGCAAAAAGGGTATCACGCCCCCCGCCTCCACTGAGATTGTTGTTACCAGAACCGCCACGCAGGATGTCCTGACCCTGGCCTCCAAAAATGTTGTTGTTGCCGGAACCACCTTGCAGTACGTCGTTGCCGCGCCCGCCACTAATGCTGCCGCCAAGTGTGCCAGTGTCGGTGAACGTATCGTTCCCACGCCCACCACTATAGCCGCCCGCATTCAGGCCAACAGATCCGCTGACATTGTCGTCGTTGTTGTTTCCTGTGTATTCGACAAATTGGCTAAATGATCCGGCGGTGAGGTCAGAATCTGTGTAACTGGTGACGGCACCCGTATTGGTGTTCGTGAAGGTGATCGAATTCCCGGTCATTGTGACCTGGAACTGATTACTCAATCCAGAGACATCGATTGTGCTATCAGGGCCGATATCAAGCGACCCCCAGAACGCAGCGTCATTTATGTCTGCATCAGTTAGAGTTAAAAACACCGGCATCTCGAAACCCGCCTTCCGGCTCGGTGAGTTAAAGACTTGTTATAATAGATTAAACTGTATCGCGCAAAATCAACTCAGAACAGCACTTAACGCAAGTCTGAGCGTCATGCTGCCGTCTCACTTGACAACCGTCTCAATTCCAATCGGCCTCAATGGTCGCGAAATCATCTGAAATCAAGATGGCCTATCCGTTGATCAGCGTCATATACAACATTGTCAAACGCCGACGAAGAACATGTAAGCAGCAGTTTTTATGGGTTTTTCACGTCCTAAAGTGTAATTTGGTTGGAGCAAAAACGATAAGTGTTTCGAGCACACCCACATCCGAGTATCAAGACGCTTCAACCTGATGAGCTGAGGTAAGTATCGTCTGTTGGCCAGGTAAAACTGGGAAACTTGATGACTTGGCATTGATCAAAGCTTTTGATGGACAAACCCTTTGCCGCATGGCACCTGAGGCGCGGCGAAGACAAGAGCGTGCGATGACCGAGAAAACCTTTATCCCCGGCCCCGATCAAAGCAGCGATTTTCGCGCGGCATTGGGCTGTTTCGGGACCGGTGTTACGGTTGTGACCACACATACGGAAAACGGCCCCCGTGCGATCACCGTGAACTCTTTTGCATCCGTATCGCTCGATCCACCTTTGGTGCTGTGGTGTCTGGCCAAAGACTCGTTTCGCTTCAACGCGTTCAATTCCTGCCAGCACTACGCGATCCACGTCATGGCGCAGGAACAACAGGACGCCGCGCTGAAATTCGCCCGCGACGGCACCGATTTCTCACATGCCAAGTGGGAGTTGGACGCATCCGGTCGCCCGCAGCTGGCCGAATGTCTGGCTAGGTTCGACTGCGAGTTGCACACCAAACATGAAGCCGGGGATCACCTGATCCTTGTGGGTCAGGTCGAACAGGTGATGTACCGCACCGGCAAAGGCCTGATCTTTAAACGCGGTCAGTTCGGTGGTTTTGTCGATAACGTCTAGTCGTCAAGCGACCCATGCACGGCCAGCGCCTCTAACTGCGTCTCTTGCGGTGTGATCACCCGAAACGCTTCATGCACGCCGCTTTCCGTCAGCTCGCGTGCGACGGTCAACAGCGTGTTTGGCGCGTGGTCCTCGCAAAGCTCCGACATATGATCGATTTCCGATTGCGCCACGCCGTGTGCCGCTTCGACCGAAGGCGCACCGTAGAACTGCACGAAATGCTCAGCCAGATTCCGAATGATCTGATCTTTTTCTGCCACTTCAATCTGGGTCACCGCAACAAAGGTCACGCGCCCAAAAGTTTCCAGCCCCAACCAGCCATTGGCAAAGGCCTGTCGGGATTTCCCCTCCAGATCGCCTTGCCCCCAATTCGAAAACTCGAACCCGCCCGAGATGCACCATTCCCCGGTCCGCGCAGGGGAATGAAACACGTTCATATCGCTTTCATCGAAGTGTATCGCGCGGGCGAGTTTCATTGGCTTGCCTCCAATAGCTCTGTCAGCGGGCGCAGGTGGGTCTCTTCACCATTCCGGATCAACATGCCAAATCGTTCATCCGTACCTAGGAAGACACCCCCGTCGGTGAGAGGTTCCCCCACTCCGCGCAAAAGGCCCAGCCATTCGCCATGCAACGGCGCGTTGCCGTCCTCTTGCCAGCGGTTGAGCCAGGTCAGCATGTGCCGTGACCAGCTTTCCACCAGTTGAGTTGCAGACACGTCGGCGCAACCTTCGTCGTAAAGCGCGGTGATGTCCGGGGTGTTCCCCGGTGCATCGCTGGTTTGCAGCAGCGCCAGTTCCCATCCGATCACCAGCCAGTCGGGCATCTGATCCGGGTCTGTGGTCGAGGCTGCGACATGAAACTGTCCACATTTCGCACCATTCACGCAGATCAGCCCGTCCCAACCAAGATGCACGGCCACTTCGGGCGGGGCCAACGCGCCCAGCGCATTCTGGAACCCAACGGCGCACAATGGCAGCATCGCCATGGCATCCTGCAATGGCACCTCGGGTGCGAACACGATGGCCACGCGCAGGCGGTCGGCCTGAATGTTGCAAATCACCGTGCCCGCATCACAGCCCAAAGCCGCCATGGCCTGAGCCTTTTCGAACGGGTCCTCGCCCCCCTTCGCGGCGAGACCTGTTAGCAACGGAGGGAAGACCGGATCACTCATGCGTTGCCTTTGGCAATCAGGTCACGGGCAATCTTGCGGAAAGAATCTGCCTGAGCGCTGTCAGGTTTGCTGACGACAATCGGTGCGCCGCCATCTGCAGCCAGACGGATGTCCAGATGCAGCGGGATTTCCCCTAACAGAGGAACGCCCAGACCCTCAGCCTCAGAGGCGACACCGCCATGGCCAAAGATATGTTCCTCGTGCCCGCAGTTCGAACAGATATGCGTCGACATGTTTTCGATCATCCCAAGGATCGGCGTCTTAAGCTGGTTGAACATGTCGATCCCTTTGCGGGCATCGATCAGGGCCACGTCCTGAGGGGTTGAGACAACGATGGCACCATCCACCTGGAATTTCTGACTCAGCGTCAGTTGCACGTCGCCAGTGCCGGGTGGCAGATCGACGATCAGCACATCCAGCGCACCCCATTGCACCTGACTCATCATCTGTTGCAATGCGCCCATCAGCATGGGGCCACGCCAGACAACCGCTTGTCCTTCGTTGGTCATCAGACCCATCGACATCATAGTGACACCGTGATTGCGTAGCGGCAGGATCGTCTTGCCATCTGGGCTGGCCGGGCGACCCGATACGCCCAGCATGCGAGGCTGCGATGGGCCATAGACATCCGCATCCAGCAGACCCACCCGCCGGCCTTCGGCAGCCAGAGCACAGGCGAGGTTGGCGGATACGGTGGATTTACCCACCCCACCCTTGCCCGAGGCCACGGCGATGATCCGATCCACACCGGGTACGGCCTGCGGACCGGTCTGCGATGGTTTGGGCTTGGGCTTCAGATCCGGCGGGGCCTTATCGGAATGTGCGGTCATCATGGCCGAGACCTTGGCGACCCCATCCACCATCTGTGCGGCCTGTTCGGCTGCCGCGCGCACGGGTTCCATACGCTCGGCATGTTTGGGATCGATCTCTATGACAAACCGGACGGTATCGCCTTCGACATTCAGTGCACGGACAACGCCTGCGCTGACAATATCCTGACCAGAGACCGGGTCAGTGATCTTTTTCAGGTTCGCCAGAACCGCGTCACGGACACTCATGCCTTCGTCCCCAAAACCTGCTCCATCGCATGGCTGCATTTCATCGCACCTGTCTCCGTCATTCCTGGTTCATTTGACGCATTTGCCTGTTGGCCGTTAGGTTTGGCCATGCGCTTTGTCCTGTTGTGCCTCAGCCTGACGCTCACCGCCACCCCTTCCGGGTCGCAAGAGGCCATCGGCCTGACCGCCCCGTCCGAGGTAACAGACACCGGCCTGTTGCAACATATTCTTCCACGCTTTTCGCTCAAGACCGGGATACGCGTTATCGCAGACGAAAGCGGTATTATGTCGCTGACGGCGGGCCCAACCGGTGATCCGGTCTTTGCCCGCGACGGTGTGATCTACCATCTGAGCATTCAGGACGACCCCCGGCAGACCCGATTCCGGGATTGGCTGACATCCGATATCGGAAAACGCACGGTCGAAAGCTTTACACCCGATCAGGGCGCCCCCTTTAGTGCCAGTTTTGAGGTCGCCGTTGCCGATACCGCAACCACAACCGATGGTGACGTGACCCTGGGCGAAGAGCTTTCGATGACCCATTGTGGCCGCTGTCACGTGATCGGTCCCAAAAATCGGATGAACGGGTTGGGCTCGACCCCCTCTTTCGCGGTTTTGCGCAGCCTTCCGGATTGGGATGAACGGTTTCAGGCCTTCTTTGCGCTGAACCCTCACCCTGCGTTCACCCAGATAGATGGGCTGACGCCGCCCTTCGATCCGGTGCGCCCATCGCCCATTCATCCGGTTGAGATGACATTGGACGACCTCGACGCCATCTTGGCCTTTGTTTCGATCATCGAAGCGGCGGATCTTGGCAAGCCGCTGCAACATCAATGATCCTTCCGCTTTGAGAAATAATCATCCGTCGTAACCACCCGAGGTTTGGGATTGGACTGGAACGGATTGTCCTCCATCTTGAATTGCGCGCCGACCCGGCAATTGTCACACATCTGGATCATCCGTGCCTGTTCGGACGAGGCAAACATTGGATGCGTGCCCGAAAGCTTCTCCATGATGCGTTCCACCGTCGATTTCACACCGAACAGGGCACCACATTCGACACAGGCAAAAGGTTCTTCTTCGTTCAACACCTGCTGAGACAGGGCCGTGTCGCTCAGATCCAGCTGCGGCACCAGTGTGATCGCATCCTCGGGGCAAATGTTCCGGCATAGGCCGCATTGCAAGCAAGCATCCTGTTGAAAGTTCAGTTGCGGTTTGTCCGGATTGTCGATCAATGCCCCCGAGGGGCACAGCGACACACAGCTAAGACACAAGGTGCAGGCATCCGTATCCACTGCAACCGCACCATACGGGGCGCCCTCTGGCAAGGATAGCGGCTCTTCCATCATTGGGTTCAAAGCTTGTGCTGCCAGCCGCGTGATCTGTCGGCGATTGCCCAAGGGCAATACAGCGTCTTTCAGCGGCGGCGGAACAGCCTGCTCATAAAGCAGATCGCACAACGCGTCCGGGTCGGCCTCATCAATAAGACTCAGACCGGCATCTGTGGCGATGGCCGAAGCCAGCGCGAGTTCCCTATCCAGTGCATCCCGCTCAGTCGTTGACGCAAGCAGGATGTCCACCCGTGCAAACCCGTGGGCCAGACCCGCCAACATCTCGGCATGGCCGAACCCCGAGATGACACTCAGCTCCATCGGGATCACATCGGCGGGCAGGCCACGGCCAAAACGTGCGGCCAACCGGATCATCTCAGCCCCGTGGGCATCATGCACCAGCAAGCGCGGTGCACTGCCACCGGCCCGCCGATAGGTGCGCGCCAGAACATGCATGCGAGACAGGATCGCGGATACCGGCGGATCCTCGTAGGTGATCGCGGTCGAAGGGCACAAGGCGGCGCAGGCCCCGCAACCTGCACAGATCATCGGGTCAATTGCGACATGCTCTCCGGCTGATGTGATCGCACCGGTTGGGCAGATGTCAAGGCAATTGGTGCAGGCGACCTGTTCGGCGCGCGAATGGGCGCAGAGCGTTTCCTCAAGCCGTACATAGAGCGGTTTTTCAAACGTCCCCACCAGTTGCGCCGCGTCAAACGCCAGGCGCGCTACAGCCAACGGATCGCGCGGATCGGCACGCAGATACCCTTCGCGTTTGGCGGGGGCCTGAACCAACGGCGTGCCACCTGCTAAATCAATCAGAATGTCACAGGCGGATCTGGCCCCATCACGCGGATCGGACAAGGCGAAAGCGCCGCGACCCCCAGGCTCCATTTGCTGCAACTGGTCAATCCGCAGCGTAAATCCTCCCAACGCGCCAGTGACCGACCGTACCTGCCCCTGTACCACGTCAAAAGACCGCGTCATGGGATGCCCGCCATCAATTGTCAGAACTGTCACGGCCAGCACGTCGGCCAGACGATCCGCGAGTTCAAACGCAACTTCGGAGGGTCCAATGATGCAGCAGGTCCCTTCGCTAATCACATCCATGCTGGGTGTGATTGGCATCGGGATAATGGCCTCAGCCGCCAGTGCAGCCATTTTAGGGGCCGCATCCTGCGCCTGCTCTGACCAGCCCGCGCGATCCCGGATGTCCACAAATGCGGGCGATTCAACACCCAGATCCTCGGCAAGGTCCCGAAACACTTCCTGCTCTTGCGCACAGGCAATCAGCACCGGGTCTTCGCCTTTCAGAACATCGGCCATCAAACCAAGTTCGCGGGTACACAATCCGGTGTGAATCTTCGAACACTCCAGATCGCAGGCGGATCCGATCCGCTCGGCATCGACGGATTGCGACCCTTCGCAGTCGCATAGAATAAGTTTGGTGGCCATGTCCCTCCCCCGGACAGCTTCCTTATCTTCCCACTTTAGATGGTATCCTGCAGCTTACAATCCACACTTCAAACGTAACCCAATTTGCTACCGGCATTCTGCAAGGCTTGTATTTTCTTATAGAAATACTCGGAATTTCACATGTTAAATTTTTGTCGATCACGCGGATTTGCACATAATACAGGCTTGGCAGATCGGTATTTTGTGTACCATAGTAGACGCAGGGTAAGGCACGGGAGAGCCTTACGGGGAGGAGCCAGTGGCCAAGGCCGCAAGCTGTATCGAAATGCCAGTTGGCGTCATTGTGCGCAAAACGCCCGGGGTCACCCGCTGGGCCAAGTGGAACTGGCGCGCGGTCGCTGCCCTGCCGGGTGCAGGCCCTGCGGATTGGGTTGAACTGCGCCGTGAGGGTGATGCTGTCGAATATCACGCTGCCACCCTGCCATTGACCCTTTGGGTGGATGAGACTGAGGCCTACATGGTCAACCTGTCTGATGGGCAACCGTCAATTTATCTGGTTCTGCGCGATGCATTGGACGGGAAACGCCCGATGGATGCGGTGCTGATCACAGCCTCTCCGTTCGAAGGCCAGGACTATGCGGATACGGGTGAGGAGCTGGTCGAGAAAATCCCGATGTCCGAAGGTTTGATTGCCTGGGTTCGTGATTTTACCTTGGAACATCACCGCGATGAGGTTTTCATCAAACGCCGCCGCGACAAGAAACGGACCGATCTGGTTGAGGATGGCAAAGGCGATGCGCGGATCCGGCAAGATTCAGACGTATACCGCGCGCCGCGGAGGGTCGTGCAATGACCCAGAACCGCGATTTCTGGTCCCGCCGCAAGGCTGCCGTTCAGGCCGAAGCTGAGGCCGAGGCCATCGCCGCCGAAGAACAGGTGATTGCCCTTCAGCAGGCCGAACTGGAAGAAAAAAGCGATGCCGAGATATTGGCCGAGTTTGACCTGCCCGACCCGGATAACTTGCAGGCGGGCGATGATGTATCAGGTTTCATGGCCAAAGCTGTGCCAGACCGTCTGCGCCGCCGCGCTCTGCGACGTCTTTGGCGGTTGAACCCGGTGCTGGCCAATGTGGATGGTCTTGTCGACTACGGCGAGGATTACACCGACGCCGCCTGCGTGATTGAGAACCTGCAAACCGCGTATCAGGTCGGAAAGGGGATGCTGGCTCATGTCGAGGCGTTGGCGGCTGAGACCGAGGAAGATGAAATCGAGGCTGAGATTCAAGAGCCGGAGGATGAGCCTGAGGTCCAGCCAATCATGGCTGCGGAGTCAGCCCCGAAACCTGTCCCAATGGCCGAGCTCGATGCGGAGGACGAGATCACAGAGCTTCCCCCTGCCCCGCGTCGCATGAGATTTGAATTCGAAGGATAACGCATGACCGCAGATAACGCGCAAACACTGGATATCTCAGCCGAGGATCGGCTGCGCGCGGATTTCTACAATTTCCTCGGTCTGCTTCTGGCCGGTCCACCGGATCAATTGCTGCTGGACCAGATGGCTGGGCTAAGCGGAGATGAAACCGATCTGGGACACGCCATTCAGGCGATGTCCCGCGTGGCCAAGGTCACCAAACCCGCCGCCGCCGAGCGCGAGTTCAACGCGCTGTTCATTGGCTTGGGGCGTGGTGAGTTGTTGCCCTATGCCAGCTTCTACCTGACTGGTTTCCTGAACGAAAAACCTTTGGCGCAATTGCGCAATGATATGGCCGTGCGCGGCATCACTCGGGCGCAAAACGTGTTCGAACCTGAAGACAACATCGCCTCATTGATGGAGATGATGGCAGGCATGATCGTTGGACGCTTCGGCACACCTGCCACGCTGGAAGACCAAAAAGCGTTCTGGAACAAACATATCGGCCCCTGGGCCGCGCATTTCTATTCGGATTTGGAAGCCGCTGAAAACTCGGTTCTCTATGCTTCGGTCGGTACTGCCGGTCGGGTTTTCATGGAGATCGAGCGCGAGGCGTTCCGAATGACGGCGGCATAACCCGCTACTCGCCAGCGCCCGAATTGGCGCTAGATCGCAAATGGGAAAGGAGACACCCATGAGCAAGACCAAGGAAGAAGGCGCGACGCGCCGCGACTTCCTGAAACTGGCCGGAACCGCAGCGCCTGCTGCTGTTGCCGCTGCCAGCCTGAGCGGTCAAGCCGAAGCAGCCGAGCTGCCGACGGACGAGACCCGCATGCAGGACACCGCGCATACCCGCGCGTATCTGGAAAGCGCGCGCTTCTAAGCCAATTGAAAGCGCGCTTTCAGCACGACGACTGCGCCCGGCGCACCAGCCGGACGATGTCACCACCCGACTGACGGTTGCGATTGGCCCTGACGTCGGCATCAACAGTACCAAGCCAGCCATGGCTTACATGGCCAGCAAGGGAGGAAAACAATGCTTAGGAAAAAGACCAACGGGGTTGCGAGACGCCCCCAGCGGACAAGTATCCTGTCCCAGGTCGGCGAGAAAACCGTCGATCGCCGCGCATTCTTGCGTGGCTCGGGCCTGACGATCGGCGGCCTTGCCGCGATCAGCGCCACGGGTGGAACCGTGACGCCTGCCAGTGCCCAGACAGCGGCCAATCAGGCCGTTGAAAACATCAAATCCGTATGCACCCACTGCTCGGTCGGCTGTACAATCGTAGCCGAAGTTCAGAACGGTGTCTGGGTCGGGCAGGAACCCGGTTGGGACAGCCCGTTCAACCTGGGTGCGCACTGCGCAAAGGGGGCCTCGGTCCGCGAGCACGCCCACGGCGAACGCCGCCTGAAATATCCGATGAAAAAGGAAGGGGGCGAGTGGAAGCGCATCAGCTGGGAACAGGCGATCGACGAGATCGGCGATGGCATGATGAACATCCGTCAGGAATCCGGGCCGGACAGCGTGTACTGGCTGGGCTCCGCCAAACACAACAACGAACAGGCCTATCTGTTCCGTAAGTTCGCCGCCTACTGGGGCACGAACAACGTAGACCATCAGGCCCGTATCTGCCACTCGACCACAGTTGCGGGTGTTGCGAATACATGGGGCTACGGCGCCATGACCAATTCGTATAACGACATCCACAACTCTCGGGCCATCTTCATCATCGGCGGCAACCCGGCCGAGGCGCACCCCGTCTCGCTGCTGCACGTTTTGCGCGCGAAAGAGCAGAACAACGCCCCGCTGATCGTCTGCGACCCGCGATTCACGCGCACCGCAGCACATGCGGATGAGTATGTGCGGTTCCGTCCCGGCACCGACGTTGCTCTGATCTGGGGTATCCTTTGGCATATCTTCGACAACGGTTGGGAGGACAAAGAGTTCATCCGCACCCGTGTCTGGGGAATGGATCAAATCCGCACCGAGGTTGCCAACTGGAACCCGGAGGAAACCGAGCGTGTGACCGGTGTGCCTGGCTCGCAGCTCAAGCGCGTTGCCCGGACGATGGTCAACAACCGCCCCGGCACCGTGATCTGGTGCATGGGTGGCACCCAGCACACCAACGGCAACAACAACACCCGTGCCTATTGCGTGCTGCAGCTTGCGCTTGGCAACATGGGCACCTCGGGTGGTGGCACCAACATCTTCCGCGGCCATGACAACGTGCAGGGCGCGACGGACCTTGGTGTTCTGTCCCACACCCTGCCCGGCTACTACGGCCTGTCAAAAGGTGCATGGGGTCACTGGGCCCGTGTCTGGGGTGAAAAACCCGAATGGCTCGCTGGCCAGTTCGCCACGATCAAAGACAAGGAAGGCAAGGACAAGCCGCTGCAGAATGAACGCGGCATCCCGGTCTCTCGTTGGATCGACGGTGTTCTGGAAGACCCGGCCAACATGGATCAGGACAATAATGTCCGTGCCATGGTTCTGTGGGGCCACGCGCCCAACTCGCAGACCCGGATGACGGAAATGAAGACGGCGATGGAAAAGCTGGACATGCTGGTCGTGATCGACCCGTATCCCACCGTTTCCGCCGTTCTGCATGACCGCACCGATGGTGTCTATCTGTTGCCCGCCTGTACGCAGTTCGAAACCCGTGGCTCGGTCACGGCGTCGAACCGGTCGTTGCAGTGGCGCGACAAGGTGGTTGATCCGCTGTTCGAAAGCCTGCCGGATGAGGTCATCATGGCCAAGTTCGCCAACAAGTTCGGCTGGGCAGATCGGTTCTTCCGCAACATCGAAATGGAAGACCCGGAAACCCCGAATGTTGAAAGCATCACGCGTGAGTTCAACTCGGGCCTCTGGACCATCGGCTATACCGGTCAGTCGCCAGAGCGCCTGAAAAGCCATATGGCCAACCAGCACACGTTCGACAGAACCACGCTGCAAGCCATTGGTGGGCCAAACGACGGCGAATATTACGGTCTGCCCTGGCCTTGCTGGGGAACGGCCGAGATGGGTCATACGGGGACACCAAACCTCTATGACATGTCCAAGCCAGTGGCCGAAGGTGGCCTGACCTTCCGCGCGCGCTTTGGCGTGGAACGTGATGGTGACAACCTGCTGGCCGAAGGGGTCTATAGCGTTGGATCGGAAATTCAGGATGGCTATCCCGAATTCACGATGCAAATGCTGATGGACCTTGGCTGGGACGGTGATCTGACGGCTGAGGAACGCGCAGCCATCGACGCCGTTGCAGGACCAGAGACCAACTGGAAGACCGACCTGTCTGGCGGTATCCAGCGGGTTGCGATCGAGCATGGCTGTGCGCCCTTCGGGAACGCCAAAGCCCGCGCGGTTGTCTGGACCTTCCCGGATCCGATCCCACTGCATCGCGAGCCGCTTTATACCAACCGGCGTGATCTGGTGGCGGACTACCCAACCTACGAGGACCGTCAGGCCTATCGCCTGCCCACCCTGTATGCTTCGATCCAAAAGAACGATTTTTCAAAGGATTACCCGATAATCCTTACGTCAGGTCGTCTGGTCGAATATGAAGGCGGCGGCGATGAGACACGGTCGAACCCGTGGCTGGCCGAGCTGCAGCAGGACATGTTCGTCGAGATCAATCCACGCGATGCCAACAATCTTGGTATTCGTGATGGATCACAGGTCTGGGTCGAAGGTCCTGAGGGCGGCAAGGTCAAGGTGATGGCGATGCTGACCAACAGGGTCGGTGCCGGTGTGGCCTTCATGCCATTCCACTTTGGTGGCCATTTCCAAGGCGAGGACCAGCGGCACAAATACCCCGCCGGTGCTGACCCCTATGTGCTGGGTGAAAGTACTAACACCGCCCAGACCTATGGCTACGATTCAGTGACCCAGATGCAGGAGACCAAAGCGACTCTCTGCAAGATCTGGGCAGCGTAAGGAGGAGAAGAGAAAATGGCAGCAAGAGCAAAATTTCTCTGCGACGCCGAACGCTGCATCGAGTGCAATGCCTGCGTCACCGCGTGTAAGAACGAGCACGAGGTACCGTGGGGCGTGAACCGCCGCAGGGTGGTGACGATCAATGACGGCGACCCGGGCGAACGCTCGATCTCGGTGGCCTGTATGCATTGCTCAGACGCGCCCTGCATGGCGGTGTGCCCGGTCGACTGCTTCTATCAGAACGAAGAAGGGGTCGTCCTGCATTCCAAGGACCTGTGCATTGGCTGTGGTTATTGCTTCTACGCGTGCCCGTTCGGCGCGCCGCAATACCCACAGGCGGGCAACTTCGGATCGCGCGGCAAGATGGACAAATGTACCTTCTGCGCTGGCGGCCCCGAAGAAACGCACTCGACCGCAGAGTTCGCCAAATATGGTCGCAACCGGATCGCCGAGGGTAAACTGCCCATCTGCGCCGAGATGTGTTCCACCAAAGCCCTGCTCGCCGGTGACGGCGATGTGGTCTCGGCCATCTATCGCGAGCGCGTCGTCGCGCGCGGGTTTGGCTCGGGCGCGTGGGGATGGGGCACCGCCTACGACCAGAAAGACGGTTAAGTCCGCTTTCATGAACCAAACAGGCGACCCGCACCCGTGGGTCGCCTGATCTGGAATTTTGACCGAGGTTCAGATGTTCCGCATACTCATCGCATTGCTTTTGACAATTGGGATGGCTCAAGCCGTCGTCGCACAAACCGACGAGACCGAGGCGCCGGCCACCACAAATGAACGCACCTCGACCGGGGGTGCGTCAACGCTCGAAGATATCCTGGCCCGCCAGCGCGGCGAAAAAGTGGATAACAGTTTTCGATCGGAGAACACCGGCCAGGGCAATGTCGAAGGGCTCTTGGGGCAGTTTGGACCTAGCGGCGTATCCTCGGACAGCGATGTATACCGCGCGCTGCGCTTCGGATCGGCAGATGTTACCGTGTCATCGCGCGGCCCGGCAGACAGTGTTCTAATTCAAGACGGCGGGATGTGGTGGTGGCAATTCCGCACCGGACCATTGCGCGAATACGGGAGCTATATCATCGCCGGAATGCTGGGTCTGATCCTCCTCTTCTTCCTGATCCGCGGCCGCATTCGCATAGATGGTGAAAAAACGGGCCGAACGGTTACGCGTTTCAAAAGCTTCGAACGCTTTGGTCATTGGCTTTTTGCCGGATCCTTTATCATCCTCGGAATTACCGGATTGCTCACCCTCTATGGTCGCGACGTCCTGATCCCGATTTTTGGCAGGGAAGGGTTTGCGGTGATCGCCCAAGGGTGCAAATGGCTGCACAATAACCTGGCCTGGGCCTTTATGCTGGGCCTGATCATCGTCACGGTGAACTGGATTTCACATAACATTCCAAACCGGACCGACCTGAAATGGCTCGCCGCCGGAGGGGGGCTGTTCACCAAGGGCAGCCATCCGCCCGCTAGGAAGTTCAATGCGGGTCAAAAGATCATCTTTTGGGCCTGCATAGTGCTGGGCACCTCAATCAGCCTGTCAGGTCTATCTTTGCTGTTCCCCTTCGAACTGCCCATGTTCGCCAAGACATTCGCCGTTGCCAATTCAACCGGCATTCCGCAGGCTTTGGGCCTGAGCCTGCCCGTCCAGATGTCACCACAGGAAGAGATGCAATACGCGCAGGTCTGGCATGTGATGGTTGCCTATGTGTTCATCGCGATCATCGTGGCGCATATCTACCTTGGCTCCATCGGCATGGAGGGCGCGTTTGACGCCATGGGCACTGGTGAAGTCGAGGAGCAATGGGCCCGCGAACACCATTCACTGTGGTTGGAAGAGGTGCAGGAAAAAGAGGCCAGCAAGGCAGCGGCCTCACCCGCAGAATAAATGCGTTCGCTGGTTCTGGCGTTTGCTCTGATCCCCCTTCCCGCTTGGGCTGATTTCTTCACGCTCAAGGGGCATGGTGGCCCAATCATGGGAATTGCCACCGCATCGGATGGCCGGATCGCAACGGCCAGTTTCGACAACTCGGTCGGGGTGTGGTCAGACCAGACACCCAAATGGCTGGAAGGCCACGAAGCGGCGGTCAACGCGGTCGTCTTCAATGGCACTGCGATCTATTCAGCCGGGGACGATTTCACCCTGCGCCGCTGGCCGGGCGGAGAAGTCGTTGGCCAGCACAAAGGCAAGATCGTCGGCATCGCAGCCTCAAAAACGCATGTGGCCACCGCCAGTTGGGATGGCACCATAGGCGTTTGGCCCGTTGACGGGTCAGACCCAACACTGCTTGGGCCAACCGGCAGCGGGGTAAATGCGGTGGCATTTTCACGCGATGGTACCCAGCTTTATTCTGCCGGGGTCGATGGCAGCCTGCGGAAATGGGATGTCTCGAACGGGCAAGAGGTGCTGCGACTGGTCGAACATGGGTTTGGCTTGAACGAGTTGATCCTGAACGAAGATGACGGCTGGATCGCCTATGGCGCGGTCGATGGCGTGACCCGCATCCGCGATCTTTCAACAGGCGAGGAACGGGATTTCACACTGGATCGTCGCCCGATTCTGGCCCTTGCCCTCAGCCCGGATCGCTCGCTTTTGGCCGTCGGTGACGGCGAAGGCTATATCATGGTGATCGACACGGAAAACTGGCGCATCGCCAGCGATTTCCGCGCTACCCTGCGCGGCCCGGTCTGGGCCTTGGCGTTTTCAACAGATGGGCAGAATATCCATGCCGGTGGCATCGATGAGGCCATGTATAGCTGGCCGGTGTCTGCCCTTGGTGATCAGGAACAAATGGCGACAGCCGAGCCCAGCTTTCTGAAAGATCCCGCTGAAATGAGCAATGGAGAGCGCCAATTTGCCCGCAAATGCTCGATCTGTCACAGCCTTACATCTGATGGGCAACGCCGCGCTGGCCCTACGCTTCACGGTATCTTTGGGCGGCAGGCTGGCACCCTACCGGGTTATTTCTACTCGGAAACGCTGCAAGACTCTGATATCATTTGGAATGACGAGACGATAAACGCTCTTTTCGACGTGGGGCCGGATCACTACATTCCTGGATCAAAGATGCCGATGCAGCGGATCACACAAGCGCAAGACCGGGACGACCTGATTGCTTTCCTGCGCCGTGCAACGGTTGATCGAAACTGAACCGGAGGAGACCATGAAAGCCTTTCTTGCCGCCTTGGCCGCGATGGTCGTTATCACCGTTGCCGCCCCCTACACGCTGGACCAGATGGGTTTCAGCGCGGAAGAAGCCACCTCTGGCGCAGCTGTACGTCTGGATTAAATGCCCGAATATCTGACCACCAAAGAACTGGCCGACCTGCTTCGGATCGGCGAGCGCAAGGCCTACGATCTGGCCTCATCGGGTGAGCTGCCTTGCGTCCGCGCAATGGGCAAGCTGCTGTTTCCCCGGGCCGAGGTCATCGCCTGGCTCAACGCCTCACGGTCGGGCCCGCATGTGGCCGAACCACCCCTGCCCCCGATCGTCGCCGGTAGCCACGATCCCTTGCTGGACTGGGCGCTGCGCGAAAGCGGATCGGGGCTGGCGACCTACTACGACGGTTCATTCGACGGTCTGACCCGGCTTGCCGAGCGCAGTGCGCAGGCCGCCGTATTGCACATCCACGAAGAACACGGGTTCAACACCCAATCCTTACGCGACACGCTGGGCGAGGCGCCTGTTGTGCTGGTTGAGGTCGCGCAGCGCCAACGAGGCCTACTTCTTGCACCCGGGACCTCAGGTATCGCGGGTTTTGCTGATCTCAAGGGCCGACGCGTTATCTTGCGTCAGGACAGTGCAGCCAGTCAGCGCTTGTTCGATGCGCAGCTTGAAGCTCATGGCATGATCCGGGATGATCTGGATGCCCTGCCAAACTGCGCCCGCACCGAAGAAGAGCTGGCGATCACCCTGCATGATGGCAAAGCCGAGGCAGGTTTTGGCCTCGGGGCTTTGGCCGGCCTCTACAACCTTGGATTTTCACCGACCCATTCCGAAAGACTGGATCTGGCGATCTGGCGACGCGCCTATTTTGATGCGCCCATGCAGAAACTGCTGGGCTTTCTGCGATCAGACCCGTTCAAAGCCCGCGCATCTGAGTTTGGCGGCTACGACCTGACCGGTCTTGGACAGGTCCACCACAATGGTGCCAGCGGCTAGGGACTGATCCTATAAAGGACAGTCTAGCCACAAGTCCATTCAGCGCGCGTTGGGAAAGAACACCTGCTGCCCTTGCAAGCGGTATGACTCGATGGCCACCTGCCCGTCTGGCCCTGTCAGCCAATCGACAAACCGCTGCCCTGCCTTGGCGCGCACTTTGGGATGTTTGTCCGGGTTTACGAGAATCACCCCGTATTGGTTGAACAGGCGCGGGTCTGCCTCGACCAGAATTTCAAGATCGCCCCGATTGCCAAATGACAACCATGTTGCCCGATCTGTCAGTGTATAAGCCCCCATGCCACTGGCCACATTCAAAGTCGCTCCCATACCCGAGCCGGTTTCGCGGTACCAGGTTCCGGACGCCCGGCTCGGATCAATGCCGGTATCCGCCCAATGCCCCATCTCGGCCTTATGTGTGCCGCTGTCATCCCCGCGCGAGACAAACACGGCACTCGCCGCTTCGATCGCCTTGAGCGCGGACAGAATGTCTGACCCACCTTTGACGCCAGCAGGGTCCGATTTTGGCCCGACCAGCACAAAGTCATTATACATCAAATCAAACCGCTCAACACCCCAGCCATCGGCCACGAACTTCTCTTCCGCTGGTTTGGAATGCACCAACAATACGTCGCCATCCCCGTTGATCGCGTTGCGAATGGCCTGTCCGGTGCCGACCGCAACAACACGCACATCGATCCCGGATTCAGCCTCGAACCCCGGCAGGATATAGTCCAACAGGCCCGAGTTTTGTGTTGAAGTTGTCGACTGGACAATGATGAACGGCTCCTCTGCAAAACTCGCACCTGCCATCAGGCCAAGCCCCACCACCGCTGCGCGCAATACTGCCCGAACCATCATGATCTCCGATTTGTTGTTAAGTCACCAAGCCGCCCGCCAGATAACAGCGAGAGGCTTCACTTTCTGGGGAATCCAGAACCTGTTTGGCAGGTCCGTGTTCAACCACACGACCGCCTTGCATCATGACAATATCTGCTGCCAACCGCCGCGCCTGCCCAATGTCATGTGTCACCATGACAATTCGCACGCCGCGTGACGACGCCCGCAGGATCATGCGTTCGATTATCTGCGTCGCGTTTGGGTCCAATGCGCTTGTTGGCTCATCCAGAAACAAGGTTTCGGGCGTCGCCGCCAGCGCGCGCAGGATCGCAAGACGCTGCGCCTCACCACCTGACAGAGAACGCGCGGACTGCCGCGCTTTGCCCTCAAGCCCGCCTTCGGCCAACAATTCGACAATCCGCGCCTTGCGCGCTGCGCGTTTCAGGCCCTGACGCTTGAGCACAAAATCCAGATTGGCTGACACCGAACGCCGCAGAAGAACCGGCTGCTGAAACACCATGGCCTGCCTGGCCATGTGATCGGCGTTCAACGCCTCATTATCCTGCAACACTCGCCCCTGATCTGGTGAGATCAGCCCGTGCAAACAACGTAGCAGCAGACTTTTGCCCGCCCCGTTTGGGCCCAACAGCAAAGTTGGTCCGGGCCCATCCAGAACCAGATTGGAAACATCCAGCAAGGCGGAACCATTGCGGCGGATTTGTACATCACGGACCTGCAGGCAATTGGTCATTTCCGATACCAGATCACGCATGGCGCAACCCCTCCTGCTCGGCCCGCAGGCTGGCCGCGCTGACCATGGCATTCACGGCCACCGCAATCCCGATCAGGATCGCCCCCAACGCCAGTGCCAGCGCCAAGTTGCCTTTTGACGTTTCCAGCGCAATCGTCGTCGTCATCACCCGCGTCACGTGGTTGATATTGCCCCCCACGATGATCACGGCCCCAACTTCAGCAATCGCACGGCCAAATCCGGCCAGCAGCGCGGTGACCAAAGCAAGGCGCGCATCCCAGAGCAGAACCGGAACAGACGCCAATCGCGACACACCCAACGAACGGAGCTGTTCCGAGTACTCCTCAGCCAGCATCTCAACCACTTGGCGGGTCAGCGCGGCCACAATTGGCGTGACCAATACGACCTGAGCGATGATCATTGCGGTTGGTGTGTAAAGCAGTTCCAACACGCCCAAGGGCCCTGATCTTGAGAGCATAAGATAGACCAGCAGCCCAACCACCACAGGCGGGAAACCCATCAGCGCGTTCATCAGCACGATCAAAACCCGCCGCCCAGGGAACCGTGCCACCGCCAGAGCCGCCCCAATGGGCATTCCGATCAGCGCGGAAATCAGCACGGCAAACAGGGAAACTTGCAGAGACAAAAGCACAATGGCCCAAAGCTCTGCATCCCCGTTGAGGATAAGACCCATCGCCATCCTGAATTCTGATGCAAATCCTTGCATTTTACCCCATCATCCAATTTATTTCGGATGAAATGCGAAATTCTACAGATGAATACTAACCTGATTTGACACCGAGTACACGCACAATTCCAACAGTCGGCACAAAAAAACGCGGCCCCATTTGGGACCGCGCTAAAACAGCTTCGAGGATGAATTACTTAGTTCAAGGCTGCATCCGTGATCTGGTGTGTCCAGGCTCCTTCGGGCTGTTTGGTGATGACCGGATCAGATCCGCCTGCCAGCAATGTGCCCACAGTCCTCTCAAAATCCGCCGGGTCCAGCGCACCATTCGAACCAGCGGTCAGCTTGGCAATCTCACCCATCATACGCTTCTGATGTTCCTCGGTTTGCGCACCGGTCGCGTCATTGTCCAGAACGATCAGAGCGGCCTCTTCTGGGTTCTCTTCTGCATATTTCCAGCCTTTCATCGAGGCGCGCACGAAACGCTGCATCTTGTCGACAAAAGCTGCGTCGCTCAGGTTCTCTTCCAGCACGTACAGACCGTCTTCCAACGTTGCGACGCCCTGATCTTCGTACTTGAAGGTCACCAGTTCGTTCGGGCTGACGCCCGCATCGATGACCTGCCAGTATTCGTTGTACGTCATGGTGCTGATGCAATCGGCCTGACGCTGCAACAGAGGATCAACGTTGAAGCCCTGTTTCAGGACCTCGACACCGTTCTCGCTTTTGCCGCCGGTATCGATACCCAAGCTGCTCATCCAGCTCATGAACGGGAATTCATTGCCAAAGAACCAAACGCCCAGGGTGCGGTTCTTCAGATCTTCGGGCGAGGCAATCCCGGCATCCTTCCAGCAGGTCAGCATCATGCCCGAGCTTTTGAAAGGCTGGGCAATATTGACCAAAGGCAGACCCTTTTCGCGTGCGGCAAGGGCTGCGGGCATCCATTCGACGGTGACATCAGCCCCACCGCCCGCAATCACCTGCGTTGGCGCAATGTCAGGACCACCCGGCAAGATTGTCACGTCCAGATCTTCTTCCTCGTAGAACCCCTTGTCCTTCGCCACATAGTAGCCCGCGAACTGGGCCTGCGTGACCCATTTCAACTGCAGGTTCACTTCATCTGCAGCCAGTGATGCACTGGCGGCCAGGCTAAAGGCGGCAACCGCCCCGCTGAGTAGCTTTTTCATCTTCATCTTCTCCTAGTTGCTTTGTGTGCCCCGTTTTCGAGGTCTGTTCAGTCTTCTTTTTGTTATCCGCGTTGTGAGGGGTGCCAGAAGGTTACCACCTTTTCGATCCCTGCCACCAATGTATAGAACACCGTACCCGCCATGGCCGCCACTGCAATCTCGGCCCAGACCAGATCGATCGACAGGCTGCCCACCCCAGTCGATATCCGAAAGCCCATGCCGCGCGTGGGCGATCCGAAGTATTCAGCCACAATCGCCCCGATCAGCGCCAGCGTGGTGGCAATCTTGAGCCCGTTGAAAATGAACGGCATCGCCGCAGGCAGGCGCAACTTGATCAGTGTCTGCATATAACTGGCCGCATAGGTGCGCATCAGATCACACTGCATCGCATCTGCCTCGCGCAGGCCCTGTACCGTGTTCACAAGGATCGGAAAGAATACCATCACGACGACCACGGCCGCTTTGGATTGCCAGTCGAACCCGAACCAGCTGACCAGAATGGGCGCAATCCCCACGATGGGCAGAGCCGCGACAAAATTCCCGATGGGCAGCAAACCGCGTGTCAGAAACACCGACCGGTCGATAAGGATTGCTGTGAGGAAAGCTGCGGTACTGCCGATAGCAAATCCGGTAAGTGCCCCCTTGAACACCGTCTGTGTGAAGTCCTGCCACAGAATATCGGTCGAGTTCGCAAAGGTCTGCGCCACCATAGACGGCGGCGGCAGGATCACGGGTGAGACGTTCAGCCCGCGCACCAGACCTTCCCACAAGATCAGCAGTGTGACACCGAACAGCACAGGCACAAAGACCCGCACACCTCTGGAATCGCGATAGATCGACCGCGCCAGCCATGCATTCAGCCACCAGGCACCAGCCCAGAAGATCAGCGCAAAGATCAACCAGCTCATGTGCTCATCCCCATGCGTTTCAGGGTCACGCGCTGCAATACATCCAGCAAGGTCACCAGAATCCCCGCCAGAATGGCCGCTGCGAACAGAGCCGCCCAGATGGCAAGCGGCGTGCCAAACTGATCCCCGATCAATATCCGCGCGCCAAGGCCTGAAATTGCACCTGTTGGAAGTTCTCCGACAATTGTACCGACCAGAGCGGCCGCGATACCCACCTTCAAAGAGGTGAACAGATAGGGCACCGACGACGGCAGACGCAGCTTCAGAAACGCCTGCAGACCGTTCGCATTGTAGGTTCTTAGCAAATCCAATTGCGAAGCGGCTGGCGATCGCAACCCTTTGACCATCCCCACCAGAACCGGGAAGTAACACAGATAGGCCGAGATGATGGCCTTCGGCACCCCGCGCCCTTCGATCCCAAGTTGCGAGCTTAGGACAATGATCATCGGCGCCAAAGCCACAATCGGGACTGTCTGGCTGATAATGGCCCAAGGCATCAGACTCATATCTACGACGCGGGAATAGACGATGGCGACAGCCCCAAGAATGCCGACCGCGGTGCCCAGAACAAAACCCCAAAGCGTTGATTGAAGGGTGATCCATCCGTGGTAAATCAGCGACCGTTTGGACATCGCACGCCCGCGCATCGCCATTTCACCGGTGGTCTTCCAAAGCTCTTGGCCAACTTGGACCGGGGTTGGCAAGCGCGGTCGATCCAACTCATAACCCCGTGCGATATGCGAAGGGTTCTGCGCCATCAAAACCCAGGCCGACACCTGCTGGCGATCCCGTGATAGCTCGGGCGTCACTGTTTCCCCGGCGCGCTCCGCCTGATCCAGCGATACACGGATATTCATCGGCGCCACGGCCAAATACCAAAGCACGACAATCGCCAACAGGACCGTTATCACGGCAAGAGCCTGCTTCATGCGCGCCACTCCATCCGGAACACGGGAACCGTATCCGGGGGCACCGGCGGCTCCTCGGCTGTTACTTCGAACCCCTCACGCCGGTAGAACCTTTGTGCCGCTGTGTTGAGCGTATGCGTGGTCAACCAGAGAAAATCCCGCCCTTCCTTCGCCTTATCAACAAAGTGTTTGCCAATTCCCTGCCCGGTTCGGCTGCAATACAGAGCGCTGATCTTCTGTTCTTTTGGGTCGATCGACATATAGCAATCAACGGGTTCACCAGCGACCCAGATCTCACGCGCGTCAAACGCCTCACCAATCATTCCTGCCAACTGATCCACCGATAATTCTTCGGGCATCCACTCGGTCTGGCTGACCCAGTCGTGAACCACACGGGCGCATGCTTCCACATCTGCGGGCCTTGCGCGCCTGATCTGGACAGTGTCAATCATCATAGGAATGCCCTGCCCGCAGCCCGTCACGTACCCGGTGCGCGACCTCGATGAATTCCGGCGTATCGCGGATGTCCAACGGCCGTTCCTTGGGCAACGGGCTGTCAATCACATCCGTGATCCGCCCGGGTCGAGGGCTCATGACGACGATCTTGGTGCTTAGGTACACGGCCTCGGGGATCGAGTGCGTCACGAACCCGATTGTCTTCTCAGTCCGCGCCCACAGCGCCAGAAGCTGTTCGTTCAGGTGATCCCGCACGATCTCATCCAACGCCCCGAACGGTTCGTCCATCAGCAGGATATCGGCGTCAAAAGCCAAGGCGCGCGCGATACTGGCACGTTGTTGCATCCCACCGGATAGCTGCCACGGAAATTTCCCACCAAACCCTTCCAGATCAACCAGTTCCAGGACCTTCTTAACACGCTCATCCTGTTCTGCGGCCGAGTATCCCATGATCTCAAGCGGCAGTTTGATGTTCTTGGCAATCGTGCGCCACGGGTACAATCCGGCAGCCTGAAACACATATCCATAAGCGCGCTTGCGTCGCGCCTCATCCGGGGTCATGTCGTTCACGGTCAGCGTTCCCCCGGTCGGGGTTTCCAGCGCCGCGATACAGCGCAGGAACGTGGTTTTGCCACAGCCAGACGGGCCAATAAAGCTCACGAAATCACCCTTGTTGATCGTCAGGTTCACATTCTTCAGCGCATGGACAGGCCCGTCGTTGGTCTGGAAGGTGAGGTCGAGGTTTTTGGCTTCAATAACCGTTTCGCCAATTGTCATCTCGTAGTAATCCCCAAATTTTCGATCCAAAACCAGACCAACCCAGCAATAGCACCAGCGATGCTAAACAACAGCAAACCGGGCAAATCGACCGCCAATGGTCGATCAGTCATGTTTTCCGTATTGAGTAACAAATACACTGCTGCTCCCGTAACCGTACCACCAGCCCCAGCTGCTGCCGGGTGAAAAATGCGAAATATCGCCGCGATCATTCGAAGGGCAAATGCCGGAACAGCTGAGAAAATGACAGCCAACGGCAACATTATTCCCGTCTGAATGACAAACCCTAACTGTGCTGGCCATGGCTGTTCAAAGATGCTCATTTGCCAACCCCAAATTATTAGAGACGCGCAGAACACTGCTGCCAAATACCCCAAAACGCCCCGAATGACTGCCACTTAGACCCCCGTTGCCGGGATACCCGTGCGCTCCACCGGGCGTGGTGCTGTAAGCTCTTTCCAAGTGCTCAGCGCTTTGTTCACATGTGTATTGGCCTCACGCGAGACGAACTTTCCGTGCCCTTCTTGCGTCTGGATATCACCATCATGCACAGCAACCGCACCACGGGTCAGCGTGAACCGCGGCAGTCCGCGCACTTCCTTGCCTTCAAACACGTTGTAATCGATCGACGATTGTTGCGTCTCGGCCGAGATCACCTTGGCCTTGTCGGGATCCCAAACCACCAGATCAGCATCAGCACCGACAAGAATCGCGCCTTTTTTAGGATAGCAATTCAATATTTTGGCGATGTTAGTTGAGGTCACGGCCACGAACTCATTCATAGTCAAACGCCCGGTATTCACCCCATGGGTCCAGAGCATCGGCATCCGATCCTCCAACCCGCCAGTGCCATTGGGGATCTTTGTGAAATCCCCCACGCCATAGCGTTTCTGCTCGGTCGTAAAGGCGCAATGGTCCGTTGCGACCACACTCAACGTGCCCGATTGCAGACCGTTCCATAGGCTATCTTGATGCTGCTTGTTCCGGAACGGAGGGCTCATGACCCGCCGCGCCGCATGCTCCCAGTCATGGTGGAAATACTCACTCTCATCCAAGGTTAGGTGCTGGATCAAAGGTTCTCCCCAAACCCGCTTGCCCTGCATCTTGGCGCGCCGAATGGCCTCATGCGCCTCCTCACAGGAGGTATGCACCACGTACAGAGGCACACCGGCCATGTCGGCAATCATGATGGCCCGGTTGGTCGCCTCACCTTCGACCTGCGGCGGACGGGAATAGGCGTGTGCCTCGGGGCCGGTATTGCCCTCAGCCAGTAGCTTCGCACTCAACTCAGCGACCACATCGCCGTTTTCGGCGTGCACCATGGCGGTGCCACCCAACTCGGCCAGGCGTTTGAACGAGGCAAACAACTCGTCATCGTTCACCATCAACGCGCCCTTATAGGCCATGAAATGCTTGAACGTGTTGATGCCACGCGTCTCGATGACAGTCTTGATGTCGTCGAACACCTGCTCCCCCCACCAGGTCACCGCCATGTGGAACGAGTAGTCACAATTCGCCCGCGTCGATTTGTTGTCCCAACGCTTGAGCGCATCCAGCAGGCTCTCGCCCGGATTAGGAAGTGCGAAATCCACCACCATCGTGGTGCCACCAGCCAAAGCCGCGCGCGTGCCACTTTCGAAATCGTCGCTGGAATACGTCCCCATGAACGGCATCTCAAGATGCGTGTGCGGGTCGATCCCACCGGGCATCACGTAGCACCCAGAGGCGTCCAACTCCTTGTCCCCGCGCAGGTCCGGCCCAATCTCGGTGATCACGCCACCCTCAACTTTAACATCCGCCTTATAGGTCAGATCGGCCGTTACGATGGTCCCGTTCTTGATGACAGTACTCATTTCAAACTCCCTGTTGCGGTCTGCGCCGCTTGCTTCATCTGGCTAAAAATATCCCGGGGGAGTCGCGGCCTGCCGCGACCGGGGGCAGCGCCCCCTATTCCACGATCTCCGCCGTCTCAACGACGGCATGCAGCAAAACATCCGCACCGGCAGCCGCCCAATCCTTGCTGATCTCTTCAGCCTCGTTGTGGCTCAGGCCATCCACGCAAGGGCACATCACCATCGCGGTCGGCGCGACCCGATTGATCCAGCAGGCATCGTGACCGGCCCCCGAAATGATATCGGTATGGGAATACCCCAGCCGCTCTGCCGCGTCGCGCACGGCGGCCACACAACCCTCATCGAATTTGACGGGATCGAAACCACCAACCTTTTCGAATTCAATCTGCAGGCCCATTTCGTTCACGATATCCTCAGCCGCCACACGCAGGCGGTTTACCATATCAGTGATTACATTCAGCTCGGGCGAGCGGAAATCGACCGTAAACACCACTTTACCCGGGATCACGTTGCGTGAGTTCGGGTACACATCAATATGCCCCGCTGCCCCAACAGCATGCGGTGCATGCGACCAAGCGATCTCATCCACTTTCTCAAGAATACGCGCCATGGCCAGCCCTGCGTTCTTGCGCATTGGCATCGGGGTCGAACCGGTATGAGCATCTTTGCCGGTCACTGTGATTTGCGTCCAGCTCAAGCCCTGACCGTGGGTGACGACGCCTATATCCTTACCTTCGGCCTCCAGGATCGGGCCCTGTTCGATATGCAGTTCAAAGAAGGCATGCATCTTGCGGGCGCCGACCTCTTCCTCACCGCGCCAGCCGATCCGCTGCAATTCATCGCCGAACTTTTTGCCTTCCGCGTCTTCACGGTCATAGGCCCAATCCTGCGTGTGCATCCCCGCAAACACGCCCGAGGACAGCATGGCCGGCGCGTAACGCGTTCCTTCTTCATTGGTCCAGTTGGTCGCAATGATCGGATGCTTGGTCTTGATGCCCAGATCATTCAACGTGCGAATGATCTCTAGCCCACCCAGCACACCTAGCACTCCGTCATACTTGCCACCTGTCGGCTGGGTATCGAGATGCGAACCTACATAGACTGGCAGAGCCTCTGGGTCGGCTCCCTCGCGCATGGCAAACATGTTGCCCATCTGGTCCAGCCCCATGGAACAGCCCGCTTCCTCGCACCAGCTTTGGAACAGCGCGCGCCCTTCGGCATCTTCATCCGTCAGCGTCTGCCGGTTATTGCCGCCCGCAACACCGGGTCCGATCTTGGCCATCTCCATCAGGCTGTCCCACAACCTGTCGCCATTGATCCTGAGATTCTGCGCCGGAGCTGCCATAGTCACTTTCCCTGTTGCTTGCGATTTGCTCGCTATTGCTGTCTTGATTTGACCATCTGGTCAAACTCACGCTATCACGGGTTTGACATCAGTCAAGAAATTGCGGTGCACCACCAAACTTTTTGGCCTAGTCCATGCGTGCCTGACAAAAAAAGAGACAGCCCGAACAGATGCCCAGCGACCGTGCCCCAACCCGTATTCAGAAAAAGAACCGCGCTGCGATTCTAGAGGCCGCGTTGAACGTGTTTTCGTCACATGGGTTTCGCGGCTCGACTGTTGATCAGATCGCGGCAGAATCCGGACTGAGTAAGCCGAATTTATTGTACTACTTCCCGTCAAAAGAAGCGATCCATACAGAGCTTCTGTCTGGCCTGCTGGAAACCTGGCTGGCGCCGCTGCACGATCTGGACGAAAACGGCGATCCGCTTGAGGAACTGCTGTCCTATATTCGCCGAAAGCTGCAGATGAGTCAGGAGTTACCACGAGAAAGCCGCCTGTTTGCCAACGAGCTGGTTCAGGGCGCACCGCGCATTCACGAGGCTTTGTCGCAAAACCTCAAAGCATTGGTCGATGAGAAAACCACGCTTCTGACCAAATGGATGAATCAAGGCAAAATCGCGCGGGTGCACCCCTATCACCTGATGTTTTCGATCTGGGCCCTGACCCAGCATTACGCGGATTTCGAAGTTCAGGTTCGCGCGATCCTGGGCGACGAAGACCCGTTCGAAGGCGCAGAAACGTTTGTCGACACCCTGTATCGAAAGCTTCTGACACCTTGAACGAAGGGGCCGTATCAACGGCCCCTCAAAGATCTGCGCAAACCTGCTCATTCAGCGGCCTTGGCCATCGGATTATTGGGATGCGTTGTCCAGTTTGCGTAGTCCGGCTGAACCTCGCGCCCTGTACGCGGGTCAACCTCTCCTGCTGCCATCGGCTCCATCGAAATACAGCCCTCGACCGGGCAGACATCGACACAGAGGTTACAAGCCACGCATTCTTCGTCGATCACCTCGAACACCCGGTCCGGTGACATGGCAATTGCCTGATGGCTGGTGTCTTCGCAGGCGGCATAGCAGCGACCGCATTTGATGCACTGGTCCTGATCGATCTTGGCCTTGGCGATGTAGTTCAGGTTCAGATACTGCCAATCGGTTACGTTGGGGACTGCACGACCAACAACTTCCGAGACGTTGGAATAACCCTTCTCGTCCATCCATTTGGACAGACCCGCCGTCAGTTCATCGATGATCTTGAACCCATATGTCATGGCCGCCGTGCAGACCTGCACGTTGCCGCAGCCCAACGATATGAATTCTGCCGCGTCGCGCCATGTGGTAACGCCACCGATACCGGAAATGGGCAAACCATGCGTTTCCGCATCTCGCGCAATTTCCGAGACCATTGACAGCGCAATCGGCTTCACCGCCGGACCGCAATAGCCGCCATGGCTGCCCTTGCCATCAATCGAGGGCTCGGGGCTGAACGTGTCCAGATTGACGCTGGTGATCGAGTTGATCGTATTGATCAGCGACACCGCATCTGCACCGCCATTCTTGGCCGCCGCCGCAGGTTTGCGAATATCGGTAATGTTCGGCGTCAGCTTCACGATAACCGGGCGGTCGTAGTACATCTTGCACCAGCGGGTGACCATTTCGATGTATTCCGGCACTTGCCCAACCGCCGCACCCATGCCCCGCTCGCTCATTCCGTGTGGACAGCCGAAGTTCAGTTCGATCCCATCCGCGCCGGTCTCAGCCACGCGGGGCAGGATGGCTTTCCACGCGCCCTCCTCACACGGCACCATGATCGAGGCGATCAGAGCGCGATCCGGGAAATCGGCTTTCACGCGGGCCATTTCCTCGAGGTTTACCTCGAGTGGTCGGTCGGTGATCAGTTCGATGTTGTTCAGGCCCAGCAACCGCCGGTCTGCACCATAGATCGCCCCATAGCGTGGCCCGTTGACGTTTACGACCGGAGGCCCTTCAGACCCCAGTGTCTTCCAGACCACGCCGCCCCATCCGGCCTCGAAGGCGCGGCGGACGTTGTATTCTTTGTCGGTCGGCGGGGCCGAGGCCAGCCAGAAGGGGTTGGGGCTGGAAATGCCCAGAAAGTCTGTCGTCAGGTCAGCCATGGGTACTCCTTTCCGGCTCCTCAGCCGGTTTTCTTGAAAATCATCTCGGTCGGGCGAATCCGCCCGGCATGCAGGTTTGCGACGTAGTTTTGGAATTTCTCGGGCGCCGTCTCGCCCATCATCAGGTGGATACCTAACGGCGCAGGGCCGCTTTCGGCAATCTTTGCAAAGACTTCCTCGAAGAACTTAATCGCAAACTCGGTGCGATCCGTCTCTGCCTCCAACTCAAGCCCCGCCGCTGCGGCCGCGTCCTTGTAGAGCTCGGGCGCGTCTACAAAGGATGTCTCAGCGACGCTTGACCAGGGCAAAGGGAACGCCAGAGGTTCGTCTGTTTCACCGGCCATCACGTCAAAAAGCGCAAAGCTGCCACCTGTTGCCAAAGCACGCGCAACCTCGGCGAACAGCCCAGCCTTGTCTTCGATGTTCATGCCCACATGCAACATAACTGCCAGATCGAACCCGGCATCCGGCACCGGCATGTCCAAAGCACTGCCGACGTGGAATTCGACCTTGTCGGAATGCCCCACGATCTCGCTGAGTGCCGCTGCCGTTTCGACAAATTCGGGTGTCAGGTCGACCCCTGTCACTGTCGAGTCATATCGATCCACAACGTAACGCGACGTCCCGCCGATCCCGCAGCCCACATCCAGCACCCGCGTCGCATGGGTCAAGGACAATTGGTCAAACAGGTGATCGGTGGCCAGAACGCCGCCCGTGTGGAACTCGTCTCCGGCTTTCAGATCGGCGACCGTGGCCGCATCCGGGTCCACGCCGCTGGCTTTCAGCGCATCGCGCACGCGGTCCGTCAAGGCACCGGTGGTGTAATGTTTGGCAACTGCGTCTTCGATCTGGGACATAACGATACCTCAGCGAATAGGTTGGCTTGAAAGCCTCACCCTATCACAAAACCAGGCTCGCGTGGATGTCCATCGCCGCATCCCGGCCTTCGGCCACGGCGGTCACGGTCAGGTCTTCGCCCCCGGCCGCACAATCTCCACCAGCCCAGACACCGGAGATGGAAGTACGCCCAACACCACTGACAGCGATCTTGTTGCCGTCCAGTTCCAGCCCTTCGGGCGCGCCATCCAGCGTCTGACCAATGGCTTTCAGAACCTGATCCGCGGGCAGCCGAACCGTCTCACCAGTTCCGGTCAACTGACCGTTTTGGCTGGAGGTGTATTCCAGCTCGATCTCAACCGCCGCACCGTTGCCATGCACAGCGACAGGCTGAACATTGGTCATGATCCGCACGCCGTGCGAGGCCGCAAGGTCCTGCTCGTATCGGCTGGCCCCCATCGCGTCGCGCCCACGGCGATAGGCGATCGTGACCTGCTCGGCCCCTAGCAGCTTCGACTTCACCGCCGCATCAATAGCCGTCATTCCGCCGCCGATCACAACGACATTCCGCCCGACCGGCAGATCAGCAAGATCCGACGCTTGCCGCACGTCCGAGATGAAATCGACCGCAGCACGCACACCGCCCTTTTCCACACCCTGTGCCCGCAGCGCATTCACACCGGCCAGGCCAATGGACAGGAAAACGGCATCATAATTTTTAATCAGCCCCTCCAGAGAGAGGCCTTCGCCCAGCAAAGAACCGGTTTCGATAGCGATACCGCCGATTTTCAGCAGCCAGTCGACCTCGGCCTGTGCAAAATCGTTGGTCGATTTATAGGCCGCGATCCCGTATTCGTTCAGACCGCCTGGCTTGGGCTTACCTTCGTGGATCACCACATCATGGCCCAGCATGGCCAGCCGATGGGCGCAAGCGAGACCCGCTGGTCCTGCGCCAACAACGGCCACGGTTTTGCCGGTCGCCGCAGCGCGTTCAAAAGGATGTTCACCAGAGGCCATCACATCATCGGTTGCGAAACGCTGAAGCCGCCCGATCTCAACCGGTTTGCCTTCGGCGGCTTCGCGCACGCAGGCCTCTTCGCACAAGGTTTCGGTCGGACAGACCCGAGCGCACATGCCACCCAGGATATTCTGGTCGAGAATGGTCTTTCCCGCCGATTGCGGCTGACCCGCCTGTATCTGGCGGATGAACAACGGAATATCGATATCCGTCGGACAGGCCGTCACGCATGGCGCGTCGTAACAGAAATAGCAGCGATCTGCGGCCACAGCGGCCTCATGCGGGGCCAAAGGCGGATGCAGATCCGAAAAATTCGATGTCAGTTCATCGCTGGAAAGCCGCCCGGAAACGATTCCGGGTGCCATCTGGCCCTGTGCCATCGCTCTACTCCCTGTAGATATGTTTGTTGTGACCTCAGCTTGCCACAAATCGAAATTTTATCAATTGGTAAAATTTATCAATTGGTCAAAATTTTGAAATTGCACGAGATTTCGTTCGAAGTATCGGCGTTTTCGCGGGGTTTTGACCACAAACCAAGCAGGACTGACACGCTGAAGTGCTGCAACTCGGGTTCGCCTTGGACAACCCGCGCACCACAAACGACTTTTGACGCCCTACACCAGTTGCTGTAAGCCAATCTCAGATGCGTGAGATCAACGCATGTTTAGGACGGGCACAGATGCGGGCAGCTTCGCAAGACTTCAATATTGTCATCATTGGTCAGAACAACCGCCTGCAATATGAGGCGGTCCTGTTCGCTGCCTCGCTGCGCCATTCCGCGCCCGACTTCAAAGGGCGTCTGTTCGTCGCCACACCCAAACCCGGCCCGCGCTGGACCCAGAACCCGGCCATTCAAGACCAGGACGTACTAAAGGCCCTGAAACAGCTTGATGCGGAAATCCTGCCTTTTGACAATCATGTCTTCGGCGAAAGCTATCCCAACGGGAACAAGATTGAGGCGCTTTTGGCCCTGCCCGAAGGCGAACCCTTTGTTTTCTTTGATACGGATACCCTGATCACCGGCGATCTGAGCAGAGTTCCTTTTGATTTTGACCGCCCTGGTGCCTCGCAAAAAGTCGAAGGCACATGGCCCAAGCCCACGCTTTACGGGCCAGGGTTTGAGGGCATCTGGTCTGCGCTTTATCGCCGTTTTGATCTGGATTTCGACGGCTCGATTGATACCGACCAACCGCAGGGACACTGGCGTCGGTATCTGTATGTCAACGCAGGCTATTTCTTTTACAAATGCCCACGTCAATTTGGCGAGCGATTTCTGGAGTATGCGCGCACCATCCGGGATGATCAGATCCCGGAATTGATCGGGCAGAACCTTGACCCTTGGCTGGATCAGGCCGCTCTGCCCCTTGTGATCCACTCTTTCGGCGGAGGGCGCGATGCACTGCCCGACGGATTGCTGGATGGCTCGGTCAGTTGCCATTATCGCCTGTTCCCGCTGCTCTACGCCCGCGAGAGTGATCATGTGATCGACGTTCTGGAAACCGTCGTGGCCCCGAACAAGGTCAAGAAGGTTCTCAAGCAATATGATCCGATCAAAAAGCTTGTGATACAGGGCAAGGGTCAGAAGATCCGGGACCTGTTTGATCGCGACGCCCTGCCCAGCCGCGAACAGGTGATCCGCAACAGGATCAAAGCAAAGGGCCTCTGGATGCGCTGACAGTAGCGTTGTGTGACGGCGGGCAATGTCCTACAGATTTCGCAAGTTCTATTTCGACAGGAGAGTTTACGATGTCCGATGGCCCTACTTATGGTTTCGACACCCTACAGATTCACGCGGGCGCACGCCCTGATCCGGCAACTGGTGCGCGCCAGACTCCGATCTATCAAACTACCGCGTATGTGTTCCGCGATGCGGATCATGCGGCGGCGCTGTTTAACCTGCAGGAAGTGGGCTTCATCTATTCGCGCCTGACCAACCCGACCGTTGCGGTGCTGCAGGAACGTGTGGCGACGCTTGAGGGCGGCGTTGGCGCGGTCTGCTGCTCCTCAGGTCATGCTGCGCAGATCATGGCGCTGTTCCCGCTGATGGGGCCGGGTTGCAACGTGGTGGCCTCGACCCGTCTGTATGGCGGCACGGTCACGCAGTTCAGCCAGACGATCAAACGCTTCGGCTGGTCGGCCAAGTTTGTGGACACCGACGATCTGGAGGCCGTGAAAGCCGCCATCGACGAAAACACCCGCGCGGTGTTCTGCGAATCCATCGCCAACCCCGGCGGCTATGTAACCGACATCCGCTCTCTGGCCGATGTCGCAGACGGTGCAGGCATTCCACTGATCGTCGACAACACCTCGGCCACGCCCTACCTGTGCCGCCCCATCGAACACGGGGCGACTCTGGTCGTGCATTCGACCACCAAGTACCTGACCGGCAACGGCACCGTCACTGGCGGCTGCATCGTGGATTCGGGCAAGTTCGACTGGTCGGCGAATGACAAATTTCCCTCGCTTAGCCAGCCAGAGCAGGCCTATCACGGGTTGAAATTCCATGAGACCTTCGGCCCGCTGGCCTTCACCTTCCACGGCATCGCCATCGGCCTGCGCGATCTGGGCATGACCATGAACCCGCAAGCGGCACATTACACGCTGATGGGGATCGAGACGCTGTCGTTGCGGATGGAGCGCCACGTCGAAAACGCCCAGAAGATCGCCGCCTGGCTCGAGGCTGATGATCGGGTCGATTACGTGACCTATGCGGGCCTGCCCTCGTCGCCCTATCACGACCGGGTTAAGGCGCAGTATCCTCGCGGCGCTGGCGCGTTGTTCACCTTTGCCGTCAAAGGCGGCTATGACGCCTGCATCAAGCTGGTGAACGCATTGGAGATCTTCAGCCACGTCGCCAACCTCGGCGATGCGCGCTCGCTGATCATCCACTCGGCCTCGACCACGCACCGTCAGTTGACGCCCGAGCAGCAAGAGGCCGCAGGCGCGGGTCCCAACGTTGTGCGTGTTTCGATCGGGATCGAGGATGCCGATGACCTGATCGCCGATCTGGATCAGGCGCTCAGCAAAGCTAGCGCATAGATCATGAGCGGGCACGACACTAACGCACTTGGTCAACCCATCGGACGGCCGGTCACGGGCGAGTTCCCTCGCCCCACGCCACCCTATACCCCGATGGAGGGCCAGTATTGCTCGGTCGTGCCGCTGGATGTGAACCGACATGCGCCCGGATTGTTCCGGGCGTTTGCCAATGACGCCGATCACCGGAACTGGACCTACCTACCCTACGGGCCGTTTGGTTCTGAACAGGAGTTTGAAACCTGGGCTCGTGCGAACTGCATGGACGCCGACCCGATGTTTCACACGGTTCTGGATGCCAACGACGTACCCGTTGGCATGGCGTCATACCTCAGGATCGAACCTGCTGCAGGCGTGATTGAGGTCGGGCACATCCACTTCTCGCCACTGCTGCAGCGCAAGCCGCAATCGACCGAGGTTATGTATCTGATGATGCGCCGTGTGTTCGATGAGCTAGGCTATCGCCGCTACGAATGGAAATGCGATGCGCTGAACGCACCGTCTTGTGCGGCGGCCAAACGGCTGGGCTTTACCTTCGAAGGGATATTCCGCCAGGCGACCCATTACAAAAGACGCAACCGGGATACGGCGTGGTTTTCCATTCTCGACAGTGAATGGCCCCGCATTCGGGGCGCATTCGAGGCTTGGTTGTCGCCTGACAATTTCGACGCGACGGGCCAGCAACGACAGCCGCTGATGGCCCGCGCCGACAACTGAGCTTACTCAGAAATCTCGAACTCCATCGAAACGCTGACGGATACCGTGATCTCACCGCCTGCGACGGGCACTCCACCAGTATCGGCGACGCTAAAGGCGCGCATCTCTGCCATGGGCCGGACCCCTCCGGTGCGCTCGGAAATCGACTGAACTGGGCCCAGCGTGACATTGGCCGCTTGGGCCAGTTGCTCAGCCTTTGACGTGGCTTCGCCCACGGCTTTGGCGCGCGCCTGAACCTCAATCGGTTTGGTGTCCTGCAGACCAAAGCTCAGCCCGCCAAAATCATTCGCCCCGTCCTGAATGACCGCATCCATGATCTGCCCAAGCTGGGACAGGTCGCGCACCCGGACAAAAACACGGTTCGAAGCGACAAACCCCGTGATCTCGGGCGGCTCTCCGTTCTGCTGATTGCGATTCGACCAAACCGGTGAGAGCGACAGGTCGCGTGTTTGCACATCCCGGTCCTCGATCCCCATATCTGTCAGGCGGGACAGCACCTGTGCCACTGCATCTGACGTCGCTTTCATCGCAACCGACGCTTCGGCATCCTGATTGGTCACACCCAGCGTGATCGTCGCCATATCGGGTGCAACTTGCACGGTTCCAATCGCGTCAACGGTAATGCGACGTTCTTCCGCATGGGCCATTCCAGCGGCAGTTGCGGCCATCATGGCGGCCAGAAAAGCGAATGTCTTCAAGGTCATCCCTCCAATTTTCTCCTGTTCAACATGGGTTGGCGGGGCTTTGCCATACAAGGGGAGAGTTTGCGTTTTTCTTTCCCTCGGCGGGTTCCTGCTTTACTGTCACTCTGCAGGCGTCTGATCGTTTGCGTTGATGATATAGTTATGGTTCTCCGGGATTATGAAACCCGCCTTTACGCTGTCTTTTTCTGCAACCGGTATTTCGTTGCACCACCTGTCCGAAGGTGAGTGGTACGAGATCGGCACTGTATCGCTGGATACAGATGACCTGAACGGTCAGATACAGGCGCTACGGGATCAGGGTTTTGCACTGGAGAACGACCTGAGTTGCAATGTGGTTATCCCAGCGGATCAAATCCGCTATCTCACGATTCCATCGGAAGATCTGTCTACTGACGAAAACGCGCAAATGGTGCAAGACGCTTTGATCGATGCCACACCATATGAGCGCGATGAACTGAGTTTTGCCTCGATCACCAAAGACGGCCTGGTCTATGGGGCGGCAGTGGCACGTCAGACCTTGAACGAAGCGCATAGCTTTACCATCGAGCATGGATTCGTGCCTGTCGCTTATACCGCTGAGCCGAGTGATGACGAGTTCCCTGGCGTGCCGGTGTTTGACCTGGATGCGAAGCCGCTTGCAGCGACTCCGGTTGCTGCACCAGAGGCTAGCCCTGCCCCCGCAGTACCGGCACCTAAGGCAGACGCAGGTCCGTCAACCCCCAAGGTTCACGCCATAGCGGAAACCGCCGCTCTGGACGCGTTTCGTGCGCCTGCGCCATCGCAGGGTGACTCAGCAAGCAGCGGCGCGAGTCTCAACAAATTTGCCCTGCCTGCGGTCGCAGCGACGGGTTTGTTGGCCCTTGTGATTGGCGCGTGGTCCCTTCTCGGATCGCCGGAAGATGAGACTGTGGCCGAGGGGGACTTGGAGCCTGAAACCACATCCCCTGAGGCTGAAATGGCCGCTGATCTGGCGGTAGACATCCTGCCGGAGGCATCTCAGGCGGAAAGCACTGAACCTGCAATCGAACCGGTGCCTGAAGACGATCAAGTGACAGCTGCCGAGCTTGCGCCCGAGGCGACACCCGAAGACCAACCCGCCTTGTCTGCGGCCGATGCGGCGATCCTTGAGGCGTTGAAGGTAGAACCCACACCGGTCGAGGACGTTGCACAGGAAACCGAGACGGCTCCGCAATCTGAAATCGCCACCGGTGTTGTTGAGACCGCCCCAGCACAGCCCGAAGAACCAGTAGCCGTTGAACCGGACGATCTGTATCTGGCTTCGGTTGGCAAATCCGATTTCTCCAACGATGCGGTGGCCCCGGCACCGTCAGCGAGTTTCGAGACCGATCAGCCCTTTGATCTGCCTGCTCTGGCGCGCGCCTCCTTCCCCGGGTTTGATCTGGATGAGCGCGGGCTTGTTACCCCATCGCCCGAAGGCACACTGAACCCTGATGGCGTGCTGGTCTATCTCGGCCGCCCCTCATCCGTGCCGCCAGCAGTACCGTTACGGTTCGAAGAAGAACCGGTGGTCGAGGAAACGACCTCGCGCTTAGCCGGAATACGGCCCAAACCCCGCCCTGAGAACCTGCAAGATCAATTCGAACGTCAGCAACTGGGCGGCAGATCGCTGCAAGAACTGTCCGTGTTGCGGCCCAAGCAACGCCCCGCTTCGCTACAAGCCAGCCCCGAGGTGGATGACACCCCGACTGCCTTAGCCGTCGTCCTTGTTCCCCGTCCTAAAGCACGCCCTGCAGGGCTGGTTCGGACTGCGGCGGCCGCACCGGGGACCAATCTGGGATCAACCGCCGGGCTGGATCAGAACAGTGGTGGGGCAGAAACCTTCGAGCCCAAAACAGTTGCCCCCAAGATCCCCACGACCGCATCAGTGGCGCGGCAGGCGACTATTGACAACGCGATCAACCTGCGCCGCCTGAACCTGATCGGGGTATACGGCACGCCAGCCAACCGGCGCGCCTTGGTACGCTTGCCCAGCGGACGATACAAGAAACTGAAAGTGGGTGACCGGGTCGACGGCGGCAAGGTCGTCGCAATCAGCGACAGTGAATTGCTATATCAAAAGAAGGGTCGCAATGTGTCCCTTAAGATGCCGCGTGGATGATCGCTGCGCGCTGGTAGCAAAGCCTTGGTCGCTCCGGCAACATCTCTCTACATAAGGGAAACAGGTATGCCGGAGTGACTTGGACTAAGCTTGTGTTCGAAGCGGACTAAGCCGCTGAAATCTCACCGCTTTCGATCTGCTCGCGCTCGATGGACTCGAACAAGGCCTGAAAATTCCCTTCGCCAAACCCATCATCGCCTTTGCGCTGAATGAACTCGAAGAAGATCGGGCCGATCACGGTTTTCGAAAAGATTTGCAGCAAAATCCGCGTCTCACCGCCATCCACTACGCCTTCGCCGTCGATTAGGATGCCGTGTTTCATCATCCGATCCAGCGGCTCGTCATGATCTTTTACGCGGTCCTTTGACATATCATAGTAGGACTGGTTCGGGCCGGGCATGAACTTTAGCCCCTTCTCGGCAATCGCATCGGTCGAGGCATAGATATCTTCGCTGCCCACCGCGATATGCTGGATGCCTTCGCCTTTGTATTTCTTGAGGTACGAAACGATCTGGCCCGTTTCGCCGCGATCTTCGTTGATTGGGATGCGGATACGTCCACAAGGCGAGGTTAACGCGCGGCTATAAAGGCCGGTGAACTTACCCTGAATGTCAAAGAAGCGGATTTCGCGGAAGTTGAACAAGTCGCCATAAAACTTGAACCACTTGTCCATGTTGCCCTTGAACACGTTATGGGTCAGGTGATCGAGGTAGTAGAACCCATCACCGCGTGGTTTGGATTCTTTGATCCATTCGAATTCCTGATTGTAGGGCGATGTGTCGTAATACTGATCAATGAAGTAGATCAGCGACCCGCCAATCCCTTTGATCGCGGGTACATCCATGGTTTTGTCCGCGCCATCATAGGGTTCAGCCCCTTTTGAAACCGCATGCTCATACGCCTGCTGCGCATCGACAACCCGCCAACCCATTGCAGGCGCACAGGGGCCGTGTTCGGCGACAAACTTCGCGGCATAACTCTCAGGAGCGGCATTGAGGATATAGGTCACGTCCCCTTGCTGCCACAGCTCGACCAAGGGTTTTTTCTTGTGACGCGCGACAAGGTCATAGCCCATGGTCGCAAACAGATCCCGCAATTCCTGCGGGTTGGGATGAGCGAACTCGACGAACTCGAACCCGTCGGTTCCCGCCGGGTTCTCTGCGGTGATGATGGATTTCGGGGCGTTATGCGGGAAAGGACCCATGGCGCGTCTCCTTTGAAAACAGGAATTTCTTTGCTGATTCCAAGATATGTCTTAAACAACGCTGTTTCTGCGCATTGTTTTTAGATAAACTATATCCTGACGCGCAAAACACGCGCCATTTTGAAGAAATATGGTGAAATGCCGCAAGCACTGGATCATATCGATATCGGATTGCTGGCCGCGCTCCAGCGCGATGCGCATCTGACAGCCCAACAACTGGGCGAGGTGCTAAACCTGTCTGCAAGTCAGGCCGGTCGCCGCCGCCAAAGGCTGGAGGCGGAAGGTTATATCACCGGCTATACCGCGCGGCTGGACCCCCTGAAACTGGGCCTGCAAGTCCAAGGGTTTGTTCAGGTCCATCTGGGAACGCATGGGCCGGATCAATCGGCCAGCTTTGCCCGTTTGGTGGATGCCCGTCCCGAAATCACCAGCGCCTGGACGATGACCGGAGAGGCAGATTATCTGTTGCATGTCTATTGCGACGATCTATCTGCGCTCAACAGCTTGCTTCATCAGGTGATCCTGCCGCATCCTGCAGTTGCACGGGTTCAAAGCCAGATCGTGATGGACCAATTGAAACGCGACGCCCCCCTGCCGACCTGAGCGGGCAACGAGGACACATATGGACGATTTCCTATACCAGGCTTCTATCTATCTCGCCGCCGCGGTGATCGCCGTTCCGTTATCGGCGCGTCTGGGATTGGGATCGGTTCTGGGATATCTGGCCGCCGGTCTTATCATCGGCCCGGTTCTGGGCCTTGTTGGGGCTGAAACCGAAGACCTGCAGCATGTGGCCGAGTTCGGCGTTGTCATGATGCTCTTCCTGATCGGGCTGGAGCTGGAACCACGCGCCCTTTGGGATATGCGGGACAGGTTGTTGGGACTGGGCGGTTTGCAGGTTCTACTGTCCACCGCAGTGATTGCGGGCGTGGCGATTTATGCCAGCCACCCGTGGACCGTGGCGCTCGCCGTCGGCCTGACCCTCTGCTTGTCTTCAACCGCGATTGTACTGCAAACCCTGTCTGAAAAGGGACTGATGCAAACCAACGGTGGGCGCGCGACCTTTTCAGTCCTGTTGACACAAGACATCGCCGTCATCCCTATTCTGGCGATGTTGCCCTTGCTGGCCCTGCCTGCAATCCCTCATATCGAGGCCGACGGGTCGATTGACCGCAGCGCCGCAGAGCATTTGCATGATGCGCATCACAGCCTGTCCTTGGTTGAGGGATTACCTGGTTGGGCCGTCACATTGGTGACAATCGGAGCCATTGCCTTTGTCATTCTGGCCGGTGTCTACCTCACCCGCCCGCTGTTCCGCTTTATCCACGCCTCGCGCCTGCGCGAGATGTACACGGCATTGGCCCTGATGATCGTGGTTGGCATTTCCTTCCTGATGACACTGGTTGGCCTGTCACCCGCTCTGGGCGCATTTCTGGCGGGTGTTGTTCTGGCCAGCTCGGAGTTCCGACATGAAATGGAAAGCGACCTTGAGCCCTTCAAAGGCCTTTTTCTGGGCCTTTTCTTCATCACGGTCGGGGCTGGGATCGACGTTGGGTATTTCTTCAACGATCCGTTTGACCTTATCGGCCTAGCCCTGCTGGTGATCCTGGCCAAAGGTGTCATCCTCTATATCGTCGGCAAAGCCTTCAAGCTGAAAGGCCGGGATCACTGGCTTTTCACCCTCGGCTTGGCGCAGGCAGGTGAGTTTGGTTTTGTCCTTTTGGCCTTTTCGCGGCAACAGAACGTGATCCCTCAGGACCTGGCACAAAAGCTACTGATGATCATCGCATTGACGATGCTGATTACGCCGCTTTTGTTCATCATCTACGATCTGCTGTCGCGGAAACTTGGTGAGCCAACAACGACGATGGAACCGGATGAGATCGACGAAAAAGGCCCTGTGATCATCGCAGGTATTGGACGGTTCGGTCAGATCGTCAATCGCCTTGTGGTGGCCAGCGGGTTCAAGACCATCGTTCTGGACCATGATATCGAGACGATTCAACTGATGCGTCGGTTTGGCGTCAAAGGCTTTCTGGGCGACCCAACCCGGCCCGAGCTTTTGCGCGCAGCGGGGCTGGATAAGGCGTCAGTTCTGGTTGCGGCAATGGATGATCGAAAGACGGTGACGCGCCTTGTCGGATTTGCCCGCCGCCAGCGCCCGGACCTGCATATTATAGCCCGCGCCCATGACCGGACCCATGTGTACGAGCTGTATCAGGCCGGGGCCAATGACATCGTGCGCGAGATGTTCGACAGTTCACTACGCGCAGGTCGATACGTATTGGAGAATATCGGGCTCAGCGAATACGAAGCCGCGCAGGCCGAGCAGACCTTCTATCATCACGACCGGGCGTCGGTACGCGAACTGGCCGAGCTTTGGGTGCCCGGCATGCCCACGGCAGAGAACAAGAAATACATCGAGCGAGCACAGTCTTTGGAGAAGGATCTAGAGACCGCGCTTCTGGAACTGGCCGAGGAACACGCCAAGAAATCTGCATGATCGCGTGCTGCCCGAACAGGCGATCAGGTCATCCGTCTGCCACGCCCGCCTCGGCAAAGGTGGCCATGCCAGAATGACAGGCCACAGCGCTTTTGAGGATGTTGATGGCCAACGCCCCGCCAGACCCCTCGCCCAGTCGCAGGCCAAGGTTCAGCAACGGCTCTTTGCCCAATTTCGAAAGCATCGCCCCATGCGCGCCCTCGGCACTTTGATGGCCTGCGACCGCATGGTCCAACGCCGTCGAAGACACACGCGCCAGACAGGCAGCTGCGGAGGTGCAGATAAACCCGTCCAGAATGACCGGAATGCGCAGCACGCGGGCGGCGGCAATGGCTCCTGCCATCGCCGCAATCTCGCGCCCGCCTAAACAGCGCAGGACCTCCAGCCCATCGTCGGTGGCATGGCGCGCAACGCCTTCGGATACAACGCGGGTTTTGTTGGCAATGCCAGCATCGTCAACACCGGTGCCGCGCCCGGTCCAATCGGCAGCCTCTCCGCCGAACAATGCGCAGGCGATGGCTGCAGCGGGGGTGGTGTTTCCGATCCCCATCTCTCCGACCACCAGCAGGTCAGCCTGAGCGTCGACCGCGTTCCAACCGGTTTGAAGCGCACCCAGAAGTTCGGTTTCGATCATCGCCGGTCCTTGGGTGAAATCCGCTGTCGGGCGGTCCAACTCCAGCGCATGAACGTCCATCTTCGCCCCGGCCGCCTTGGCCAGTTGATTGATCGCAGCCCCGCCAGTTTCGAAATTCATGACCATCTGCACGGTCACTTCAGGCGGAAAGGCCGACACGCCCTGCGCCGTGACCCCATGATTGCCTGCAAACACAATGACCTGAGGCTGTTCGATCTGAGGACGCGCATCGCCACGCCAGGACGCGTACCAGATCGCCAGATCCTCAAGCCGTCCCAACGCACCCGGAGGTTTGGTCAGCTGGCCATTGCGCGCGGCGGCGCCGTCTGCGGCCGCTGTGTCCGGACCAGGCGCGTTGATCAACGCATCGCGGAACGTGTTCAAATCATTCAGTTCGGGCAGCATCAAAGCCTCATTGCATCAGAGTGGTCCTGCGTGTTTAACCGAAGCTGAGAGACCAACAAGACCCTGAAAGGCGCGAAGGTGCACAAAAACGACACCAATCCAGTTTCTGCGTGGGATATCCCGCTGGCGCTGGTCCTGCTGACGCGCCTGCCCTTGCCCCGTCTGCCGGACCATGTCTTTGCCCGGCAGGCGCGCGCGGTTTGGGCTTTTCCAGTGGTCGGAGTTGTCGTCGGCGGGCTGGCCTGTGCGGTGGGCTGGGTCTTGCTGGCGCTGTCCGTGTCCCCATTCGTTTCCGCTGTTCTGGTCGTTGGGGCCTTGATCATAGCGACCGGCGCAATGCATGAAGACGGTTTGGCCGACACTTTTGACGGTCTTTGGGGCGGATTCACAGCAGAACGCCGGCTGGAAATCATGAAGGACAGCCATATCGGGACATATGGCGTTTTGGCCCTGATCAGCACGCAACTGATCCGCATCTCGGCGATTGCCACGCTTTTGTCCGCCGGTGCGTTTTGGGCGATCCTTGCGACCTGCGTGCTGTCCCGCGCCATGATGCCGCTTCTGATGGCAGCCTTACCCAATGCACGGCAATCGGGCCTGAGCCATTCGGTCGGCACACCAAATGCGATGACCGTCACCCTGTCGTTAGGTCTGGCAATCGTGATCGGCCTGCTGCTGGCTGGAACGCAGTTTTTGTTGCCTGCGATTTGCGCTGCGGTCATTGTTTTTGGCCTTTGCCTTTTGGCCAAGAAGAAGATCGGCGGCCAGACCGGCGACATTCTTGGGGCATCTCAGCAATTGGCCGAGATTACATTCTTGGTCGCAATCAGTGCTCAGCTGTAAACATCAGACCCGCCTGCGCCTTTGGCGAACATGCCCAATCAACAGGTAGAGCGCAGGGACAAGGGTAAGTACCGCTGCTGATCCCCACACCAATCCCGCTTGCTGCAAAAGCACCTGACCGGTTGCGGGGTCGTAGCACCGGCCCAGTTCGTTGAAGCAATCACGCCATTTAAAATATCTGGAATAGTAGGCTGCCCAGAACAGACCGGACAGGGCAAGCAAAGCGCATCCTATTGTCATCCTGATCACGGCCGGTTCCTCAGCCAATGGGCCTTCGGGCAAAGCCCAACCTAGATAGAAAAAGCCGCCCTGACGTCAGAGCGGCTTTGAGAATTTAGCGTAAGTGCATTCAGGCAGCGGCAGCGCGCGAGGTCAGAACCTCATCCACCTGCTTGGCCGCCGACAGCTCACCCGCACCCGATACAGCCGCAACCTCACGGGTCAGGCGCTCCAGTGCGGCTTCGTAGAGCTGACGCTCGGAATAGCTCTGCTCGCGCTGATCGTCTGTGCGGTGCAGGTCACGAACCACTTCGGCGATCGAGATCAGATCGCCCGAGTTGATCTTTTGTTCATATTCCTGCGCCCGGCGCGACCACATGGCGCGTTTTACCTTGGCCTTGCCTTTCAGCGTCTTCATCGCCTGGCTGATCACATCCGGCGAGCTGAGCGAACGCAACCCGGATTCGGTGACCTTGTTGGTCGGCACCCGCAGGGTCATCTTGTCTTTCTCGAATGAGATGACAAACAGCTCAAGCGAATAGCCCGCGACTTCCTGTTCCTCGATCGAGATGATCTGGCCCACGCCATGGGCGGGGTAGACAACATAGTCGTTGGGGCGGAACTCAAGCTTTTTCGACTTTGTCATTCAGTGTATTCCTTGGTTTTGGACCGGTACGCAGACGACAAAACACCACGAGCGGGGACTGTTTCAGCCCCGACAGGCGGCATATTTGTCATAAATTCAGAACTCCAAAGCGAGCATACTTACGGAGTGCATCCCGATCTCAGTCATCATGTAAGGACAGAGTATATCACAAAAATGCGACACCCGAAAGTTTACCTTAGGTAAAATCGCAATATTCGACCTGATTTCAGAGAATTAACACGCTGCATTGAAGAACATTGCCCCAGGTCAAGCGGCGAATCGCTTATCCGCCCTCGCCGGGCGCTTCGGAGAAGTATTTCTCCATCTTACCTTCTTCGCCATCCCGCTCCTCTGCTTCGGGCAGAGGATCCTTCTTGGTCACGATCACGGGCCAAATTTCAGAGAACTTACGGTTAAATTCGACCCATGTTTCCATTCCCGGCTCGGTGTCTGGGCGGATCGCATCGGCGGGGCATTCGGGTTCGCAAACGCCACAATCGATGCATTCGTCGGGATGAATGACCAACGCATTCTCACCTTCGTAAAAACAGTCCACCGGACACACTTCGACACAGTCGGTGTATTTGCAGGCGATGCAGTTTTCGGTGACGACATAAGTCATTGCTGAGTTCCCGTATGATCTTTGGCGATTAGCTAATTCAGACTGGCCTTATCTTCAAGGTCAGATCAGTCATCGAGCCTGCGAGAAAGATCAATCGCTCGCCGATCTTTCTTGGTTGGACGACCTTTTCCCTCGAAACCGGGATTCGTGGGCCGCACCTCCTGTTTCGGGGTCAAATCCGAATACAGCGTTTGTGCCTCTGAGGCTGGACCACGCCTATCACCCAGCGCCTCAACCTTGACGACCCGAACAGTGCGCGCCTGCGGGAAGGTCAGAACATCGCCGGGTCCCACCGCCTGAGCAGGTTTCAGAACCCGGTTTCCGTTCAATCGCACATGGCCGCCGCTGACCTGTTTGGCTGCCAGGCTGCGGGTCTTGAAGAACCGGGCCTGCCAGAGCCATTTGTCGATCCGCAGCTTGGCCTGATCCATGACGGATCAGTTGCCGCCCTTCAAACCCATCAGCGCTGCTGCAAACGGGTTATCGGGGTCGATTGCCTTTTCCTTCTTCGGAGGCCGGGACGAGAAGGACTTTGCGCCCTGCGGCTTGCCACCCTTTCTGCCTTGCGGCTTGCGACCGTCCTGAGGTTTGCCACGCGGCTTGCCTTTGCCCTGCCCCTGCTCGCGGCGCGGGCCGCGGTTTTGCTGGCGCTGGCGACCCCAGGTGAAAGTGTAGAACACCTCGACCTCAGGTTCATCACTTGCGGGTTGTGCTGTCGGAGCCTCGGCTGCTGCCTCGGTGCTTTCGGTGGCCTCGGCTGGCGCCTCGGCGGGTGCGGTGACCACTTCCGGCGCGCCTTCGGTTGCTGGGGTCTCTTCGGCGGCGGCTTGTTCTGCCGCTTCAGTGGTCGGCGCCTCTGCCGGTGCAGCTTTGACCTTTTCTCGCTCACCGCGTTCGGCTTTGTAACCCAGACCCTGCATCAGGTCCGCGAATTGATCCAACGTCATGCCGGTGATCGAGAGCATGTCTGGCTTGGCTTCAAAGCCGCCCCGGCTGTCCTCAGCACGAAGCATGTCGGCGAGACGTTCCAGCATGTCGATCCGGATCGATCGATCGCCCGCATCACGGTAGCCACACATAGTGTCATAGCCCTGCGGTGCATCCTTGGCGACCGGTACGGTGACCAGACCCGGAGGCGGTGCCTCGGGGAATTCCTGCAGGCCACTGGACAGCGCCCAAAGTACCAGGCGCAGGCGCGTGGGTGCGGGTTTCAGCAGCAACGGCATGAAGATGGTGAACTGACCAAAACGAATGCCGTGCTTGCGCAGCGCGCCGCGGGCATCCTGATCCAGATCCTTGACCTCTTGCGCGACCCGCGCGCGGGGCAACACACCCAGCGCCTCAACCATGCGGAAAGCAAAGCCTTTGGCCAGACCGGACAGTTCCTCGTCCCGCGACAGGTTCAGCAGTGGCTCGAACAGTGCGGCCACTTTGCGGTCGATAAAGTGCTGCAGACGGCGCTGCACCTTCTGTTCGACGTCTGGCCCTGCGGCTTCATCCACAAAAACCTCGACCATCGGCTTGAGAGGCTCAGCCCCGGCAACCAGTTTGCCGACAGCGTATTCGCCCCACATCAGGCCGCCCTGATCAGTGAAATCAATTTCGGTATCGGGTGCATTGTAGAAGCGATCGGCACGCAGATGGAATTGCGGCGCGAGGGCTTGCAGAGACGCCGATTTGAGCGCTTTCGCCTCAGCCCCCTGCGCAGCCTTGTCCGGAGAAAACCGGAACCCTTCCAAACGACCAACGAATTCGCCTTCGACGGTCACTTCACCCTTGTCATTTACTTCGGCCAAAAGGGCCTCCTTCTGTTTGAGCCGGCGCAGCAACACGGATGTGCGCCGGTCCACAAATCTTTGAGTCAAACGTTCGTGAAGAGCGTCTGACAGCCTGTCTTCTACAGTGCGCGTTTCGTCCCGCCAATGCGATTCGTCACGCACCCAGCCGTTTCGTTGCGCAACATAGGTCCAGGTGCGAATATACGCCAACCTTTTGGAAAGAGCATCGATATCGCCATCTGTCCGGTCGATACGTCGCACCTGCCGGGCCATGAAATCATCGGGGATAGACCCGCGTTCATGCAGGTGGCCAAAGATCACTTCGAGCAAACCTGCATGTTCGGCGTGGCTGATCCCCCGAAAATCGGGAATACGGCACACATCCCATAGCAAACGGACCGATGGCCCATCGCTAGCACGCGCCACAACCTCGGTCACTTGTGACAGGGACTTTAGGGCATTCAGGTCATCAGCCGGGCGCGCCTTAACCAGGTTTTCGCCCTGCGGACTGACCTCAAGCGCGTCGATCAGCGCCTCAATCGTGCCAAAACGCAGGGCGGCATTTCGCCAATTTAGCTTTTTCATCGGCGTAAACCGGCTGTCCATGATCGCCTGCGCCACGCCTTCATCCAGCGGCGCGGCCTCACCCGTCACGCCGAACGTTCCATCTGACATGCCGCGCCCGGCCCGGCCTGCGATCTGCGCCAGCTCATTCGGCGCGAGCGGGCGCATCCGGCGGCCATCGAATTTGGACAGGGACGAGAACGCCACATGGTTCACATCCAGGTTCAGCCCCATCCCGATGGCATCGGTCGCGACCAGATAATCGACCTCACCATTCTGATAGAGGTCGACCTGTGCATTGCGCGTGCGCGGGCTAAGCGCCCCCATGACCACGGCCGCGCCACCCTTCTGGCGACGCAGCAGTTCGGCAATGGCATAGACATTGTTGACCGAGAAGCCGACGATGGCGCTGCGTGCGGGCATCCGACTGATTTTCTTCGAGCCGGTATAGACCAACTGAGACATCCGCTCGCGCCTAACAAACTGAGCCTCGGGAACCAGCGCAGCGATCGGGCCGCGCATAGTGTCCGAGCCCAGAAAGAGGGTCTCATGGGTTCCACGGGATCGCAGCAACCGATCTGTAAAAACGTGACCGCGTTCCGGATCAGCGCAAAGCTGGATTTCATCGATGGCAACAAAATCAGCCCCCATCCCCTCGGGCATCGCTTCGACCGTACAGACCCAATATTGGGTGCGGGGCGGCACAATCCGTTCTTCACCCGTGACCAGAGCCACAACAGACGGGCCGCGAATTGCGACGATCTTGTCATAGACCTCGCGTGCGAGCAGACGTAGCGGCAGGCCGATGACACCCGTTCGATGCCCCAGCATGCGTTCGATTGCGTAATGGGTTTTGCCTGTATTCGTCGGGCCAAGTACGGCCACTACTCGGGATGACCCGCTCACCTGTGCCCCCTGCCCCAGTGTCTCAGAGAGCTGAGCCTTCGACCTGAGGCTTTAGTCGATTCACCGCATTGGTTACTTCTTCATGATGGGGATGTATAGCCAATGCACGCTGATAAGCATCGAATGCACGCTCGGGCTTGCCCACAACCTCAAAGATCAGGCCCAGACCATAGATAGCATCGTAGTTATTGGGGTTCAGGGTCAGCGCATATTCCAAATCGGCTGCGGCCATGCCGAACCGTTCCTGTCCAAAAAAGGCCGACGCTCGCACATGCCAGCCCTCGGCGAAATCAGGGGCGTGATCGGTAAGGGCAGTCAGATGCTCTATGGCGGTTTCGACATCCCCATCATCCAATGCCTCTCGCCCGCGCTCTAACAGCAAGTCCGCCGAGGCAGAGCCGGATTGCGACCAAAGCGCCTGAAGCTGACGATCCAAACCAATTGCCTGCTGCGGCGTTGATTGCGCCAGTTGCTGTAACAACTGAGTCTCATCCCGAGAATCAGCCTCTTGCGCGGCGCAAGTTCCGGAAATCATGACTAGCAGCGCGATTGCCGCAACGGTACCTTTGAGATTGTTTGTTGCAATGCCCATAACAATGCTCAGTGTAGCGTTGCGACCGGGGATGTCCATTCACGGCGCACAAACAAAATGAGGAGCACGATGAGCGACACTTTGGAAGCAGCCGTATCAGCGCTGAATGAAAAACTGGCGGGTGGCGAATTCGACGCCTCGGCCAAATTCGCGATTGCCGATCTGGGCGCAATCATTCTGGATTCGAACGGTGCGCGGATCAGTGATGACGAAGCAGACGTCACCCTAAGCGCCGATGCCGATACGTTTCAGGAGATTCTCAGCGGCGAATTGAACCCCACGGGCGCGTTCATGTCTGGCAAGCTGAGCGTTGATGGCGACATGGGCGTTGCGATGAAGCTCGCTTCGGTGCTGGCCTGATGGAACTGTCGCCGGCCCCCTTTTTCGAAGATGTGGCCGGCGGTCCTGCCGGTGGTGCGGCTCATTGGTTGCAGACCACGGACGGGCCCCGCATTCGCATGGCCCATTGGCGGCCTCAGGGTGATGCAAGCGGCACGGTGTTTATGTTTCCGGGCCGCACCGAATATATTGAAAAATACGGCAGCACAGCCGCAGAATTTGCCCAACGCGGGTTTGCAATGCTGGCCGTAGACTGGCGCGGTCAGGGCTTGGCAGATCGGTTGCTGGACAACCCTCGCATTGGCCATGTCGACCGTTTCCCGGACTATCAGCATGACGTGCGGGCCGTCATTGATCTGGCCACACAACTTGACCTGCCGAAACCCTGGTATGTGATCGGGCATTCGATGGGTGGGGCCATCGGGTTTCGCGCGGTTGTCGAGCAGGGATGCTTTGCCGCGTGCGCCTTCACCGGCCCGATGTGGGGCATTTTCTTCACCCCTGTCATGAAGCCGCTCAGCCGTTTGACGGCTTATTGGGGCACTGCACTTGGCCTGGGCGAACGGACACCGCCGACAACCTCACTGGAAAGCTATGTGCTGTCGCAGCCTTTCAAAGACAATATGCTGACCCGCGATCCGGCGATGTTCAAGATGATGCAGGATCAGTTGACTGGACATCCCGATCTGTCACTTGGCGCCCCGTCCAACCGGTGGCTGCGCGAGGCGCTATCAGAATGCGCCTGGCTGATGGATCAGCCTGCCCCTGATACACCTTGCCTGACCTTCCTGGGCAGCCACGAACAAATCGTGGACCGCAAGGCGATCCGCGCCCGGATGGCAAACTGGCCGAACGGCACGCTGGTTGAGATCCCCGATGGTGAACACGAAGTGCTGATGGAAGCGCCTGATGTGCGTGGCCCGGTGCTGGATCAGCTGGCGGCTCATTTTCTGTCACACCAATCGTAGAGCGCAACTTGGGCCGAGTTGAGCCCCAATGCGCCAACTGTCCGCTTGTGATCCCGGCGCGGCAGCCCTAGATGTTTGCCAAAGCAGTTTCAAAAGGTGATCTATGCGCAACCTTCCCTTTCCCGTCCGTGATGCAAACGCTGTCGGTGGTACCGACAACCTGGGCAACCTGCCGGAATGGGATCTGAGCGATCTTTATGCCTCAGAAGACGCACCCGAACTGGCACATGATCTAGACTGGCTGGACGGCGAATGCGCCTCTTTCGCGTCAGACTACGAAGGCAAGTTGGCCGATCTGGATGCCGATGGCCTGCTGACCTGCGTATTGCGCAACGAGAAGATCAATGGAATTGCCGGACGGATCATGTCCTTTGCTGGCTTGCGCTATTATCAGCTGACCACCGATGCGGATCGCGCGAAATTCCTGTCGGACATGCAGGAAAAGATCACCATCTTTACCACGCCGCTGGTGTTTTTCACGCTGGAACTCAATCGCATCGACGATGATGTGCTCAAAGCGCATTTCGCGGCCAATGCTGATCTGGCGCGGTACGAGCCCGTCTTCCGTCGCATCCGTGCGATGAAGCCTTATCAACTCTCTGACGAATTGGAAAAATTCCTGCACGATCTAGGCGTTGTTGGCGATGCCTGGGAACGCCTATTCGACGAGACCATCGCGGGTCTGACCTTTGACGTTGACGGCGAAGAGCTTAACATCGAAGGCACCCTGAACCTGCTGACCGAGCAGGACCGCAGCAAACGCGAAGCCGCCGCGCGTGAATTGGCAGCCGTGTTTCAGGACAATGTCAAAACCTTCGCTCGCGTCCACAACACGCAAGCCAAGGAAAAGGAAGTCGTCGACCGCTGGCGCAACATGCCAACCGCGCAGACCGGGCGGCATCTGTCGAACGATGTGGAACCCGAAGTGGTCGAGGCCCTGCGCGAAGCGGTTGTGGCCGCCTACCCCAAGCTGAGCCATCGGTACTATGAACTGAAACGCAAGTGGCTGGGTCTGGACGTCATGCAAGTATGGGACCGCAACGCACCCTTGCCAATGGAAGACACACGTATCGTCGGCTGGGATGAGGCCGAAAAGACGGTGATGGACGCCTACAACGCCTTTGATCCGCGCATGGGAGAGATCGCCTCACCCTTCTTTTCGAAAGGCTGGATTGATGCAGCGGTTAAACCGGGTAAGGCGCCCGGCGCCTTTGCACATCCGACCGTGACTGACGTGCACCCATACGTGATGCTCAACTATCTTGGCAAACCGCGCGACGTGATGACCCTGGCGCACGAGCTGGGCCATGGTGTGCACCAGGTGCTGGCTGCTGATCAGGGTGAAATGCTGTCCTCGACCCCACTGACACTGGCCGAAACTGCTTCGGTCTTCGGCGAAATGCTGACCTTCCGCAAAATGCTGGATCAGGCGGAGACTCCGGAACAGCGCAAGGTTCTGCTGGCCGGCAAGGTCGAAGATATGATCAACACGGTGGTCCGCCAGATCGCGTTTTACGACTTCGAATGCAAATTGCACGCCGCACGCCGCGAAGGTGAGTTGACCCCAGATGACATCAACGCCCTGTGGATGAGCGTTCAGGCCGAAAGCCTTGGCCCCGCATTCGAATTCATGGACGGGTACGAGACCTTCTGGGTTTATATCCCCCATTTTGTCCACTCACCCTTCTACGTCTACGCCTACGCGTTCGGCGACGGCCTCGTGAACGCGCTGTATTCGGTTTACGAAAGCGGTGCCGAGGGGTTTGAAGATAAGTATTTCGACATGCTGCGTGCCGGAGGTTCCAAGCACCACAAGGACCTGCTCGCCCCGTTTGGGCTGGATGCCAGCGACCCGAAATTCTGGGACAAGGGTCTGTCGATGATTTCCGGCTTCATTGATGAGTTGGAGGCGATAGAGGGGTAAGACAGATCAAACCAAGACTAGCTTTGTGCGCTTGGCGGACAAAGCGGTCAAAGTTTAACACAGTTCCGGCGGTATGTTCTGTATCAACATACTATTTCACAGCCGGCAACGAGATGGTGAGAACCCGCAATGTACAAGTTAGTCCTTGTGTTCTTGATGGTTTTTTCTGCTTCATCAACTTCGGCGCAATCTGTCGTGGGTTCATTCGAAAAAGAGGGAATAACTATTTCACTGCTCTTCGATGGTCGCTGGGGTGTCGTTGAAGAGAGTGACGTTGAATGCGGAAATATGCCTCACGTCTACGTTTGTATTGAGCAAGCAAATCAGTTCTCTGAAAGAGCAGAACTCGCGCCAATAGACGTTGACCTAAGAGGACATTCATTTGCGGATGCGGGTGTCTTTGCCGGGCGAACTTGGGGAAAAAAAGAGAACAACCCAATTGAAATTGCACGAGGTTTTGTCAAGGACTTATCTTCAGGATACAAAGTTCCAACCGACCGAGTTAGACTGCTTTCAACTGAATCTGGCACAGTCGAGACCCGCGAGTTCTTCCGTTATGAATTTCTCACTATTCTAGAAAATGGTCCGCTATGGTCTACCATAACTCGAATAAGAGATGGTAGTCGAACTGCAGATGTTGGGACCCATGTATTCGGTGAAATGTGGACGACAAGCCCGGAGATGCTTGATGTTCGAAAGGACTTTCACAACCGACTGATAAAAAACTTGCCATTGGATTGGGTGAATGAGTGAAGAGCAGTAACAGCATACCATCAACCCTGATATCTTGCCGACTAGTTGGCGACCTAAGTGCTCTAAATTGGTATCTAAGGGCACAAACTAGCCAACCTTACCTCACCTCAACTGACTGTCCTTCGACCCACGTCGATTGATGCCCGCCCGCGCCTTGAATGCCCCATCCCGTTCTTTCTGGCAATCCAAGCACAATTTCACACCAGGCAAGGCAGCGCGGCGTTTCTCGGGGATCGGTTCCTCGCATTCCGCGCAATGAGTCAAGCTTTCCCCCACGGGTCGCTTTTGCGCCTGCATCCGGGCCAGCTCGTCCGATATAGACGCCTCGATCTGTTCGCTTACCGCGCCGTCGCGTGCCCAGCCGCCTGCCATGGGTACTCTCCCTTATCCAAGGCGGTCAGGATAACCAAGCCGGCCGGTAAGGCAAGTTACAGGGCCACCGCCCCTTCAAACACCTGATCAATCATCCGTTGCGTCCCGCGAGAGAATTCCAGCGGGCATGGGTAGTCGGCACCATCGCGCACAGACCGGCAAAACGCTTCGATCTGCAGCTTGTAGTGATCATCGCCCGGAAAGCGCGTGACGCGCATCTCTAACCCGGGGCGGTGCAGTTCCACCCGCGCCTCGCCAAAGACCCGCGCGTTGAACGGGGCGGTCAGGCGGATCACGCCGCCTTCGCCGTGAAACACCATCTCCTGATGCGGGTGCATCCGGATCGAGACATAGGCTGAATACGTGAAGTCTGGGAACTGCGCGCGGATTTCAGTGAAGATGTCGATGTCGTTTTGCCAGCGGATGGCGGATTGAACGCTGTCGGGTTCCTGCCCCGTTGCAAAACGCGCCGAGCCAATCACATAGACGCCAATGTCCCGCAGGCCGCCGCCGCCCGTTTCCGCCTTGTTGCGGATGTTTCCAGTATCCGCGCGGTTGTCAAAGCTGAACGCGCCGGTCACATGCACCAGTTTGCCGATGGCTCCATCGGCTATCAGCTTACGCACCAACTGCCACTGCGGATGATGAACGATCATGTAAGCCTCAGCCGCCAACAGACCGGTCTGGTCGCGTTTGTCGATCAAGGCGTCGAACTCTGCGGCGCGCATGGTCATCGGTTTTTCACACAGAACATGCTTGCCTGCGTCCAGTGCCTTCAAGCTCCATTCCACATGCATGTGATTTGGCAAAGGGATGTAGACCGCATCAATCTGAGGGTCCGCCAGGATTGCATCGTAGCTATCATAGGTATTCAGGTCAGGGCAGAACGCCTGAAACGGGTCGGCCTTCGCCGGGTTCGAGGTCGCAAGCCCATAAAGCTGTGCGCCGTCCGCTGCGTGGATCGCAGGAGCCAGATACTGTTGCGCGAATTTCGAGGCGCCAAGAACGCCCCATCGAACCGGTTTCTGCATTTTCCCCTTCCGTTAGCGCAACCATTGCGGATTTCTATGTAGCGGGAGATGACAGTGTTGTCATGCCGCTTTCCATCCGATCAGCCAAAAGAAAACCGGCTCAACGGGATAGAGCCGGCTCGATCTACATTCAATGTACTTTTAGTTCGTACTGAGCATGCCCTTTTCGCGGGCCAGTTCGCGCATCTTTTTCTGCAGCTTCTCAAAAGCCCGCACTTCGATCTGGCGAATGCGTTCGCGGCTGACATTGTACTGCGTGCTCAATTCTTCCAGCGTGACGGCCTGATCCATCAGACGGCGCTGTGTCAGGATGTCTTTTTCGCGATCATTCAGCACCTCCAGCGCAGCTGCCAGCAGCTCTCGCCGTGCGTGCAACTCATCTCGGGCCTCATAGTCGCCTGCTTGGTCCGCATCTTCGTCCTCAAGCCAGTCCTGCCACTGCATGGTGCCTTCGCCTTCGGAGCCGACCGTCGCGTTCAGCGAGGCATCGCCGCCGGACATGCGGCGGTTCATGCTGATCACTTCTTCTTCGGTAACGCCCAGATCTTCGGCGATCTGTTTGACGTTTTCCGGCCGCAGGTCTCCTTCCTCAAGCGCACCGATACGTGCCTTGGCCTTGCGCAGATTAAAGAACAGCTTTTTCTGCGCCGAGGTGGTGCCCAGTTTGACCATAGACCATGACCGCAGAACGTATTCCTGGATCGAAGCGCGAATCCACCACATCGCATAGGTCGCCAGCCGGAATCCTTTTTCGGGATCGAACTTTTTCACGGCCTGCATCAGGCCCACATTTGCTTCGGAAATCACTTCGGCCTGCGGCAGACCATAGCCGCGATAACCCATAGCGATCTTGGCCGCCAGACGCAGATGCGACGTGACCATTTTATGTGCGGCTTCAGTATCTTGCTCTTCCACCCAACGCTTGGCGAGCATGTATTCTTCTTCCGGCTCCAGCAGGGGAAATTTGCGGATTTCCTGCATATAGCGGTTCAGGCCGCCCTCGGGCGTCGGTGCGGGGAGATTTGCGTAATTTGCCATATATGATGTCCCTCCGACAAATGTTTACTTCTTTAACATAGGAGATAGGTAAGGAACCCACCCCTTTCAAGAGGTACCGTTAACAGTTTGGAATTAAGCTTTGGTAAAGGAAAGATAAGAAAGCCTTACTCACAACAGTTTGCGGATTATGTCAGTGGAGCGCGCAGAGTGTCGATCAGGGTTTGCATATCTTCTGGCAACTCGGCCTCAAACCGCAGGTTTTCGCCGGTTACCGGATGTTCAAAGCCCAAAACAGCTGCATGGAGCGCTTGTCTTGGAAAGGCGCGCACGGCCTCGGCAGTCTTGGCACTGAAGGCTTTCGCCGCAAGTTTGCGCTTGCCGCCATAGACCGGGTCGCCAACCAGCCCGTGCCCGGCATGTGCCATATGCACCCTGATCTGATGCGTGCGCCCGGTTTCCAGCCAGCATTCGATCAACGCCAGCCCCGCCGCGTTGCCAAAGCTTTCGACGACTCGTGCACGGGTGACGGCATGACGCCCGCCATGGAACAGCACGGCCTGCCTTTGTCGATCCGTCCTGTGCCGCGCAAGTTGCGTGGTCAGACGCATGATGTTGCCCGGTTCGAAACTAACACCCTTCACCCCACGCAAACGCGGATCGTTGGCATCGGGCACCCCGTAGCAGATGGCGCGGTAATAGCGTTCGACACTATGCGCCTCGAATTGGGCGGCCAACCCGTGATGCGCGGAATCTGATTTAGCTACGACCAGCAAGCCGCTGGTTTCTTTATCTATTCTGTGAACGATACCAGGGCGCTTGACGCCACCAACACCTGAAAGATCGTCGCCGCAATGATGCAGCAGCGCATTCACCAGCGTGCCATTGGGTGAACCCGGTGCCGGGTGAACCACCATGCCCGCCGGTTTGTTGATCACGATCAGGTCGGGGTCTTCAAAGACAACCTCCAGCGGAATATCCTCGGGGCCGATATGGCTGTCTTCGGCTTCGGCGACCCTGATGGTCACCGCAGCCCCCTCGGGCACTTTGTATTTCGGATCGAGGATGACGGTACCGTCAATTGACACAGCACCTTCTTCGATCAGTCGCGCCAGACGCGTGCGCGACAGGTTCTCATCGGCTGGCACATCCCGCGAAAGCGCCTTATCAAGACGAGGCGGCGGATCGGCCGCGATTTGAAACTCTATCTGGCGGGTGCCCATGACTGTTCCTTCCGACCCCCAAGACCAACCGCAAGAGACGCCGCAATTGAGATTGCTGCGGCGCATGGTCATGCTACTGACCGCGGTGATGATTGGCGGGGTTCTAGTGACATTCGCACTGATTGTCATCCGCCTATCGGACCGCACGCCCACCCTGCCCGATCAGGTCGAGTTGCCCGATGGGGCACGCGCACAGGCGGTGACGATTGGCAGCAACTGGTATGCCGTGGTGACCGACGACAACCGCATTCTGATCTTCGACAAGACGACCGGCAACCTGCGGCAAGAGATATCCCTAGACTAAACCAGTGTTGTTTAGTTCGGGAACAGTCGCGTGCCCGTCCACGCATCGCCCAACTGAGTGTCCAGCTCTGGCGTGCGCATCTGGCGTTTCCCGCCAAACGGACAGAGCGTGATTTCACCAAGGTAAATCTTGTCGCCAATCGCATAAAGATCGACCCGTGCGAACTCGACCCGCTGGCCAATCGCTTCGGCGATCCGCACCATGTCGTCATACCGTTCTGGCTTCGGCTCGGTATCTTCGCTGGTCTTGAAGTACAGCTCTTTGGGAATAAAGCTGAAATCCCGGTCGTGGATCATCTGCACATGCCCGCGTGAACGGTCCCGGTCCACCTGAACCAGCTGAACCCGCCCGGCGACAACCCAGAATTTCCAGTCGATGATATCTTCACCTTCAGCGGCGAGGTCTTCTTCTATAAAATACCGCGTGTCGATGGTTGAATACCACCATTCGGCCGCCCAGTAGCCATGCGGAACCGGGCTCTTGCTCCAAATTTCAAGGTTCCGGTTCGCGTGGCGCAATACCTCTCCGGTTAGAGGCCATGTTAGTCGAAGATTTTTTCCCTGAGCATTATTGCACTTAAGCCAATAACTTCCCGCACTAAGGTCAAGTTCGGACAGGATCGGATCAGATGAGACCCAATATCTCTGAACCGGCGTCAGCAAAGCTCTTGCCTCATCAGGCACAAACTCCTCTACGGTCAGCTTGTCAGCCGCACTGACAACAGGAAACTCGGCAAAAAGCTTCATAACCAACAGCTTCTCAGTCAACGTGGCAGGCGCTGACAGGTCAGGCAAGTAGCGATGATTTTTGGCAAACCGAAACAGCGACAGCATCAAAGCATTCAGTCGCGCGGGGTCGCTATTGTAGTGATCCCAACCGCGCAGATGGCCAGGGCGCGGTTTTTCGTGCACTTGGTAGAGACCTTGATCTTTTATTCTGTCCAACTCGCGTTGAGCAAACCTTAGGTAGTCTCGGCGGTCCGACAAAAGTGCAACGGGCATCTTTCCTTCAGTTGCCGCACTAATTTGTTCGTCGGTCACGCGCAGATCAGGAAGCATATCTGGGAACTGAATAGCCTTAGGAGCGCCCCTGCCCTTAATTGGTAAAGGCGCATCAGCGGGCCGAATACCCAATCCACGCAGGCGCCGATCCAAGAAAGAATGCCGCTTTATGCCTTTGGCAATCCACCACCGCATGCGGCGCCCCCAAAGATGCACGGCCAGTGTTTCATCTTTGATGTAGGTGTTGCGAAATTCTCGGACAGAAATGTCATTTGCTTGCCCCGTCTGACGAAACGGCAAAGGGTAAAAGACCGGTGGCGGGCTGGCGTGCTCTATCTCTCCGTGATGCCTGAGAAACCAGGTCATGACGTCAGGCCCGTAAACGCTGTGATCTTGATCCGATGCGTGTGGCAGTTCCCCAGCCTGTTTCATCTTTTCAAGCCGCTGTCTCTCCTCGCCTTCAACCCAAGGCCGGATGGGAAATGAATCCAAACTGTATTCGGTGTAGGCTTTCAAAGCAGGACTGTCTGACGGCAAACGCATCACAGCGTTGCAAATTGTGGTTTTGTTGAAAAAACCAAAGATGTGATCCGCTTTTGGTATCGGTGCCAATGCGATCACATCCGTATCGCACCAGAGGAAATCGGTTTTCTTCATCAACTGAAGTCTGAAGATATCAGACTGAGGCACCGGTGTATTGAACGTATTGCTCATGATGAACTGTTTGGGCTCGTGAATCTCATTCGCCGATACCAGTTCAATGCCTTCAGGGACGTTTTCGACCTCGCCATAGTGGAACAGAACTACTTTGTGTCCATTCGCAACGAAAGACAGCAGACACATCTGCTCAAGAAAGCTCAGCGAGCCTTCTAACCAGAGCATTCCAATCGTCGGGAGCTTGGGGTCGACAACCATTGCGTTGATACTCCGGGGTCTTAGGTCACATTTCCGGTTGATTTTGGCTGGATGAGCGCGGCACATCTTGGCTGGTGACGCGATCGCGCACACCGCGATCCTGCTTCACAAAGCTTGCGGCGGGTTTCTCCACAAGTCGTTGATATAGCTGCTCATACTCTGGGATCTGCATCAGGTTCGAGATCAGCTCTTTATGCCAGCGGAACGCCTTACGATGCAAACGCTGAAGGGTTTCGTCTGATTTGAACTGCTCCAATATCTCGGCCGTTTCGTCCTGATAACGCAGGATAGTTTCGTCCTTGGAGCCGCCTCGGTTCCAGCGATCCCAATAGTCAGTTCCAAGTGTTTGAGACGAATGATTTGCCCGTCCACGGCTACGCTTGGCCAGATACGCCTGCGTCGAGCGTACGGCATAGTGGTTGATCTGTGCAATCTCAAACCCAAATGGCGGCGAAACATGGTTGCCGAAAGGTGCGGGCTCTCTGGCATGCCCACCCGCCACGGACCGGAAGACGCTGGACTGGAATTCGGGTTTAGGATGTGGGTTGTGTAAACCGAAACGATTATAAAACTCGCCTTGCCGGAAAATCGACTTCACGAAACGCCGCCCGGCTCCGCCCTGCTCAAAATCCAGTTCGCCGTCATCGAATTGAGCCGTAATCGGTGCATCACGCAACACATGTCGACTATTGTTTGAGAATATCTTCCAGGGGACCGAGATCACATCCACGTCGGGCGTCGCCTCGATCAGATCGTCAACCTTGCGGTTGCCAACGTGAATATTCAGAAACTCGTCCGCGTCGCAAACATAAATCCACTTTGCGTCTTTCACGATCGGCAATCGACGCGCCTGCCTGAGGGCTGATCGGTGAATTCCTCCGGCCCCGACCCGGTTGCGTCGAAATTCGACATGCCCAAGCTCTTGCAACCGTCGCAGGATACGGTTTGTCCCGTCCGAACAATCGTTGGTGTAGACGATGATGTTGTCAAAGCCGAGCACCTTATGATGGGCCACCCATTCAAGGATGTAAGGCCCTTCATTTTTCATGGCCGAGATGACGATTTTCTCAGGGTTTTGCATCTGATGCGCTCGGTCTCAATACGTGGCCAGATCAGTCCTTACTATCGACCTGAGGTTCGATTTTCTCGATCGCAATTTGCGCACCCGCAATGGCTCTGATGCGCAGATGCCTTGGATACTGACCCAGGAATTCGTTCACGGCGCGTATGACCCCATCCCCCCACCAGCCGCGGCGATGGTAGTCGTCGAATGCCATGATGCCGCCAATCTTCATCTTGGGAAACAGCGCAGCCAGATCCGCCGAAACACCTTCGTAAGAATGATCCCCGTCGACATAGGCAAAGGATATGCTTTCATCATCGAACAGGTTCAGAGCCGGGACTGAGAAGTCGCGTATAATGCCAACCTTTCCGTCTTCGATCTCTTTCTCAAAAGATTTTTTGACCTTCTGAAAGATGGCCTCCATCTTTTCGTCTTCGGTCCGGCCGACAAAGGCAGTTGTGTGCGACTCTTCCCCGATATGTTTCCAGGGGTCGATCAGGAACAACTGACTGGGTTCCAGCAGCTTCAGTATGGTCGGAGAAAACTCCCCCTGCCAGACACCGATCTCAACCGCGACCCCACCTTTGGGCAAGCGGGACAGAAAGGTCCGCCGGATGGCCTCTTTCGAGTTCTTGCGCTTGGTCGCCTTGTCCGCCTTGGGTTTAGGCTGGCTTCCCGGCGCTACGCCAATCACCTTTGGTTCTTCTGACATCTCGACCTCACTTCGCAGACGGGTTTCAGCCTTGCACAGAACCCGTTTTTGTTCGTTGAGCCATCGTTATCACGCCAGCCGGTTAAGAACCAGAAGCTAAGTCTCTTCTGCGTTAAGTGGTGGTAACTTGTCGATCCCAAGCCACGGTGGTTGCAGGCTGGTTATCCTGTATCGGCTGGCATTCTGCCCCAGAAATGTGTTGATCGCCGCATTCATCCCGCCATATGAACCACCCCCGCGACGGCGATAGGTGGTGAAGGCGATGCTGCCCCCAGGAGCCAGCACACGGTCAATCCTGCGCAGCAAACCATTCATAACCCGCTCGGATCGGACGCCTCTGATTACTGCCACTCCTACGGATTCAACCGGAAACAGCTTGAGCATCAAGGGCGGCATCGCCCGATAGACGCGCAATCGACCAGACAGAATGGGTTCGCGAAAATACTCCAGAAATGCATAGAACGCGCGATCCAACGCCTGCAGTTCGGGGTTTTGCGTTGTATCGGCACAGGCGAAACCGTTCCACGTCAGCCCCCATGGCGCCAGTATCGAAAGTTTGGAGACAGATGGCAGCGCCAATATTTCCTCGACAATTTCGGTTTCAACCTGCCCGATCAGGACCCAGGATTTCTTGCCACTGATTGATTTGAGAAAACTGCGTCGCTGCTTGGCGGTCCTTTCAATCTCGGGCGAAACAGCCGGGAGATGGCTTGTATCCTTTGGATCAAAGGGCACGGAAACCTGCGTTGGTTCAGTGATCTGTGCATGCAATGTAGCTGCTTGTTCATGCACGAAAGGCGTGTCCAATGCGTCCAGCCGCACGAACCAGGGATAGTTGTTCGGCTTGGAATTCTGGGCAACCGCCATCTGCCCTATGCGGTTCCACTTGGCGACCTGTGCAAAGGTAACATTTGGGTCTCTGTAGGTCTCGGGATCGAAGGAAATGTTGGCCTCTTCAATCACCCCCAGATCCAAGGCTTTTACATTTTGCCCGCCTTTAAAGCTTCTGTATTTTTTGACAAAAACACTCGCAGCCTCGGTTTCACGAATGGCGGCGATCCGGTTCTTGTGAAACGCAACAGATTGCTTGTGTAGTGTATTCAAAACATCGTCCGAACGCAGTTTATCATGGGTTACACGCAGGCGCGCTACCTTGGACAGGATCGACGTTTCTTCGACTTCATTATAGCAATGCAGATGCCAGTAAGCCTGTCCGGTGGTCTCCATCTTTGGGTGAAAGGCCGTTGTATTCACATCGCCGCGGACACGCTTCATCAAATAGCTTTCGATGGATCGCACAGCATAGTGGTTCATGCGAAACAAGCTGCGACCAAACCCTGCTCCGGTCGCAGAAAAGGCCCACCCTCTGCGACGCATCGCTGGCGGCAAGGGATCCCCATCCCCATCAATCCAGGCGAAACTCTCTGCTTTATTCGCTACCGGCCCACGCGGACGGTGTGTGTTTAGAGAATGATAAGACCCATTGTTTCGGATCAGGGACTTAAACGCACGCAGGTTCTGCGGCAGAACCGCGCCCAAATCGCAAGCTTTGGTGAATTGTTCGATCACAAAACGATCTTCGAAATCGACAACCCCGTTGTGCCCAAACAACTGCCATAGCGCTGCAAACCCGTCGGCATTGGGCTGAGCCTGGAACAAGTCATCGAGAGTTCCGTCACCGATGCGAATGTCAAAAAACTCATCCACATCGCAGACCATGATCCACTCGGCTTCTTTGTACCAGGGATGCTTCATCGCGTTTGTGTAGGCAGAGGCCTGCGGGCCGTGTTCCCAAGGCCCCGGATTATCGATATGAGCCAGAAACCCAAGCTCTTCGCAGCGTTTGAGGATGGCATCGGTTCCATCCGAACAATCGTTCGAATTGACAATGAAATGCGTGAACCCGATCGAAAGATAATAGGCGATCCACTCAAGAATAAACGGCCCTTCGTCTTTCATCGTGGATACGACAAGTCTCATCTATTCTCACCCTTGGACCGCGTTCAGAGCTTCAAGACCGCAAGTAAAACCATGGCTTAGGTGGCCTGCGCAACAGTCTTGGCTGTTCAGCTTTGTTACGGGTCCATATTGTGCTTTGCAAGCGCACGCACGTGATCGCATAGACACGATAGGTCAACAAATCCGCCCCGCCCCTCAAGATGCAACTTGCCACTTGGTCCGTGCATCGTGCACCACCAACAAAGGCACTAAGCAGGCTGCTTGTTGGCCGTATGGATGTCGCAGGCCGCGCGTCAGAAGCGGTTCCACAAGACAGGCGGGCGCAGCAGATACATTGCACTGCGTTGAAACGCCTGAAACAAGAGGTCGAGCACATGCCAACGATTTTTTCCAACGCACCGCTGGGAAACAATCCGTATCAGCGCATGATCTACAGCAGCTTCACTGACTATGACGTCCGGGTTGTTCGGTTAAATGCCTTCTACACAGATGGATTACCCCCGATGCAGGCCGGTGATATCTACTGGATTCATTGGGAAACCGTCGAGTTTGGCAGCAGGAATGACATTCCCGCTGAGGAGCGTTTTGCCAAGATCGAAGCCGGTCTTGCCTCGCTTCGGGACAAGGGTGTGAAAATCATCTGGACGGTTCACAACTTCCACCCGCATAACTCTGGCAGGGATATGGACGCGATCCACAAAGGTCGCGCCGTACTGGTGCGTCAGGCAGACAGAATTCACCTGCACACACCCCACGCGGTCACCTTGATGGCTCAGACTTATCGCATCCCACAGCATATGATCCTGCGCGTCGCCCATCCTAGTTACCTAGGGGTTTATGAGCCCGCCGAAAACACGTTGGCTCGGCGCGACACCCTGCCGCCCGCAGAACACCGCCGTTTCGTGCATATCGGAAAAGTACAGGAAAACCGCGGCGGTCGGTTTATGTGGCAGGCTCTGAAAGCACTCAATATCCGCGAGCAAGCCTGGGAATTGGACATCGCAGGCGCTGTCATCGCAGGCGAGCGTCGGGGACAGCAGCCGATCAGAGCGATGCCCAATGTCCGGTTTCATGACCGGTATCTGCCGGATGAGGAACTGCGCGATATACTCGCCCATAGTCATGTGTGCGTTGCGCCCTTTAGCCGTATTCTCACATCGGGTTCGGTCAATCTGGCGCTGACCTTCGGCCTTCCAGTCATTGGGCCAAATGTCGAGGCACTTAGGGACCATCTGCCCGAAGCCGCACACCAGGCATTGTACACCGATGGCAAGGTCCGGGGTATGATGTTCCAGATGCGAAAACTTATTGATATGGACACAGAAGAACTGTTGGCACTGCGCGCGGCCTGCATGGATCATGCCGTTTCAATTCGACCAGAAGTTCAAAGCCAGGCTTTGCGCGAGGCAGTGTTACAAGACACGCCCGCTGCTGTCACACAATCCCGCTCTGCCCCCGAGGGTGTCAAACATGCCGAAGATTGATGCATTCTCTTTTCGCCGACTGCTGCGATCCGTTGGCCTGAAAGTCGTCGACTTCGAAAGCGGTGAGTTTGTTGGCCCGCGCCCGGTCATGCGCCGGCTCAACTCTGCTGGCCTTTCTGTCATTCAAGGCGGTGTAACATCGGCAAACCTTGGGAGTTTTGAATTCCAGGTCGACACAATCCTTGACGTCGGCGTCGATGCCGGTACGCCCTTCTTGTACGAAGCATTTCCCGACAAAAAGTTCGTCCTTTTCGATCCCATCGAAGAAACAGCCCAACGGGTCGCATCTTGGCGCGGTCGTATCGACTATGACCTTCATATTGTCGCGCTGGACGCGGATGAAGGTGAGGTCGAACTGATCATTCCCACAACGGATCGCAAACGACGGTCATTGGCGACGGTTGCGGGTTTTTCAGCGGAATATGAAAACCGTATCGTGAACACAGAAAAGCGCATTGTCCCAAAACAGCGCCTCGACAGCTATACCACTAACATCCCCGGCCGATTTGGTTTGAAAATCGATACCGAAGGCAATGAGCTGGCCGTGATCCGAGGGGCTAGGGAAACCCTGAAACGCACGGAGTTCGTTCTTGCAGAGGTTTCGGTGAAACGGCGTTTCAAAGATGGCTACCGCTTCAGCGAGTTTGTCGCCGAGATGGGCAAACACGGCTTTGAACTGATCGAGGCCCCGCGCCCGGTAGACAGGGACGCTCCTGATTGCGATCTGCTGTTCGTGCCGTGGGACTCAAAATGGTTCGATCTGACGTAACTGTTAGGCCTCTATGTTGCTGTATTGCTGAGCATATGTTGGTTGACGCGCAAGTCTGATAATCACTAGTCACATCTGAACCCAATCTCGCCATAAGTAAGGATTATAACTTTGGATTTTGAAGTCGCCAGCTTTTGGTCCGGTTCCGCTTTGTCATGTGTGGAGAGAGTATGCATCCAGTCTTTTCTGGACCACGGGTACACCTTTCACCTGTATGTTCTTGACTTGAACCTCGATGTGCCCACCGGCGTTATTCTACATGACGCCAGAGAGATATATTCAGACGAAAACACGGAAAACCTGGCAGGTGGCCGCCGGCGCATGGCAGTCTATTCAGACATCTTCCGTATCTACATGCTAAAAGAGACCGACTACGTTTGGGTCGACCTAGATATCTATTGTGTTAACCCGCTAGATATCAAATCCGACTATCTGTTCGGGGTCGTAAGAAGAAAAAGCGCGATAAACAATTGCGTTTTGCGCCTTCCCAAAAACTCTCTGGCCTTGAAACTGGTTTTGAACTTCTTGGAGTCCGAAGTTCCGATCCCTTTCTGGTTGGGGCGTGACCATTTGGATAAACTGGTGAGCAAATATGAAGCAGGAGAAACGATAACTTTGTACGACCTGCCCTGGACGACGACCGGACCCAGTGTCACACGCTGGGCACTAAGCGTCACCGGTGAAATCAACCGTGGTCAGCATTGGCATCTGTACTGGCCCAGAAGAGGCTTCCTGGATCCGACCCGTGAAATTGAAGACTACGAACCTGATTGGGCTCGGTTCCATCACTTCTTAGGTGAAACTCGAAGCAACATCCGCTCTCAGTTTGGAGGTATTCCGCCCAAAGGAAGCTACATCGATTTTGTTTGTCAGAGGCACGGGGTAAATCCTGAAAAATACCCAGTCGTTTAGGCGGTCGAAACAGATGCCTGTAGAATTGTCGGACAAACGAAAACGCTTCTGCACAGGTTCTTGCTTCGGCTGAATTCTTAGACAATCAAATTAGCCATGGGTGAATGACTGATTTGAGCCTTTGAAACTTAACGCAGACCTTTCCGTTTGGGTGAACACAGAAGGTAGAAGAATGCACTTTCCAAAGAGGCGTTTTCGACACGTCAAAAGTGTCGTACGAAAATTCCGCAGCGAGTTTTCACAATATGTGTTGGAACAGAGCCGTTCGCAGGTTTTATGTGGACCTCTGGCGGGGTTTCGCTTCGCCGAGAACGCTTTCTGGGGTCAGCATTCTGATACAGCCACGAAGATCTTTGGCCTGTACGAGCAGCAAAACCTGGAAATCTTGAGCCGGTCAAAGAAGCGAGTTCTGGTGGATATCGGAGCCGCAGACGGCTTTTGGGGCGTCGGCCTTGTAGCTGTCGGTAAGTTCGAAAAGAGCGCTTGCTTTGAAATCTCGGAAAAGGGTCGTGAGGTAATCCTGGAAACAGCCAAACACAATGAGGTTGAAGAGCGGGTTAGCATTTTTGGCAATGCCCTAGACAATGCAGTTGACAAAATCTCGACCGTGTCCCCCCGTCCTGACGACATTTTCTTTTTGATTGACATCGAAGGCGTTGAATTCGACCTCTTAACTGAGGAATTTCTACACCACTTTCGCAGGTCAGAATTTCTGGTCGAGCTTCATCCACAAATGGTTGAAGATGGAGATGCAAAGCTAAAGGCAATAGAAGAGTTCTGCGGTCCATATTTTGCTATCGAATATATCGATGGTAGCATCCGAGATACCTCAGAAATGGACAAAATCATAAAACTCGGTGACGATTTCAAATGGGCGCTACTGTCAGAAGGCCGCGGGTTTCCAATGCAATGGCTGCACTTGATGCCTCGGAATTAGGTTGTGATATCGACGACCTGAGACGCGCAAAATGGTTAGGGTCTGCCTCGCACACGAAACTTACGACTCTGGGCTTTTGGCGGGCATCACCCAAAAGAACGCACTAGTCAGCGAAAAGTTACCTATCAGTTACTCTCCAAAAACAAAAGGTTACGCTGAAAGGAAGTAACCCTTTGTTTTTACTGGTGCGGTCGAGATGCATTGAAGACTTGAACACGCATATTTCTGACCGTTTCAGGTTGCCTCAAAAATTCCACTAAACCACTGCAAAACATAAAAATATGGTTTCCATTCGCTTCAGGATGGTTCACTGTGTCTCACAGTAAAAGGTGGACCATAGGGTGGACCAATGCCAGCACTCAACAAGCTATCATCATTGCAGGTAAAGAATGCCCAACCCGGCAAATACTCGGACGGCGGAGGCCTCTGGTTGCACAAAAAAGATGGTGATGGTGGCAAGTGGTTCCTTCGGGTTCATGTACACGGGCGTCGTAGAGAGATGGGTTTGGGGGCTTTGTCCGCCGTCTCACTGAAAGAAGCCCGCGAGGAGGCTGAAAAATGGAGAGCCGTCGCCCGTCAGGGAAAAGACCCAATCAAAGAACGCGAACGGATACGTAGGGAAGCCGCCAAGGCTGACCACACACTAACGGTAGTTGCAAAAGAAGCCTTCGCCGCACGTCAGGCCGAACTAAAAGGTGACGGCAAGGCCGGGCGTTGGTTCTCGCCACTGGAATTACATGTCCTTCCCAAACTTGGGAATGTGCCGATTGAAGAGATTGATCAACAGGACATCAAAAACACCCTCGCCCCTATCTGGCATTCGAAGGGTGAGACCGCAAAGAAGGCTATGGACCGGCTAGGCATCGTCTTCCGGCATGGTGCCGCGATGGGATTAGATGTGGACCTGCAAGCCACCATGAAGGCGAAAGCCCTGCTCGGAAAATCCCGTCAGGTTAGAAAGCACATTCCTGCTATGCCTTGGATTGATGTACCCGTATTTTATGAAAGCCTTGATGATGGATCGGTCACACATCTCGCATTTCGGCTGCTAATCCTTACTGCGGTACGGTCCAAGCCGCTTCGGTTTATTCATCTGGACGAACTGCGCGGCGACACATGGGTTGTCCCAGCAGACAAGATGAAGACCGGCAAAGAATTCCATGTGCCCCTGTCCAGTGAAGCCCAGCGCATCATTGAACAAGCCTCGGCTTTCGAAAAAGACGGCTACCTGTTTCCCAATGTTCGTAAGGGTGTCATCTCCGATGCCACTATGTCCCGGCTGATGGAAAGAAAGGAACTGGCGGCACGTCCCCATGGGTTCCGGTCCAGTTTCCGGACATGGTGCGCGGAAGCTACCGGTACACCCCGAGAAGTGGCTGAGATGGCACTTGCCCACGAAACTGGTAGCAAGGTCGAACGCACCTACCGGCGGACTGATTTCCTTGAACAGCGGCGTGTTCTTATGGAGCGCTGGGCAAGACATGTGACCGGGCAGAATGCGGAGATAGTGGAGTTGGTGGCGAAATGACAGACGATCTCAGACCCAATACACCTATTGCCAACATTGCGTTCGAAGAACACGACGCGATGAGCACCACAACCATCATCACGATCAGCGGGCTGGATGAAACCGGTGAAATCCCGCCGGAAATTCTGGCCAAGGTGGTGGCTGCGTCACTAAACGCAGCACCTCATTCGCTGGCCACGGCACGGCGGAGGCTGCGCCATCGCAAAGAGAAGGGCGAACCAACACAATCGCAGGAAAAAATTCTTGCCGATGCTGACGATGCTATCGCTGAAATTGACGGGTTTCTTCAATCCTTGCCGCCAGAACAACTACCACAATTCTCGAAAGTTCTAGACCAATGTATATTGGTCGGCAGTTTGTTAACCGCCGACTTTTTTCGCAACGAACACTTGATTGATTTGACACGGGAACGTGCACAACAACGAAGCAGGTCGAACGGTGGAAAGCAAAAGGCAGGAAAGTTTAAACCAGATACCCCTGAGATTGTTCAACAAATGCGAGAGCTAATCAACAAAGGGAAGACAAACAGAAATGCCGCCGAAATCGTCTTCAAGCGCGGGCTTGGTACATCTAGAGGCGCAAACGAAAAAACTTACGAGCGCTGGGCTAACAAATTTGACTAAGAACGTGTGACAAACCTCTGCATCTGTCACACTTGACCTGTCATCTCTCGAACAGACAGAAACAAATGGAGTTTGAGAGAAGAATGCAGACACAAAAACGATACAACACCCTCAGACAACTCACGGCAACTTATCCGCTCAGCGGTCCTACCATTTACCGGATGATCAAAAAGGGTATTTTTCCGCCCCCCGTGAAGATCGGCAGCCGTTCCTATTGGATTGCGGATGAGGTTGAAGCCGCGATGCAGGCATTGGCGGATGCTCGTGAAGGCTAATTTTTAACGGGTTTGGAAACGCATTGCAGTCGTTGCGTACCCACCCTGCCTTTCGCACCAATGATCAAACACTAATCTGAGATTTTTCAATGAAAGAAAAAGCCAATCCCGTGGCTCACCACGGGACACCCTACACTCGTGCCGAAAAGACCTCCAAACGGCCCGACAATCGTGAATGCTCCGATACTTACTCGGAAATTGTATGCGCTACTGACAAATACCGCGTGGTTGTCTGCAAGGATACTATCCAGTGGATTATCCAGCGCCGGAGACCGGCAAAACAGCCCGCTGGACGAGCGTGGAACGCTATAGGTTACTGCGCGACCCGCCACGCCCTTTTGCGCCTGTGGCGCAAGCACATGGGTTCTGTTCCGACTGAACTTGCTGCCCTGCCGGATAACCTCATCTTCCATGCAAAAGGGGTGAGTTGAGAAATGGCTAAGCTTAGCACACCGACCACCCAGCCAATATTGGTGCAACCAGTTGCACGTCCGGACAACAGGATAGGTTGGCCTCAAAATCGGGGGGTGGCGAATGGGACGTGACACCAAAAACGAAACCCGTGAAACGCAGTTCGCAAAATGGGTGAAATGGGAGACAGAGCTTCCAGCTTGGAAAGCACTCAGCGGTAACGCGAAGGCCGCATACATGCATTTCAAAATTCGCTGCCGGACCGAAGGGAAAAGGCTGAAGTACAACAACAATGGAAAGGTAGCTCTGTCGTCGCGAACTCTTGCGGCTGAGATGGGCTGTAATCCTCGTACGGCAATGACGGCGATGGCTGCATTGCAGGCCAAAGGGTGGATCGTCTGCATGAAGCGCGGTCACTTAGGTGTTCATGGGCAAGCTGCCGCACCTGAGTGGCGGCTGACCATGTTGGCGACTGAAACCAATGGAAAGTCACGCTTGCCAACTTATGAGCCGAAGTATTGGGAACACGGCCACGACTATCCCATTCGTGAATACAAGAGCAGTCAGAAAAGCGGCCCTTCACGCGGAGATGCATCCCGGTTTCGTGCCAAAGATAACCATGGCCCAACGATTGTCCGGCTTAAGCGTTGAAGGAAAGCAAAATCCCTATGCAGAAACTGCATCAATCTTGCTGCAAAGCTTGCATCAATCACGGTCGATTTGGCTTCGAGTTGTTGCAGACTTTGCAGCCGAACACGTCCGAAAATTAGGCCTGCCTGCTGCAATTTCTGCATCACATCTAATCACCATATACCGAAAGGAAGAACCATGACCGACCACGCAGACAATCCCGATGACTGGATGGCGAACTACACCCAGCGCTCCACACCTGACCCACTGGTTGAAAGTGACGATGTTGAAACAGGGTGGGCCTTTTTGAAGGATGCGCTGTACGAAGAGGCACCGGCAGGTCAAGAGATAGAACGTAAGTTGAAGCGCTTGCGAGAAGAGCGCGATGACCGCCAACTTAAACGTATGGTGGAAATGGATGCTGTGCGGCTTTCGGCGGCGTCTGCTGAACAGAAAGAACAGCGGATTCGTGAAATTCGTCGAGATGCAACGGAGGACAAGGACCTCTTCCTCGAACTACGTGAGCCCTTAGAACGCGAAAAAGAGCGTCTTTACGCAAGTTTGAAAGCGAACTACTTCAACAGCCGTGGCAAGGGTTCTGATAATGGTCCTGACTGAGTTTCTCTTCGCTGCGGCCTATTGTGCAATCGGTAGCATCCTCTGGCGATTGATTGCTCTGCCCCGGTCATCTGCCCCTCACATCACTCGATTGGATGCGGCCACGCAAATCGAATTGGAGATGATGCGCTGGGAAGAACGTGAAACGACTGAAGAAATGCTGCTGGTAAAGGGAACATTCATTCTGTTTTGGCCTGTTGCCTTGGCTCTCGGAGCCGCTAAGGCGTTCTGGGAAAGCTACGGTGCAACTGGTTGCAGCTAACGTTGAACTTCGCGCCGGGCGTTGCAACTAGTTGCAGCGCCCACGTTTTAACCAATCTTAACTTCCCGGAAATCGTCTTAGCTAAACATCCAACAAAATATGGGGTTCTACTTGCGCCTGTAGACACACATCACGCCTGTTCGGTCGCAATTTATAGTTGAAAGCCAAACTTGTGCCTCAATTGAATTTTAGGCACCACTTGCCAGAGGCGATGTGGCTCAAAGTGACACTAATGGACGTCAAGTTATTGTTTGATAATGCATTCAATCCCGAAACTTGAAACTGAGTGTGGCCGAGATCAATCGCTTCCTCCCCTTTGTATTTTTAGGCTTTCGCAGGAGAAAACGTGCAAAATTTGAATTCCAGTTTGGTCGCCAACGGTAACGAAAACCAAACCGAGACCGCCACCCCATCGGCGGGAAAGAAAAGGTCAGTCACAAGTTCTTTTGTGTCATGGTTAAAGCTAGTCGCAGTTTCTATAATTTTGGCACCGATAGCGGCAGCAATTATTGCCGTCATTTCAACTTTCAGCGCGCTTGTCAGTTACGCTCTGGCGGCGCTTTTTTCCGCCTCAATGTTCTTTGTGATCGTGCGCCCGCTCCGGGGCACTCTCCTTGCTTCAAGAACAGCTAACATCATCTACCTTGTTCATGCGCTTGTTTCCTTCGTCTTGATTGCTCAATTTTCTGAACGCAATCAATTGCGGCAGGCTCTGCTGGAGGAGGTCGCACAATCAACCGAAGTTACAGATGCCAAAATCGAAGAATGGCTTGTAAGGGCAGTTGAAATCGATGGAGGACAGGAAAGTGATACCTATCAAGCAGTTTTTCGGGTGACCCGGCCTGACGAATATCTAGACGATCTGCTCGAACGATCTGGTTTGTCTGAGTTCTACCTCAAAGAGGTCTCGGCTCTTGCTCCTGAAAAGTGGTTTGCCGAAAAGGAGCGTTTTGACAAGGCGCAGGCTGAAAAAGAAGCAGCACGACAAAGAGCGCTCGAAGTTGAAGCCCAAGCTAAGGAAGCGGAGAAGCAAAGAGAGGCCGCTGCCAAGCAAGCAACGGAAGCGGAAGAGCGCCGTAAAGGGTTCCATTGCCTTAGTTCTTGGGATGGCAGTCACCGTGAGTTGAAGAAAGCCGTTAAAGCAGCATTGCGAAATCCTGATAGCTTTGAGCACATCCAAACCCTAATCACGCCGCGTACCGCTAATGGGCAGCACCGCGTGACAATGGAATACCGAGCTCAGAATGGGTTTGGGGGAATGAACGTGGAGTACCAAGTCGCAATGATATCAGGTGATACATGCGGGATTGTCAGCTTTCACTAGCACGTAACCCGAGATCGAATAATAACTTGACTGTGGAGGGCGTTGCAACTGGTTGCAGCGCCTTCGTTTAACCAAGCTTGACTGGGCCGAAGCTCTTTTTTTTGCCTATAACCCAACAAAACATGGCAAGCAGCCTCTCCCTGTAGAAGTTATGTATGTCGGCTCCGCATCAGAAACATCAATGCTGGCAAATGTTCTTTCCGGCTATCACGATTGAAGTCCGAGCGGTCTGGTCACTCAATGGTAGATACAGTACTGCTTTTTTGAATTTGGAATCATTAGTTGCCTAAATGAAAAAGACTTCGAGCCAGCAGAAGGCACGTAACGTTCGGCTTGGCGTAAAACGATTTGCTAAACGCCTTCGACGCAGCGGCTTCAAGTATGCCCCAGATGAACGAAAAACCATTGTTTTCCCTGAAACATTTAGTTTCTCGGGCAACTATGAGGAGACTGTCGCAGCACTTGATGAACTCAAGATCACCGGGCACCGGTTCTCTATCAAGCAAAAGCATGTGCGTTTGGATTTGAGAGACGTTAAGGAGATTTCTATTGCTGCAATTTTGGTTCTGGCCTCAGAAATTGATCGAATACTGACCCTTTCGGCAGGCACCGATAGCATACGGTTCTCCGCCTTCCGTCTCGGTGATTGGCGGGCAGCTATTGTCGCACGCCTTGATGACCTCGGCTTCTTTCGGTTGCTCGATGTTAACATCGGCGTGAAATGGCCCGAAGAGATGTTTGGCGACGGGTTTTCTGTTGTCCAGATGATTGGATGCAGCAAATTTTTGCCCGAAAGGGTGGATCGGCTCACGTCGCAACTTTTGCAAGTAGCCGATTTTTTCGAGCAAAAGCCCCTCGTTTATGAGGCGGTAGTCGAAGCCATTCACAACACTGGTCAACATGCCTATCCTGAAAACGGCGAGTTCAAATACACTCCCCTTGTGGGTTCTTGGTGGGTCACTGCTGGGTTTACCCCTGCTGACCACGAAATTCGCGTAGTCGCGTTCGATCAGGGCGTCGGCATCCCAAACACACTTCCGAGGTGGGGCCTTTTTGAACAAGTTGTGACCATGTTGTCCGATTTGAGTTCGGAGGTGTCAGAATTGCTTAAAGAGGACGCGCGCATGATTGCAGCAGCCCTAGCGGTATCCAGAACTTCAAAAAGTAAGATCATGGGGCGCGGTCAGGGCTTGTCAGATGTGGTTGCACCTATTGACGAGTTGGGTGTAGGGCGCGTGAGGATATTGAGTGGCGGCGGTGGTATACTATATAAAAACGAGGGAGACATAGAGTTGTTATCCCTTGGTAAACACATCGGTGGCACACTGATTGAGTGGTGTATACCGGTTGGCAATGATCAAGTTAGCGAGAGCCAAAATGCATGATGTTGTGAAAATCGTGTCGGACTTTCACCCGTATCCAGCGGGACGATATCCTGATGACGGGGAAGGAAACGGCACAACATTTCGCGAAGAGTTCTTGGTCCCTGCTATCAAAGACGGCAAACATATTGTGGTCGATTTAGATGGTGCGCCGGGATATCCTTCGTCGTTTTTGGAAGAAGCATTCGGCGGTCTTGTTCGCGAAGACTTCAAACCAGAATTGATTCGAAAACTTCTTGAACTTAGGGCGTCCCAACCCGGTTACGACCGGTATATCCGCCGAATTTGGGAACATATTGATCGCGCTTACAAGCTAAAACTGGCCAGCGGACACTAAAAATTGCTTAACTTTCTGTCGACGGTCGCTGCCTCGGCAGTAGGGTTCGTTATCGCAAAATTTGCCACAGCTTGGTTCGATGCCCACGTCTCCAAGGCTAGCTACTTGGAGGCCGAACGGAACCAAGATAGTGAGATCGTCCGCGAAACAATCGCGGACATCTCACTAAAGGCAATGGACTATTGGTCTCGGGATCATCAACCCACAGACCAAATTGAGGAAGCCAAAATTACGGCAGGTATACGTCGAGTTGCGATACTAATTGACGAACTTTTCGAACACGATAGAGCGCTTCACGGGGCATGTAGCATAGAACTAGACCGTTTCGAAGATAAGGTCACTGTCGGAGATTTTGGCTCCGCCAAACGAAAAGCTGAGAGCCAAAGAACTCAAGACATCTTACTCGCGGCTGAAACTGTATCTTCAAAGGTCAAGCAATCTCGGCGCAAACTCAAGCCCAAATGGTTTGGTAACGGAGCCTAAATTCTTCCGCCTCAGATCGGTTCAAGTTTCATTTGTTCATAAAATGGAACAACACCTGCATATTTTATCGCCTTAAACGCACGCCCAAAGGTGGACCAAAAGGTGGTCCGTGAACAGGATAAAACTGTCAAGTTGTTTATTTTATTGGACTTATAGAGATATAATGGTGCGGTCGAGAAGACTCGAACTTCCACGGGTGTTACCCCACAGCGACCTCAACGCTGCGCGTCTACCAATTCCGCCACGACCGCACTGCCAGTGACTTGGTAGAGGGGCGTATAGACGCAGATGGGGGCGATGTGAAGAGGCAAAACAGCGTCGGTTTAAATTCCATCTGAACCGTCATATCTGTTGGGTCATGTGAAACAAAAACAGACTGACTGGACCTTATCATGAGCACCTCTGACCCACGGCCCGTCCTTCAGGTGGATATCGTCTCGGATGTTGTCTGCCCCTGGTGTATTGTCGGATTTCGGCAGCTCGATCTGGCTTTGCAACAGCAACAGGTTTTGGCCCGTCTCAGGTGGCATCCTTTTGAATTGAATCGGACCATGCCTCCGGAAGGTCAGAACCTACGCGCGCATATTGCGGAAAAATATGGCTCGACGGATGAACAGAGCCAACAAGCCCGCGACAGGTTGACCGCTTTGGGGTCGGAGCTTGGATTTACTTTTAGTTTCAATGACGAAAGCCGCATTGTTAATACGTTCGCAGCGCATCAGCTATTGGATTGGGCCGAAACACAAGGGCGGCAGCACCCGCTGAAACTGGCCTTGTTCGAAGTGTATTTCACCCAACAAAAGGATGTCTCGGATACCGCTGTACTGATCGAGGCTGTTTCTGCAGCGGGGCTCAACCTCGATGATGCCCTTGCGGCGCTTGAATCTGGGGCCCATGCCGCTTCGGTGCGCGAGAAACAGCAGTTCTGGACCAGCCGTGGTATTTCGAGTGTTCCATCCATGGTATTCGGGGGCAAATACCTGCTGACCGGGGCGCAGGGCACCGAGACCTACGCGCAGGTATTGCAGCGCTGCCTGGCCGAGGCGGCCTAACCCCTTCCCCCTACCCCGCATGCGCGATATGAGGCCGGCATGGAATGGAAAGTCACCGATGGTTTGACCCGGTATGAAGATGCCGTTGCCTTTATGGAGGCGCGCGTGGCTGCGATTGCGGCGGGCGATGCAGAGGAATGCGTCTGGCTGCTGGAACATCCCCCGCTTTATACTGCCGGAACCTCGGCCAAAATCGCGGACCTGAAGGACCCAGACCGCTTCCCCGTGTACGAAAGCAAGCGTGGCGGGGAATATACCTATCACGGCCCGGGGCAGCGCGTGGCTTATGTAATGCTGAACTTGAACACACGTGGCCGGGATGTGCGCCAGTTTGTGAAACAGCTGGAAACCTGGGTGATCGCGGCTCTGAGTGAGTTCAACGTTCATGGCGAAATCCGGGACGGCCGAGTTGGCGTTTGGGTCCAGCGAGACGATAAGCCGCTGACCATCACGGGCCAGCCCGCCGAAGACAAAATCGCCGCTATTGGTCTGCGCCTGCGCAAATGGGTTAGCTTTCACGGCATCTCGATCAATGTCGAACCGGAACTGGATCATTTCACCGGGATCGTACCCTGCGGCATCACCGAACACGGGGTCACTTCGCTGGTTGATTTGGGCTTGCCCGTGACGATGGCGGATGTGGATGCAGCGCTGCAGAAGACCTTCTACAAGGTTTTCGAAAGCCCAGCTAAGTAGTCACTTCGAGTGATTCGAATCGCAATTTGATAGCTTGCAGACACAATCCCATGAGCTCAGATCGCTCTGTTTCCCAATTTTCTAGGTCTTGCATAATTTTGCAACGATATTAACTCTCATTTTAACCAACGTTCACTTCTGTGAATACAATGCCAACGTTTACGAGTAGCATGGAACAGCCAATCTAGAGTGAGTGGTATGTTAAACCGGTGATCTAGGGCTTGCCCTGTGAAATCCGATCAGTGTTTGGTTACGAGTCTGCCGTTCCGACCCCAAATCGGAACGGCAATTCTCTTTCTAAGCATTCGACTGTCTGGATCACCCTTTCAGAACCAAACCATCCCTATTGGAAGATCATGGCGCTATCGTTCGTCGCGGCAGGCTAAGCATCGTATGCAAAGGCTTTGAGCGCTCAAAAGTTGGCGTTTGCACTAAACTCTAAATCATACCCGCCTTAGACAGCACGTTTCCGTCGCCTCACTCAGTTCAGCGCCTTCCTGATCTTTTCCGCATGCTCGGCAATCAGATCAAAATCCCCCATATTGCCCGGCGGGCGCATTGAAATACCTTCGTGTCGGGGAAGAACATGGAAATGAAGGTGAAATACCTCTTGCCCACCGGCTGCTTCGTTGAACTGCTGGATGGTGACCCCGTCGGCCTCAAACGCATGTTTCACCGCGTGGGACAGCTTCTGCACCGTCGCCATCACTGCAGATAGTTGTTCGGGCGTAGCATCCAGCATGTTTCGGCACGGGCTTTTGGGGATGACAAGCAAATGGCCGTCTGATCGCGGCATGATATCCATAAAGGCCAGCGTGTCTTCATCCTCGTAAACACGGGTCGACGGGATTTCGCCGCGCAGGATCTTGGCGAAGATGTTGTCGGGGTCATAGCTAGGCATATGCAGGCTCCGGTTGGATGCTGGTTTCCTACCTGCGTTTGTGCGAGGCCCCATCGATGCGGTCAAGCCGCAAAAAACGGGTGTTACAGTGACAAGGGCGTCGCCAACCAGTCCTGATACATCCTGTCCCGGTGCGCCAACAAACCAGATGACAAGACTTCCCTCGTTTCATCCGAGACATGCGCAAACACAGCTCGGGTGCTGGGCCGCATGGCACAGAGCACATCTGGCAAGGGTGAAAACAGGGCCATAAAGGCAGCGCAGTAGATATCTGCGGCGGTCAGACGATTGCTGAACAGAAAATCTCCCCCGGTTTCAAGCCGAGCGCTGACGTTTTTTAGGATCGTATTTGCACGCCCTTCGGCCAAAGCGCCTGCCTCTGGGTCATACCCGTATTTTGCGCCCAGATAGGCGGCGATTTTGGGGTGAAATCCACCATCGTGCCCCTCAAGCCCCGCATGGATCTGCTGCAACCGCCTGTGCCAGCCCAGCCCGTCGGGGGCCGCCAGTAAGTTTATGAACTCCATGATCTCAGAGGCTGCCGCCTCAGGAACCAAATCTGGGTCAGGCGCGATGCGCTGAGCCAGCGAAACGATCTGAGACGCGTCCGAAACCGGGTTTTCGTCTTCCCAGAATACAACCGGCGCGCTGTCAGATCGGGCCCAATCCATCTGCGCGCGGTCCTGTTGATCCAGATAAACGGGCATCCAGGGTATGTTCTTGACGTGGAGTAATCCTTTGGCCGCCTCGCTCCAGGGGCTGGGCACGCCGCCGACCACGATCATACGCAGCCCTGACGCCGCTTTTGCCTGATCTGTCGTCGCGTATTTCAGCATCATTCAGAGTCCCTCCAGCAAAGACATGTGTGCCCTTTTGCCGAGCGCTGCAAGCGCTACCCGCGACAATTAATCTTGATCCATATCAAACTCGACCATTGAAGGTGCCCTCTTCGCATTCTAAAACCAGCAGGAATCCCGCGCGTTGGAGAGGTCCGACTGCGCGGTGCAGTTGCAACAGGAGGCACCTATAATGGCAGACGCAGCCATTCATGGTCACGATCATGAAGACCAGCGCAGTTTCTTTGTGCGTTGGTTCATGTCGACCAACCACAAAGACATCGGGATTCTCTACCTGATCTTCTCGGCTCTGGCCGGTCTGATCTCGGTGGCGATGACCGTTTACATGCGGCTTGAACTGATGCACCCCGGTGTGCAGTACATGTGCCTCGAAGGGTTCATGGCCGATCCGTGTACCCCCAACGGGCACCTGTGGAACGTCATGATCACCTATCACGGTGTTCTGATGATGTTCTTCGTTGTCATCCCAGCCCTCTTTGGTGGATTTGGCAACTATTTCATGCCCTTGCAGATCGGCGCGCCGGATATGGCGTTCCCGCGGATGAACAACCTGTCCTTCTGGCTGTACGTCGCTGGTACCTCGCTGGGTATCGCTTCGCTGCTGAGCCCGGGCGGGAATGACCAGCTTGGCTCGGGCGTGGGTTGGGTTCTGTATCCGCCGCTGTCGACGACCGAAGGCGGCATGTCCATGGACCTTGCGATTTTCGCCGTGCACGTATCGGGCGCCTCCTCGATCCTCGGCGCGATCAACATGATCACCACCTTCCTGAACATGCGTGCCCCAGGCATGACCCTGTTCAAGGTGCCGCTGTTCAGCTGGTCGATCTTCATCACCTCGTGGCTGATTCTTCTGTCGCTGCCGGTTCTGGCGGGCGCGATCACCATGCTGCTGATGGACCGCAACTTTGGCTTCACCTTCTTTGATCCTGCCGGTGGCGGTGATCCGATCCTGTATCAGCACATCCTGTGGTTCTTCGGCCACCCGGAAGTGTATATCGTGATCCTACCCGGTTTTGGCATCATCAGCCACGTGATCGCCACCTTCTCGCGCAAGCCAATCTTCGGTTACCTGCCGATGGTCTGGGCGATTATCGCGATTGGTGTTCTGGGCTTTGTCGTGTGGGCGCACCACATGTACACCGTTGGCATGTCGCTGCGTCAGCAGGCGTACTTCATGCTGGCCACGATGGTCATCGCGGTTCCGACCGGTGTTAAGGTCTTCTCGTGGATTGCGACGATGTGGGGCGGCTCCATCGAGTTCAAGACGCCGATGCTGTTTGCCTTCGGCTTCCTGTTCCTGTTCACCGTAGGTGGTGTGACCGGTGTGGTTCTGTCGCAGGCCGGTATCGACCGTGCCTATCACGACACCTACTACGTTGTGGCGCACTTCCACTATGTGATGAGCCTGGGTGCCGTCTTTGCGATCTTCGCGGGTGTGTATTTCTACTTCTCGAAGATGACGGGTCGTCAGTACTCGGAGTTCTGGGGCAAGGTTCATTTCTGGCTGTTCTTCATCGGCGCCAACCTGACCTTCTTCCCGCAGCACTTCCTGGGCCGTCAGGGCATGCCGCGCCGCTATATCGACTATCCCGAAGCGTTCGCGCAGTGGAACTATGTCTCGTCGATTGGCGCGTTCATCTCGTTTGCCTCATTCATCCTGTTCTTCGGCATCGTGTTCTACGCCCTGTTCCGTGGCGCGAAAGAGACACTTCCGAACCCGTGGAACGAATACGCAGACACGCTGGAATGGACCCTGCCCACCCCGCCGCCTGAACATACGTTCGAGCAGCTGCCAAAGCAGGAAGACTGGGATAAGGGCCACGCGCACTGATCCGGTCAGAAACCACAGAAAACCCCGCCCGAACCGGCGGGTTTTTTTCTTTGTGCAGCAAGCGCCTAAATGCGGTAGTTGCCTGAGAAATCATATCCGCTGAGACAGCGCATATGGGGTCAGATGTTCATTCCTCTGAGGATGTCGCGATAGACGCCATCTGCGGGGTCCGCATTCAGCGCCCCGGCGACCCAGGACCTGTCCAGCTTTAGTGTTCCAACCGGTACGATTTGCTTGGCGATTTCGGCTGGTGTCGTTTCATCGATCCGACCGGTGGCCCAATCGTGATATGCGGTCGAGTATCGAACACTTGCCCCGCTTGCGGGCAGATCGAGCAAACCTCCTTCTGCATAGAACGTGAGCCCATCGCCCATTTCCTCACCTATGATTTGGCATCTGGCTCCTAAACGGAATTTGGTGATCGCCACAAACACGATCGCTGCAGAAAACGTAAACTTATCGACGAGCAATCCGACGTTTCGATCTGTTGCACCCTCCGATATCGCATCGATAAGAGGCATTGTTTTAAGAAAATCGCCGCCGGTATTTCCTCTGACATCAATAAGAAGAGGTGTGCTCGCGCGCGACCTTACGTGTTCGGCGGCCGAACATATCGCATCAGGCAGCTTCTTTTCACTCAGGTCAAAGAAACTCGGAAACGCAAGCAAGAGCCCGTCTTCGAGAAAATCTCGAACGTTCAGAAACTCCGTTGGGACCCATGCCGCATCGGATTTTCCGTGTTCGTTTCTTGGACACCAGATTGATCCTGAAACCGTGTCGTCGGTGTGCATTCTCAGATAGGTTGTTTGTCCCACATCCGTCCTGAGTTTGTATTCGATCAAACCGACCTCTTTACAAACACCCAAGCGTTTCAAGGCGTGCGGCCATGCGAATAGCATCGGGCCAACTACACGTTCACGCTGACGTGTTCCCGCCAAATAGTCGGCAGCGCGCGCCTCGATGTCTTTCACGCAGACACCGTTCACAGCGATCAATTGCGCACCCTGTGCGGCACCAAGGCCTGGCGCACTTCCCACCAGGTTCACTTGGCTACCGATGGCAACGAACCGCAAGGGCAACACTGAAATTGCATTGTTCGGAATCAGTCGGGTATGCCCATTCCCCGGAAGGGCGAGCAAGCGCATCAAGGACATTAAAAAGTCGTCCTTTGCATCGGCAAGCGCGACCTGTCGAGCGTCAGCAATGTGCTGATCCAAAACCTCTCGCGTGACCTTGTTGAAACTGGGATCGGTCGACAATACCGTCGTCACTACATGCTCTAGATCGCTCAACAAAGACATGCGCAGAGACTATAGGGACATACCGAGATGTCCACTTCCCATACGATGAAGCACGGCGCCACGTCGTTTTGAAACAAAAAGCTCGCCCGCTCCGAACCGCTTGCCAAAAACCCCGCCGCCCGTTCAATTCGCCAAATACTCGAAAATAAGCTATTCTCGTCCGGGCAACTGTTCCGGCAACCCGGAGGGTTCATTTGCCTGAAATCGACTTTTGGTATTCGATCGGCAGCACCTACAGCTTTCTGACCGTCATGAGGTTGGATGACTGGTGCGCTGAAACCGATGCAACCGTGCATTGGCGCCCCTTTAATGTGCGTACGGTCATGATGGCGCAGCAGAACACGCCGTTTGCAGGTAAACCCGAAAAGACCGCCTATATGTGGCGGGATATTGAGCGTCGGGCTGCCAAGTATCACATCCACGCAAAACTGCCTGCACCCTACCCCATCTCGGACCTGGGACTTGCCAATCAGGTCGCGTTTCTGGGGATGCAGGACGGTTGGGGGCAGGATTTCACTCAGAACCTCTATCGGATCTGGTTTGAAGAGGGCGTTGAAGCTGGTAGCGAATCCGCCTTATCCGAAGCCTTGTTGCGCTGTCAGCAGGACCCGCGCCTGACACTTGCACGTGCCCGCAACGCAGACTGTATTGCCGGGCTTGAGGCCGAAACCGAACGCGCGACCAAACTCGGCGTTTTCGGTGCACCCAGCTTTGTTGTGCGCGATGAAGTGTTCTGGGGCGATGATAGGTTGGACGACGCTTTGTCCTGGGCGCGCGTTGGGCATGTCGTCTAAACTTTGCCATCGACACAGCAGGCTCATACGCTAGGTTTCAGCCATGCCCTACCAATGGACCCAAACCTCGGACACGGAACAAGAGCTACGCTTGTGGCCACACAATTCGTTGCCACCACGTGGGGCAATGATCGTCATATTTTCGGTATTTCTGTTTGGGCTGATCCCGATCCTGGCGATGCTGGGGTCGATCGTTCTTTGGGGTCTGCTGCCCTTCTTACTGCTGACAGTTCTGGGCCTGTGGCTGGCAATCCAAACGAACTATAAGGCGCGCAGCGTCTTTGAGGTGCTCACACTGGATGGGACCCGCGCACAGCTGATCCATCTCACACCGGGTAGGCAACAGCAGGAATGGTCCTGCAACCGCTATTGGGCGCGTCCAGAGATGCACAGGAAAGGCGGACCGGTTCCATACTACGTCACCCTTGTCGGTGACGGGCGCGAAGTAGAGATTGGCGCGTTCCTGTCTGAAGAGGAACGTATCAGCCTCTATGATGAGCTGGTGGAACGACTGCGTGGTCCTGCCACGCAGTAGCTAAGTTCACATCTGGTTGGATGCTCAGCAGCCGTCGCTTGATGCGGCACAGAGGTGGTCTTTGACCATGGGGCCGACCCTGCCAAAATCCATCTGGCCGGTATAGCGCGTCTTAAGCTCACCCATCACCTTGCCCATATCCCGGATCGAACCGGCCCCAGTGGAAGTGATCGCCGATTGGATCGCCTGTGTGACCTCATCGTCATCCAGCTGCTTGGGCAGGAATTCCTCGATGATCGCAACCTCGCGCATTTCACGTTCGGCCAGGTCCAGGCGTCCGCCCTCTTCATAAGCGCGCGCGCTTTCCTTGCGCTGCTTGGTCATTTTACCAAGAATTTCAAGAACCTCGGCATCACCGCACCCTTTCGCCTCTTCATTGTCAGAAGCGCGTGAGGCGATATCCCGATCCTTGATTGCGGCGTTGATCAGACGCAGCGTCGACAGACGTTCGACCGCTTTGTCTTTCATTGCTTGCTTCAGGGCGGTGTTCACCCTTGATCGCATGTCCATTTGGTTTGTCCATCCCCATGACAAAGGAACCCCGAACATATCCAAACAAAAAGCATGATACAACAGGGTGCGAAACCACTTAACCTATTGATAAATAACGATAGCCAAAAATTTGAACACACTTGACCCGAAGGCATAACACCCTTAGTTATGCGCCGATTTACCCTTTAGGAGAGTTGCGCCATGGTCCAGAATGCCCCGTCCAAGCCCACCGCATGTCTGGCTCTGGCCGACGGAACCCTGTTTTATGGCGTAGGCTTCGGCGCAACAGGCCAAACTGTGGCCGAACTGTGCTTTAACACCGCGATGACAGGGTATCAGGAAATCATGACTGATCCCTCCTACGCTGGGCAGATCGTCACCTTCACCTTCCCGCATATCGGCAACGTCGGTGTGAACCCCGAAGATGACGAAACCATCGATCCGGTGGCCGCGGGTATGGTGGTCAAGTGGGATCCGACTGAACCCTCGAACTGGCGTTCCGCCGAAGAGTTGAAGGATTGGCTTGCGCGCCGCGGCCGGATCGCAATCGGCGGCGTCGATACCCGCCGCCTGACCCGCGCGATCCGTCAGCAAGGCGCGCCGCATGTGGCACTGGCCCATGACCCGGAAGGGAAGTTCGATATCGAAGCGCTGATCGCGGCGGCGCGTGGGTTTGCCGGTCTGGAAGGCATGGACCTGGCCAAAGAAGTTACCTGCGCCCAAAGCTATCGCTGGGATGAAATGCGGTGGGCCTGGCCCGAGGGCTATGCCCGTCAGGAAGCGCCCGTTCATAAGGTTGTTGCAATCGACTATGGCGCCAAGCGCAACATTTTGCGCTGTCTTGCCTCGGCGGGCTGCGATGTGACCGTGCTGCCGGCAACCGCCACTGCCGCCGAGGTTCTGGCTCACAATCCCGACGGAGTGTTCCTGTCAAACGGTCCGGGCGATCCGGCCGCGACTGGTGAGTATGCCGTGCCGATGATCAAAGAAATTCTTGAGACAACAGAACTGCCGGTTTTCGGCATCTGCCTGGGTCACCAGATGTTGGCTCTGGCACTTGGCGGGCAGACCATCAAGATGAACCACGGCCACCACGGTGCGAACCACCCGGTCAAGGACCTGGAGACCGGCAAGGTCGAGATCACCTCGATGAACCATGGCTTTGCGGTAGACGCCGAGACCCTACCCGAGGGCATTGTGGAAACCCATCGATCCTTGTTTGACGGATCGAACTGCGGCATCCGCATGACAGATCGCCCGGTCTATTCGGTTCAATACCACCCAGAAGCCTCGCCGGGACCGCAGGACAGTTTCTACCTGTTTGAACGTTTCGCAGACGCCATGGCAGGCCGTAAAGCGCAGGTATAATCGCCTACTGCCCAAGGTTAACCCGCTATTAACCTAAATGGATCAACCCTGACGACAGGTCGCTGCGTCAGGGTTTTTTTAATGGTTGAATTGAATCTTCAGAATTTCACCTCTGCAGCGCCGATCCCGCCGCAAGCTTTGCGCAAACCCCTTGGGGCTTGTCTGATTGAACAAGGCGCAATCACGGCGGATCAATTGAGGCAAGCGCTGGACCTACAAACGCGACAGAAAGCCTCTTTGGGCGAAATTCTGGTTGGCGAGGGCTGGGTCAGTCGCGCTGATGTTCTGACGGCTCTGTCCACACAAAGCGGCTGGCAAATTGCCGACCTTGAAGAAATCCCGCCCGCCCCGGGCTTGTCCGAGTTCAAGCCGGTGGAATTCTGGCTGGCGCACAATGTCATCCCGTGGATGCGCATCGGCCCCCTTCTTCTGGTCGCGACTGCCCGGCCCGACCGGTTTCCAACCGTCACAGCTGAAATGCAGGACTGCCCCTATGCCATCATCCCGGTTCTGGCCGCGCCAGACCAGATTGACCGGGTGATATCGCAGCAGTTTGCGATGCCTTTGGCCCAAGCCGCCGAAGCACGCGTCGATGAGGCGCAAAGCTGCCGCACCTGGACACCGGTCTCGCGCGCTGTTCCGGTTTTGGGTGCAATTGGGCTGATCGCACCCTGCGCGCTGATGCCGAAATTTGGGCTTTCCGTTCTTCTGATTGCGGCTGTTACCACGTTGATCCTGTTCATGATCTTGCGAGTGGCAGGCGCGTTGGCCTTTCTGGTATCGCGGATCGGACCACGAGAGGTTGATCCCAAATCCGCCCCGATTTCCCTGCGACAACCCTGTGTCTCTATCATGGTCCCGCTGTACAAAGAACGCGAGATTGCAAGCGCTTTGATCCAGCGCTTGCAACGGTTGACCTACCCCAAGGCGCTGCTGGATGTGATCCTGGTACTGGAAGAAAGTGACGATGTCACGCGCGAGACTGTTGCCAAGGTCGACCTGCCCAGTTGGATCAGAACCGTCGAAGTTCCCGAGTTGAACGGCCTGACCACCAAACCACGCGCGATGAACTATGCACTGGATTTCTGCCGGGGCGACATTCTGGGCGTTTGGGATGCGGAAGATGCGCCTCAACCGGATCAGATCGAACGCGTTGTCGAACACTTCACCCAAGCCGCACCGGATGTGGTTTGCCTGCAAGGGGTTCTGGACTATTACAACCCTCGCACCAATTGGCGCTCGCGCTGTTTTACGATTGAGTACAACAGCTGGTTTCGCGTTATTTTACAGGGGATTGCACGGTTGGGCCTGGTAGTGCCATTGGGTGGAACCACGTTTTTCTTTCGCCGTGACAAACTGGTCGAACTGGGCGGCTGGGATGCCCATAACGTGACCGAAGATGCAGACTTAGGCGTGCGCCTCAGCCGTGCCGGATACCGCACCGAGATGGTTGATACCACAACCTATGAAGAGGCCAACTTCCGCGCCTGGCCCTGGGTCAAACAGCGTTCGCGCTGGCTCAAGGGATTTATGGTCACCTATCTGGTGCATATGCGCAGCCCCTTGAAACTGTATCGCGATCTTGGACCGATGAAGTTTGTCGGGGTTCAGGCTTTCTTTCTGGGCACTCTGGGACAGTTCCTTCTGGCTCCGGTGCTATGGGTCTTCTGGTTATCGACACTGGGTGTGTCGAACCCGATGCAAACCATCTTGCCACCTTCTCTCATCACGCCTTTGCTGATGCTGTTCATTGTAACTGAAGCGATCAACATTGCGGTTGGGATGCTGGCCGTCGCTGCGCGCGAGCGGCGGTTCCTTCTGCCCTGGGTGCCGACGATGGGGCTGTATTTTCCCTTGGGCGTCGTTGCGGCCTACAAGGCGTTGTGGGAGTTGGTGTTCAACCCGTTCTTCTGGGATAAAACCCAACACGGCCAAGCAAACGAGGACCTGCAAAAGGTCTAAGCATCAGTTCTCCCGCCGCACAGCATCCTGTTTAAGGCGTGTCATAAACGCGACGGAGATATGCTCTTTCAGGGCGCGGCCTGCGGCTTCTTCATCCCGTGCGGCAATGGCATCGACAATGGCTTTGTGTTCGCTCTGCGCAATCTCACCCCGCCCCTGGACCGCCAATGATGTCGTGGCCATCAGGGCCATCGTGCGATGCACCAGATCCAGTTGTTGCACTAAATACCGGTTGTGCGAGGCCAAATGTATCTGCTCATGAAACCGACGGTTTGCCCGCGCCAAGGCGGTTGGGTCATCGACCAAAGCATCATCCTCGGCCACCATTTCCTGCAGCACTCTGATCTCTTCTTCGGTCGCATGCTTGGCGGCCAGACGGGCGGCCAAACCTTCTAACTCGCGCCGCACCACATATAACTCGGCCATCTGGTTGTGATCCAAAGACGCCACGATCAGCGACCGTCCGTCCCGTTCCAACAAAGACTGCGTCTCAAGCCGCTGCAGCGCCTCGCGGATCGGAGTACGCGAGACACCAAACCGCTCGGCCAACTCACTTTCGACCAGACGATTGCCGGGTTTGTAGACACCCACATCAATCGCTTCGAGAATAAGGCTGTAGGCATCCTTGTTGGATTGTCGGGATTGGGGCATGTGTCTTACGTCTCCTCGTTCGGACATGTCTATCCGTGTCCGGGCCGTGCAATCAAGCCCGGCATTGAAAAGCACCAGATTGCAGCCTAAACCCGCATCATGGTCAAACCTGCTTTTAGCCACGTTACCCAATGGGTGTTCGATCTGGACAACACTCTTTATCCGCCGCATATGCGCCTGTTCGACCAGATCGAGGTGTTGATGACGGATTACGTCGTGCAGGCCATAGGTGTGAACCGGGCTGAGGCTGACCGGCTGCGCAGCCATTACTGGCGTGAATACGGCACCACACTGGCAGGGTTGATGGCTGAACACGATCTGGACCCTGATCCCTACCTGCATGCGGTCCATCAGGTCGATATGAGCCATATGGACGCCGATGCCGAACTCGCGGCCCATATCCGCGCCCTGCCCGGTCGGCGCATCGTTTATACCAATGGCAGCGCGCCCTATGCCGAACGCGTGCTTGAGGCGCGTGGACTGACAGGACTGTTTGATGCGATCTACGGCGTCGAACATGCAGGCTATCGCCCGAAACCGGAGAAGGCAGCTTTCGAGACGATCTTTGCGCAGGATGGCATTCAGGCCGATAAGGCTGCCATGTTCGAGGATGACCCCCGCAATCTGGCCGCCCCGCACGAGATGGGAATGCGCACCGTTCACGTCGCGCCGGACCCGCACGAGGCCGACCATATCCACCATCACACGGATGATCTGACCGCCTTTCTGGCACGCCTGCGATAGGCTGTCACACTGCGACGATCTGCACATTCTGCACCTGCAGCATCAGTCCTATATCCCGTTTTGCGACGAACAGAACGGAGACCCAGATGACCGCGATCGAGATGCCTCGGCGCCTGCCGATTTGGCAGCGCTTGTTTTATGGAATTCCCCTGCTTGGATGGCTGGCACGAGACGCCGCAGAGGGCGAACCTGAGGACCTTGTGTACACTGCGGCGGCGATCTTCAGCATGTGGGGGTGCTCGGCTTTGCTATTCGGTCTGCCGGGTCTTTACATCCCAGCGGTACTGATGGTCCCAATCATGTTCCTGATCCTCATCCTGATTTCGCGCGGATAGGGCACGAGACAGGATGTCACTTGGCGCAGGCGGCGGAACCGCACTAGGGTCTGCCGTGAGCGGAGTGAGTGCCATGACCAACAGCTGTGACATCCTGATTTCCGGCGGCGGCATCGCCGGCCTGACCGCAGCGGCGGCCTTTGGCGCAGCTGGGTTCAATGTGGTCTGCGTTGATCCAACGCCACCGATCACTGAACGCGATGTTGATGGGTCGGACCTGCGGACCACGGCCTTTCTTCAGCCCGCGCAGGCGCTGTTGGAACAGTGTGGATTGTGGGGCCGGTTGCAAGCGCACGCAGCTCCCCTGCAGATCATGCGTATCGTTGATGCCGGCGGTGATATCCCTGAACCGCGCGTGGTGCGGGATTTCAACGCCTCGGACATCTCGGATCTGCCCTTTGGCTGGAATCTACCCAACTGGCTGTTACGGCGCGAGATGGTGGCGCGGCTGGCCGAATTGCCCAATGTCGATTTCCGCCCCGGAACAGGTACCGCCAGCCTGTTCACCCGCACCGCCGAGGCGCGTGTCGGCCTGAGTGATGGCAGCCGCCTCCGGTGCAAAATGGTCATCGCTGCAGACGGTCGGAACTCGCCCATGCGCGAGGCGGCGGGGATTTCCGTTCACACCACGCGCTATGGTCAGAAAGCGCTTGCCTTTGCCGTCACACATCCGATCGCGCACGAAAATGTCTCGACCGAGATTCACCGGTCCGGTGGCCCCTTCACGCTGGTGCCTTTGCCCGATTGGCAGGGTCAACCTTCATCCGCCATCGTCTGGATGGAACGCGGGCCACGTGCGGTTGAGTTGCTGAACCTGGATACCGATGCATTCGAAACCGCGATGACCGAGCGGTCCTGCGGTTTGTTCGGGCCGTTGAAACTGGCCTCGCGCCGGACGATCTGGCCAATCATCAGCCAATCTGCTGCGCGCCTATCTGGCGAGCGCATCGCGCTGATGGCTGAGGCCGCCCATGTGGTGCCCCCTATCGGTGCGCAAGGCCTGAACATGTCGCTGGGTGATCTGCGGTCGCTGCTGGATCTGGCGCAAGCCCGACCCGAGGGTTTGGGCGACGCGCAAATGCTGGATGCCTATCACAAGGCGCGGCACGCCGAGATTGACCTGCGGGTTAAAGGCATTGATCTGCTGAACCGCGCCTCGATGATCGAAGCGCGCCCGTTGCGCGATGCCCGCGCCATGGGACTGAACGCTTTGTATTCGATGGCACCGGTACGCAAGACGCTGATGCAAATGGGCCTAGGCGTTCGCTAAGGCCCAACAAGTTTACAGAACCTGATCCAGAACGCGTTTCAAACGGGCGATGGTGCCATCGACATCATAGAGCTTGTCAAGCCCGAACAGACCAAGCCGAAAGGTACTGAACCCAGCCGGTTCATCACATTGCAGCGGCACACCGGCGGCAATCTGCATGCCCAACGCGGCGAATTTCTTGCCATTCTGAACGTCCGGATCAGCCGTATAGCTGACAACAACTCCCGGCGCGCCAAAGCCATCCGCGGCCACCGAAACAGCACCTTTTTCCTTTAACAGCGTCCGCACGCCATTGCCCAATGCCCATTGCGCTTTCCGCAGCTTCTCGAACCCGTAATCTTGCGTCTCAAGCATCGTATCGCGAAAGGCAGTCAACGCATCAGTGGGCATGGTGGCGTGATAGGCATGTCCCCCATTTTCATAGGCCTGCATAATCTGACGCCACTTTTTGAGATCCACTGCAAAACTGTCGGACTCGGTCTCTTGCAACCGCGCTTCGGCCCGTTCGGACAGCATGACAAGACCGGCACAGGGCGATGCGCTCCAGCCCTTTTGTGGGGCCGAGATCAGGACGTCCACTCCGGTTGCTTTCATATCGATCCAGGCACAGCCAGAGGCGATACAATCCAGGACCATCAAGGCCCCGACCTCATGCGCCGCCGAGGCCAAGGCGGTTACATAGTCATCTGGCAGGATCACCCCGGCTGAGGTTTCCACATGCGGCGCGAAGACCACATCCGGGCGGGTCTTGCGAATGGTGGCGACCACATCCTCGACAGGCGCAGGTGCAAAAGGCGATGGGCTGGAATTCCCCGTTTCCCGGGCTTTCAGGACAGTCACCGCTTTGCTCAAAGCAGCGCTTTCGATGATCTGGCTCCACCGGTAAGAGAACCAGCCATTTCTCACCACCAGAACGTCCGCGTTGCGGGCGAATTGACGGGCAACAGCCTCCATTCCATAGGTGCCACCACCGGGAATGAGGGCAACGCCATCGGCGTTGTAAACCTCGCTCAGCATGACAGAGATATCTCGCATGACCTGCTGAAACTTTATTGACATGTGGTTCAATGATCGATCGGTAAAGACAACCGAGAACTCTTCAAGACCGTCTGGATCCACGGTTTCCAGCAATGCAGGCATTTCGAATCCTTCCCTTCAGCATTTGGTTGAAAGACTGGCGGGATTACATGGGCGGGTAAAGTCAAAACGGCGCGACAAAACTGACCCAAGGTCAAGTGAAACAATCCCTGAGATTCCGCACTAAAGGCTTCAATTACAGCAAAAATGACGCCAATTAGTGTCAGATCCCCTTTACACTTTTACTTGCTTCTGACCAGATACATACACTTTTTGCTTGAAGGGATAGTTTCACAGGTGAATGTTCAAAAGCGGATCAGCTTCCAGGTCGTTCGTGACGAAGTCAAACGCCGTATCGAAAGCCGCATCTGGCCTCAGGGCTCGCTTTTACCGACAGAAACGCAACTGGCTGAAGAGTTCAACTGCGCCCGTGCAACTGTAAATCGGGCGCTGCGCGAACTCGCCGATCAGGGCTTTGTCGAACGCAAGCGCAAAAGCGGGACGCGGGTTAAAAAGGAACCAACCCGTAATGCAAAGCTAGAGCTTTTGCTGGCCCGGCAGATGGTGCAAAATCAAAACGCTGACTATCGGTATGCGCTGGTCGAGCGGAATGTAGAATTCAGCCCGAGATGGCTGGCTTCACAGCTCGGCGTTGCGTGCGACGCACGTGTTCTGAACCTGACCTGCATGCACTATGCCGACAACCGCCCCTTTCAGTTGGAAGAGCGCTGGATCAATATCGAAGCTGTTCCCGAGATCGAAGACGCCAATTTGTCCGATAGTGGTCCGCATGAATGGCTTTTGAACGCCGCGCCGTTTAACGAAGCTGAAGTTTCGTTCAGCGCAGTCTCGGCTGACAGTCGCCTTACAGAGTTCATGGGTACGACAGCCGGGACCTCGATGATCCAGATGGAAAAGACGACGTGGAAAGATGACACCCCGTTGAGTTTTGCGCGGATCACGCATCACCCGAGCTACCGCATCCGGACAAAGTATTAGACGCCGTCACCCAATCGGCCCGGGCAGCCGTTCCTCGCTGAGTAGGACATTCGCCTCAACATCTCCTGCACCCGGCAAAGTCATGATTCGGCGGCGCAGCACCCGCTCGAAATCGGACAAGTCCCGCGCCACAACGCGCAACCGGTAGTCATACAGCCCCAACACATGTTCGACAGTTTGCACTTCGGGGATAGCGCTGACGGCGCGTTCGAAATCTTCCAGACTGACCTGACCTTTGCGGGCCAGTTTAACGCCCAGGAAAACCGTAACGCCGAACCCCAAAGCCTCGGCATTCAGGCGCAACCGGCGGCCCTTGATGACGCCGGCCTCTTCGAGCCTGCGAATACGCCGCCACGTGGCGGGCTGCGACAATCCCAGTTTGCGACCTAACGCACCCGCGCTTTGCGTTGCGTCCTGACATAGGGCGCGCAGGATCTGTCGATCAGTTTCGTCAAGTTCGATCATACCGGCAGCACCTCGTCCCGCTTGACCCGCGCGATATGCATCAAAGCTTCGATATCAGCGATATGCGGCAGGGTCAGGATGCGATCCCGATACAGCCGCTGATAGTGCGCCATATCCTTTGCCAAAATGGACAGGCGCACATCCACCCTGCCCAGAAAGGTCTGTATCTCGATCACTTCCGGTACCTGTCGGGCTGCGGCGGTGAATTCGTCAAATGCGCGCGGCTGTGTTTTGTCCAGTGTCACACGCAATGACACCTCGACCGCGTAACCCAAAGCGGTCCAGTCAATCACTGCCTCTTGGCCTTCGACAATTCCTGCGGCCTGCATCTTTTCGATGCGTCGCCAACATATGCCTTGCGTGATCCGACACCGTTCGGCCAATTCAGCGGTCGAAAGGCTGGGCTCAGCCTGAAAATGGCGCAAGATACGTCGATCAATCTCATCGAGCATGAATTTTCCATAATCCTTCGCCAACACGAATACTTCTTCTTGTTTTTTGTGAATATCTGATATCAACGCGCTCGCCAATCGAAAAAACTCCGGGTAAAAGCACAGCAATCGAAACTGAAAGGACCGACGAAATGCGCGTCTACTACGATCGCGATTGCGACATCAACCTGATCAAGGACAAGAAAGTGGCTATCCTGGGCTATGGCAGCCAAGGCCACGCTCACGCGCTGAACCTGCGTGACTCGGGCGCCAAGAACCTGGTCATCGCTTTGCGCGAAGGCTCACCCTCGGCCAAGAAAGCCGAAGGTGAAGGCCTACAGGTGATGGGTATTGCAGAGGCAGCCGCATGGTGTGACGTCATCATGTTCACCATGCCCGACGAATTGCAGGCCGAAACCTACAAGAAATACGTGCATGACAACATCAAGCCGGGTGCTGCTATCGCGTTTGCCCACGGCCTGAACGTCCACTTCGGCCTGATCGAGCCGAAAGAGGGCGTCGACGTCATCATGATGGCCCCCAAAGGCCCCGGCCACACCGTGCGTGGCGAATACACCAAAGGCGGCGGCGTGCCTTGCCTTGTGGCCGTTGACAATGACGCGACCGGCAAAGCGCTGGAAATCGGTCTGTCCTACTGCTCGGCCATCGGTGGCGGCCGTTCGGGCATCATCGAAACCAACTTCCGCGAAGAATGCGAAACCGACCTGTTCGGCGAACAGGCCGTTCTGTGCGGTGGCCTGGTTGAGCTGATCCGCTGCGGTTTCGAAACTCTGGTAGAAGCGGGCTACGCGCCCGAAATGGCCTATTTCGAGTGTCTGCACGAAGTGAAACTGATCGTTGACCTGATCTATGAAGGCGGCATCGCCAACATGGATTACTCGATCTCGAACACGGCTGAGTACGGCCAGTACGTGACCGGCCCGCGTATCCTGAAATACGACGAGACCAAAGCACGCATGAAAGCGGTTCTAGACGACATCCAGCAGGGTAAATTCGTTCGCGACTTCATGCTGGAGAACGCCGTTGGTCAGCCGACCATCAAAGCGTCGCGCCGTGCCAATGACGAGCACATGATCGAGGAAACCGGTGCGAAGCTGCGTGCCATGATGCCCTGGATTTCAGCCGGTAAAATGGTCGACAAAGAAAAGAACTAAGCCTGACAGATGTCAGAGTTAGGGCGACCAAAGTGGTCGCCCTTTCTATTTTGTGAATGCGTTGGCGTAACACTCGCCTAGAACAAAATCCCAGCCTGTATCGTATCCGCCCCGTTTCTCCGGCGCCTCTGCAGCCCAGACTTCCCACCCCGAATGGGTCAGTGTTACAAGGGTTTTGCCGGGATCCCTCTCTTCAAAAAGCACTTCAACCTGCGTGGGAAAGTCTTTGTTCGTACCAGGATGCCAAGTGAAGGCCACGCGCCGCCCGTCTTCATAGATCAGCACCTCGCCCCAGTCAGCCCTTTCGCCATCGCACATCGTTTCATACACCGCACCACCAACCCAAGGCTCGATCATGACCGCCAGCGCTGGTTTTCCCTTGGAGGCCGACACAGCATGACCATCCAGCGGCCACCAGTTTGCAACGCGATGAACAAAAACATCGAAAGCCCTATTCGGCGCTGCGTTCACGGTAATAGATTTGACAATTGGATTGGTCATACATCGCGCCTTTCCCGATTTATTTCTTCTGCAAAACTGCCCAGCACGTCTGACCAGTATCGTTCCAACCATGCCCGAATGCTGTCCAACCCGTCTTGACGTGCAAAGTAAATACGACGCGTCCCTTCTGACCGGCATTCGACCAATCCGGCGTCAGACAAGACCTTCAGATGCTGCGATACCGCTGGGCGGCTGACGGGTAGCGTCTCCGCCAAGGCCCCAACCGCAGAAGGCCGGGCTGCTACCGCTTCGAAAACCTTAAGGCGCGTTGGATCACCTAGGGCTGAAAACGCATCATGGTAAGTCATAACTTACCGTAAGTTATGACTTACGTATTGTCAAATTCAGGCACGTGACATCTATAAAATCAAAGGATAAGGGGGAGTTATGGTTCAAGACCCCAACTACCGCGATTGGATTGGTGTGATTTCACTCGGCCTCATCTGGGGCGGTACGTTCATGGTGGTCGCCATGGCGCTAGAGGGATATGGACCCGTGACCGTCGCAACGGCACGGACGACGCTGGGTGCGATCACCTTGCTGTGTTTGATGGCTGTCACTGGTCGTCGGATGCCCGGACCGGATCGCCGCCTTTGGGGAGCGATTGTTATCATCGGGCTGCTGTCGACCGCGCTGCCCTTCATGCTGCTCAGCTGGGGTCAACAATATGTTCCATCGGCTTTCGCAGGCCTTTCCATGGCAGCGATCCCGCTGATGGTTCTGCCATTGGCCCATTTCTTTTCCGACGAACCGCTGAATGCGCGCAGAATGCTGGGTGTCTCTCTGGGGTTTGCCGGCGCTTTGGTACTCATAGGTCCGGGGCTTGCCCAGATCGGACAAGGTGCCGAGCCTTTGGCCCAGCTTGCCTGCATCACAGCTGCGCTGTGCTATTCTGTGGCCTCGATCTTCACCCGGCGCTGCCCGCCCATCGACCCGGTGACTCTGGCCGCGCTAACGCTTGTGGTCGGCGCAGTTTGCTTGTTGCCGCTTATGCTGGTCATAGAAGGGCTACCGGAATGGGAAGGCGCGCGCTCCGGTCTTGCCATCATCATCCTGGGGCTGGTTCCGACCGCCTTTGCAACGCTTCTGCGGGTCTCGATCATTCGCAGTGCGGGGTCAGTCTTTCTGACTCTGGTGAACTATCAGGTTCCGATCTGGTCGATGGTGTTCGGGGCATGGGTTCTGTCCGAGGCTCTGCCACTGCGGTTCTTCATCGCTCTGGCGATGATCCTGACCGGGCTGGCGATCAGCCAATGGTTCAGCCTGCGTCAATTGCTGATCGGCCGCTAGCCGGCAGCCGCTTCGACCTCGGCCACGATGCCATCGACCACCTGAGACAGAAGCGCATCATCCTCGCATTCTGCCATCACGCGGATCAATGGTTCTGTGCCTGATTTGCGGATCAACAGGCGCCCCTGCCCGTTCAGGCGGGCCTCGGCATCGGCAATAGCCGCCTTGACGTTTTGCGCCTCGAGCGGGGCCTGATCGGCAGCATAGCGGACATTCTTAAGCAGCTGCGGCACAGTCTCGAATTGCTGTGCCAGATCCGAAGCCGTGCGGCTCGACAGAACCATTTCGGCCAGAAAATGCAGACCCGCCATAAGCCCGTCACCGGTGGTGGCATAGTCGCTCATCACGATATGGCCGGATTGTTCCCCACCCAGATTGAAGCCGCCTTCGCGCATGCGTTCTACAACATATCGGTCGCCAACCGCGGTGCGTTCCAGCTGCAAACCCTGCGAGTGCAAATGCCGTTCTAGCCCAAGGTTAGACATAACGGTGGCGACCAAAGCGCCGCCTTTCAACTGGCCAGACTTGGCCCAGGCCGAGGCCAGCAAGGCCATCAACTGATCGCCGTCCGCTACTTTTCCAGTCTCATCGATAACGACGACCCGATCCGCGTCGCCATCCAAGCAAATCCCCACATGCGCACCATGCGCCACCACCGTCTCTGCGGCCAATTGCGGCTGTGTCGATCCGCAGTTGAGGTTAATGTTCTTGCCGTTCGGCGCAACGCCAACCGGGATCACCTCTGCTCCCAACTCCCATAGCACCTCAGGTGCGGTTCGGTGCGCGGCCCCGTTGGCGCAGTCGATCACTACCTTCAGGCCATCCAGCCGCACGTCACGCGGCAGTGAGGATTTGATCCGCTCACCATAGCGAAAACGCGCATCGTCGACGCGGCGGGCGCGGCCGATATTCTGTGCTTGGGCCGGGCTGACGCCCTCTTCAATCAAGCGCTCAATCTCAATCTCGGCCTTATCGGACAGTTTGAACCCATCAGGCCCAAAGAACTTGATCCCATTGTCGATGGCCGGGTTGTGGCTGGCCGAAATCATGACCCCCAGATCGGCGCGCATTGACCGGGTCATCAGACCCACTGCGGGTGTCGGCACAGGGCCCAGCAGCAGCACGTTCATCCCAGTTGAGGTCAAACCTGCTGTCAGCGCGTTTTCCAGCATATAGCCGGACAGACGCGTATCTTTACCGATAACCACACGGTGCACGCCCGAGGCGTCACGGCGGAAATACCGTCCAACCGCGGCCCCGATACGCAAGGCCATTTCGGCTGTCATCGGATGGGTATTGGCCGTGCCCCGCACACCATCTGTTCCGAACAACTTGCGCATCAATTACCCCTCACCAAAATCGTTGAAACCGGATTACCGGACCGCAGCCCATAGACGCAAGGCCTGTGCCGTTTCTGCCACGTCATGCACCCGGATGATCTGCACGCCTTGGGACAATCCGTCCAGAGCGAGGGCGATTGATCCCGGCGCGCGGGCGGTTTTTTGCGGCGCTTTCCCGATAGAGCCGATGAACCCCTTGCGCGACACACCCAGCAGGATCGGGCAGCCCAACCCGTGAAACACGCTGAGATTGCGCAGAAGCTCCAGATTGTGCTGTTCGGTTTTGCCAAAACCGATGCCGGGATCAACGATGATCAGGTCGCGGCTCAGGCCCAAAGCCTCAAGACGAGCGATCTGGCTTTCCAGAAAATCATAAACATCCAGCACGACGTCATCGTATTGCGGATCGTCCTGCATCGTGGCCGGATCGCCCTGCATATGCATCACGCAAACCGGCGCGCCGAGTCCGGCGCAGAACGGAGCAAGCTTTGGGTCGAAGGTAAAGCCCGAAACATCGTTGACCAAACCCGCCCCGGCGGCGCAGGCTGCTTTGGCCACCGCCGCCTTGCGAGTGTCGATTGAAATCAGAGCATCTGTTTCGGCCCGGATCGCTTCAATCAGCGGGCGCGTGCGAGCTATTTCTTCGTCTTCAGGGATAAAATCTGCGCCGGGTCGCGTAGATTCGCCGCCGATGTCCAGAATGGTTGCGCCAAGAGCGACCATTTCAGCCGCGCCTGCCCGCGCCGCGTCGACGGTGCTATGTACACCCCCATCCGAGAAACTGTCTGGCGTGGCGTTCAGAATGCCCATGATCTGAGGTTGTGCCATGTCGAGGCCCGCAATAGCTGCGCGCGGACGGCTGAGGCGGTCCAACTGATCAGCCGGGAGCTCCGCCGCCACGACGACACTTGGCTCGCGACCCCGCGACAGAACCTCGACATGCGTAAACCAAAGCGCCTGACCCGCTAACGGCACAGCGTCCTCGGGCCGGGCCGCGCCATGTTGAACGAGCGGGCGGTAGTAATCCCTCACAATTGTGCCTGATCGACAGCAACCGCGCGCAGCGGCGTCTTGGGTTCTTTCGGCAGCTCTCCTCCGATGACCATCATCTCGCTGGCCTCGAATGTCGCGGCAAACCACGCGGCCAGGGCAACCGCGTCCGAAGGCGCAGCTGATGGACCGTCAACCGCATCCAACACGATCTTGGACGGGGCCCAAACGCAGATTTGGCCGTTTTTCATCGCCCAATCCAACTCGGTTCGAGTTGAAACAACCACGCAGCGGTGATCCCGTGCAGCCAAAACCCATGCGTTTTGCTCGATGGACAGCAGGTCGATCCGGCGCTGAGTCATGGCGTGGCCGGTCTGCGGCATCACCAGATCAGAGGCGCCAACACACAGGATCAGCGGGCGCTGACGATTTTCCAATTGGTCGATCCAGCCTTTCAGGTTGCCAGATGCAATGGCGTCATTGGACAGGAAAACCAGACGCGGATGCGGACGTTCCTCTTCTACAACGTCGTGATGCACGGCATCCTTGCCGCGCACGATCTCGACGCCCAATGCACCGGGGCCGCGATCCAGTTTCTCGATCCGCACAAACACACGCACAGCCTGAGGTTCCAGCAAAATACGCTCGGCTACTCGTTCGGCCAGCGTTTCCAGAAGGTTCAGACGCTCTGCCGCCAATTCATAGGCAATCGCTTCGGTCACGCGGTCATACGACAGGATACGATCCACATCATCGTCAATATCCGCCGTCAACGGGCGGACTTCGACAACGATGTTAAAGCAGATGCGCTGGGTCGTGCCGCGCTCGGCCTGAAAAGCTCCGATCTCAACTTCGACGGTGTGATCGCGAAGCGAAATGCGATCCAGCGGCCCTCGGGGCGAGGTCGCCTCGGATCGTTCAGACGGGTGCGCAAAGGCAAGGCGGATTTCAGAACTCATGGATCAGGCCTTTTCCGGCTCGTAAAAAAGTTCGCCCAGTCTAGACGTTTCGAGGGCCTATAACATTCATACAAGCGCCATTCCAACCACTGATTGCGGCGTCAGGTAACGCGGAACCAGCTCATCATCCCAGCGGCGGCGTGCCCCAGCATGTGGCAATGCAACAGCCAATCACCCGGATTATCCGCGACCAGTACCACCTGGCGAGTCTGCCCACGTTCAACCAATACCGTATCACGCCAGGGACCCAGCGACCCATCCTCCAATACCAGACGGAAATGATGTCCATGCAGATGCATGGCATGTGGGAAAGCGGTTTCGTTTACGAATGCAATCCGGTGAATGCTGCCCCGCGCAGCATCCAGAAACGGATCAGATGGGCGCTCGGCGATACCGTTCAACGCCCAGAACCGCCCAAGCTGCGCCAGTTCACGCCCTGACAAGTCCGCACCGCCAAGTTGCGCGCTTTGTAACCAACGCATCGCCCCGCCCTGCAAAACCATCTGGTGCAACGGGGCGGTGCTGATCTGCGTCACCTCGGACACGGGATTGGGTGGAAGGGAAGCTATGCCATCGCGCGGGACACGGGCCGCACTTTCATTCACATCGAACCGCACCAGACCAAAGGTGCCGTCTCGCTCGACGCTGACCAGACTTGCTGTGGTCTCGGCAAGAACATCGACAATCAAATCAATCCTTTGCGCGGGGGCCAACGAGAAAGTATCGGTGACCCTCAACGGGGATTCCAGAGGCATCCCATCCAGCGCCACAATCCATCCGGCCAGGCCGTCGAGGTCTAGATCGTATATCCGGGCGTTTGATGCATTGATCAAGCGGAGCCTGAGGCGCTGGTTTCGGCCCACCGAGAAGGCCGGATCAAATACGCCATTGACGGTGACGATATTCCCAAGTCGGCCCGCATGGCTCAGATCATGGCCATTGTTGAAATCATCGGTAATCTGCGCCGTTTCCGGGTCCAGACGCCAGTCATCCAGCATCAGGGTCAAGTCCTGATCTACGTCGGGGGCCGCGACTTCCTCGACGATCAGGGGCCCATAGAGCCCACGCGCAACCTGTTCGACCGAGCGATTATGCGCATGATACCAATAGGTGCCAGCGTCAGGGACGACAAAGTCATAGTCAAAGGTTCCATCGGGCGCGACAGCCTCTTGCGTCAAGCCCGGAACCCCGTCCATCGCGTTGTCTATACGAACACCATGCCAATGGATCGACGCCGGCTGAGGAAGCTTGTTTACAAAGCGGCGTTGAACACGATCCCCTTGCCGAAACTTCAGCGTCTGGCCCGGAACCATACCCTCAAAGCCCCAGATTTCCGTTTCAGGAAACCCCTCTGGCGCAAGACGCTGACGGGCAACGCGCGCCTCAAGCTGCGGGAACTCGGCCCTCGCCGCACCCGGTAGCAACGAAGCTGCTGCCGCAGCTTGCAGGAATTGTCTTCGATTGAATGGCATTGCGGGCCTCCTGACCCGCAATATAGACCGCAACCCGCCCCGCGCCATCAAGCTTCCAGCGCGGGTGCGTCAATCAGTTGCTCGCCGTCCGGTAGTTGTGGCGATAGAAGATATGCACACCGATCTTGGCCGTCTGTTTGTAGACCCGTGCCCAGGACGGACGCACAGCTGTTGTGTGATAATGGGTCGCCCCTTCGGTCAGTTCCTTCGAAATCCCGTCAATCGCAGCGCGCGCCACTTTTGATACGCGTTCGAACGCTTTCTGTTCGTGGATCACCTCTTTGCGGCCATCACAGGTATAGGTGAACTGACACTGATATTTCTTGCCCGTGCCCTGACGGATTACTCCGCATAGGCTGTCAGGAAAACGGCTGCTTTCGACCCGGTTCAGGATCACTTCGGCCACGGCAAATTGGCCCTTGACACTTTCACCGCGGGCTTCGAAATACAGCGCCTCAGCAAGGCATTTCCAGTTTTCGTCTCCGATCGCTTTCGGCTGTTGGTCCAGCCAGTCTTTGGAGTAGGAGACTTGAATAGGTTCGGCCGACTTGCGCGGCTTGAACAATTTGAAATAGTCACGGAAACTCTGCGCCGGCAATTCATTGCGGGCGACAAGTTCTTGCTTAGCAGAATCGGTTGCTTCCCTCTCGGCGAAGGAAGCACTTGGCAGCATGGTTGCTGCCAATGTGGCAACAGCCATTATGTAACGTAGCATCAGATAACCTCGCACAGGCACTTAACGCGCCAAACCCTCCCCCGGCGGGCGCGACGAGGCATTTAGCGCAGTCTGGCGCAAACGTCCAGATCAGAAGAAAAAGCAAGTGGAAAATCGCTCGTGGAGAAGAAAAAATTCTCCACAAGAGTGCCTGTGACCCACCATTTCTTGGGTTTCAGCCCGCTGTCAACCCCCAAGTCTAGACGAAATCGCCAGTTGAGCGGCAGCCAGCCGAGCGACGGGCACCCGGAACGGAGAGCACGAGACATAGTCAAACCCAAGATCACGGCAAATGGCGATTGATTCGGGGTTACCCCCATGTTCACCGCAGACCGACAGAGTGACATCAGGCTTGGCCAGACGCCCGCGTTCAGCGCCAAGTTTCAGCAACTCTCCTACCCCATCCGGGTCCAGTACGTGGAACGGATCTTCGGTGAACACCCCCTGCCGAACATAGGCCGACATAAACCGGCCCGCATCATCGCGCGATAGGCCATAGGTCATCTGGGTCAGGTCATTGGTTCCGAAGCTCAGGAAAGACGTATGTGGCGCAATCTCTTCCGCCCGCAAACAGGCGCGCGGCGTTTCAACCATCACCCCAAGCCGATACTCAAACTCCTGCCCTTGCTCGGACGCGACTGCCGCAGCCACCGAGTCGATGCGGGACTTGACCAGCTCAACCTCGCGCTTTGCCGATACCAGCGGGATCATCACCTCGGGCACCACCGGCGCGCCGTTTTTGCTGGCCTCTAAAGTGGCTTCAAAGATCGCGCGAGCCTGCATGTCATATATCTCGGGTACGGTCACCCCAAGCCGCACACCGCGCATGCCCAACATCGGATTGTATTCCGACATCGCCTCAACCCTGCGTTCAACATCAGAGACCGGCAAATCCAGCGCCTCGGCCAATTCGCGTTGGCCGCTGCGGGTGGTCGGCAGAAACTCGTGCAACGGAGGGTCAAACAAGCGGATGCACACCGGCTGGCCTTCCATAATCCGGAACAGCTGGATGAAATCCTCGCGCTGCATGGGCAGCAGTCGTTCCAGCACCGCAGACCGCCCCGATGGGGTTTGCGCAAAGATCATCTCGCGCATGACGATCAGGCGGCCGGGATCAAAGAACATATGCTCGGTCCGGCACAGTCCGATGCCTTGCGCCTCGAAATTGCGCGCGGTCTGGGCGTCTGCCGGTGTATCCGCATTGGCCCGAATCGCAATATCCCGCTCGGCGTCTGCCCAGCCCATAAGCGTCTGAAAACAATCGTCCAAAGCCGCTTCCAGCATCGCGGGCTGCCCTGCCAGAACCTGTCCTGACGTCCCGTCGATGGTTAAAACATCCCCGGTTTTGAAAACCCGCCCATCCGGCGCAGTCAGAAGCTTTTTCTTGGTTTGGAACCGCATCCCCGACGCCCCGACGATACAAGGCAGGCCCAGCCCGCGTCCGATCACCGCCGCGTGGCTAGTCATACCACCCTTTTCCGTCAGAACCGCGACTGCCGCGTGCATCCCCCGCACATCCTCGGGCGAGGTTTCACGGCGGACGAGAATACAAGCCTCGCCCCGCGCAGCGCTGGCCTGTGCCTCAGCCGCCGTGAACACAATCTTGCCCGTTGACGCTCCGGGGCTGGCCGCGATTCCGGTGGTCAGGATATCGCGCTTTGCATCTGGGTGGACCTGACGGTGCAACAGCTCGTTCAACGCGTGCGGATCGACGCGCATCACCGCCTCTTGCGGTGGGATGATCCCGTCTTCGGCCAGCCTTACAGCAATACGCATCGCAGCGCGGGCAGACCGCTGCACGCGTACCCCATCCAGAATATGCACATGGCCGTTTTCAATCACGAACTCGACCTGCATTTCCTCGCGCAGTTTCTCGCGCATCAGGGCGGCCTGCGCTTTCAAGTCGGCAAAGGCTTTGGGCGCCAGTTCTTCTAACGACTGCCCGCGCGGGTCTTTTTCCAAGTACAGCGCCGCAACACCTTCGCCCAACGCATCACGCCCCTGGCTCTGGCTCAGATACCGCCCCGTGATCTGTGGCATTCCGGTTGTGATATCAACCAGTTGCAGCACGCCCGAGCCGCATTCGCCCTGACCGACACCGGGGATCATTTCCTGAATGACCAGCCCAAGCCCCGCATCCGCCGGGGCCCCTTTGGCCTGACGCAGCAACCGGGCCGACGTGCCATCCCACGCCCGCGCCATGGATCGCAAGACACCGACCAACTGCTCTCCGCGATCCTGTGGAAAGGCCTCGTCGGTCTCATCCTCATAGGCGCGCAGAGACAGCTTCAACCCTTCACTGCCATCAGCTTCGATGTCATCAAACACATCCGCATCCAGCCGCGCGACGTGGATGGCGTAGCTTTGCACAAATCTCAGATACAGCGCGGCGGCAGCCTCGGCCCCCATCTGGTCAGACAGGTCCACATAGCGCGCGTCGTTCATTCCGATGTTCAGAACCGCACCCGGACCACCCCAATCGGGGTCTTCGGAACTCGGCCGCACGCACAGCAAGGCCGTGTCGTCAAACTGTTCCAAGATCGCGGTAATGTCCGGCACCTGACCATCGGCAATCTGCTGCACTAGGTCAAAGGACAGCGCCACAGTACGCGGCACCGGCATGTCCAGTCGAACCAGACGTTGCAGACACTTGGCCCGCCCGCCATGGGTATTGGCGGCAACGGGCGCTTTGGGCGTGATGAGCGTGGTATGCGGGTTATTCTGCACTGCGGCACCTTTTAGCTTCGGCGCAGCATAAGCCCTTGCACCAATGGCGCAAGGGCGATCTGGCTTATCCTTCGATCTTGGTCAGATCGGCAACGCTGGAACAGATCGTGCGGATTTGGCTCAGCAGGTTCAGACGGTTGCGGCGCAGGATGTCGTTGTCGGTGTTGACCTGAACATCTTCAAAGTACGCATCCACCGGCCCACGCAAGGCGGCCATAGCGGCCATGGCGGTCGGAAAATCCTCGGCTTTCAACGCCGGATCGATCTGCTTTTGCACCTGATCCAGGGCCGCAAACAGCGCTTTTTCGCTGTCCGTTTCAGCAAATTTGACATCTGCGCCGTAGGAATATTCGACGCCGTCCTTCTCCTCGGCCTGCGTCAGGATGTTGTTGGCGCGCTTGAACCCCTGCACAAGGTTTTCGCCATCCTCAGTCGCAATTACCGCGTTCAGAGCACGGGCGCGTTTGACGAGCAGGTTAAGGTCATCATTGCCGTCCATCGCGATACAGGCGTCGATAATGTCGTGGCGGATACCTTCATCGCGGAGGAAGACCTTGAGGCGGTCGTGGAAGAAGGAGAGGAGGTCGGCCTGCTTGTCCACAAATCCTTTGGGCATCGTCGCGGACCAAGGCATGTAAGATGTTTCAGCCCGAGCACGTGCATCACCGCTAAAGGATGAATAAGGCCAGCCGAACTCGTCTTTGTAGATACCTGCGACCCGATCCGCATCTGGCATAGCTTGCGTGTTGACTGTTTCATCCTCCGGCCGCCAGTTCAGCGACAAAGGCCGCCATCCTACAGCGCGCGAGAACGCAAATTCGAAAGCTGCGCTCACATCCCGTTTGTTCGCATTCTCGTCAACATAAGCCTGCATTGCTCGGACATAGGCCAGTTCTGGTTCTTGTCCGATTTCGATGGCCTTGTTGACAATATCTGCAATCGACAGACCCAGCTTGTTCTCCAGAACCAACCGAATAACCCCCAGCGCCGCGCGCCGCAGGGCAAACGGGTCTTTCGATCCGGTGGGCTTCTCATCAATCGCCCAGAAGCCGGTCAGCGTATCCAACTTGTCGGCCAGCGCCACAGTCACCGAGAGCGGCGCAGTCGGCACGTCATCTGACGGACCCAGCGGCGAATAGTGCTCCTGCGCCACAGCGGCCACGGCAGCGTCTTCGCCTGCGGCTTCGATATAATAGCGCCCCATAAGCCCCTGAAGTTCAGGGAATTCATAGACCATCTCGGAACTCAGATCGGCCTTGGCCAAACGCGCGGCTTTTTCGGCCTGATCGGCATCCGCGCCGGTCACCGGGGCCAATTCGCGGGCCAGTGCGGCGATGCGGTCGATGCGCTCGGCCTGCGTACCCAGCTTGTTGTGGAAGGTCACATTCTCCAGCGCGCGGGTCCATTGGGTGATGTCCGATCTGGCGACGCGCAGGTCGTTCTCCCAGAAGAATTTCGCATCAGCCAGACGGGCCGAGAGCACCTTTTGGTTCCCCGCCAAAATGGTCGCGCCGTTGTCAGCGGTCTCGCGGTTAGCAACGGTAATGAAGCGTTCGATCCGGCCCGTTTTCGGGTTCTTCACGGAAAAGAACTTCTGATGTTCTTTCATCGAGGTCTGCAGCACCTCGGGCGGTAGGCCGAGGAACTCCTCATCGATCTGCCCCATCAGCACCACGGGCCATTCGACCAGACCGGCAACCTCAGCCAGCAGACCCTTATCCTCGACCACCTCAAGACCGGCGGCAAAACCCATGTTCTGGGCGTCGTTCCAGATATGCTCGGCGCGTTCCTCGGGTGACAGCATCACGAAGGCGCGTTTCAGCTGGGCTGCGTAGTCCTCGAATGATGTGACCGAGAACCGGTTCGACGCCATGAAACGGTGGCCTTCGGTGGTATCTCCGGCTTTGATCCCTTCAATCTCCAATGGCACAACCTGCGCGCCCGTCTCATCGCTGAGGATGCACAGGATCGAGTGCAACGGCCGTACCCAGCGCATCGGGCCACTGCCCCAGCGCATCGATTTAGGCCAAGGGAAGTTGCGGATGGTTGCGTCCAGCACTTCGGCCACGATCTGGGCGGCAGGTCGCCCGGCTTTCTCAATCGTGGCGAAATAAACAGCGCCTTTGGGCGTGTCGCGTTCTTCCAACTGATCCCGCGTCAGGCCCGCGCCACGCAGGAAGCCTTCGATGGCTTTGTCAGGGGCGCCAACCTTGGGGCCTTTGCGTTCCTCACGGATCGTCGGGCTTTCTGCCAAAACCCCTTCGACCGCCAACGTCAGACGGCGCGGCGTCGTCAGGGCAGCGGCCCCAGCATAGGTCAGACCGGCCTCGACCAAACCATCGGTGATCCGCTTTTTCAGCTCATCTCCGGCGCGGGTCTGCATGCGCGCGGGGATCTCTTCAGAGAACAGTTCGATCAACAGGTCGGGCATTGTCGGTCCTTAGAAATTCACAATCGTCTGAATGACGATGGCATTGGCGATATCCACAAAGAAGGCGGATACAAGGGGCAGCACGATAAAGGCAATAGGCGACGGACCATATCGCTTGGTTACGGCTGTCATATTTGCAATTGCGGTGGGGGTTGCGCCCAGGGCGAAGCCACCGAACCCAGCGGCCAGAACGGCGGCGCGGTAGTTCGAGCCCATGACGGGGAACAGAACCCAAAGCACGAAGATAACCGCAAACAGGGTCTGGGCGGTCATGATCACCGCAATGGCAAGCCCGAGTTCAGCAATAGTCCACAACTGCAAGCTCATGAGCGACATGGCCAGAAAGGCCCCCAGCGCAAATTCCGAGATTAGCGCCAAGGATGGGGTCCGTGACACTTTGGGCGCACCCGGAAAGACGGCCGTGCGCAGATTAGCAATGACAATGCCCATGATCAGGCAGGGCACGAACAGAGGTAGTTTCAGGCCCGCAGCGCTGATCACCTGATCCAGCCCATATCCCGTGATGATTGCCAGGTTCAGATACAGCAACACCCGCATGATCGTCAGGTGGTTGATCTGGGTTTTTGCCTCCGTGGCGTCATCGGGCAGGCCGACGCTGTGTTCTTCTTCTGGCCTGCTTGGGCTGAGGTTTCGCCCTTCGATCAGAAGGCGCGCAATGGGGCCGCCTACAAGGGCGGCCAGAACCAGACCCAAAGTCGCAACGGCAACGCCCAGTTCGGTCGCACCGTCCAGCCCCGTCGCCTCGGCCACTTCGGGGGCCCAAGCAATCGCGGTTCCGTGCCCCCCGATCAGCGCGGCAGACCCAAACAGAACCCCCGCCTGTGCAGGATAACCAAACAGCACCGCACCTGCCGCGCCGATGACGTTCTGGAACACGATGGTCGCCAAGGTCAGGATCAACAACAAAAACAGAGGCTTGCCGCCAGCGATCAGATCCGACAGGCGGGCGTTCAGTCCAATCCCGGCAAAGAACAGAACCAGAAGGAAATCACGGGCTGTCAGGCCAAATGACAGCTCAATGCCAAACAGCAGGTAGAGCAGCAGAACGACAATTGATGCCAGCAGCCCCCCAGTTACCGGCTCGGGGATGTTGAAGCTGCGCAACGCAGAAACCCGGGCGTTGATCTCAGCCCCGATCAGATAGACTGCAAAGCCCAGCGTGGCCGTCAGAAAATCGGGGATTTCGACGACATGGCTCACAGCGTTTCCCTATTCCTGCGGTCTGGGCGGGCATTCTTCACCCACCACGGTACCGTCATAGGCCTTTTCACCGCAATTGTTGAGCGCGTGCCAGACATAGCCTTTGCCGTCTTGCGTCACGGCCACGATGCGATCAACGCCATAGTGGATATTCTTAGTGCCAATGAACGCTTGCGCCTGCCCATCCTTCAGCGCATCCGCCAAGGCGGGCGCGTCGTAGCAATCGAACCAACCCGGCGCGGTCAGGGGTTCAGGGTTTTGTGCAGGAGTGAAAGCGGTCATCTGATCTGGCGTCAGGTCCGTCTCGAAACACGCCCGGTAGCGAATCGGAGAGCTATCGGCATCGATTGCCTGAAACGCGGTATAGGCAATCGCTTGGGGCTGATCCGCCCCCGTCGCCAGCAAAAGCACATCCTGACCGGGCTGCGGTTCGACCTCGTAATAGAAACCATAGACCTGCAGATAGTACATTCCTCCGCCCGCCAAAGCGGCCGACAACAACAGGATCAGAGCGAGCAATTTTCCGGTCATCTATGACGCCTCTTTCATATTGGCAGAAAATAGGACAGGGTCCGCAGCCGTACAGGATGAAACGAGGCAATACGCATGGATACCACCCTTGCCGTCGGTTTTTTTGGTGCGCTGTTTGCGATCATGAACCCGGTCACAAACCTGCCGGTGTTTCTGAGTGTCACACAGGATCTTCCCGTAGCGGACCAGCGCAAAGTTGCCGCGAAAACAGCGACCTACTGCCTGATCCTGGGATCGGCCTTTGCCCTGATCGGCAATCAGGCGCTGGGACTGTTTGGCATCAGTGTCGATGACCTGCGCGTGGCCGGTGGTCTGGTCGTTCTGATGATCGGGCTGAACATGCTGAACGGGAACGAAAGCAGCTCGCATCATGGAACCGAAGGAGAGAAGAAATCTTACCCGGCACCCGACACGGTGGCGTTTTATCCGCTGGCCTTTCCAATTCTGGTCGGCCCCGGCACGATCACCACATTGATCTTGTATGCAAGTCACATCAAGAAGCCCATTGAAGCCATTGCTTACGCAGGTGTTTTTCTGGTCGTCGTCGCGATGCTGTTCGTCACATTCTGGAACGCCTCGGCCTTGGCCAAGCGCCTGTCCGAAAATGCCCGCGTGATCATGAGCCGCTTTATGGGCATGATCCTGTCGGCCATCGCCATTAGCATGATCGCCGACGGCCTTAAGGTGTTGCTGCCCGGATTGGCCTGAGCCGCGCATCAGGCCCCGAACCCGGCGGCCTCGGTCTGAACAAACGCATCGGCACATTGCTTGGCCAGGGTTCGAACGCGGCCGATATAGGCCTGCCGTTCGGTGACCGAGATCACCCCGCGCGCGTCCAGCAGGTTGAAAATATGTGACGCCTTGATGCACTGATCGTAAGCGGGATGTGCCATGACGATGCGCTTGCCGGTCTTGGGATCATCATGATCCTGCGCCAGAATGGTGGCGCATTCCGCTTCGGCCTCTTCAAAATGGCGCAGCAAGACCTCGGTATTGGCCACGTCAAAGTTCCAGCGTGCGTATTCTTCTTCGGTTTGCTTGAAGATATCGCCATAGGTCAGCGGGCTGGGCGACTGAGGGTCATTGAACGGCATGTCCATCACATGGTCGATGCCCAGCACGTACATCGCCAAACGTTCCAGACCATAGGTCAGCTCGCCTGAGACCGGCGCGCAGTCATGGCCACCCACCTGTTGGAAATAGGTGAACTGGCTGACTTCCATACCGTCGCACCAGACCTCCCACCCAAGGCCCCAGGCGCCAAGGGTCGGGCTTTCCCAGTCGTCCTCGACAAAACGGATGTCATGCAGCTCCATGTCGATGCCGATGGCCTCGAGGCTGCCCAGATAGAGCTCCTGCAAGTCCGGCGGGCTGGGTTTGATCAGAACCTGATACTGATAGTAATGCTGCAGCCGGTTGGGGTTTTCACCGTAACGTCCATCCGTTGGACGGCGCGACGGCTGAACATAGGCTGCAGCCCAGGGTTTGGACCCCAGCGCACGCAATGTGGTCGCAGGGTGGAACGTCCCTGCCCCGACTTCCATGTCATAAGGCTGCAGAATCGCACAGCCTTTCGAGGCCCAATAGGTCTGAAGCCGCAGGATTATTTCCTGAAAAGAACGCGGTGCGCTGGACGGTTCGGTCATGACATTCCCTTTGGGCGCTACATGCACCCGGTTCCGGTCGGTTTTGCCCTTCCTATGCAAGGGGCCAAGGGGCGTCAACGGGCCAATCGGCGCATGCTGTATCTGCACAGCCACACAGTTAAATCTGCGTATTCGCGCCATGGTATTCAGACCGCGAAATCGCGTATTCTGCGCGAAATGTTCAACACTGCATAAAACGGGCAGAATATGACACGAGTTTTGACGACATTTCTTTTGTTTCTTCTATTGGGGGTGCACACCGCCTCTGCACAGCAAGACCAAGGCGTTTGGGTACAGGTTGAAGCCCAACCATCGCTGCGTGAAGCACAGGATCGAGCGCAGGCCTATGCCAGTGCTCTGCCCGATGTAAACGGGTTCCGCCTGAACAGTGGCTGGTACGCAATTGTGATCGGCCCCTATGCCCGCAGCGACGCGGAACAGGTTCTGCGGGTCTATCGCGCCGAGGGACAAATCCCGCGCGACAGCTTCATTGCGTTCTCCAACGATCTTGGTCAGCAGTTTTGGCCGATAGGCGTGAATCTTCTGGATCGCGGGATAATTGCGCCCCCGGTTGAACCGGAACCACAGCCGGAACAGAACCTGTCAGAGCTTACCCCGCAGGACGCAGACGAAACACGCGCCGAAGCGCTACAGTCCGAACGATTGCTAACTGCACAGGAGCGCAAAGATATGCAAACCGCATTGCAGGCCGCTGGTTTCTACAACTCGTCCATCGATGGCGCATTTGGTCAGGGCACCCGCCGCTCGATGGGCGATTGGCAACGGTTCAATGGCTATGAGCCGACCGGCGTTCTAACCACCGTGCAGCGCAAGGCGCTGATTGATGACTATAATGCTCCGCTGATCAGCGTCGGGATGGCATCATATGCCGACGATCAGGCGGGCGCATCGCTGGACATGCCGCTGGGCGCTCTGGAATTTGATCGCTACGAGGCTCCGTTTGTCCATTTCAAATCAAGCTCTGATATCGGGGCTCAGGCGCTGTTGATCTCGCAGGAAGGCGACAAATCCACCTTGCGCGCGCTCTACGAAGTGATGCAGTCACTGGAAATCGTACCACTTGACGGCCCGCGCGAGCTGCGCGGTGATCGGTTCTCGTTGGAAGGTCGCGGAAACGGCATTGTTTCGTTCACACAGGCCTCGCTGAAAGACGGGCAGATCAAAGGGTTCACTCTGGTCTGGCCCGAAGGGGACGAGGCGCGTCGCCTGCGCGTTCTGGCCGCGATGGTGCAAAGCTTTGCGACCACCGATGCGGTTCTGGACTCCGCGGCAGGCGCATCGGCGGATCAGCGGATCGACCTGATCTCGGGCCTGCAAGTGCGCAAACCGCGCCTATCGCGCTCGGGCTTCTTTGCAGATATCAACGGGGCGGTTCTGACCGTATCTGAGGCGGCTGATAACTGCACCCGGATCACACTGGACGGCGATCAGGAGGTTCAGGTGGCCTGGACCGATGCCGATCTGGGTGTTTCGGTCCTGCGCCCCAGCCAGGATCTTGCACCCATAAGTGTGGCCGCGTTCAGCGCGGACACGCCGCGCATTCAATCCGAGGTCGCGGTATCCGGCTTTTCCTATCAGGGTGCGCTTGGCGCCCCGACACTAACGTATGGGCAGATCGCAGATATCCGTGGTCTAAACGGTGAAGAAGGTGTGAAACGTCTGGCCCTGAACGCCCAGCCCGGCGATGCGGGCGGCCCTGTCTTCAACGACAGTGGCAATGTGGTGGGCATGTTGCTTCCAACTCCGACCGAAGGGCGCACCCTGCCCGCCTCGGTCAGCCTGGCCGCAACCGCCGCGCGTTTGACAGATGTGTTGACCCAGGCCGGTGTGTCCGGACAGCCCAGTCAGGAAAGCACACAAATCTCACCCAACGAGTTGAACCGCCGGGCGACAGGCATGACTGTGCTAGTCCATTGCTGGGACTAAGCTTGCCACACTGGTAAATCAGAAAGCGCCGCAGTTCTCTGCGGTGCTTTTCGTTTCACAGGATATCAGGCGTGATGTAGATCAGCGTTGGGCCGTCGGCCTCGAACGCGGCGCGCACGGCATCCTGCAGCGCATCCAGCGTAGAGGGTGCTGCAGACCGCGCGCCAAATGCCTCAGCTAGTTTGCAGAAATCGGGATTGCGCGCCACAACCGCATTTGGGGCGATCTGGCCGCGGACCATACTGTCCTCGATCTCTTTCAACTTACCATTGTCCCACAGGATAATGGGCAGAGGCAGACCCAGCTCCACCGCAACGCCCAGTTCCTGCATCGTATAGTGGAACCCGTAGTCTCCGGCGATCACGGCTGTTGGTTTGCCTCGTCGCCCGATCGCCCCGCCGATCCCGGCGGGTAGAGCATAACCCAACGTGCCAAAGCCTGTGGGGTGGTGCCAATGGTGGGGATAGGCCATATCCCAGACTTCTTTCGCGACATAGGCGAACTGCGTCATGTCGGAATAGATCATCGTATCGGCAGGCATCGCGGCGCGCAGGGCGTCGATAACAGGCACGATGCCCGGCCGTTCGGCATCCACCTCTGCCCGCCAGCGGGCACGCGCTTCGGCAACCTCCTCCGCGGTCCAGCCCGTGGCAGGTTTGGCATCTTCGGTGACCGCCCATAGCACCCGTGCGAAACTTGCACTATCCGCCTGAATTTTGACGGCAGCCCGGTGATGATCCGAAAGCACCTCGGGGTCCAGATCAACGCGGATCAGGGTGGCTTTGTGCCCCAGTTCGCGCCGCCACAGATCGACCTCTCCCAGCTCTGCGCCAACCGCGACTACCAGATCAGCTGAAGCGATGACATCGGCGCTGCCGGGTCGGGGCAGCATCGCCCCGAAATCCAGCGGATAGTTCACCCCGGCCATCCCGCGTCCGGCATAGGTGGTGAAACAGGCCGCGCCCAACTGTGTCAGGATTTGCCGCCATTCGTTCGACCGGCAACCGCCCCCCAGAATGAACAACGGTCGTTTGGCAAGGTTCAGCAGAGAGACAACCGGCGCCACATCGGGCGGCTGTGCCTTGGTGCGCAACGCTGACTGGTTCGGAAACGGGGCTGGATCGGCATCTGCTTCCAACTTGGTAATCGGCACCTGAATATGCTTGGGCCGGGGGCGATTGAGCTCGAACTCCTCAAATGCGCGTTCCACCAACCCATAGGCTGCTAGCGCGGTATTGGCCTGTGCGGACCAGTCTGCGACAGTTCCCGCTGCAGCTTGCTGATCCTTCATCTGATGCAGTTGGCCGCGATACTCCTGCGTTTCGTCCAGACAGGATGAGAGAACCAGCATCGGCACTGAGTCGCTGTAGGCCTGCCCCATGGGCGTCATGATGTTGCATAGCCCCGGCCCCGTGATCACATAAGCCACACCCGGTGTACCGGTCGCACGGGCATATCCATCCGCCATGAACCCCGCCCCTTGTTCGTGCCGCGCCAGAATATGGGTTATCCCCGCCTCTTCGATACCGCGGTACAGTTCCTGATTGTGCACACCTGGAATGCCAAAGATCACATCGACGCCTCGATCCCTGAGCATATGCGAAAGTTGCGCGCCAAGGGGTCTTTTCATCAGCTTCTCCAGAATTGAACGGTAAAGATTGCATAGACGGCCAACAGCTCCAGCCGTCCCACGAGCATGCCGATGATCAACAACCACTTCGCCGTATCGTTCAGCCCGGAAAAGTTGCCTGCCGGCCCGATCTGATCACCTAGCCCCGGGCCAACATTGGCCAGTGCGGTGGCGGCCCCTGAAACCGAGGTGATGAAATCCAACCCAGTCAACGCAAGCGCCCAAGACAATACGCCCATAGACAGCACAAAGAACATGAAAAAGCTCATGACCGAGGTCAGAACATCCCGGCTGACAGGGCGGCCGTCATACAAGGGTACAAACACACCATGTGGTGATCGAATGCGCCGGATTTGCGTTTTGATCGACGCAAACAGCAGTTGATAGCGGAACACTTTGATCGAACAGGCGGTCGAGCCCGCGCAACCGCCAATCAGGCCGATCAAGAAAAACAACATGATCGCAAAGCTACCCCAGCTCATATAGTCGACACTGGCATAACCGGTGCCTGAAATGATCGAGGTGATGTTGAACAGGGATTCTCGGAAGGCCTGTTCCCAATGGTGTGGAAACACAGATGTCAGGAACACCGACATGACGACGACCAGAACCAATATCGTGGCTATGAATGCTCTGATTTGACTGTCACGCCACAGTGAAAACGTGTGCCCGTTGGCAAGTTGCACGTAGCGCACAAAAGGCAGTGCCGCCAAAATCATGAAAACCGATGCGGCATATTCCGACGGCCCTGTAAACGTCCCGAATGAGGCATCATAGTTCGAAAACCCGCCTGTCGAGATAGTCGTAAAAGCGTGCACCAGCGCATCGAAAAAACCCATGCCCAGTGCTGCGTAGACCAACATGCAGACAACCGTCAGGAATACGTAGATCAAGGATATCTGACCCGCAATCTCTTGCGCGCGTGGCAGGATTTTCCCCATGGTTTCAAACCCTTCCGAACGGAAAATCTGCATCCCGCCCACGCGTAGCTCGGGCAGGAACACCATGGCGACAACAATGATACCAATGCCGCCCAGCCACTGCAAAATGCCACGCCAAAGCAACAAACCTTGAGGCATATCATCCAGACCCGAAATGACGGTTGAACCAGTGGTGGTCAGCCCTGACATCGCCTCGAAATACGCATCGACAAAACGCAGTTCAGTTTCACCAAACAGAAACGGGATCGCCCCAAAGACCGGCAAGGCAACCCAGACGCCCGTGGTCAGCAAAAAGGTCTGCCGAATGGTCAGGCCCTCGCCCACCCCGTTCGAGCAGCTGATGGCCAGAACCGAACCTGCCAGCATGGTGATGATGGCGCTTTCCAGAAAGACATGCCATTCGCCGCGTCCTTCGATCAGGTCGGCAACCATAGGCGGCAGCATGGTCGCCCCAAGAATGGCGACCAGCAAGCCAATCACATATCCGACCGGGCGAAGATCCATCATGAGGCGCAGCGTTGGCGCGCCGACCCGACCGTGTCAAGCAGATGATCCGCGATTATTCGTCGGAACTCTGGGTTGCCTTGGGCATTGCAGGCGGTTTTGACGGCGCGCGTGTACGGCGGGCTTGAGGTTTCGGTGCTTCGGCCGCCTGCGCTGCTTTCACCGCAGTCGCCTGCCGCGGCTTGGACGCGGCTTTAGGGGCAGCTGCCGTTTTTGCAGGTGTTGCAGTGGCGTTTGCGACCGTGGGCTTAGGAGTAACCGGTTTTGAAGCCCGCGCTTTCGGCGCTGGTTTCGCCGCGACGGGTTTGGCAACGGCGGGCTTTGGCGGTGCAGCCTTTGTTACGGGCGCTGCAGGTTTGGGGACTGCAGCTTCAGCTTTGACAGGCGCTTTGGCTACGGCTGTAGGCATTGCCACCGGCTCGGATTTGACCACTGGCGTGGGCTTTGCTTCAGGTGCAGGTTTAGCTGCTGTGCGCGGTTTGGCCTTGAACTTCGCTGTTGTTGCTGCCGCTTTGGGCTTTGCTGTAGCAGTCGCCTTAGGCTTTGATGCAGCGGTTTTTTTTGCCGGGGTGGCTTTGGCGCGTTTTGCGACAGGTTTCTTGGGTGCAGGCGTTTTGGTTACGGGGGTCGACCCCAGTGCCGTCGTCTGCACTGCCTGAACCTGAGCCAATGGAAATTCCATTGCCGAGCGGGCAACGATTTGCATGATCTTGATTTGGCTCACCATGGCGTAACCAGCCACGCGAAATGCCGCTGCCTGAAACTCCAGCGGTTGGGTAATTGGATTCATTACATGTCTCTCCTGTAACAGCGAAGCAGTTTAAAATCTGAGGATGAGTGTCCCTGTCCGCCCAGATCATCTGGGCAGAGCTTTGGGTATTGCAGTCCAAGGCGTAGCACGTCTCGGTGTCCTTCCGGGGCAGCACGCAGGTCAAAGCCCGTCATGCGGCAGCTGCATTCCCTAACATTCTTACACTACAATATCGCGCAAGTGCAGCATTCTTGCTGCAATGCGGCGATAGAGCGCTGATACGGGTTCTTTGTGATGAAAATCCAGGCGCTTAGGCGCTGTCGTTACCCGACGTGGAAAAGGGTTGTGAACAATCTTGGGTCCAGACTGACCGACTCGAAGGTGGGCCCCTCGGTCAAAACCGAAACCGCGTCATGGCTGTGCAGACTTTCCTGATGGCTTGCGATCACACGGAAATCTCCGACATGATGGTCGGCCAACAGTTCGGCACAGAACAGCCGTGCCGCATCTTCAACAAAAATCGGATTGGCCGCGTTCAATTCGGCAAAGGCCTGTTCATCTTCACGTTTCACCATGACCTGCGTTTCTGTCGGCACGGCGCGGCGGCACAGTTCGATCAGGTCTTCGAACCACAGACAATCTGCATCGCAATCCACCACAACGGAAATCCGCGCGACCGAACGCTGAGAGTGCGGCGTTGCAAGCTGTCCCCGCTGCGACCGCGCATGCTCGCTCAGCTCCAGCGAACAGGGGCAAGTTGAAGAATAGACATAGTCCAGATGCATGATCTTTTGGCGCACGCCATTCTGTTCGACCAATTCCAGCGCAATATCGTAATACTGATAGCCTTCCAGCCCCGACCGCAGGCTTTCGACCTTCGCCGGATAGGAAAACCGCATCTGGATGCGGGCATCGAAACTGTCAAGATCGGTCAGATAATCGCTCAGCGCGGCCTCGATCACCTCGAAGCTGAACGTCCTTTCCGCATGTTTGTAGAAAGACCGCATGATCCGGGACATGTTGATGCCCTTCTTCTCGGCCTCAAGGCTTACGGTGCCTGTGATCGAGGTCTCAAGCGTCAGGTCATCGCCGCCCTTGCGATGAAATCGGATTGGCAGGCGGAAATTGGAAATCCCGACATGCTGGATCTGCTGCTTTGCACCACGGATCAAACTAGAGGGACCGTTTTGCAGATCGGGTAGCGAGGCGCGATAGGCGGCATCCACCGCAAATTCTTCGGGATATTCCCGCGCAAGCGCCGGATAGTTCTGTGCATTGAACCCTGGAATCAGCCGTGCCACGGCAGGATCAAGCTGCGAAATCTCAAGAGCTGACGCAGTCTCGGCCCATTTGCGCAGCAGCTTCAGGGCGGCGGCGGCCTCGTCACGGTCCGGAGTATCAATATCGCGCGGATGAACGTTCATTGGCTAAGGGTCCTCGATTGGTCATCCTTGATATAGATGACTGCAGTTCGTTTGCCAGTGTAGCGTTTTACGGACGCGATACCATTCCGGATTGAAATGAAATGAAAAATACCGGCGTTTTTAGGCCGATACCGACGGCGAGCACGGGATACGCCGCGTTTTTCCATGAAATTGGGGGCATTTTCGCCCCCAATCTACTCAGGTTTGTGACGCCTTCAAAGCGTTGCGGATATCCGTCAACAGGTCATCTGCGTCCTCAAGCCCCACCGAAAACCGGATCAAACCGGGGGTGATGCCCAGCTCATCCTTCTGCTCATCACTCAGGCGCTGATGTGTGGTCGTTGCCGGATGGGTGGCAATGGATTTCGCATCGCCCAGATTGTTCGAGATGACCGGAATCGCCATGGCATTGAGAAACTTGAACGCAGCGTCCTTGCCCCCTTTGATGTCCAGCGACAGAACGGTGCCGCCTTTTCCGCCCAGTTGCGACTGTACCAGAGCGTTTTGCGCGTGGGTTTTTAGCCCTGGATAAAGCGTCCGCTCCAAAGCAGGATGTCCTTCCAACGCTTCGGCGATGTGCTGGGCTGTGGCCGCTTGCGCGTTCACGCGCAACGCCATGGTTTCCAGACCTTTCAGCATGACCCAAGCATTGAATGGGCTCAACGCACCACCGGTGTGTTTCAGATAGGGTTCGACCGCGCCTCGAATAAAGTCCCGGGTGCCGATGATGACACCGCCCAAGGCGCGTCCCTGCCCGTCGATATGTTTGGTGGCCGAGTAGACGACCACATCCGCGCCCTGTTCAATCGCACGCGAAAATACGGGGGTGGAGAACACATTATCCACCACGACCAAGGCACCTGCCGCATGTGCCAGCTTGGCGACCGCCTCGATATCGATTACCTCAAGTGTCGGATTCGACATGGATTCGAAGAACACCGCCTTGGTGTCTGGCCGAATTGCTGCCTCCCACTGCTCTAGATCTGTGCCATCCACAAAAGTCACCTCAACCCCGAACCGGGTCAGGATGTTTTCAACGATATACAGACAGGACCCAAACAGCGCTTTGGCCGAAACGATATGGTCCCCGGCTTTCAGCATCGAGGTCAGCGCACCATTGACAGCAGCCATACCTGACGCGGTGGCAAAGGCATCCTCGGCCCCTTCCAGCGCGGCGATGCGCTGTTCGAACATGGACACAGTCGGGTTGCCGTAACGGGCATAGATAAACTCATCGGGGCCGCATTCCAGAAACCGGGCCTCGGCCTGCTCGGCACTGTCGTAGACAAAGCCCTGGGTCAGGAAGATCGCCTCGCTCACCTCATTATACTGACTGCGACGAATGCCGCCGTGGACGGCCTGAGTGCGTTTGTTCCAGCTCTCGCTCATGTCATTCCTTTCGGCCTCGACCCCCGAGGCGCATCAAAAAAACCCCAGACGCGGTCAAGCGAAAGGGGCCTTTCATCCTGACCTTTTAGCGGTGTTGTTTAGCGTGGCCCGCAATCCGGTAACAAATCGCCACGTGGTCTTGTTGCCCATACGCCGCAGTTGCGAATTCGTCAAGCCCGACACCTGCAACGTCACGGTTCTGTAATCGTTCATTCATGGAAGCGTCATAGCGTTATGACAAAGCGGCACCACAACATCTTGTGTGAGGCAGAGCATATGCCAATAGTCAGGATCAATGCTGTCAACGGACGTGCCGAATTGCACGGTAGTTCCCGCCCCTTGATCGGGGCACTGCAAGAGGTCCGGCAATCCGACGGACCGGTCATTATCATGACCCACGGGTATAAGTACCGGCCGGATGATGCCAATGCTTGCCCACACCGACATATTCTGTCGCTGCATCCCAAGGCGATGCCTTGGTACCGCCCCAGCTGGCCACAACATCTTGGCTTTGGCAGCGGATTTGAAGACGAAGGTCTGGCCATCGCTTTTGGCTGGGACGCGCGCGGCCCGCTCTGGTCGGCGCAGCGCCGCGCTGTTGAAGCAGGCAAGGTCCTGGCAGAGGTCATTCGTCACGTCCATCACTTGAATCCTCAGCGTCCGATCCATTTTATCGGCCACTCGATGGGTACCGAACTGGCGCTTGAGGCGCTTCATCACATTCCAACGGGCGCGCTCAGCCGGATCGTTTCCCTCACCGGGGCCGCCTATCAATCCCGCACAGCCGCGGCCCTGACAACGCCCGCCGGGCGCGCGGCTGAGTTCATCAACATCATCAGCCGCGAGAACGATCTATTTGACTTTCTTTATGAATCCTTCATCCAGCCGCCCTGTCGTGGGGATCTCAGTATTGGCGCGGGCCTGACGGCGCCAAACGCTGTTACATTGCAGATCGATTGCCCGGCTACGGTGGATCACCTTTCGGCGCTGATCTTCCCGCTCGCCGCGCCCGAGCGGCGCATCTGTCATTGGTCCAGTTACACACGCCCCGGCGTGCTACGCGTCTATAATGCCCTGCTGCGCGACACCGAGCGCTTGTGCCTAAATACGCTTAAGCGCGGTATCCCCGAAACACCGCACAAGCGTTGGTCACGGCTTTTTGCACTACCCCGTCCGCAGGCCCTCTTGCCGTTTGCTCAGAAAGCATCATGATCCCCTCAGCTTGAGGAGATATTATGATCGATCTGTATTTCTGGCCCACGCCAAATGGCTGGAAGGTATCCATCGCCTTGGAAGAGATGGAACTGCCTTACACCACTCATCTGATCAATATTGGCAAGGGCGATCAGTTTGATCCTGACTTTCTGAAGATTTCGCCCAACAATCGGATGCCTGCCATCGTTGACCCCGACGGCCCGGATGACGCACCCGTTTCCGTGTTCGAAAGCGGCGCGATCTTGATGTATCTGGCGCGCAAGACCGGGCGTTTCTATGGCGAATCCGAACGTGACCGTATCGCCATCGAAGAGTGGCTGATGTGGCAGATGGGCGGTGTAGGCCCGATGGCCGGACAAGCGCATCACTTCCTGAAATATGCCCCTCAGATGGACCCACCCCAAGACCTGCCCCATGCCAAGGATCGCTATCGCGCTGAGGTTGGGCGCCTTTACGGCGTGCTCGATCGAAGACTGGCCGAAAACGAATACGTCGCGGGCGATTTCTACTCAATCGCCGATATGGCGATCTGGGGTTGGGCCAGCCTTTGGGAGGGTCAGCAACAAGTCCTGGAAGACAAACCGCATTTCGCTAGATGGCTCGACACAGTCAGCGCCCGCCCTGCTGTACAAGCCGGGCGCGCCCTTCACGCAGAACTCAGAGGGGATCACCGGGACAAGACAGCACAAAGTGTTTTATTCAAGCGGTAGCAGCAACTAGGCTGTAGTTCTGATCAAACGGCCTCTTAGTTACCGAAATGGATTGCGCATGCGCCTTTTCGCACGAAACAAAACAGTTTGGGCGCTCTGCGTCCTTGGTGCCGCTTTGGCTGGCGCGGGCTATTTTTGGGTAAAGCCCATGCAAACCCGCGCTAACAACGAACTGTCTCTGGAATACATGACCTGGCCCGAAGTCCACGCCGCCCTAAACGCAGGCTACACGACCGTCATTATTCCAACCGGCGGGACCGAACAGAATGGCCCCCATGCGGCGCTTGGAAAACACAACTTCGTTGTCGCACATACCAGCCGGCAAATTGCCCAAGACCTTGGCAAAACCCTTGTCGCTCCGGTCATCAAATACGTCCCAGAAGGTGAGGTTAAGCCAAACCCGACGGGTCACATGCAATGGCCGGGAACGATATCTGTACCTGAACCTGTTTTCGAAGAGTTACTTGTCGCGACGATCCGCAGCTTGGCCACACACGGGTTCAATGAGATCCTGCTGATTGGAGACAGCGGAGGGAACCAGGCAGCGCAAGACCAGGCCGCTGCTTCGATGACCCTTGAGCTTGCGCCTGCCGGGGTCACGGTGCGGCATGTTTCTGACTACTACGCAGACAATGGCCAGGTCACTTACCTGCAAAACCAAGGCTTCAGTGCCGAACAAATCGGAAATCATGCCGCCCTGCGAGACACGTCAGAGCTTTTGTACGTCGAACCAGATGCGGCAGGTCGCACGGAAACACCGGTGCCTGCAGGCTGGAACACGGGCTTTGACGGGCGACCTGATCTTGCGACCCCGGAAATCGGCAAAGCGATGATCCAGCTCAAGATCGACGCCGCACTAGCCCAGATACGCCGTTTCAGGGAAGAAGAAACAGATTAAACCCGGTTATACCCTTTTGCAGATCAACGGCTACTGGCCGGAATATGTTCAGTTTTCTGTGCACAACCATGCAAATCGCTTCACAAGACATTCAACCCGATGTTGCCCATACGGACATCTCTAAAACCGCAAATAAATAGTGAATATCGATAGAGAAAGCCCAGACGCGGCGCGATGCGTCGCAATTGCCACTGGAAACGCTTAGCTCCCTTCACTAATGAAGAATTCGACACTTGCAGAAGGAAGACGCACGCAATGGCAAAGATCACCTATGTCGAGCATGGCGGTACCGAACACACAGTCGAGGTCGCCAACGGACTGACGGTCATGGAAGGGGCCCGTGACAACAATATCCCAGGCATCGAGGCCGATTGCGGCGGTGCGTGTGCCTGCTCAACCTGCCATGTCTACATCCACCCTGACTGGGTCGAGAAAATCCCCGCCAAGGATGATATGGAAGAAGACATGCTGGACTTCGCTTACGAGCCCGACCCGGCCCGTTCGCGCCTAACCTGCCAGATCAAGGTGACGGATGCACTGGATGGTCTGGTTGTACAAATGCCCGAAAAGCAGATCTGATGCCAACCAAAGCGCCGCGCCCGCCCGCTCGCCTCTGGCACTTTCGGGCCCGCGGCGCTCTGTCAGTGTGTTGCATGTGGCTTGCCGGAGCAAGCTTTGTAACCGCAGACAGAATAACCTCAGCCCAGTTTATAGAATCAACCACGCGCTATGGGCATGGTGTCTTGGGTGACAACATCGAATACGGCGCGCTAGAATTAAGCGTCAAAGGTGAAGATGGCACCAAGGTCACGACCATCACCCTGCCAGAAGATCGCGTTTTCGAAGACTTGGCGCCCAGGCTTTGGGACGTCGATTCCGATGGCGATGTCGAAGCTGTCGTCGTTGAGTCTCAAGACCAGCGCGGTGCTCAACTCGCAATCTACGATGCAACCGGAACAAAAATTGCCGCCACCCCGCATATCGGCACCCGCTTCCGTTGGCTCGCCCCAATCGGAGCTGCTGATCTGGATGGCGACGACCATGTCGAGATTGCCTATATCGACCGCCCTCACCTGGCAAAAACCCTGCGTATCTGGCGCTTCAAGGATGGTAAGCTGGCCGAGATCGCCGCAATCCCAGGCCTGACCAATCACAAGATCGGTGAGGATTTCATCTCGGGCGGCCTGCGCCTCTGCAACGGCCAGCCGGAGCTTATCGTTGTCAACGCCGATTGGTCCCGGATCATCAGCGTCACTTACTTAAACGACTGGACCAAAACCGATCTCGGCCCATTCAGCGGCCCTGATAGCCTGTCTCAAGCCCTAAACTGCTGATCCATCTTCATCTGGCCAAAAATATCCCGGGGAGCGCGAGGGGCTGGCCCCTCGCCCAGAAAACTGAGACGGGCGCAGCCCGGCAATCAGATCACAACGCCCGCCAGCCAATATCGCGGCGGTAGAACCCCTCCGGCCAGTCCACCCCATCCACCATCGCATAAGCCCGATCCCGCGCTTTGTGCAGCGTGTCCCCGCGGGCTGTGACGTTCAGCACCCGACCACCAAAAGCCTGCACCTGCCCCTCAACCGCTTTGGTACCTGCATGAAACACCATATTGCTGCTGTCTTCGGGCAGGTCATCCAAACCTTTGATGACCGTCCCTTTCTCATACGCCCCGGGATAGCCTTGCGCAGCCATGACCACGGTCATCGCATGGTCCTCAGCCCAATTCACCCGGGTCTCCTCCAGCCGCCCCTCGGCCGCTGCATGCATCAAATCCATAGCTTGCGCGCCCAGACGCATCATCAGCACCTGACATTCGGGGTCGCCGAACCGCACATTGTATTCCACCAAACGCGGCTGCCCATCCTTGATCATCAAACCGGCATAGAGCACCCCCTGAAACGGCATCCCGCGTCGCTTCATCTCGGCCATGGTCGGGCGGATGATTTCATCCATCGCACGGGCTTCGACCTCAGCGCTCAGAACCGGAGCGGGTGAATAGGCGCCCATGCCACCGGTGTTCAGCCCGGTATCGCCTTCGCCCACACGCTTGTGATCCTGTGCTGTGCCGATGGACAAGATGTTCTCTCCATCACACAGCACGAAGAGAGAAGCTTCCTCACCCTCCATGAATTCCTCGATCACAACTTCGGCCCCTGCACCCCCAAAGGCACCTCCGAACATGTCATCGATCGCCTCTAACGCTGTTTGCACGTCCATCGCAACGATCACGCCTTTGCCTGCAGCCAGACCGTCGGCCTTGACCACGATGGGTGCACCCTGCTCGCGGATATAGGCCTTGGCCGGTTCCACCTCGGTAAACCTAGCATAGGCCGCTGTCGGTGCTGCGGCTGCGTCACAAATCTCTTTGGTAAAGCTTTTTGAGGCCTCAAGTTGCGCCGCTGCGGCCGAGGGGCCAAAGACCAGCACGCCAGCCTCTCGCAACCGATCAGCAACGCCTGCAGCCAATGGCGCTTCGGGTCCGACGATGACAAAATCAATCGCGTTTTCCTCGGCGAAGCTGACCACTGCGCCACCATCCTCGATATCCAGCGCAGCACAATCGGCGATCTGAGCGATCCCGGCATTTCCCGGCGCAACGATCAAGCGGTCACATTTGGGATTCTGCATCACCGCCCAGGCCAGGCTGTGCTCGCGCCCGCCGCTGCCGAGAATAAGGATGTTCATGAAAGCTCTCCGATCTGCTTGGCCTTGCCTGCGCGGCGTTCTAAGCTGGGTGGGCATTTGACACAAGGCGCTGAAATGTCCGACCTGCTCGACGAGCCCATTCCTGGCCAAAACACTCCCGAATATTCGGTTTCCGAGCTCTCGGGAGAGGTAAAACGCACGCTCGAAGGGTCATTTGGGCGAATCCGCGTCCGCGGTGAGGTCGGGCGCGTGTTCAGAGCGCGCTCTGGGCATCTGTACTACGACATCAAGGATGATCGGAACGTGCTGGCCTGCACCACGTGGAAAGGTCAGATCTCAGGCTTGTCGGTTGTGCCCGAAGAAGGGCTGGAGGTTGTCGTGACCGGACGCCTGACGGCTTTTGGTGCGCAGTCCAAATACAACATGAACGTGGATGAGGTCGCCGTCGCGGGCCAAGGGGCTTTGATGGCGCTGCTGGAAAAACGCAAGAAGCAGCTCGAATCCGAGGGTCTGTTCGCGCCCGAGCGCAAAAAGCCCTTGCCCTATCTGCCGGAGATCATCGGTGTTGTGACCTCACCCTCTGGCGCGGTGATCCGTGATATCCTGCACCGACTGAGGGATCGCTTTCCCCGCAAGGTTCTGATCTGGCCGGTTGCGGTGCAGGGCACCAACTGCGCACCCGAAGTGACCCGCGCCATCGAAGGGTTCAACGCGCTCACACCCGGCGGTGCTTTGCCCCGCCCCGATTTGATTATCGTAGCGCGCGGTGGCGGGTCGATCGAAGATCTGTGGGGGTTCAATGAGGAAAGCGTGGCACGTGCCACTGCCGCCTCGAACATCCCGTTGATCTCGGCTGTGGGTCACGAAACGGATACAACGCTGATCGATTTTGTCTCGGACCGCCGGGCACCCACGCCGACTGCTGCCGCTGAGCTGGCTGTCCCTGTCCGGATGGAGCTGCTGGCTTGGACCAACGAGCAAGGCGCACGCCTGTCCCGTGCGGCCAGCGATGCGGTCCAGCGCCGCCGCCAGCGCTTGCGCGATGTGGCCCGCGCCCTACCGCGCCCGGATAGTTTGTTGAACACTCCCCGGCAGCGGCTTGATCTGATTGCAGAACGACTGACACCCGCTTTGACCCGGAGTGTACAAAACCGACGCCTGCAACTGGTTGAGATGTCGGCCCATCTGCGCCCCTCAACCTTGCGCGGCGTTGTCGGATCTCGGCAGGAAAGCCTGCGCAACCTGTCGTCGCGCCTATCCGTGCGTACGATCCAACGCGAAATCGAACAACAACGCCAAGCGATCAGCAGACTGGCAGAGCGGCTGAACGCGGTCCAGAGCGCTCGGCTGGATCGCTTGCGTCAACAGCTAGATGCCACTGACCGCCTACGCGAAACGCTTAGCTACAAAGCCACGCTGGAACGCGGCTATGCCGTTGTGCGGGCTGAGGGCGACGTGATCACCACCAAGTCACAAGCCGCCAAGCACCCTGTTCTGGAAATCGAGTTTGCCGACGGTCGCCTGACGACCGGAGGTTCTAGCAAGTCGCCCCCCAAAAAGGCTAAGACAGATGCTCCCGATCAGGGTTCTCTCTTCTAAACCATGCTGACGATCTGGGGCCGCAAAACATCATCGAATGTGCAAGCCCTGATGTGGTGTGTCGAAGAGTTGGGGCTGGAGTATATCCGCCATGATGTCGGCCATCACTTTGGCGGTTTGGACACGCAAGCCTTCGGCAAGCTGAACCCAAACCGCACCATCCCCGTCCTGCAGGATGGCGCTAACGCACCCTTATGGGAAACAGGGGCCATTTTACGCTATCTCGCCGATCGCTACGCACCCGACACGTTTTGGCCCAAAGACCCGCTTCAGCGCGCCGACGTGGACAAATGGGCCGAATGGGCGAAGATCAATGTTGCAATGGCCTTTACGGTCCCAGTGTTCTGGCAGGTAGTTCGAACCGCACCTGCCAATAGAGACAAGGTTAAGATCAGGAATGCCATTGAACATCTTGAAACAAAATTGGAAATTGCAGATCGATACTTAACGAAAGACACGTTTCTAACCGGATCCAACTTGACCCTGGCCGACATCCAGTTCGGCCACATCCTGTACCGATACTACGATATCGAGATTTCGCGCGCGCAGTTTCCAAATCTCAAACGCTACTATACTCAACTCACAGAAAGACCTGCATTCCGGCAACATGTTATGATCAGCTACGAAGACCTACGGGTGAGCTGAGATCAAACCCCAACCTCTGGCCCAAGGCAGATCATCTCTTCACCCAAATCTTCGGCCTCATATAGCTGCGTCGCCTGTGGGTCGCCTTCGAACTGGGCAACCAAGCCGCCGCCTAGCCGCGTGAAAACCCAGCATTGCGGATCTGACCTGTCTTCATAGACAAAACATATCTGATCTTCGCGCTGATACCACACACCTTCCTTGCAGTTGCCATCAAGGAATGACCAGATCACGCGACGATTGGGCAAATAGCGTTCTACCCCGTAAACCTCGCCGCTATAGCCGTAAAACAGGGTTTTTCCGCGCGTATAGTCATCAAATTCCGCCCCAGACAGCGCCGATTGCGCCCCCGCAGGATGGGCCGAAAACACAAGAAGAATCGCAAAGAACCTCAACATAGCGCCATAGTGTCAGATACACGCGATCAAAGCTATTCGCACTGCGCGTTCACATGCCTCCACGTCACCTGTTGTGCCAATTGCAGATTTCGAACGACAGTAAAGCCACGAGAGTGGGAGGAAACCAGAGTGAACAGTCTGATTTGGATCGCAGCCGCATGCGCCCTGACCTATCTGCCCCTGTCGCCACGCCCGGCCAGCACAGCACGCACTGCGCTCAAAACCGCCTCTGTCGCCCTACTGGCCCTGTTCGCGGCTCTCAGTGGCTCCGCGAGTCTGTTGATCCTTGCCTTGGCCCTATGTGCTATGGGGGACGCGCTACTTTCTCGCGAGTCCGAGACCAGCTTCATGGCGGGTATCGGCGCATTTGCGGCAGGCCACCTTGCCTATATCGCCCTGTTTCTGTCTCATCCAACCAGCAACGTGGCGCTCATCTTCGATCACCCCGGATACGTCTGGTCCCTCATCTTGCTGGGAATTGTCGCCGCCACCCTCCTGGCACCTCGTGCCGGAGACCTCAAGGTGGCGGTTCTGGCCTACATCCCGATCATCCTCGGCATGGGCATCACGGTTCTCGCTCTGCCCGATACAGGCGCCCTTCGTTGGGCCATGCCCGCTGCGATGGCCTTCATCGCCTCTGATCTGATCCTTGCAACTGAAAAGTTCCTACTACCTGCAAATCACCCGGCTCTGAGGATCACCCCCTATCTGATCTGGCCGCTCTATTGGGGCGCACAAGCCGGGTTCCTGATCGCCTTCACCTGACCCTTTGCAACTGCCGTAAATCCGCATTAGGTGGAAGGATCACCTGCGGAGACCAAAATGGCGTTTTTTTCAAAGCTCAAGGACAAGCTGTTCAAATCCTCCTCGCGCCTCGAAGAGGGGTTGGATGCGATTGTCGAGGATGGCGGCGAGGAATCCGCGCCCGACCCGGTGATCCCGCAGCCCGATCCCGAACCGCAACCCGTTCCAGAGGTACCCAGCCCGGCCCCCATCCCTGTGCGATCCGAGCCTCCTGCTCCTACACCCACAGACCCCACGCCTGAACCAACACCGCCAGAGGTCCCTGAGTCGAAAGGCCTGCTAGGCCGATTGTTCAGCCGCGGCGATGCCCAAACCGTTGTCCGCCGCACGTTGGACGATGACATGCTGGAACAGCTCGAAGAGCTGCTGATCGCCTCTGACATGGGCGTCGATACAGCCTTGCGCGTCACCGCCAACATGGCCGAGGGTCGCTTTGGCCGCAAACTCTCGGCCCTCGAAATCAAGCAGTTGCTGGCGCAAGAAGTCGCCCGCGTCATGGAGCCTGTGGCGCGCCCATTACCGATTTATCCCAAACGCCCGCAGGTGGTTCTGGTCGTCGGCGTCAACGGCTCAGGAAAAACCACAACCATCGGCAAACTTGCCAGCCAGTTCAAATCGGCAGGCAAGCAAGTTGTCATCGCCGCCGGCGACACCTTCCGCGCCGCCGCTGTTGAACAGCTCCAGGTCTGGGGCGAGCGCGCCGGTGTCCCGGTGCTAACCGCGCCAGAAGGCTCGGACCCCGCAAGCCTCGCCTTCGATGCCCTGACCAAAGCCCAGGAAGATGGTGCCGACCTGCTGATGATCGACACTGCAGGCCGCCTGCAAAACCGCGCCGACCTGATGGAGGAATTGGCCAAAATCGTCCGCGTCATTCGCAAGGTCGACGACACCGCCCCGCACAACACCCTGCTCGTGCTCGATGCCACCACGGGTCAGAACGCGCTCAGTCAGGTGGAAACCTTCCGCAATCTGGCCGATGTCTCGGGCCTTGTGATGACCAAACTAGACGGCACAGCCAAGGGCGGCGTTCTGGTGGCGCTTGCGGACAAGTTCGGCCTGCCGATCCACGCCATCGGCGTCGGTGAACAAATCGATGACCTCGCCCCCTTCGACCCCGAAGAATTCGCCGCCGCCTTGACCGGCCTGGATCAAAGATGATCCAAATCTTCATCTGGCCATAAATATCCTCCGGGGTCTGGGGGCAGACAGCCCCCAGCCTCTCCCCCCACCAAAAAGATCTGATACTTGAGCGACTGGCTGATCTCACTTGAAGGCACCGAAGCGGGCCACCAGCTTGCCCTTGGGCTGGCGCTCATGGCCGCTTTTTTGCACGCGGTCTTCGGGGCCCTTCAGAAGGGCCGCCATGACCCGTGGCTGTCTCGCGGGGCCATCGATGCCTGCTATTGCCTGATGGCCGCCCCTTTTGCATTCTTCATCGTACCCTGGCCAGAACCCTATATGTGGCCGATCTTTGCGGTCGTCTGGCTGATTCACATCGCCTACAAGACGCTGCAGGCGATGGCCTATACCAAAGGATCTTATACGGTCGTTTACCCCGTTGTGCGAGGCACCGGACCGCTGTTCACCGTGATCGGCGCCTATCTGTTGTTCGGCGAGACTTTCAGCGGCACTCAATGGTTTGGCGTCGCGGTTCTGCTGGCCGGGATATTCGGCCTCGCGCTCTACAACCTGCGCTTCCTTGAAACCAATCGTGAAACGCTCGGCATTGCGCTGGTGCTGGCCGTTACAACCGGGCTGTTTGTGGCACTCTATACGACCTATGACGCCTACGGCATACGCGCTACCGCCGACCCGTTCACCTTTCTGGCGTGGTTCTTCATGATCGATGGAGCTGCGATGCCGATCTACGCCTTCCTCAGATGGCGCGCCATGATCAACCGTCCTGCCATTGGCCCCCTTATGCTGCGTGGGCTTGCAGGCGGCATCATCGCGCCCATGTCCTTCGGGGCGATCATGTTGGCCACACGGCTCGACAAGGTGGGCGAAGCCGCCGTTCTGCGCGAGACCTCAACAGTCTTTGCGGCCCTGATCGGCTGGCTGGTTCTGAAAGAAACCGTTGGCCCCAGACGCATTGCCTTGATGGCATTGATTGCATTGGGCGCCGTAATCGTTGAAATGGGCGGGTAAGCAGCAGGAAGATACGATGACAGGCAAAAAAGACATCAACCCGTTTCTGAAGCAGGTACTCGAACTTGGCCCTCCGCTGGCCTTTTTTTTCATTTACCTCCGCCTGCGCGATGACAGCTTCCTGATCGGCGGCACAGAATATTCCGGCTTTATCGTCGCGACGATCATCTTTGTGCCCCTGATGCTGGCCGCCATGGGCATCCTATGGTTTCTGACCGGTAAACTCAGCAGATTGCAGATTTTTACCGCCTTCATGGTCATCTTCTTTGGCGGTCTGACCGCTTGGTTCAATGATGAGCGGTTCTTCAAGATGAAAACAACGCTGGTTTATGGCGTCTTCTCGACCATCCTGGGGATCGGCCTGCTGCAGAGGAAATCCTATCTGGCCTATGTGCTGGATGAAATGCTGCCCATGAAACACGAAGGCTGGATGATCCTGACCCGCAGGCTCTGTGCCTGTTTTGCGGTTCTGGCCATCGCCAATGAACTCGTCTGGCGTACCATGTCCACGGATTTGTGGGTGAAGATCGAAACCTTTGCCTTTCCGATTGCCTTGATGGCGTTTTTGATGCTGCAATTCAGCCTGCTACAAAACTATATGGAAGACCCGGATCAGCAATGAGCGCCAGCGCTGCGTTGATGCACCACCATCACACCGCGCGAGTGATCCGCTCGCTGCAAAAAAACTTGGCTTAAGCCCGAAGCTATGAAAGGTTAAAGCACCACTCATCACCTAAATCCGGAGTTCACCGCCCGTATGACGGCCTTTCCTTCTAGTGGCTTTCTATCCGAAGCCTCTGACGAGCTTCGAGAGATGCTCTCTGATCTTGCCTCTGAACTGACCCTTGAGCAGGGCGAAACCCTGTTTGAACAGGGTGATGAGGGCGACGCGCTCTACGCGATACTCTCAGGCACGCTCGAAGTGTCGTTTTTGGCCATGAGCGGGCGAAAGCTGACCCTAACCCTAATGCGCCCCGGCGAAGTGTTTGGCGAGATTGCCTTGTTTGACAGTGGCCCCCGCACAGCCACGGTCACCGCAGCCGAACCGTCGCGTGTTCTGCGCGTGCGCCGCCGTGATGCGATGGGCCAAATCCGCCAACATCCCGATCTTGCCGTTGATATGGTCCGTTTGGCAGGTTTACGCATGCGCTGGATGGACTCGCAGTTGAACGAGCAAGTCTTTTTGCCCATGCCAATCCGCCTGGCCCGTAAACTGCTTCATCTGTCCAATCTGCAAGACGACCCAACGGCACGAATCACGCTATCGCAAAGCGAATTGGCCGAATTTGTCGGCGCCACGCGCGAGGCGGTGTCTAAAACCATCTCAACCTGGAAGCGCGACAACGTGGTCGAAGCCTCTCGCGGAGGTTTGCTGATTCAGGATTTCGAAGCCCTGCGTGAACTGGCCGAATCCGATCTGATCTGACGATTTCGCAGTTTGATGTGATCTGGTTCACAGAAGAATAGGCCGAACCTGACCTAAGGTGAGCTTGTTACCGTAGGAGGTCAGAGAATCATCCCCGATATCTGTCCACTGATCTCTCCCTGTATCTGAGCCATATGTCGTCCCGACATATGGCTCATTTTCTTTGTGATCTCAGACCTTGCCCGCGCGTATCAGTACCTGCGATGCACGTGTTTGCCACGGACGACCATTCGGTTCTTTTGCTTTTCCCGCAGGAAGACAAACAGACCCGACCCTAGGATCAGGAGTATTCCAAAAACAACCGGCAAACCCGGTAGCTCGCCCCAGATCACCCAGCCCCAAAAGATCGCCAGCGGCAGGCCCACATATTCGAAAGGGGCCACGGTGGCCGCGTCCGCGATGCGATAAGCCTGCCCAAGGCAATACCCGATAAGAGCTGCGTTCAACCCCAAACCTGCGAACAACCAGAGGTCATGACCTTCGGGCCAGACCCAGGCGCGGAATAGGAACTGTAGGCTTTCATTCTCGACCCCCTCGGTAAATCGTCCATCTCCGGCGACGAGCCAGAAGACAATGCTGACAACAATAAAGGCAGATTGAATATAGACCGCCATGGCAGACGCCTTGGATTTGGCGCCCAGATATCGCGTCATGACGTTGTTCAGCGCATAGGTGAATGCGGCGGCAATGGGCAGGACATAAACCCACAGGCTGATCGCGCGCTCTGCCCCGCTTTCCCAGGGACGTGTCATGATGATCACGCCGGCAAACCCGACCAGTACCGCGCCAATGCGCATCGGTCCGACCTTTTCGCCCAGGATCGGGATACTGAGCAAGGTGATCATCAAAGGGGCCACGAAAAACACAGCCGTTGCCTCAGCCAGAGGCATAACAGCAAGCGCGGTGAAGAAGGTCAGGTTCGCGATCACCAGGAACGTCGCTCGAAGAACATGCAGGCCTGGCTGATCGGTTTTCAGGATATTCCATCCCCCCTCCAACTGAACCAGCGCGAGACTAAAGCCGATCCCAATCAGAGAACGTGTGAATACCATTTGGTGCAAGGGATACCCGCCCGACAGAAACTTGATCAACATATCGTTGAGGGAAATCCCCAGCATGCCGATCAGGATAAAGACGATAGCCAATGTAGGATTTTGTAAAATCTTGTTTTCCGACACAATATGCCCTTTCGTCCGGCCCCTAACACGGGTTTCGGATCAGGTCCGCTCTGTTTGCGACATGATGTTAGACATTGATTCCAACCCCGGTTCAGAGAGCCTGACCACCGCCTAGCAGGCAAAAAAGAGGCCCCGGATCGGAGCCTCTTAGATCATTGCTTGGAAGATCCAAACTGGTGTTATTCTTCCAGGCTGAGCGCAACAAACCGTGGGTCACCGCCACGACGCACCAGCAACAGCAGAGACTTGCGTCCGGCCACCTGGGCCTCTTCCATCCGGTCTTCCAAGTCTTCGATTGTGGCAACCTTCTGCTGGCCCGCTTCGGTGATCAAATCACCAGCCCGCAGCCCCTTGGCATAGGCTTCCGATGCCTGATCCACATCCGAAACCACCAGCCCTTCGGCATCTGCGTCCAGGCCCAGTTCTTCGCGCAGTGTGTCGTTGAGCGGTGAAATAGTCAGACCCAGAATATCCGTGTTTTCATCAGCAGGCGTGTCTTCGGCTTCTTCTTCGCCATTCTCAGCGCGCTCCGCATCTTCGCGGCGGCCCAGCGTGACCAAGACGGTCTGGGTGCTGCCATCGCGGCTGACCACGACGCGGACGGCTTTACCGACCGTTGTTTCACCTACCTGACGGACAAGGCCGCGCGTATCCGCGACATCGACGCCGTCAAAGCTGAGGATGACGTCACCCGCCAGCAGGCCAGCCTCTTTCGCGGGACCTTCAGGCACATCGCTAATCAGCGCACCACCGGGTTTTTCAAGGCCCATGGCTTCGGCCATGTCTTCGGTCACATCCTGAATACGGACGCCCAGCCAACCACGGCGGGTTTCCCCGAACTCACGCAGCTGATCGACAACTTTGACTACTACGTTCGAAGCCATCGAAAAGCCGATACCGATCGACCCACCATTGGGCGAAAGAATCGCGGTATTCACACCGATCACCTGGCCATCCATGTTGAACAGCGGACCGCCTGAGTTGCCCCGGTTGATCGCCGCATCGGTCTGGATGTAGTCATCATAGGATCCGCTCAGCGCTCGATTGCGCGCAGATACGATCCCGGCCGAGACCGAGAATCCCTGGCCCAGCGGATTGCCCATGGCAATCACCCAATCCCCAACCCGCGCAATATCGCTGTCACCGAATTGGACGTATTTCAGCGGGCCAGAAGCTTCGACCTTGAGCAGAGCAATGTCGGTCTTTTCGTCGGTGCCAATCACTTTGGCGGGCAGCTCTTTCTTGGGCTGACCATCGCCAGGGAAGAATTCGACAAGGATTTCGTCCGCTTCGGCAATGACGTGATTGTTAGTGACGATGAACCCATCTTCCGAGATCACAAACCCCGAGCCCAGCGCATTGCTGCGGCGCGGGACGTTTTCGCCATTGTCGCCGCGATCCTGGAACTCACGAAAGAAATCCTCGAACGGGGACCCTTCGGGAACAATGCCCTGCGGGCCGGTTTGACCTTCGATCAGGGTCGATGTGGTGATGTTCACCACAGCCGGGCTGATCTGCTCTGCCAGCGGTGCCAGGCTTTCGCCACGCGCATATGCCGCCACTGTCTGCGCAGCGATCAGAACCATTCCCGCAAATGCCAGCCACATCAGCCGCATGAAACCAAACCCTTCGTCCTGTCGGACGGACATACTGCGTGCTTGTGCCTGCACTTGGGAACTCCTTGTCGTCACTATCTGTAGACCGCCCTTAGGCCGCCCTCTTGGCAACCAATGTAGTCGGTTTGCTGCAACCCGCAACTCAGGATCGCGGGGAAATCACCAGCGCGTGAAGCCCTGACATCAAAAACCCAACTGATAGGCACCCCAAATCAGGACAAGCCCACTGACCACACAGAGCAATCCGGATAACCGTCGCGCCTGTTCTGGAAGGGACCGGAGTGCCTCTAGCATCCGTTCAATAAGCGAAGGGGCCAGCGCATAGGCCAGCCCCTCGACAATCAGTACCAGCCCGAGGGCCAGAAGGATCATACCCATTACTGGGTCGCCTGCCCTGTGGGCGATTTCAGGTAGTTGAAGAACTCGGAATCCGGGCTCAGCACCATCGAGCTGTTACCGCCGCCCAGCGCCCGTTCATAGGCCGAAAGCGAGCGGTAGAATTCAAAGAATTCCGGGTCTTTGCCAAAGGCTTCGGCGAAGATCGCGTTGCGCTCGGCGTCAGCCTCACCGCGAATGATCTCGGCCTCGCGGTTGGCATCTGAAACCAGTTCGACGACGGTTCGGTCGGCCTGCGCACGGACACGCTGCGCCGCTTCGTTACCACGGGCACGTTCGTCGGTTGCTTCGCGCTCCCGTTCGGCCTTCATCCGGTCGAATGTGGCCTCAAGGTTGGCCTGCGGCAGGTCGGTTGCTTTCAAGCGCACGTCGATCACGTTGACGCCCAGCGCCCGCGCCTCGGCAATGGCGCTGTTTCTAATACGCAGCATCAGGGCCGCCCGGTCCGAGCTCAGGATATCGCGCGAGGAGACCGAACCCAGAACTTCGCGCGTTTCGGCGCGCAGGATGCGATCCAGACGATCCTCGGCAACCGGGACGCCACCAACACCAACGGCTTGCCGGAACTGTTCCAGATCGGAAATCCGGTAACGGGCGAACGCATCAACAACCAGACGACGGTCGTCCAGAGGGGTGACCTCAAGCGGCTGTACATCAATCGAAAGGATACGGTCATCATAGCGGACAACCTCCTGTATCAGCGGGATTTTAAACGCCAGACCGGGCTCTTCTTTTACAGCGACAACCCGACCAAACTGCAGAACCAGCGCGCGTTCGCGTTCATCCACAATGAAGATCGAGGACAGGCCGACAACAGCCAGAATAGCAATGACGATCAGAATGATAGGTGATTTACGCATCAGTTGCTCTCCGCTGTGTTGCTACGGCGCAGTTCGTTCAGCGGCAGATACGGCACGACGCCCTGCCCTTGACCGGATGAGTTTTCGTCCAGGATGATCTTGTCGACATCACCCAGAACCTGCTCCATCCGCTCCAGATACAGGCGTTTGCGCGTCACGTCCGGCGCTTTGGTATATTCTTCCAGAACCGCGCTGAAACGGCTGGCTTCACCCTGCGCGCTGTTGATCTGCTGGGCGCGATAGGCTTCGGCTTCTTCCAGAACCTGCGCGGCTTCACCACGAGCTTCCGCCAGAACTCGGTTAGCATAAGCGTCGGCGACGTTTTGCAGCCGGTCACGCTCCTGCGCAGCGGCCTGAACGTCGCGGAACGCGGCGATCACGTCCTGCGGCGGGTCAGCCTTGTCAAAGTTCACACGGATGATGTTCACACCCGAATCGTAGCTGTCCATGGTGGACTGGATCAGTTCCTGCAAACGCTCGGCAATCACACCACGATCCCTGTTCAGGATCGGTGCCAGCTCGCTTTGTGCAATGATTTCGCGCATAGCTGATTCCGAGACCGCGCGGATTGTCTGACGCGGGTCACGGAGGTTGAACAGGAATTTGGCCGGGTCATTGATATTCCAAACGACCTGATAGTCGATATCGACCACGTTTTCATCGCCGGTCAGCATCAGACCATCATCACTGCCACGAGCACCGCCCATATCTTCGGTCTGTTCGCGAGTGACCGGGATGACCTCAGCGGTCACGACGGGCCATGGCGCGAAGTTCAAACCCGGGTTCCCAACAGCGGAAAACTCACCCAGAAACAGTTCTACAGACTGTTCTTCGGGTTTCACGGTATAAAAACTGGCAGCCGCCCAAAGGCCAATGGCAACCAAAGCGCCAATCGCCACAGTTCCTTTGGTAAACAACGGACCACCGCCGCCACCGCCTGAACCGTTTGCGCCGCGACCACCGCCGCCACGACCGCCCATCAGAACGCGCAGCTGTTCCTGGCCTTTCTTCATCAGCTCATCGATCTCGGGGATCTGCGGGCCGTCGCCTTCGGGAGGCTTACGCCCGTCCCCGTTGTTACCCCGATTTCCTCCACCACCTGAGGAGCCTCCGCCCCCCCAGGGGCCACCGCTGTTGCCCGCCATATTTTTCGATTCCTTCGTTTAGGCCCGTGTGATCACGGGGTCCCTTGTAACTTGTGTGCGCCCGGTTGCAAATCAAGCCGTGCGTACAGGTTGCCGCATTGTCACCAATTCCTCGGCCATCACCGGATGAACCGCAACCGTGCGGTCAAAATCTTCCTTGGTGGCGCCCATTTTCACGGCGATCCCGGCTAGCTGAATCATCTCACCCGCGCCGGGGGCCACGATATGACAGCCCAGCACCTTGCGCGACGCCTGGCTGACGATCAACTTCATCAGAACCCGCTGCGTGCCACCAGCGAACGCCTTCTGCATGGGTTTGAACGAGGTCGCATAAACCTCAATTGGTTCCTGAGCCGACGCTTCCTCCTCGCTTAGACCGACCGTTCCGAATTCAGGCTGCGTAAAGATCGCAGTGGGAATAAGGTCGTGATCCACCGGTGTCGGGTTACCCCTAAACACGGTTTCGACAAAGGCCATGCCCTCGCGGATGGCAACCGGGGTCAGGTTCATGCGGTCGGTCACGTCGCCAATCGCGTAGATCGAGGGAACACCGGTCTGGCTGTATTCATCCACGATGATCTCACCTTTGCGGCCGCGCTCGACACCTACGGCTTCCAGCCCCAGATTGTCCGCATTCGGCGCACGACCGGTGGCGTACATCACGACGTCAAACTGATCCTCAGTGCCATCCGTAGCCTTGACGCGGATTTTGTCGCCTTCTTTCGTCATCTCCAGCACATTCGTGCCCAGACGCACGTCGATGCCGTTCTGGCGCATTTCTTCGCAGATCAGGCCACGCGCTTCTTCGTCGAACCCGCGCAGAATTTGCGCCCCGCGATAGAACTGCGTGGTCTTGATCCCCAAACCATTCATGATCCCGGCGAACTCGCTGGCAATGTAGCCGCCACCGACGATCAGGATGCTTTCGGGCAGTTTCGGCAGATGGAAAATCTCGTTCGACGTGATCGCCAGATCCGAGCCCGGAAAATCAGGCACCACCGGGCGACCGCCCGTTGCAATCAGAATGTGCTTGGCGGTTTTGCGCGTTCCATCCGCCAGCTCAACCGTATGCGCGTCAACCACATGCGCGCGCTGATCAAAGCTTTCGACGCCGTTGTTCTTGAGAATGTTGCGGTAGATGCCTTCCAGGCGATCCAGTTCGGTAACCAGCTTGCCATGGAAGGTGTTCCATTCGAAGGCACCCGGCTGAATATCCCAGCCATAAGCCTGCGCATCCCCGACCATGCCCGAATATTCGCTGGCAAAGACCATCAGCTTTTTCGGTACACAGCCCCGGATCACGCAGGTTCCGCCATAGCGATCCTCTTCGGCCAGCGCCACCTTTGCCCCGGTTTCTCCTGCTGCCACGCGCGCCGCGCGCACCCCGCCAGAGCCGCCTCCGATGACAAACAGATCATAGTCAAAGCTCATGCCGGGTTCCTTCGTTCAGTCTTCAAAAAGTCTTTGGATATCTGGGCGCAAAAAGTCGACTGCCAACCCCTTGCCGCGCAAATCTCGGTTTTTTTGATTCATCGGGCCAAGTTTCGTAAGGGTTCGGATCAATCCGCCAGATCCGAAAACAGGTTCTCGCGCGCGCCACTCAACAACTGATCCATCTCGATCGTGCCTGCGTTGATGTCCCGCAGCTCAACCCGGCCATCTCCATGGCCAACGACGACCTTATCGCAGATATCGATAAACAGACCATTCTCGACAACACCGGGGACCTGATTGAGCACCAGCGCCATCTGGCGAGCATTGCCGATCCGCTGCAGGTGCAAATCCAGGACATGGTTGCCCTCATCGGTCACATAGGGGGCCTCTCCATTCATGCGCAGCGCACAGTTGGTGCCCAGCACATCCATCGTATCCAGAACCTCTTCGATCAGGGTGCGCGTGGTCTGCCAGCCAAATGGGATCACTTCGACCGGCAGGGGAAACGCACCGAGGGTTTCGACCTCTTTGCCTGCATCGGCAATCACCACCATTTGATCGCTGGCCGTTGCCACGATCTTTTCCTGAAGATGCGCCCCACCACCGCCTTTGATCAGGTTCAGATCACCGTCGAACTCATCTGCGCCATCAATCGTCAGATCCAGCCACCCGGCCTGATCCAACGAGACAACTTCGATCCCAACCTCACGTGCCAGTTGCGCCGTGCGGGTCGAGGTCGGAACACCCTTGATCCGCAAACCCTCCTGCGCCACCCGCTCGCCCAATCGACGCACCAGCCAGGCGGCGGTTGAACCGGTTCCCAATCCAACGCGCATTCCATCTTCGACCATTTCAGCGGCGCGCCTTGCCGCGACATATTTTGCGGTATCGATTGGCGACATCTCTGTGGTCATCGGCAGCTTTCCCGGAATGGTTTTTCTGAGTTATACGGAATGCAAAACGCAACGGCGAGACCCAATTCATGCAAGACCGCTATGAAAGTCGCTTAGACTACGCGTTTCCCATCGGATACGTCGCAATCATGCCTTCCCAATTTGACCTCGCATCATAAGTACGCGCCATGACACAGCCCTATCGCCTGCACTACGCCCCCGACAACGCCTCACTGGTGATCCGGTTGGTGTTGGAAGAGATGGGCTTGCCCTATGAAACCGTGCTGGTCGATCGCAGCCAGAACGAACAGGACAGCGCCGCCTATCGTGCGCTGAACCCAAACGGGTTGATACCGGTTCTGGAAACGCCGCAAGGGGCTATTTTCGAAACCGCCGCCATTCTGCTGTGGCTTGCCGATACCCACGCCCACCTTGCCCCAGCCGCCGATCATCCGGATCGCGCGGCATTTCTGAAATGGTTGTTTTTTGCGTCGAACACATTGCACGCTGATCTGCGCATTCTGTTCTATGCTGAGAAATACATCGACCCATCGCAGGCCGATGCCCTGCGTGCCGGGATGCGGCCTCGCTTGCGGATACATCTGCAAAAGCTGGATGCCGTCGCAAAAGAAGCCCCCGATTGGCTGAACGCAGATAAACCCTCGGTCCTGACATATTACGTGGGATGCATGATGCGCTGGCTGGCGCTTTATCCTACACAAGCGGATCGCAGCTGGTATCAACTGGCAGATACGCCCTATTTGCAGAGGATACTGATGCAGTTGGAATCGCGCCCTGCAACCCGCACCGCCATCGCCGCCGAAGGGCTTGGGGCTAATCCGTTTACCTCACCCACCTATGCCACTCCTCCAGAAGGCTCAGCTGTCTGACATGTTCCTCTCGGTTTTTGATATGTTCAAGGTGGGCATTGGCCCGTCTTCTTCGCACACGATGGGCCCGATGGTGGCTGCGGCGCGCTTTCTGGACATGATGCGCGCATCGCCATTTGAATTCTCCGGCCTGCGCGGGTCACTGCACGGGTCGCTGGCGTTTACCGGAGTTGGCCACGCCACGGACCGCGCCACCATTCTGGGTCTCGCAGGATTTGTGCCCGAGACCTACGACAATGAAAAAGCAGAAGCTGCGCTCACTTCAATTTCCGAAACCCATACGGTTTCGCCTGACGGCCTGCCGCCCCTGGCGTTCGACCCCAAGGCTGATCTGGTCTTTGACTATGACCACACCCTGCCCGGCCACGCCAATGGGATGATCCTGATGGCCACCGATGCGCAAGGCGACGTGATCTTGCGGCAGGTGTTTTACTCCATCGGCGGTGGCTTTGTTCTGACCGAAGAAGAATTGGCGGATGGCAAAGCCACGGACGAAGGTGCCCCGTCTGTTCCCTTCCCGTTTAAGTCCGCTGCAGAAATGCTGGAGATGTCAAAAACCAGCGGGAAATCCATCGCACAGATGAAGCGTGACAACGAGGTTGCACGCGGCTGCGCGGACAGTTTCGCCAAAGGGGCGGCCCGGCTATGGCAGGTCATGAACGATTGTATCGAACGCGGCCTGAAAACGGATGGCATATTGCCCGGAGGCCTGAAGGTGCGCAGACGTGCGAAGGGCATCTATGACGCTTTGATCGCTGAACGGGGCATGAACCTGACCGCACCGCACACGATAAATGACTGGATGAGCGTCTACGCCATGGCCGTCAACGAGGAGAACGCTGCTGGCGGCCAGGTTGTCACCTCGCCCACCAACGGCGCAGCGGGCGTATTACCTGCGGTCATACGCTACTATCTTGACCATGTGCCGGGCGCGTCGGAAGGCCAAATCGAGGATTTCCTTCTGACTGCCGCTGCGATCGGTGGATTGGTCAAGTTCAACGCCTCGATCTCGGGCGCAGAAGCGGGCTGTCAGGCCGAGGTCGGCAGCGCCTCCGCCATGGCCGCCGCCGGGCTATGCGCAGTGATGGGTGGCACACCCGAACAGGTAGAAAACGCGGCCGAGATCGCGTTGGAACATCATCTGGGCATGACCTGTGATCCCGTAGCAGGCCTCGTGCAGGTGCCGTGTATCGAACGGAACGGGTTGGGGGCAATCAAAGCGGTTTCGGCCGCCTCTCTGGCGCTACGCGGTGATGGGCAGCATTTTGTTCCGCTGGACTCGGTGATCGAAACGATGCGCCAGACCGGCCAGGACATGCACGAGAAGTATAAGGAAACATCGCTTGGCGGTCTGGCGGTCAACGTGCCAAACTGCTGAAGGACCATCGGAGATAGACCCATGCGCGGACATTGCCTGTGCGGCAAAATTAGCTACCACGTCGATCCTCCGGTTCTCTCCTGCGTCACTTGCCATTGCGACAGCTGCCGCCGTCAATGCGCCGCTCCGATGACCACCTATTTCGAGGTCCGTGACGGGCAATGGCGCTGGACCGGTGAAGAGCCCAAACGCTTCAACTCTTCTCCCGGGGTCGAGCGCAGCTTTTGCGCCCATTGCGGAACCCCAATCTCGTTTCGGTCAAACAAGATGTCAGACGTGCTGCATCTATATGTTGCAACCCTGGACAACCCCGAGGCATTGCAGCCGACCCTGCATGTCGCGCATGAGGAAAAGCTGAGCTGGCTCAAGCTTGGTGATGATCTCCCCACCTGCATCGAACCGGACTACACAAAAGTTCAACCTCTGCCCGACGCCTGAGAACAGCGCTTTTCACCGTGATCCGAAACGGTTAGCGTCGCGCCCATGACACAGGATCGTCCCGTTTTCGGCATTGTTCTGATGCTTGGTTTCTGCGTACTCGCACCGCTTGGCGATTCAATCGCCAAGCTGCTGGGCGAATCTACCCCGCTAGGGCTGCTGGTACTGGTCCGCTTTGCGATTCAAGCAGTGATCCTGATCCCGCTAGTGGCCGCAACGGGCCGACCCTGGCGCATGCGGGGGCGCGTTCTGCGTCTGACCGTGATCCGCACCGGTCTTCATATCATCGGTATCACAGCGATGTTCAGCGCGCTGCAATTCCTGCCACTGGCAGATGCGGTCGCCATTGCATTCGTGATGCCCTTTATCATGTTGCTGCTTGGAAAGTATGTGTTGAATGAAGAGGTCGGCCACCGGCGCCTGATCGCATGTGTTGTCGGATTTGCCGGCACTTTGCTGGTGATCCAGCCCAGTTTTGCCGAAGTAGGATTGCCTGCCCTGCTACCACTGATCGTTGCCGTGGTTTTTGCGCTGTTCATGCTGGTCACCAGACAGATCGCCAAGGAAACCGATCCGGTATCCTTGCAGGCGGTATCCGGAGTGATGGCCACGATCTTTCTGCTCCCTCTCATTCTGTGGGGAACCCAATCCGGAATCTGGGAGCTGTCTTTGATCATGCCTACCGGCAACGCGCACTGGCTTTTGCTGGCCATCGGTATTTTAGGAACCGTTGCCCATCTGTTGATGACATGGTCGCTGCGCTATGCGCCATCAGCGACGCTGGCCCCAATGCAATATTTGGAGATCCCGGTGGCAACCCTGTTTGGATGGCTGATCTTTCACGATCTGCCCAACGGGATCGCAGCGCTTGGCATCCTGATCACCATGGCCGCCGGGCTATATGTCATTCTGCGAGAGAGGGCCACCGCCCGGTCTGTCCCGACAGAAACGCCTGCATGACCTGATCCAATGCGTCGCGCGGCACCATGACCAGCAGCCCCGGCCCATCCAGATGTAGCTGAACCTGTGACACTGCCCTGTTCGAGGTTCCGACTTGTCCATCCGGTTCGAAAACCAATTTGTCGATGGACCATTCGAGCCCCTGACTTCGCCCCGTCACACGCCGCAGCGGAAACAAAGAGACGATATCGCCCGGTGCCAGGTCCAGAACAATCGATGGTGGTGCGTGAAACACCACCTCGTGCGCGCCCAACAAGATGCAGACAGAGTTGAGGCGCGTGACCAGAGTATTGAGCACCGCCAGTTGATGATCTAGTCGACCGCCCAGAAAACCAGCTCCAACGACAAGCGGGGCATCGATACTGCGCAGGGCCTTGTCAAAATCCGTGCTGTCTTGTTCATCGATCTGAAACAAACGGTCCTCAGCTATGCGACTGCGCGTCGCCGCATCCAATGAATCGAAGTCACCGATCACCGCCTCGGGAACAACACCCGAATCAACAAGAATCGATGCACCGCCATCCGCCGCAACCACTGAATTGACACGATTCAGCACCAAATTCAGGTCGGAAACCCCAATTGTCCCCCCTCCGACTAGGCCAATTGGGCCGTTTGAACGCACAATTGGCTTATTTTTTCTCAGATTGGTCATTTTTTCTGGGTTTGGACACATTGAGACCACAAATTGATAGGTTCATGTAGAGTTGTAGGCCAATGTGTGCGCTCGATTCTGAGTAAGTTGGCTTTGTTAGTTTGTAGAGGACGTGTGTCTGATGGTACAGAATAAGAAGGTGTTAACTGTTTCTTATGGGGCCTTTTCCTGCACATTAGAAGGGTTCGACAACTCGTTTGAAACACTCAAAGCCATTGCAGACTACTTCCGCGAAATCGCAGCAGATGATCGGTACTTCGGTTCTGAACCCCCTCGACTGGATGCTGAAATGCTGTCGCGCATTGCCCAGGGCGACAACGCCCAACACGTAGAGGCCCGGCAAGACGAATCCGGTCTGCTGCTGCGTGCGACAAAAACCGCGCCGGACACCGCGCCCGAGACTGCCACAAAGGATGCAGCCATGTCCTCGCACCGCCCGCCATCCCCTACGACCGTTGCCGCCCCCTCTTCGGTTGAACCTCCCGCGACTAACGCCGAGCCGCTGGCGGCTGACAGCATCTCAGCCAAACTGCAGCGTATTCGCGCGGTGGTCACGCATTCGAACACGGCTCCGATCACCGACGCGGAAGACGAGGATACATCGTTGCTTGGCGCAAACCCGGCCCCTATTGATGCGGTCGCCGCAGCGTTTGAAGCAGGCGCACTGAGCCAGGACGATATTGAGCCAGCTCGCGAAGCAGAGCAGCCAATAGCGAATGAAGACACTGTATCCGAGGCTTCCGAGCTTCTCGAAGATGAGGCGGCTGTGTATGTGCAGCCTGCCAGCAACTTAGCTTCGGAAACCGAAGAACCTGCCGAAGGTGACACAATCACTGATGATATCATGAACATCATGGGCGATCAGAATGCACCCGCACCAGCAGAAGACGCCATTGCCCAAGGTGTTCTGACCGCCGAGGATGAGAAAAACCTTCTGGATAATATCTCTAGCTTCGAGGCCGGGATGGCTGGCGGCACTGATGAAAAGCCTAACGATGAAAGCACCTTGGATCAGGACGTTCTTCGCCTGATGGAAAAAGCCGACCAGCAGATGGGTGACCCATCGGCCAGCGGTACGCGCGAAACCTATTCGCATCTGCGCAATGCTGTTGCGGCTGCCGAGGTTGATGGCAAGACCGACACTGCCTCGGCGGATCAGCCCTATCGCGGTGATCTGGCATCGGCTGTCAGCCCTCGCCGTCCTGAAATTCAGGTCACCAGCATGCGCCCCGAATCCGATGCGGCGGCGCCTTTGAAGCTTGTTGCTGAACAGCGCGTCGATCAGAGCGACGCGATTTCAGGCCCGATTGCCCCTCGCCGGGTCAAAACTGATCAAGAGGATAGCGCGGCAGAGGAAAGCGGGTTCGCCCAGTTCGCACAGGAACAAGGCGCACAGTCCTTGCTGGACCTGCTCGAAGCTGCGGCATCTTATCTGTCCTTCATCGAGGGTCAGGAACAGTTCTCGCGCCCACAACTGATGAACAAGGTCCGTTCGTTGAAACAGGATGAGTTCAATCGCGAAGAAAGCCTGCGCTCTTTCGGTCAGCTGCTGCGCGATGGTAAAATCCAGAAAGCCGGTGGCGGTCGGTTTGCCGCCTCGAACCTGATCGGGTTCCGCCCCGACAATGAACGCGCGGCAGGCTGATCAACCAACCATAGAAGCAAAGGGCCGAGACATGTCTCGGCCCTTTTTGTTTAGTCATCTTGCGTGTCTTCTTTGCCGACCCCTCGGAAGACAAATTTGAAGGGCAAGGCCCAGACGATGCCAAGGACGATGTAGACCAGCAGCTCGACCAGAATAGAGGGGCGATCCAGCCAGTTCACAACGGTCACCACCGCCACGATGTAAAGAGGCAACCCCACCAGTAGAATCACCAGAGACCAGCGGCGTCGGGCCGTGTAGCTGAGCCCGGTCTTTTTGTCGTCGCCCATCAATCTGCAAACGGGTCGGTCACCAGAATGGTGTCATCCCGCTCCGGGCTTGTGGACAGAAGGGCCACAGGGCATTCGATCAGTTCTTCAACGCGACGCACATATTTGATCGCATTGGCGGGCAAATCCGCCCAGCTGCGCGCACCTTCGGTGGATTCGCTCCATCCCGGCACTTCTTCGTAGATCGGTTTGCAGCGGGCCTGCTGATCGGCCGCAGTTGGCAGATAGTCCAGATGCTCACCGTCCAACTCATAGCCGGTGCAGATCTTCAGCGTCTCGAATCCGTCAAGAACATCCAGTTTGGTCAGCGAGATACCATTGACACCACTGGTGGCGCAGGTCTGACGTACCAAACAGGCGTCGAACCAACCGCAACGGCGCTTGCGGCCCGTGGTCGTTCCGAATTCATGGCCACGTTCACCCAAGCGTTGCCCATCCGCGTCTTCGAGCTCGGTCGGGAACGGGCCTTCGCCAACACGGGTGGTGTAGGCTTTGACAATCCCAAGCACAAAATCAATCGAGCCCGGCCCGATGCCCACACCCGTGGCCGCCTGCCCTGCGATCACATTCGATGAGGTCACAAACGGATAAGTCCCGAAATCAATATCCAACAACGCGCCTTGGGCGCCTTCGAACAGGATGCGCTTACCCGCTTTGCGCTTTTCGTTCAGAACTTTCCAGACCGGCGCTGCAAACGGCAGAATCTCCTGCGCGATCTCTTTCAGTTGCGAAATCAGCGCATCACGGTCGACGGGTTCGATGCCCAAGCCTTTGCGCAGCGGATCATGATGCTGCAACGCGCGATCTACGCGAGCCTCAAGCGTAGCTTCATCCGCTAGATCTGCAACGCGTACAGAACGCCGCCCGACCTTGTCTTCATACGCCGGGCCGATGCCGCGACCGGTGGTCCCGATCTTGGTGCCTTTGCTCGCCGCTTCTTCGCGCGCGCGGTCCAATTCACCGTGGATCGGCAGAATCAGAGGCGTATTCTCGGCGATCATCAGCGTTTCAGGCGTGATCTCAACGCCTTGCGCTCGGATTGTCCCGATTTCCTTGAGCAGGTGCCAGGGGTCCAGAACAACGCCATTGCCAATGACGCTCAGCTTACCGCCACGCACGACACCCGAAGGCAGAGCATGCAGTTTGTAGACCTCACCATCAATGACCAGAGTATGCCCGGCATTGTGCCCGCCCTGAAAACGCGCGATGACGTCCGCCCGTTCGCTGAGCCAATCGACAATCTTGCCTTTTCCTTCGTCACCCCACTGGGCGCCGACAACAACCACGTTGGCCATATCCGGTCCTTTTCGTGCTGAGTAATCAAACTCGGCTCGTATAGCTGGGCTCTGGCGGCAGGGAAACGGGTATTTCGCCGCAGACGGAAATCGCGCTGCCGCGCGATGCCTCCGGCGGGGATATTTTTAGCCAGATGAAGAGCCGATCCCCTGCTTCATCTGGCCAGAAATATCCCGGGGAGTCGCCCGGAACGGGCGATGGGGACAGCGCCCCCTTTTTAAAGTTGCCGCAAATGCACCGGCTGCCCATGGGGTGTGGTCAGATAGGCCCGTTCCCACTCTTGCTGAAGGGTTTGCACTACATCTGGCGTGGCCGCGCCGCGTTCTGCCAGCAGAGCTTCGAGTGTTTCAAGCCAGGCGTGAAAATAGTCATCTCCACCATCCAATTCGCGGCTCAGACCGTTGCGTTTCAGTGTATCCGAGAAGCGCCTGGCCCATTCGGGCCAGTCGAACCACCCGGTTTCGTTCAACGCCACGGTCACCGCAAAGACCTGTGCGTGCCACGGTTCGGCAAAGACCGGTTCAGGAGCAGTGACGTCCAGGCATGTGCTCATGCGGGCTCCAGATAGCTTTGCCAGAGGTCCAGCACCACGTCATCCCCAGGGTGTTCCGGATTCGCCCACAGTTCTGATGCGGGAAACAGAACGGCATAGAGCGGTTCTGGTGCCTCACCCAATCCATGGGCGTTGGAATCGGGCAGGACATGGGCCCCGTGCAGGCGTAGGATTCGCCCTCGTGCTCCTGATGCATAGGTAGGCAGACGGGTATGGCCACCCTCGAACAGACGATTGGCAGATGGGTGCGCTGTCGCCACCTGCTGACCCGGCTTAAAGCGCGCGGCAACGTTTGAGGGCCGATCTGCTGGCCCGCCTTTTGCTAGTGCAGCGGCGACAGCCTCGGCCCTGAGCGTCTTGTCCGCGAGCGGATGCGGCGCATCATCTCCGGCGCTCCGCAGATCATCCAGGCTCAGCACGCCTTGTTCAACCAACAGATCGGCCAGGCCGGATATCCATTTCTCATAGTAAGAAAACCGCGCGTAGTCCTTGGGCGAAAGCCGCTCACGCGCGTGGCGCGAGATATCTATGTTCCATTGCCCCAGAAACCCTGCCGCCAAAGTGACCGCCAGCGCCCGCGCGTGCCAATCTTCGGCAAATACCGGCGTGTCTTCACCGTCAGGCTGTACAGGGCCGTCGCCGAAGCGCCCGCCCATATCGTGAACGCGGGTCATGATGGCACCTTGGGCAACCCTGTGCCGATCATGCTGTCGCGTGTGACCAGCGCCGCCAGTTCCTGTTCGTCCAAACCATCCGAACCCTCGGGCTGCATGGGCAGCACGAGATAGCGAATCTCGGCGGTTGAATCCCAGACCCGCACTGCGGTGTCTTCAGGTAAGGCAACACCGAACTCAGCTAACACTTTGCGCGGTTCGCGAACAGCGCGGGCGCGATAGGCGTCGGATTTGTACCAACCCGGCGGAATGCCAAGCAGCGGCCATGGATAACAACTGCACAATGTGCACACGACCATGTTGTGCCGCTCGTGCGTATTTTCGACCACGACAATATGTTCGCCCTGCCGCCCGTAGTAACCGAGATCCGCAACGACCGACGTTGCATCCGCAAGAAGTGCTGTCTTGAATGCCGGGTCGCTCCAGGCTTTCGCCACAACATGCGCACCGTTCTGGGGCCCGATTTTATTCTGATATGTATCAATGATCTCATCCAGCGCGGCCGGATCTATCAGCCCCTTACGGGTCAGAATCGTTTCCAGCGCTTTAACGCGCAAAGCAGGTTCAGGCGGAAGCAAGGCATGCGGGTGGTCGGGATCGTCATGAGGCATAGGCCGCAGCCTGCGTCACGTATTGGCGTTCTGTCCAGTCCCTTTGCCGTGATATGGGACATCACGCGGGGTGATACGAACTCCTGACTTGCCCCCGCTGACAAACTTGCATAAGTACCACGCGATACACGCCACGCTGTTCGGGACCACCATGGAAAACGTCGTTCTCATCATCCATCTTCTTCTGGCTTTGGGCCTGATCGCCGTTGTGCTGATGCAGCGGTCCGAAGGCGGTGGCCTCGGGATGGGCGGCGGCGGTGGTGGCGCTATGACCGGGCGTGCAGCGGCGACAGCTCTGGGTAAACTAACTTGGATTTTGGCGGCCTGCTTTATCGTGACCTCGATCACGCTGACGATTCTGGCGGCGCAGAAGTCTTCGGGCAGCTCGGTGATTGACCGTTTGGGTGTTCCGGCACCGGCCGCGACCGAAGAAAGCACACCGGCGGTTCCGTCGGCGGACGACCTGCTGCCTCCGGCGCAGGGCGACAACGCACCGCTGATCCCGCAAGCCGACTGATACACAAAACCTAGAAATCTGAAAGAGAACTGCAACAGCATCTTGCGGTTCTCTTGCGCTATGGGCGCGAATCCTTTATATGTGAAGTCCCGTGATGCAGCGGTTTTTTCAAGCCGCCGGGCAGCTGATAATGACGTCTCACGGGAGCAGCCGAAAAACATGGCGCGATTTATTTTCATCACTGGTGGTGTGGTTTCATCCTTGGGCAAAGGGCTGGCTTCGGCGGCTTTGGGTGCTTTGTTGCAGGCTCGGGGATATTCGGTGCGTCTGCGGAAGCTTGACCCCTATCTGAACGTCGATCCGGGCACGATGTCGCCCTTTGAACATGGCGAAGTGTTTGTCACAGATGACGGGGCCGAAACCGATCTGGACCTCGGTCATTACGAACGCTTCACCGGTGTGGCTGCCCGCAAGACCGACTCGGTCAGCTCGGGGCGGATCTATTCCAACGTGCTGGAGAAAGAGCGCCGCGGCGATTACCTTGGCAAGACCATTCAGGTGATCCCCCACGTCACCAACGAGATTAAGGATTTCATCGCGATTGGCGAGGATGAGGTTGATTTCATGCTGTGTGAAATCGGCGGCACCGTAGGTGACATCGAAGGCCTGCCGTTCTTTGAAGCCATCCGTCAGTTCAGCCAGGATAAGCCGCGCGGCCAGTGTATTTTCATGCACCTTACATTGCTGCCCTATATCAAAGCGTCGGGTGAGTTGAAAACCAAACCAACCCAGCACTCGGTGAAAGAGCTGCGCTCAATCGGTCTGGCCCCCGACATTCTGGTTTGCCGATCCGAGGGGCCGATCCCGACCAAGGAACGCGAGAAACTGGCGCTGTTCTGTAACGTCCGCCCCGACAGCGTGATAGCGGCTCAGGACCTGTCCACAATCTACGACGCCCCGCTGGCGTATCACCGCGAAGGTCTGGATCAGGCAGTTCTGGACGCTTTCCAGATCAGCCCCGCCCCAAAACCGGACTTGGCAAAGTGGGAAGACGTCAGCGACCGCATCCACAACGCCGAAGGCGAAGTGAAGGTCGCCATCGTGGGCAAATACACCCAGTTGGAAGATGCCTATAAGTCGATTGCCGAGGCGCTGACCCATGGCGGCATGGCCAACCGGGTCAAGGTTAAGGTCGAGTGGGTGGACGCCGAGATTTTCGACACCGAAGACGCAGCCCCCCATCTGGAAGGCTTCCACGCGATCCTCGTGCCCGGCGGGTTTGGCGAGCGTGGCACTGAAGGCAAGATCAAGGCGGCGCAATATGCGCGCGAGCATAAAGTACCTTATCTGGGTATCTGCCTCGGCATGCAGATGGCGGTGATCGAAGCCGCGCGGAATGCAGCAGGCATCAAAGAGGCCGGTTCCGAAGAATTTGACCATGAGGCTGGCAAAAAGCGTTTTGAGCCGGTGGTTTATCACCTGAAAGAATGGGTTCAGGGCAACCACAAGGTGGAGCGCAAAGTCGGCGACGACAAAGGCGGCACCATGCGTTTGGGTGCCTACAATGCGGTTCTGGCCGAAGGCTCGAAAGTGGCCGAGGTTTACGGCGGCACTCAGATCGAGGAGCGCCATCGCCACCGCTATGAGGTGGACATCAAATATCGCAAACAGCTTGAAGGCGCGGGGCTGAACTTCTCGGGCATGTCGCCGGATGGGCGCCTGCCGGAGATCGTTGAGTGGTCGGATCACCCGTGGTTCATCGGGGTTCAGTATCACCCTGAACTAAAGTCCAAACCCTTCGATCCACATCCGCTGTTTCGAGACTTTGTGCGCGCGGCCAAGGACACCTCGCGTCTGGTCTGAGGCGGTCGCTGCAAAGTGATGTACCAACACAATTAAGCGCTTAGCTATTGCCCGGCATGGGGTTAACTGTTGAACAAGCTTCGACAGGAGAACCCCATGACCACCCAATCGCAACGCGCCGAAACCTTTACCAGCCTGCACCAAAAGGGTGATCCCGTCATCCTGTTCAACATCTGGGACGCTGGCAGTGCCGGTGCGGTGCGCGACGCCGGAGCGCAGGCGATAGCTACCGGCAGTGCTCCGGTCGCTATGGCGCGGGGCTATTCCGATGGGCAGGATTTCCCTATGGAAGCCGCCTTGGACAATGTCAGACGCATCGTCAAAGCGGTTGATCTACCCGTGACGCTGGATTTCGAATCTGGCTATGCTGTTGATCCGGAATCGATTTCCGACAACGTTGTCCGCGCGCTGGACTGCGGCGTGGTCGGATTCAACTTCGAGGATCAGATCATTGGCGGAGATGGTCTTTACCCTATTGCGGATCAAACCTCTCGGGTCGAAGCGGTGCGCAAAGCCTGCGACAGGGCTGGTATTCCGGCCTATATCAACGCCCGCACCGATATATTCCTGAAAGCCACGGCTGACACTCATGACGCAGCCATGCTTGACGATGCGATTGCACGTGCCGCCGCGTATCAATCCGCAGGGGCAAGCGGCTTCTTTGCCCCCGGCCTGAAGGATGAGGCGATGATCGGTCAACTTTGCGAAGCAACCGACCTGCCCGTCAACATCATCGCCCTGCCCGGCACGCCGGACACCCCGCGCCTTGCAGAGCTTGGGGTCGCGCGGGTCAGCTATGGGCCCGTGCCCTACCGGCAGATGATTGCGTGGCTCACAGAACAGGCGCGCGCAGCAATCAACTACAGCTGATACCCTGGCGGATCGGGATTGCTATTTTCGTCAATTCTAAGCACCTTGCCCAGGAAACTGGGTAGGAGGCTGTGATGAGCAAAGGCTATTGGGTGGCCCATGTCGATGTGGACGACATGGAGAGGTACAAAGACTATATCGCAGCCAATGGTGAGGCATTCGCCGCCTTTGGTGCTCGCTTTCTGGTGCGCGGTGGCACGCGAGAGCTTAAGGAAGGCGCCGCGCGTGCCCGCACAGTGGTAATCGAATTTCCCAGCTACGAAGACGCGCTGGCCTGCTATGAAAGTGAGGGCTATCAATACGCCAAAAGCCTGCGTGATCCGGTATCGAACGGCGATCTTGTAATCATTCAGGGCTATGACGGGTAGTCGTAGCTTGGCGCGCCACAAAATATGGGATAATCTGCCCTTATGTTGAAGAAGTTCTTTCAGGCGTTTCGACCGCCACAGACCGAGCATTTGCCCGATCCTGACGCTGAACTGGCGTTGGGAGCTTTGATGGTCCGCGTGGCTCAGGCGGACCGGGACTATAAGCTGGAAGAAATCAGCCTAATCGACCGGATACTGGCACGCCTGTACGAACATAATGCTATTGAGGCCGCCAAAGTGCGCGCCACCTGCGAGAAACTACATGCCGCCGCACCAGAAACGGATACGTTTGGCAAGCTGATCCGAGAAACCACCGATCTTCAGGAACGACTTGCCGCGCTGGACGCGTTGTGGGAGGTCGTGCTGGCCGATGGCGACTCGGATGAGGGTGAGATCAAGATCGTCGAGGAGGCCCGCGCCGCGATGGGCCTCAGCTTCAATGACAGCAAGGCAGCACGCGAACGGGTGCAAAGCCGCTTGGAAGCCAGCTAACCCGCGTCTATATCTGTGTCATGTTTAGTGATTTTCTGTCCCGGCTGACACAGCCCGCTCCCGATCCGCTTCCCGATGATGACGCGCGCCTGGCGCTGACCGCCTTGCTGGTGCGCATCGCCCGGTCCGACAATGACTATGCCGATTCCGAGATGGCGCGTATCGATAAGATATCGACCCAACGCTATGGTCTGTCTCCGTTCGAAGCAGCCGGACTGCGCGCACGTGCTGAAGATCTCGAGGCCGAGGCCCCCGATACCGTCCGCTTTACGCGCGCCATTAAAGAGGCCGTTGCCTACGAGGATCGGCTGGCCGTCGTACAAGCCATGTGGTCGGTCGCCTTGGCTGATGGGCAGCGGACAGGCGAAGAAGATTCCCTGCTGCGCCTTGTGGTTAGCTTGCTGGGCGTTAGCGATGTGGATTCGGCGCTCGCCCGGCAAAAGGCTGCACAATCGTGACAGCGATGCTGGGCATGTATGATATGCCCGCCCTGCAGGCCGCCAATGATCGCTTCTGGTCACTGATCCGCACCCATCTTGGATTTGGCCCGGCGCAACTGGATCGGCATCGAGATGTTTGGGAGATCTGGCAAGACCCTGATCTGGTATTCGCCCAGACCTGCGGCATGCCCTACCGCACCCGCCTTCATGGCCACGTTCGACTGGTCGGAACACCAGACTATCGATTACCGGGGTGTCCGGCTGGTCACTATTGCTCGGTCTTTGTGGCGCGATGCGACGATCCACGCGAGCTTGCCGACCTAGCAATGGGACGGTTCGCCTATAACGAGGCGCTGTCGCAATCTGGTTGGGCTGCGCCGATCACACATCTGGACAATTTGGGTTTGAAACCCACCGATCTTATCCAAACCGGCGGGCACGCCCTGTCCGCCCAGGCCGTTGCCGACCACGACGCAGATATTGCCGCTTTGGATGCACTGACATGGGCGATTTTGAAGGAGCATACGGGTCTGGGCCGCTACCTGCGCGACGTTGCCCGCACATCGCCAACCCCCGCGCTGCCCTACATCACTTCGCAAACCCAGGACCCGGATCAGATTGCAGATGCCGTTCATGCGGCCATCGCCGCTCTTTCTGAAGAAGACAAGCGCCTCCTTCACATCCGTGGGTTGATCAATATTCCTGCCGAAGAATATCTGGCCGTTCCTACCCCTCCTCCACCTGGAGCCTGATTGCACAGTCTCTACTCATTTTGACAATAACCTCTGGTCAATTCGGCAGATTCGAGCCCTGAATCTGTGATTTGCGCATTGCATTGTGCCGGATTTTCCGTCCTATTAGCGCATCAATACCAGCAACAACGGGATCCTTCGTGTCAGACCCATCAGCCGTCATCGAGATCAAGAACCTTCACAAAAGCTTCGGCAATCTCGAGGTGCTCAAGGGTGTCGACATCACCGCAAGGCGCGGGGATGTGGTGTCGCTCATCGGGTCATCCGGATCGGGCAAATCAACCCTGCTGCGTTGCTGCAACCTATTGGAAGACAGCCAGCAGGGCGAGATCCTATTCAAAGGCGAACCCGTGCAATGGGCTGGCAAGGGCCATGCCCGCCACCCCGCAGATCCCAAGCAGGTTCTGCGCATTCGGACCAACCTGTCTATGGTGTTCCAGCAATTCAACCTTTGGGCACATATGACCATCTTGCAGAATGTCATGGAAGCTCCGGTCACTGTATTGGGCCGCGACAAGGCCGAAGTGGAAGACAGCGCCCGCAGGTATCTTGATAAGGTTGGCATTGGCGACAAATGCGACGTCTACCCCGCGCAACTGTCTGGTGGTCAGCAACAGCGCGCCGCCATAGCGCGTGGATTGTGCATGGAACCCGAGGCATTGCTGTTTGACGAACCGACCTCGGCCCTGGATCCCGAACTGGAACAGGAAGTGATCAAAGTGATCAAGGACCTGGCCGCAGAAGGCCGGACCATGATCATTGTAACCCATGACATGCAGATGGCCGCCGATATCTCAAGCCATGTCGTATTCCTGCATCAAGGCCTGATCGAAGAAGAGGGCACGCCCGAAGACATCTTTACCGCCCCTGAGTCCGAACGACTTCGGGGTTTCCTGTCCGCCACCAAAGCGGCATAATTTCAAAGAACAGAACCAAACTGGGGAGTAACCAATGAAAAACTTGATTCTGACCACTGCAGCGCTGGCTTTGACCGCCGGCATGGCCATGGCCGATACCGTGCGCATGGGCACCGAGGGCGCCTACCCTCCGTATAATTTCATCAACGATGCCGGTGAGATCGACGGGTTCGAGCGGGACGTAGGCGACGAGCTGTGCAAACGTGCCGGGCTGGAATGCGAATGGGTTAAGAACGACTGGGATTCGATCATCCCGAACCTGGTATCGGGTAACTACGACACCATCATCGCGGGCATGTCGATCACCGACGAACGTGATGAAGTCATCGACTTTACACAGGACTATTATCCACCAACCGCGTCGGCTTATGTCGCGACCTCTGACGCAGCCGATGTGACCGGCGGTGTCGTTGCTGCGCAAACCGCCACCATTCAGGCAGGCCACGTCGCCGAAACCGGCGCGACTCTGGTTGAATTCGCGACCCCGGAAGAAACCATCGCAGCCGTCCGCAACGGCGAAGCCGATGCTGTTCTGGCCGACCGCGACTATCTGGTGCCGCTGGTCGAAGAATCGGGCGGTGAGCTGGTCTTTGTCGGCGATCCGGTTCCGCTGGGCGGTGGCGTCGGCATGGGCCTGCGTGAAAGCGATGGCGAGTTGCGCGGCAAGTTCGACGAAGCCATCACGTCGATGAAAGCTGACGGCACGCTTAACGAGATGCTGATCAAGTGGTTCGGTGAAGGCACCGCCACATACGGCGCTGACGGTTCGGTCGTCACCAACTGATACTGACCTGTCCCGGCCCGGCGTCCTTGCGCCGGGCCCTTTCCGGCCTTGCCGGACCAGACGTTCGAAAGACGCCTTATGTTCTCCTACTGCGCTGATCCTGACACGCTGGGCACGTTCCGCTGGTTCTCGTGCTATCTGACCAATGGCGTCCACTGGTCGTTCTACCTATCTTTCATCAAGGTTCTGGCCCTGCTGGCCGTGACCGCGCCCGTCGCGCTCGGCTTTGGCTTTGCAGGCGCGATGGCCGCACGGTCGCACTTTCCGCCCCTTAGTTGGCTAGGCAAGGCTTATATCGCGATTGTACGCGGCGTGCCCGACATTGCCTTTTTCCTGTTCTTCGTCATCGCTCTGGATCAGGGGTTTGAATGGATCCGCCACAAGATCCTCTGCCCCGACTGGACAGATCCGATCCGTCAGGGCAACGATTTTCTGGTGTGTCAGGCCGCCAAGCTGCCGCTTGGGACCTCGCCAGAATGGGTGCACGAGACCTACGGCTTTTTCCTTGCAGTGATCACATTCTCTATCGTGTTTGGCGCTTTCGCTGCCAATGTCCTGTTCGGCGGAATGCGCGCCGTGCCACATGCCCAGCTGGAAACGGCCGAGGCCTATGGCATGACCCGTAGCCAGACCTTTTGGCGCATCCTTGTGCCGCAAATGTGGGTTTACGCCCTGCCTGGCCTGTCAAACCTCTGGATGGTTCTGATCAAGGCCACGCCACTGCTGTTCCTGCTGGGTGTTGAAGACATCGTCTATTGGGCCCGCGAACTTGGCGGCACCAAGACATCGCGCTTCACCGACTACCCTCATGGCGACTGGCGCATGTGGTACTTTCTGGCCCTGCTGGTCTTTTACCTCGGCATGACCCGTGTGTCTGAGATCGGGCTGGAGAAACTGATGCGCCGCTTGTCGCACGGTCAGGCCACTTCGGGCGGAGAGCTTCTGCGCAAGGAGACCACGGCATGAGCTGCTTGCAAACCATTCAGGATTACGGCCTGCGGTCTCTGGGCTATGGCGAACGGCTTCTGCCCAAAACTGATTTTACCCTGTGCGAGCATTTCACGCTGATCGGCTCGGGCATGATCTGGAATATCTATTTCGGCATTATGGCAATGGTCACGGGTTTCTTTCTGGCCACCGCATTGGCGGTTGGAAAAGCATCGCCCAACAAATGGCTGCGCAAACCGTCCGAGTGGTTCATCTTTTTGTTCCGGGGCTCGCCGCTCTTCATCCAATTCTTCTTCGCGTATTTCTTCTTCCTGTCGCTCAAGAAACCCTATCCGATGTTCGACGCGTTCACCTCGGCCTGGCTGGGGGCGCTGATCGTATTGTTCCTGAACACCTCCGCCTATTCGGGTGAGATCTTCTATGGAGCGCTGCGCTCGATCCCCAAGGGCGATCTTGAGGCTGCCGATGCCTATGGCATGTCCGGCTGGGCGCGGTTCCGCCGCATCGTCTGGCCGACCATGTTGCGGTTGGCCTGGCCCGCCTACACAAACGAAGCGATCTTTGTGTTCCAGTCCACAACACTGGTCTTTTTCTCGGCCTTCCCGGCCTGGCAGCAACGCGGAGACGCCTTGTACTATGCCAGCTATTTTGCCGATAAAACCTTCAACCCGTTTGTGCCCTACCCGATTTTGGCCTTTTATTTCATCCTGTTGACCCTTGTTATCGTGTGGGTCTTTGGACAGATGAACAAGCGCCTGAATCGCCATTTGCCCGCCGCAAGACAAAGCAAGATGAAATTCAGACTGAACCTTGCCCGCTGATCCCGCGCGCGACGTTCAGCAGATCAAACAGGTTTCATCACGCCACAATTGCGCACCTATTCGCTTGCTATGTTGGGGATTTGGTACCGCCTCCCTGGCTTGAACAGGGGACCTCTGGATCCACAATCCAGCGCTCTAACCAACTGAGCTAAGGCGGCACTCGTGAAGGGCGATGTACCGAACGCGTCCGGGGATTGCAAGAGGATTAAAGCTGAATTTTCCAGCTTTGTTCGACAAGATCGACCCCAAAAGAATGCACCGGTTTGCTGCCCGTAAGCTGCCATCCATTGGCCCGATACAACGCACAAGCCGCGCGGTGGCTTTCATGGGTCCATAGCTGCATTTGCTGGTATCCGGCCTGCCTGGCAAAGCCCATACAGGTCTCCAGAAGCCGCTTGCCCAACCCTAGCCCGCGTGCCTCGGGCACCAGCAGGAACAGCCGCAGTTTCGCAGTCTGTGCGTCCAGCCTGACACAGAAGATACTGCCCAGCCTTTCACCTGCGCGCTCAGCGATCCAGCCGCATTCGCAGGATGGATCATGATCTGCAATGAACTCTCGAAGGATGCCTGCCACCAACGGAGCAAAACTGTCGTCGAACCCTTCATCACGTGCATAAAGCGTGCCGTGCCGTTCGACCAGCCAGGGCGCATCATCGGCCTGAAACGATCTGAGAACTACTTCTTTCATACCCTATCTGACCGCAAAGGCGGCTTGATTCTCAACCCTTTGCGCGCTAGCACAAACGCTCAGTCCCGGAGGCGAGTATGGGTATCAATACCGAACGCGACATTCAGGCCAACCTGCAGATCGGTCCAACCGATCACGGTATGGTGCGTCTGTTCATCGAGGCTGATGGCCTCGAAGTCCCTATGGATTTCGACCCGGAAGAAGCCGAAGAAATCGCCGAAGAAATTCGCGCCGCAGCACAAGCCGCCCGCGCCGTCGGTGACTGAGCCCTTTTTAAAGTCGCGGATCACGCAGCATGTGCAGACGCCGTGCCGCATCGGTTGCAAATTTCTGGATCATCTTCTTACGCCGCGCCGGGGCCAGTTTGTCCTCGGGCGCCATTCGAATGATCTCGGCATCGTAGGCGTCGGCAATGATCAGACCGGTTTCCTGCGGCAGTAACTCGGTCGGGAAATCGGTATCGACAGCCCAAAAGAATCGATCACACCACTCCAGATACCCCTGCCACTTCGCGTCTGACTGATAATCGGCGCGGCTGGACTTGCACTCGATCACCCAGAGCTCACCTTTGGGGCCAAGTCCCATAACATCAACCCGCAAGCCACGGGCTGGCACAAATTCCTCAACAGAAACAAACCCATGCGCCGTAAGGTGCCGCGCGACGCCGCGTGCGAGTTTCTGTCCGGGTTGCAAATCCAAGGTCATGAGAAAAATGTGAACAATCAGTGAACAAATGTAAAGCACAGATCCGGGCTTGACATGATACCTTTTGGTATTCAATTAATACGATACCGAAAGGTACCATTTATGAGGCTACCATGGAGAACTTAACTCAAAACGCGTTTCGTGCGCTGGCCGATCCAACCCGTCGAGACATTGTCAAATTGCTAGCGTCTGAAGACATGACAATCGGTCAGCTGACCGACCGGTTCGACATGACCCGGGCCGCCGTCAAGAAGCACCTGACGGTCCTGTCCGATGGCGGGCTGATCACAGTGGAAGCCCGCGGCCGGGAACGCATCAACCGAATAGAACCACTGGGCATGGCGCCTGTGCTGGACTGGTTCAGATATTTTGACCAGTTCTGGGATGATCGCCTTAGCTCTCTTAAAGAAGCAATTGAAAGGAAAGACAAATGAGTAATGCTGTGTTGCAAAAAACCATTTTCCTGCGGGCCGAGCCAGACACGGTCTGGGCCTACCTGACCGAGCCCAAGCGGCTTGCCGAATGGTTTCACAAACCCGAACGAAAACTGGCCAAAGGCCAGAAGCTGGAGATGTTCGGAACCACCAGCGGCGATTTGCTGATCTGGGGTGAAGTCCGGGAAGCGCGCGCGCCAGAATATCTGGAATACACGTTCACCGTCAAACCGATGGGCGACGCTGTCAGCGTAGTCAAATGGACCCTGACACCCGTTGCGGGCGGCACACGGCTGAGCCTGCTACATGAAGGCCTGCCCCAAACCGCCGAGGCCTTTGGCCTGATCCTGGCGCTGGACAATGGCTGGGACGAGCATTTCGGAAAGATGCGCGCTGCCCTGCACGAACCGGTCGACGCCTGATCTGTCCACAAACCCCTTGTACGAACCCGCCCGACGCCCTAACTAAGCGCTTGGCGGGTTCTGCCCTTCTTGTGACTGGTAGCATTCTGGTGGCCTTAAGCAATTCCGAGGGGGCTGGCTCTGTTCAGGTCCTGGCCTGATTACCTGGCGCCCACCTGTACATACAGGTCCTCGGGAATCAAACCGCACGGTTGACTGGTGGTCCCGCCGCATCCTCAAGTTGGTTCAGAGGACCACCAACCTCGGTCTCGGTGCGCCTGGATGTCATGCAGATCAAATAAGTCCGCCTGATAATCCAACTCTTCCAAACGCACTGCTGGCGCAGTGGACAAGCCTTCCAGTTGAACCTAAGCGCCCTTTCCCTGGCTCCTAGGAACATTCATGCAAACTGGTTCAAAGCTATCCTTCGATGAGAGAAAACAATTCGATTGGATCAGCAAGGCCACGAACTTCGTGAGCCCCACACGGCAAAAACAGATCAGGCGACGCGCTAGCAATCGCTGATGTTACCAGCACTCCATGGCCGATGGATTTGGTTAGACCTTCTATGCGACTGGCGACGTTCACTGCGCCCCCGAGAACCGTAAAATCAAGTCTTCCAGGACTGCCGATATTGCCATAGCTGACTTGCCCAACATTGATCCCGATCCCTACATCCAAAGACGGCTTTTGCGCCTCATCACGCCGACGGTTGAGGGTCGTCAAACCGGCCAATACACTTTGCGCGGCACGCGCAGCCTGTCGGCACCGGTCGGCGTGATCAGCCTTAGCTGCTATGGTGAAGATCGACAGAATTCCGTCACCCATAAACTTGAGAACATCGCCGCCGTTCTCTTCTACAGATTGCACAACCAGATCAAAGTAACCGCTCAGCGCGTCAAAGACATCTGCCTCGGGTGCGGCTTCTGAAAGGGCCGTGAAACCTCGCAAATCAGAAAACATGACGACTGCATCAACTGTCGTACGTTCGCCCCGCTTGATCCGCCCATTCCAAACCGCATCAGAGGGCCCATCACCAAGATAAGTTCGTAGCAGCCCCTTGGCTGACTTGCGCATTGTGACAGGTTCCAAAGCAGACGACAGAGCAGGCAGTGCTGCCTCAATCAATTCCAGATGTCGCGATGAAAAACCGTCGGGGTCCCGCGTAACAAATGTACAGCCGTGCAAAGATCCATCGCCATAATACATCAAGGTGGCATAGTAGTCTGTGCCACCCAACTCAGCGAATTCAAGATACGATGAATGCTCAGTCTGTGGATCAAGTTGTCGCAGGCTTTTGTGAAGCGGTTTTCTGTGCTCCAGAATGTACTCAAATGAGCTGCCAACATACCCTTCTGTCAACATCGTTTCATGAGTCACGTCGTAGCTGTCGGTCCCGTCAGGCGTCCAAACGACCCCCCATGCAATGAGTAACGGATTGGCGAAACGCTGACCGATATTGACTCGCCAGAGCGGAACGCCTTCCTCAATCAAAGATGAGCAGAAATGAGAGACCACTTTCACGGGGTCGCCAGAGCGGCGTCCTTCGGTAATCATCCAGTCGGTTAGTTGTGCTACTGAAGCCATGACATCAAACTAGTCGCTTGAACAAGATGATCAAAGTTCCTTCCTTTTCGCAGGTTATTCAAAGCGCGATATTGAAGGAGTATGTTCAAACCAAAGCCCAGATACGCCATTCTGAATATCCGCGATAGGCTAAGATCAACCGCATACAAACGTGACAGCGGTTGCATCTGCTTTGAAGCAGCAACAGTCAATTTCGGTGCAACGATCTCGCGATATACCAAAAAGCCAATGAGACGCTCGGGGTGGTACAGCCCGGCATCAAAATTAGCGTGAAACACGCGCCTCTTGCTTGATCGCAACTGGTTTCAAGTCTTGTAAAACCGGTGTGCCCCCGCGCGGACCTTTGGGTTTTTCGGCCATGCTCATGATCTTGTAGCCAAACTGGACCCCGGCAAAGACGATCCCGTTCATGAACCAGATCATCAGCAACGCGATCAGGCCGACATCCGAGCCGATCATCAGGCTGCGCAGATTGGCCACGTTGAAGACCAGCAACACCCCGACAAACACCGCCGAGACTACAAATCCCCAAACAACCTGCGTGATATAGAGACGGATCAATTTAGGCATGGCAGACCTCCTTGCGCTATGGACGTGAGTCTAGCGCCTGTGAGGCTGCGGTAAAGGCGTCAGAACGCCTCGGGCTGGGCCTCGCGCGCCATGTGATCCAACACGGCGTTGACGAATTTGGGCTCTTTGCCTTCCGGGAAAAAAGCGCGCGCCACGTCCACGAATTCGGTGATGACCACTTTGGGCGGCGTGTCGCTTTGGGTCAGCTCGGCCCCGGCGGCACGGAACAGCGCCCGCAAGGTCGGGTCAATCCGCGCAATCGGCCATTTCGCAACCAAGGCACGGTCCGTCATCTGATCAATTGGCGCTTGATAGTTCACCGCATTGTCGACCAGCGACCGGAAGACGCTGATATCGCCGTCCAGCATTTCCTCGCCTTCATAGACGGCACCAAACCGGTGATCCAGAAACTCATTCACGACAGCTTCGGTCGTCTGTCCTGACTGCTCCATCTGGAACAGCGCCTGCACGGCATAAAGCCGGGCGGCGGATTTCATCAGGCGTTTCTGGTTGGCCGGTTTCGGCGCGTCTGTCTGGGTCATGCTGTCGTGGGTCCGTTGCTATCGCCCGCCACAAGGATGGACTCGGACGGCGGCTTGAAACCCACGCCCTTTTTGGAAGAGCCCCACTTACGGCTGAGTGCGATCAGATGCAAGGCCGCAGCCGCCGCGCCGCCGCCTTTATTCATCTTTTCGGGATTGGCCCGCACCTCGGCTTGCTCGTTGTTCTCGACCGTCAGGATACCGTTGCCGATCAGCAGGCCCTGAAGACCCATCAACTGAATGGCGCGACTGGAGTCGTTGCAGACGGTTTCATAATGCGTGGTCTCGCCTCGAATGACGCAACCCAGCGCAACATAGCCATCGAAATTGCACTGGCGATCAGCCATAGCGATGGCCGTGGGTATTTCCAGCGCACCGGGAACCTCGACAACCTCGCAGGTTCCGCCAGCCGCTTCGATTTCGGCCTTAGCACCTGCAATCAGGTTGTCGGCGATAGCGCGATAGAACGGGGCCGCCACGATCAGCAGTTTCACCGGTTTATCGAATGTGGGTGTCGGCAGAACGCCATGTTCGTCTTGAGCAGCCATGATCAGTCTTCCTTCAGGATCGAGCGGGTACCGACGATGGACAAGCCAAACGCGTCGAGCCCCAGATATACGGTTTCAGGTGAATCTGTCAGAAGAACCAATTCCTGAACGCCCAGTTTGGATAGGATCTGAGAACCGAGACCCGTTTGCTTGATGGTGCGTGGACCTTCATCCTCAACCGCATAGAGCGAATTGCGCGGCTGGCGGAACAGGCAGACGACGCCCCGACCCTCTTCCGCAATCTTCTCCATCGCGCGTGGCAATTCGCGCGAAGATTTGGGGCCGAGGCCCAGAATATCCGGTGCTTCGTGCAGGGCGTGAGTGCGGGTCAGAACCGGCTCTGGCGTGGTGATGTCACCCTTGATCATGACGACATGCTCGATGCCGTGCAGCTGATCGGTGAACAGGCGCATTTCCCATTCGCCACCATATTCCGAAGTGACGGTCTCGCGTGAGGTTTCGACCACGAGGTTATCGTTGCGCGAGCGGTACGCAATCAGGTCGCTGATCGTACCGATCTTCATGTCGTGCTCTTGCGCGAATTCGACCAGATCCGGCAGACGCGCCATGGTTCCATCGGCCTTCATGATCTCACAGATTACACCCGATGGGTTCAACCCCGCCAGACGCGAGATATCCACTGCAGCCTCGGTATGGCCCGCGCGCACCAGCACCCCGCCGCGCTTGGCCCGCAGCGGGAAGATGTGGCCGGGGGTGGCAATATGGGCCATCGTATTCTGTTCGTTGATCGCGGTGGCCACGGTCAGCGCCCTGTCTGCGGCAGAGATACCCGTCGAAACCCCCTCGCGCGCTTCAATCGATACAGTGAACGCCGTTTCGTGACGCGATGAATTGTTGACCGCCATCATCGGCAAGCCCAGATTGTCGATCCGTTCCGCCGTCATTGGCAGACAGATCAGCCCGCGCCCATGGGTGGCCATGAAGTTGATCGCTTCGGCATCGGCGAATTCAGCGGCAATCACCAGATCGCCTTCGTTTTCGCGATCCTCGTGATCGACCAGAATATACATCCGGCCTTTGCGCGCCTCTTCGATGATCTCTTCAATCGGGCTGATCGCGTCGCGCAGCTGGGCCTCGACCGGGCCCGGGGTTTCAAAGCTCATGGGGCAGCCTTTCACAAGAGCATTTCTGCAACGCGGGATAGACCACACCGCGCCCAAAGGCCAGAGCGCAAACGGCGTGCGCGGGTCAGGACGCGACGTATATTTGCCTCAGGACATCTCGGCCAGGCGCGCGACATAGCGGGCCAGCGTGTCGATCTCAAGGTTGACCTGATCCCCAACGGTGACATCACCCCAGGTGGTCACTTCTTTGGTATGGGGGATAAAGTTGATGCCGAAATCGCACCCTTCGACATCGTTCACCGTCAAGGATGTGCCGTTCAGCGCAACCGATCCTTTGGGGGCGATGAAACGCGCCAATGCCTTGGGCACGCGCAGAGTCACACGCGTGCTGTCGCCCTCGTCCTTAACAGCCACAACCTCGGCCACGCCATCCACATGGCCCGAGACGATATGCCCGCCCAATTCGTCGCCAACCTTCAGGGCGCGTTCCAGATTGACACGTTTGCCGGGTGTCCAACTGTCCAGATTGGTCTTCGAAACCGTCTCGGCACTGACCTGAACGTCATACCAGTTATCGCCCAGCGCAATCACTGTCAGGCAGACACCGTCGCTGGCAATCGAAGCACCGATATCAATGCCATCGGTCTCATAGGCTGTCTGAATGCGCGCCCGCAGATCGCCTTGCTGCTCTAACTCAGTAACGGTGCCGATATCCGTGACGATCCCCGTAAACATTCTGTTAACCCTCGATCCCTAACCTGATCCTGACTTCTCTGGCTGAGGTACGACCTTCACCGCGCGTGGGCAAGGACCGGCAGCTAAATTAAGGCATAAATGAGTAAAAAACTGAGACAATCAGGCATAGTTTCGCCCAGAAGATTGGATAAGATGACGAGGATGACCCACTCTGCCACCCCATCAAGCGATCGCGTCTTTCTGTTCCTACAGGGGCCACATGGCCCATTCTTCAGCGCGCTGGGGCGTATGCTGCAAGAGGCCGGCGCGCAGGTCTGGCGGGTCGGGTTCAATGCCGGGGATCGGGCGTTCTGGTCTGACACATCCACCTATATTCCGTTTCGCGACAAGCCAGAACTTTGGCCTGAAACGCTGATCGATCTGATCATCCGCAAGGACGTAACCGATATCGTTCTGTACGGTGACACACGCCCGGTTCATGCCCGCGCCGTTGAAATCGCGCGATCCCGTGGCATAACGATCCATGTCTTCGAGGAAGGGTATCTGCGGCCCTGGTGGGTGACTTATGAGCGTTGGGGGACCAACGGAAACTCTCAACTGATGTCACTGGATGTCACAGATATGCATCAGGCGCTCGAGCAGTCTGATACGGCATCTCCGCCTCCGCCCTCGCATTGGGGGGATATGCGCCAGCACATCTTTTATGGCGCGCTATACCATTGGTTCGTTCTGTTCATGAACCGCCGCTACCGCAACTTCCGCCCGCATCGCGATCTTTCGGTCGCGAAGGAATTCAAACTGTATTTCAAGCGCTTAGCCCTGATGCCGTTTCACCGACTCCAGCGCGGCTGGTCCACTTTGCGGGTACGCCGCGGCGCGTTCCCATACCATTTGGTACTGCTTCAACTGGGTCACGACAGCTCGGTCCAATCGCATTCCGACTACAATAGTATGAGCGCGTTTCTGGAACAGATGGTCGAAGGTTTCGCCAAAGGCGCGCCGGGCCATCACCGGTTGGTGATCAAGGAACACCCGCTGGAAAACCACCGCGAACCGCTGCGCCGTAGGGTCCGCGATCTGTGCCGCAAGTACGGGATCGAGGGTCGCGTTCATTATGTCCCCGGTGGCAAACTGGCCAAACTGCTGGATGAGGCGAACTCGGCTGTCACCATCAATTCAACCGCAGGTCAGCAGGTACTGTGGCGGGGCATTCCGCTGCGGATTTTCGGCAGATCAGTGTACGATAAGCCCGAATTTGTCTCTCAGCAGCCGATTGACGAGTTTTTTACCGACCCCGAAATGCCGGATGCAAAAGCCTATCGCATCTACCGTCAGTTCCTTCTTGAAACCAGCCAAGTTCCCGGAGGATTTTATTCGCGACGGGGTCGCCGACAATTGCTGCGACGCGCGGCAGATATGGTCCTGCGTGCCCATGATCCCTATCAGGCGGTGTTGAAAAACAACGAGGCACGCACGCCACAGTTGCGACTTGTCGAATGAAATAAGGCATCCTCTTCTGGATGTTGCTGCCCAATCGGGGTAGTTTGCCCCCAACAAAAAAGAAGTTTGAGGATCAGAGGCAGTGCAGCGCTTTCCTACCCGAGCACGACGGGGAGTTACCCTTTTGGCTCTTTGCGGCCTGATTGCCGCATGCCAGCTTCCCAAATCCGGACCGAATAAATCAGAGATTTTGGCCGGATCGGTCGAAAATGGTGGCAACGCCTTTGTGGTCGAAGTCGATGACCGCGTCACCAAGGCCACGTCCAGCATCCCGCAATTTGGGTTTTCCTCATCCTTCCGCAGCGCATCGAGTGTTGCGGCAGATACCGTACGCCCCGGTGACGTTCTGGGCCTGACGGTTTGGGAAAACGTGGATGATGGCTTGCTGTCGGGCGAAACCGGCGCCGCCACCGCCTTGGAAGAAGTGCAGGTCGACAGTGATGGGTTCATTTTCGTCCCTTATGCCGGGCGCTTACGCGCGGCGGGCAATACGCCTGAACAATTGCGTGTGCTGATCACAAACGAGCTGAAAGAACAGACCCCTGATCCACAAGTCGAAGTGCGGCGCGTTGCCGGTGACGGTTCGACGGTGTCGCTGACTGGCACGATCGGCGCGCCCGGTATTTACCCGATCGAACGTCCGACCCGCACCTTGCTGGGTATGTTGTCCCAGGCGGGGGGAGTAGCCGTAGGATCGGACATCGCACTGGTGACCCTGATCCGAGGAGACCTGAAAGGCACTGTATGGTACGAAGACCTGTTCAAAAATCCCAATCTGGATGTCGCCCTGCGCGGTGGTGACCGCATCCTGGTTGAGGCTGACAGCCGCTCTTACATCGCGCTGGGTGCGACGGGTGGGCAATCGCGGATTGCGTTTGACAGTCAGGATCTATCGGCGCTGGAAGCGCTGGCGCAGGTGGGTGGTTTGCAAGGTCTCTCCTCGGACCCGACAGGGATTTTCATCCTTCGGAAAGAAGGTCAGGACATCGCCCGCAACGTAACAGGTCGTGCGGAATTGCAAGGGGATCAGCGCATGATCTACCTGCTGAATCTAACCGCACCCAACGGTTTGTTCATCGCCCGTGACTTTGTCATCCGCGATGATGACACGATCTACGTGACCGAAGCCCCCTATGCACAGTGGAGCAAGTCGATCTCGCTTATCGCGGGTGGCCTGACACCGGTCGCAAACGTCGCTACACTGACCGGAAACTAACCCGTGTACCCAGAAACGGACACCGCAGCCGGGGCAAATCGCACCCGGCTGTTTGTGTATAATGGGGGGTTTCTGACCAACCGTCGCATACGGCGCATCCTGTCGCTTGCCGACTATGACATTCGCCTGGGCCTGCCCAAACAGGGCGATACCGTTGGGGTCTGGGGCAACAGCCCAACCGCCCATCGCGGCCTGAGCATGGCCGAAAAATACGGCACCCCGATCCTGAGGGTCGAAGACGCGTTTCTACGCTCTCTCCATCCCGGGCGCGCGGGCGAGGCACCTTTGGGGTTACTACTGGATCAAACCGGCCTGCATTTCGACCCGTCCGCCCCATCGGACCTTGAAACGCTGCTGACGACACATCCGCTGGACGATACGGCGCTGCTAAACCGCGCACGCGGTGCAATTGCGCGGATAAAGGACCTGCATCTCAGCAAGTACTCGGCTTTTGACACTGACATCACACCGCCTGATCCCGGATATGTTCTGGTCGTTGACCAAACGCAGGGTGATGCCGCCGTTACGGCGAGCGGAGGCGACTATGCCCGGTTCCGCGAAATGCTTGTGATCGCGCAGGAGGAGAACCCGGGCGCGCGCATCCTGATCAAGGCCCATCCTGAGACCCAAGCGGGCCATCGTCCGGGATACTTCAGCGATCAGGACCTCTCCGATCGTGTCTCGTTCTTGCACGATGCGCTCAGCCCGTGGCCCGTGTTGGATGGTGCGGTTGGGGTTTACACGCTGTCCTCGCAACTCGGGTTCGAGGCAATCCTGGCCGGTCACAAACCCCGAGTTTTCGGGCAGCCCTTTTATGCCGGCTGGGGTTTGACCCAAGATGAGGTGCCGATCCCGCGCCGATCCCGGAACCTAACGCGCGCGCAACTATTTGCAGCGGCCATGCTGCTGTATCCCAAGTGGTACGACCTTTATCGGGATAGGTTGTGCGAGTTGGAAACTGTTCTGGACACGCTGGAGGCCACGACCCGCGCCTGGCGTCAGGATCGGTTTGGCTGGACAGCTTCGGGCATGCGGCTTTGGAAGCGCAAGCATTTGCAGCAGATGTTCGGCAGACATCGCAAGCTTCAATTCAAAACCACTATGCCCACCGCCCCTGATCGACCGCATATGGTCTGGGCCAGTCAATCGCGAGATGCCGAAGGGGTCATTCGTGTCGAAGACGGTTTTCTGCGTTCACGCGGGTTGGGCGCAGAGCTGATCCCCCCCCTGTCGCTGGTGACCGATGATCTGGGAATTTACTATGACCCCACGCGTCCGAGCCGTTTGGAAGAACTGATTGCCCAACGCGAGACATTACGCCCGGATCAGGAGCTGCGAGCAGAGCATTTGGTGGCGCAGTTGCTCTCGGGTGGTCTCAGCAAATACAACATCGGACAACCTGTTCCGACTTTGCCCGAGGGGTATCGCATTCTGGTGCCTGGACAGGTGGAGGATGACGCCTCAATCCTATTGGGCACCAGCAACATTCGCACCAATCTTGAACTGCTGCGCGCCGCGAGGGAGGCGCACCCGGACGCCATCTTAATCTACAAACCCCACCCGGACGTTCAGGCGGGGCTGCGAGAGGGAAGGATCGAGGCTGAAGGTCTGGCCGATCTGGTTCTGGGCGATTGCGATCCGGCCTCGCTGCTGCCACATGTGCAAGAGGTCTGGACCATGACCTCGCTGCTGGGGTTCGAGGCCCTGCTGCGTGGGGTCAAGGTCACGACCTTGGGTGCACCGTTTTATGCCGGATGGGGTCTGACCCATGATTTGGGCACAGTTCCTGCGCGTCGCGGTGCACGGTCAACGTTGATGGGTTTGGTCCACGCCACACTCATCGACTATCCGCGCTATATGGACCCGCTGACGGGTGAACCCTGCCCTGTCGAAGTCGCGGTTGAGCGTCTGGCAAACGGAGTTCCGGGAAAAACAGGCCCGCTGAACCGCATGCTTTCAAAGCTGCAGGGTGTTTTTGCCACGCATGCGCGCTTGTGGCGCTGAGTCACTGTGTGGATCGTCGCCAGCGGTGCAGGATATCCGGACCAATCGTGCGCGTTTCGATCAGTTCAAACCGTGGCGCGGCCTCAAGTGTCTCAAGACCCAATCGGCCGACCGCAGCAAGCCCTTCGGCGCCAATGCTTAGACCTGCGGTGAAACCGACCAGTTCATCCACCATATCCGCCTCAAGCAGTGACGCGGCAAGGGCCGCACCGCCCTCGCAGAACACCCGCGTTAGACCGGCCTGACCCAATTGCTGTAACATATCTGTGGCATCGATATGGTGATCCCGCAGCGCGCAAGGGATCAGCCGGGCGCCCAGTCCTTCCCACGTGCGAGCGCGATCCGGATCGGGGCTTGGACCATGGCATATCCAGACGGGAATATCCTTAGCCGTGCGTGCCAATTGCCCCATCAGGGGTAAATCCAGATGGCGCGATACGACAATCCGTGCAGGCTTATGTAAGACGCCCAAATCCCGCACGGTCAGCGAGGGGTCATCCGCACGCGCCGTCCCTGCGCCAACCATCACCGCATCATGGCGCGCGCGCATCGCGTGTACAGCGCGGCGGGCGGTTGAGCCAGTGATCCACTGGCTATGGCCGGTTTGCGTTGCAATCCGCCCATCAAAGCTGCTGGCCAGTTTCAGGGTAACAAAGGGACGGCTTTGTTCCGTTTTCAGAAAAAAACCGGCCAAATCCTGCGCGGCCTGATCGGCCAAAACACCTATATCGACCTCGATCCCGGCCTCACGCATCATCGCGAAACCTTGCCCTGACACGCGCGGATCGCTGTCCTCAAGCGCGGCCACGACGCGCGACACCCCGGCCTCGATCAAAGCAGTCGCGCAAGGAGGGGTTTTGCCATAATGGGCGCAGGGTTCCAGCGTCACATAGGCCGTGGCGCCCTTGGCCGCCGCCCCCGCCTGTGCCAATGCAACAGGTTCGGCGTGGGGGCGCCCACCCGGTTGGGTCCAGCCCCGCCCGACAATGCGCCCTTCGCGCACGATAACGCACCCGACAGCCGGGTTGGGCCAGCATGACCCCTGGCCGCGCTGCCCCAGTGACAAGGCCAGCGCCATAAATCGCTTATCTGTTTCGCTCACTCGTCCGTCGGAGGTTGCGGCGGGCGCAACTCGTGGACAAACTCCTCGAAATCATCGGCCGCCTGGAAATTCTTGTACACGCTTGCAAAGCGAACATAGGCAACGGTGTCGATCCGCGCCAGAGCTTCCATGACGATCTCGCCGATTTTGTTGGACGGAATATCGGTGTCGCCCATGCTTTCCAGCCGGCGTACGATGCCCGAGATCATCTGATCTATCCGTTCGGGATCAACGGGCCGTTTCTGCATCGAGATCCGGATCGAACGCTCCAGCTTGTCGCGGTCGAAATCTTCGCGCTTTCCGTTGGTCTTGATCACAACCAGATCGCGCAGTTGCACGCGTTCGTAGGTGGTAAACCGGCCCCCGCAGGCCGGGCAAAACCGGCGTCGGCGGATCGCAACGTGATCCTCTGCCGGGCGTGAATCTTTCACCTGAGTGTCGATATTTCCGCAAAACGGGCAGCGCATCCGCCGTCTCCTCGTCCCTTGTTCGGCCTCTTTTGTAAGCACTTCGGCTTACTTATCCACAACTATAGGGCAGCCGCTAGGATTTGGGTAGTCGGAATTTTCAACCCCTAGATAAAGGGTTACCCAAGATGCGCTGCGACCAAGCGACGATGCGGTGCAGAGCGGTGTTCGAACAAGTAAATCCCCTGCCATGTCCCAAGACACATGCGACCCTCTGAGACCGGGATCGACAATGAGACGGGCATAAGTGCGGATTTGATATGCGCGGGCATGTCATCTGGCCCTTCATAAGTATGGCGCAGATAGGACATCGCCGGATGATCCGATGGTGGCACCAGCCTTTCGAAAAAAGCTTTCAGATCGGTCTGAACCTCGGGGTCAGCGTTTTCCTGTATCAGCAGCGAACATGAAGTATGGCGCACGAACAGTGTCAGAACGCCATCCTTCAAAGATGGGCCAAGCCAGCGATGCACATCATTGGTGAATTCATAAAGCCCTGATCCTTGGGTTTGGATCTTGAATTCAGTCTGCATCTCTTCTGGTTCCCGCCTTACTATCTAAAGAACGGGCGGATATCGCATTTCGCATTTGCCCCTTGGACGGACATGCTGGAACCTGCTGCAAAGCTTGATAAGACAAAACTGGGTTGTACTGGGGTCTCTGACGGCTCTTTGATCGTAAACTGAACGGCTGTCTTGCGCCCTGTCGTTACGCTGGGACCATACCCGCGCAGAACATAGATGCGGTCTTGCCAGCCCAAGCCAAGCTTTCGGCGTGCAAAATCTGCCGCTGCGCACCAATAACCATCTGTGAATTGTTGAGCGCGCGGTATGACTTCGAAATCGGTGCTGTTGATCGGCTCGGTCCGATACCCGTTCGGCGCCGCACTTGTCTCTGCCGCCAAGCCAAGGGTTGCAGCCACCGACAGTGCACATAAAATCGTCTGTTTCATCGTTTTATCTTTTCGTTGTTGCCTATGGGCTTAAGATAGGCCTCGGCGGGCCAATAGCTGCTGGGTTCACGATCAATTTAGTCGATTTCATCTGCGTCGTGAACAGGCGTCAGCCAGCCGTGATAGTGGATTAGCAGCCCAAGAAACGGGGCCTCAGCGGACACATCAAAGACGTACCTTCCCCGATCATCCTGCATCTCGAACGTCGACGAGCGCGGCAAAAGAATGGTCGGTACGGTTAGCCTCAACAAAGTCAAACGTTGGATGTCGATCTGCAACTTGCCCTCTACAATCAAGGGTTTCAGCCAGATGGACACAAGGCCGAACCTCTCTCGCACGCACCCCGTCTTAGGGTCGTAGCACAGGCGAGAGCGCGTGACATGGCCCGCAAAATCGCGAATCCAAAGCCAATATTGGCCATCATGTACCACCGTCACCCGAACCGGTACGTCATGCCCGGCCCGAGGAAACCCGGCAAGGTTCAGCAAAATGCCCACTAAACGCCCCTGTCCCCGCTGGACATCGCAGCGCCCCTCATAAACGCCCGGGTCGCTGTGCAAGATCTCCACTGCTTGTGGCAGGTCTGATTGCGGCGGCAACGCCTGCAGAAACGGGTCCATTCGCGTCAGAACCCCTGCGCCGCAAAACGCGACCGAACCTCTGCATCCGGGATCATGCAGATGTCTGCCCGTCCAAAGATGGCATAGCGATTGCGCGCGATGGCGTGATAGAGCGGGTCTTTGACGAAGCGCGGCAAGTAACGGCAGAGCGACAGGGCGCGCCAAGGCCCCGATAGCTGCGCCATCGCCGCGGCAAACGCATCCAGGCGCTGATGCACCTTTTGGTTCACGATCACCAGATTGGTCTCGAAATCCTGTGTCGGCAGAGCAAGCTGTCGGTACAGCCTTTGCCCCAAGGGTGATTGCGCCGTCGCAAACTGAAACACCTCCGCCCGGTCATGCCGCAGCATGAACCGAAAGAAACTGGAACACAAAACGCATTCCCCATCGAAAACGATCAGGTTTCCAACATCCCATTCATTTGAAATTTCAGACCCTTGCATAGGATGGTTACTCTCAGTCGAACCGCGCAAGGTAACGGTGTCATGCATCTTGGTGGTGAGCAATGCGACATGAAAGAAAACCGGACGTTTCCGCCCGGACGCAACTGCCGGATAAAGAAAAAAGGCGCCGTATGCTCGGCGCCTTTGACTTTATTGATCCAGGAATGATCGCAGTTTTCGCGACCGGCTGGGATGTTTCAGTTTTCGCAGCGCCTTCGCCTCGATCTGACGGATACGTTCGCGCGTAACGCTGAACTGCTGACCCACCTCTTCCAGAGTGTGGTCTGTGTTCATCCCGATGCCAAAGCGCATCCGCAGAACGCGCTCTTCACGCGGAGTGAGCGAGGCCAGAACCCGAGTAGTCGTTTCCTTGAGGTTTTCCTGAATGGCGCTGTCCAGTGGCAGCACGGCATTCTTGTCCTCGATGAAATCGCCCAGCTGGCTGTCTTCCTCGTCGCCAATTGGCGTTTCAAGGCTGATCGGTTCCTTGGCGATTTTCATCACCTTGCGCACTTTCTCAAGCGGCATTTGCAGCTTCTCGGCCAGCTCTTCCGGCGTCGGCTCGCGGCCGATTTCGTGCAGCATTTGTCGGCCGGTCCGGACCAGCTTGTTGATCGTTTCGATCATGTGAACCGGAATACGGATGGTCCGCGCCTGGTCCGCGATCGAGCGTGTGATCGCCTGACGAATCCACCAGGTCGCATAGGTCGAGAACTTATAGCCCCGGCGGTATTCGAACTTGTCCACCGCCTTCATCAGGCCGATGTTACCTTCCTGAATAAGATCAAGGAATTGCAGGCCGCGGTTCGTGTACTTTTTGGCAATCGAGATGACCAAACGCAGGTTGGCTTCGACCATTTCCTTCTTGGCCTGCCGCGCCTCTTTCTCGCCTTTTTGAACCTGCTGCACGATGCGGCGGAATTCAGAGATATCCAGACCAACATATTGACCGACCTGAGCCATGTCGTTGCGCAGTTCTTCAACCTTGTCAGTCGAGCGTTCGATGAACATCTGCCAACCCCGACCCGGCTTTTCGGCCATATCGGTCAGCCAATTCGGATCCAGTTCACGCCCACGATAGGCGTCGATGAACTCACGACGGTTGATCCGGGCCTGGTCGGCCAGTTTCACCATAGAACTGTCCAGCGACATGACGCGGCGGTTGATGCCATACAACTGGTCGATCAGCGCTTCGATCCGGTTGTTGTGCAGGTGAAGACCGTTCACCAGCTCAACAATCTCGGCGCGCAGCTTTTGATAGGTCTCTTCGTCCTTCGCACTGAACGTGCCATCTTCGTTCAGAGTGGCCGAAATCCGGCTATCCTGCATCTCACTCAGCTGAGCGAAATCGGTAGAAATCCGCTCTAATGTGGTCAGAACCTGATCCTTCAGCGCGGCTTCCATCGCGGCCAGCGACATGTTGGCCTGATCGTCTTCGTCATCGTCATCATCACTGGCGATTGGGTTGCCGTCCGCGTCCAGCTCCGGGCCCGTATCTTCTTTTGGCTTGGCAGACTGTACCGCAGAGGTGTCAACGACGGGTTCCTCAACGTCGCCGTCCTCGTCCATCTGGTTGCCAAAGGTGGTTTCCAGATCGATAACATCGCGCAACAAAATGTCTTCAGACAGAAGTTCGTCATGCCAGATTGTGATCGCCTGGAAGGTCAGAGGGCTTTCGCACAGACCCGCGATCATGGTGTTCCGACCGGCCTCGATCCGCTTGGCGATGGCAATCTCGCCCTCGCGGCTCAGCAACTCGACGCTGCCCATCTCGCGCAAGTACATGCGCACGGGGTCGTCGGTACGGTCCAGCTTTTCGGTGGCAGCACCGGCCAGCGCGACCTCACGGTTGCTTTCCGTGGTGGTCAGTTCGGTCGAGCCTTTGTTCTCTTCTTCTTCGGCTTCTTCATCTTCGATGATGTTGATGCCCATCTCGGACAGCATCGACATCACGTCTTCGATCTGTTCCGAGCTGACCTGATCAGGCGGCAGAACCTGATTGAGCTGGTCGTAGGTGATATAACCTTTCTCGCGGGCCTCGGCGATCATCTTCTTGACCTGGGCCTGGCTCATGTCCAGCGAGATTTCCTGTTCCTGCTCGTCGGATTTGCGGTCTTCGTTCGTATCCTTGGCGGCCATTCAATGCTCCTGCAGGGATGGGTGATTCGTTTGAACCGAATCATTAGCGCGTGAAAGTGATTCGGCCACCCGTTTACCCGTTTTTCTTTTCCAGTGCTTTATGAAAACATCACTTTATCGACGTTTCCGCTCGAATTTGATCCCGGACATGATTGTTTCAAACGCGTCTTTCTCGTCACGATTGATTCGCGCGCCATTGTCGGCGATGTCGAAAAGGGCTTTGTCCTCGTTTTGGCTGCGGCTTGCGCGGTTACGCTCTTCGGCGGCCTGACCCACCCGATACGTCAATGACTCGTCAGCCAAGTCGGACATCTCCTCGGTCGCTTCAGCAATCTCAGCATCCAACCCCCGGAGCGCTTTGATCTTTGCGAGTTCTTCGGCCAGCGTCATCTGGGCCTTTTCAACGTCGCCTGGTTTGAACACACAGGGGATCACAGCGACATGGCGAAGGCCCAGAAGGTTTTCAAGGGGCTCAGGCCCCAAAGTTTCGACGATGTGGTCTTTCAGGTTGTCCGGGTCGTTGATTGCATGGCGCAGAATGACCTGGCGCAGCGCCGCGTGATCCGGGTCATGGCACTCCATGTCTTCCAGCTGCGTTTCAAACTGAACCACGACCTGTGGATTTAGAACAGCGATCGCTAGTATCGCCGCTTCGCGCAGGTGGATATCGGCATTGTCTGAGGACGCAAGGAACGACGATCTTGCACCCGCTGAAGCAGGCTGTTTCGGCGGTTGCCATTTGCCGCGCGGTTGCCAGGTCCGGCTTTGCGTCTGACGCTGCGGGCGGAACAGTTGCCAACGCAGGTCCTTGATTTCCTGCCCGTAGTGAGAGCGGATCGATGGATCGCGGATCAGTTTGATCTTGTCACGCAGCACCTTGTCCAATGCGGCCTTGCGCTCCGGGCTGTCAAAGACCTTCCCTTCTGTCTCACGCTGCCACAGCAGCTTGACCGTCGGAATGGCGCAATCCAGCACCTTTTGCACGGCGCTGGCCCCTTCGGCGCGCAACAGATCGTCTGGGTCTTTGCCCTCGGGCATCAGCGCAAAGCGCAGGGATTTCCCGGCCTCCAGCAAAGGAAGGGCCAAATCAATTGCCCGCATCGCGGCACGCAGGCCCGCCGTATCCCCATCCAACGCGATGATCGGTTCGTCGGAAATGCGCCAGAGAAGCTGCAATTGATGTTCGGTTATCGCGGTTCCCAGCGGAGCCACAGACGCGCCGAACCCGGCCTCAGCCAGCGCAATCACATCCATGTAGCCTTCGGCCACAATCAAAGATTGCCCCTTGCCCGCCGCTTGCCGCGCAGGGCCGTGGTTGTAGAGGCTGCGGCCTTTGTCGAACAACGCAGTCTCGGGCGAATTCAGATACTTCGCGTTGTCATTCGGGTCCATCGCCCGCCCGCCAAAAGCGATACACCGCCCTCGCGGGTCGCGGATCGGATACATGATGCGGTTTCGGAATGTATCATAGGGCTTTTTGCCCTTGTTCGACGGCTTGGCGAGCCCAGAGTCCAGGATCAAGTCCTCGGCTACGTTCTTTCCCCGCAGGTGATCCCACAGCGCTTGCCAGCCGTCAGGAGCGAACCCAATCTCCCACCGGTCCAACGCCTGTGCATCCAGCCCGCGACCGGACAAGTAATCGCGTGCCGCGCCACCTGCTCCGGTCTTCAGCTGTAAACGGAAGAACTGCACCGCCTGCTCCATCACCTCGGCCAGTTCTGCGCGGCGATCCTGCTTTTCCTGCGCTTTTGGATCGCGCTCGGGCATGGGCATCCCGGCCTCTTGCGCCAGTATTTCAACCGCTTCGATAAAGGATACGTTTTCAGTTTCCCTTACAAAGGTGATGGCGTCACCTTTGGCATGGCAACCAAAGCAGTAGTAGTACCCTTTCTGATCATCCACATGGAATGAGGCGGTTTTTTCATGATGGAACGGGCATGGCGCCCACATATCCCCTTTGCCCTGATTGGACTTGCGCTGATCCCACATGACCTTGCGCCCGACGACCTGAGACAGGCTGAGCCGGGTGCGCAATTCATCCAGAAATCCGGGGGGCAAAGACATCTATCAAACCTGCCAGAAATGAAAACGCGCGCCAAGGGGATGGCGCGCTTTTCCACAGCGAAATGATCCGGCTGTGGATTATTGCTGCAGACAGAGCTCCAGCCAGGCCGCACCAAGGTCTTTTTTGCGAACATCGCGCATCTTCTGTTCATACACCCACGGCGTAATCAATGGGACGGCTGCATTGTAGTTTTCGGGCCAAGTGGGGCTGCTATCGGCGACCGCTTGTGGTACGTCTCGCTCTTTCACCCGATCAATCCGCGCTTGCTGGATCGCGGCCACTACGTCCGCCTGATACTGGCAGCTTTGTTCCTTGGTTTCTGCCGCAGCCAGAGGTGTGGCAAGAACGGCGGCAGCGATGGCGATACGCAACATTGGGGTCTCCGGGGAATCGTTGAATTGGACGCAGCTTAACCGGCCTTCATCGGACCTGCCATTGCCCATTTCGGGCAGACAGGAATGGATGGGGCGAAACACCCGCCCCATCCAAATCGTATCAGAGACCCTTGGCCCTATAGCTGCTAGCCACGCGGTCAATCGCAACGATATAGGCGGCAGTTCGCAGATCCTCGACATCATCGCGGCTATGCCAGACTTCACGCATCGACTGGTAGGCAATCCGCATGGTGTCATCCAGGCCAGACCGGACCAGCTCCAGTTCATCCGCCCCTTTGAGATATTTGGTTTTGAAGTCCGGAGACATCGTCCAGGCGTCACCAAGATAGCGGTCCAGCCGCTCCAGCTCGCTGACGATCAGCTCATGCCGCGCTTCTTCCTGACGGCGTTGCATCCGACCAAAGCGAATATGGCTGAGGTTCTTGACCCACTCAAAATACGACACTGTCACACCACCGGCATTGGCATACATATCCGGAATGATCACCGTGCCCTTCTTGCGCAGGATCTCATCTGCACCAGCGGTCACGGGGCCATTCGCGGCCTCAATGATCAGCGGGGCCTTGATACGTTCAGCATTCTCAAGATTGATCACGCCTTCCAAAGCCGCCGGAACGAGGATGTCACATTCCGCTTCCAGTACGTCACCACCCTCGGCCGAGTGCGTCGCATCAGGATAGTCTTTCACACCGCCGTGCTTGATGATCCACTGGCGCACCGCTTCGACATCAATGCCGTCGGGATTGTAGAGCGCGCCATCCCATTCGATGATACCCACAATGGTCGAGCCGTCTTCTTCGCTCAGGAATTTAGCGGCGTGATAACCCACATTGCCCAGCCCCTGTACCACAACGCGCTTGCCGTCCAGCTTACCGGACAGGCCCGCCTTGGCTACGTCTTCGGGATGACGGAAGAATTCACGCAACGCATATTGGATACCGCGCCCAGTGGCTTCGACACGCCCGGCGATCCCGCCAGCGTTCAAGGGCTTGCCTGTCACACAGGCCCGCGCATTGATATCGGTCGTGTTCATCCGCGCATATTGGTCGGCCATCCACGCCATCTCACGCTCGCCTGTGCCCATGTCGGGTGCGGGTACGTTCTGAGAGGGGTTGATCAGGTCACGCTTGGCCAGTTCATAGGCGAAACGACGGGTGATTTGTTCCAGCTCATGCTCTTCGTATTTTCTCGGATCGATGCAAAGCCCACCTTTCGAACCACCAAACGGCGTTTCGACCAGCGCGCATTTATACGTCATCAGCGCCGCCAGCGCTTCGACCTCGTCCTGGTTCACCGCCAAAGCATAGCGAATACCGCCTTTCACTGGCTCCATATGCTCGGAATGAACCGAGCGATAGCCTGTGAAGGTATGGATGTCGCCCCGTAGGCGCACACCAAAGCGAACTGTGTAGGTGGCGTTACAGACCCGTATCTTCTCTTCCAGCCCCGGGGGCAAATCCATCAGGGACGCCGCCCTGTTGAACATCAGATCAACACTTTCACGAAAGCTGGGTTCTTTGATACCGGTCATAAAATCCTCCATACCGGGAACTGACAAACGTCATGACGTTTTGTCGCACCACTTGCAGCGGGCTGCAATCTTCAAGTGCACCTTTTTTCATCACTTTATGAACGCAGGATTACCGAGCCCGCCCCTGAGTCGGCCGGTTAAGACTTTTGGCCAAATTGTCCACATGGACGAAACAAAGCCTCACGACACCCCAAAACTGAGGCCGATTTTCATTCAATAATAGCATCATAGTGACGAAGGTGCCCAAATCTCGCCACGTTCCACGTCTAAAAATTTAAAGTTGGGAACGACTGGAATCAGTGTGCCTGACCGGTAGAGGAACGCGGTATGAAGATATTTAAAGCGAAGTCGATTCTGGGAAAATCAAAGCGAGCGGACGCGTGTCGTTTGCCGTCGCACAGTTTCGTCCGATCCGAAGATGGCACGATGACCATCTTTACCTTGGGCCTAATTATGGTCGTTTTTGCGGTCGGTGGTTTCGCGGTGGATATCCAGCGCTTTGATCATGAACGTGCACGACTACAATATTCCCTAGACCGTGCGGTGCTTGCGGCCACCGATCTTCGGCAGGATCTTTGTCCGACCGTCGTTATCAAAGACTATCTCGAGAAAGAGAACCTGGGCCAATATCTGATCGAGGACGAAATTATTATTGAACCTGCCAATCTGTGTGGTTCGAGTGCCGTGACCATCGAAGGTTTCCGCCGTGTGCAGGCGCGTGCGGAAATGGACGTGGCGATGCACTTCATGCAGTGGTGGGATGTAGACTACATCACGACCTCTGTATTCAGCGCGGCTGAAGAAGCCCTGGGCAATGTCGAAATCTCGATGGTTCTTGACGTTTCGGGCTCGATGAACAGCAACAGCCGACTGACGACCCTAAAGCTTGCCGCGCAGGAATTCGTGCAGGAAATGGTCGACAAATCCGAAGACGGCAAAATGTCGATCTCGATCGTCCCTTATGCGACCCAGGTTGCCCTGCCCGACTCGATGATGGACTATATCAGCACGTCTGGTGTGAACCCGCACGCGAACTGCATCAACTTTACCAGCAGCCAGTTCCAGGACGGCGAATTTGATCTGAACCTTGTCTATGATCGCACGCTGCACTTCACACCATGGTACACCTATGATCAGCGTTCAAAAGAGGGCGAAGTGCTGGTGTATAACGAAATCTGTGAGACCGATGAGAACCGTCAAGCAATGGTTTTCCAGAAAGACGCCGATCTTCTGAAAAACAAAATCGCGTCGTTCGAGGCGGCGGGCAACACATCGATTGACCTGGGCGTCAAGTGGGGCATGGCCTTGCTTGATGACAGTATGCAGCCCGTGATCGCCCAGATGGCAGCCGCGGGTGACGTACCAGCCGAGTTCGCCACGCGTCCAGACAACCCGCGCAGCGGCGACACGCTAAAAGTCATGATCCTGATGACAGATGGTGCGAACACAACTCAATATCTGACTAACTATCCTTATCGCGATGGGAAATCAGGCGTCTGGTGGAACGAAGGCCTTAAGGACTATGTATCCTACGCTGAGCTCGACGAAAACGATGAGATTACGATCGAGTTTGGCACCAACTATATCTGGCGCAATGTAGACATGATTGAATGGGATGAAGTGAAACGCTTCTACTGGGCCAGAGATCGGCTGCAACCCAGCGGTTATGGCAATACCATTGTTAACAATGCTACCCTTGAATATGAAAATGTAGATAGCGTGGAGGCGGCCGAGGCAGTTAATCCGGAAGGTAGCTACGTGCGTGGATTCATCCAATATCGCTGCCTTTCGATCTCCTCTTCCGGCGATTGCGTTAACTTTGACCGGGATACAAAGCAGGTCAAAACCTATCACGATCTGGATGTAGAGCCTTCGAAGCACCTAACTTGGCCTGATCTCTGGGAGCAGACCTCACGCCGTAAACTACGTGAGTATTTCCGCAACTATTATGGCTATAGCTGGGGAACCAATTTTTACAATGATGCTGTCTCTTCCAATGGCCGCAGTATTAAAGACCCGCGCGTAAGATCGATGTGCGACTATGCAAAAGATCAAATGGGTGTCGTGATCTTTACGATCTCTTTGGAGGCGCCATCCGCAGGCCGCGCTATCATGCAACACTGCAAAACAGCTGATGCGACTTACTACGAAGCTAACCCAGATGATCTGCCTGATGTCTTTGCTTCGATCACAGCCAGCATCCGGAATCTAAGGCTAACCCAATGATTAGGCGTCTGACCCAAAAACTGCGCCAGTTTCGCCGCAATGAAGATGGCATGGCCACGATCGAGTTCGTATTCTGGTTCCCCATCTTCATGATCACAACCTATTCAGGCGTCGAAATCGGCATCGTGGCTTACAACCACGCAAACCTCGAACGCGCCTTGGATGAAACCATCCAGGATGTGCGCATGAACCGCATCGAGGTTTATGACCAAACCCCTGGCGCGCAGTGGACACATACTCTGTTGAAGCAAATCGTTTGTGATAAGGCCGGAGCCATCCCGAAATGCTTTGACAATCTGGCCATCGAAATGACCTCGATCGATCCCTTCGCAGCTAACACGGTTCTAAACGGGAGCTTTCAACAGCCCTATTGCGTTGACACCCCCGAAGACATTCGTGGCGGCGACGATGATGAGCCGTTTTTTGATCTAGGTACGTCAGACAAGTTGATGATCATTCGAGCTTGCGCCGAAATCGATCCGCTGTTTTTCGGGACTACTTTAGGTCGCTTGACCCGATTTGATCCTATTGATGATCAGTATGAACTGCACGTAGCAACGGTGTTTGTCCATGAACCGTTTTAACATATCCCTGCCCCGTACCACCATCAACTGGCTTGGTCGCTTTTGGCGTAAGGAAGACGGTGTGGTCAGCATCGAAGCTGTCATGGTCTTCCCACTTCTGTTCTGGTCGATGTGGACCTCCTACACATACTTCGACAGCTACAGGCAAAGCGCCATAAATCTTAAGGCCGCTTACGCGGTTGCGGATATTATTTCTCGTGAACACACGTCGATGTCGAAGCAATACATCACAAATATGTACGAGCTTCAAAAATTCCTTATCTCGGACCGTTCAGCGGTGTCGATGCGGATCTCCCTGGTCAAGTATGAGGCGGATAATGATCGTCATGTTGTAGAATGGACCTGCCCGCGCGGAGAGAGCTTTGAGAAACTGGACAATGCAACACTGTTTACCGAATACAAGGACAGAATTCCCGTGATGGCTGACGGAGCGGTGATGATCCTTGTTGAAACAAAAGACTGGTACACGCGCCCGTTCAAGATCGGCTATGGGGATCATTCCTTTGCGATCAACAAGTTCATGTTCACACAGCCGCGCGGGCTCACCAATCTTAAGGTGGTCAATCCCGACGACTGCTAAGCCTCATCCCTTTCAAGTAACAGGGCCGAAAGTATCTCTGACATGAACTTGGCCTCAGAGGCGGCGGTCATGCCACCTACGCCAACGCGGCGTCCGAGGCGCCACCAAAGTCCCGGCGCCCAGCTGTTCGAGGTTTTTGCCCGCGTACGCACCAGAAACCCGTTCGAGGGTTTGAATGCGAACACGCCCCGGTCGACAGCCTCAATCTCATCGACAAGCGCAATCAGACGCCCTGCCCCGGTGCGCAGTTCTGTGCGCGTCAGCTCGATCCGGTCTTGGGTCGCCTGCCAGACACTAAAGGCCAGCCATAGCGCCGCCCCACCGACAACAATCAAGAACACCTGCCAGACCAGCTCGGGCGGCGTGGACAGCGCGACATACAGAACCAAAACGCCAACCGTGCCAAGCATAAGAACCCCGATCCAACGTCTTGGCGCTGAGGCCTCAATTGTGGCCAGTACTTCGTCCTGCATTCTTGTCTCCTGTCAGCCTGGGCCTTCGTTTATCTGCTTTCTTCGCTGAACAACAGGGGCTGAAACCTCTGAACAAATTTGCACAAAGCCGGTGAATCCATGCGAATTGACCGCAACCAAGCGGAGGTTACATGCTGGGCAAAGGAATAGGAGGCACCCATGTCCCTGAGACCCACATTGGAAACCCGCAAAGCCATGCCAACAATGGAGGGCGCTGGCGTCAAACTGCACCGCGCGTTCGGCTTTCAGGACCCGTCCGAGCTGGATCCGTTTCTGTTGTTTGATGACTTCCGCAACGAACGCCCACAGGATTACCAAGCCGGATTTCCCTGGCATCCTCACCGCGGGATCGAAACCATCACCTATGTGCTGGCCGGAACGGTCGAACATTCGGACTCGTTGGGCAATAGCGGCACGCTAGGCGCAGGCGATGTGCAGTGGATGACCGCCGGGTCCGGTATTCTGCATCAGGAGATGCCACACGGAAACAGCACAGGCCAGATGCACGGTTTCCAGCTTTGGGGGAACCTGCCCTCGGCCCAGAAAATGACCGCGCCGCGCTATCAGGACGTGCAAAGCAGGGATATCCCCGAGATCATTGACGATGACGGCACAATTGTACGCGTGATCGTGGGAGATTTCTGGGGCAAAACCGGGCCGGTGGATGGCATCGCGGCGGACCCTCAGTATCTGGACATCCAGATACCGGCCGGCGTCAAGAAGACCTTTCGCATCGACACCTATCGCCGCGCTTTTGCCTATGTGTTTCACGGACAAGCTGCCTTTGCCGATGCCTCACAGCCAACTGGCGTGTTGCTAGAGAAAGAGGTCGCCGGGGAAGAGGTGAACATCCGCGACATGTCCGGGGATCGTACGCTGGTGCGCTTTGGCACAGGAGACGAAGTCACAGTTCAGGCCGGGCCCGAGGGTGTGCGTTTTCTGCTGATCTCAGGCGCGCCTATTGATGAGCCAGTCGCCTGGCATGGGCCCATTGTGATGAACACGCGGGCCGAGCTGGAACAGGCGTTCAAGGAGCTGCGAAACGGAACTTTCATTCGTCCGGCGCATTGATCAATGGGGCGGCCTGATCTCCGTCAGGCCGTCACTGCACGGCGCACCATGTCCCAATAGGCCTGCTCGACCTCATCAAGCGACAAGCGCCCACCAGCGCGATACCACGTCATCACGCCGTTTAGCATCGCGATAACAGCGAGTGTGGCGATCTTGGTATCCGCAATGGCAAAACGCCCGGACCGCTGCCCATCACGCAGGATCTTTTCCACCGCGTTCTCATAGCTTCGGCGCAAATCCTCAATCTCTGCAAAATTCTCAGGGGTCAGGTTGCGCAACTCCATATAGGCAATAAAGACCTCATCCGGGCGCTCCAGGTGGAAACGGATGTGGAAGCCGACAAAGCCGCGCAATGCCTCTTGCGGATCAGAGGATGAATTCAACGCGGCATAGGCCTGTAACAGGTCCTGCATATGCTCGCGCATCAAACGAAACAGCAGGCTCTGCTTATCCGGCGTATAGTTATACAGCGCCCCGGCCTGCACGCCGACCTCTTTGGCGATCTGGCGCATCGACACCGCCGCATAGCCGTGGCGGGCAAAAAGCCTGAGCGCCGCGCTGCGAATACGCGGGCCTGTGATGTCGGAGTGAGAACCCTGGGTACGTGCCATGAGATATACCGTATCTGAACAAATGTTCAGATAGAAGCCCGCTTGAACCAATGCGTTAAAACGTGCATCACAGGATCACACTGTGACCGCGCGAGAGCCCATGCCAACCAAAGCCCTGCCCCTGCTGATCCTGACGCTGACCCTGACGGGCTGCGCGGATATTCCTGAGTTGGACGGCTCTGAGTCGCGTTCGGTGCAAAAGGCCGCTTATCCGCCCCTGATCCCACTGCAGGACTCGCTTGGTACGCCAATTGATCCGGCCAGCGAAGCCAACGAGGTCGAGGAAGACCTAAACGCACGCGCCGAAGCGCTCAGGAAAAAGGCCGAGGCGCTTCAAAACGCGCCAACCAACTGATACCCGAGGCCGTGGTGCCGCCGTGACGGATTGCACCCTCGGCCCGAACCCGCTAAGGCAGCGCTGACCGGATGAACGTCCGGTTTCAGAATAGATCGAGCGGAAAGGAACCCACGGAATGACACAGGCGCTGCGGCTTGGAATTGCGGGTTTGGGAACAGTTGGTGTGGGTGTCGTCAAGATCATCCGCCGCCATGCCGATCTGCTTGAGGCACGCACGGGACGTCGGATCGAAATCGTGGCTGTGGCCGCACGCGACCCGAACAAAGACCGTGGTGTGAACCTGTCCGACTATGCATGGGAGACCGATCCGGTCGCCTTGGCCCAGCGCGATGATATTGATGTCTATGTCGAGCTGATGGGCGGCGAAAACGGTCCGGCAAAAGCGTCGGTCGAGGCCGCTTTGGCCAGCGGCAAAGACGTCGCCACCGCAAACAAAGCCCTGCTGGCCATTCATGGTCAGGCGCTTGCCGAACAGGCCGAAGCTGCGGGCCGAGTGATCCGTTTTGAAGCGGCTGTTGCAGGTGGAATTCCCGTCATCAAATCCCTGACCGAGGGGCTGGCGGGCAATGAGATCACCCGCGTTATGGGCGTCATGAACGGCACCTGCAACTATATCCTGACTCGGATGCAGTCTCAGCGGCAGGGCTATAACACGCTGTTCGATGAATGTGCCGAACTGGGATATCTTGAGGCCGATCCGAACCTGGATGTGGGCGGCATCGATGCGGCGCATAAACTGGCGCTGCTGTCGTCAATTGCGTTTGGCACCAAACCGAATTTCGACGGGATCGAGATTGAAGGTATTCAACAGATCAGCCTGGATGACATAGATCAGGCGCATGACATGGGCTTTCGCATCAAACTGCTGGGGGTGGCGCAACGCACCGCGCGCGGTCTTGAACAGCGGATGCAGCCCTGCCTGGTCCCCAGCGACTCGCCGCTAGGGCAGCTGGAAGGCGGTACCAATATGGTTGTAATCGAAGGCGACGCAGTGGATCAGGTTGTCCTGCGCGGCCCCGGTGCCGGCGAAGGCCCAACCGCCAGCGCGGTGATGGGCGATGTCTGCGATCTGGCACGCGGCCTTCAGATTTCGACCTTTGGCCGACCCGCAAGCTCGCTTGAGGCCGCAACCCCGGCCGTCACCGGCCTGCCCGCGCCCTATTATCTGCGTCTGGCCCTGCTGGACAAACCCGGTGCGCTGGCCAAGATTGCCGCCATTCTGGGCGATGCGGGCGTCTCGATCGACCGGATGCGCCAGTATGGGCACAGTGAAAGCACCGCACCGGTTCTGATCGTAACGCATAAGACAACGCGGGCGACATTGGACGTGGCCCTGGATGGGTTCCGGGCAACCGATGTTGTTGCGGACGAGCCCGTCGCGCTGCGGATCGAACAGGTCTGACCCCTTGCAGCCTGCGCCTTGTGCAGGCTATGCCAGACGTAACGTCATTGCCGACCAAAGGAATACATCGCATGAACGCTGCCAAAACCGATTTTAACGACCGCCTGCTGTCATTGGGGCTTGCGCGTGTCGCAGAACAGGCAGCGCTTGCCTCGGCCTCGCTGGTGGGGCGCGGAGACGAGAAAGCCGCAGATCAGGCCGCCGTCAATGCGATGCGTGAACAGCTGAACTTGCTGGATATCGCAGGTGTCGTCGTTATTGGCGAAGGTGAGCGTGATGAGGCTCCGATGCTGTATATCGGTGAAGAAGTTGGCACCGGAAATGGCCCCGGCGTTGATATCGCACTGGACCCGCTGGAAGGCACCACTCTGACCGCCAAGGACATGCCCAACGCGCTAACCGTCATCGCCATGGGCCCGCGCGGGTCGATGCTGCACGCACCCGACGTCTATATGGACAAGCTGGCCGTGGGTCCTGGCTATGACGAAGGCGTAGTCTCGCTGGACATGTCCCCGCGTGAGCGCGTGGAAGCCCTAGCCAAAGCCAAAAACTGTGAGCCCGCAGACATCACTGTCTGTATTCTGGAACGTCCGCGCCACGAGGCGATGATTGCCGAGGTCCGTGAAACCGGCGCTTCGATCCGCCTGATCACCGATGGCGATGTGGCCGGCGTGATGCATTGCGCCGAAAGCGAGACCACAGGGATCGACATGTATATGGGTCAAGGTGGCGCGCCCGAAGGTGTATTGGCCGCGGCCGCACTGAAATGTATGGGCGGTCAGATCTTTGGTCGTTTGTTGTTCCGCAACGACGACGAACGCGGTCGCGCCGCAAAGGCAGGCATCGCTGACCTAGACCGCATCTACACCCGCGACGAGATGGTGACAGCGGATGTGATCTTTGCAGCGACTGGCGTGACCGGCGGATCGCTTCTGCCGCGTATCAAGCGCGAGCCAGGCTGGCTTGAGACAACAACCTTGCTGATGCGATCCAAAACCGGATCAGTGCGCCGCATGTCATACCGCACACCGATGTGGTCGCACGCCGACGCCTAAGCGGCTTGCGCCGCCACCTTCGGCAAGAGTATTTGTAAAGAGATTAAGAGGCCGGATCCATGTGGGTCCGGCCTTGGCATATGAGGGGCAGGATGAGCTTTCTAGCCGTTGAGAAGTCATTGACAGGTCGGCGATGGGTGGGCCCCTCGCCCGAGGTTGAGCGCGCGACTGAAATGCTGGTGCAGCAGGCCGACTTGCCGCGCGCAGTCTGCCAGGTTCTGGCACGACGCGGCGTGCCTCCGATGGAAGCAGCAGGGTTTCTGGAACCAAAGCTGAAGGAGCTGTTGCCTGACCCGCGCAGCCTGAAAGACATGGAAGTCGCGGCGACGCGCTTTCTCACTGCGGTGTGCGAAAGGCAGCGTATCGCGGTTTTCGCAGATTATGACGTAGACGGTGGCAGTTCAGCGGCTTTGCTTTTGGTCTGGCTGCGTCAGATGGGGTTGCAAGCGACGCTTTATGTGCCGGACCGGATCGACGAAGGATACGGACCGAATGTGCCTGCCATGCGGGAGCTGGCGGCAGCACATGACCTGATCATCTGTGTCGACTGCGGCACCCTCAGCCACGAACCCATTGCAGCAGCCAAGGGTGCGGATGTGATCGTGCTGGATCACCATCTGGGCGCGGAAACGCTGCCGGATTGCGTCGCCGTCGTGAACCCGAACCGGCAGGATGAAAGCGGTGATCTGGGCTATCTCTGTGCGGCTGGGGTAGTCTTTTTGATGCTGGTCGAGGCCGGGCGGCAAATGCGCAAAGCAGGCGCCACCGGGCCGGATCTGGTCTCTCTGCTCGATCTGGTCGCGCTGGCCACGGTGGCCGATGTCGCCCCGCTGATCGAAGCCAATCGCGCGCTGGTACGGCAGGGGCTGAAGGTGATGGCCGGTCGGCAACGGCCTGGCCTAGTGGCCTTATCCGATGTGGCCCGGATGGATTCGGCCCCGAACAGTTATCATCTTGGGTTTCTGCTGGGCCCTCGGGTCAATGCCGGGGGGCGCATCGGTCAGGCCGATCTGGGTGCGCGGCTGCTCAGCACCGACTCGACGTCCGAGGCCGAAGCACTAGCCCAACGGTTGGACGCGCTAAACACAGAGCGGCGCGACATCGAAAACGCCGTGCGCGCGGCCGCTTTGCAACAGGCTGAGGATCGGGGTCTGGATGTACCCCTCGTCTGGGCGGCTGGCGAAGACTGGCATCCCGGCGTGGTCGGCATTGTCGCCTCGCGCCTGAAAGAAGCGGCGAACCGGCCAGCTATAGTGATCGGATTTGACGGTGATGAAGGCAAGGGTTCGGGCCGGTCAGTCTCGGGCGTTGATCTGGGGGCTTCCATCCAGCGTCTAGCAACCGAAGGGCTATTGATCAAAGGTGGTGGGCACAAGATGGCCGCAGGTCTAACCGTGATGCGGGATCAGTTGGAGCCTGCAATGGCGCGCCTGTCGGAGTTGCTGGAAAAGCAAGGTGCGGGGCAAGGTGGACCGGCGGACGTGCGGTTGGACGGAGCGCTTATGCCCGGCGCGGCAACAGTGGAATTAATCGAACAGATTGAAAAGGCAGGCCCTTTTGGGGCCAGCGCCCCTGCCCCACGTTATGCTCTGCCCGATCTGCAGGTGCGGTTTGCCAAGCGCGTAGGCGAGACGCATCTGAAACTGTCTCTGTCTGATGGAATGGGCGGCGGGCTGGATGCCATTGCCTTTGGCGCCTTCGACGGGCCGCTTGGGGAACGGCTGTCAAATCATGGCGGTGCACGGTTTCACTTTGCTGGTCGGCTTGAGGTGAACACTTGGGGCGGACGGCAAAATGTACAGCTTCGGCTTGAGGACGCAGCCGAAGCCAACTGATAAGGATTTTGTCTGCCCTTTCAGCCGTTCAAAAACTTTCACATCCCTGCATTTTTCGGCTTGCGGGGGTCGGGGTGAAACCGTAAAAGGCCCTCCACAAGCCAGCGTGGCCCGTTCGTCTATCGGTTAGGACGCCAGGTTTTCAACCTGGAAAGAGGGGTTCGATTCCCCTACGGGCTACCAACTTGAATTTTTACCTATTTCCCAATGGGTTAGCAGTGGCTAACCTAGGGATTTCGTAGGTTAGCCAGCGTGGCCCGTTCGTCTATCGGTTAGGACGCCAGGTTTTCAACCTGGAAAGAGGGGTTCGATTCCCCTACGGGCTACCATTTTTTTATTTAGTATCAATAGCTTAACATAAGAACTTTCCTGAGCGCGATTTCAGAATAATTATGCCTTGATGGTGCAGCCTAGAGGAAATACCGTCCTACTTGTCAGCCGTGTATCTGGTTCAAAAGACCTGTATTCACGCAGGGAACCCTCGGTGTTAGCTTATCAGGCCTCCACCGAGGGTTCTTCAAATTTCCATGGAACTAGTCTTTCGTTCAGTTCATCAAGCTGAACAACTTGGTGGAAGATCACCGCAGTTGTCACTGCATCAATGCCAACGTTTGAACTTCAAACCTCTGCATAAGAGGTTAGCCAAACAATTGTATTCCCCAAGGCACCACTAGGTGCAATAAGGGCACGGTTAGCCAACATAAGTAGTTGTTTTTGCTGACAATCCGTATGTTCCCTACGGGCTACCACTTGGTGAAACTTCTTTGACCTAGGTTCAGCATCTTGCCACGCAGGCTAACCCGCCGAAGCAACCTGTAGCTTGATCCCCCATTTCGCGATCTGGTCAGCAAATGCCTGCTTCGGAGCGCTGTCCGTGACCAACATATGAACCATCCGTGGGTCTGGCCCAACATAAGGCGCGGACGCATCGAATTTGTGCTGATCCGCTGCCATCACAACGTGATCGGTATGATTGGCAACTGTGAACGCTAAATCAGCCTCAGCCGCGCTTTGGTACAAAAACCCTTTGCTGTCCGAGATCGCATCGGTGCTGAGGACCGCCAAATCGAATGCGTAACGCTGCACCTGCTTGTGCGCGACATGCCCGAACGTGCCGCGTTCATCGCTTTGCATCTCACCGCCTAACAGATGCGCCCGGTTGCCGTTGACCCCAACCAATGTAAGCGCCACGACGATTGAATTGGTGACGATGGTTAGGTTTTGGGCCTGGCGCAATTCTTCCGCGACAAAAGCGGTCGTTGATCCGACATCCAGGAAGACGGTCATTTGATTCTCGACCATGGTCGCAACATGCCGAGCAATCGCGCGTTTTTCATCGGCGTGCTGCGAAATACGACGAAAGAAACCCGGATCGCCCTGCGCACCTGCCAAAAACACGCCGCCATGGACCCGCTCGACAGTACCAGCCTTTGACAGGGCTTTGATCGTACGGCGCACGGTCTCTTCCGAGACGTCCAGCATTGTGGCCAGTTCAGTGTTTCGGGCGGTGCCACCAAGACGCTTCAACGCCTCAAGCAATTCAAGTTCCCGATGGGTGTTGAGTGCGTGTTTTTTCACATTCCGCTCCGAAGAATCGAACTGGCGCACAAACTACAAATCAGGGTTGGTAAATCCAGCATTTTGGCTTTTTTGATCATTCTAGGCTCAAGCCTTGGTTGTTTTGGCAACAGCAGGATCAACGAGGGTCGTGGTTGATAGCGTGCACCAATCCTGCTGAGTAGTATCGTATGATTGCGTCTCCATTGCCAGCTCATCGGAAACCAGATGCAAAGTATTTTGATTTATAATCAATTATTTATCGACGTCTCTCAACCACCCCAATCCCATAATTCTTCACATCTCGGAATGCCCGAAGGACAATTACTAAAAATTTAGTTTGACACATACGCAAGAAATCGCTGATGCTTCCCCTCATCCGGTTTGCGCCGGACGCAACCAAAATCTTTGGGAGGAGACAGATGCGGAGACATCTACTTTCCGCAGTGGCGGCGGCTGCCGTCATTGCGGGGCACGGTTCTGCTTGGGCCGACGAAGCCGCAGCACAACGTTGGATTGACGACGAATTCCAGCCATCGACCTTGTCGAAAGACGAGCAGATGGCCGAGATGCAGTGGTTCATCGAAGCTGCACAACCCTATGCGGGCATGGAGATTAACGTCCTGTCCGAAGGCATCCCCACCCACTCGTATGAATCCGAGGTTCTGACCAAGGCGTTCGAGGAAATCACCGGAATCAAGGTCAACCACCAGATCCTGGGTGAAGGTGAAGTGGTGCAGGCCGTTCAGACCCAGATGCAAACGGGTCGGAACCTGTATGACGGCTATGTCAACGACAGTGACCTGATTGGCACCCACTCGCGCCTGCAGCTGGCCTACCCGCTGACAGACATGATGGGCGGTGGCTGGGCGGCGACAACCTCGCCGACGCTGGATCTGGATGACTTCATGGGCATTCAGTTCACCACCGGTCCGGACGGCAAGCTATATCAGCTGCCCGACCAGCAGTTCGCGAACCTCTACTGGTTCCGCAAGGACTGGTTCGATGACGAAGCCAACAAGGCCGCGTTCAAAGAGAAATACGGCTATGATCTGGGTGTTCCGGTCAACTGGTCCGCTTACGAGGACATCGCCGAGTTCTTTACGAATGACGTCAAGGAAGTCGATGGTGTGACAATCTATGGTCATATGGATTACGGCAAGCGTGCGCCTGACTTGGGTTGGCGTATGACCGACGCCTGGCTGTCGATGGCCGGTGCTGGTGACGTGGGTGAGCCGAATGGTGTACCCGTTGATGAATGGGGCATCCGCATGGAAGCGGGCACCTGTAACCCTGTTGGGGCCTCCGTCTCGCGCGGTGGCGCGGCCAACGGTCCGGCTGCGGTCTATGCGATCCGCAAGTGGGATGAATGGCTGCGGGCCTACGCGCCTCCGGGTGCGGCGTCTTATGACTTCTACCAGTCGCTGCCGGCACTTAGCCAAGGCAACGTGGCCCAGCAGATATTCTGGTACACCGCCTTTACCGCCGACATGGTGAAGCCGAAGTCCGAAGGCAATAACACTGTCGACGACGAAGGCACGCCGCTATGGCGCATGGCGCCCAGCCCGCACGGCCCCTATTGGGAAGAAGGCCAGAAGGTTGGTTATCAGGACGTGGGTTCCTGGACCTTCCTGAAGTCGACCCCCGAGGATCGTGCTCAGGCAGCTTGGCTCTATGCCCAGTTCGTGACCTCCAAGACTGTCGATGTGAAGAAGTCCCATGTGGGTCTGACTTTCATCCGCGACAGCTCGGTCAATCACGAGTCGTTCACTGAACGTGCACCCAAGCTGGGTGGTCTGGTCGAGTTCTATCGCTCGCCTGACCGTGTGGCATGGTCGCCGACCGGCATCAACGTTCCGGACTATCCGAAGCTGGCCCAAATCTGGTGGCAGCAGATCGGTGACGTGAACTCGGGCGCCTTCACCCCGCAAGAGGCGATGGATCGTCTGGCCGAAGAGATGGACATCACCATGTCCCGGATGCAGGCTGCAGATGAGGCCGCCAACGTCTATGGCGGTTGTGGTCCACGCCTGAACGAACCGCAGGATGCGGCCTTCTGGCTGGAAAAGCCGGGCTCGCCCAAGGCCAAGCTTGAGAACGAAAAGCCGCAAGGCCAGACCGTCAACTATGACGAACTGGTTCAGCGCTGGCAGTCTCAGTAAGCTCGAAAGAACTGGGGGTGCCGTTTTCGGCACCTCCTTCCCAAGACCAGTGCGTGCACTGAAGGACCGGAATCCACGGACATGATCGAACTACAAGACGCCACCAAACGGGTTGGCAACACCATCCATATCAAGCCCACGACCCTGACGTTGCGCACCGGCCATTTCAATGTGCTTTTGGGGGCGACCGGATCGGGCAAGACCTCTCTGATCAAGATGATGGCCGGGTTGGACCCGATTGCCTCGGGCAAGGTCCTCATGGATGGGCAGGACGTCACTAAGCTGAACACACAAAAACGGCAGATCAGCTTGGTTCACCAGTTCTTCGTGAACTACCCGCACATGACCGTTTTTGACAACATCGCCTCGCCTTTGCGCGTGGCTGGCATGGCGAAATCCGAAATCGAAGGCCGCGTGGAAGAGGCTGCTGACCTCTTGCAACTGCGCCCGATGCTGCACCGCCGCCCGCATGAGCTGTCGGGTGGCCAACAACAACGGACCGCCCTGGCGCGTGCGATTGCGAAAGAGAGCCGGGCTGTGTTCCTGGATGAACCACTGGCAAATCTGGACTACAAGCTGCGTGAGGAATTGCGTGAACAGCTTCCTGACCTGTTTGCAGGACGCGGTGCCGTTGTCGTCTACGCGACCTCGGAACCCGAAGAAGCCCTGCTTTTGGGCGGTTACACGGCTTTGATGGAAGACGGTCGCGTCACGCAATTCGGTCCGACCGCAGACATCTATCGCAATCCCGAAAACATCGCGGCCGCCCGCGTTTTCTCGGACCCGCCGATCAATGTTGCCCGCATCACCGTATCAGGTGCGCAGGCGCAATTGGCAGGCGGCGGAGGCTGGAAGGTCTCGGACATGGCCGACGGAGACTACATGGTCGCCGTGCGCCCACATCGTGTGACACCGTTCCGCACATCGGATGCTGATGTGGAACTGACGGGCCGAGTGATCGTGACAGAACTGTCGGGTTCCGACTCCAGCGCGCATTTCCGGCATGGATCGGATGACTGGGTGTCCTTGGCAGCAGGGGTGCACCCCTATGAGGTCGGCGAAGATCACAGTTTCTACATGAACCCGGCCCATTGCCGGTATTTCGGCCAAGACGGCCAAAGGGTGGCCTGACATGGCACAGATCAAGCTTTCCAACCTGCGACACAGCTATATGCCATCGCCGAAAGGCCCCGAGGATTATGCGCTGAAAGAGATTGACGTGACCTGGCGTGATGGCGGTGCCTATGCTCTGCTTGGGCCGTCGGGCTGCGGCAAGTCCACCTTGCTAAACATCATCTCGGGTCTGCTGACCCCGTCTGAGGGACAGATTCTGTTTGATGGTCAGGATGTTACAGCCCTACCACCAGATCAGCGCAACATCGCGCAGGTGTTCCAGTTCCCGGTGATCTACGACACGATGACCGTGGGCGAAAACCTGGCCTTTCCGCTGAAAAACCGGGGCGTGGACGCAGCGACGATCAAACGCCGCGTCGATGAGATAGCCGAGATGTTGGACGTCACGGATATGCTGGGCACTCGTGCCGCCGGATTGAGCCCGGATAATAAGCAGAAGATTTCGATGGGCCGCGGTCTGGTCCGCGATCACGTCAACGCGGTGATGTTTGACGAGCCGCTGACCGTGATCGACCCGCATCTGAAATGGAAACTGCGGTCGAAACTAAAAGAACTGCACCAGCGCGTAAAGGCCACGATGATCTATGTGACCCACGACCAGACCGAAGCGCTGACCTTTGCCGATGAGGTCGTAGTGATGCAGGAAGGCGAAGTGGTTCAGATCGGTACCCCGGTTGAGCTGTTCGAACGCCCTCAGCACACTTTTGTCGGTCATTTCATCGGTTCCCCCGGCATGAACGTCCTCCCCTGCGAGGCCAAAGGCGACCGCGCCCTGTTCGAAGGCCACGAGGTCATGCTGGAAGGCCCAACCCACGGAGACGGTGGCCGAACTGATCTGGGCATCCGCCCGGAATATGTGGGCTTCGGCGACACCGGTATTCCTGCGCAGGTCACCAAAGTGTCCGATATCGGCCGCCACTACGTGGTCAGCGCCATGGTCGGCGACACCGCCCTTAAAGCCGTGACCGAACATAATGCACCCAATCCGGGCTCACAGGTCTTCCTGCAATTCAAACCAGAACAATCCCGCGTTTACCGCGACGGCTGGATCGCAACCGAGGAGCGCAGCTGATGAGAACGGAAAACCAAAAAGCTTGGTTCTTTGTCCTGCCGGTGCTGGCACTGGTCGCGTTCAACGCGCTGGTGCCGATGATGACGGTGGTCAACTACTCGGTGCAGGAAACCTTCGGCAACAACCAGTTTTTCTGGGAAGGTCTGGGCTGGTTCGAGCAAATCCTGCGCTCGGACCGTTTCCAAGCGGCCCTTGGTCGGCAGTTCCTCTTTACCTTCCTGATCCTGCTGATCGAGGTGCCCTTGGGCATCATCGTCGCTCTGTCGATGCCGCGCAAAGGGTTCTGGGTGCCGGTCTGCCTGGTTCTGATGGCCCTGCCGATGCTCATCCCTTGGAACGTGGTGGGCTCAATGTGGAACATCTTCACCCTGCCCAAGATCGGCCTGCTGGGATACTTCCTGAATGACGTGCTGGGCATCAACTATGACATGACCCAGCAGCCACTTTCGGCATGGATCACGGTCGTTGTGATGGATGTTTGGCACTGGACCTCGCTGGTCGTGTTGCTGTGCTATGCGGGCCTCGTATCTATCCCGGACGCTTACTATCAAGCGGCCAAGATCGACGGGGCCAGCCCTTGGTCGGTGTTCCGTTACATCCAACTGCCAAAGATGAAAACGGTTCTGACCATCGCGGTGCTGCTGCGGTTCATGGACAGTTTCAACATCTATACCGAGCCTTTCGTTCTAACAGGCGGTGGCCCCGGCAACTCAACCACTTTGCTGTCGATCGACCTTGTGAAGATCGCCCTGGGACAGTTCGATCTCGGCCCCGCAGCCGCGATGAGTCTGATCTACTTCGCTATCACGCTGCTGGTCAGCTGGGTCTTCTACACACTGATGACAAAGGATGACGCGCAATGAAGAAGCGGTCCCTGATCCCGATCCTCTATATCGCGTTTCTGATGCTGCCGATCTATTGGCTTGTGGCGATGTCCTTCAAAACCACGAACGAGATCCTGTCGGGCTTTTCCCTGTTTCCCCAGACCTTTACGCTGGAAAACTACATCACCATCTTCACCGATCCGACATGGTACTGGGGCTACATCAACTCGATCATCTACGTGACGATCAACACGGTGTTGTCGGTCTGTGTGGCCCTGCCCGCGGCCTACGCCTTCTCGCGCTATCGGTTCCTGGGCGACAAGCAGTTGTTCTTCTGGCTGCTGACCAACCGAATGGCCCCGGCGGCAGTCTTTGCGCTGCCCTTCTTCCAGCTTTATTCGTCGATCCACCTGTTCGACACTTATCTGGCAGTGGCGCTGGCGCATACGCTGTTCAACGTGCCACTGGCGGTGTGGATTTTGGAGGGGTTCATGCGCGGCATCCCCAAGGAGCTGGACGAGACGGCCTATGTCGACGGCTATTCCTTCCCGCGCTTCTTCGTGACGATCTTTTTGCCGAACATCAAAGCGGGCGTGGGCGTCGCAGCCTTCTTCTGCTTCATGTTCTCGTGGGTGGAAATGCTGCTCGCCAAAACCCTGACTGCGGTCGAGGCAAAACCCATCGCTGCCGTGATGACCCGCACCGCCTCCAGCGCGGGGTATGAGTTGGGTCTGTTGGCAGCCGCCGGAACCCTGACCATCATCCCCGGTGCCATCGTCATCTGGTTTGTCCGCAACTACATCGCGCGTGGTTTCGCGATGGGACGTGTGTGAGGTTCGATATGCGCAAACTTCTTCTTGCCCTCCCCTTCCTCCCAACTATCGCCGTCGCCCAGCAAGCTGGCTGGGGCAGCGTCGGCCAGCAAGAGGAAAAAGGCTTCTCTTGGACCGACCCTCTGTGGCCCGATTTCTGGATGGCGTGGACGCCAGCGACTTTGGCCCTGTTCGTCGGCATCTTTTCGGCCATCGCGCTGATCGGCCTGCTCGAAGGGTTCAAGTACCGCGACGGGATCGAACGGCGTGGCGTGTTGGGCCTGACAACCACGCTGGGCGATAGGCTGTTTATCACGCTATTAGGTTCGGCCTATATCTTCCTTGCCTGGCTCGGGCTGGTTGGTCAGCCCGTCTGGACCCCGCTTTTCCTCTCCATCGGCTGGGGCATCTTCGTCTTCTGGAAAGTTTAAGCTTTGCGAAACAGCGAAAGGATGCTTGTCTGACAGGCAGACCAAACATGACGACACCGAGATCAATGCGTAAGAAAAAGACGACAAACCTGCTGACCGAAGTTGAACTGGAGTTCATGAACGAGCTCTGGGCGCTTGGGCAAGGTTCGGTGCGTGATGTTTTAGGTCGCCTGCCCCCAGAACGGAATCTGGCCTATACATCAGGCGCCACGATCCTGCGCATTCTTGACGAAAAGGGATTTGTCGAAAGTCGCAAGGATGGCAAGACGCTGATCTATCGGCCACTTCTGGACAAGGACAGGTATCAGGCACGCTCACTTCAGAACCTGTCGCGGACGTTGTTTGACAACACGCCCGCCTCTCTGGTCGCCCGCTTGGTGGACGATGAAGGTCTGAGCGAAACCGATCTGGAGGAGATTCGAGCACTGGTAGAGAGGAGACTGCAACATGACCGCGGTTAAACCGGTACTCGACGCTTATCTAGAAATGAATATCGTTTTGGGCCTGTCCGCTGTGATCTGGGTGATCGCACGCGCTGCTTTGGCCCGCACATCGCTGCGCGGCGGCTATATCGCTCAGCTGCGCGCGTTCAAGGTGTTGTGTCTCTGCGTTCTGGCCAGCCCGCTGCTGGCGCTTGGTGTGTCCGCCATGGCCAGCCTCATCTGGCCGGATCGGGCTGTAGCACTTGGTGATATTGCAGTAGCTGCCTATCTGCGTGGCGAGATTGCAATGCCCGCCACCCAATTTGAAGCGTTGCTGAACACCCGCGAGCGTTGGTTGGATCAGGTCCTGTCCGGTCAATCGACCGCCATCACCATTATGTTGTCCGTATTGGCCTGTGTAGCAGTTGTGCTGGCGCTGCGTGTCACGCGTGACGCGCTTGCCATTCGCGCCACGGTCGGGACCAGCTTTCTCTGGCGGCAGTCAAACAAGGTTGATATCCGCCTGTCTGATCGTATCACCGTTCCGTTCGCTGTGCGCGGCCTGCGCCGTCGTCACGTGGTGCTTCCCAGCCATCTACTGGATACCCCCCGCGAGCTACGCTTTGCGTTGGCACACGAATTTCAGCACATCCGCGCGGGAGATGTAGAGTGGGAGCTTGGGTTCGAACTGCTGCGTCCGCTTCTGTTCTGGAACCCGGCCTATCTGGTCCTGAAATACCAGTTTGATCGCCTGCGCGAGCTGGCCTGTGATCAGTCCGTGGTCGCACGCAAACGGATCGACTCGCGCGAATACACCACCTGTTTGCTGGACTATTGCGCCCGCACCGTGTCAGTCGGCCACCCACGTGTCCTGAACGTTGCGCTGGTCAGCGGCGGCAAAGCCAAACATGTGTTACGTCAGAGGGTTCTGGCCCTGACCGAAGCGCCGCAGATCGTGCCCCCCCTGCCCGTGTTCTTTCTGGGTCTGACGCTGATCTTTGCCAGCCTGCTGGCCGTCGGCTCTGCCTCTGTTCAGCAAAGACACGACTGGAGCCATGATCGGCTGATGCTGTCGACCGTTGTGAACCTTGAGCGGCTCGAAGCGCGCAATCAGGGGAACTGAGGCAGCTACCAACCCCGCCGACCAAACAGCGAATGGATGCGGTTTTGATCCGCGAAGGGCTCAGCCGTTTGTGTCCGCTGCAGGCCGGACACCACGCGCATGACCAGACCCCAGCTGATCACAGCGAAAATGACACCACCGAATGCTTGGCCCAGCAGAACACCAGATGCCCCGGCAAGGCTTGACCCGATCGTCGCGAATATCCAGGTGCCTACCGTGTGGCGACCCCAGTTGATCCAGGTTGAATAGACCGGATGCCCCAGATTGTTGAAACTGGCGTTTGCGACAAAGATGACACCGTTGAAAAACGACGCCAGCGCCAATGGTCCGCAGAACAGGTAAATCAGGGTGCGGGTTTCGCCTTGGGCTGCAAATAGATCTGCGATCGGCGCGCGCAGCAAGAACAGGATCGCAGCCATACCAAGAACATAAATTGCAGTGAATTTGATGCCCGCCAGATAAGCTGTGCGAACACGGTCGAATTTCTCGGCCCCGTAATTTTGTCCGATAATGGGACCAATGGCGCCCGACAGCGCAAAAATCACCGAAAACGCCACGGGTAACAAACGCCCGATCACTGCCATACCGGCGACAGCGTCTGTTCCGTATTGGGCAATCTCGCGCACGACGATGGCGTTGCCGATGGGTGTGGCCACATTGGTCAACACCGCCGGGATCGCAATGGCCCGAACAGGCCGGATATCCTGTACCACTTGTCTCATTGAGGGGCGCGCAAAGGCCTGATGCACGCGCAAGGCAGGCCACAGGGCGGCGGCCAGCATACAAACGCGCGCGATCACGGATGCAATCGCCGCTCCATCGAGCCCGAGCCCGACCCCGAAAATCAGGATCGGGTCAAGAACCGCGTTCACCACGCCACCATAGATGGTCGCCATCATGGACCGGCGCGCATCCCCATGAGCCCGCAGAACCGCCATGGATGCCATCGCAATCGACATCACCCACATCGTAGGCAAAATGATCGAGACATAGCGGGTTGCCAGCCTTAGAACCTCCCCTTCGGCTCCAAGCAAAGATAGCAAAAAGCTGATGTTTAACAGCACTAAAGTGGAGACTATTAATCCCAAGATCAGACCAATCACAGCCACACTGGATGCATAGTTGCGGGCTTGTTCAGGCTGGCCAGCGCCAAGCTCTCTCGCGACAAGAGCGCCTGCTGAAATCGACAGCCCGATATTGATCGCGTTGGTAAAAAACAGCAGCGTACCGGCATACCCCACCGCCGCAGCCAAGGCGTCATTTCCCAGCATTGAAATGAAGACCATGTCGACGAAATCAACGGCGAAAATGGCCATCAATCCGATACTGGTGGTGAGCGACATGCGCGTCACGTGGCGCATCAGACTACCGTTCAGAAATATCGCCTCACGTACAGAAGTCTCGGCCAAGGTCCCGTCCTGTTATTGCGGTTTTGTAATCGTGTTCCGAAACACCCGCGATGTGAAACACATATTCCAATCCGAACCCTCTGTGTAAGGTTTTTACGCCAGCGTGTGGCGCGCGAGTGATTTCCACCCAGTCCATCCCACCCATTGGTCCAGGATCGCAGCCGTCGATCTCAATTTGTTTACAATTTGTTATGGGATTTCTGACTGGCCCACACAGTTTTTTAGGAGTGCCGCCTATTATTCGCCTTAAACAAGCTGTAAGCGTGGCGCTGCTTGGTCGCTTTTGGATGTCATCCCGCAACATCTTAGAGAGCCAAACAATGACAAAGTTTTACCCAGTGGATGAGTTTCAGGTTTAGTCATGGCGAACTATTCATATATCGGCTACGCGCCGGGTGTCATTTCAGTAAATTTTTTCGGCCAGGATACTATCACCTTATCCGCAAGCTATGACCCGGCGACGGATCGCAGGGTCTTTGATGTCGAGGACGCGGCAGGTGGCACCATTTTGAACGGGGGCAACCCGCTGCCTGACACGGGAACCGTGTTTAACGGCGACAGGTTCAGCAACGAAAACGGGGATGACGCGACGCAAACAGGCGTTGTTACCAATCTGGACGGGTCGACCACCTTTGCCAGCGGCGACATCTATCTCGAGGAATCCTATATCCTGACCGTGCCCGGTGGCGGCAACATCACGGTCTATGCCGTTGAAGTCGAGGGCACCCTGGTCGGATACATCACGTCTGAGCCACTGGACCCGGGCGTGACCTACAACATTCAGGTCGTCAATGTCACGCCAACAAACGCGCCTGATACGACCGATCCAACCTCAATTATCGATGTGCCCTGTTTTGCCGCTGGCACTCTGATTGCAACGCCGTCGGGGCTGAAACCGATCGACTCCCTAAGTGCTGGTGATTTGGTTTGCACGGCTGATCACGGGGATCAGATCATTCGCTGGATTGGGTCAACTCAACTGGATCGGGCAGCGCTGGCGGCTAAACCCAAGCTCAAACCGATACGGATTGAGGCTGGTGCTTTGGGCCGAGGGTTGCCATGCCGAGACCTCTTGGTGTCGCCTCAACACAGAATGCTGGTGCGTTCGCCCATTGCCACCCGGATGTTCGATGCCACAGAGGTTCTGGTGCCCGCTCATATGCTGACCGACCTGCCGGGTATCAACCGTGAAGACAACGCTCAGTCGGTAACTTACTACCACATGCTATTTGACCGCCATGAGGTTGTGTTTGCTGAAGGAGCTCCTTCAGAAAGCCTGTTTACGGGCCCACAGGCCATGGACAGCTTACCCCAAGCCGCACGCGCCGAGATTCTTGAGTTATTCCCCGACCTTAGGCTACCCGGGTATGTGGCACGATCCGCGCGACACATTCCATCCAAAGGTCGTAAAGTTCGCAATATGGTGCAGCGACACCTTAAGAATGACCGCCCTTTGATCTAAGGCTGACCGGCGTTCTGACCTGCCGCTTGTGCGATCTGAGCGGCACCGATCTGGGCCATGGCAATGCTCATCTCATCGCTGAGAACCTGCCACAGCTGGTGCAGCCCCTCTTCGCCCCCCGCTGCAATGGCGAATTGCAGGATCCGGCCGAAGAAAGTGAAGTTCGCGCCTGTGAGAAGGGCTTTCAAAGCATCCTCGCCGGAACGTAGGCCGCTATCATAGAACAGCGGAAATGTTTCTCCGACTGCGGCGCGGATTTCGGGCAGGATGGAAAATGGGGCCGGTGCGCTTTCAAGTTGCCGGGCGCCGTGGCTGGAGACCTGAATGGCATCCACCCCGACAGCCTTGAGCGCAACCGCGTCGTCGACATCCAATACACCTTTGACCACCAGATGCCCCGACCACCGATCCCGAAGGCTTGCCAGCGTGTCCCAATCTGCTTTGGCGCGGCTTTCGGTTCGGTCAAACTCGTACCCGTCCATCAGGAAATTGGCCATTTGCGGCTTACCGTGCACCAGGGTCGACAAGGACCAGCGCGGATGCAGCGCGAAGTCCAGAAACTGACGGGGACCCAACCGGAACGGCATGCGGAACCCGTGCCGCAATTCGCGTGGTCTGCGCCCAACCTCGGGGACATCGACAGTCAGAACAAGGGTGTCGTATCCCGCAGCCTTGGCCCGATCCACAAGCTTAGTGGTTCCTGATCCATCCCCGCTGAAATACAGCTGAAACCAGGCATTGCCCTCGGACACCTCCAGCATCTTTTCCATCGCGGTGGAGGCCACAGTCGATACGCCCAACGGTACCGAATAGCGCGCAGACAGACGCGCCAGCATCAGATCAGCCCCCGGGCCTGACAGGTTGCACATTCCCATGGGCGCAATGCCAAATGGACGTTGTGCGGATTTGCCAAAGACAGAGCTTGCCAATGAGCGCTCACTCACATCCCGCAGTATACGCGGACGCAGGGTCATCGCATCCAGGGCGGCTCGATTGCGCGTGGCCCCGACCTCAGCCCCCGCAGCACCATCGATATAGTCGAACACCATCCAAGGCAAACGCCGCCGCGCAAGGCGGCGGGCGTCTTCGGCTGAATGAATGTCGCTTGCGGCCATCAGGCCTCGACAGCTTTCATAAAGCGGTCACGGATCACCACCGGGTCCATCGTGATAACCGGCATCTTGGCGTTGCCGCTTTCACATTTGCTGACGATAATGGTCATCTGTTTGCTATCCAGCGCCTCTTGCAGCACGCGACCCGTATCCTCGGCGGCACATTCGACTACCCGCTCACACCCCGCAGCCTGCGCCATTTTCGTCAGAGAGGTTTTCTGACCCGCATAGGTTGGCTGGTCCCCGGTTGAGCCGTAGGAGCCGTTGTCGACGATCAGCAAGATATAGTTATCCGCCACGTTGTTGGCGATGGTCGGAAGCGTACCCAGATTGGTCAGGATCGAGCCATCCCCATCAATCACGATCACCGGTTTAGGCTGCACCAAAGCCAGACCCAGACCAATGGATGAAGCCAAACCCATAGTGCCCAGCATGTAGAAATTCGTCGGCTGGTCATCGATGGCGTGCAGTTCCTGGCTGGGAATGCCAATGTTGCAGACCACAAGTTGGTCGCGCAGGATCGGGGCGATTTCTTTCAGAATCTCAGAACGGATCATTGGTCGCCATAGCCTCCCCAAAAGTTCGCATCGGTCAGAATGGCAACCGGTTTGTTGCACATGAATGTGTATTTCAGGATCATATCGAGTTCTTCGACATCAGATTGATTGTGGAAGTGGTAGGTCGGGATGTTCATCTGTGCCAACAACGCCTTGGTATGCACAGCCATTTCGACCTGACAGGCCACCGGTTCACGCAATTCCCCACGATACGAGATCAGCATGGGCAGCGGCATCCGGTAATATTGGATCAGCGTCGCCAGCGTGTTGATCGTCACACCAATGGCCGTGTTCTGCATGATAATGGCAGGGCGTTTCCCGCCCATCCAGGCACCTGCGCACAGGCCCATGCCTTCGTCTTCCTTGTTTGACGGGATATGGAATATGCCCTCGCGCTGGTCGATTTCTTCTATCACTCCGGCCAGTTGCTTGCAGGGGACGGTCGTCACGAACGAGATGTCGTTCGCCACCAGATCGTCAGTGATCTTCTTGTCTATGTTCATGGTCCAGCTTTTGGTCCTGTTTAGGGCGCGGTATGCGCGATTGATGATATTTAGGTTCTGCGATGCACATGCACTGCACAGTGCGCGTGGCGAACGACGCGCGAGGCAGTCGATCCCAGAAAATAGTCGCTCAGGTCCGGCTTGTGCGAGCCGATCACGATGCAATCGATACCGTTGCTGTCGGCATAGTCGATGATGGTGCGTGCCGTGTGTCCTTTGACAATCTCGGCAGTCACACCATCTAGCCCTTCGACCTTTTCCAGCAACTGTCGGCGGGCACGCTCGAACCCTTCGGCGACCAGTGTTTTGTCCAGATAGGCGCTGACCGAGCCCTGAGGCATCTCATAGACATGCAAGGCAACGATCTCGGCCCCATCTTCGGACAGGGCGTGGGCAACCTCCAGCGTGTGCTGCGAGATGCCGTGATCCAGCGCCATCGGAACAAGAACTTTCTTATACATATCAATCTCCTTTTCAGCCCGGTCTATTCCCACGGGTCCAGGATAATCTTTGGCGCGGTAACCACGCCAGAGCGCAGGTCGCGAAACGCCTGCGCCCCTTCGGACAGAGGGCGCGCTTCGGTCCAGTCCAGGGCACCCAAACGCCCATCGAATATGGCCTGGGCCGTTTGGCGGAAATCTTCGGCGGTGTAGGTATACGTGCCGATAAAGGTTATTTCCTGCAAGGTCATGCGACGGATATCCAGCCCGCCTGTATCCTCACCCAAGCCGACATGCGCAATCACCCCACCGGGTTCTGCACAGGCCGACGCCGTCGCGCGCGTCGCTGCATAACCGACCGCATCAATCACAATCGGATAGGGTCCCGCGGCTTCATCTAGGACGCGAAATCCTAACCCTTGCAAGAATGTGCGTCGTCCAGAGTTTGGCTCGACCAGCGTCACATCCTCAATGCCCATCGCTCTCAATGCCAATGCCGCAGCCAGACCAATGGCACCGCCGCCCAAAACCAATGCGCGTTTTTCGCTGGTCGGATGGAACGCTTCAATGGCCAGTCGAACGGTGTGCCAGCTGACGGCCAAGGGTTCGGCCAAGGCGGCTTTGTCCAATGGCACACCATCTGGCACTTCAACCAGATTGCGGTCGGGCATCGACACATATTGCGCAAAGGCCCCTTCGCGTGGAGGCATCGAGATGATCTGGCGGTGCGGGCAAAGGTTTTCCCGGCCCGAGGTGCAAGCCGGACACAGCCCGCAGGACACCAGCGGGTTGATCGTCACGCGCGTACCATCACGCGGGCCGCCGATTATCACACCTGCCGCCTCGTGGCCGAGGATCAGCGGTGCCGGACGCCGGGCATCATGCCCCAGATAGGCATGCATATCCGAGCCGCAGATGCCAACCGCCTGGACACGGATCAGATGCTCGTCCCTGCCGGGTACAGCGTCGGGCATATCCCGATACGCAACCTCTTCGACCCCCTCATACACAAGCGCTTTCATTTCGCGGTGAATCCCCCATCGACCATGAGGACCTGCCCAGTGACATAATCCGAGGCTTTCGAGCACAAAAACAGGATCGGCCCGTCCATATCTTCCATCCGGCCGTTGCGTTGAATACAGGTCTGCGCGGCGTTTCGGGCGGCACGATCCGGGTCGTCAAACACAGCCTGCGTCAGCTCAGTCGGGAAGAACCCCGGACCAATGGCGTTGGCGGTTATGCCGTGGGGCGACCATGCCTCGGCCATCGCGCGGGTCAATTGCCCAATCCCGGCTTTGGTCGCGCCATAGGCGATGCCGCCCGGAAAGGCGCGTGTGGTTTGCAGCGAGGCAAAATTCACAATCCGGCCCCAGCCTTTTTCCTTCATCGCGGGCACCATTGCCTGACTCAGGAAGAACGGCGCGCTCAGGTTCAGGGCCAATGTCGCATCCCACCCCTGCCCCGTCACGTCGTCCGCCGCCTCGCGCGTGTTCACCCCAGCAGCGTGAACGATGATGTCAGGCGGGCCAAAATGAGAAGAGACCTCTGACACCAGCGCTCCCACATTCTCACGATCCGCAACATCCCCTGCCACAGCGGCCGCATTTGCACCGATGTCATCGCACAGTTGCGACAAAGCATCGGCCCGGCGTGCAACGCCAACGACTCTGGCCCCAGCCTGCGCCAAGACCAAAGCCACCCGTCGCCCAAGCCCCGAGCTTGCGCCGGTGACGCAGGCTACGCGCCCTGTCAGATCAAAGAGCGCGCGTGGGTCATCCATCTGCGGTCAGGTCGAATTGCTCATCCGGAAAATACTTGGCAAGCCGGACATCTGCGGCGCGCGCATGACCCTCCATCCCTTCCAGACGCGAAATGCGGGCGGTAGCGACTGCGATGGGCTTAGACCCTTCACGCGTTGCCCGCTGCCATGTCACGATTTTCATGTATTTATGAACACTCAGGCCACCGGTATAGCTGGCCGCGCCAGAGGTGGGCAGAACGTGGTTCGTGCCGGTGGCTTTGTCACCATAGGACACCGTGGTTTCCTCGCCCAGAAACAGCGAGCCATAGCAGGTCAGCCGGTTCAGCCACCAATCCAAATCCTCAGCCTGAACGGTCAGGTGTTCAGGCGCATAGTCGTCGGAACAGGCGGCCATTTCTTCACGATCCGCACAGACGATCACCTCGGCATAGTCGCGCCACGCAGCCGTAGCGTTTTCGCGGTTAAGTTCGGGCAGGTCCTCAATCAGCGCGGGCACAAGCTCCATCACTTTTTCTGCCAACTCCCGATCATCGGTCACCAGCCAGACAGGCGAGTTATACCCGTGCTCCGCCTGACTGACCAAATCAGTCGCAACCACATGCGCATCTGCGCTGCCATCGGCCAGGATCAAGCTGTCCGTAGGTCCCGCGATCATGTCGATACCGACCTTGCCGTAGAGAATACGCTTTGCCTCGGCCACGAACTGGTTGCCAGGCCCGACAAGGATATTCGCGCGTGGCAATCCGAACAGGCCATAGGTCATGGCGGCCACGCCTTGTACACCACCCATCGCCAAGATGCTGTCCGCCCCGCAGATATGCGCGGCGTAGACGATCGCAGGTGCGACGCCCTCACCCGGACGGGGAGGAGAGCATGCTGTGATATGGCGACACCCTGCTACTTTGGCTGTGGTTACCGTCATAATCGCACTGGCGATATGGCTGTAGCGTCCGCCAGGCACATAGCACCCTGCCGCATCGACAGGGATCGCCTTTTGCCCCGCGACAACGCCGGGCACAATCTCGGTCTGCACATCCGACACGGTGGCTTTTTGCGTTTCGGCAAAGCGGCGCACGTTGTCATGGGCAAATCGGATATCGGCCTTCAGTTTCTCGGGCACCAAGGCGATGGCCGCGTCGATCTCGTCCTGAGTCATCAGGACATTGCCTTCGAACTTGTCGAATTTAGCGGCATATTCCAGCGCTTTGGCGTCACCCCCCGACTCGATATCGGACAGGATGGTTTTGACCGTATCGTGCACCTCGGACGCATGAGATTGCGCCGTCAGGGTTGCCTTTTTCAGATAGTCACGCGGCATATTCAGCAAATCCTATTGGTAGATTTCAGGGAGCAATGTGGTTGAAACTGCGGGTACATACGCGATCAACAGAACCACAATCAGCATGGTCAAGACAAAGGGAACGGCGCGGGCTGCGATTTTTAGGATTGATTCTCCGGTTATCCCGGAAACAACAAACAGGTTCAGGCCCAGCGGCGGGGTGATGAAGCCCACGCCCAGGGCTGTGATCATCATGATGCAGAACTGAATCTCGTTCATGCCGATATTGTCGGCCAAAGGTTTCAGGATCGGTGCAAGGATCACGATGTTCGGCGTTGTTTCCATCACACAGCCTGCCGCGATCAGGATTCCGATCATCAGCAAGATCAGCAAGTACGGGTCATCGGTCAGATTGGTAACAGATGTCACAAATCCCTGCGGCACACCCATGATCGCCAGCGCCTCGGCCAATGGGGCCGAAAAGGCGATGATCGGCAGAATCACCCCGTTGACCTTGGCCGAGCTGACCAGCATTGACGGGAAATCGGCCAGTGTCAGCGTGCGCAGGATGAAGCCCATGATGATGGTAACGACAACGGCGGTCGCACCGGCTTCGGTGGGGGTCAGACGGCCCGAGAAGATGCCGTAGAAGATGATGCCCGGCACGATGAAGGCGTACCAGCCGGATTTCAGCGCCTTGCCCAGATTGGCCAGCCACTCACCCATGGTCATCATACCGCCGCCCTCATAGGCATAAAGGCGGTTCATGATGATGTTGGTGATCAGGATCGAGACCAGAATGGCCAGACCGGGGATCAGCGCGGCCAGGAACAGGGTCGAGGCAGATATACCCAGCACAAGCCCGATGATGATGTAGGCAATCGAGGGCGGGATCAGGATGCCGGTACAGGCCCCCGCCGCAACCAATGCACAGGCATAGGGGCGCGGATAGCCGCTCTCGACCAGACGGTTGATCGTCATGCGCCCAACTGCGGCAGCACCCGCCGCGTCGGACCCGGAAATGGCCGCGAACATGCCGCAAACAAGCACGGTGGCCGAGCCAAAGCCACCCTTGGCGAAACAGGTCAGCGCTTCGGCCACATCCAGGAATTTTCGGGACAATCCAGTGCGAACCAGTACGTCACCCGTCAGGATGAACAAGGGCACAGCAGTCAGGGCAAAAGCATCAATGCCGGTGAACAGGCTTTCGCCCACAAGGCTCAACGGCAGGTCGCCGGACATGACAAGCATCAGGATCGCTGCTGACCCGATCGCCGCCCAGACGGGCACGGCCATGGCGATCAGACCCACGAACAGGATCACGGGCAGATAAAAATCCCAGCCCAATTCGACCGTTTGATTGAGGGTATTCCAAAGCATCTCAGATCTCCTCAGTCAAACAGCTTGTCGCCTTCGAAGACGGGCGTGCCGTCGCGAAGGGATTTCAGGTCGCGCATCAGGGATTGGATTAGGCGCCAGATCATCAGCGCAAATCCGGTTGGCACCGCCATCAGAAACCAGACTTTCGATATCCGCAGCCCATCGGTGACCGAGCCGAACTTGGCCGAGACATGCACCGCCTCGTAAGACCAGTAGAGCGCGATGATCGCCACAACGAACATCACCAGATCGCCGAAGATATACAGCAGAGCCTTGGGGCGCGGCCTGAGGTAATGCATGATCACATCAATACGGATATGCGCGCGTTCCTTCACTGCGGCGGCGGCTCCGATCCATGCGAGGTAAATAAAGGAATACCGTACGATCTCTTCGCCCCAGATCGAGGAATAGGCGAAAATCTCGCGTCGCAGCACCTCGATTGCCATGGTGATGACCAGCATCACGTAAAACACCAGCAGCAGCCAGCGCTCGGCATCCCGGTCTATTTTCTGAAGTACAGTCATGTCCGGTTCCAATTCTTGGCAGCACTTCAGAATGCGGTCACGATAACCGCTTCAACATGCTGCTTATTGTGGAGTAAACGGGTACGCCACTGCGCACCCGCCTAGATCGCTTTAGGCGTCGTGGACGTAGTATTTGCCCTGCGTACCGGCTGCTTCGACCAGTTTCTCGAAGTTATCCATCGATCCGGCCAGCTCGGTCTTGAACGGATCCCAGTCAGCGTTCTGATAGCCGCCTGCGTCCTGCCATTCAGCCAGTTGATCGTCGCTGAGCGAGTGGAACTGGACGCCCGCCTTGTTCAGCTCGGCCATGGCATAGGCGCGCGCTGAAGGAACCTTGGACAGGTTCTGGTGGCTGGTCATTTCCGAGCCCCACATGATGCCTTCCTGCACATCGGCGGGCATCGAGTTGAACCATTCCAGGTTACAGGAATAGACCTGACTGTCCGGAACTGCCTGCGTAAAGGTCACATGGCTCAGGATGTCCTTGAAGCCGAACACAAACAGCGCACCCACCGACGGGTCAAGCGCATCGGCAACGCCCTGCTTGATGGCCGAGGGGGTCTCGCCCCAGGCAACAGGCGTCGGGTTGGCACCGACCATACGGTAATACTGCTGCAGCATTTTCGAGCCCGGTACGCGGAACTTGATCCCGCTCATATCGCCCGGCGTGATGACGGCATCGCCGCCTTGACGCACTGCCACCACGCGGGGATCGATCACGACATAGAACAGCGCCTTGAAGCCTGCGGCCTCGACCTTGGGATGCACCTCATTCTTCCAAGTGTCAGAATGTACCAGATTGGTGAAACGCTGGTTCGACCCGCATAGATATGGCATGTTGATCAGGTCGACGGTCGAGGCAAAGGGCGCAAAGTTCGACAGCGAATGCTGCGCGGCCTGAATGGTTCCGCCCTGCACTTTCTGTACAAGTGAGCCACCCGCACCCAACTGACCGCCCGGCGCTAGTTTCACATACACCTTGCCGTTGGTTGCGTTCTGGATGTTTTCTTTCAGGTCCAACTGCATGATCGGGTAGCTACGTGACGCTCCCAGCACATAGGCGGTTGCGACGGTCATCACATGATCGGCCGCCTTTTCACGCTCGCTTTCTTCCTTGGCGGTTTGTGCTGCGGCCTCGGATGACCAAAGTACACCACCAGCGCCCGCGACTAGGGCGGCTGTGAATGCGCCACTGGCGCTCAGTTTCAGGAAATTGCGGCGCTCCGCGGACGCCAGTTCGTTTTTGTCGTTGTGCATTAAGTGCCCTCCCAAGCAGAAAATTCAGCCGCCGTTTTCGGTATCGCGGTCGGCCTCTTTTTTCAAAATTGCGACAACGAACAGGATCGACGCCGCGAACAGGACCAACATTTCTCCGACATCTCCGAAAACTGCAGCATTTGCGAAGGCCCCCAAGGCAACGTTCGCAAAATAGATGGCGAACACGACGATCGAGGCTGCAAGAAACATTTCCGGGACTCCCTATAGAATCGGTCCATCTTCATTTGTAAGCGCTTACATCATAAATGCAAGCGCTTACATTGATGCTTCCCCCAGACCCACGAACAGGATAAAGTTCAAAGAAATCGAAGCATGAGTTTGAAAATGCCAAAACCCTGGTCAGCACCTACCCTGGATGACGTCGCCAAAAAGGCAGGTGTGTCTACGGCGACAGTGTCCCGGTGTTTGAATGACCCGAAGCGCGTGGTCGAGGCGACGCGCACCCGGGTGATGGCTGCGGTTTCAGAACTGGGGTACACTCCCAATTTTGCGGCGCGGGTCATGGCCGCGAAGCGATCCTTCACCATCGGCGCGATCATCCCAACGATGGAAAACGCCATCTTTGCCAGAGGGTTACAGGCCTTTCAGGAAGAGATTCACAACCAGGGCTATACCCTACTGGTGTCCAGCTCAGCCTATCAACCCGAGGCCGAAGAAGAACAGATCCGCACCCTGGTCGCACGTGGAGCAGACGGGCTGTTGTTGATCGGTCATGACCGCGATCCGCGTATCTTTGATTATCTGGATCGGCAGAAAATCCCGGTTGTTGTGGCCTGGTCTTTTGCCCCAAATCAAAGTGCTCCGTCGGTCGGGTTTGACAACCGCCAGGCGATGCAGGCGCTGGCCGAACAGGTGATGAAACTTGGGCATACGCGCCTTGCGGCGATATCTGCGCTGACGCAAGGTAATGACCGCGCGCGGTTCCGGATCGAGGGGATAAGGGACGCAATGCGGGCAAATGGCCTGCCAGAGACATCGCTAAACGTAATCGAAACGACCTACGAGATCGAGAATGGAGCGGCCGCTTTCGAGCAGCTGATGTCCCTGCCCCAGCGCCCGACCGCCGTTCTTTGCGGCAACGACGTTTTGGCCGTCGGCGCGGTACGTCAGGCGGAAAAGATGGGCATCTCGATCCCGGATGAAGTCTCGATCACCGGGTTCGATGACATCGAATTGGCGCGGATCATACGCCCCTCGCTGACAACCGTGCATGTACCCCATCGTGAAATGGGCCGCAAAGCCGCCGTCGAGCTGATTGATATGATCGAAACAGGTTCAACCGGCCAGTCGCTGCGGTTGGAAACCAATGTGATCAACCGCGAGTCCTTGGGTCCTGTCGCCTGACTATTTACCCATGATCGACTTGCGGCGTGCCTGCATGCGCTCATTCGCCTCAACCGTGCCGTCATGGAACGAGCCGAACCACTTGTCCCACGGCATCTCGAGCGAGCCATAGTTACATTCAAAATACCGGTGGTGCATTTGGTGGTGGAACGTGCCCAAGGCCAGCCTGTTCTTGTCTTTGATCACCAACCCCTGAAAGCCCGTATGCGTCGTCACCGCCGTCAGCGTGTAGTATTGCAGGTGAAAGATGATGTGCAGCGGGTGCGCTCCGACCACAAAGTGGATCAGGACCGAACCAAGGTAGATCGCATGTTCCGCCGGATGCATCGACAGTCCGGACCACGGCCCCACATTGATGTTCCTGTGGTGGACCGCATGAATGTGTTTGTACAGAAACGGGAGGTGGATCAGCCTGTGAATCCAATAGAAATAGAAGCTTTCCCAAAGCGGTATCAGCAGGAAGATCGCCACAAACCAGATCGGATTCGCACCCCATGTCACCAAAGGGGCGTAGCCATTTGCCAGCGACCAAAACATCAACACTTCGTAAGCCGACCAGAAAAACACTCCTGACCCTAACGTCCAGAACATGTTGTCGCGCACCTGCCCGCCGAGGGTAAATTGCTTGCCCTTCAGCATCAAAGGCCGAGGATCATATTTTAGCCGGTCCCCCTGCGCCGAATACTTGTAGAACCACAAATGCAGCAGCCCCGCGATGCAAAAGATGAGAACCAGATTTCGAATATAAATCTGCGCGATCCACCCGACCTCTAGCTGCGCCGCCTCCTCTAAGCTGGGACTGAGCCACAGGTAGCAGGCACAGGAGATTGCAAGGATGATGAGCTTCTCAGAGATCAGCAGCCAGGATTCCCAAACCCAGCGCAGCATAGAAAGCGGTCTGAGTGGCCACCTGAAAAAGGGAGAAACCTGTATTGGAGCCTCTGGGATATGGTTCCAGCCTTTTAACTTCGGTTCAGACATCTTCGCGATCCCGCTGCGTACGCGTGTCAGTCTGGCACGAACCGAGCGGTGGACAAAGGGATTGTTCTGTTCTGCGCCTGCTCTTGCTACGCGGATTCGAGCGGCAAAACGCGAAAGTCCTGTTCGATCCAGCGATATCTGGTGCAGATCGGGTCACAATAGTTTTGCTTGATCAGTTTACTCAGCACGCGGTGTATCAGCATCGACGTTGAGGACGGATAGACTTCGGTCGTGAACAAAGACACGGTGCGCGCAAAGTTTCTGCCAGGAAAGGGCTGCACGTTGATGTTGTCGTGAAACCGGCGCGCACGTCGAAAGCTGGCGGCGGTGGTCACCGCCCATCCACTGCCTTCGGCGACCAGCCCGGCGATGGACTGGTTGCACTCTAGCTCGAACCGATTGGGCAGATTGATTTTGCTGCGCGTCAGCTGAATTTCGATCTGCTTTCCGATCGTGTAGTCGCGGGAATACCGCAAGAACGGCAAATCAGCATCCGGTTTCAGAACGTCTTCTACCGTGCCGGAATAGGTCTTGGGCAGGATGACCAGGAACGGGTCGCGCAGCAGCGGGTATTCGATCAGCCCCTCTGTGCGGCCCGGGGGGCGTGTGGCAACACCGGCATCCAACTTATGCTCCTGCAACTTAACAATGATTTCATGGCTCGGACGGGTGAAATGCCGAAAGTTACACCGGGGAAGCGTCTGCGCCAGATAGCGGAACAGTTCCGGCGCGACCTGGTTGTCAAAATCATCAACGAGGGCCAATCGCAGAGATGTGGCGTGCAACCAGTTCCCAGACCGGATTTCCGCCTCACCCCGTTTCAGCACGGTTAGCCCCTCACGCACATATCGTGCGAACACCTCGCCTGCAGGGGTCAGGCCCATCGGGCGGCGCCCGTGATCAACCAGATCAATACCCAGCGCGGTTTCCAGACTGCGCAGATGGTTCGAAACGGTACTGATCGACAACCCCGTTTCAGACGCTGTTTGCTGGATGGATCCGGACTTGGCGATCAACTGGAACACCTCTAGCCAGCGCAAACTTAGCGATTTCGACATCCGCGCGTCTCCTCCCGTCTCTCTGTTTCGGAAAAACCGAAACAGAGAATCGCAGAGACAGCAATGCGGAAGTTGAATTTGAGGCCAAGAAGGCGGCTTAAATAGCCAAATTGCGCAGTTTAGTGCCTAGCTCTGCATTCGCTCAAACTGTGAGTCATAGGGTGATGGCGCGATGATCATTGCCTCAACTCGCGTTCCACACATGTCGATTTCATGTTTGGTGCCGATGTCGGCGCAATCGGGCTCGACAAAGGCGTAGGCCAGGTTCAACCCTGTCCGATGCCCCCATTCGCCCGACGTCACCGTCCCGACCACACGCCCCTCTTGCATCACGGAGGCCCCGCCATGTGCTGGCGCTTGGTCGGTTTGCACAGAAAGCGTCACGAGGCATTTGGACGGCCCTTTCTCGCGCCGTTCCACCAAGGCCTCTCGCCCGATAAAATCACCTTTCTGAGGTTTCACAAACCGGGCCAAACCGGTCTCATAAGGATCGAATTCGGTGATCAGATCGGCTTTCCAATGCAGAAAGCCTTTCTCCATTCGCATCGACTCGACCGCGCGCGCGCCAAACAGGCGCATATCAAACACGCACCCAGCCTGGCGCAAAGCTAAGTATGCGGCATAGAGCGATGAATTGGGTACATGGATTTCATAGGCAAGCTCGCCCGAAAAACTCAAGTTCATCACCGTCGCAGGTGCAATACCGACAAAACACTCCCGCACGCTGAGCCATGGAAACGCGTCTGCGGACCAATCACCACGGGCACATCCGGCCAAGACTGCGCGAGCATTGGGGCCTGCCAAAACAAGGATCGTCTGGTCGTTGGTTAGGCTTCTGAGACACACATCCTCGTCCGCGCGCAGATGCTGGTCGAGCCAATCCATGTCATGATATTCGCTGGCCGCCGCCGAGCCGTACCAGACCCGCGCAGGGCCGCGATCACTGGCGGGCAAGTTCGCAACCGTCGCCTCAGCTTTGATCATTCCGTGATGGTTCAGCAAGTATCCCAGCCCCACCCGGCCTTCGCGTTTCGTCACCGTGCCGCAGAACACGCGGTCCAGAAAGGCATGGCGGTCCGATCCGGTGATCTCGATCCGGTTGAACCCATTCACCTCCGCCAACCCGACATTGGTTTGCACGTTCTGGACTTCGGATGCGACGATGTCGAAGCTTTCGTCAAAGTCGAAACCGAGGGTCGGTTCGAACTCGGGATGGGGTTTGATATAGTCGACGCGTTCCCACCCATTCACCACAGTGAATTCCGCCCCTTCGGCAGCCAAAACCGGGGTTAAAGGCGTGGTTTTGGCCGGACGTCCCGCAGGGCGATGTTCGTGTGGAAAATGAAATCGGAATTCGTTCTGATAATCCTCAATGGCTTTCAGCGCCGTAAGCTCTACGTTGGCATGACCGGTGAAGCGCCGCGGGTCGAGACACCAGGTGTCATAACAGGCCTCGCCATGCACGATCTGTTGAGCCAACAGCCAGCCGTGCCCGCCCCCTTCGCCCAGGCCAGCGCGTAGGCCGATAATACAAAATGCGTTGCGCTTGCCGGGTATCGGCCCAACCAAAGGCGCGCCGTCGATCGTGTAGGTGATCGGACCATTGACGACGGTGTGTATACCAACCTCCATCAAGGCGGGCATCCGCGCAAAGGCCCCTTCCAGAACGTCCGTTACGCGGTCCAGATCATCTGGGCACAAGGCGTTGACGAAATTTGGATCAATCCCGTCCATGCCCCAGGTTTTGCAATCTTGTTCGTAGAACCCAACCAGCAAGCCGTTCTTTTCCTGACGGCAATAGTAGTCGCTGATCGGGCATCTGAGCAGCGGCATCCGATGGCCTGCGTCACGAATGGCTGCGATCTCTTCTGTCAGAAAGTACTGATGCTCCATCGATGCGACCGGGTGCTGAACCCCCATCATCGCGCCGACTTCATTCACGCGATAGCCGCAGGCATTCACGACGATGTCGCAGTCGATATCGCCATGTTCGGTCTGCACGGTCCAGGTGTCATCACTGTGCTGGACCAGCCCTGTCACCGGTGTATTGCGATAGACCTCGGCCCCTGCCTTGCGGGCACGCCGCGCCAGAGCCTGACACAGTTGCGCCGGATCAATATCGCCATCCAGCGGATCCCACAGCCCTCCGACCAGATTGTCGGTCGAAATCAAAGGATGCCTGCGGGCGCATTCCTCAGCGTCGATCACCTCGAAATGCACATCCATCCCCCGCGCCATCGACGTGAAATGGCGATAGCCTTGCATCTGCGCTTCGGTATTGGCCAGCCGAATGCCCCCATCGGCGTGGTGGTAGTTGATCGGATAATCCGGATCGTCGGCCAATTCCTTGTACAAACGGATCGAGTGGGATTTTAGCCCAACCATCGTCTGATTCATGCCGAAATTCGTCACTTGTGCGGCGGAATGCCATGTGGTGCCCGATGTCAGCTCATTCCGTTCAACCAGAACCACATCGCTCCAGCCTTCTTGCGTCAGATGGTACAAGGTGGAACATCCGGCGATCCCCCCTCCGATCACAACGACCTTTGTGCGTGACTTCATCGCGCGCTCCCTCCTGCGTCTTTCAGATGGTGGCGACAAACCCGGCCCGTCAGCAACGCGGGTTTTGCGAGTTTGAAAAAATCGAAACTGCAGTTTTAGATTTCAAAAGGCTGATTTCTGGTTTTGCGGGTAGCCATCTCTGAGTTTTACGGTGATCCCAGATAAGACGGAGGAGCGCCCTGCGCATGGCATCGGACGGAAACAGAAGAAGCGGCCGCAAGGCCCGCCATGCGCAACGGGCCGCCAAACCCGAGGTTGATCCCTGTGCACCGGGACAGGTCGGCGGGTTCTACAAACCGCTGACCGAAGCTGAGGTTTCCCGAATCTACGATACCGCGCTTCGCCTGTTGGAAACGCTCGGTATGGGTGAAGTTCCGGATCGGCTGCGCAGGAATCTACTAGCGGCGGGCGCGTTGGAGGCTGAACAAGACCGCGTTTTGCTTCCGCGCGGCATGGTCGAAAACGCAATCAGCACAGCCGCCAAAACCTTCACCCTGCACGGCCGAGACGCGGCGCGATCCATCGAAGTGGGTGGCGATCGGGTGTTTTTCGGAACCGGAGGCGCCGCGGTTCAGACACTGGATCTTGAGAGCGGCGTGTACCGCCCCTCAACCCTCGCCGATCTGCATGATTTCACGCGGCTGCAGGACACGCTGGCCAACGTCAGTTGGTTCACCCGCTGTTGCGTCGCGACAGACGTACCCGATGTTTTGGATCTGGACGTAAACACCGCCTATGCGCTTGTCAAAAACACCACGAAACCTGTCGCGACCTCGTTCACTCTGGCAGAACATGTGGCCCCGATTGTCTCGCTCTTGGACATTGCCGCGGGTGGCCCCGGCGCGTTTTCCGAACGTCCGTTCCTGAAGGCGCATATCAGCCCGGTAATATCCCCGTTGCGATACGGCGAAGATGCGGTGGACGTTGTCTATGAATGCGTCCGTCACAAGATCCCGATGTCCTGCATCACAGCCGCGCAGGCCGGGGCGACGGCACCGGCGACACTGGCCGGGTTTCTAGCGCAATCGCTGGCTGAGACACTGGCCAGTCTGGTGATGGTCAACACGATCCAACCCGGCTTTCCGATGGTGTTTTCCAACTGGCCTTTCATCGTTGATCTACGCACAGGGGCGTTTGCGGGCGGCAGTGGGGAAACCGCCATCCTGAACGCCGCCTCGGCCCAGATCATCAACTGGCTGGGCCTGCCCTCGGGAGTCGCAGCTTCGATGACCGACGCCAAGGCGATTGACGCGCAATATGGGGTTGAGAAGGGCATGACCTCGTTGGCTGCTGCTCTGGCCGGTGGAAACCTGATCTATGAAAGCTCGGGCATGACCGCGTCGTTGCTGGGTGCGAGTTTTGAAGCCTTTGTGCTGGACAACGAAATGCACTCTCACACGTACCGCGCGTTGCGGGGGATTGAAGTGACCGAAGGAAACCTGGGCTTCGAGGCGATCTGCCAGTCGGTTCTGGGCGATGGTCACTTTCTCGGCAGTTCTCATACCTATGAAGCCATGGAGCGGGATTATTTCTACCCCGCCCTTGCCGACCGGACCGAGCCGCGCACATGGCAAGAGGACGGAGCGAAGGACGCCTGGACCAATGCCCGCGAACAGGCGATCGAAACCCTGCAAACACACCACCCGGCCTATCTGACATCAGAGCAGGATGAAGAGATTCGCAAGCGGTTCCGCATTCTCTACTGACCCCAAACTATCGATTGGCGACACGCCGCCAGCCGGTTAGGGTCGCACGACGATTAGGAGCAAGGGGTCACCATGGCAGACGCGTTTTTTCAACCGGTATCAGCGATGGAGCTTGCGCGATTTGCAGGTGTTCCAACCTTCATGCGCCTGCCGAACCTGACACCCGAGCATGAGCGATACAAAGACGTCGATCTGGCGCTGGTCGGCATCCCATGGGATGGCGGCACGACAAACCGGCCTGGCGCGCGGCATGGCCCCCGGCAATTGCGCGACTTTTCTACCATGATCCGCGCCATGAACCCGGTGACCGGTGTTAGCCCGTTTTCCTTGGTGAATTGCGCCGATCTGGGGGATGTTGCACCCAATCCGGTGGACATTGACGACACTCTGGATCGCGTGACCAGCTTCTACGGTCGTCTGGTGTCAGATGGCATCACCCCGCTCACCGCTGGCGGGGATCACCTGACCACCCTGCCCGTCCTGCGGGCTTTGGCAGCGTCCGGCCCGCTGGGTCTGATCCAGTTCGACAGCCATACCGATCTGTTCGACACTTATTTCGGCGGCCACAAGTTCACGCACGGCACCCCGTTCCGTCGCGCGGTCGAAGAGGGTTTGGTCGATCCCAAACGCTTTGTTCAGGTCGGCATTCGGGGCACCGCCTACAATACCGAGGATATCGAATGGGGCGAGGCGCAAGGCATTCGTATTATCCGCATCGAGGAACTGTTCGACCGCGGCATCGACGATGTCATGGCCGAGGTCCGACAGATTGTCGGCACAGCCCCGACCTATTGCACCTATGACATCGACTTTGTCGACCCAACCTACGCCCCCGGCACAGGCACGCCTGAAATCGGTGGACCCAACAGTTTTCAGGCGCAACAGGTCATTCGGCAGATGTCCGGCGTGAACCTTGTGGGCGCGGATTTGGTCGAAGTCGCCCCCCCGTTCGATCCAAACGGGGGCACGGCATGGCTTGGTATTTCACTGATGTTCGAACTGCTCTGTGTGCTGGCGCAGGCCGTGGATGCGCGGCGCTAGCTGACGTTTTCGGCAATCATCGAGATCATCTCGAACATCACCGCAGCCGCTGTCAGCGCGGTAATGTTGTTCGGGCTGTCCTTGGTGGGCATCATACAGACCACATCCCCGCCGATAATGTTCAAGCCGTGCGCCGCATGTAGGAGGCCCACCGCCTCATCAATATCGAATCCCTTCTCGCCGGGTTCCAGATTGGACACCGCAGGCGCAACGGTCGGGTCGAGGCAATCCAGATCGAAGGTGATATAGACCGGACGGTCGCCCAGCACTTCGCGCGTTTGCGCTACGACGTCGGCAAGACCCCGCTGGCGAAACTCGCGCATTGTCACGATGTTGTAGCCGTAGTCATAAGACGGTTGCAGCCAGTCCAGACTGCGCGGATGCCCCCGCAAGCCAATCTGCATGGATCGGCTTGGATCAACCTGGCCCTGATCGGCCAGATACGCGCCCCAATGCGCAGCCGATTTCTTGGCGCCCAGAAAGTGATCCACCTTGGTAAACACATCCGTGTGGGCGTCGAGATGCAGGAAACTTACCGGCTCGCCTCCCGCTAGCTTGCCACAGCCCAGCGCCTGAACGATGCCGCCAGTGATCGAGTGATCGCCGCCAATCGAAACCGGGCGCGCACCGGCTGCGTCAATATCTTTGTAGAATTTGGTGATCTGCTCGATACAGGCTTCGTTATCATTGGCGCGCGGAAACGGCACATCGCCCACGTCTGCGATTTTCACACTGGTCCACGGGTCGATCTGAAACAGCGAATGAACCCGGCGCTGCACAGCTGAGACATGGCGCAGCGCGCGCGGGCCCAGATGCTGATCCCGTTCGGTGGTGCCATTGCCGGTGGAATGCGGCACACCCGCCAGGGCTATATCCTGACCCTCGGGGCCGATATTGGGACAGCGAAACAGTGTTGGCACGCCCCACCAATACAGGTTGTCCATCATGGATTGTTCGTAACGATCCACCATTTCGCTCTCCCTCACAGAAAAACGCCCCCGGCGGGAACCGGGGGCGCGCATGTTCAGATTTTCTCGTCTTCTCGCCGGAAGGCCCCTTGCACGATCCGGTCGATGACCATCGCGCAGAATAGGATGGCAAAGCCGCCCAGCAGACCTGGACCCTTGGCCGCGTATTGCAGCGCCTCAAGGATTTCCTTGCCCAGACCACCGCCGCCAATCAGCGAGATAATCACCACCATCGACAGGCACATCAGGATGGTCTGGTTCACCCCTGTCATGATCGAGGGCAAGGCCAACGGTATCTCCACATCCTTCAGCAGTTGCCATTTCGAGGCACCGAAGGCGACCGCAGCCTCTTTGATACTGTCTGGCACCCCTCGCATCCCCAGCGCGGTCAGTCGAATGACCGGCGGCATACCAAAGATGATGGTGGCCAGAATGCCCGGCGGGTTACCCGTGCCGAAGAAAGCGATAATCGGGATCAGGTAGACGAACGCGGGGAGGGTCTGCATCAGGTCCAACACCGGCTCGGCTGCGCGATAGGCGCGCTTCGATTTGCCGAACCAAATGCCCAGCGGAATGCCGAACACGACGCACAGGATCACCGCTGCACCCACCAGAGCAACCGTCTCCATCGCCACATCCCAGTATCCCAGCAGTGCGATATACGCCAACGACGCCGCGGTGAAGATCGCAACCCGAGGACCAGCCGCGCGCCACGCGGTCACGCAAATGACCAGCATGACCACCGGCCAGGGTGATCCGATCAGCGCAATGGTCAGCGCATCCAGAACCGAGCGAACACCCGCTACGATCCCATCAAACACATCGCCCCCGGCGGCAGCCGCAGCATCAATCCGCGCCTCCATCCAGTTGGCAAGCGCTGAGAACAAGGTGCCTCCGCCCTCGCCGAGGAACACAGCGGACACTTCCTTTTCTGGGAAGGCATCCAGCAATGGCAGCGATGCATTTACAGTGAATTTGTAAACGATCAGCGGGCCGATCGCGGCGATCAGGATCGCTCCCATCACGATGTTTCGGGTCGAGCGCCCGCTTTCAACGCTGTCAGGGTTGATCCGCCAGTTGGAATACTGCTTCTCGTAAATACGATCCGCGTAGAACCCCTGCACCAGCTTGAACACCAATAGCATCAGCAAACCGGTCAGCAGGATACCTGTGGCCTCGGACTGCGCGGCCAATGCGCGTTCAAGGCTGGTATCCGCCGCTTTCTGGATGTTCTCAGCCAGTTTGGTGAACCGGTCGATATCCGCCTGCTCGGTCGCGGCGGCGGCCCGACTAAGCAGCTCATCCGCGCGTTCCTGCTGGCGCGCGGCCCGGTCAGCGAAATCTGCACCCGGATTGCCCCAGGCGCCGCGCCCGATCTGCACCCAGGCGATGATTTCGAGGATCAGAAAGGTCCAGAACATACCCCAGATTGCCCGCGAGGCCGACCAGAATGGCCCTAGAACGGCAGCCCAAAGGTTGAACGTATTCGGGACAGGGCTGGTTGCGTCATGGATCTTGTGAAACGCATTAACGTAGTAGTCGCCGTTCGGCCCTGCGAATTCGTGGATCGATTGATCCAGCGTCTCGCGGTCGACTTCGATATCCGAGGCGGCGGTGACTTTCATTTCCATGGCTGCATCAGTCATTTTTGCCCCCCTGAATTCCGCGCAGCAGACGCGGTTTGGTTACAACACCCACGTCTGCACCTGCATCTGTGATGACCACTGGCATCTCCGTGTTGACGGCCAGATCAATCAGTTGATCGAGATCTGCGCCCTCATCCGCGCGGGGCGCACCATCCAGCGATCCCGAATAGCTGGCAACTGGCTCCATGATCGAATGTGCCTTGACGAGTTTCAGTTTCGAGATGCCTTGCACGAACTCGCGCACATAATCGTCAGCCGGGTTCATAACAATATCTTCCGGAGTGCCGATCTGAACGATGACACCATCCTTCATGATGGCGATCCTGTGTCCGATGCGAATGGCCTCGTCCAGGTCATGCGTGATGAACAACGTTGTCTTCTTCAACTGCGCGACAAGCGCCTTGAACTGATCTTGCAATTGCAACCGAATGAGCGGGTCGAGGGCCGAGAACGGCTCGTCCATCAGTAGAATTTCAGGGTCCGAGGCAAGCGCCCGTGCGATCCCCACACGCTGTTGCATCCCGCCTGACAATTCTTTGGGCAGGCGGTCTTCGTACCCAGTCAAATCCACAAGGCCCAGCGCGTGATCGGATACCGCCCAGCGCTTGGATTTTGAGACTTTGCGGATTTCCAGCGGATAGGCGACGTTGTCGCGTACCGACCGGTGCGGCATCAGCGCCATGTGTTGAAACACCATCCCGATTTGTTGCGCCCTGATGCGGCGCAATTCGTTCTCGGAAATGGCGGAAACATCCTTACCCAAAATTTCGATCTTGCCCGCCGTGGGCTCGATCAGGCGATTCACATGCCGGACCAGAGTGGATTTGCCTGAGCCAGACAGACCCATGATACAAAATATCTCACCGCGCGAGACCTCGAAACTGGCATCCTGCACACCAACAACACAGCCATATTGTTCCAGAACCTGAGCCTTGGTCAGCCCTTCTTTCAGAACGGCATCCATGGCCTCGGCAGCGCGATTGCCGAAGATTTTCCAGACATTTTCAAGTTTTACGACAGATTCGTCCATTTGCCCCCCATGAAGGCGTCGTTGCGCCAGGCAGATAGGAAACGGGCCGCTGCGATTTTTCGCAACGGCCCGGATATGTATGGCTTAGTTGGTCAACCAGCCGATCACAGTGTCTTCGTTATCTGACACCCATTGGCGCGCGAAATCCGCGGCCTCGACGTTGTCTACAGCCAGCGCCTTACCCATCGCGCTCAGGTCATCGCCCTGCATCTGGTAGTTGGCAAACAGAGCCGCAACTTCGGGATAGGCCTCTTCCAGTTCCTTGGCATAGTGCAGGTGCAGGGTCGCACCATTCCAGGCCGAGGACGCCTCAGACTTAGCCAGCCAATCGGGATCATCCGTGGGCTGCACGATGGTCCAGGTTGCCGGATCATGCGGCGGCTCTTCCAGCACAGTCAGCTCTTGCGTCACAAAGATATAGTGCGGGCTGTAGCAGAAGCCGATCCAGGGATCGCCCGCCTTGGTGGCGTTGGCGAGGTTTGCATAGGCGATTGTCTCTTCATACTCAGTCAGATCAAAGATCTGATCGTAACCATACGATTTTGCACGGATTTTCTCGACCACAGTTGAGGCCCAGCCAGGTGCTCCAATCCACACTTCTGGGGTTCCGTTCCCATCAGTGTCAAAAATGGCCATTTTGTCCGGATCGCTCAGATCATCGATTGATTTGATGTCATGCTGTTCGGCAATGTACGTCGGGACACACATGCCCTGCTCGGCCTGAACCGGGTTCTGGTTCATAACGACCGTGCCGTTATCCTTTACGTAAGTGTCGTGCAGGTTTTGCTGGTTTGGCATCCAAACCTCGGGGTGGACATGCATGGACCCACTGTCCATCGCCTCAAACACGATCGGGTTCGTTCCGTTCTGAAGCTCGACATCCAGCCCCAGGTTTTCTTCGATCACAACCTCAAGGATATGCGCCGTCGCGTTGACCGAGGCCCAGTTTGGAACGCCGATCACAATGTCGGCCGCAAATGCGGGCAAAGCGACCACTGCAGATGCGCCACCCAGTAGCATCGAAAATTTGTTCATCAGGTCTCTCCATGTTGGACATGTAGCGCGCAGTCTTCCGGTGCGTCCCGGCGCGCGCGCTTATTCTATTGACAACATGTGCGTTCTCAGTTTGTTAGCGTTTGATTGTGAGCAAAACACATGTTCCAAAAGACAAACATGCGAAGCTATCGCGCTTCAAGGTCGACATAGCCGGAATCGGCAAGATTCTACTTTATCCAAACAGACCTATGATTTTTCCGAAATACATGTACGGCTTCGCCCGACGAACGGGCAAAGGACCTGTTCGGTGCCAGCAATACCCGCCTAGCAGCACCCGCACTTGCATGCAGCGACATAGCTGTCGCAATGGTTCGGCAAGACAGCAACAGCAACCAAAACAGGGCGCGAGATACAGCCATCCGCACTGACCCGGGCATATGCCACCTCGCATCGATCGACATCCAGATGTCTTTCCTTGGTCTTGTCGCCTCGCCCCGCCGCCGCGGATCCAGAGCCACCGTTTTTGTGGAAGGCAGCGCAATCGACATTGACCACCAACTGCACCACGTTTTCTTCGCAGGGGCCCAATTCGAACTTTGTGTCAGACAGGGCGGCCGTCCACCCCAAATCGTGCCCACTGGCGGTGGTGAAACTGCTTAGCGATAGCGCCACCTCGCGCGTGCGGCGTGTATCATTGGCGAAAGTCAGAGAAATCACCCGGCGTTCCGAACAGCGGGCTTCGATCAGCACATCACCTTCACAAATGCAACAATCGCAACAACTGTCGTAAGACTTTGTATCGCAGTCGCAGCCGCAATCTTTTTCATTGCAAGCGCCCGAATACCTTCCATCTGGCACGCGGTAGACCCCCTGAGTATAGGCCTGTATCTGAATATACCCTTCCCGCAGATTGCCCAGATAGTCATCCAAATCCATCATCCGCATGCCGCGAGTCTGATAGCAGTACCCGTAGAAGACTTCGGGCTTTTTATCGTACCCGCCAGAATGTCGTGTGATCGTCCTTTGCATGGTCTTGCCTCCTTATTCCGGGCGCTGCGTTCAAACCGCCAAGATGTGTACTGTCACGGTTTCAGACGAAACCCGGATCATCGCCGTGGCATCGACGCCTTTTGGAATAGTACCCGGTATCGTGAATTCCCATATTTGCGACACAGTCCCGCCCGCGCCAACGGTCACAGCATCGTTCTTGACCTTCAGCGGCGTGAAACTTTCCAACTCGGCATCATAGCTCAACGACATCGCGCGCATCACGTCGTCCAATGTCCGCTCCGTATCGCGCAGTTTCTTGAGCATCTCGCGCTGCGCCCGACAATGCAGCAGGTCCAGATCCAGTTGGATCGCGCCGATTGCGGGGACATCGATCGGAACGTTGCCGTGATTTCGGAACACCATCAGTTTTTTGATCTTGGCCCCCGGTTTGCCGACCAGAAACACCTCATCCGGTGTGATTTCAAAATCGACAACCTCGGTAACAATCACCTCGACCGGATGGTTGGTGCCATCAACCGGCAGGGACATCTTATAGACCCCCGGCGGGGTTGATGGGTGAAGCGCTGCAGTGATCGGAACAGTTTTACTGGCACCAGCACGCAGTTTGACCCGTGGCAAATCTGCCGAGAGCAGTGGCTGAGCCTTTGCGCCGCGCGTCTTGGGCTTAACCTCTGTCAGCTTCAAATCCCGTAGGGCTTTGCGTTCGGCACCTGTGTTCGACAACGCCAAGGTACCGTGCAACGCACCAGGCGCGCCCGTCAGAACAAGCGGCTCTAGAAGTGAGACATCAGGGGTCTTTTTCTTTGCAGCCGTCGCCATCTCGCATCCCTATTTGATGTGGATTTTCACGCCGCCCGAAGATGGGCTCGGTTTGGCCGCAGCTGCGCCACCCGAAGGGGCCGCGCTTTGCGCCGGAAATTGTACCGAGGGGCGGAAGGACAGTTCTTCGTAGACCTGTTTGCTTTCGCCGCTATAGGTCACGCCGTAATACTCGACGCCCATATAGGTCACTCCGATATGGTGGTGATAGGGCTGCCGGATGATGCCGGTCGGCAGTTTGCCGTAGTTGACGGTCGTGCACAGATCCAACGCTACGGGTTTCAGATCAACCGATAGCGGCTTGATCTCAAGCGTCAGGTCTGTGGTGTTCTCACTGACGATCGGTTCCGAGATTTTAAGGTCCTGAACGCTCTCCGTCTTGATCGGATCGCCGCCTTCCAACTTCGTCTCGGTCCGGATTGGGCGTTGCCCCCCGTTTAGCGTGACACCGATATCATCCAAACCATTGATCGTGACATCTGCGTCAGTGTCAGAGTCAATGTTAATGGGTCCGTTGTTGACATTTACGGTGCTTCTGCCACCGCCACCTTTGCCGCCGCCTGGCATAGTCACCTCCAAATCCATTCTGGTGCGGGCTGCACCTGAGTAAGCGTTTGGCACGAAAACTGTGCAAAAAGTTTCGCTAGGGTAGCATATTTTGCCCTCCAATTCACGCCAGAACCTGGACGGGACAAGGCGGGCCGCGCCAAAACGCTGATTTCATGCTATGATCGGGCCAGATCAGTGGTTGGGTGCGCGCTGCGCATATGGGTATCACCAGAGGTGACAGACGCTGTGAGTGTAGAAATCGCATTGACTCCGCAGAACCCTACCCATGCCGGGCTGTCGGGTCGGTTGGTCTGTTTCCCGCATGCAGGAGGCGCGGCTGAGCGCTTTCACGACTGGATAAGCGGATTTGCGCCGGTTCTGGATGTGCGAGCTGTCACCCTGCCGGGGCGTGGGCGGCTGATGGATCAATCGCCCGTTGAGAGCTGGCCGGACCTGATCGAGTCGATTGTAACGCGTCTTCAGCCTTTGGCTGACCGACCTTTTGCCATCTTCGGCCATAGTTTCGGTGCCCGTCTGGCCTATGAGGTCACGCGCGCTTTGGCAGATGACGAGCAGGCTCCCAATCTGTTGATCGTCGCGGGGCCTGCGCCGCAGATGGCACAACGCGACCGCAAGATATCTGGTCTGCCTCGGCCCGCGTTTCTGGCCGAGATCGAAGCCATCAATGGTACGCCGCCCGAAGTTCTAGCCAATACCGATCTGATGGATCGCATGCTGCCCGCCTTGCGCGCCGATTTTGCGCTGCTCGAAACCTATGAGGCTGACCGCGCCAGCAAGCATTCTCCGCTGCCCTGCCCGATCCTGGCTGTCGGATCGGATAATGATCCACAGGTGCCATTCCACAGCATTCTGGGTTGGCGACACCGTACGCGCAGCCGTTTTGAATGCCGCCTGTTTGCGGGCGATCACTTCTTTCCTTTTACCAACCCGGATTTCGCCGACACGCTTTTCGACTATGTTGATGATGCCTTGAATGAACACACAAAGGACCTCCATCGCGCCGGATGAGGCGTCGATTGCCATTATCGGCATGCAGGGCCGCTTTCCCGGCGCGGCCAGTGTCGATGAGTTATGGCAGAACCTGCTGGCGGGGCACGAGGCGGTCACGACTCTGACACCCGAGCAGATGGAAGGCGCGCAGGTTCCGAAAGATCTGCATGAGCTTCCTAACTACGTCAACAAGGCCACCCTGCTGGATGACGTCGACAAGTTCGATGCCGAATTCTTCGGGTTCAGCCCTCGTGATGCAGAACTGACCGACCCGCAGCACCGCCTGTTTCTGGAATGCGCTTGGCACGCGCTTGAGGATGCGGGCTATGTGCCCGACCGGTACAAAGGAGACGTAGGTGTCTTTGGCGGCTGTGAACTGTCCGGCTACCTGTATCTGATCAACCGCAATCTTGACCGCCTGGGCTTTCTGGACGGCATGCAGTTGATGATCACCAACGACAAGGACTACATGGCCACGCAGGTGGCCTATAAGCTGAACCTGACCGGTCCTGCGATCACGGTTCAAACCTCTTGTTCGACATCCCTTGTTGCAACCTGTCTGGCCTGTCAGAGCCTGCTTGAAGAAAGCTGTGACATTGCCCTTGCGGGCGGCGTCACGGTCAAGGTTCCACAGCGGCGCGGCTACCTGTTCGCCGCAGGTGGCATCCTGTCCCCGGACGGTCAGTGTCGCCCGTTCGATGCGGCGGCGCAGGGCACGATTGTTGGCAGCGGCGTGGGTCTGGTTGTCCTCAAAAGGCTGGATAAGGCGCTGCGCGACGGCGACCGCATTCGCGCCGTGATCCGAGGCTTTGGCCACAATAACGACGGGTCCAACAAGGTCAGCTATGCTGCGCCCAGCGCCGAAGGTCAGGCGCGCGCGATTGAGACCGCGTTCGAGATGGCGGGAATCCCGCCCCGCTCGGTCGGCTATATCGAAGCGCATGGAACCGCGACCATGCTGGGCGACCCGATCGAGGTCGCGGCACTATCGCGCGTATTCCGCAAATCGACCGAGGATACGCAGTTCTGCGCCATCGGTTCGGTCAAAGCCAATGTGGGCCACCTGAGTTGCGCCGCAGGCGTCACGGGGCTGATCAAAGCCGCCCTGGTAACCGAGACCGGCACAATTCCCCCGAACCCTCATTTCAACGTGCCCGCCCCGGGCATCGACTTCCCCACCAGCCCGTTCTACGTCAACCGTGACGCGACCAAGGTGACGGCAAGTGACGGTCCGCGACGCGCCGGTGTCAGTTCATTCGGTGTTGGTGGGACCAACGCGCATATCCTGCTTGAGGAGCCTCCAAAACAAGCACCTTCAGGGCCGGGCCGTGCGCAGCATCTGATCGTTATGTCCGCACGCAATGAGGCTGCGCTGGACCGGTTGGCCCTTTCCCATGCACGTCGTGTCATGACTGCCACGCCGTCTGAACTCGCCGACATTGCTTTCACAACAAAAACCTCCCGCACGCGATTTGCGCATCGGCGCTACGTGCGCTTAGACGCTGACAACCCCGCAGGCAGCGCGTTGGCCTTGCTGGCGCATAACAGCGACAAAGTGCGCACCATCGAAGCCAGTGGCGAAGATCGGCCCGTCATTTTCATGTTCTCGGGCCAAGGTGCGCAATATCCGGATATGGGCAGGGGTCTCTATCGATCAGAGCCCGTCTTCAGCAAGGCCTTTGACCGGTGCTGCCGCGCCTTTCGTGATGGCAGCGGGTTAGACCTGAAACCGATAGTTTTTCCCAAGAAGATGGATCGTGAACGCGCGGCTGAGAAACTCAAACAGACGCAGTTCACACAGCCCGCACTGTTTGCTGTCGAATATGCCTTGGCGCAGCTGTGGATGTCGTGGGGCGTACGACCCAGAGCCATGATCGGGCATAGCATTGGCGAATATGTTGCGGCCGCGATGGCGGGAGTGATGACACTTAAGGACGCCGCAAAACTGGTGGCGCAGCGCGGGGCGCTCATGGCCTCATGTAAACCGGGCTCGATGCTCGCTGTTCCGAAAGAGGAAGCCTATCTGCGCCCGCTGCTGCCGGATGACATCGCGATTGCCGCTGTGAACGCCCCAGGAATGACAGTTGTGGCCGGACCAAGCCCGGCGATCAAACGGCTGGCAAAGCGGCTGGAAAACCAGAAGATCAAAGCCACGCTCCTGCGCACCTCGCACGCCTTCCATTCGGCGATGATGGATCCAATTTTGGACGACTTCATTAATGTATTTCAGGGCATTCAGCTGCGCGCACCGCAGATCGACATCTATTCGAACCTCACCGGCAGCGTCCTGACCAAAACCGCCGCAACCGATCCGGCTTACTGGGCGATGCATCTGCGCAGTGCGGTGCGGTTTGCCGATTGCGTCAAAGCTGGGCTGGATCTGCCCGATGCGATTTTCCTTGAGGTTGGCCCCGGACGATCGCTGACCAATCTTGCCGGGCTGCAACTGAGTGGAAGCGGCTCGGTCGCCCTGCCCTCGATGGACAGCAAGTCCGGCCCGCAGGTTGAGGCTGATTTGGCGACCGATACGCTGGGCCAGCTTTGGGCGCATGGAGCCGAGATCGATTGGCATCGATACTATGCCGAGGAGGTGAGACGCAAAGTACCGGTGCCCATCTACCCGTTTGAGCGGGATAGCTATTGGGTCGGAGGCGCCGAAGATCCCAGCGTGGACGCCGCAGCAACACGCAAGGCGATGGTCGATTGGGGATATGTGCCAAAGTGGAAAGACGCCCCGATTACGGACACCAATGACCTGCCCGCAAACGCGCGCGTTCTGATTTTCAGTGACAAGAGCCCAGCAGCCCGAGTATTGCAAAAAACGCTTAGGGACAAGGGCGTCGCAGTAACCACCATCACGGCCTCATCACGTTTCATGCGCCGCAAGGATGGCGCATTCTCGGTCGATCCAACCGTTTCAGAGCATTTCGCCCGTCTCGCCAGCGCGCTGCGAGACGATGACACCCCAATTTCGCATATCGTTTACCTGTGGCCACTCGCGCTTGGGGACGCCGAGGCCAACGTGATTGCGATGCAGAACGCGGCCATGGCTATCACCAAAGCCAACGGGCTTGCCAAGGTTCGGATGATCTCAATCACGGCACAGGCGCAGCCCTCCCGTACCGACGCGACGAAGGGGGTGGAAACCTCGGCCACGCTTGCACTGGCAAAGGTGCTGGGACAGGAGGTTCCCTCATTGCGCGTCACTTCGTTCGACATAGCGGAAAGCGACCGGGCCAAGTCCTCTGCTGTACGCCTGGCAGGCTGGATTATAAACGAGCTGCAAGCGCAACAGTTTGTTCCTTCGGTTGCTTACATCGACGGGAAACGGCATCGCCTCAGCTATCAGGCGCAACCACTTGAGCCCGTCGAAACATCCACTTTTTTCAAGCCCGGAAGCGTTTATGTCATCACTGGCGGTTTAGGCAATATCGGGCTGGCGATGGCTGATATGTTGGCGGAGCGCTACAAGGCCAAGCTGGTACTTCTGTCTCGCTCGGGTGCGCCTGCAAAATCCGAGTGGAAGGCGCTGGCCGCTGGTCCCAACGAGTTCGATAAAACGACGATACTGGCGCGCAGGTTGCTGGATTTGGATCGAAAGACAGATCTCTTAGTTCTGCAGACCGACGTCTGTAACGCAAACGCCCTGCAGGTGGCCTTGTCGGAAGCCACTAAAGCCTTCGGCCCCATAAACGGCGTCTTTCACATGGCTGGAAATGTCGGCGGCGGGTTTGGCAAACTCAGCGATCTGACGACCGAAGACCTGAGCAGCCAGATCGCCCCAAAGATCAACGGTGCCCGCGCGCTTGCACATGTATTGCGGGGTCATACCCCGGATTTTGTCCTGCTGGGCTCATCCCTGTCGGCTGTTCTGGGTGGGTTGAACCTTGGTTACTACGCGGCGGCAAACCAGATGCTGGACACATTTGCCGCGTCGCAGCCGACACCAACGCGCTGGATCAGCGTGAACTGGGATCAATGGGCCTTTGCCGATCAGACGCATGGGGAAGATGCAATCTCTCCCGCAGATGGGGTTGAGGCGCTGAACCGCTTATCTGCGTTGGATACCGATCAGATCGCCATATCGATCACACCGCTGAACACTCGGCTTGCGGAATGGGTCGAGTTCACCGCCACCCCCAAAGCCACAGAGGCCACACTAACTGGCCACAGCCGCCCCAACCTGAGCAATCCGTTCGAAGCGCCGAAAACCGACATGGAAACCATCCTCGCCGGGATTTGGGAAGACCTGCTGGGCCTTTCCCCGGTTGGCATAAACGACAAGTTTTTTGAGCTGGGCGGGCATTCCCTGCTGGCCATCGAAATGACCATGCGGATCGAAGAGAGGTTTGGCTACAACCCCGAGGTTGGCCAGATCTTCGACACTCCGACCATTGCGGGGCTTGCCCCGATTATCGAGGCCAATATGGGGGCATCTGCTGATGAGCAGGTCACCGCTAAGGCCGCACCACCACCGCCGCCAGAGCCAGACCTGAACCTGGAAGGCGCGAAGAAGAGCTTTCAGGACATGTATGATGGTGTCACCAAGCAGTTGGACAACTCAGGCTTCGGAACCTTCGCGCATTTTCTGAACTATGGCTACACACCAAACGGAGCGCCCGAGGCGTCTGATGTTCCCCTGAGCGATAAGATGATGAACCGGAATTCGGTCAAACTGGCGCTTGAGGTTATCGGGGCCCACCCAATCGATGGGTCGACGGTTCTGGATGTGGGCTGCGGGCGTGGCGGGACAGCCCGCACACTGGTTGAATTCTTCGATCCCGCCGCTGTCACAGGGTTGGACCTGTCCGGCGCGGCAATCGAGTTTTGCCGCAAGACGCATACAGATCCGCGTTTGAATTTCGTTCAGGGTGATGCAGAAAACCTACCGTTCGACGACGCGCAATTCGACGCGGTAACCAATATCGAAAGCTCACACACCTACCCCGCGATACAGCGTTTCTATGCCTCGGTCATGCGGGTCCTCAAACCCGGCGGGGCGTTTCTGTACACCGACCTTCTGCCTTTGGGAAAGCTCAACCAATGTCTCGAACTGTTGAAGGACCTCGGTTTTAAGCTCGAAGACGAGCGCGACATCACGCAGAACGTGCTGCTGTCCTGCGATGAAATCGCGGCCTCGCGTCTGGGCGCGTTCGGAGGCGATCAGGAGATGAGCAATTTCTTGGCAGCCCCTGGATCAGCGGTCTACGAGTCCATGAAGTCCGGTGAATGGAGCTATCGGATATGGCGATTGAAACGTCCGATCAACTGATATCAATTTCCAGCGTTATTAATTGATTACGCGCCTGTCCTAATCCAACGATGACCAGCGCTGTCGAATAACAATGCCCGGCGCGGTACAGATCAGCGTCGACAGGCACCATCACCTTGACCAGTTGCTTTTGACCCGGTGCCAAATTGATCAGGTCCGGGATCACATCAATCATGGCCCCTTCTATCGCAACGCCATCTTCATCCAGAATCGGCGTGGTCGACACGCGCGGGCTGACGCTAACCGCCGTGCTGTTCTCGACCTCAAAACTGGCTGAAAGCGTGCTGCCCGCAGACCCGGACAATGTGATTGCTGCGGCCTGCGGGGCCGTCGCCCCTTCGGCTGCGTATCCGTTCACGCCTCGGCTGTTGAGAAACTGAAACAGCTCATCCGTATAGCGCTTCGACAACACCTGAGCTGATGCCGCATAACGGATTGCAAGCTGCAAACCTTCCTGTGCGATCTCGGCCCCGCGCGTCTCGGTGAACTCTTTGTACAGATCGGCCATTTCCGGCACATAGCCCTGTTCAGTCAGGTGCTGATACTGGGTCCCGGCATCCGTGTATTGTTGCGTGAAGGCCGTGTAGATGGACTGCAACTGGCGATAGCTTTCCTCCATCGCGGCCTGCAATTCGGCCTGTTTGCTAAGGCCATGGGGCGTGCCTTGCCCGCCCGTAGAGCTGACCCCATCCTCATATCCCGCCTGAACGGGTTTAACGGGCTCTGGCTGCGGCTTAGACGCTGCTGGTTTCGCCTTGGGGCGCGCGCGTTTTGCGGGTTGCTTGCGGGTTGCCTTAGCCATCTCAGCCCCTTTTGTGCTGCGGTTTCGCTTCGGTCATTCTTGTCGCCAGTCTACACCAAACTCTTGAGTTCTGCCAATTTCTCTTCGCTTTGTCGATGAATTGCGGCCTGATACCAAGTGCCCAGCAAGGCGATATACCCCGCCAAATTCGTCGATGTCACAGCACCCGCCGCATTCATAGGTCCGCGCAAACCCCGTTCAACGGCAAGCCTGCCATACAGGTCGATTACCTGCTGAATCATGGTCGGTGCAGCATAGGCCAGCGACAAGTGTTCCGGCTCCCAGACCGTATTGAAGTAGAGTACCGCCCCCAGATCGTCGGCAAAAGCTATCAGGTCTGCCAATTCCTGCCAGTTCACCGTCATGATGCAAGCCGAAATGCCGAATGGGCGGTCATGGTACTGCGAATACTCGGCCAGCCAACGCGTGTTCTTAATCACTTCTTCAAAATCCGCGTTGCGGCGGATCGAGCAATAGGTTTCACGCCGGACACTATCGAGCGATATGCCGATATGCACATTGCCCCGCTCAAGCACAGACAAGGCCTGATCCGGCAGCAGGCTTGCATTGGTCTGAATTGTAATCTCACACTCCGGGTTTGAGGTAATCAACTTCTCCCAGATTTGATAATAAAGCCGCATCACAAAGGGCTCGCCACCATAGAAGGTTGTGCCTTCAAGATGCGGAATAAAATCTTCTAATTCCTCAACAAATTCGCCCCCATAGGCCTGCGGCATCGCCGGGCGCAACTCGCGGTAGCGCCGGATACGCGAAGACAGTTCCCCGTTGCACATGATGCATTCCAGATTGCACGCATTGTGGAGCTCGAACGAAAACGAGGTCGGGTGATCGGGGTCAACGCTCCAGCGATCGAAATGCTGTGCGACGACAGCGCCGTAGTTCCCGGTTTCAATCTGCGACCCGCATCCATTGCACCCGCCACCCAGATCACCTTGCGCCACGCGCTGGCACAGGGTTTGCCTTGGACGTCCTTGCCAGATTTCGCGGATGGATTGATCCGGATATCGGCCCAGCGGTTCACGATTGTAACAACAGCTTGAAACCTTACCTTCGGTCCCGAAATACAGGCTCGTCGACGGGCTGTAGCATAACAAAGGCCGGGGTCCGGCGCGGCGCTGTTGGTTGTAGTGAAAGTTCTGAACTGGGTTAATCATGGCCCCACCAAAACATCTCTTGCGCCTGATCTTATCACATCCCGTGCCTCGATTGGCTAAAAACCGCCATCCAGCACAGTTTGGCCGGGCAACTCGGATGCGGGCATCCCGCGGCCAGCATCCATCCCCCGTGAAACCAGCCTCATTCCATGCTATGCTCTGTTTTTTAGAGAATTTTCACGCAAAGGGGCGCCCTCGTGTCCGAACGTCGCGTAGAACTGCATTACTTTTCGATCGTCGCGCTGCCGATTTGCGTGTTTCTGATCCATGAGTTGATCCAGACTCACATGCTGCCAAAAGACCTAGACTTATCCGTTGGCATTCTAATCGCGGATCAGGATTGGTTGGAAACCGTTGGCCGTTACCGGTTCCTTGCGGCGTCATGGTTCTTTGTCGCGCTGGCTATTCTTCCGGTCGCCGTCCTTGTACGCAATCTGAGGCGACCGACGGAACGCGCTACCAGACTGGCCGCAATTCTGACGGTTGTAACGGTTTTCTGCCTTGCGATGATCCCGGTCATTCAGCAGCACATGACTAACACGCCCCCGCAGATTTATGGGCAAGTCGGAAAAGAGCTATTTGAGATGGCTCTGTCCAAAGGCACGTTGCCGGGCTGCGATGGCCCTGATGACCTTTGGGCGCTGGGCACCTGCGGAGATATCCCCGTATTCTCACTCTTTCGGCGGGTGATGGATATTGTCACCGCACTGGCTGGTCTGGCCGTAGGCGCGCTGATTGCCGGGATGATCTTGTGCCTGTCATCTGGCGGCGGTGACGATCTCGAAGATACGGCCGCCAGCCTGGCCCGCAGCATCCGCCAGATGAAACAACAGCTGTATCTGTCCAGTCTGATCCTGACCTTTGGGATGTTCTTTGCGTCAAGCTGGATGTACTGGCCCCTACCCGTCATTGCAGAGGCCGAAAAGGCCGCATTTAGCTCTTTGGTTACAGCATCGGCTTTGTTCACCGGAACCTATTTCTGTCTGCTGATGCTCAGCTTCTATCTGCCGGTGGCACTGATCCTGGATGGTCGGGTAACACAACTGGCCATTGCTGCCCGGCAGATAGACGAAGCAGAGGACGACTTCGATGTCGATGGCTGGCGATCCACACACGGTCTGTCAGATGGGCCCGGCGATTTCATGCGTGCAGGCATCGCGCTGGCCGCACCGATCCTTGCGGCTTTTGCCGGAGGAATCTCCCCCCTCAGCCTTTGAGGTTTAAAAGTGCACAGAGCGGTTGACCCAAAACCCTGCTGGCTGCAGGCTTTGAAAGCCGACGCTTGACGCCACTGCCAATCAGGATCTCCGCAAACTATGAAATTGCTTCGCTACGGCCCAAAGGGCGCAGAAAAACCGGGGATGCTGGATGACGGCGGTGCCGTTCGGGACCTGTCGGGCGTGGTCGGTGATATCACGGGTGAGATGCTGAACGATGCCTCCCTCGACCGGGTGCGCGCGCTTGACGTATCAACTCTGCCCGTTGTTACCAGCAATCCGCGCATTGGGGCCTGCGTCGGCCAGGTTGGCAAATTCATTTGCATCGGCCTGAACTATGCCGATCACGCGGCGGAAAGCGGGATGGATTTGCCCGCCGAACCGGTGATCTTTTTCAAAGCGACCTCGGCCATCTCAGGGCCCAATGACTCGGTCGAGATACCACGCAGCTCGACCAAAACCGATTGGGAAGTCGAACTGGGCGTCGTGATCGGTAAGGAAGCCAAGTATGTCTCGGAGGCTGATGCATTAGACTATCTTGCCGGATATTGCGTGGTCAACGACGTGTCCGAACGTGATTTTCAGCTGCACCGCTCGGGCCAATGGACCAAAGGCAAATCAGCCGACAGCTTCGGCCCAATCGGCCCATGGCTGGTTACCCGGGATGAGGTTCCAGACCCGCAAAACCTGTCGATCTATCTTGAGGTGAACGGCCATCGACATCAGGATGGTTCAACCCGAACGATGCATTTTGGCGTGGCTGCTGTGGTATCTCACCTGTCTCAGTTCATGTCGTTACAACCGGGTGACGTGATTTCAACCGGCACACCCCCCGGCGTTGGCATGGGCCAAAATCCTCCCGTCTACATGAAACCCGGAGACATCCTTGAACTTGGTATCGAAGGCTTAGGTGTTCAGCGACAGATGGTGGTGGCGGGTTGAGGCGTCATTGATCCCAATGGATACAAAGCACCGAACACTGCGGGGGTTAACCTGTAGTTTACCATAAGTAACCTAAAACATGACTAACAAATACCACATTTACTATGAAGGTTTTAGAACAAGATAGTGATGTTCAAAGGTTAGCTTGTTATGGATGGTTCGACGCTTGGCGATCCCGCTCTGGTCCAGTTTTCAGGTGTTTTGAAATGGTTTGCTGCCAAACACGGATACGGATTTGTCACCTGCGACGAAACGGGCAAAGATGCACTGCTCCATCAGAATACGCTCAACGAGTTTGGCCAAACATCCATAGCACCCGGATGTGAAATCAAAGCGCTCACGCGCCGCACATCCAAGGGCGCACAAATCGTCGAGATCCTGGAGCTGCAGGCTGAACCGGTGCCAGATTTTCTGCCTGAAGGGACCAGCGAACAGGAAGGTAGAACTTACCTGCCCGCACGGGTCAAATGGTTCTGCGAGAAAAAGCAATACGGGTTCGTAAATGTGTTTGATGACCCACGCGATTGTTTTTTACACTTGAACACTCTGGCAAAAACAGGACTTGGGATGGTGAATGTCGGCGAAGCGCTTGGCGTGGAACTGGATGACGGCCCAGACGGCAGAGTTGTCGTCTCCGTTAAGTCCTGGAGCTAAGCTGCGCATCAAAAGAAGCAGCCGCAGAGTCAGGCAGTCTCGAACCCCAGTTGTCTAGAATGTAGTGAGCGTCCTTGTCATTGCAGTCATGGTGCAAAGATGGGAAAGGTGCGTCGACACAGCGAGCGTAGTTGTATCCGGTAGAGTCAGAACTCGCTTCATTTTACGCATCCCTTAAACTAATCAACTCAGGGCCATGCGGAATTCACGCAGTTTCAACTCTCGGCTCGGATCAGATGACCGGAAATCGTATTGGTTGCCAGAACCGTTCTTGGAGAGATTGGATTGCAAGGGCCAGGTGGCGGGGAGACAGGGATTCGAACCCTGGGAACGCTCTCACGTTCAACGGTTTTCAAGACCGCCGCATTCGACCACTCTGCCACCTCCCCGTCGGAGGCCCGGTCTAAGCCCAACTGAGATCATAGGCAAGCCGAAATCGGGAAAACTTGCTCAACCCTGTGCAGCAGCCTTTCCTTGGCCCTTCAGCCACGTTATGATCTGGCCTTAAGATCGCAGCAGACTGGCGCTCAGAACCGGTCATTCGGCGGGGCTGGAAAAAAAACGAAGCCCTTTCAGGCAAGGGAACAAAAGATGAAGCGAGCGACACAGACACGCGCAAATCCGCGAGGACTGGCTGTACTAGCTGTGACTTTGACAGTTTTGTCCGGGTGTGACGACGTTCTTCAATCTCAGGACGGCTCTGCGAAACCCAAGAACGAAGGCGCGGACAATTCGACAATCGAACTGGTACCTCAGGTCACTAACAGTTCGCAGCGCGACGTTGAGGCACCGGATGTGTTTTCGGTAACCGAAGCTGGGCTTTGGGATGGGCGGCCTTCGCTGGGCGGCATCTGGGTGGCGCATCCTGATGTTAACCAACCAGAACGCGTTTTGATCAAGAACACCGCGAACAACAAAAGCGTCACGGGCGCCCTGTTCCGGCGTCAGGCGAACTTGCCGGGGCCTGCCTTGCAGGTTTCCTCTGCCGCTGCGGAAAAACTCGGAATGCTGGCCGGTGCGCCAACACGGGTGAGCGTTGTAGCCCTGCGCCGGGAAGAACCCAAAGAAGAACCACCCGCTGAGGAACAGACGCCCGAAGCCGAGGCTCCGAAAGAAGAAACCGAAGTTGCAGCCGCTGCGCCTGAAGCAGAGGCAGAGGCTGCTCCATCGGAAAAGCCTGCCAAGCGCAAGTGGTGGCAAAAGAAAGAACCGGCTGCTGCCGCAGGCGCGGCGGGCGCTGCTGCCGCGGCGGCTGGCCCGGCGGCCAATGAAGGGGCTGCGGAAGCTGCAGTAGACAGCGCCTCAGCCACTGGGGCCGCCGCACCGGGACTCTCTGACGCCCCCGTCGCCGCCCCAACTGAAAAACCAGCCAAGCGCAAGTGGTGGCAGAAAAAGCAACCCGAAGAGATAACGGCCACGCCGCTGGACCCGATTGAAGGGGCCGCCGCCGCGATTGACGCGGCCGAGGCCACTCCGGCAGCGGCCGCAGCTGCCGCCCCTGCTGCATCGAACTTGACAAAGCCCTATGTTCAGATCGGCACGTTCAGTGTTGAAGCCAATGCAAACACAGCCGCAGAAAAAATCCGTAAGAATGGTATGGCTGCCGAGGTCCGTGCGCTTGAGGCTGAAGACAAAACCGTCTGGCGCGTTCTGGTCGGCCCTGCTGCAACACGCGCCGATCGCAAAGCGATTCAGACCGATGTCAAAGACCTGGGCTTTACCGACGCATTCACCGTGTCCAACTGATAACAGGAGGCGCCCCGTGCTATCCGCAATTCGCACATCCGTACTAACCCTCGGGATGGCTGTCCTGGCCTTGCCCGCACACGCGTTTGATACCACGGCGCGGGCCGCCTATGTGATCGATCAGTCGACCGGAACTGTACTGCTGTCGAAAGACGCCGATCAACCGCTGCCGCCTGCGTCGATGTCGAAGCTCATGACGCTCTATGTCGCGTTCGAGGCGTTACGCGATGGGCGTTTGACCTTGCAGGAAACTCTGCCCGTATCTGAACACGCGATGAGCTATGGCGGCTCGACCATGTTCCTGAACACGCAAGATCGTGTAACGGTCGAGGACCTGTTGCGCGGTATTATCGTTCTGTCGGGCAACGATGCCTGCGTAGTGATCGCCGAAGCGCTGAGCCCCGATGGAACCGAGGCGGGATTCGCCCGTTACATGACCCAACGCGGCAAACAGATGGGCATGGACAATTCCAACTTTGCCAATTCAAACGGCTGGCCCGCCGCAGGGCATATGATGTCGGTGCATGATCTGGCGGTTCTTGCGGATCGATTGATCAGCGACTTCCCGGAATACTACCCGCTATTTGCAGAAGAAGAGTTCGAATTTGACGGGCGCGCACCGTCGAACAAACGCAATCGGAACCCTCTGCTGCGGCTGGACATCGGGGCCGATGGGCTCAAAACCGGCCACACGCAAGAAGCGGGATATGGCCTGGTCGGATCGGCCAAACAAGGTGACCGCCGGGTGATCTTCGTCCTGTCCGGTCTCGATAGCACCGCACAGCGGGCAGAGGAGGCTGAGGCCGTGGTTAACTGGTCATTTCGAAATTTTGTCGAGAGGACAGTTGCCACCGAAGAAACGCCGATAGCCGAAGCCAAACTGTGGATGGGTGAGAAAAAGACCGTTGGACTTGTTCCTGAAGGCGATCTGAACGTGCTTTTCCCGGTTTTGGGTACTCAGAACGTTCAGGCTGAGGTCGTCTATGAAGGCCCGATCAATGCCCCAGTTGCCAAAGGTGAACAACTGGCTGAGCTGGTGATCAAACCCGAAGGCCTACCCGAAATACGCCGCCCTCTGGTTGCGGCCGAGGATGTGCCTCTGGGCGGATTCATGGTCCGCATGATGACCGTGGGCGGTATTGTTCTGAAAGACGTGATCAATAACCCGCTGGAGTCGATGTGACGAAACGTGGGTTATTCCTGACCTTTGAAGGCATTGACGGATCAGGTAAATCAACTCAGGCCCGGATGTTGGCCGAGTTTCTGCGCGAGACGGGCCACCAGGTTATTCTGACGCGCGAACCTGGGGGATCGCCCGGAGCTGAGGAAATCCGCAGGCTGGTGCTGGAAGGCGACCCGGATCGTTGGTCGGCTGAAACCGAAATTCTGCTGTTCACCGCCGCCCGCCGCGACCACCTGGAACGCACCATCGAACCAGCGCTGGCCGATGGCAAGGTGGTGATCTGCGACCGTTTTGCCGACAGCACCCGCATGTATCAGGGCCTCTCGCGCGGTGATCTGAGGGGCATTGTCGACCAGTTGCACAGTCTCATGATCGGGCGCGAACCCGACATGACCCTGCTGGTCGATATGGACCCGGAAACCGGCCTGTCCCGCGCCAAAGGCCGCCAGGGCACCGAGGAACGGTTTGAAGATTTTGGCCCTGCCCTACAAAAACAGATGCGCGCCGGATTTCTGGCTTTGGCCGATGAGTTTTCCGAAAGGTTTCGCGTCGTCGATGGCAATCGCGACATGGACAGCGTTGCGCAAGATGTGAGAGACATCGTCCAGGCAGCTTTGCGATAGACGATGAGCGACGACACCCCAACCTCAGATCAGGCCCCCGGCGCGCCACATCCGCGTGAAACCTCGCGCCTTTTCGGACAAGACGCGGCGGAACAGGCGTTTCTGACTGCCTACACCTCGGACCGGTTGCACCACGGCTGGCTTCTGACCGGCCCGCGCGGCGTTGGAAAGGCTACACTGGCGTGGCGGATTGCGCGGTTTCTTCTGGCAACGCCTCCGGCAGAGGACGGTGGGCTATTCGGTGCGCCTCCACTCCCTGAAACACTGGATATTGATCCGGACCATCCGGTCTCGCACCGCATTATGGCGGGTGCGGAACCTGGTTTGGCGGCCATCACACGCTCGCTGAACGATCAGGGACGGTTACGTGGTGAAATTGTCGTGGATGACATCCGCAAACTGGGCAAGTTTTTCGGCCTGTCCTCGGCAGATGGAGGGCGGCGCGTCGTCATTGTCGATTCAGCGGATGAGATGAATGTCAGCGCCGCAAATGCGCTGCTGAAGATGCTGGAAGAGCCACCCGCGCGGACCACGTTGCTGCTGATCTCGCACCAGCCTTCGCGCCTGTTGCCGACGATACGGTCGCGTTGTCGAACCTTGCGCCTCTCACCGCTGGGGCCCGAGGACATGCAGGACGCTTTGACCCAAACCGGGGCGGAACCGCCATCGCAGGCGGATCATCTGGCCGCACTGGCCGCCGGATCGGTCGGCGATGCGGTGCGTCTGATCAATCTGGGCGGATTGGACCTGTATGCAGAACTGATCGCCATTCTGGGCACCCTGCCCCGCATGGATCGCCAACGCGCTTTGAAACTGGCCGAAGCGGCCGCCCAGCGCGGCGCGGCAGAGCGGTTCGAATTGTTGTTAACGCTGATCGACGTCGCCCTGTCTCGCCTCGCCCTGACCGGGGCAACCGGTGCGCCGCCCGCGCCAGAAGCGGCTCCAAACGAGGCCGAAACGCTTGCCCGCCTGTCGGCCTCACCCCATCAGGCTCGCCGCTGGGCCGAGATCGCCGCGACAATCACAGCCCGCGCACGTCATGGTCAGGCGGTGAACCTTGACCCTGCCGCTTTGGTCCTAGATACGGTGTTCAAGATACAGGAAACCGCCGGTCAGAGCAGATGAGCGATACGCCCGAAATCACCGACAGCCATTGCCATCTGGACTTCCCCGATTTCGAAGGGCAGCTGGACCAGATCATCGCCAAAGCCGCCGATGCGGGGGTAACCCGGATGGTCACCATCTGTACCCGCCTGCGCAATGAATCCAACGTCCGCGCCATAGCCGAGGCCCACGCTCCGGTCTTCTACGCCGCAGGCACTCACCCGATGAGCGCTGCAGACGAGCCGATGGCAACGGTCGATGAACTGGTCGCGCTTGCACAGCACCCGAAATTCGTAGGCATCGGCGAATCTGGACTGGATTACCACTACACCGCCGACAGCGCCGAGGTGCAGAAGCAATCGCTGCGCATTCATATCGAGGCTGCCCAGCGCACGGGCCTGCCGCTGATCATCCACGCCCGCGCCGCCGATGATGACATGGCCCGCATCCTGACCGAGGAACACCGCAACGCGCCCTATTCCTGTGTCATGCATTGCTTTTCGTCCTCGGCTGAACTGGCCCGCGCCGCTTTGGATTTGGGATTCTACCTGTCCATGTCCGGCATCGCAGCCTTCCCCAAAAGTCAGGAGCTGCGCGATATCTTCGCCGCCGCCCCGCTGGATCGCATTCTGGTCGAAACCGACGCGCCCTATCTGGCCCCGCCACCCTATCGCGGGAAGCGCAACGAACCCGCCTATACCGCGCACACCGCCCGCAAAGGGGCCGAGGTGTTCGGCATAGACTACGCCGCATTCGCAGCACAAACTCAGTTGAACTTCGACCGCCTGTTTTCCAAGGTCGGCCAGTATAAGGCCGCTGCATGAGCCTGTTACGCTGCACCATTCTGGGCTGCGGATCTTCGGGCGGCGTGCCGCGCCTGGGCGGGCAATGGGGCGATTGCGACCCTGCAAACCCGCGCAACATCCGCCGCCGCTGCTCTCTGCTGGTAGAACGGGACGGGCCGGATGGCACCACTTCGGTCCTGATCGACACCACACCGGATATGCGCAGCCAGTTGCTGGACACGGGAACCGGGCGGTTGGACGGGGTCGTCTATACCCACTCGCACGCGGATCACATGCATGGGATCGACGATCTGAGAATGATCGTCTTCAACATGCGAACCCGCGTTCCAGTCTGGGCGGATGGCGATACGCAAAACGCACTGCTGGGTCGGTTTGGGTATGCGTTCATCCAGCCCGAAGGCTCACCCTATCCGCCGATCCTCGATCTGAAATCCATTGACGGCGCTTTCGAAGTCGACGGCCCCGGCGGCCCGATCCCGTTTGAGCCATTCAAGGTGAACCACGGCTCGATCGACTCGCTGGGCTTTCGGATGGGTAACCTCGCCTACCTACCGGATGTCGCGGAAATCTACGACGACGCATGGCCAAAGATGGAGGGGCTGGATTGCCTTATCATCGACGCCCTGCGCCGGTCACCTCACCCAACACATGCGCATCTTGAAAAGACACTGGGTTGGATCGAGCGGCTAAGCCCGAAACACGCGGTTCTGACCAATATGCATATCGATCTGGATTATGCGACGGTCGAGGCCGAGACACCTGACCATATCACCCCCGCCTATGACGGGATGGTGATCGAACAGGCGCTGTAAGCCCCTGTTCTGCGCAAGCCAGATATCGCTAGACTGTGGGGCGATATGCTTCAAAGCCTGATCGACGTCATCCTTCCGGTCTTTCTGGTCATCGGCGCAGGCTATGCAGCGACACGGTCTGGCTATTTTAAAGAAGTCCATGTCGACGGTTTGATGAAGTTTACGCAGGGGTTTGCCATCCCCTGCCTGCTATTTCTGGCCATTGCGCATCTGGACCTGAGCGCCAGTTTCGACCCCCGCCTGCTGATCAGCTTCTACTCTGCTGCCGCGCTATGCTTTACCGCCGGGCTCTTCGGCGCACGGTTGATCTTTGGGCGTGATTGGGAGGATTGCGTTGCCATCGGCTTCTGCTGCCTGTTCTCGAATTCGGTCCTGTTGGGCCTGCCCATCACGGAACGCGCCTACGGGCCTGACAATCTGACCGGGAACTACGCCATCATCGCCTTCCACTCGCCCTTTTGTTACGGCGTCGGCATCACGGTGATGGAAATTGTTCGAAATCGCGGTCATGGCGGCATACGCATGGCGCGTTCGGTTTTGTCTGCGATGTTCAAGAATGCCCTGATTCTGGGGATCGCACTTGGGTTTGTCGTGAACCTGTCGGGTCTTGTCATACCTCGGGTGGTCGATGAGGCGCTTGGCCTTGTGACCCGTGCGGCCCTACCCGGCGCCTTGTTTGCGCTGGGGGGCGTGCTGGTTAAGTACAAACCCGAGGGCGATTTAAGGACGATTGCTTACGTTTGTGGCATTTCCCTTATACTGCATCCTAGTCTGGTTTGGATCTTTGGCGCGTCCACAGGCCTGCCACAGGACCTGTTTCGCTCTGGCGTGTTAAACGCAGCGATGGCGCCCGGCTTTAATGCCTATATCTTTGCCAATATGTATGGCCGGGCAAAGCGGGTCGCCGCGTCATCTGTGCTGATCGGAACTGCGGCGTCCATCCTGACCGTCTGGCTTTGGCTGACCCTTTTGGGATAATCCCCGCCTTGACTTACACGTCCGGCGCGACACCTAACGGGCAAACAGAAGGAATCACATATGCCGCAGGCCATTATCGTTGCCCATGGTCAACCCTCGGACCCAGATCCGGCAGAGACATCGCTCGCCCGATTTGCGGCTCAGGTCGATGCTCTGACCCAGGATGTCTCGGTGCATTCGGCCACCTTGGCAGCCCCTGGCCGGCTTGAGGCGGTGATGGACGACCTGCCATCTGATGCGGTGATCTATCCTTTGTTCATGGCCAAAGGCTGGTTTGTGACCAGTGCCTTGCCCAAACGCGTCGGCAACCGTGGGCTTCGGATTCTGGACCCGCTTGGCGTCGATCCGGAGTTGCCAACTTTGGTGTGCACCGCCCTGCGAGAGGCTTTGACGTCAAAGGACTGGGTCACCGAAGACACTGATCTGGTGATCGCCGCCCATGGATCGGGGCGCAGCCGCAATCCATCTGCCGTGACATTGGAGTTCTCCGAAACCTTGGGCGGACTGCTGCCCTTCAAGACCCTGAATGTCGGGTTTGTCGAAGAACCCCCATCCATCGCAGATGCGGCAAGCGGTGCCGGTGCGCAGTCTCTTTGTCTGCCCTTCTTCGCCTGCACCGGAGGCCATGTGCTGGAAGATGTTCCACAAGAATTGGAACGCGCCGGGTTTCAGGGAACTGTTCTTCCCGTGGTTGGAGAGCTTCCGCCCATCCAACACCAGATCGCCCGCAAGCTCGACGCGGCCTTTGCGGCGGTTTAGCGCAGATCAGGTCCGCGCTTGCGACAAGCTGGAATACAACCGATGGCGCGACCGCCCTTCTCGCTTGGCTTGATACAGGGCCAGATCGGCGGCGTGCAGAATATCGGCCGCCTTTACCGTTTCGAACTGCGTCGACAGCGCGGTTCCGATGCTCACGGATATGCGGCAAGGCTGCTGTTCGAACATCATCGGTTCATTCAGTCGCTTGATCAGGCGGTCGGCAATTGATGACAGAATGTCTTCTCGGGTCAGGTCCTTGAAGATAATGACGAACTCGTCGCCGCCAACCCGCGCTACCATATCGTTCGACCGTGTTTCCTCGACCATAATCCGGGCGGCCTGTTGCAGCACAAAATCCCCGGCTGCGTGCCCCAAGCGGTCGTTGACGGATTTGAAGAAATCCAGATCCAGATGCATCAGCGCAAATGTTGTAGTGGCCGCGCTGAGCTGAGCCAACATGTGATCCATCGCGCGGCGGTTCTTCAGGCCAGTCAATGTATCGGTGTACGCCTGCTCTTCAGCGGCAAGCATCGCCCCCTGCAGCCGCAGGTTCAGCGAGCGCGACGCCTCCATCGCGGCAGATTTCGCCTCGACCAGATAGAGCAGTTCGATCGCCAGATCGGTGCCCGAGAAATCGGCACTGGTCAGGGCATAATCTCGCACCGCATCCAGAATTGAAATCCCGAAAGACAGATTGATCACTGCCCCGCCGCCATCCGGCAATGGGGCGACCAGGCCCTTCAAGGTGGTGCGTGGCTCATCATGGAACTTCAGATGCAGCTTTGCACCGGCCATGGACATCAGCGCCGGAGTGGTCGTGACGGTCCGTGGTCGGATCAACTGGAACACATCCAGAAAGCTCTTGCCGATCAAGGGTGTATCTGGTCGCAGCTTTTGCAATGTCGGTCCGACCTTCTGGATAAGACCTTTGTCATCCAGCAGCATGAACATCGGGCAAAGGGTTTCCAGCAGTTGAGCCAGATCCTGAGTCTTGGTCATTCGTTTCGCGCCCCCAAATCAAAGTGACGCCCTTCGGCAAAAGCGGTCTCGACCAACATGATGGATATGACCTCAGCTCTGTCCTTTTGACCATCCTCCGACAGCATCACCAAAGCGCCATAGTCATCCGCCATCGCCCGCAGTACTCCAACCATGACACTGGCATAGCCCGGTAGTCCGGGATGGCAGAGCAGTTGATATTCAGTCACCGAAAGCTCTCGCAACTCCAGCGCGGGCAGGGTCAGGTCTGAGACGGCCAAGCGGACGCGATCAGGCAGATCATCCAGCGAGTGTAGGAATTCGACATAGCTGACACCGCCAAACCGCAACAGGCGCCGCAGCCCTTCCATATTGGGATGCGAGACCAGATAGGTCCCGACATCTTCGAGTATTTCGGATTGCGGGCGGCCAAGTTCAGCGCTTAACGCATCCAGAACCCTGAACAACACATCGTCTTCATAGGTCAGCATGGCCTCAAACTCGACAAAGCCCAGTCGTGCAGCCTCGGTCACGCGCAGCCAGCACGATTGACCATAAGTCGCGCAAACAAAAGACTGGATCGCCCGATTTATCAGACCATGCATAAGATGCCCCATTTGGTTCCATCTCACTTTGGTCGGATAAATCTTAACAATTACCCAAAATCCACCGCTGTTTGCGGAAAATGCAACCGAGTATCAAAGCGATAGTTTTGGGGTCAGAAATCAGTCGGCGCCCCGCCTTCGGCCTTACGACGGGTAACAAAATCGGCCAGTTCGTCCCGAATGCCATCGTCCAAAGCCGGGGGTTCAAAGCTGGTAATGATCTCTTTGAACATGTGATGCGCACGCTCAGCAGTCCAGATACCTCCGGCAACCTCCCAACCTTCATAGTTTTTCCAATCGCTCAGGAAGGGCTGATAGAACGCCGTAGTATAACGGTCCTGGGTGTGCTGAATGCCGAAGAAGTGGCCATCATTTCCCACCGAACGAATTGCGTCCAGCGCAATTTCATCCGGGCCCGTGGCCACAAGCTGGGGGTCCATATAGCGTTGAATTTGTTGTAGAACCTCACAATCCATGATGAATTTTTCCGGGCTTGCGATCAGCCCCCCTTCCAGCCAACCTGCCGCGTGATAGACCATATTCGTACCCGACTGCACAGCTGCCCAGAGGGAATTCGACGTCTCCCAAACCGACTGCCCGTCCGGGACGTTGGCAGCGCATACCCCCGAAGATCGCATCGGCAGATCGTAATACCGGGCCATCTGCCCCGTCATCTGGGTTGAACGGATGTACTCCGGCGTACCAAAGGCAGGCGCACCTGTTTTCATGTCAACATTTGAGGTGAAAGTTCCAATGGCACAGGGCGTGCCGGGGCGCACATATTGGAACAGCGCAATTGCGCACAGGGCTTCTGCCAGCGACTGAGCTACAGCGCCCGCCATCGTGACCGGTGCCATTGCACCGGCCAATGTGAACGGCGTCACGACAATCGCCTGACCGCGCCGCGCCAGACGCAGGCACCCGTCAATCATCGGATAGTCATGCTTCAACGGTGAGGTCGAGTTGATGTTGGTATACATCCGCGGGGTCGCCTCGAACTCCTCGTGGCTCAACCCACCCGCGATCCGCACCATCTCCATCACGTCTTCGACCCGCTCTTTGCCCAGCGAATAGGCGTGCATCGCCTTGTCTGTCAGCGTCAGCTTGTCATAGAGCACGTCCAGGTGCCGAACGCTGGCATGCAGATCGACCGGCTCAACCGGATACCCGCCGGCAAAGTGGATACAGTTGAAATACTGGGTCAATTTCAGCAGGTTTCGGCACATCTCGCGATTGCCTGGAACCTTCTTGCCGATCTCCATATCCCAGTAGTTCGGAGGGGACGATACATTGCCAAACAGAAGGTTCTTGCCACCAATTTGAATCGTATGGTCCGGGTTTCTGGGCGTGATCGAGAACTGGCTGGGGGCTTTGGCGATCATCTCCATCACGAAGTCGCGGCCCATGCGCACATTGTCACCCTCAATGGTGCACCCGGCTTCACGCAAGATGCCGATGGCCTCATCATTGTAGAACTCGATCCCGATCTCTTCGAGGATGCGCATCGCGCCATCATGGATCGCGTCCACGCCCTCTGGACCCAAAGGTTCGGTCGGGCGGTCGATATTAACCGGCGGATTCCATGGCATCTGATCAATCACAGCACTACCACGACGAGCCGCTGCACCTGCGCGACCTCCACCACGACGTCTGCGGGTATCGGTATCGGCCATAGTCCTCTCCTGCCTTGCTTGTTTCTAAGCAAGCCTTGAAGACTGCATCTCAGCCGTTCTATCTGCGACAGAAGTTGTCGGTTTTTAATCCCGATGTGCCGAATTTCTAATCGGTGTTGTCAGTTTCTTTCCAACCAGGCCGGGATATGCCCGATATCCGGCAAGACGACATCCGCCATCGGGGCCAATGCCTCGGTCTTGGCAACCCCCGTCAGCACACCGATCGTGACCATACCAGCGGCGCGCCCGGCCTGCAGATCATGCAGGCTGTCCCCCACCATGGCGATACGCGACGGATCGATCCCTATATGCGCTGCAAAGGCCAGCAGCTGACCGGGTCCGGGCTTGTAGCCATGGCCGCTGTCATAGCCCGCAATAAAGTCAAAATGATCCTGAATTCCGACAGACGCCAGATGCTGCATGGCCGGATGTTCGCTGTCATTCGTGGCCACCCCAAGTTTTAGACCCGATTGTCTTAGGCCTTCGAGAAACGGCTTAAGCGGCACGGCTGGCGCTTGCGTGGCAGCGGCGGCTTCGACATTCATAGTGTCAATAAGCTCGGTCAGCGTGAAGCCTTCGACATGTGGCAGCATGAATTCCGCAATCTCTTCAACGGTTGAGGCGATCACGATGCTGTCTTCAACATATCGATCCTGTGCAAGGTCGTAGCCTATCACATCCCCCAGCGCAGCCGCCCGCGTTTCATCATTGTTGGTCAGGCGCATCACAAGGGATCGCCCAAACGCGCCCCAAGTGTTAGCGAAATCGAAAAGAGTACCGTCTTTGTCGAAGACAATAGCGTCAATTGGCATCAGATGCTCCTGCAGAGATGGGATCAAGTCCAGTGGATTTCGCCACCCGAAAGCGCGGCGCGCGCCTGAGCTGGATGGTCATAGGGAATGGAATGCGCGTCACAAAACGCCACGATCCACGAATCATCCATGAGCAGGAAATCCAGCACTGACGTTAGAAAGGCCGGATCGCCCGCACTGGCGCGTAAATCCTCGGATGCAGCGCCGGTTGAGCCTAAAAAGACCGGCAAAAGCTCCTCATTTCCGACCAGCCACCCCAAGGCGGTTAGGGCCAGAGTTTCGGCGGAATCGGCGGAAAGTGACATGAACAGGCCCTGAAAACGATCTTGGAAAGGGTTTGTTAACCAGACTCATAAACACTTTGTTGACGCATGCAATCAATGGGTGAGCAACAATGTCCGTGCAGGGAACCATCCTTGTCCTCGACGGGGTATCAACCAACCGCATCATGCTGAAGGTTCAGCTGACGGCGGCCTGGTACCATGTGGTACAAGGGGAGCGGCTCAAGGGCCTTGAGGCGCTCTTGCGGCGGACACGGCCTGATCTGTTGCTGACAGCGCAATCCCTGCCAGATGGGACGGCGGCAGATGTGAAGAAACTGATCCTGAGCGAACCCGACCTGGGCGATGTACCGGTGATTGCCCTTGCCCCGCAGAATGACAAGGCCGCCCGCCTGCGCGCGCTAGAGGACGGTCTTGATGACGTCATGACCCATCCTTTCAAGGATACGTTGCTGCTGGCCCGCGTTCGAAGCCTGCTGCGCGCGCGCGCGGACACGCAGGATCTATGTGTCAATCACGGGACGCAAAGCATTGGATTTGCAGAAGAAACGAGCGCCTTCCCCACACCGTTCAAACCAGCGCGTGTAGACATCCTGTCCCTGTCGCCTCGGACCGGCGCTTCTTGGTGTAAAGACCTTGCAGATAAGTCACCGCATTCCGTTGCCTGGCACACGCAATCAAGTTTGCAGACGCTTTTGTCCGGCCCCCCGTCCGACGCGATTGTCATCGAACTGGATACCAGCCCATCGGGGTTGAACATCCTGGCTGATCTCAGGTCACGCGGTGCAACGCGTCATACGGTTCTGATCGGGGTTCTGACCGACAAGAACGCTGCCATGGCATCCGAGGCCTTGGATCGGGGAGCAGATGCAGTTTGCCTCGGGGGTTACTGCGCGCAGGAGATCCAGTTGCGGCTGGCCAATCAACTGGCGCGTAAAACCCGTATCGACAAGATGCGCGCTTCATTGAAACGCGGCATCGCGGATTCATGGATCGATCCTCTGACCGGCTTGCACAACCGCCGCTATGGAATGCACGCGATGGCACAAATGGCGCGTCAGTCTTCCAAATCCGGACGCGGGTTTGTCGTGATGCTGGCCGATCTTGACCATTTCAAAGCAATCAATGACCGTTATGGGCATGCCAGCGGCGATCTGGTGCTGAAACAAGCGGCCGAGCGTATGCAACACGTGCTAGGAGACGCAGGCTTTGTCGCCCGTATCGGCGGTGAGGAATTCATGATCGGCGCATCAAACATGTCGCGCGCCCGCGCGCTGAAGCTTGCCGAAGCGTTGTGCGACAGTATCTGCGATCAACCCTTTCACTTGTCTGATCATAAGCCCCCCGTCTCTGTTACGATCAGCATTGGCCTGAAGTACGCCTTGCCTTCGGACCTGTCGGCAGAGGAACAATGCGAACCTGTAAACGGGTTACTGAAATCTGCGGACAAAGCGCTTTATGCTGCAAAGAAAGCCGGGCGCAATCAGGTCCGGATCAGGCAAAGCGCAGCCTAATCTCAGCCTCTATCCTTTTTTCCCTTGTGGCCACGTGAGACCACCTCTTGCAGGCGATCGGCGTATTTCTGTCGCTCGGCATCTGACATCGCGGTTACGCGTGCCAGCCAGCGAGTTTTCAGCTCGTCCTGAATCTCAACCATCGAGCGGGTCTGCTGCTGCAGTAGAACCTCAACCGCAGCCGGGTCAAACGGAACAGCCCGCAAAGCTTGCGACATGGCGGCGAAATCCTCGGCCCGCTCCTTGGCCCCCTTTCTGTGCAGCGCAGACAATTCCCGCCACATGGCATTGCGCTCGCCTTTCGGCAACGCGCGATACAAGGCAGGCCCGAAGCCAGGCGGCGCCTTGGCGTGATCGCTTCCTTTCAGGCGCCAAGCAGTCCCTGCGGCCATTCCAATGACCAAAAAATTCAAGGCCAGCGAGATGACCAGAACAATCGGCATCCAACGCCGCTTCGGTTTGGTTTCCGCGCTCATTCCGCAGCCTCCAGAAAACTTGTGTCAAATCCCAGATCCGAAACCAGATAGGCCGTATCCTGCCCCCCAACAAAGCTGGCCGGATCAGGCAGAAATGCAGGCGCTGAAAATCCGATCCAAACCCCGGCAGCACTTGCAGCGACCAAGCCACCCAAACCCTGCCAGCCTCCAAGCTGACCCGTGATGCGAGACCAGAGGCCTTGCGTCGGTGGTTTCGATAGACGTTCCAGCCGAACCGCCTCGGCGTCAGTCTGTATCCGTACGACCAGATCATCCGGCAACGCATCCCGGCGCTGTCGGGCCTCGGCGAACAGGTGATCCAATTCCATATCCTTATCAGCCATTCTTGTACCCCAGTTCATCCCGTCGTTCGGCCAGAAGTGCGGCCAGACTGCGTTTTCCCCGCGCGGTCAGACTTTCAACCGCTTCTACCGAAATCTCCATGATCCCGGCAATCTCGGGGTTGGACAATTCCTCGATATGGCGCAGCACAACCGCTTGCCGCTGCCGATCCGGTAACATGTCTAGAGCCGCTTGCAGCGCGTCCTTTCGCGCAGCGTCCTGCATTTGCTCGACGACACCGGCGCTGTCATCCTCGGGCTCGGACACATCTGACAACGGCTCGGGCCGTTTCTTGCGCCGTAGATCCGTGCACAGGTTCAGCGTCACCCGATAGAGCCATGTTGAAACCTTGGCCTGACCAGGAACCCAATCGGGTGCCATCTGCCACAGGCGCATCATCGCGTCCTGGGTGACATCTTCAGCCTCGGCCCGGTTTCCCAAAACACGCAGTGCCACCGAATAGCAGCGCGGGCCAAGACGGTCGGTTAAAATCCGTGCCGCACCCGCATCGCCATCAGCAAAGCGCCTTAGCAACGCATCGTCGCCAAGTTCGGTTGCGGCGGAGGTGCCACCGCAACCGGTCTGTGAGTGGGAGGTCAGATCCTCCATCCCGCATCAGCTATCGTCGGCGTCCGCATTCTGGCGCTTTTTGTGTCGGCCCATTTTGTCTTTTGCATCAGCAAATTCCTGTTCCGAGATGCCGCCGCTGTCATCGGCATCAATCCGATCAAACATCTTGTCAGCCCGGCGAGGTTTGGGCAACTCATCATCGCTCAGAAAACCATCCCCGTTTGCGTCATGCTTTTCGAACATCTTGGTCACTCGATCGCTGGACCTCTGCTGCGCTGCGGCCTGCATTTCATCCACGCTCAACTGACCATCGCCATCGGTATCAGCGGTTGCAAACCGTGCGTTGCGATGGGCCGTCATTTCATCTTTGGTGATCTGACCATCCCCATTTGCGTCCAGTTCTTGGAACGAAGCTGGCTGGCGATCTTTGGGACCGGCTGCCAAAACGGATGTGCCTGTGATTGCAACCGCGGCAAGAATGATCCCCGAAATAAATGTTGAGTTCTTCATAGGTCTTTCCCCTTTTTGAAGCGGCCTCATCACCGCTGCTCATACCTATTCAAACGCACCCCGCGGGCATTTCCGTCGCCTGGATCGCATATTTTTTGCGCGGGCCCAAAAAATCACATCGGCACAAAGCGACGCACCCCCCTTTTAACTCGTAACATTCGGGCGCAATATCTGCGAAAGCCGAACGCATGAGTATTGCTATGGACCAGACAATCGACAAATCGACTGAAACCGCAGATGAGCGCGAGACTTGGCCCGCGCTGGTCAAAGGATTTCGCTGCAAATGCCCCAAATGCGGTGAAGGCAAGCTGCTGCACAGCTATTTGAAGGTGAACGACCATTGTCCGAATTGCGGGCAAGAGCTGTTTCATCACCGCGCCGATGACGGCCCTGCCTATCTGACGATTTTGCTGGTCGGGCACCTTCTGGCGCCTGTTCTGCATGTCTCGTATGTGCATTGGCGACCGGATCCCTGGACCATGGCGATCAGCCTCTCGATCGCTTGTGTGGCCTTGTCTTTGTACCTGCTGCCCCGGCTGAAAGGCGCCGTCGTGGCCTATCAATGGGCACGTCGTATGAACGGGTTTGAAAAGGCTTGATGACGCCTGCCACCGGAACCAACCACGCATGAGCATCGATAAGACCGCGATACGAGACGCCGCAACGGTCATCGTGTTGCGTGACAGGCTGTCTGATCCGTCGATCCTGATGGGGCAGCGCGGCAAGAATGCCGTCTTCATGCCGAACAAATTCGTGTTTCCGGGCGGTGCGGTTGATCCAGCGGACGCCGACATCGCGCTTGCAGATGCCCTGCCTGCGCTCTGCCATGATCGCCTGGCAGAGCATTCGGAACCCGGTCTGCAAACGGCACTGGCCGCTGCAGCGATCCGCGAGCTGTGGGAGGAAACCGGGTTGATCTTGGGTCAGCCCGGCAATTGGCAAGGAGACGTACCCGCAGACTGGTCCGGCTTTGCCAGGTCAGGTTTCCTGCCATCGGCCAATGCATTGCAGTTTGTGTTTCGCGCCGTCACCCCACCGGGTCGACCCCGCAGGTTCGATGCGCGGTTCTTTCTGGTGGATGCAGATCAGATTCAAGGAGATCTGGATGATTTCAGCCGTGCATCGGATGAGCTTTCGCATCTGCAATGGGTCAAACTGAACCGCGCCCGCGATCTGGACCTGCCCTTCATCACCGAGGTCGTGCTGGCCGAAATCGAAACCCGTGTCGCGGACCCTAGCCCGCCCGCATCGGTGCCGTTCTACAGCAACAATGACGAGGCGAGCCTGTTTTTCCGCCTTAGGGGCGTTCCAATGCCGGATGTCGACTGACGCCCGGCTTACTTCATCCGGCTGATCACTACTGTCACTTCCGGCTTCTTGCCGATCTCCGTTTTTGCCGTCTGGCGCACGATCCGGCGCATCGCTTCTTCGAGCTTGTCGTCGTCTCGCAGCGTCTTGGCCTCGGCCCGCATCAGGAACTGGTTCAGGTCTTCTTCCAACACTTCAACCAGCGCCGCACGTGATGTTCCGGTCTCGGGCAGACCCATCGTGTCGCACCAAGGCTCACCCAGCGGTTCATCCTCTTCATCCAGAATAACGGTCACGGTCACATGTCCATTCAGCGCCATACGGATACGGTCACGCACGATCCCATCCAACGCGCCGATCTTGACGGTACCGTCCAGATAAGTGCGTCCGGTTTCGACATAGTCCACTACTTTGGGCGCGTTGCCAGTCAGGTCGAGCATGGTGCCATTCACAGCAAGAACACCCGTCCGTCCGCCAGCTTCAGCCAGCTTGGCATGTTCACGCAGATGGCGGTGTTCCCCATGCATCGGAACCACGAATTGTGGATCAACCAACGCATGCACTTTCTCAAGATCAGGCCGGTTTGCATGGCCCGAGACGTGATAAAGCCCCGAGCTGTCATCCACTACATCGACGCCCTTTTCGCTGAGCTGGTTCATGATGAAAATCACGCCACGCTCATTGCCGGGGATGGTCTTGGATGAAAACAGGAATAAATCACCCTCTTTCAACTCGATCCCACGATATTTGCCGCGTGCCAGCTGCGCACTGGCAGCGCGGCGCTCGCCCTGGCTGCCAGTTACAATCAACATGAGGTTCTGACGTGGCAGTTCCACTGCTTCCTCGGCGCTGATCACCTTAGGAAAGTCTGACAGTATGCCGGTTTCTGTCGCCGCTTCGATCATCCGACGCATGGCGCGGCCCAGCAAAACAACCGACCGGCCAGCCCGTTGCCCGGCCTCGGCCAGTGTCTTCACCCGCGCCACGTTCGACGCGAAAGTGGTTGCGACGACCATGCTTTCGGCGCTTTCGACCAGCTTGGTGATCTCAGGCCCGACTTCGGACTCGGAACGACCGGGATGAGACGAGAACACATTGGTGCTGTCACAGACCAGCGCCTTCACGCCCGATTTAGCAACCTCGGCCCAGAGATCGGGATCAAACGGTTCGCCCACCACTGGATTTGTGTCCAGTTTGAAATCACCCGAATGCACGATCCGACCTGCAGGCGTATCAATCACCAGTGCAGCGCTTTCGGGGATCGAATGTGATACAGGTAGAAAGCCAACCGTGAACGGGCCAACCGAGACCTGTTCGGGCCAGGCCGAAGCCGTATGCACGGCATCTTCGGGGTGACCATGTTCTTCCATCTTGCGACGGGCGATATTGGCGGTAAAGGCGCGCGCATAGACCGGTGCCCCCAGCGCCTCATAGCAATGCGCAACCGCCCCCACGTGATCCTCATGCGCGTGGGTCACGAACACGGCCTCAAGCCGGTCGGCGCGTTCATGCAGCCACGAGATATCGGCGTGGATCAGATCTACCCCAGGCGTGGTGTCCATATCCGGAAACGTCACGCCCAGATCGACCAGAATCAGACGTTCCTTGCCCGGCTCGCCATAGCCATACACATAGGCGTTCATCCCAATTTCACCGGCCCCGCCTAGCGGCAGGTAGATCAGTCTTTCGCTGCTCATGTTGAGCCATTTTCCTTGTTATAGCGATGGATCACGGTCAGGCCGTGCATCGTCAGATCATCTTCGATTGCGTCGAACCCCACGTCGGCCTGATCGAACAAGGGTGCAAGCCCTCCAGTTCCAACGACTTTCATCGGCATTCCATATTCGGTCTTGATGCGGGCAATCAGCCCTTCGATCAGACCGGAATATCCCCAATACACGCCCGATTGGATACAGCCAACCGTATTCGTACCAATGACCTTGTCCGGGCGCGTGATGTCGATATGCGGCAGCGCTGCGGCGCCCTGGTGCAGGGCCTCAAGGCTGAGGTTCACACCCGGTGCAATGATACCACCGACATAAGCGCCATCTGCGGCCACAACATCGAAATTGGTTGCGGTGCCGAAATCCACGACGACCACATTGCCGCCATGGCGGTCAAACGCACCAACGGCGTTGGCCAAACGGTCCGGCCCCGGAACAGTGCCTTCGTCAATGCGCGGAGGCACCGGCAGCACGCAATCGGGTTTCCCCACAACCAGCGGACGACAACCAAAGAACCGATCCGCAAAGATACGCAAGTTGAAGACAACACGCGGCACGGTCGAGGCGATGATGACGTCACTGATCTCGGCCTCGATCCCATAGTGTTTCACCAGCGTCGAGTACCAGGTGAAATAGGCGTCAGCGGTGCGCGAATGATGGGTCGATGTGCGCAGGGTACACAGGAACTTTTCGCCGTCCCAAATCGAGAACACAGTGTTCGTATTGCCGCAGTCGATGGCCAGAAGCATCTGAGCCCCCTTCAGAAAAACACATCGGCCGCAGGAATGCCAATGCGGCCTTTCGCGGTGTTTAGGACAAGGTTGCCCCCCGCGTCTACCGTTTCAAAGGTTCCCACGGTTTCGGACGTCGCAGTACGGGCCGTGATGACCTCACCCAAGCGGGCCGCGCGCGCCAGCCATGCGGTGCGGATCGGCTCGAACCCATAGGACATAAATTGCGCCTCGAACCGCGCAAATGCGGCGGCGAGTTCGGTCAGGAAATCCTCGGGCGAGACCTGTGCCCCGGTCTCTGACAAGAGCGAGACAGGGCGCACCGCGCCGGGCTCGACCATATCCGCACCCGGAGCGTCCATCAGGTTCACGCCGATCCCGATCGATAGATGCCCGACATTGCGCCCCTGCCCCGTACTTTCCAGCAGGATACCGGCCAGTTTGCCACCGTTCAGCAACACGTCATTGGGCCATTTCAACGCCAGTCCTTCTGCACGACCTGTCACCGCAACACAGGCATCAAACAGTGCCAGCGCAGCCACAAAGCTCCGCAGTGCGGCCTGTTCAGGATCGCCACTGGGACGCATCAGCAGCGTCGCTGCCAGATTGCCTTTCGGGTGCGTCCAAGCCCGGCCTCGCCTGCCACGCGCGGCGGTCTGGTTATGTGCCATGATCCACACAGGCCCCTGAGCTTGCGGCATCAGACGGATCGCTTCGTTCAGGGTACTGTCGACCTCTTGCACAACATGCAGGCCGTATCCGTCAGGCCAACTGCTCATGTCAAAAAGGCCCGGTCGTGCGACCGAGCCATTTCATACTTAAGCAGAGTAGATCAGTTGACAAGCGTCGCCGCAGCGGCAGCCGCTGCACCCTCAACCCCGAACTGGTAGAATACGCCCACCAGCATCAAAGCGGCCGAGCCCATCAGCGCCACCCATAAAACAGGTGTCGAACGCGTCTCGATCGGTTCTTCGTTTTCCGCACCGAAATACATGTAGAACACGATCCGCAGATAGTAGAACGCCCCGATGACCGAGGCGATGGCCGAGACGATGACAAGCCCGGTTAGACCCGCGCTGACACCCGCTTGCCAAACGCCGAACTTGGCGAAGAAGCCTAGCATCGGCGGCACGCCGGCAAGGCTGAACATCAAGATCAGAACCGCTAGCGCCTTGCCGGGCTCGCGTTTGGAGTACTGGCGCAGTGCATCGATATCGGTGACCGGTTTTCCGTCGCGTTCCATCATCAGGATGAAGGCAAAGGTACCGATATTCATCGTCACGTAGATGGCCAGATACATCAGCATGGCTTTGATACCCAGCTCGGTCCCTGCGGCCAGACCGATCAGCGCGTAACCCATATGAGCAATCGATGAAAACGCCATCAGGCGTTTGATGTCGCGCTGACCAATGGCAGCGACTGCACCCAGCAGCATCGACAGAACCGATAGCAGCACGATCACCTGCTGCCAATCCTTCACGATGCCACCAAAGGCGTCATGCAACAGCCGCGCAAACAGCGCCATGGCGGCCACTTTGGGCGCGGTGGCGAAAAAAGCTGTTATCGGGGTCGGAGAGCCCTCGTACACATCCGGGGTCCACATATGGAACGGCACGGCAGAGACTTTGAAGGCCAGCCCCGAGATCAGGAAGATCAGACCGAACAGCAAACCGATTGAGACCTCTCCGGCCTGCACGGTGGTGATGATGCCAGAGAACAAGGTTGTCCCGGTGAAACCATAAACCAGCGACGCCCCATACAGCAGCAGACCTGAACTGAGCGCGCCCAGGACGAAATATTTCAAACCCGCCTCGGTCGATTTCGCGCTGTCGCGGCGCAGCGCGGCCACGACGTAGAGCGCCAACGATTGCAGCTCCAGCCCCATATACAGTGACATCAGATCGCCTGCGCTGACCATCATCATCATGCCAACAGCAGCCAATGCGACCAGCAGCGGGTATTCGAACCGCAACAGATCGCGGCGCGCCATATAGTCCTGACTCATGACCAAAACAGCGGCGGCAGAGAGCAAGACTGCAACCTTGGCAAAGCGCGAGAACCCATCGTCAATGAACATGCCGTTGAAGGCGACGTTGGTTCCGTCCCCATTGGTGGCAATCCAGAAGGACAGCAGCGCCATCAGTCCCGCCGTTGTCCAGACCAGCACCGGGGCCAACCCGTCTTTCGTTGTGTAGACGGCTCCGATCAGAGCCACCATCGCATACACGGCCAGAACGATCTCTGGCAGGATTATTGTCAGATCAGCTTGGATCATGTCTCCAAAGCTCCCTTAGTGCGAGGCGGCCGACTGGGTCGCGGCCTCTGCCGCGGCCAGAGCCGTGTCATAGTTCAAAATCAGTGCAGCCGTCGAGTTCCCGATCACATCGGTTACCAGCGACGGGTAGACGCCCAGCAGGATGGTCATGATGATCAGCGGCGCAAAAATCAGCCGCTCGCGCGAGCTCATGTCCGTCATCGCCTTCAGGCTTTCCTTGATCAGATCACCAAACACAACCCGGCGGTACAGCCACAGCGCATAACCGGCTGAAAAGATCACCCCGGTCGCCGCCACTGCGGTCACCCAGGTGTTAACCTGAAAGGCGCCCATCAGGGTCAGAAATTCGCCGATGAAGCCCGATGTACCCGGCAAACCGACATTGGCCATAGTGAACAGCATGAAGACCAACGCATATGCGGGCATACGGATCACCAAGCCCCCGTAGGCCTCGATATCACGGGTGTGCATCCGGTCATAGATCACGCCGACACACAGGAAGAGCGCTGCTGAGATGAACCCGTGGCTGAGCATCTGGAAGATCGCACCATCGATACCCTGTTGGTTCGCAGCAAAGATACCCATGGTCACAAAGCCCATATGCGCGACCGAGGAATAGGCGATTAGCTTCTTCATATCCTCCTGCACCAACGCCACAAGCGAGGTGTAGACGACAGCGATGGCTGACATCCACAGCACCAGATCGGTCATCACTGCTGAGCCCACAGGGAACATCGGCAGGCTGAACCGCAGAAAGCCATAGCCACCCATCTTCAGCAGGATCGCCGCAAGTACCACCGAGCCAGCGGTCGGGGCTTGAACGTGTGCATCCGGCAGCCAGGTGTGCACCGGCCACATCGGCATTTTCACAGCGAACGAGGCGAAGAACGCCAAGAACATCAGCGTCTGCATCCCGCCGACGATATAGATGCCCAGCACGCTAAACCCTTCGGACGAGAACTGATGGCTCATCAGCGCTTCGATATCCGTGGTGCCCGCGTCGGCATACATCGCGACCATCGCCACCAGCATCAGCACCGAGCCGAGGAAGGTATAAAGGAAGAACTTGAAGCTGGCGTAGATACGGTTCGCTCCGCCCCAAATGCCGATGATCAGGAACATCGGGATCAGACCGGCCTCGAAGAAGAGGTAGAACAGCACCAGATCCAGTGCCATGAACACGCCCAGCATCAGTGTTTCCAGCAGCAGGAAAGCGACCATGTATTCCTTGACGCGGTCGGTTACGTTCCAGCTGGCCAGAATGGTCAGCGGCATGATGAAGGTGGTCAACAGCACGAACAGAACGCTGATGCCATCCACGCCCATCTTGTATTTCAGACCCATCAGCCACTCACCCTCTTCCACCATCTGGAAGCCGGTATTCGAGGGGTCGAAACCCGTGTAGATGCCGATGGATACGAGGAAGGTTACCGTGGTCGCCAGCAGGGCGATCCACTTGGCATTCCGCTGTGCCGCCGCATCATCGCCATGCAGAAACAACGCCAGAATGCCTGCTGCAATCGCCGGGATGAAGGTAACAATGGAAAGGATATTGTCCATTACTGCGCCCCTCCGCCAATCGACATCCAGGTCACAAGGGCCGCGATGCCCAGCACCATCCAGAAGGCATAGGTAAAGATGTACCCAGTCTGCGCCTTGCCTGCGAGGCGGGTGAAGAAGGGAACGATGCCCATTGCTACTCCGTTCAGGAAACCATCGATTGTGTTGCCGTCACCGCGTTTCCACAGGAAGCGACCGATGGCGATGGTGGGTTTGACGAAGATCGCGTCATAGATTTCGTCAAAGTACCATTTGTTCAGCAGGAACAGGTAGAGCGGACGCTGGTTGGCGGCCAAACGGGCCGGCAGATTGCCTTTGTGTAACCGAACTTCGAACCCGGCGAAGTAGACCTTGCCATCGCTGACGTAGAACAGCCAAGCCACGACAAAACCCAACAGCATCGCCACAAAAGGCGAGACTTTGACCCATTTTGGCACCGCATGCGCATCGTCCAGCACCGTGTTGTCGGGCGCGATGTACAAAGCGCCCTCACCCGGCTCACCCGCAAACACATAATGATGCTCGCCATGATCGTCTTTCTCGCCATGACCCGCATCGTCGCCATGTGAGTCATCAGCATGTGCATCGTCGGCGTGACCCTCGCCTGCATGGGCATCGCCATGCGCACCACCATGCTCTGAGGCCTCAGCCACCGGAATGCCGTAGAACTTGCCCACCTTGTCGGTATGGCCGAAGAAATTATTGTACCAGAGCATCCCGGCAAAAACCGCGCCCAGCGATAGAACGCCCAGAGGCACCAGCATCACCATCGGGCTCTCATGAGCGTGATCATGCGTATGCTTGTCCCCGCGCGGTTCGCCATAGAAGGTCAGGAAGATCAGCCGCCAGCTGTAGAACGAGGTAAAGACAGCGGCAATCACCAGCATCCAGAAGGCGTATCCTGTACCACCCGCAAACGCGCTCTCGATGATGGCGTCTTTGGACAAGAACCCGGCGAAACCGAACGTGGTAAGCGGGACCCCCACACCGGTGATGGCCAGCGTTCCGATCATCATCGCCCAGAACGTATAGGGGATTTTCTTACGCAATCCGCCGTATTCGGTCATCTCTTGCTCATGATGCATCGCATGGATCACCGAACCTGCCCCGAGGAACAGCAGCGCCTTGAAGAATGCGTGGGTCAGCAGGTGGAACATCGCCGCCGAGTACATACCGACACCCGCAGCAACGAACATATAGCCCAGCTGAGAACAGGTTGAGTACGCGATGACGCGCTTGATGTCCGTCTGCACCAGCCCCACGGTCGCCGCAAAAAACGCGGTCGAGGCGCCAAGGAAAGTGATGAACCCGGTTGCACCCGGTGCGAACTCCATCAGCGGCGACATGCGGCAAACCAGGAAGACACCCGCTGTCACCATGGTCGCAGCGTGGATCAGAGCCGACACAGGCGTCGGGCCTTCCATCGCGTCCGGCAACCAGGTGTGCAGGATCAATTGCGCTGACTTGCCCATCGCGCCGATGAACAGCAGCACGCAGATCACCTCGATAGCGTTCCACTCACCCCAGAGGAAGGTCAGTTGCGTCTCGGCCAGTGTCGGGGCCGAGGCGAAAACATCCGAGAAATTGATACTATCGGTCAGGAAGAAGATCGCGAAGATCCCCAGCGCAAAGCCGAAATCGCCAACCCGGTTAACGATAAACGCCTTCATCGCTGCCGCATTGGCGCTGGATTTGCGGTAATAGAACCCGATCAACAGGTAGGACGCGACACCCACGCCTTCCCAGCCAAAGAACATCTGAACCAGGTTATCGGCTGTCACCAGCATCAGCATCGCGAAGGTGAAGAAGGACAGATAGGCAAAGAAGCGCGGCTTATAGCTCTCGCCCTCGCGCCATTGCGGGTCGTGATCCATGTAGCCAAAGGAATACAGATGCACCAGCGCGGAAACGGTCGTCACCACGATCAGCATAATTGCGGTCAGGCGGTCCAGACGAATGGCCCAGCTTGTCGACAGCGAGCCACTTTCGATCCAGCGCAGGATTTCGATCTGTTGGGTCTGGCCATCGAAGGACAGGAACACGATCCAAGACAGCAGGCAGGCGAGGAACAGCAGGCCCGTGGCGGTCCACATGGCGGCCTTCTCGCCAATGAACTTCCAACCGAACCCGCAGAGCAGTGCGCCCACCAAAGGGGCAAAGAGGATGGTGGTTTCCATAGTTCTCTTAGCCCTTCATCATATTGACGTCTTCAACCGCGATGGTGCCACGGTTGCGGAAGAAGCAGACCAGAATGGCCAGACCAATCGCCGCCTCAGCCGCAGCCACGGTCAGCACGAACAGCGTAAACACCTGCCCGACCAGATCACCGAGGAAGCTGGAGAACGCCACGAGGTTGATATTCACCGCCAGCAGCATCAACTCGATGCTCATCAGCAGGATGATGACGTTCTTGCGGTTCAGGAAGAGACCGAAGATGCCGATGACGAACAGCGTCGCCGCGACCGTAAGATAGTGTTCAAGTCCGATCATCTTCTCATAGTCCCTCGAATTTTTGTTTCCCGTTGCGAAGTTCCGGGAATGCCGCAGCACAGGCGCAGTTTTCTGCAGTTTCCATAGTCTCGTCGACCCTGAAGGCTTTGTTCACAAAAGTTCTTTTCAGGGAAACCCATGTCCGGCTGGCCTTGTCATTGACCAATAGGCGCAGCGTTCGTTCGGCTTCATCCCGTCGGTCCAACAGGGTATTGTCCAGTTCCCTATTGAGTTGCGTTGCAATGGTAAGTGTCTGCCCAGTCTGGCATGCAGAGACAATAAGACTTTCAGTTTCGGTACACCCAGTCTCGTCCCAACAGAAGAGACCACCGTGGTTGAATGCGACCACACCATCACCGACAACTTGATGACCGGTTTCACCAAAATGATGGCCATCGAACAAACGCGCACAGTCGTTCAGCTGAACCGCAAAACCCGTTTGCGGCAGAAACGCAAGAAGGGAGATTTGGAGAATTTTAACTCTCAAAACCACCCCTCCGGCTTCACTTCCTTCACACCCCAAACCGCAGGGCCAGGAAAACCCGGCCCATTCGGGTGGCCCGGTAGTGTTCCATTTGTTGCGACGACAGCAACGAGAACGAGCGTTAGGACAACCAAACGCATCACAACCCCTGCCCCGGTTTCACGTCCTTTAATTCCATCGCCTTGGCCGGGTCGCGCATCATCTGGCCGATGATGTCCTGACGCTTGATGTCCTGACGATGGCGCAGGGTCAGAACGATGGCGCCGATCATGGCCACCAGCAGGATCAGACCCGCCAGCTGGAACAGAAGGAAGTATTGATCATAAAGGATGACACCCAGTGCCTCGGTGTTGTGACGATCCGCCGGAACCGGCTGGGCCAGATTGGCCGCCGCACCCTGCGCGCTGTCCCATGCGCCAAAGGCCATGACGAACTGCATCAGGATGACCAAACCGATCAGCAAGGCCAGTGGCATATAGCGCGCCATCTCGGCCTTGAGCTCGGCAAAGTCCACGTCCAGCATCATCACCACGAACAGGAACAGCACCGCAACCGCGCCGACATAGACGATGATCAGTAGCATCGCCACGAACTCGGCCCCCAGCAGCACGAACAGCCCGGCCGAGGACAGGAAGGACAGGATCAGCCACAACACCGAGTGCACCGGCTGGCGGCTGATCACCGTGAACAGACCGCCGGTGATGGCACTGATGGCAAACAGGTAGAAGGCAAAGACAGTCATTGATCCTCTTCCTCGTTATCGCCCAGGACCTCTTGCGCCAGATCCAGCGCGCGGGTCATGGCCGGGATGCCGGCAAAGACCGACATCTGACCGATCGTTTCCACGATCTCTTGTTTCTTGGCACCCGCTTCCAGCGCGTGGCGCACGGTTTGGCGCACCGCCGAATCCGCCTGCGCGCCCTGACAGGTCAGTCCGGCCAGCGTCAGCAGTAGGCGGGTCTTGGCATCCAGCCCGTCTTTGTTGACGGTGTTGCCGAACATCATCTCCATGACCTCTTTCGGCATCGTCGGCCACAGCGCCTCGAACCCTTTGGGCGAGAAGCTTTCCATCGCCGGGTTCATCGCCTTGGCCATGTCCTGAGCCTGTTTCATCATCAGCTCGAACGGATTTGTCGGGCTGTCATTCATCTGTACGGCGCGTCCATTTCCAGATTGCGGGCGATCTCGGCTTCCCAGCGTTCGCCGTTATCCAGCAGCTTTTCCTTGTCGTAAAACAACTCTTCTCGTGTCTCGGTCGCAAACTCGAAGTTTGGGCCTTCGACAATGGCATCGACCGGGCAGGCCTCCTGGCAGAAGCCGCAATAGATGCACTTGGTCATGTCGATGTCATAGCGCGTGGTGCGGCGGCTGCCGTCTTCTCGCGGTTCGGCATCAATGGTGATGGCCTGCGCGGGGCAGATCGCCTCGCAGAGTTTGCACGCGATGCAGCGTTCCTCACCGTTGGGATAACGACGCAGGGCGTGTTCACCCCGGAAGCGTGGGGACAGGGGGCCCTTTTCGTGTGGGTAGTTCACGGTGGCCTTAGGTGCGAAGAAGTACTTCATGCCCAGTTTGAAGCCGACCCAAAAGTCTTGCAGCAGAAAGTACTTGGCAGCGCGGGTATAGTCGATTTGGGTCATTCGGTTACCTCATCAACACTTGTCGAGTGATCTTCTTGAGTCCGGATGTCAGCGCATTTCGCCGAGATCGTATACACAACTCCAGACACTCCAATCGTATTCAGAACCACGCTGTCTTGGTCATTCGCGCAACGTTCCACTAACATTTCGCGGACCTCCTGCGACAAACCACTTTGACAGTTCCAAAAGCGTTCGTAGTCGTCGTAGCGGAATGGCGGCTCACAATCCATGTCATCCCCCCACGCTCCAACGCGCGAACGCGCCCCAGAACCAGTCGAACCTCGCCGCGAAGGCAACAAACACCACCCAGACCAGCGAGAACGGCAGGAACACTTTCCAGCCCAGCCGCATCAGTTGGTCATAGCGGTAGCGCGGCGTGATTGCCTTGATCATCGCGAAGAGGAAGAAGAAGAACGCCATCTTGGCGACCATCCATAGCACACCGTCTGGCAGGCCTGGGATCGGCGACAGCCAGCCACCGAAGAACAGCAGAGTGGTCAGGGCGCACATCAGGAAGATGGCGATGTACTCACCCGCCATGAACAGCAGGAAGGGCGTGGCCGAATATTCGACCTGATAGCCTGCGACCAGCTCGGACTCCGCCTCGGGCAAGTCGAAGGGCGGACGGTTTGTCTCGGCCAGCGCCGAGATGAAGAACAGGAAGACCATTGGGAAATGCGGCAGCCAGTACCAGCTGAAGAACCCGAAGGACCCATCCTGTGCACGCACGATGTCGCCAAAGTTCATCGACCCGGTCGAGATTATGATGCCGATAATGATCAGGCCAATAGAGACTTCATAGGAAATCATCTGCGCGGCTGACCGCAGCGACCCAAGGAACGGGTACTTTGAGTTCGACGCCCAACCACCCATAATCACGCCATAAACCTCTAACGAGGAGACAGCGAAGACATATAGAATGGCGACGTTGATATCCGACAGGACCCAGCCATCGTTGAATGGGATCACCGCCCAGGCGATCATGGCCAATACGAAGGATGTCAGAGGTGCAAGGATAAAAACCGAGCGATCCGCACCCGCCGGGATGACAACCTCTTTGACCACATATTTCAGCGCATCTGCCACCGTTTGCAAAAGGCCGTAAGCGCCCACAACGTTGGGGCCTCGGCGCATTTGGACGGCGGCCCAGATCTTGCGGTCGCCATAGACAAGGAACAATAGCGAGATCATCACAAAGGCCACAACCGCAAGCACTTGGGCAAGGATGATCAGGGCGATGCCGCCCGGGGTGTTAAAGAAATCAGCCATTGGTCCTCACACCGTGGGTCTTCGGGGATATGTCAGAGGTTCGGATCATTCTGCGGCGATCCTATCGGTTTTCAGGGCTTTGGCTTGCGCCGAAAGCTCGGCCATCAGTTGCGAGGCGCGGGCAATCGGGTTGGTCAGGTAGAAATCCTTAACCGCATTGCGGAACGTCGCGTCGCCCAATGCACCAGCTTCCAGCGGCTGCACCTCATTTTCGATCACCTCGTCGATGCGGGCCAGATGCGGTACCGCCTCAATCAACGCTGTGCGCAGCTGCGCCAGCGAGTCATAGGGCAGCGTCGCACCCAATTCTGCGGAAAGGGCCCGCAGGATAGCCCAGTTTTCTTTGGCCTCGCCCGGTGCAAACCCGGCGCGCATCGCGAGTTGCGGGCGGCCTTCGGTGTTTACGAACAGACCGTTTTCTTCGGTATAGGCCGCGCCCGGCAGGATCAAATCGGCACGATGTGCGCCCCGATCGCCGTGGCTGCCTTGATAGATGACGAAGGCCCCATCATCGATTTCGACCTCATCCGCGCCGAGGTTATAGATCACCTCTGCTCCGTCAATTGCCGCCTCAAGCCCGCCTTCCGTCACAGCACCTACGTCCATTGCTCCGACACGACCCGCAGCAGTATGCAGGACCATCAGTTTACCGTTGGTCCGGGCCGCTGCCTCCATGGCATGCCCCAGCACCGCTGCACCATCTGCTTCACGCAAAGCGCCCATTCCGACGATGATCACCGAGGGCTTTTCCAGAATATCGTCGAACTCGTGCTTTTGAAGATCAATCAATGCATCGCGCCCGTCACCCATCTGGAAGACGTCATAGGTCAGATCAGCCTTAGGTCCGATATTGGCGATCTTGGCCCCGTTCAGCCACGCCTTTCGGATCCGTGCATTCAAAACCGGCGCCTCGTCACGCGGGTTGGTTCCAATCAGAAGGATGTATTTTGCGTCATCGACATCTTCGATTGACGCCGTCCCGACATATCCCGAGCGGTTTCCGGCAGGCAAACGCGCATTGTCCACGCGGCATTCAATGTTGCCGTCCAGACCTTCGACTAGCTGCTTGAGCGCAAAGGCAGCTTCAACCGGCACAAGATCACCCACTAAGGCCGCAACTTTCTTGCCCTTCAACGCCTCAGCCGCCTTGTTCAGCGCCTGGGGCCACGATGCAGGCCGCAGCTTGCCGTTTTCACGGATATAGGGCGTATCCAGACGCTGACGGCGCAGGCCATCCCAGACAAAACGGGTCTTGTCACTGATCCATTCCTCGTTCACGCCATCATGGTTCCGCGGCAAGAAACGCATAACTTCACGCCCCTTAGTGTCCACGCGAATGTTCGAACCCAAAGCGTCCATCACATCGATGCTCTCGGTCTTGGTCAGTTCCCAAGGACGGGCGGTGAAGGCGTAAGGCTTCGAGGTCAGTGCCCCAACCGGGCAAAGATCGATGATATTGCCCTGAAGGTTCGATTGCAGCGTCTGGTTCAGATACGAGGTAATTTCGGCATCTTCCCCGCGCCCGGTCTGACCCATCTGGGTGATCCCGGCAACCTCGGTGGTGAAGCGCACGCAGCGGGTGCAGCTGATACAGCGGGTCATCGCGGTGCCAACCAGCGGCCCCAGATCCAAATCATCCACCGCACGCTTCGCTTCCTTGAAACGCGACCCCGAAACGCCGTAGGCCATGGCCTGATCCTGCAGGTCGCACTCACCGCCTTGGTCGCAGATCGGGCAGTCCAGAGGGTGGTTGATCAGCAAAAACTCCATTACCCCTTCGCGGGCCTTCTTGACCATGGGCGAGTTCGTCTTGACCTGCGGCGCCTGACCTTCCGGACCGGGGCGCAGATCGCGCACCTGCATCGCGCAAGAGGCCGCAGGTTTCGGCGGTCCGCCCACGACCTCGACCAGACACATCCGGCAGTTTCCGGCAATCGACAGACGCTCGTGATAGCAAAAGCGCGGCACCTCGACCCCGGCTTGTTCACAAGCCTGGATCAGGGTCATCGCGCCATCGACTTCGATTTCCTGGCCGTCGATATTGATCTTGCGGAGGTCAGACATTGTGACGTTACCCTTTTAGGAATGTGCCAATGGCAGAGCCTTTGGCGATCTCGCGACGGCCCGCCGAACACATGGTTTCAGGCACACCGATGACGATCCCGTTGCTTTGGATGTACCGGATTGCATCGTCTTGAATCCGTTTCCGAGGCAGATTTTGTTCAAGATATTTAAAGTCGCTTTCCTGATACCCTTTGGCCTCAAGATCGTCAGCCACCGCTTTCATGCTGCTCGCGATCTGTGGCCGGTTCATCGACAATGAAGGGCATCCGATTGAAATTTGTTCGGCCATCGCATTGGCAAAAGCAACATTGTACAGGTTGTCCGGCATTTCGGTGCGGAACGGCGCACGTGCAGCCGCCACTTCGGGTGACTCGCTGGTAGTGGTCTGACACCCCGCTACAACAAGCAGAATCAATCCGCCAAGAAGAGTTTTTTGCGCTGCCCTAAACCGCATCATCAATTCGACCTCAGATAGACGCCGATGGCGCTGTTTCTTTGAATTTCGGACTTACCCAGTGCGCAAAATGAGTTCGGTGCGTCATAAGACACGCCGTTTTGCGCCAGATAAGCCTCACCCTTGGCGCGCATCCGGTCTTTTTCAGCATCCGATTCCACATAGGCGCGGATTTCCTTGTCGGAATATCCCAGCTTATGGGCTTTGGACCGCAGCCCCCACATTACGTTGATCGCTTTAAGGCGCCGGCCACTAATCGAGGGGCAATATTCAGAAATCTCATTGGCGATGGCGATATAGTATAGCTCGTTGTCGATCTCTTGAACGTCGCGCAGCGGCGGTTTTGCCTCGGCCGCAACTGGCAATGTCAACAAAACGGCAAGGCTTAGGGATTTTGCTACAGACATGTTCTTTCCTTTTGTTTTGGGTTCCCCAAAACAAAGGCCTGACGGTCTGCTATGCGATAGCAAACACGCTTTCACGCTCTGATATGCAAAAACACAGATCATGGTCGCTGACACGTTCCTGCAAAAGACAGTTTGTCGTCGCTGATCTGAAGCTGATCCGGCTCGGTATCAGGCCCGACCTTCCATTCGATACGGGAGGAGCCGAATTGCTCGATACAGTACTTCGTGCCCTCATAGCGCCCGGCTTCACGCGCGCCGTTCAGGGACTGCGAGACGCCGTTCACGACAACAGTAAAATCAGTCGGGGCCTTTTTCTTGTCCACAGGCCTAGCCTTGGCACGGAAGAAGTTGCCTTCGAACTGAACCCGGTCACTTGATTTTGTGATCGTACCACAGGCCGACACAAGCGCTACGGCTGTAATAGCAACGCACGTACCTGAACGAATGCGCCCAACCGTCGACCAGTTCACTTTACCTTTGCTCCTCATCAAAACGCCGCCACCAAAGCCATGACCCCAATCACAAACATGCAGGCCCAGCTCAGCACATAAAAGACCGAACGGATGCCTGAATTTGGCTTGCCCGTTCCGCGAATATGGACCACCAGCATCGCCAACCGCGCAACCAGTGCCACCGAAGCCAACAGGTTCACCCAAAACGGGCTCGCGCCCAGCAAAATCGCGGCAATTGTTACCGCGACGAAAGCCGGCAGCGTTTCTGTTCCATTCAGATAGGCCCGATTCAAACGATAAGCACGGTCGGCATAGTCCTGATCAGGCGTCGCACCCGGTGCCAACCCTTTGCTCTGTTTGGCCATCGCCGTGAGGGGCGACAACAACAATACGACCAGCGTGAAAATCACAACCGAAGCAACAGCATGAGAATAATCTGTGAATAGGTCCATGTTTCCTACTCCGCTGCAATCGCGCTTGAACGACCCGATTTCTGGGCCTTGATGCGATCTTCGATCTCGTCCCGGAAATTGCGGATCAGGCCCTGGATCGGCCAGGCCGCCGCATCGCCAAGGGCGCAGATCGTGTGGCCTTCGACCTGTTTGGTCACGTCAAACAGCATGTCGATCTCTTCCAACTCGGCCTCACCGCGCACCAAACGATCCATCACGCGCATCATCCAGCCGGTGCCTTCGCGGCAGGGCGTACACTGGCCGCAGCTTTCATGCTTATAGAACTTGGACAGACGCCAGATCGCCTTGATGATGTCGGTGGACTTGTCCATCACGATCACCGCCGCCGTGCCCAGGCCCGAGCCCAGATCGTTACGCAGATAGTCGAAATCCATGATCGCATCGCGCATGTTTTCACCGCGCACACAAGGCACCGAGGAACCACCGGGGATCACCGCCAGTAGATTATCCCAACCGCCACGAATGCCACCGCAATGGGTTTCGATCAATTCCTCAAAGGAAATCGACATCGCCTCTTCGACAACGCAGGGGTTGTTCACATGGCCCGAGATCGCAAACAGCTTGGTGCCCGCATTGTTCTGACGACCGAAGCCCGCGAACCAATCGGCGCCGCGACGCAGAATGGTCGGCACAACAGCGATGGATTCCACATTGTTCACTGTGGTCGGGCAACCGTAAAGCCCCGCCCCCGCCGGGAACGGAGGTTTCATACGCGGCATGCCCTTCTTGCCCTCAAGGCTTTCGATCAGGGCTGTTTCCTCACCGCAGATATAAGCCCCGGCCCCGTGATGCAGGAAGAGATCGAATTCCCAGCCCGAACCAGCGGCATTCCTGCCCAGCAGGCCGGCGTCATAGGCTTCGTCAATCGCGGCTTGCAACGCCTCACGCTCGCGGATGTATTCGCCGCGCAGGTAGATGTAGCAGGTATGTGCGTTCATCGCGAAAGAGGCGATCAGACAGCCTTCGATCAACGTATGCGGATCGTGGCGCATGATCTCGCGGTCCTTGCAAGTGCCGGGCTCGGATTCATCTGCGTTCACAACCAGATAGGCCGGACGTCCGTCGCTTTCCTTGGGCATGAAGGACCATTTCAGACCGGTGGGGAAACCCGCGCCACCGCGACCGCGCAAGCCGGAATCCTTCATCGTCTGGATGATCCAGTCGCGCCCCTTTTCGATCAATCCAGCCGTGCCATCCCAATGCCCGCGAACTTGCGCACCGCGCAGCGTACGCTCATGCATCCCGTAGATGTTGGTAAAGATCCGGTCCTGATCCTTCAGCATCGCGTGTTACCTTCGGCTTTCCTGACGCATGCGCCAGAGTTGAAATATGTTGACGCCCGCATAGATGAACCCGGCCAGAGCGGCGAGATCAAAAAACAATGCATGGCGCGTGGTCAGCCCCAAAGCGGGACCGATGAACAGGTTCATGGCAAGCCAGATCGCCATCGTCACGGCAATGACGATGCCAATATGTCGACCCTTGCGGGCCATGGCCTGTTCCTTATCCGTGTCCATCTCAGTCTTCGTAAATACCGTCTTTCTTGGCGCGCTTGGCAAACTCGGTCTCTTCCCCCGCCGCCAGCTTGGCCGCCTGTGCGATCCAACCGTCGCGTTCGATCCGACCTTTGAATTTCAACCGTGTATCGACCCAAGCCACATGCTCGGGCGTCCAGGCTGCGATCTGGTCGAAATGATAAAAACCCAGCTCATTAAGCGTCTGCTCCAACTTGGGGCCGACGCCTTTCAGCAGTTTCAGATCATCGGGTTTGCCATCCCGCGCGGCGGTCAGTGTTTCTGGCTGAGCTTCCTTGGCGGCCTTCGCCTCCTCCGCCTGTTTCACGGCAGGTTTGGCCGGTTTCGGCGCTTTGGGCGGTTTCGGGGCCGATTTGGTCGCCGCGGCCTTGCCATCCTTGCCCAGCCAAGGGGTCAGGATCGGAACCTCAGTCCCGTCGATGCGCTTGACCGTGTCGCCCAGATCGGTGGCCAAGGCCACGCTGGCATTATGCTTTGGCTTTCCGGCGTCGTGTTCGGTCAGGCTGGTCAATCCGTCCAGCGGTTCCGCTGCATAGCGCCCGTTTTGCGGGCCCGGCGTAGGCACCTTGCCCGCCGCCAGGTCGTCGATGATCTTGCCAAAGCTCTCAGCCGTCAGGTCTTCGTAATAGTCCTTGCCGATCTGCGCCATCGGAGCGTTCGCGCAGGACCCCAGGCATTCGACCTCTTCCCAGCTCAGCTTACCATCGCCAGACAACTCATGCGGCTTGGCCGCGATTTTATCCTTGCAGACCGCAATCAGATCCTCGGCCCCACAAATCATGCAAGAGGTCGTGCCGCAAACCTGAATATGCGCCACAGACCCAACCGGCTGCAGTTGGAACATGAAGTAGAACGAGGCGACCTCAAGCACGCGGATATAGGCCATGCCCAGCAGGTCGGCGACGGATTCAATCGCCGGGCGGGTCAGCCACCCCTCCTGCTCTTGCGCGCGCCACAGCAGAGGGATCACCGCGCTGGCCTGACGGCCTTCGGGGTACTTGGTAACCTGCGCTTCGGCCCATTGCTGGTTGGCAGCGGTGAAGGCAAAACTTTCGGGTTGTTCGGGATGAAGACGGCGGAGCATTATTCAGTCGGCCCCTCAATTTCAATTTTTGCGTTGCGAGTTGAGTTCAGTGCGCATTCCGTGCCCAGATTGTGTGGAGCAACACCCTTGACCGAAATGCTGACAGTATACTCATAATCAGACAGCGCCTGAGCAAGAGAGCGTTCCGCATAACTCAGATGGCTTTTGCAGAACTCAGTTTTCGCTTCTGGTGAATCCGGATCATACAACACGGCAAAGTCTTGGTCAGTATACCCTTCCAAGAGCTGTTGAATGTAAATAGCCCCTTCCGAAACGCCCTTCGCTTTACCATCTGCCGAAAGCACCCAACCGTTCTGAGCAACAGCAGCGCTGACCATTGATAAGAACGCAACTGAAAACAACAAAAACCTCACCGGTCAATCTCCCCAAACACAACGTCCATGGTCCCAATGATGGCGGCGACGTCGGCCAGTTGGTGGCCTACGGCGACGTGGTCCATGGCTTGCAGGTGCAGGAAGCCGGGCGCGCGCAGTTTGGCCCTGTAAGGCTTGTTGGTGCCGTCGGCAACTAGATAGACGCCGAACTCACCCTTGGGAGCTTCGACAGCGGCATAAACTTCGCCAGCGGGGACGTGGAAACCTTCGGTGTAGAGCTTGAAGTGATGGATCAGGCTTTCCATCGAGGTTTTCATGTCCGACCGTGTCGGCGGGGTGATCTTGCCACGGGCCAGAACGTCGCCTGGGCATTCGCGGATCTTGGCGATGGCCTGACGGATGATCAGCAGCGACTGGCGCATCTCTTCCATGCGGCAGAGATAACGGTCATAGCAGTCGCCATTCTTACCGACGGGGATCTGAAATTCGAACTCGTCATAGCATTCATAAGGCTGCGCGCGGCGCAGGTCCCATGCGAGGCCCGAGCCACGGACCATCACGCCAGAGAAACCGTATTTCTGAATATCATCCTCGGTCACCACGCCGATATCTGCGTTGCGCTGTTTGAAGATACGGTTTTCGGTCAGCAGCCCGTCAATGTCGTCCAGAACGGCAGGGAACTCGTGGCTCCACGCCTCAATATCGTCCAGCAGTTCGGGCGGCAGGTCCTGGTGGACACCGCCGGGGCGGAAATAGGCGGCGTGCAGGCGGGCACCACAGGCACGCTCGTAGAACACCATCAGTTTTTCGCGCTCTTCAAAACCCCACAGAGGCGGGGTCAAAGCGCCAACGTCCATCGCCTGCGTCGTCACATTCAGCAGGTGGTTCAGGATGCGCCCGATCTCGGAATACAGCACCCGGATCAGAGAGCCCCGGCGCGGAACTTCAACACCGGTCAATTTCTCAATCGCCAGACACCAGGCATGTTCCTGGTTCATCGGTGCCACGTAATCCAGTCGGTCGAAATACGGCAGGTTCTGCAGATACGTCCGGCTTTCCATCAGCTTTTCGGTACCACGGTGCAGCAGGCCGATATGCGGATCGCAACGCTCCACAATCTCGCCGTCCAGCTCAAGCACCAAGCGCAAAACGCCGTGCGCCGCAGGGTGTTGTGGGCCGAAGTTGATGTTGAAGTTGCGAATCTTCTGCTCGCCGCTCAGCGCATCCGCGCTGCCGTCATCATATCTTGAGCCGTCCATCAACGCCTCCGTCTTTTCTTTGCCTCAGCCCGAACCCGGACCTTTTTTGCCTCAACGGCTTTGGCTGCAGCACCGGCCAGCAAAACACCCAGCGCGCCCAATGTGATCAGTTCGCCAAACATCGTCAGCATCTTAACGGCGCTCCATTTCCTGTAGCTTGATCCCGACCCACCAGAGCAGGGCAATCGTGCCAAAAGGGACCAGACACAGCAGGCACCAGACCTTGTTGATCCCGAAGAACGGCAAAATCTTTACCATCGGGATGATGGTCAGCGCGGAAAGGATCAGCCACCAGATACCCCCCATCACTCGGCCTCCTGCTTCTCATCCCCCGGCAGGATGTAGTTCGCACCTTCCCACGGGGACATGAAATCAAACTGACGGTACTCCTGCACGAGGCTTACGGGCTCGTAGACCACTCGCTTTTGCGCCTCGTCATAGCGCACTTCTGTATAGCCCGTGGTCGGGAAATCCTTGCGCAGCGGATAGCCCCGGAAGCCATAATCGGTCAGGATTCGCCGCAGGTCCGGATGGCCTGAAAACAGGATACCGAACATGTCGAACACCTCACGCTCAAACCAATTGGCCGAGGGGTGTACGTCAACGATCGAGGGCACCATGTCTTCTTCACGGATCGAGACCCGCAGACGGATGCGCTGGTTCTGGTACATCGACAAGAAGTGGTACACCACGTCGAACCGTTTAGCCCGCTCTGGGTAGTCCACGCCGGTGATATCCACCAAGGTCGAGAACTGACAGGACCGGTCGCTTTTCAGGAATTCAATGAATTCGACAAGGTTCGACAGCGCAACATCGACGTTCAATTCCCCGTGGGTCACGTCCCAGGACAGAACACAATCCGAGCGTTTCAGTTCAAGCTGTGTGCCGAGTTCTTTGAGTGCTTCGCTCATCTGCCCCTCCCTCAGCGTACAATCGTGCCGGTGCGGCGGATCTTACGTTGCAGTTGCATCAGACCATAGAGCAGCGCCTCGGCGGTCGGAGGGCAGCCGGGTACGTAGATGTCCACCGGGACGATCCGGTCACAGCCGCGCACGACCGAATAGGAATAGTGGTAGTAGCCACCACCATTCGCGCAGGAGCCCATCGAGATCACATAGCGCGGTTCGGGCATCTGATCGTAAACCTTGCGCAACGCCGGGGCCATCTTGTTGGTCAGGGTACCAGCCACGATCATCACGTCCGACTGACGTGGGGACGCGCGGGGCGCGATGCCGAACCGTTCCGCGTCATAGCGCGGCATCGAGGTGTGCATCATTTCGACCGCGCAACAGGCCAGACCAAAGGTCATCCAATGTAAGCTGCCAGTGCGCGCCCAGTTGATGATGTCCTCGGTCGAAGTCAGCAGGAACCCTTTGTCCTGAAGCTCGGCGTTCAGGGCCTGGGTGGCGACTTCTTTGTCGACGCCAGCGGTGTTTGCACCCGTCATCACTCCCATTCCAGCGCCCCTTTCTTCCATTCATAGGCAAAGCCAATGGTTAGAACGCCCAGGAACACCATCATGGACCAAAAACCCACATCGCTGATGTCCTTGAAGCCGACGGCCCATGGGAACAGGAAAGCGATTTCCAGATCGAAGATGATGAAGAGAATCGCAACCAGGTAGAATCGGACATCAAATTTCATCCGCGCGTCATCAAATGCGTTGAAGCCGCATTCATATGCGCTGACTTTTTCCGGATCGGGGTTGCGGACGGCCAGAACGACAGCCGCCAGAATCAGCACTATTCCAAGGCCCACGGCCACGGCCAGAAACACCAGGATCGGGAGATATTCCCGCAACAGCTCTTCCAAGAGTAGCTCCTTTCCTGCGCGATCCATATTGAGCGCGCGGTCAATTGGCGAGTTGACTGGACATTCTCTATCTCTGCGGGGTCAGAGGGTCAACCGATCACAAGCGCGCAGGGCATCAACCTTGGGGTTGACCATCCTGAAATTTCGCATGTCATTCTGCACAGCGCCGCATTCCGTCTCAGAATTAAACGTCGTTGATCCACTTGGGCTTACGTTTCTCAAAGAAAGCGTTAATACCTTCGTGCGCTTCTTCTGTTTCCCAGCGAGAAACCAGCGCATTGATCGTATGGTCAATCACCTGATCGTCAATCTTAGGCCCAAGATCCTGAACCAGCGCCTTGGCCGAGGCAACCGCCCCCGGTGCGCAGTTCAGATAGGGAAGAACTTCGTCCTCGATGGCCTGATCCAACCCGTCTACCGCAACCGTTTTGGCCAAAAGCCCAAGCTTCACGGCCTCGGCCGTATCAAACAGACGCGCTGACATGAAAACCCGGCGGGCCTTGGCCGCCCCCATACGTGCGATCACATAGGGCCCAATCGTCGCCGGGATCAGGCCCAGCTTTGTCTCGGTCAGACCCATTTTCAGGGTTTCAACACCAACCGCCACATCACAGACAGCAGCTAGCCCCACGCCACCGCCGAACGCATTGCCTTGCAACGCTCCGATCAGGGGTTTCGGCATCGTGTTGAGCGCTTGCAGCATTTCCGCAAGCTTGCGTGCTTCGATGAAACGCGTTGCCGGATCGGCTGCCATCTGATCTTGCATCCAACCCAGATCCCCTCCGGCGCAAAAGGATTTACCAGCGCCTGTCAGCACGACGACCCGAACGAAAGGGTCTTGTCCCAAATCCTGCGCCGCGCGCGTCAGTTCGGCGATCATCGTGGCCGACATCGCGTTGTGTTTTTCCGGGCGGTTTAGGCACAGGGTCGCAACGCCGCGTGCATCTGTGACGACAGAGATCGTTTCGTACATTTTAGCCCCTCATGGCGCGCGCCATTTGCGCGGCTTGATCCAACACTTTGGCATCCAAGCCGGTGGCATATCCCAACCGTTCCAGATGCGCCGCAACGGCTTCGGTCGCGACATTGCCCGCTGCACCGGGGGCGTAGGGGCAGCCACCAAGGCCACCAACGGCGGCATCGAATACACGGACGCCCAGTGAAAGCGAGGCATCTATATTGTCCAACGCCCTGCCATTCGTGTCGTGAAAATGACCGGCCAGCCGGGTCACGGGAACACGCTCTCGCACCGCCATCAGCATCCGTGCGATCTTGTCCGGCGTCCCCTGCCCGATCGTATCGCCCAAAGACACCTCATAGCAGCCATGTGAGAACAAAAGATCCGCAACCTCGGCCACCTTTTCGGGCGGTGTCGGCCCATCATACGGGCAGTCGGTCACGCAAGAGACATAGCCACGCACTGGCAGGTCGATGTGCCGCGCGGCGTCCAGGATCGGCGTGAACCGTTCAATCGACTCGGCAATGGTGGCGTTGATATTGGCTTTCGAAAATCCCTCGGAAGCCGAGGCAAAAACCGCGATCTCATCCGCTTTGGCTGCCAATGCATCTTCATACCCCCGCATATTGGGGGTCAGCGCCGCATATCGCACGTCCTTTGCGCGCGTTATTCCGGCCAGAACCTCGGCGCTGCCTGACATCTGGGGAACCCATTTGGGTGAAACAAAGCTGGCCACTTCGATCCGGTTGAACCCGGCATCCGACAGGCAATCGACAAGCGCAATCTTCTCGGCCACCGGAATGTCGCGCGTTTCATTCTGCAACCCGTCCCGAGGCCCGACTTCAAAAATTTCTACCCGTTCGCCCATGCCTCATCTCCCTTTGGTGTCCAAAATGATCGTGACACATGCCCAGACTTTCGAACAGCCTAGCTATCTTCCAACCGGACCAGCGCAGCCCCTGCTTCCACCTGCGCGCCTTCTTCGGCCAGAACCTCTGCGACAACACCATCCCGAGCAGCAAGCAGGGAATGTTCCATCTTCATCGCCTCCAGCACCGCCAAGCGGTCGCCTTCCTTGACCGACTGACCGGCCACTGCAAAGACCGCTTTGACAAGCCCAGGCATCGGCGCCTCGATCAGGTTGGTATCCCCAGCCGCGCTGGCCACGCGATCCAACGGATCGACCATGTCAAAACCTAGACCATAATCCTCGAAAACCGTGATCCGGGGACCAGTGATCGCGACATTGGGCATCGGTTTTCCGTTGATCAGCCAGCGCCCGTCCTGGCGTTGAGCCGTGACGACCGTCTCGCCCACCTGCCATTCCTGTCCCTCGGCGCTGATGACTTGAACATCAAGCTCGATGCGATCCTCACCGGATATCAACTGAACCGCCCGATGCAGAGGCGCCCAAAGCGAGAAACCAGCGTCTGCCCGCAGGTCCACCAAGTTCGAAGCCCGCATGGCTGCCGCCACAAGGGTTTCAGGCCGTGGCGGTACCGCCCGCACCAATTCGTCAAGGTCGCGCCCGATCAGCCCCGTATCGACATCGCCCGAGGCAAAGCCAGTATGCCGGGTCAAGGCCCCCAGGAATGATAGGTTGGTAACCGTTCCGGCGACCTCAGTCCCTTGCAACGCGCGGTGCAACTGTTCAAGTGCGACCGCCCGCGTTGGCCCATGCACAATCACCTTTGCGATCATCGGGTCATACCAGGGGCTGATCGTGTCCCCTGCCCGCACGCCGCTATCCGCCCGGCACCCCTGCGGAAAACACAGATGGGTCAGGGTACCTGTTGCTGGCAGGAATCCCTTGGGTACATCTTCGGCATAGAGCCGCGCCTCGAACGCGTGGCCGTTGATTGACAGTTCATTTTGCTGTTTCGGCAAGCTCTCACCCGCTGCCACACGCAACTGCCATTCGACCAGATCGACGCCCGTGATCGCCTCGGTCACCGGGTGTTCAACCTGTAGGCGCGTGTTCATTTCCATGAACCAAAACCGATCCGGGCGCAGTCCCTCGGACGCGTCGACGATGAACTCAACCGTCCCCGCCCCTTTGTAGCCAATCGCCTCAGCCGCGCGGACACCTGCCTGTCCCATGGCGTCGCGCATTTCAGTGGTCATGCCAGGGGCCGGAGCCTCTTCGATCACCTTCTGATGGCGTCGCTGCAACGAGCAGTCGCGTTCGAAAAGATGCACCGCATGGGTGCCGTCCCCGAATACCTGCACTTCGATATGGCGGGGCTTGGCGACAAATTTCTCGACCAGCACCGCATCATTGCCAAAGGCAGTCTTGGCCTCACCGCGCGCGCTGTCCAAAGCGGCCGAGAACTCCTCGGGCGTCTCGACCAGCCGCATCCCCTTGCCGCCGCCGCCTGCCACGGCCTTGATCAATACAGGATAGCCGATGGTTTCCGCCGCTACGGCCAGATGCTCGGGGTCCTGATTGTCCCCATGATAGCCCGGAACAACAGGCACGCCCGCCTGTTCCATCAGAACCTTCGCTGCGTCTTTGAGGCCCATCTTCCGGATCGCATCTGCCGATGGTCCGATGAACGTCAAGCCCGCAGCCTCAACCGCATCCACGAATTCCGGGTTTTCGGATAGAAACCCATAGCCCGGATGGATCGCCTGCGCGCCGGTATCCAGCGCCGCCTGAATGATCACATCACCCTTCAGATAACTCTCAGCCGGGGCCGCGCCGCCGATATTAACCGCTTCATCCGCCATCTGCACATGCTTGGCCGAGGCATCCGCATCGGAATAAACAGCAACACAGGACACACCCATTTTCTGAGCCGTCTCCATAACTCTGCAAGCAATCTCGCCACGGTTGGCAATCAGGATTTTATTGAACATTGGTAACCCCTTGCAATCCGGTTCTCCTCTCCGCAGGGTCCAGACCATGAGCAATGACATCTATGACCCCAACTTTGTGGCAGGCGTGTTCGACAGGTGCTCGGATTCCTACCGAAATTGGAGCGCAGTCGCGTCCTTCGGCCTGGTTCGCGCATGGCGCAGAGCATGTGTGAAAGGGCTGACCCTGCCCAAGGACACGCAAGCGTCCGGAGTCGATCTCATGGCCGGCACCGGAGAAGCTTGGCCTCATCTGCTTGCCGAGTTTCCTAGAATCGCGAACGTTACCGCGGTCGACATAAGCCCGGGGATGCACAAGCATGCTATGAGCCGTTTGCACAAAAGCCGCGATGACCGCATCACCCACCTCTGTGCCAATATGTTGACGACAGACCTTCCAACCGCCTCGGCGGATTTTGCGATTTCTACCTTTGGATTGAAAACCTTTAACGCTCAGCAGCATCAGGTTTTCGCCGATCAGCTTTGCCGTATTCTCAAGCCCGGCGCTCCGTTTTCGTTGATCGAAGCAACGGACCCTGTGGATTGGTTTTTGCGGCCTGTTTACCGTTTCTATCTTGACGGAGTGCTTCCGCAAGTTGAGCGTTTCTTTCTGAATGGTGCACAAGACTTTACCATGATCGGTGAATATACACGGAATTTCGGAAAAGGTGAGACCGTTTTGACAGCCCTTAAATCCGCAGGGCTGAACGTCGAAACGACATACTATGTTAGTGGCAGCGCTGTTCGGTTTTCTGGAACCAAACCAAACTGAGCGGCGCGTTTCCGTAAACATCCCCATCTACCGCTTGCCCGCCAGATCTTCGACAAGACGAAATCGCTCGCAGACCAACTCCATCTCAGGATCGAACCCGCCATTGCGCTCGAAATAGCGGCGGTGATCATCGCGCCACCCCGCAAGCGTTTCATTCTCGCCCTCGGCCAGCGCGAAACCTTCTGTCACATCGCAATAGCGACAGACCGTAACCTCTACCGTTTCGATCACCAGCGCCGGGCGATCATCCCAGTTCAGAGCAATATCGCGCCGCCCGACCACGGGCATGTCGAGAGAGCCTTCGGGATAGTTTCGCAATGCATCGCAGGTCGCCGTTTTCTTTCCAGCACGCACAAGGGCCAGCAGCTCGTCACACAGCGCCGCGTTGTCCCCAAACTTGAAGGTCTGTGCGCCTGGGTAGCGGTTTTTTAGCTGTTCCAGATCGGTCATCTTACATCCTGAACACGCCGAAACGTGTCTCCTCAATCGGGGCATTCAACGCAGCGCTGAGCGACAAGGCCAAAACATCACGGCTTTTGCGCGGATCAATGATGCCGTCATCCCAGAGCCGAGCCGAGGCGTAGAGCGGGTGCGACTGTTCCTCGAACATCTGCAGTGTCGGGCGTTTGAAATCGGCTTCTTCCTCGGCGGACCACGTGCCGCCCTGCCGTTCGATCCCGTCGCGTTTGACGGTGGCCAGAACACCCGCCGCCTGCTCGCCACCCATCACGGAAATCCGCGAGTTCGGCCAAGTCCACAAGAACCGAGGCTGATAGGCACGACCGGCCATGCCGTAGTTTCCGGCCCCGAAGGACCCTCCGACAAGCATCGTGATCTTAGGCACCGAGGTTGTCGCCACCGCCGTCACCATCTTGGCCCCATGCCGCGCGATGCCTTCGTTCTCGTATTTACGGCCGACCATAAAGCCGGTGATGTTCTGCAGGAACACCAGCGGGGTTTTGCGTTGCGAGCACAGCTCGACAAAATGAGCGCCCTTCTGTGCGGCTTCGGAAAACAGCACGCCATTATTGGCGATAATCCCGACCGGGCAGCCTTTGACATGGGCAAAGCCGGTCACCAGCGTTTCCCCGAACCGCGGCTTGAACTCATCGAAGCGAGAGCCATCGACCAGCCGCGCGATCACCTCCCGGATATCATAAGGCGTGCGCAGATCCGCCGGAACCACGCCGAGGATTTCCTCGGGGTCATAGGCAGGGTCTTCGGGGCTGGCCCAATCCACCGTCTGCGGTTTGCGCAGGTTCAACGAGCCGACAGCCCGTCGCGCCAAAGCCAGAGCGTGGGCGTCATCCTCGGCGAGATAGTCTGCCACGCCGGACAGGCGGGTATGCACGTCACCGCCGCCCAGATCTTCGGCACTGACGACCTCGCCGGTCGCTGCTTTCACCAGAGGCGGACCGGCCAAGAAGATCGTGCCTTGTTCTTTCACAATGATGGTCACGTCCGACATTGCGGGTACATAGGCCCCACCAGCCGTACAGGACCCCATCACCACAGCGATCTGAGCGATCCCCTTCGCGCTCATCCGCGCTTGGTTATAAAAGATACGGCCAAAGTGATCGCGGTCGGGGAAGACCTCATCCTGATTTGGCAGGTTCGCACCGCCGCTGTCGACCAGATAGATGCAGGGCAGATGGTTTTCCTCAGCGATCTCCTGCGCGCGCAGGTGTTTCTTCACCGACATCGGATAATAGGTGCCGCCCTTCACCGTGGCGTCGTTGCACACGACCATGACCTCGAGCCCCTGCACCCGACCGATCCCTGCGATCACCCCGGCACAAGGCGCGGCATCACCATACATCCCATGCGCCGCCGTCGCGCCGATTTCAAGAAACGGAGAGCCCGGGTCGAGCAGGTTCGCCACCCGTCGCCGCGGCAGCATTTTGCCCCGCGATTCATGCCGCGCGCGGGATTTCTCGCCCCCACCCATGCGAGCCGCTTCGGCAGCGGCAGAGATTTGCGCCAGCGCATCGAGATGGGCAGTGCGGTTTGCCTTGAAGCCCTCAGAGGTGGGTATGGCTTTGGATGTGAGTTTCATGACTATGGCACCTGTTTTTCTTCTTCGCGTTCATTCGCGCGTTGGAGAATTCTCAGTGCAAGCCAGCCAGCCAACGCGTCCGCATAGCCACAAGCGTCCTGCTCAGAGACGCCTTCGATCTGAATATCTTCACAATCAGTCATCGCTGGTGCGAATTGTGCCAATATTTCATTGTCGAATATTCTCTTTGCATCTCTTATTACGTCCTGCGCGGTAGGAGGATCTTCGTAGCCAAGACGGGCTTCTTCTGGGATTTCAGGCCACTCCGAAATCGTTTCGTTGCGCATCCACTTTGACACCACCAGAACGCATCTTTCGGCCTCAGCATCTGGGTCCGCCAACTCACACATCCTGTGACTTTGACTGATACACTCCACATCCATAGGAAGCGAATAGTCGACATTTGGAACCAGATCAGTGCAAGCTCGCAAAAATGCGACTGTATCATACCTTTCAGGATCGGCTGCCATAGTTTGTGTTGCAATGCTAATTGCACCCAGCGAAGACGCTAGAATTAAGAGGCTTCTCAATTCGAATATCACCTGTTCAACTCCTCTGCCGCCCATGCCTTCAAGTCCTTGCGGATCACCTTGCCCGTAACCGTCATCGGCAACTCCTCCAAAAACGCCACCTCACGCGGGTAGGAATATTGCGCCAGTCGGGCCTTGACCCAATCCTGCAACTCCACCTCTGACACGTCCGCTCCCGGTTTCAACACCACATAGGCCTTCACGATCTCGGTCCGCAGCTTGTCGGGCTTGCCGACTACGCCCACTGTCGCCACTGCCGGGTGGGTCAGCAGGCAATCCTCGATCTCAGCCGGGCCGATGCGGTAGCCAGCGGAAGTGATCACGTCATCCTCACGTCCCACAAAGCGCAGGTAGCCACACTCCCACACGCCGCGGTCGCCGGTGATCAGCCAATCGCCGCGGAACTTTTCAGCGGTGGCCTCGGGGTGGTTCCAGTATTCCAGCAGCATCGAGGCCGAGCCGCGCCGGATGGCCACGTCGCCTTCCTCGGAGGTCGGGTTGCCATCCTCGTCGATCACCGCCACCTCATACCCCGGCACCGGTTTACCAATACAGCTGGGGCGCACCGGGAAGTCGTCAGCGCAGGACGACACCACCATGTTGCACTCGGTCTGGCCGTAAAATTCATTGATCGTCAATCCGAACGCCTGTTGCCCCCAAGCTAGCATCTCGGCGCCCAGAGGCTCACCCCCTGAAGCGACCGAGCGCAAGCCGGGGATGCTCTGATCCGCCGCTTTCAGCATCCGCAGCGCGGTCGGAGGGAAGAACACGTTTTGCACCCCACCCTGCGCGATGACATCAGCACAAGCCTCAGCCGAGAACTTATCCAGCCGTGCCGCAACTACTGGGACGCCCAGCGCCAATCCCGGCATCAGCACATCGAACAACCCACCAATCCAGGCCCAATCGGCAGGGGTCCACAAGCAGTCCCCGTCGCGCAGGTGATTGTGGCTGATTGAAACGCCGGGCAGATGGCCCGTCAGCACCCGATGCCCGTGCAGCGCGCCCTTGGGGTTGCCGGTTGTACCCGACGTATAGATCAGCACCGCCGGATCATCCGGCCCAGTCTCGGCAAAGGGAAGTGGAGCGCCGGGCACCCCTACCTCGGATGCGATCAGAGGCTTTGCGATCCTTTCAAGCAGCCCGGCACCCTCGACATCGGTCAGCACAACACTTGCACCCGCATCACTGACACGAGACCGCAAAGCCTCCTGTTTGAACAGCTTGAACAGGGGAACCGAGATCGCGCCCATCTTCCAGATCGCCAGATGTGCGGCGGCGCACCATGGGGATTGGCTGAGCAGGACCCCGATCCGGTCACCTGGCTGCACCTGCTGCTGTAAGGCACGGGCGATCCCGTCGGTCATATGATGCAGCTGTTCATAGGTCACACGCTGTTCGGAGGGGCCAGTCAGATCAATCACGGCCACACGATCATCGGGATGATCCAGACACTGGCGCGCCATGTTCAACCGGTCGGGCAGATCCCAGCCACCCTCTGGGCGCAAACCAGGTATGCGCGTAGGGTCAAGCATCTGCTAGGCCTCTTGTTTCATTGAATTTTCCCGCTGGACACAGGCAACCAGAACCAAGCGAAACTTGATACAGATCAGAGCGCGGATGGGCCTTTGCCGCCACACAAGGGACATCAACAAAACCAAAGGCAAGATCATGATGAAAACGCTCGCCGCTTTGACATTCTCGACCGCACTGGCCGCTTTGGCCGTGCCTGCATTTGCCCAATCGCAGGGTGACTGGACCCTTGGCGTAGGTGTGGGATATCTGGACCCGAAATCCGACAACGGAACACTTGCAGGGCTTAGCGCAGATATCGACGCGGATACCCGCCCGATCTTCACCGCCGAATACTTTATCCGCGACAATTTGGGGATCGAGCTTTTGGCTGCAACGCCCTTCAGCCACGACATAACTCTGGGAGGCAGCACCGACGCAGGCAGCGTCAAGCACCTGCCCCCGACCCTGTCGCTCAACTATCACTTCCCGACCAATAGCGCCTGGAAGCCCTATGTCGGGGCCGGTCTGAACTACACGATCTTCTTCGACGAAAGCTCTCCGCTGGGTGATCTCAAAGTCGACAACTCGTTCGGGGTCGCGCTGCAGGCCGGGCTGGACTATCAGGTCACCCAAAACGGTGCAGTCCGACTGAATCTGCGCTGGTTCGACATCGACTCGGACGTGACCTTGGATGGCGCCGATATCGGCACCGCCGAAATCGATCCCTGGCTGGTCGGTGTGTCCTACGTCCATCGGTTCTGATCCAATCCAAAGCGCCCCGCCGACCCAAAACCAGCGGGGCGTTTTCTTCACTGCATCTCACTCATCAGCTCGCGGCCAATCAGCATCCGGCGAATTTCGCTGGTGCCTGCACCGATCTCCATAAGTTTGGCATCTCGGAAAATCCGGCTGACCGGCGCGTCCGACAGGAACCCGGCCCCGCCCATCGCCTGAACCGCCTGATGCGCCTGCGTCATCGCCGCCTCTGAGGCATAGAGACAGCACGCTGCTGCATCCTGCCGCGTCACATCCCCACGATCGCAGGCCTTTGCGACCTCATAGACATAAGCCCGGGCAGAATTCATCGCGGTATACATATCCGCGATCTTGCCCTGCATCAGCTGGAAGCTGCCAATGGGTTTGCCGAACTGTTTGCGTTCGGCCAGATAGGGCATGATCTCATCAAGACAGGCCGCCATGATCCCGGTTCCGATCCCGGCCAGAACGACACGTTCGTAGTCGAGCCCAGACATCAGAACGGCAACGCCCTTGCCTTCTTCGCCCAGAACATTTTCGAACGGCACTTCGACATCTTCAAAGATCAGTTCCGCTGTATTGGACCCGCGCATTCCAAGCTTGTCGAAATGCGGTGAGGTCGAGAAGCCCTTCATCTCTTTTTCGATCAGAAACGCGGTGATCCCTTTAGAGCCCGCCTCTGGGTCTGTCTTGGCGTAGACGACCAGCGTATCCGCATCCGGCCCGTTGGTGATCCAGTATTTGTTGCCATTCAGCCGGTAATGATCGTTGCGTTTTTCCGCGCGCAGCTTCATCGACACGACGTCCGATCCGGCCGAAGCCTCGGACATCGCCAATGCACCCACATGCGCGCCAGAAATCAGGCGCGGCAGGTAGTTTTGCTTTTGCTCCTCATTGCCGTTCAGCTTGATCTGATTCACACACAGGTTCGAGTGCGCACCATATGAGAGCGAAACCGAGGCCGAGGCACGCGCCACTTCCTCGACCGCAATTGTATGAGCCAGATAGGACATTCCGGCCCCGCCATATTCCTCGGGCACAGTCACGCCCAGAAGGCCAAGCTCTCCCATCTCCGCCCATAGCTCATTGGGAAAAGCATTAGATGCGTCGATCTCGGCGGCCATCGGCTTGACCCGTTCCTGCGCCCAGCGATGCACCATCTCGCGCAGCGCGTTTACATCCTCGCCGAGATCAAAAGTCATTTCCGCCTGGAACATTTGGTCTGCCTTTGCGCTATACGTCAGTAATTGAACATGTGTTCATTTATAGCGAGGCGAAGAGTGTCTGTCCAGTTGGAATGCGGTCTAGTGGTTCACGAACTCACCCAAGCTGATCCGCCCATCACCATCTGTATCTATTTGCTCCAAAATCTCAGAAGCGCGGGCGGCGCTGTGCATACCAATGGCCGCTCTGCATTCCGCGCTGACTTTGGCTTCGTCTTCACGAAAGCCGAACTCCAACTCTGCCAAGGTCACAAATCCGTCCTCGTTGGTATCGGCGGATGTGAAATCGTCAGCCCGGTAGCGTTCATTTGCCGCTACGACTTCAGACAAGGTGATGCGGCCATCGTTGTCAGCATCTGAGAAGCCAATTGCATCATCTGCCAGTTCTTCCGGCGACATTGACCAAACTTTCGCCAATTCGGTTCCATCACAATCGCTAGGCAAGTTCACCTGCTCGGCCTGCTGCGTCATGTAACTCAGCATTTCGATCCGATCGACAAATCCATCGCCGTTGGTATCCTTGGCACGAAAATTGCCAGCGAAATCGGTTTTTGCAGATGCTCCAGACATCGATACAGCGGCTAAGATAGCGATCGTCAGAATTACTGGAGACGCCGCAACTACAGTCTTTTTCATGGTTGAAACCTCCTTCGAGTTTGAATGAGGCACTCCATCTTCAGCGATCAAGCGGCGCAAAGCCGCGCTCATGCTTTCCCCGCGCGCAGCAACCCGTGCGGCGAACGCGTTTTTTTCCGACAGGCTTAGCCTGACTTCCAGAGATTCAGATTTTTTCTCTTTGGTCATGGTTCCGCAATCATATCTGATGGTGTGCCCGCTCAAAGAAGCAAAGACACCTCAATTTGCCAGCATGATAACGTCCGTACGCAAGCGAAATCGTGTCCGGACAACGGATTTTGCTGTTTCAGGCCGTCGCCAGATTGTGAATCCGCGCGACTTCTTCCCGAATTATCCGAGCGATCAGATCACAGTCCTGCAAAGAAAACGTAAGCGGGACACGCATATCCAAAATACCCGTAAGGATACGATCCGATCCCGGCATACGTTCGCTTTCGACATAGCGCCAGCTGTCATAGCGAGAGGTAAAGCCTGTCGGTTCGGCCCCACCAAACCATTTCAACTCGACCCCCCGTTTTGCGCACCGACCAATAACCTCGGTGATCCGATCGGGAACCCAGTCCAGAAGCAGGAACTGGATCGACGAACCGACATAGGTTTCTTCCTCTGGCCGGTCCACAATTGTCAGCCCCGGCGTTCCGCGCAAGCCAGCCTCGATGGTCCGGTATCTTTCGTTCCACCGACCAACCTGCCGGTCCAGATCGCGCAACTGCGGACGTAGGATCGCGGCGCGCAGATTATCCATTCGACCCGAGACATTGGGGGTGGTGTATTTGACGCGCTCGAAAACCTCGGGTGATGGTGCGGCCAGATGACGTTCATAGAGCATGTAAGAGCCCGACAGCATCGTGGCCTTGGCCGCAAGCTCCTCATCATCGGTGATCAGCAGGCCGCCTTCGCCGGAATTGACATGCTTGTAGGTCTGGCAGGAATAGCAGCCGATTGCCCCCTGCCGACCGGACAATTGCCCCCTCCAAGCTGCGCCCATCGTGTGTGCGCAGTCTTCGATCACAACCACACCTGCCGCATCACAAAGTTGCATCAACCGATCCATGTCGCATAGGTGACCGCGCATATGGCTGAGCATCAGAACCCGCGTCTGATCCAGCTTGGTCTCAAGATCGTCCAGATCAATCGTCAGATTTTCCGAGACGCCTACAAACACAGGTTTAGCCCCAACAGATGCAATCGACCCCGGCACCGGTGCAAGGGTAAAGGCATTCGTCAAAACCGGGTCACCCGGCTGAACACCCACCGCGCGCAAGGCAGTCGCCAAAGCGTAACCGCCTGAGGACACCGCCAGACAGTATTTCGCCCCCATCTGGGCGGCAAATTCCTGTTCCAACAATGCGGTCTCGCCCAGCTCACCCGGTGCGACGTTATAGCGATGCAGACGCCCATGGCGCAGGACGGCCAGCGCGGCCTCGATCGCCTCGTCGGGGATCGGTTCTTGCTGGGTGAAACTGCCAGTGAATGTCTCAGTCATGGCTCAGTTCTGGGGCTCTATCCGCGTCGGGTCAAGAGATCATGCCGCCGCACCGATCAGATCGGTCACAACACCCGGCAGATCGTCAAAATGATGCAGCAAAGCCTCGGGCTGCAACGCGGCCATATCGTCCCCCGAAGGACCGAAGGTAACCAACACAGATGGCACGCCTGCGGCCTTGGCTGTGTTGCGGTCAGTATCAGAGTCCCCGATCAGAACGCACAGGTCGGGATGACCACCTGCCCGCCGCGCCGCCTCGCGCAGGGGTTCAGGGTCAGGTTTGCGCACCGGCAGTGTGTCGGCCCCCACCAGCGCGGCGAACTGATCCCGAACACCCATCTGTGACAAAAGCTGATGTGCCAAGGCCTCAGGCTTGTTGGTGCAAATGCCAACGCCGTAACCGGTGGCCTTAAGGGCGTCGACTGCTTCCAGCGCGCCCGGGTAGAACCGCGTGTGCGTGTCGATATCGCTGGAATAGGCCTCAAGCAACACGGGATAATAAGCGTTTACGGTTGCCTCATCATAGGCTCCGACCCGTTTCAAGCCGTGCGTCAGCATCATCCGACCACCACGCACCGCAATGCCCGCATCCTGTCCCTGAACCAGTACATCCCCATGCCCCATCGCGCGAAAACAATGGTTTGCGGCGGCCAGCAAATCACCGGATGTATCCGCCAAAGTCCCATCCAGATCGAAGATGACCGTGCGCATCGCGCCTCCTTGCTCGGCAGTTTTCCGCCATGTCATGTTGCAATCGGCAATCTTGTTTGATGGCCGAACGGCTTGCGCCTTTGCCCTCAGCGGATAAAACGGTCGGCAAGAAAACACAAAGAGAAAACGATTTCATGACCATTGCCCTTGTCATCCTTGCCGCCGGAAAAGGCACCCGGATGAATTCGGATATTCCAAAGGTACTGCATCCCATCGCCCAGGTTCCGATGCTGATCCACGCCATGCGCGCCGGATCGGTGCTGTCGCCCGAGCGCACTGTGATCGTCACAGGGCATGGCGCGGAGGCCGTTGCCAAGGTCGCGCAGGCCGAGGATGAAACGGCGCAGATCGCAGTGCAGGAAGAACAACTGGGCACTGCGCATGCCGTGGCGCAAGCGCGAGATGCGTTGCAGGGGTTCGAGGGCGATGTGGTTGTTCTTTATGGCGACACGCCGTTTTTGCAGCCCGACACGCTGGAACGCATGATCGAGGCACGTGCGCAGAATGATCTGGTGATCCTGGGCTTTGAGGCCGCCAATCCGGCTCGCTACGGGCGTTTGGTCATGAATGGTGAAACGCTGGAGCGGATTGTCGAATTCAAGGAAGCCTCAGATAAAGAACGGGCGACAACCTTCTGTAATTCAGGACTTTTAGCGTGCAACTCAGAAACACTTTTGTCGCTGATTGATGCGGTGGGTAATGACAACGCCGCGGGCGAGTACTACCTGACGGATGTGGTCGAAATCGCTCGCAGCCGTGGTCTGAGCGTAACCGCCGTAGCTTGTGACGAAGCCCAGACACTGGGTGTGAATTCTCGCGCTGATCTGGCTGCGGCGGATGCTGTGTTTCAGACGCAGGCGCGCGCCGAATTGCTGGATCTGGGCGTGACTCTGATGGCGCCGGAAACGGTTTATCTGGCCGCCGATACGGTCATTGGGCGCGATACGGTAATCGAACCCAACGTGGTCTTTGGCCCCGGCGTGACCGTAGAAAGCGGCGCGACGATCCGAGCTTATTCGCATTTGGAAGGCTGCCATGTCAGCCGAGGCTCCGTCGTCGGCCCCTATGCCCGCCTGCGCCCCGGTGCGGAACTCGCAGAAAACGCGAAGATCGGCAACTTTGTCGAGATCAAGAACGCTGAGATTGCCGAAGGCGCGAAGGTCAATCACCTTAGTTATGTCGGTGATGCTGTAGTTGGTGTCGCAACGAATATCGGCGCGGGCACGATCACTTGCAACTATGACGGCGTGATGAAGCACAAAACCACGATTGGTCAGAATGTCTTTATCGGTTCGAACACCATGCTGGTTGCTCCCGTTACCGTGGGCGACGGGGCGATGACGGCGACCGGTACAGTGGTGACCAAAGATGTTGAAGCTGATGCCTTGGCCGTTGCGCGGGCCAAGCAGGAAAACAAACCCGGCTATGCGCGTAAATTATTTGATATGTTAAAGGCGAAAAAGGCTCGCCGCGATAAAGAGGCCTGAGTTTATGTGTGGAATTGTAGGTGTTCTGGGGCAGCATGAGGTCGCCCCTATTTTGGTTGAAGCGCTGAAACGGCTGGAATATCGCGGCTATGACAGCGCCGGTATTGCCACTGTGAATGACGGAGCGTTGGGGCGTCGCCGGGCGGTAGGCAAGCTGGTCAACCTGAGTGACCTGCTGGTCCACGATCCACTGCCCGGCAAGTCCGGGATCGGCCATACCCGCTGGGCTACCCATGGCGCGCCATCGGTCAACAACGCCCACCCGCACAAGGCCGGTCCGGTCGCCGTTGTACACAACGGCATCGTCGAAAACTACCGCGAACTGCGCGCCGAACTGGCCGAAAACGGGATCGGATTTGAGACCGAGACCGACACCGAGACCGTGGCCCTGATGGCCGAACACTTGCTGAATTCAGGCCTGTCTCCGGTCGAAGCGGCGTTCAAGACCATCGATCAGTTGGAAGGTGCATTTGCGCTGGCCTTTCTGTTTGACGGCCAGGATGACCTGATTGTCGCAGCGCGCAAGGGCTCACCCTTGGCCATCGGGCATGGAGATGGAGAGATGTTTGTGGGGTCCGACGCCATCGCATTGGCCCCTCTGACAAACAAGATCACCTATCTTGAGGAAGGCGACCGCGCGGTGTTAACCCGCACCTCGCTTGAAATCCGCAATGAGGCCGGTGAATTGGCCAATCGGGAAATGCGCAAGATCAAGCTAGATCATGCGCGGGCCGATAAGGGCGAGCACAAACATTTCATGGCCAAGGAAATCGCCGAACAGCCCGTTGTCGTGGCTGAGGCGATCCGGTCTTACCTGCCAACAGGCGGTGACCGGGTGGTTTTGCCAGATATCGATCTGGATTTCACAAAGCTGGATCGCCTGACCATGGTGGCCTGTGGAACCGCGTTTTACGCCTGCCTCACAGCGAAGTACTGGTTCGAACAACTGGCCAAAATGCCGGTCGAGGTCGATATCGCCAGCGAATTCCGCTATCGCGAACCCCCGATCAGCGAGCGCACCCTGGCGCTGTTCGTGAGCCAGTCGGGCGAAACCGCCGATACGCTGGCTGCACTGCGCTATTGCGAAGGTAAGGCTGACAAGATCGTCTCTGTTGTTAACGTCCCCGAAAGCTCGATCGCACGGGAAAGCGATGTGGCACTGCCCATCCACGCAGGTATCGAGATCGGTGTCGCCTCGACCAAGGCCTTCACCTGCCAGCTCAGCGTCTTGCTGATGCTGGCGCTCAAAGCAGCCGCCGACCTTGGCACCCTGACCGATGAGGAACTGGCCGATCACGCCGCCGCCTTGCGTGGGCTGCCCTCGGTTCTGAACTCGGCGCTGGATCAAAATCGCGCCATCCGCAAATCCGCCCAGCGATTGTCCGAGGCGCGCGATGTCCTGTTCTTGGGGCGCGGCCTGATGTACCCGCTGGCGATGGAAGGCGCGCTAAAGCTGAAGGAAATCAGCTATATCCACGCCGAAGGGTATGCATCAGGTGAGCTGAAACACGGCCCCATCGCGCTGATCGACAAGCATATGCCGGTCGTGGTGATGGCACCGAAAGATACCGTGTTCGACAAGACCGTGTCCAATATGCAAGAGGTCATGGCGCGCAAGGGAAAGGTCATTCTGGTCTCAGACGATGATGGCATCGCCGAGGCCGAGGACGGGGTTTGGAGCACGATCCGAATGCCGCATATCCACCCCAGCCTTGCCCCGATCCTGTATTCTGTCCCCGCACAGCTGCTGGCCTATCACACGGCGGTGGCCAAGGGCACGGATGTGGATCAGCCGCGCAATCTGGCAAAGTCAGTGACGGTGGAATAGGCGGGAATATGGTTCAGCAGGACGCAATTGCGCAAGTGATGTCCCTGATGAGTGCTTCGCGCGCAGAGTACGAGCGTTATCTGGCACAAGGCAAAACCTTTGGTCCTGCGCGGGCGTTGCGCGCGACCAACCAACAGGTGCTGGATTTCATCGAAGGCACTCCATTCAAAGCCGCCCCTGAACTGATGTCGGCGCTGGAAGACCTTCAAGAGCATTTGCGGGATTGGGCCCGAATCTGGGATCAAGAGGCCAAATTGCGCGCCCCGGCAGATGAGGACGAATTCATATTCACAGGGTACAAAACCTATCCCAGACATCTGGATGCCCTGCTCGCAGAACGGCGCTCAATCTCCTGAGTGCTGGACGGCCCATCCGTACGCGCTTAGGTTTGCCGCAACCCCTTACCCGGAGCGCATCATGGCCAAGCAATTCCCGCAACTCGATCCGCCGCATCAGGCCTTTATCGAAGATCAGCACATGTTCTTTGTCGGAACCGCTGGGTCTGAGGGGCGAGTCAATATCTCGCCCAAGGGGATGGATTCCCTGCGCGTTCTGGACCCCAACCGGATCATCTGGATGAACATGACCGGCAGCGGCAATGAAACGGCGGGGCATCTGCTGGACGTCAATCGCATGACCCTGATGTGGTGTTCCTTCACCACCCGCCCTTTGATCCTGCGCGCCTATGGTACCGCCAGAACTTTCCACATAGGCGATGAAGGTTGGGATGAGTTGGCCCGGCATTTCCCCACCCATCGCAGCGCCCGCCAGATTTATGACCTGAACATTGATATGGTTCAAACCTCCTGTGGCTACGCGGTGCCCTTCATGGAATACACTTCGGAACGCGACACCATGCAGAAATGGGTTGATGGCAAGTCTGATGACGACATCCGCGCCTATTGGGCGGACAAGAACCAACAGACGATCGACGGCAAACCCACAGGAGTCCCCGTCTGAGATGCCAATACTTGATCCCTATCTGGCCCAGATCAAAGCCCATGCCGATCCTGAACGCGGTGCCCAGATGGCAGCCTATCACAAGGCGGACCGCCCCTATCTGGGCGTCGCAAACCCCGTTCTGAATGATCTGACAAGGGCTTGGCGGCAAGAGCTGGATGTACCCCAGCGCGTACAGTTGGCGGATGAGCTGTGGCAGTTCAATACTCACGAAACCCGTCTCGCCGCCTCAAAGCTCCTCACCCAGGCGCGTATCAGACCGGATGACGCCGTCTGGGAGCTGCTGCAAAGCTGGCTGCCGGATTTCGATGCATGGGCCGTGGCCGATCATGCGGCTATGGCTATGCAAAAACGGCTGACGGCCGAGCCCACCCGGCTGGATAAGGTCGAGATTTGGACAACATCAGATCACATGTGGACGCGCCGCGCCGCTTTGGTGGCCACCCTGCCCTGGACCAAGCAAAACCACCCCAAACCTGATGATCTGGACCGCCGGGATCGCATACTGCGCTGGGCTGTAAGCTATGTGCCAGATCGCGACTGGTTCATCCAGAAAGCCATCGCCTGGTGGCTGCGTGAACTGTCAAAACACGATGCCCCGCGCGTTGTCGCGTTTCTGAAGCAACATGGCCCGGCGATGAAACCCTTTGCGCGGCGGGAAGCCGGGAAGTACGTGAAAGATCAGTTGGCGTAGACGTCAACCTCAACCAGCGCATCCAAAGGCACCAGAAGTGTACGCATCGCGTCCAGTGACAACTGGCTGCCGCCCCCTTCGGGCCCCCGCGACGGTATAAGTGTGATATATGCCTGCGCCCCGGTTCGGGGCACAACCACACGCGCAGTGACTTCGGTGTCCACAAGCGACGTTTGCATCCAGCGACCGGGTGTTGAGGGGTCCCCAAGAACAGCGGTGGTGGATTTGGCACCGACCCAGTTTGGTCGCGTCGTGACCGGCTCAGTTTCGGGTGCGGCCTCAGCCGCTTCGGGTTCTGCATTGGCCTCTGTCTCGGGCGCGGCCTCGCTGCGCCCAAACACACGATCCGTCGTCGTCCGCACTGTTTCGCAGCCAGCAAGCAGAACACACAGGAAAACAAGAACGTACTTCATGCACAACACCTACAGCCCTCAAACAATCTGTTCCAGCCCAAAGCGCGTTAGCCCCTTGCCGTGAAGGGGATACCAAATTACCTATATCGCATGACTGCTCCGCTGATAGATCCCTTCGCACGTGCCATCACGTATCTCCGCGTCTCGGTAACGGACCGCTGCGATTTCCGCTGCGTCTACTGCATGTCCGAGAACATGACCTTTCTGCCGAAGAAAGATCTTCTGACCCTGGAAGAGTTGGACAGAATGTGTTCGACCTTTGTGAATCTGGGCGTTCAAAAGCTGCGGATCACCGGGGGTGAACCTCTGGTGCGTCGCAACATCATGAGTTTCTTCCACTCCATGACGCGGCATCTGGACAGCGGCGCGCTGAAGGAACTGACGCTCACAACCAATGGCTCGCAACTTCATCGGTTTGCCGATGATCTTTATGCCGCCGGAGTGCGGCGTGTTAACGTCTCTCTGGATACACTGGATGAAGACAAGTTCGCCAAAGTCACCCGTTGGGGCCGCCTGAAACAGGTGTTAAACGGGATTGATGCGGCGCAAAAGGCCGGTTTGCGGGTGAAGATCAACGCGGTTGCTTTGAAGGGTTTCAACGAACCCGAACTGCCCCGCATCACCGAATGGTGTGCCGAACGCGATATGGACCTGACCTGGATCGAGGTGATGCCCATGGGCGATATCGGCAACGAGGATCGTCTGGATCAGTACTGGTCGCTGAAGGACGTGCGCAAGGAATACGAAAACCACTATGCGGTCACCGATCTGGCCGAACGCACCGGTGGACCCGCGCGTTATGTAAGGTTGGAAGAAACTGGGCAGAAGATTGGGTTCATCACGCCCCTGTCCCATAATTTCTGCGAAAGCTGCAACCGGGTGCGCCTGACCTGCACGGGTGAGCTTTATATGTGCCTCGGCCAGGAAGACATGGCCGACCTGCGCGCCCCGCTGCGTGACCACCCTGACAGCGAAGCGCCTTTGGAGCATGCGATCCGCGCCGCCATCAACCTGAAACCCAAAGGCCATGATTTCGACTATTCCCGCCAAGCCGTTGATGGCCAGATGACGCGTCATATGAGCCATACGGGCGGCTAGGATGCCCGACCATCGCCCCGGTCGGCCGACGCTGCTGTATCATCTCTACTGCGGAATCATTGCTGTCGCAGCGCCCTTGTTGTGGCGCACCGTGCGCCGCAAACTTGAAGCTGCAGGTGTTCCAAACAAAAGACAGCAGGAACGGCTGGGTCATGCGAGCCTACCGCGACCCTCTGGCCGGCTGATCTGGTTTCACGCGGCCAGCGTTGGCGAAAGCCTGTCGGTCCTCAGCCTGATCAGACGGATAGGCAAGCTTTTGCCCGATGCCGAGTTTCTGATTACATCCGGCACGCCCACATCTGCCGCGCTAATTGAGAAACGCCTGCCCCCCCGGACACGGCATCAATACCCGCCTCTGGATACGCATGGCCCTGTAATGCGCTTTCTCTCACACTGGAAACCCGATGCGGGCGTGTTTGTCGAAAGCGAAATCTGGCCTCAGCTGATCGTCGAAAGCGCCAGGGCCGGCGTGCCACTGGCCCTGCTGAACGCCCGTCTTTCGCAGAAATCAGTCGAGGGTTGGAAAAAGCGGCCCAAAACTGCGCGTTTCATATTGGACAGTTTTTGTCTCTTCCTGACCCAGAATGACCGAACCGCAGCCAATCTGATCGAGATGGGTGCCAAACCCGAGGACGTGAAACCCGGCACCAACCTCAAAGCCATGGCCGATCCGTTGGACATCGACGAACAGGCGCTGTCCGACATCCGCACGCGAATCGCAGGCCGCCCTGTCTGGATCGCCAGTTCTACCCATGAAGGCGAAGAGGAAACCGTGTTCGCAGCGCATAAAACTCTGCTTGAACGCTGGCCCGATTTGCTCCTGCTTCTGATCCCGCGCCATCCGGAACGCCGCGACGACATCGCCGCGCTTCTAAAACAGGCCGATCTCACAGCCGCATTCCGCGCCAAAGGTGAAGCGATTAGCGACCAAACTCAAATCTATGTCGCCGACACGCTAGGTGAAACCGGCACGTGGTACGCGCTTTGCCCCATCGTGTTCCTTGGCGGGTCGTTGAAAGAGATCGGCGGCCACAATCCATTCGAACCCACCCAAGCCGGGGCCGCGGTCCTCACCGGCCCGGGCTATTTCAACTTCGCCGAAACCTTTGCCCCCCTGGTCGAGAGCGGAGGCGCAATCGAAGTCCAAACCGCCCAAGACCTCTCCGATGCTGTTGCAACCTGGCTATCCGACGACGGCGCCCTGACCACCGCGCGCAGCGCTGCCCAAACCTGCGTCAGCACTCAAAAAGACGCGCTGAACCAGGTCGCAGAAACGCTCTGCACGCACCTGAATCTTACCCCAAAGGCGCAGGATCCCTCTTCATCTGGCTAAAAATATCCCGGGGGTGTGGGGGCAGAGCCCCCACCATCGCCATCAGGCCGCCGGCATCCGCTGCTCGACAATCTCAGCCCACCAGCTGCACCCGGCGGGAATGGCCTCGTCGTTAAAATTGTATTCCGGATGATGCACCATGGCCGTGTCGCCATTGCCCACCAGAATATAAGCACCCGGGCGTTCCTCAAGCATGAAGGCAAAATCCTCACCCCCCATCACCAAAGGTGCATCTTCACAGTCACCGGACACAGACCGGGCCACATCTGCAGCAAAGGCGGTCTGCTCGTCACTGTTCACCATGACCGGGTAGCCGCGGATATAGGTCACGTCCGCGGTGCCGCCGAACGTCGCCGCCACGCCGTTGCAAATCTCGTTGATCCGCTTTTCGGCCAGATCGCGCATCTCTTTGCTCATCGTGCGCACAGTGCCTTTGATCTGCACCGTCTGCGGGATCACGTTGAACGCCTTCGACGATGTCTCGAACGAGGTCACCGACACCACCACCTGATCAATCGGGTCCGCATTGCGCGAGGCAATGGTCTGCAACGCCAGCACCGCCTGCGCCGTCATCACGGTTGTATCCACCGTCTCTTGCGGTTTCGCCGCATGGCCGCCGCGCCCTTCAAAGGTGATGTCGAACTGATCGGTGGCAGCAAAGAACGAGCCCGGACGGATCGCGAAGCTGCCAACCGGTTTACCCGGCCAGTTGTGCATTCCATAGACTTCCTGAATGTTCCAGCGGTCCATCATACCGTCTTCGCACATCTCGCGACCACCGCCACCTCCCTCTTCAGCGGGCTGGAAGATTACGACAACGGTGCCGTCGAAGTTCCGCGTTTCCGACAGATACTTCGCAGCCCCCAACAACATCGCCGTATGGCCATCATGCCCACAAGCATGCATGGCCCCATCTGTTTTTGAGGCATAGTCCAGACCTGTCGCCTCGTGGATTGGCAACGCATCCATATCCGCGCGCAGGCCAATGACCTTGCCTTTGCTGTCAGACTTGCCCTTGATCACACCCACGACGCCGGTGCGGCCAATTCCGGTGACCACCTCATCACAGCCGAACTCTTTCAGCTTCTCCGCAACCATTGCGCTGGTACGATGCGTTTCGAACAGAATTTCGGGGTTCTCGTGCAAATCCCGTCGCCATTCGGTGATTTCGGCCTGCAATTCGGCAAAGCGGTTCTTAACTGGCATCTCTTCTCTCTCCTATTTCAAGCCGCCGGCATCCGGCGCTCGACCATTTCGGCAAACCACGAGCATCCGATTGGAATAATCTCGTCGTTGAAATTGTATTCGGGGTGGTGCAGCCCGGCGCTGTCGCCGTTGCCCAGAATGATGAAGGCCCCAGGACGTTCTTCCAGCATGAACGAGAAATCCTCGCCCCCCATCACCATAGGAGCCACGCCGCAGCTGCCACCAACGGCAATCGCGGCCTCTTCGGCGTAGCCGGTTTGTTCTTCGGCGTTGATCGTGACCGGAACGCCTTTGTTGTAGGTCACGGTCGCGGTGCCGCCCATCGTTGCTGCGATGCCGGTGGCAACTTCGGTCAGCCGCTTTTCAATCATGGCGCGCATCTCACTGGAATGGGTGCGCACCGTTCCCCGCACGCGAGCCGATTGCGGGATCACGTTGAACGCCTTCGATGATGTCTCAACTGAGGTCACAGACAAAACACTCTGTTCAATCGGGTCCGCGTTGCGCGCGACAACCGTTTGCAGCGCCACGATCAGCTGAGACAGCATTACCGTAGTATCCACCGTCTCCTGCGGTTTGGCCGCATGCCCGCCATGACCTTCCAAATGAATGTCAAACTCGTCCGCCGCCGCCAGCAACGGGCCCGAGCGGATGGCAAATTGGCCGGTGGGCAGGCCCGGCACATTGTGCATCGCATAGACTTCCTGAATGCCAAACCGGTCCATTAGCCCGTCCTGACACATGGCCTCGGCCCCATTGCCACCCTCTTCGGCAGGTTGGAAAATCACAACCGCAGTGCCGTCGAAATTGCGTGTTTCGGCCAGGTATTTCGCAGCCCCAAGAACCATCGCTGTATGACCATCATGCCCGCAGGCATGCATCGCATCAGGCGTTTTCGAGGCATAGTCGAGCCCGGTCTGCTCCTGCATGGGCAGCGCATCCATGTCCGCCCGCAACCCAATGGCCCGACCTAGCGTATCGGTTTTACCTTTGATCACGCCAACCACACCGGTACGACCAATGCCGGTGACCACCTCGTCACAACCGAATTCTTTCAGCTTGTCAGCCACCAACGCACTGGTGCGGTGGGTGTCGTAGAGGATTTCGGGGTGTTCATGAATGTCACGCCGCCAACCGGTGATCTCTTCATGCAGCTCTGCAAGGCGGTTTCTGATCGGCATGGCATTCTCCCTATGTTAGGCGATGGGCAATCGTCGTTCCACAAGCTCGGCAAACCAGCTGCAGCCGGCGGGAATCGCGTCGTCATCGAAATTGTATTCCGGGTGGTGGCACATGGCCGTATCCCCGTTTCCAACAAAGATGTAGGCTCCGGGCCGTTCTTCAAGCATGTAGGCGAAATCTTCTGACGGCATGATGGGATCGGTGCTGTCATTCACCTTGCCCGCCACAGCGGCGGCAGCTTCGGCGGCGTATCCTGTTTCCGCCTCGGAATTCACCGTCACCGGATACCCAGGCGTCCATGTTACCTGTGCGGTCGCACCAAAGGCCGAGGCCGTGTCTTCGGCAATCCGGCGCACACGTTCCTCGGCGATGGCGCGATATTCGGGGTCAAGCGTTCGTACCGTGCCCTTTAGCCTGACCGTATGTGCAATCACGTTCGAGGCCACGCTGTCCGTCTCGAACGTGCCAACCGTCAGGACCACCCGCTTGATCGGATCGACAGTTCGCGCCACAACCGACTGCAAAGACACAACAATATGCGAAGCAACGAGCGTTGTATCGACGGCTTCATGCGGGGCTGCAGCATGTCCACCTTTCCCCGTCACAACGATCTCAAACTCATCGGACGACGCGAGCAACGCACCGGGCCGGATCGCGAACTCGCCCACTGGAAGGCCGGGCATATTGTGCATGCCATAGACCTCGTGAATGCCCCAACGGTCCATCAAACCGTCCTGACACATGGCCAACCCCCCGGCCCCGCCTTCTTCGGCCGGTTGAAAAATCAGCACCACAGTGCCATCAAAGTTCCGCGTCTCTGCCAGATATTGCGCCGCCCCCAGCAGCATCGAGGTATGGCCGTCATGCCCACAGGCGTGCATCTTTCCGGAGACGGTCGAGGCGTAGTCCAATCCCGTCGCCTCTTCGATCGGCAAGGCATCCATATCTGCGCGCAGCCCGATCACGCGACCTTTGGTATCCGTGCGGCCCTTGATCACAGCAACAACACCGGTTTTGCCGATGCCGGGCGTGATATCATCGACGCCAAACTCTTTCAGGCGGTCGATCACAAAACCCGCAGTCTCGTGGACGTCATACATCAGTTCGGGATGCATATGCAGATGGCGGCGCCATTTGGTGATCTCATCCTGCATCTCGGCAAGTCTGTTTTTTACCGGCATCGGATGCCTCCTTTCAAAGGGCTGGTCAGCCTGAAAGTTTATCGACCAGCCGCTGCATGAACGCGTGCCCTGCTTCGAACTGCGCGACCGAGATAAACTCGTTCGGTTGATGCGCCTGTGCGATGTCGCCAGGGCCACAGATAACCGCCGAATAGCCTGCTTCCTGAAACTGACCCGCTTCGGTGCCGTAGCTGACCACGTGGCTGGCATTGTCACCGGTCAGAGCGCGCACCAGAGCTTCAGCCTCACCATCCTGCTCGGGCACCAGACCGGGGATCGAGAAGTTCTCGGAAATCTCAATACGGGCCTCGGGATGTACGACCTGCATCCGCGTCTCAACCGCGCGCACCTGCTGGAAATACGCATCTCGCCAGTCGGCCTTGGCCTCATCCGGGACTGTGCGGAAATCCAGCATGAAATGGCAATCCTTGGCCGTGATGTTGTGAGCAGTACCGCCTTCGATCATACCCACATGAACGGTGGTCCACGGTGGATCAAACACCGCTGCCGTGTCACTTGGCGTCGCGGCCCGGTTGCGGGCGTTCTGTTCATTGGCCCAGTTGATCAGAGGCGCAGCCTCCATGATCGCATTGACGCCTGTATGCATGATCGAGCTATGGACCTCGAACCCGATCATATGCGTGTCATAACCAAAGCCGCCCTTGTGACCCGTGACAGCCTGCATCACCGATGGCTCACCGACAATTACAGCCGACCCTTTGGGCAGAACTTTCTGCATCGCCTCAATCATGGGCGGTGCTCCGGTGCAACCGACCTCTTCATCAAAGCTCAGCGCCAATTGCAGCGGGCGTTTTAGATCGGCATATTGAGCCTCGACCAGGGCCCAGATGGCCAGCGCGTCAAATCCCTTCATATCGCAGGTGCCGCGGCCAAAATATTTGCCGTCTTTCTCAGTCACAACAAACGGGTCGGTATCCCAGGGTTGCCCGTCGACTGGCACCACATCTGTGTGGCCAGAAAGGACGACCGCGCCTTCCTCCCAAGGACCCACATGCGCGAAGATCGCTGCCTTGTGCGGTTGGTTCGGGTCAGGCCAGCGATGCGCCTTGATCCCGTGCTCGCCCAGATATCCTTCGACCCAATCGACCAGCGGCAGGTTGCTTTCGCGGCTTACAGTTGGAAACGAGATCAGCTTGGTCATGATCTCAAGCGGCGTCAGACGCTGTGCCATGTGGGTCAGTATCCGCCATCCGTGGTCAGGATAAAGTGCCCGGGTTCGACCTCGCGATACGCAGACGGTTCCGGCTTGTAGTCAATCGGATGAATGGGCGACGGGATCGGTTTGAAATTCAAGTCTTTTTCCGATTTTCGCTGATTTGGATCAGCAATCGGCACAGCCTTCATCAGCGCCTGTGTATAGGGGTGCTGCGGGTTTTCGAATACACGCGCGCGCGGTCCAAGTTCCACGATGCGCCCCAGATACATAACGCCCACATAGTGGCTGACACGCTCGACCACGGCCATGTCGTGGCTGATGAACAGGTAGGACAGGCCAAGTTCAGATTGCAGCTCCATCATCAGGTTCAGAACCTGAGCCTGCACAGATACATCCAGCGCCGAAACCGCCTCATCCGCGATGATCAGTTTGGGGTTCAGGGCCAGTGCACGGGCGATGGCAATCCGCTGACGTTGACCGCCTGACATCTCGTGCGGGAAGCGACGCATGAAGCTGCGAGGCAATTGTACCTTGTCGAACAGTTGCGCGACCCGGTCCTGCAATTCCGACCCTGAGGCGACGCCGTAGTTGCGCATCGGCTCGGCCACCTGATCGACCAGTTGCATCTGCGGATTGAGCGAGGCAAATGGGTCCTGAAAGATCATCTGCATATCCAGCCGTGCCTTGCGTAGGCCGGACGGATCCAGTTTCATAATGTCGACGCCGTCCAGATTGATCTCGCCCGCCATAGGCTCGACCAGCCGCAGGATCGAGCGTCCAGCCGAGGATTTTCCACACCCCGATTCGCCCACAAGGCTCAGCGTTTGTCCCCTGTTGAGGGTAAAGGACACATCTTCGACCGCATGAACGTTCGAGATAGTACGACGTAGCAAGCCACCTTTGACCGGGAACCGCGTTGTCAGATTGTTGACGGTCAGCAGAACCTCTTCGGTGCCCGGAATGGGGGCGATGTTCTGCCCTTCGACCCCCAGCAGTTTCATGGGTTCAGGCGCGGATTTGCCGCGCATCTCACCCAGCTTCGGCACCGCCGCCAGCAGCGCTTTGGTGTAGTCATGCTGCGGGTTCTCGAAGATTTCTTTTACGGTGCCCTCTTCAACCTTGTTTCCGCGGAACATGACGACAACCCGATCGGCCATCTGCGCCACCACGGCCATGTCATGGGTGATGAACATCACCGCCGTACCTGTTTCCCGCTTCAACCGGTCCATCAATGCCAGAATCTCGGCCTGAATGGTCACATCCAACGCGGTCGTGGGTTCGTCCGCGATGAGCAAACGTGGCTCGCACGCCATCGCCATCGCAATCACAACACGCTGTCGCATGCCACCCGACAATTCATGGGGGTACTGTTTCAAACGACGCTCAGGTTCAGGGATTCGAACCTGACGCAGCAGCTCAAGCGCGCGCTCCTCGGCCTGCGCCTTGGACATTTCTTTGTGGATGCGCAGCCCTTCGGTCAGCTGGCGTCCGACCGTGAAAACCGGGTTCAGCGCTGTCATCGGCTCCTGAAAGATCATCCCGATCTCATTGCCGCGAATCTGTTTCATCAGATCCTGATCGGCGTTTGATAGGTCCATCTCTTCGCCGTCGCGGCGGTCAAACAGTAGCTCTCCACCCGCGATTTCACCGCCACCAAACTCAACCAGACGCATCAAAGACAGTGAGGAAACCGATTTCCCTGAGCCAGATTCGCCAACGATACAAACGGTTTCGCCAGGATTTACTTCGAACGAGACATCCTCGACACCCACCACGGGGCCATCTTTCGTTTGAAACTCGACCCGCAGTTTTTTGATCTGTGCAATAGGTTGATCCAGCACGCACGCGCTCCTGTTGGTAGTCTTTTTTTGTTCGGATGCCCGACGCTAAGGCGGCAAGGCAGGAAAAGTCAAACCCGTTGCCATTTTTCCCGACGGCAACCCTTGCTTTTTTCCAGAGTTCTGTTTCGATACCTCGCGTAACCGTGATGGGGAGATCATGGATTCCGTGGATCTTAGCAGATTTTGCGGCAACAATTCAGACCCTTACCCAAAGCGGCAACGCCAAATCCGCAGGCCTTGCGGAGATAATCGAGACACGGAAGTGTCCTTTTCGGGAGTTTATTATGAAGATCAAAACCCTTTTGCTTGGTGCGATCGCAAGCACGGCGATGGCCCCGATGGCCTTGGCCGAGCGTGGATCGGACGGCAATGTCAGCATCATTTATTGGCAGGCTCCGTCGATCCTGAACCCCTTCTTGTCGGGCGGAACCAAGGACGTTGAATCCGCATCGCTGGTGATCGAACCGCTCGCGCGTTATGACCAGGACGGCAACATGGTGCCCTATCTGGCGTCAGAGATCCCGACCGTTGAAAACGGTGGCGTCAGCGAGGACCTGACTTCGATCACTTGGAAAATTGCGCCGGGAATCACCTGGTCGGACGGCTCGGCGTTTACCTCGGCAGATGTGGTCTTTACCGCGAATTACTGCATGGACCCCGATGGCGGCTGCGCGCAGGTCACCAAGTTTGAAGGCGTCACCAACGTCGAAGCGGTGGATGATCTGACCGTCAAGGTCACCTTCGACAAGCCAACCCCGTTCCCCTATGGCCCGTTTGTGGGTGGCGAAAGCCCGATCATTCAAGCCGCTCAGTTCGCGGACTGCATGGGCGCGAAGGCCCCCGAATGCACCGAACAGAACTTTAACCCCATCGGCACTGGCCCGTTTGTTGTCACCGAATTCAAGCCGAATGACGTGATCACCTTCAAGGCGAACGACAACTATCGTGATCCGGCGAAACCTGCCTTTGCGACGGTCACCTTCAAGGGTGGCGGCGATGCAACGGCGGCTGGTCGTGCTGTTATGGAAACCGGCGAGTTTGACTATGCCTGGAACCTGCAACTGGCGCCCGAAGTGATCGCGCAGATGCAAGAAGGCGGCAAAGGAACCCCGGTTGCGGGCTTCGGTCCTCTGGTCGAGCGCATCATGCTGAACCAGACCAACCCGTCGCCTGACCTGCCGGAAGGCGAGCGGTCGACAGCAACGCATCCGCACCCGTTCCTTCAGGACCCGGCCGTCTACAAAGCCATGTCCATGGCCATCGACCGCCCGCTACTGGTTGAGATCGGCTATGGCCAGGCAGGTAAAGTGACCTGTAACTGGGTTCCGGCCCCGGCTGCGTTCAACTCGACCTCGATGACCTGCGATACGCAGGATATCGCGGGCGCAAACGCCCTGCTGGACGAGGCAGGCATCGTTGACACCAATGGCGACGGCGTCCGTGAAAAAGACGGTGTTCCGCTGAAAGTTGTCTATCAAACGTCTACCAACGCCGTCCGTCAAGACTTCCAGGCGTTGATCAAGGAATGGTGGAGCCAAATCGGTATCGAAACCGAGCTGCGCAACATCAACGCGTCGGTCTTCTTCGGTGGTGACCCGGGCTCGCCCGACACATTCCAGAAGTTCTATGCCGACGTTGAAATGTACGCCAACACCTTCAACGGCACCGACCCTCAGTCCTATCTGGGCAACGGTCTATGCGACAAGGCTCCTCGTCCCGACACCCAGTGGCAGGGTGAAAACATCAGCCGCTTCTGCAACGAAGAGTTCGATAAGTTGCACGCACAGCTGGCCGAAACTGCCGGTCTGGAAAAGCGCGCCGAGATCGCGAAACAGCTGAACGACATCATAGTTGAAAACGGCGGTATGATCCCGCTGGTGCACCGTGGTCGTCTGTCGGCGCATGCAAACACCCTGGGTGGCGTTGTCCTGAATGTTTGGGACAGCGAGCTTTGGAATATCGCTGACTGGTACCGCAAGACCGGTTCCTAAGCGTTAGCCTTGCAAAGCCGCGCCCCGATCTTCGGGGCGCGGTCCTTTGCACACCACCCCAACAAGAAGACGCATATAAAGGCGCCTCTTAATGCTTAATTTTACCATCAGACGACTGATATTGGCGGTGCCTACACTGCTGTTCATCAGCCTCGTCATCTTCCTGCTCCTCGAACTCGCACCTGGCGATCCGATGGCACAGGTTCCGCTCACCGTTCCCCCCGAAGTCAAAGAGAAGATGCGCGAAGCGCTTGGCCTCGGCCAGCCGATGCATATCCGGTTCTGGAAATGGATCGTGCAGTTCTTCTGGATCGAACCGCAGGTTCTGATCGACTCGATGTTTGGCACCACCTTTTCCGAAGGTGATCTACGTGTGATTTCCTGGCAGACCCGCTCGCCGGTCATGGACATCGTCGTTCAGCGTATCCCCCAGACCCTGTGGGTTGTCGGCACCGCCTATGTGGTTGCGATCCTGATCGCCCTGCCCATCGGCATCTATTCGGCCTACCGCCAGTATTCCTGGTTCGACCAAATGGGCACCTTCGTGTCGATGGTCGGCTTCTCGGTACCGCCCTTCTTCTCGGGCGTTCTGGTGATCGTGATCTTCTCAGTCCAGCTGGGCTGGTTCCCTTCGATCTATGACACCACGCTGGTGGTCGACAGTTGGGACAGCTTTGTCGTGCAACTCAAGCAAATGATCATGCCAGTCATGGTTCTGGCGCTTCAGATCACCGCACAGCTCAGCCGGTTTATGCGCGCTTCGATGCTGGACAACCTCAATCAGGATTACGTTCGCACCGCCCGCGCCAAGGGTCTCAGCGAATACACCGTTGTCATGGTCCACGTCCTGCGCAACTCGATGATCCCTGTGGTCACAGTGATCGCGCTGGGTATCCCGGCCATCTTTGGCGGCGCCATCATCACCGAACAGGTTTTCAAGGTGAATGGCATCGGCCAGTTGCTGATCGGGGCCATTCAGGCCAATGACCTGCCGATGGTTCAAACCCTGACCTTCATCTTTGCCGTCCTGATCGTACTGTTCAACCTGATTGCAGACGTGCTCTACGGCATTCTGGACCCGAGGATTCGCTATGACTGATCATGATCGTACGGATACGCTGGTCCCGGATGAAGGTATTGCGCCGGCCTCCACCGCCCTGCCAACTGCAGGCGTGATGGACGACCTGTCCACCCCTCCCCGCAGCCAGTGGCGCGATGTGTGGGATCAGTTCAAGACACACAAAGGCGCGATGATCGGGGCAGTCCTGTTCATCTTCATCGTCGCTGCAGTGTATCTGGGCCCGTATCTCTGGACCATCGACCCAACGCAGATCGACATCCGGTCGCGTAATCAGGGGCCAAGCTGGGCGCACCCGTTTGGCACCGACCAGTTGGGGCGTGATATTTTGGCGCGGATGATGTCCGGCGGACAGACCTCGGTTTCGGTGGGTATCACCGCGATGCTACTGGCGCTGTTCCTGGGCTCGTTCATCGGCGTGGTCGCCGGGTTCTTCAAGCGGCTCGACGGGCCGCTGATGCGCCTAACCGATCTGTTTCTGGCCCTACCTCTACTGCCCCTGCTGCTGGTCATGATGCTGCTGTTCCGCGAGCCCTTGTCTGCGGCCTTCGGGCTGGAACGCGGGATTTTCATCCTGATCGTCTGCGCCATCGGCATCACCTCGTGGATGCCGACAGCCCGGATCGTTCGGGGCGATGTTTTGGCCATCAAGGAACGAGAGTTCGTTCTGGCAGCCCGATCCATCGGCACCAGCAACAGCCAGATCATCACGCGGCACATCCTGCCGAACGTGCTGTCTCCGATCATGGTGTCGGCGACATTGGGGATTGCCACGGCGATCATCACTGAAAGCGCGCTGTCCTTCCTGGGCTTGGGCTTCCCGCCCGACTTCCCGACCTGGGGCCGCTTGCTGTTTGATGGCGTTGACTATCTACAACAATACCCCGAGCGCGTGTTCTGGCCCGGCCTGGCGATCTCACTGACCGTTCTCAGCGTAAACTATCTGGGCGACGGCCTGCGCGATGCGCTGGATCCGCGTATTCGCGGACGCTAAGCAAACTCAGTCGGCGCGCTTAAGCGCGCCGGCACACACGACGATCAGAACGGCAAGCGGCAATAAGACACCAAAGGCCATTCTCAGCGTCAGCAACTCTGCCAAAAATCCAATCAAAGGCGGGCCAATCAGCAGACCGCCATAGCCAAGCGTCGCCACGCTTGCGATAGCCTGCCCCGGAGGTATCTGCGGATCGTTGGCGGCCCGGCTGAACGCCAATGGCATAATCACCGCATAGCCCACGCCCATCAGCGTAAAGCCCACCAAAGCCAGCGGAGCAACCCCGGCCGAGACAACACAAAACGCGCCCATAGCGGCAAACATCCCGCCGCCCCGTGCCGCAGAAACCGGCCCGACCCGGGCAATCACCACCCCCCCCCGCAAGACGACATACCACCATCGCGACCGAGAACACGGCATAACCCAAGGTCGCTACGCTTTCGGCAGCGCCGGTAACGTCGCGCAAGAATATCGCGCTCCAATCCGCGACGGCCCCTTCGCCCAGCGCACCGCACAGGGCCGTGAACCCTACCAGAATCAGCGCACCGGACGGGAACGCAAAAACCGACCCCTGCGACTGCACCGAACGCCGAGAAGTCCATTGCACCCAGGACAGCGCCAAAGCCAGAGCCACAACCAAACCGCCCGCCGCCAGGAAGTGTTGCAACACGCTCATCTGCATCTGAACAGCCGCATACCCGCTGATCGCACCCAGCCCTGCCCCAAGGCTCCACATCGCGTGGAATGATGACATCAACGGTTTCTCATAGGCGCTTTCAACTTCGGCGGCCCAGGCATTCATGGCCACATCCATCGACCCGTGAAACGCCCCGAAGACAAACAGAAAGACAGCAAGCAGGGTGAAACTGTCAGCCAGCCCCAACAGCACCAGAGATCCGGTATAGAGAACCGCGATAACCCGCGTGATTGCAACGGCGCCAAACCGGTCGGTCAATCGTCCGGTAATGGGAAAGGAGCACACCGCGCCCGCTGCCATGAACAGCAGGCCATAGCCCAACGCCTCATGGCTCAGCTGCAGATGATCCCGAACCGCCGGAATGCGCGAGGCCCAGATACCGAACAACGCACCGTTGAGGATGAACATCGCTGTCACAGCCCGCCATGCTGAAACGACATTGATCACAGGGATGCTCCGATTATGTGACTATCGCTGCCGGTCACTAGTACCAAGCTTGCCCTGCTGTGCAAGTGACGTCATTCCAACCGCTTGCGAATTCTGTGGACGGCCGCCCAGACCATCAAAATGACCGGCAGCGTAATCAAGGCGGTTAATGTACCCTTACTCAACCCAGTCGACGTGAGCGGATACAGCATGTAGCTGACCAGCGACACGGCATAGTAGCTGATGGCCACGACCGAAAGCCCCTCAACCGTGTGCTGTAGGCGCAAGGCCAGGTCCGCACGCTTGTCCATGCTTTCCAACAAAGCTTGGTTCTGCGCACTGCGTTCCACATCAACCCGTGTACGCAGCAAATCCCCGGCGCGGATTGCTCTGTCTGAAAGGGTTTGCAGGCGTTTTTCTGTAGATTTCACGGTGCGCATGGCCGGGTCATAGCGGCGCATCATGAAATCGGCAAAGCTCTGACGGCCCATGAACCGTTCTTCCCGCAACACGGCAATGCGCTGATTGACAATGGCCTCATAGGCACCCGTCGCCCCAAAGCGAAAGGCGCAGCGGGCGGACAGGGTTTCCAACTCAGTCGATATGCGCAGCAGATCAGGTAACAGATCGTCAGGGTGGTTTTCTCCATCCGTCATCTCGCCCATCAACGCGGTCAGTTTCTGGTCTAGTTCACCAATGCGCGGGGTCAGGTCTTTGACCCGGGCAAAGCCCAGCATGGACATCGCCTTGTACGTCTCAATCTCGCACAGGCGTTGAATGATGCGCCCAATCCGACGCTGACCGGTGTCTTCAGAGACGAACAACGCAAAGCGCATATGACCCGCGGGATCGATGCGGAAATCACTGGCACAGATGGCGGCATCATCCAGAACGCATGAAACGGCTAGGCTTTCGGGTTCGAACCAGTCGGGCAAAAGGGCACGGACCGCATCTTGATCTGGCCGCCGCACCACACGCATCAGGATCGATGTGATGCTTTTGCCCGGGCTGGCCATGACCCAATCCGCTGGGAACACCTCAAAATCAGCTGGGTCAAAAGCCCGGACGCTCACATTCTGCGAGATTGCGGTATAGGTCACAAACTCGGTATGCTGTTCCCATTTCAACCAATGGCGCCCGATCTGACCCGCGTAGTGCGTGGCGTCTGGCTGGGGACGAGACGCACCATAACGCGTCAGCAACTCCGTCAGATGAGCGATATCCGCCTGACGCTCCCCTTCTATCGCCGCCGCCGGTTTCTTGATTGCTAGAAACGCAACTGTGCACGGCACCTCGGCGCTCGGAAAAGGCCTCGCGTGCAGTTCATTGGCCAGCGCATAGCGCAAGGGATGATCATCAATCGGCGTCATTTTTGGCTCCGTCTTACCGGGGGCACTATACGACACAGCCGAAATACATCAATTCTCTTTTTATTTCATATACTTACAGGAATGCAACGGTATACAAACCCGCTATCTCATTGATTTGGCTGCCACAGCTCGATCGGATTGCCTTCCGGATCATGAATGCGGGCGAACTTGCCAACCTCGCTGTCCCAGTCGGGGTGGGTCTCAACCTTGATCCCCGCGGCCTCAAGCTGTGCGGTCATCGCCGCAAGATCATCCACGCGAAAATTGATCATCCATTGCTGCTCAGCCTTTCCGAAATACTCGGTGTCCTGCGCGAAGGGGGCAAAGACCGTGTAGCCCTCGCGCTGTTTCCAGGCCACTGGATCATAGTGATTGACCCCAAGATGGGTCGCGTACCAGTCCCGCAAAGCGTCAGGATCCCGGGCCCGAAAGAAAACCCCGCCAATACCGTTCACTTTCTGCATAGCTACCTCCTGTCACCGTGCTCCGGCTCAGAATAGCACATTCCACAGGCTTCATCTGGCCACAAATATCCTGGGGGTTTGGGGGCAAGCCCCCAACTCTACCCAAAAAAGAAAAGGGCGCCCGCAGGCGCCCTTTGCAATTTGCTAGCAACAGTTGATCAGTCGATCATCGGCAGCAGCTTGTCCAGCGACTGCTTGGCATCGCCATAGAACATGCGCGTGTTCTCTTTGAAGAACAGCGGGTTTTCGATGCCCGAATAGCCGGTGCCCTGACCGCGCTTCGACACAAAGACCTGCTTGGCCTTCCAGCACTCCAGCACCGGCATACCGGCGATGGGGCTGTTGGGATCCTCCTGCGCCGCAGGGTTCACGATGTCATTCGAGCCGATGACGATGGCCACATCCGTGTCCGGGAAATCGTCATTGATCTCATCCATCTCCAGCACGATGTCATACGGCACTTTCGCCTCGGCCAGCAGCACGTTCATGTGGCCCGGCAGACGTCCGGCAACGGGGTGGATCGCAAAACGCACCTCTTTGCCCTTGGCGCGCAGCTTGCGGACCAGCTCGGACACCGACTGCTGTGCCTGAGCAACAGCCATGCCGTAACCCGGGATGATGACAATGCTGTCCGCATCGTTCAGCGCAGCGGCCACGCCGTCCGCCTCAATCGCGATCTGTTCGCCTTCGACAGCCATCTGCTCACCCTGCGGGCCACCGAATCCGCCCAGGATCACGCTGACAAAATGGCGGTTCATCGCCTTGCACATGATGTAGGACAGGATCGCACCCGACGAGCCGACAAGAGCGCCGACAACAATCAGCAGATCGTTGCCAAGGCTGAAGCCAATCGCGGCTGCCGCCCAACCCGAATACGAGTTCAGCATCGACACGACCACCGGCATGTCGGCACCACCTATGCCCATGATCAGGTGATAGCCAATGAACAGCGCCGCCAGCGTCATCAGGAATAGCGGGAAAAATCCACCCGAGCTGGTATACCAGATCAGACAAATCAGCGAGAGACCCGCAGCCGCCGCGTTCAGCATATGACCACCAGGCAGCTTGGTCGCCGCCGAGGTCACTTTGCCCGCCAGCTTGCCATAGGCCACGACCGAGCCGGTAAAGGTGATTGCACCGATGAAGATGCCCAGGAACAGTTCAACATGCAGGATCGCCAGTTCCGCCGGGGTCTTCTTGGCGATCAGCTTGGCAAAAGCGCCGAGGTCGGACAGGTCCGCCTGGCTGGCACTATCCGCAATCGCCATGACCTGCGCCACGTTGCCGATCTCAAAATGCGCGTTAAAGCCCACGAACACGGCCGCCAGACCAACCAGCGAGTGCATTGCGGCCACCAGCTGAGGCATCTCGGTCATCTGGACGCGCTGCGCCACGTATTGACCGATAAGACCGCCGCCGATGATCAGCAGAATGGACAGCAGCCACAGACCCGAACCCGGACCGACCAGCGTGGCGAAAACCGCCAGCGCCATACCAACGATACCGTACCAGACCGCACGCTTGGCGCTTTCCTGGTTCGACAGACCACCCAGCGAAAGGATGAATAGAACAGCCGCAACAACATAGGCGGCAGTAGTGAAGCCAAATTCCATGTGCCCGGCCTCCTTAAGATTTCTGGAACATGGCGAGCATGCGCCGGGTTACGAGGAAGCCGCCGAAGATGTTGATCCCGGCCATGAACACGGACAGCGCCGCCAGCAGAAGGACCAGGAAAGACCCGGACCCAATCTGCATCAACGCCCCAACGATAATGATCGACGAGATCGCGTTGGTGATCGCCATCAGCGGTGTGTGCAAGGAATGCGCGACGCCCCAGATCACCTGGAAGCCCACGAAAATGGCCAGCACAAAGACGATGAAGTGCTGCATGAAGCTGGCCGGAGCAATCAGCCCTACCAGCAGCATCAGCGCGCCGCCAACACCCAGCAGAGTGAACTGCTGCTTAGTCTGCGCTTTGAAGGCCGCAACCTCCTGCGCCTTTTTCTCTTCCGGCGTCAGTTCCTTGACCTCCGGCTTTTTCTGCGCCGCAATCGCCTGCACCTTGGGTGGTGGTGGCGGGAAGGTGATGTCGCCTTCAAATGTCACGGTCGCACCGCGGATCACGTCATCTTCCATGTCGTGATTGATCTGGCCGTCCTTTTCAGGCGTCAGGTCGGTCATCATGTGACGGATATTAGTGGCGTAAAGCGACGAGGATTGCGCCGCCATCCGGCTGGGGAAGTCGGTATAGCCGATGATGGTCACGCCATTGTCGGTCACGATCTTCTCATCCGCGACCGTCAGCTTACAGTTGCCGCCCTTTTCCGCCGCCAAATCCACGATGACCGAGCCCGGCTTCATCGCTTCAACCATATCCTTGGTCCAAAGCTCGGGCGCTTCGCGGTTCGGGATCAGCGCGGTGGTGATCACGATGTCCATCTCGGGCGCCAACTCACGGAACTTGGCCAGCTGCGCCTCGCGGAATTCATCCGACTGAACCGAGGCATAGCCGCCTGTGGCCGCGCCGTCCTGCTGGTCTTCTTCAAAGTCCAGATAGACGAATTCGGCCCCCATGGATTCGACCTGTTCGGCCACTTCGGGGCGCACGTCGAACGCATAGGTAATAGCTCCCAGCGAGGTCGAAGTTCCGATCGCCGCCAGACCGGCAACACCAGCCCCAACGATCAGCACCTTGGCAGGCGGCACCTTACCCGCCGCTGTCACCTGACCGGTAAAGAAACGGCCGAAGTTGTTACCGGCCTCGATCACCGCACGATAGCCCGCGATATTCGCCATCGAAGACAGCGCATCCATCTTCTGCGCGCGTGAAATACGCGGCACCATCTCCATGGCGATAACATTCGCGCCTTTGGATTTGGCCAGTTCCATCCCCTCTTCATTGCCCGCGGGGTTGAAGAACGAGATCAGCGTTTTGCCTTTGGTCAGACGCTTCATCTCGGTGTCTGTCGGGATGCGCACCTTGGCGACAATATCCGCCGCTTTCCATAGTGCTGCCGCGGTTTTTACGACCTCAACACCCGCAGCCTCATACGTCGCATCCGAAAACCCGGCCGCCGCACCGGCCCCTTTTTCGATCAGGCACTCATAGCCCAGTTTCTGCAACTGCACGGCCGAGTCTGGCGTCATTGCCACTCGGTTCTCGCCATCCAGTATTTCTTTTGGTGTGCCTATTTTCACTGGCAGTCCCCCTCGCTTCTAAGGCCGGTCAGGTCCTCGGGTATGGATTGTTAAGAAAAGATGTATCTTGCGCAATTTTATTTCGCAAGCGCAGCATCCATTACGTTGTGTCATTCGGTTGATCTGGCTACACCCACCGTCTTGTTTTTTGTTCGTAGCGGGCGAAATCCGCGCGGAAGGTGCGGCGCATGCGGTCCTCCTCGGGCAGGATGAAACGACGTTCAAGCACCCAGACGAAGATCGGCACCAGAGCCAGTGACAGAACGGCGTCAAAGCGCAGAACCAAGCCCGCCAGGATCAAAACATCTCCCAGGTAGATCGGATTCCGGCTGCGTTTGTAGATGCCGGATTGCACGATTGCACTGGGTGTTTCATGCGGGATGACTGTCGTCTTATGGCGTCGGAATTCGGCAACGGCCAATACGGCCAGAAGAATGCCACCCCCGATCAGCACGCCGCTGAGAAGATCGGTCAACCCACCGTCAAGGGACAGGCCAAATCCCAAATAGCGTCCCTGCAACCAGGCAAGCAGGGCAAAGCCCACGAGCCAGACAGGGGGAAGGTCGATCCAGCGCATCGTCAATCCTCGGGGCTGACGTCACGTAAGGGCACGTGTCGTTTCTGGGCGCTGTCCTACCGCTTTGGGACCGAAATAGCAAAACCCCAGTTGTCGCATCAATGGACAGCAGAGACGGGATGTTTTACGCCCTAGGGGCAATGCTATCCAAATAAACAAAAAACGGGCCGCCATGACTGATTTCGCGACGACCAAAGACATGTTCATTTTGCCCGAGGGGATGATCTACCTCGACGGAAACTCTCTGGGCCCGGTTCCGAAGGCAGCGGCGGATCACGTGCATCAGATGATGACCGACGAATGGGGGCAAATGCTGATCACGGGCTGGAACAAAGCCGGTTGGATGGGTATGCCCGCGGCGTTGGGCGACCGGATTGGCAAACTGATCGGAGCGGAACCGGGCAGTGTTGTCGTGGGCGACACGTTATCGATCAAAGTCTATCAAGCGGTTGCATCCGCTCTGGAGCTAAACCCGGATCGCAAGGTTGTGCTGTCAGACAATGGCAACTTCCCAACCGATCTTTACATGGTTGACGGGCTTTTGCGTTCGCTCGGCGATGACTATGAATTGCGCGTGGTCGACCCTGAACAGGTGACTGATGCCCTGACGGATGAGATCGCCGTTCTGATGCTGACTGAGGTCGATTACCGGACCGGGCGCATGCATGAGATGAAAACCCTGACCGAATTGGCGCACTCCTTGGGCGTGGTGGCCGTTTGGGATCTGGCCCATTCGGCTGGGGCGATTCCTGTAGATCTGACGATCTGCAATGCCGATTTTGCAGTGGGCTGTACCTACAAATACCTTAATGGCGGGCCCGGTGCTCCGGCCTTTGTCTATGTCGCCCCTCGATTGGCGGAGCGGGTGCGCCCAGCGCTGTCTGGTTGGCTGGGGCACGAGGATCCGTTCGCTTTCGATCTCGACTATCGCCCCGGCGCGGGGATCGAACGGATGCGGGTCGGAACCCCTCCGGTCATTCAGATGGCCTCACTTTCGGTGGCCATGGATGTCTGGGATATGGCAGATATGGCCGATGTCCGTGTCAAATCCATCGAATTGACTGAGCTATTCATTCAACGGGTCGAGGCCACCTGCCCTGACCTAACCCTTGCAAGCCCACGTGATCCTTTGCAGCGGGGCAGTCAGGTCTCATTCCGATTTGCCGAAGGCTATGCCGCGATGCAGGCGCTGATCGCGCGCGGTGTGATCGGAGATTTCCGGGCACCGGACATCATGCGCTTTGGCTTTACCCCGCTATACATCGACGAAACGGATGTGGAGCAAGCGGTTGATATTCTGGCCGATATCATGCGCAACAGGCAGTGGGATCGACCCGAATACAAAATCCGTCAGCGGGTTACCTGACCTCAAGCCCCGCGCCGATCATAGCGGCCAACTGCCGGGTGCGCTGTTCGAATTCTTCGGCGCTGGAAGCGGTCAGCTTGATCCCTTTCAGGCTGGCCGTAATCGTCTTTGCAGTGTCGTGGGGCGTGTCGAACACACGGGCGCGCCCTTTGGCCTGCATATCGGTCAGCCAGTCGGCAAACAGCAAAGTCAGTTCTGCCTCACCCTGTTCGACGATATCGGTGGACATGGATTTGGTCGTATCCAGCATCTCGACCCCATGGGGTGAAGCCAGTATCGCGGCCATTCCCTCCATTTGCGCCTGAATCGCTGCGTTCAACACCTGCGAGATCGATCCTGCGTTCTTCAAAGCAGCGGCTACGGCATTTGCCTTGTCAGCATAGTGCAGCCTGGTTAGTTCGCGAACGATCGCCTCTTTGTTCTTATAGTGCAGATACACGGCAGGCCGGGACATACCTGCACCTTTCGCAATGTCATCCATCGATGTCTTGCGGAACCCGTATTTTGAAAAAGCCTGAAAAGCCGAAGCCAGAATGGCCTTTTGCCGTATGTCGTCGCTCGTATCCTTCATTCCAGAAGCTCTGACAGTTTTCGTATATTTTGTCAATTGACATACTGACACTTTTCACCAATTATGTCAGATGCTACCACAGCTAACGAGAGGCGCGCCATGGCGACCACCCTTAAGATCAACGGAACCGCACATCAGGTGGATCTGCCTGATGATGTCCCCCTGCTATGGGTACTGCGCGATGAGGTCGGCCTAACCGGCACCAAATTCGGTTGTGGCGTTGCAGCCTGCGGGGCCTGTACTGTACATATCGATGGTGAGGCCGTGCGGTCCTGTCAGGTGGCACTTTCGGATGTCTGGGGTGACGTGACGACGATTGAAGGCATCGGAACGCCTGCGGCCATGTCAGCACTCCAACAAGCCTGGGTCGACTATCAGGTGGCGCAATGCGGCTATTGCCAGTCCGGTCAAATCATGCAGGCCGCAGCTTTGCTGGCCGAAAACCCCGCGCCCTCAGATGCCGATATCGATGACGCGATGCAGGGCAACCTGTGCCGCTGCGGCACTTATCCCCGGATACGTGCAGCAATTCACGACGCCGCTGGCAAACTGAAGGAGGCGTAAGAGATGGGCAAAGTTGGAAAAATCCTGCGCCGTACCTTCCTGATCGGGTCTGCCGCGATCGTTGGCGGCGTGGCTTTCGGTGCGTATTACGTCAGCCGCCCCGCGACGAACCCGCTGAAACCCGGCGAGGGTGAGGCTGCACTGAACCCGTTTATTCTGATCGATCAGAACGGTGTGACGCTATTCGCACCCCGCGCTGAAATGGGACAGGGTGTACAAACCACATGGGCCGCGTTGATTGCCGAGGAACTGGACGTTGACCTTGATCAGGTCACCGTTCTGCACGGGCCTGCTGCTGCGGCCTACTACAACTCGGCCCTGATTGGCGAGAGCCTGCCCAACAAGGGCTACGACATCCCGGATATCCAGTACAATTTGGCTGAAGCACTAGGGGTGTTGGGGCGTACGCTCAGCCTTCAGGTCACCGGTGGTTCGACTTCGATGAAGGACGGGTATGAACGCATGCGTCAGGCCGGGGCTTCGGCGCGCGAAACCCTAAAACGCGCTGCTGCCGACCGGCTGGGCGTTGACCCAGCAGAGTTGCAGACCGTGTCTGGCCATGTAATCGCCCCCAATGGTGACAAAATCCCTTACACCGATTTGGCCGTTGATGTCGCCGATCTTGAGCCGGTCGAGGTTCCCCTGCGCGATCCCTCCGAATGGCGCTATCTGGGGCAGTCCCAGCCGCGGCTGGATATGGTGGAGAAGGCGACGGGAACGGCGGAGTTTGGCGTCGATGTCCGCTTGCCGGGTATGAAATTCGCAGCCTTGCGCATGAACCCTAAGCTGGGTGGCGCGATGAACGGATATGACGACAGTGCCGCAACCTCAATGCCGGGGGTCGAGAAGGTGGTCGATCTGGGCACCGGTGTCGCGGTCATCGCCAACAACACATGGCTTGCCCAACAGGCGGTTGACGCCATTGATGTGGATTGGGGCGACGCCCCCTACCCACCCGAAACCGATCAGGTCTTTGCCGAGATCGCCAAGGCGTTCGATGACGCCCCGAACTCGACGATGCGCGACGATGGCGATGTCAGCGTTTTGCCCGAGGGCGCAACAGAGATCACAGCCGAATATCAGCTGCCCTATCTGGCCCATGCAACGATGGAGCCGATGAACGCCACCGCGCTTTACACCGGAAACGCACTGGAACTGTGGTGCGGCAACCAGGCCCCCACCCTGATCCAGTTCCGCGTTGCCAACACAGCCGGGTTGGAGACCGAAGCCGTGCAAATTCATACCACCTATCTGGGTGGCGGCTTTGGCCGGCGTGGTGAGCTGGATTTTGGTGACATCGCCACCAAAGTCGCCATGGCGATGCCGGGCACTCCGGTCCAAACCACCTGGAGCCGTGAAGAAGACATGCGCCACGACTACTACCGCCCCGGTGCCATCGCCCGGATGCGGGGCGCGGTTCAGGATGGCAAAGCGGTTTTGATTGAAGGGGCTGTCGCCTCACAGTCCTGCACGCAACAGGCTGTTCAGCGGTATACCGGCTTACCTGGCGCTGGCCCTGACAAGGTATTGGTCGAAGGTTTCTTCAACCAGCCCTATGGCGTCCCGAACTATCGCATGAGCGGACATATCGCCAATCTCGATATCCCTGTCGGGTTCTGGCGTTCGGTCGGCAACAGCCATAACGGGTTCTTTCATGAGACCTTCATGGATGAACTGGCCCATGCTGCAGGCCGTGATCCGCTGGAATTCAGACTGGAACTGATGCAAGACGAGCACGCCCCATCCGCAGGATGCCTCGAAGCGGTCCGCGATATGTCGGGCTGGACGGGCCAGACACCCAAAGGTATCGGGCGCGGTGTGGCCTTCACCTACAGCTTCGGCACCCCTGTTGCGCAAGTCATCGAAGTGGTGGATGAAGACGGCACGATCCGTATCAACAAGGCGTGGATCGCCTGTGACATGGGGCTGGCTCTGGACCCCGACAATGTCAAAGCCCAGATGTTCGGCGGCATGATGTATGGCCTGTCAGCGGCCTGCTACGGCGAGATTACCTTTGCCGACGGCGAAGTGGAGCAGTACAACTTCCCCGACTATGACGCGATCCGCATGCACACTGCGCCACAGGTTGAGGTGCGCGTGCTGGAAACCAACCGCCATATGGGCGGCGCGGGTGAGCCCGGCACACCGCCATCCATGCCCGCGCTTGGCAACGCATTGTTCGACCTGACCGGGGAACGAGCGCGCAGCCTGCCTTTGATTAATCAGTTCGATCTGTTGATCTGATGATATTGAGGCGGTCCGGCACCCATCGCCGGGCCGCTGCCAATTTCACGCCAATCTCTGCATCTGTTGCAGCGCGGTTCCTGAAGCCCAGTTCCGCACAGCGGCCCCAAACGCTTCAAACAGCGGACGAGACACCGGATCATTGATCGCATCCCATTCCGGGTGCCACTGAACCGAGAGGGTAAAACCGGGCGCGTCTTTGACATAGATCGCCTCGGGCGTACCATCCGGCGCATGGCCGTCGATCACCACCCGCTCACCAATCCGCTTGATACCTTGACCGTGCAATGTGTTCGTCATCACCTCGGTCGCACCGAAAACATCGTGAAACACACCGTTTTCCGACAGGGTCACGATATGGCGCAGTGCGAATTTTTCCTCAAGCGTTCCATCTGGTGGCATCCGGTGGTTCATCCGACCCGGCAGGTCCCGGATTTCGGGATAAAGCGTGCCGCCCATGGCCACGTTCACCTCTTGAAACCCGCGGCAGATCCCCAGAAAGGGCTGGCCACGTTCGACACAGGCGCGCACCAAAGGCAGCGTGATTGCATCCCGCGCCCGGTCGAAATCGCCATGCGCATCTGTGGCTGCTTCACCATATTCCTCGGGGTGTACGTTGGGGCGACCACCCGTCAGCAGGAACCCGTCGCAGACCTCAAGTAATTCATCAACCGAAACATACCGCGGATCAGCTGGTATCAGCAGCGGCAGACAGCCCGACACATTGGCCACGGCATCCGAATTCATCGTCCCACCCGCATGTGTGGGATATTGATCATTCATCAGATAAGAATTGCCGATAATACCAACAACGGGTCGCACCATTCCAATGTCCTTGCTTTTGCATTGATTGGAACTGACGCTATCGACACAAAGCAGCCCGTGCAACAGAGCACAGGCTGCATAACAGCGCAAAGCAATGTTCAATTGCGCACACGCCTATTAACTGGACTCTGCCGGGTCAGATTTCGCCCGTCAGCCCAGCTGCTTCGATACCCGCCATGCCTGCGACGGCATCATTGTCAGAGGTATCGCCTGTCACACCAACCGCACCGATCACGGTACCTTTGCGGTCGCGCAGCAAAATGCCACCCGGCACTGGCACGACCTGTCCGCCATACACGCCGTTCACCGCGGCCATAAAATAGGCCTGCGCTTCAGCCCGCTGCATCTGCGCCGTGCCTGCCATGCCCAGCATGACCGCACCATAGGCCTTGCCCTGCGCAATGGCGAACCGGCCAGGGGCGGCACCGTCTTCACGCTCAAACGCGATAACATGACCGCCGGCATCCAGAACCACAACCGACAGTGGTTTTAGTTCCATTTCCCGCCCTTTTTCCATCGCTTTACGTATAATGGTCCGCGCCTTGCGCAAAGAAATACCCATACCTGATCCCTTCATCTGGCCAAAAATATCCTCGGGGGAGCGCGAGGGGACAGACAGCCCCCTCGTTCCCGCAACTACCACTCAATCCTGACTGGCTTTGAATTCCAACCGCCGCGCATGCAGGACCGGTTCGGTGTAGCCTGACGGTTGAACCCGGCCCTTGAAGACCAGATCGCAAGCAGCCTGAAAAGCCACACCGTCAAATCCCGGCGCCATCGGAACATAGTTTGAATCGCTCGCATTCTGCCGATCCACCACAGCCGCCATTTTCTGCATCGCGGCCATCACTTGTGCCTCGCTCACCACATCATGATGCAGCCAGTTCGCCAAGGCTTGGGATGAGATACGGCAGGTCGCGCGATCCTCCATCAACCCGACATCATGGATGTCCGGCACTTTCGAACAGCCAACACCCTGATCGACCCATCGCACCACATAGCCAAGGATACCCTGCGCGTTATTTTCGATCTCACGGGTGATTTCCTCATCGCTCAGGTTGCGACCATCCAATAATGGAACCGTCAGCAGATCATCCAAAGTGCCGCGCGCGCCGCCCGCCGCAATTTCATCCTGCCGGGCCAGCACATCCACCTTGTGGTAATGCGTTGCATGCAGAGTTGCCGCTGTAGGAGATGGAACCCAGGCGCAGGTTGCGCCAGATTGCGGGTGGCCGATCTTGGCTTCCAGCATCTCTCCCATCCGGTCGGGCATCGCCCACATACCTTTGCCGATCTGCGCCTTGCCCTTGAGACCGCAGGCCAGACCGATATCAACATTGCGATCCTCATATGAGGCAATCCACGGCGTGGTTTTGATGTCCCCCTTGGGCAGCATCGGACCCGCTTCCATCGAGGTATGAATCTCATCCCCGGTACGATCCAGGAACCCGGTATTGATAAACGCCACGCGCGATTTCGCGGCGCGGATGCACTCGGTCAGGTTTGCCGAGGTGCGGCGTTCCTCGTCCATGATGCCCAGTTTCACGGTGTCGCGCGGCAGTCCCAGAACGTCTTCGACCATGTCGAAAATCTCAACAGCGAACGCGACTTCTTCGGGGCCATGCATCTTGGGTTTGACCACATAAACGGACCCTTCGACCGAGTTCCCACCGTCACGCTTCAGGTCATGCATTGCGATCAGCGTGGTGCACAGCGCATCCATCAGCCCCTCACCGATCTCATTGCCTTCAGCGTCCAATACGGCCGGGTTGGTCATCAGGTGGCCCACGTTCCGCACCAGCATCAGCGACCGGCCCTTTAGCGACGCCCGACCGCCGTCAGCAGCGGTGTATTCCACATCATCAGCAAGCTTACGGGTGAAGGTTTTGCCGCCCTTCGTGATCTCTTCGGTCAGGTCGCCCTTCATTAAGCCCAGCCAGTTGCCGTAGGCGACAACCTTATCTTCGGCATCCACGCAGGCGACCGAATCTTCGCAATCCATGATGGTCGAAAGAGCCGATTCCAAGCGCATATCGGCAATGCCCGCAGGATCGCTTGCCCCAATGGTGCTGGACTGGTCGATCATGATCTGAATATGCAAACCATTGTTTTTTAACAATACGAACGCAGGTTTTTTTGTATCCCCGCCGAAACCGGCAAACTGTGCAGGATTGGCCAGCGCAGGCGTCAACGCGCCGTCATCGATGGTCAGCCCCGCGACATCAGCCCATGATCCTTCGGCAAGCGGCGCAACCTCATCCAGAAACGCTTTGGCCCATGCGATGACACGCGCCCCGCGCTTTTCGTCATAGCCCCCACCCACAGGGAGGTCGCCCATTGCGTCTGTCCCGTAGAGTGCATCATACAGGCTGCCCCAGCGGGCGTTTGCCGCGTTCAAAGCAAAGCGGGCATTGGTAATTGGCACAACCAGTTGCGGGCCAGGGGTCAGCGCGATTTCGGGGTCCACATTTGCCGTTTCGATCTGAAACGCGTCGCCCTCATCGACCAGATACCCGATCTCTTTCAAGAACGCCTGATAGGCGGAGGGATCCATGGATTGCGATTTTTCTGCAAGGTGCCAGCCATCAATACGGCTTTGAATGTCCGCGCGTTTGGTCAGAAGCGCGCGGTTCTTGGGCCCCAGTTCTTGAACCATGCGAGCAAGACCAGCCCAGAAATGCTCGGACGACACACCCGTCCCCGGCAGAGCCTGTGTCTCGATAAAATCAGTCAGTATCGGATCTACCTGCAACCCGCTCAGGGTCTGTCTGCCACGCATATGTTGCCCTCCCGCGTTTGTGTGCCGATGTATGCCAAACTGACTTAGGCCGAATGTTTCCGATAGGCAACTTTTGTCGAAGGTTTCCCATCGCACAGTTTTGCCTAAAGCTGTTTCAAAAGCGGCAAGGCAATCGCGCAGGCTGGTTGCAGCCCCGGATCGAAGCTCCTAACGTCGCGAAAAACCCAAAACCGATGCGAGGCCTCGGATGCGCGACGAAACCGGCAAAACGATCTATCTGAAAGACTACACACCCTTTGGGTTCCTGGTGGACAGCGTTCATCTGACCTTCGATCTTGCACCGCATGCAACACGGGTGACATCGCGCATCGCGTTTCGTCCTAACCCTGACGCCTCGGACCGCCGCTTCTTTTTGCATGGGGAAGAGTTAAAGCTGATACGTGCGTCCATTGATGGCACAGAAGTGAACCCTGCAGTGACCGAGCAAGGTTTGACTGTCGATGTCCCCGATACTCCATTTATCTGGGAAGCCGAGGTTGAAATCGACCCGGATAACAACACCGCGCTTGAAGGGCTCTATATGTCGAACGGCATGTACTGCACCCAATGCGAGGCCGAGGGGTTTCGCAAAATCACCTTTTATCCCGACCGCCCCGATGTGATGTCCACTTTCACGGTACGGATCAACGGCGACCTTCCTGTTCTGCTGTCTAATGGCAACCCGTCGGGCAAAGGTGAAGGTTGGGCTGAGTGGACCGATCCGTGGCCCAAGCCTGCCTATCTGTTCGCGCTGGTCGCGGGCGACCTGATCGCCCATCCCGGTCAATTCACCACCATGTCCGGCCGCGAGGTGGAACTGAACCTCTGGGTCCGCCCCGGTGACGAAGGCAAATGCGCCTTCGGGATGGAGGCGCTAAAAAAGTCCATGAAATGGGATGAAGACGTCTATGGCCGTGAATACGATCTGGACGTGTTCAACATCGTCGCCGTGGATGATTTCAACATGGGCGCGATGGAGAACAAGGGGCTGAACATCTTCAACTCTTCCGCTGTTCTGGCCAGCCCCGAAACCTCGACCGATCTGAATTTCGAACGGATCGAGGCCATCATCGCGCATGAGTATTTCCACAATTGGACTGGCAATCGCATCACCTGCCGCGACTGGTTCCAACTGTGCCTGAAAGAAGGTCTGACGGTGTTCCGCGATGCGCAGTTCACCTCCGACATGCGCTCAGCTCCGGTGAAACGCATTCACGACGCCATCGACCTGCGAGCACGCCAGTTCCCCGAAGATAATGGGCCGCTGTCGCACCCGGTGCGACCGGAAAGCTTTCAGGAAATCAACAACTTCTACACCTCAACAGTCTATGAAAAAGGCGCTGAGGTCATTGGCATGCTGAAACGGCTGGTAGGCGATGATGCCTATGCCAAAGCGCTAGACCTCTACTTTGACCGCCATGACGGGCAGGCTTGCACGATCGAGGATTGGCTACAAGTGTTCGAAGACACAACTGGCCGCGACCTCAGCCAGTTCAAACGCTGGTACAGCCAATCCGGCACGCCAAAGGTTTCGGTCGCCGAAGACTGGAACGATGGGACTTATACTCTGATGCTGAGCCAGCGCACAGAGCCGACCCCAGGACAGGATGAGAAGCTACCTAAGGTTATCCCCGTCGCGGTCGGCCTGCTTGGTCCAAACGGGGACGAAGTGCGCGCCACCGAAGTGCTGGAACTGACCAAAACCGAGCAGAGCTTTACCTTCTCCGGTCTCACGGCCAAGCCGGTACCGTCGATCCTGAGGGACTTCTCGGCGCCTGTGATCCTTGAACACGATCACACCAACGCAGATCGTGCCTTCTTGCTGGCCCATGACACCGACCCATTCAACCGCTGGCAAGCCGGGCGTTCGCTTGCCGAAGATACGCTACTGCGCATGATTACAGAGGATGCAACACCAGGATCCGACTACCTGGACGGGTTGCTAGCCGTGCTTCGCGATGGGGATTTAGACCCCGCCTACCGAGCGCTGATGCTGTGGCTGCCTACGCAATCTGAACTGGCAGGGATGCTGGCCGAGCGGGGCACCACGCCCGACCCGATGGCGATCTGGACCGCAGGTGAAACTTTACGGCAGGCGATAGCGCAACACACCCAGGACCTCCTACCCCGCTTGCACAGCGAAGCGCTGGTGGACGCGCCCTATGCGCCGGATGCTGAACAATCCGGCAAGCGCGCACTGGGCGGCGCGGCACTGGCTTTGACCACCCGTCTTGATGGAGGCGCACTGGCGGCTGAATCCTACGCGAAGTCGGATAACATGACCTTGCAACTCTCGGCCCTGTCCTGCCTTCTGCGCGCCCGGAAAGGCGAGGCGGAATTGGCCGGATTCTATGATCAATGGCAGCATGATCGGCTGGTCATTGACAAATGGTTCGGTTTGCAAGTGGCAATGGCCGCGCCCGGAGTCACGGCGGATGTCGCACAGAAGCTAACGGAACATGCTGACTTCAATTGGAAAAACCCCAATCGATTCCGCGCTGTGATGGGTGGTTTGGCGATGAATCATGCAGGCTTTCATCAGCTTGATGGCGCAGGGTATCAACTACTGACCGATTGGTTGATCAAACTGGATCCCGTGAACCCGCAAACCACAGCGCGCATGTGTTCGGCCTTCCAAACCTGGAGGCGGTATGATGCGGGCCGACAGAACCTGATCCAGGCGCAACTGACCCGCATTTCCGAAACACCAAACCTGTCGCGCGACACGACCGAAATGATCTCGCGCATACTGGGCGCATGACGACCTACACCTTTACGCGGCGCAATCGAAATCCTCGAACCGTCTTTATTCTGATCGGCATCTACGCGGCTTTGCTTGCGCTGATTATTCTCTTTGACGCTGTATGGTGGCTGATGGCTTTGCTTGCTTTGACCACCCTGCCCGCGATATGGGATGTTTTACACGACAGCAACGCAGGAATTCAATTCGATCAAGATGCGTTGCGCTGGTTTTCCGGCAAACGGCAGGGCCAGATCGCTTTGGAAGAGGTTGATTTCTTTCGATTTGATACGCGCTGGGATTTCTCGGTCCGCGTCTCACTGGTGCTGAAATCGGAAAAACGCATCCGCCTGCCCGATGAGTCGTTGCCGCCGCATCAAGAGTTTGAAAACGTTGTCACCCAAGCCGGTTTCCGCGTTGAGCGCCATCATTTCTCTGTTTTCTGAAACGATCCACGCAGCCGAGTGCGATTACACAGGATTCATGGAAGGTAACGCGCATTTAACTTGAAATCGTCGGGTTTTCCGGCCAGCCTACCTTGCAGTTACCAGTTTTTAAGTTCTCGAGTTCCACTATGTTCCGCATTGCACGGGCATTCTCTGCCCGATTTTCACCTCACAAACCTCAGGCCGCACCTGATTTCTGTCCGGCTAATTCTGCTTTAGCCGCAGCTTTACCCGAACAGGGTCAGTTGAACATTCCTGTTGCCAAGCTTGACCCCAAGGATCTTGTGGGCCGTGAGATGATCGAACGCGGGCGTCATCTGGCGCGTCAGGATCGGTGGGATGAATTGTCCGCAGAAATGCACGCTGCGGATCAGACAGGCGCGACGGCACCGGATGGGATGCCGATTGCCGATTTGTTGGGTTTTGGCGCCCGGTCAGACGTGGTTTTGGCGGCGGAACATGCCTTGTCAGATGGCAAAGCCGTATCCGATTACGATCTGCTGGGCGGAATTTCGGAACTTGAGACCGAGATGCGCGATCATCCGGGTGATCCAATGATCGCTGCAATCGTCGCGCTGGCACATATCGATATCGCGTGGGCTTGGCGAGGCAACTCGGCGGATGCGACTTTGCCCGCGCTGCACAGTTCGCGTTGCGCGGCCCATTTCGACCGCGCCGGGCAAATCCTGCCGGACTGCACGGCTGCCGCACCCGATAGCCCGCTCATCGCTGCGGCGAACTGTGCGTTGCTGGCCGGTCAACGCAAGGAGACCGCTCGGGTCGCCGAGAAGTATGAGCGCCTAATTGGCCTCGACCCGAAAAACCAGCGCCATATGCGCGCGATGGGCAGCCATCTGCTGCCTCGCTGGTTCGGCAGCTATGAGGAGCTTGAACTACAAGCCCTACGCAACGCGGCTAGAACACAAGACACATGGGGCGCAGGCGGTTACACATGGGTCCAGTTCGACGCCATCGCGATGGACGCCGAAGCTTGCGCGCGGGTGGATGTCGAGTATTTCCTTGAAGGCCTGCGCGATGTTCTGCGGCTGCACCCCGGTCAGCAAATGGTCAATATGCTGTCCGCTTATTGCGCGATCACGGTGCAAAATGGGGTGGGCTTGAACGAAAAGGCCGATCAGGTCCGCAGCCAGATGCGCGAGACCGCCAATTGGCTGATCCGCGACCATCTGACCGAACTGCATCCGCTGATTTGGGCCCATGCAACTGCGGGCTTCAACAACTCAGTGCGTATCAATTCACCCGAGCGATTTGCAGCACGTGGACAGCGCGATGCGCTGCGTACGATCGGCGATTTCTTCCGGGATGAGTTGGGCAGCGGCAAGGATGTGACCTTTACACCCACCGGTCTGCAATTCTCGCAGCACTGAATCGCGCCTTTCCCCCTTGCCCCTAGGCCCCGCCGGGCCTAATACGCAGGCTTAAACTTCTGCGGAAATGAGGCGCGACATGCTCGACCTGACATACGAAATGCCCACACCCAAAACCATTGCCGGGGCCAAGCACGATTGGGAGCTGGTGATCGGGATGGAGGTGCACGCTCAGGTCTCGTCCAATGCGAAACTGTTCTCGGGCGCGTCGACCCAATTCGGGGCCGAGCCGAACTCGAACGTGGCCTTTGTGGATGCGGCGATGCCGGGTATGCTGCCTGTGATCAACGAATATTGTGTGGAACAGGCCGTGCGCACGGGTCTGGGTCTGAAGGCGGATATCAACCTGAAATCGGCTTTTGACCGCAAGAACTATTTCTACCCCGACCTGCCGCAGGGCTACCAGATTTCCCAACTCTACCACCCCATCGTGGGCGAAGGCGAAGTGCTGGTCGAAATGGGTGACGGCACCGCGCGCATGGTCCGCATCGAACGTATCCACATGGAGCAGGACGCGGGCAAGTCGATCCACGACATGGACCCGCATATGTCCTTTGTCGACCTGAACCGGACCGGCGTCTGCCTGATGGAGATCGTCTCGCGCCCCGACATCCGTGGCCCCGAAGAGGCCGCCGCGTATATCGCCAAGCTGCGCCAGATCATGCGGTATCTGGGCACCTGTGATGGCAACATGCAAAACGGCAACCTGCGGGCGGACGTGAACGTCTCGATCTGTTTGCCGGGGGCTTATGAGAAGTATCAGGAAACGCAGGACTTCTCGCATCTGGGCACGCGCTGCGAGATCAAGAACATGAACTCGATGCGCTTCATCCAGCAGGCGATTGAGGTCGAGGCCCGCCGTCAGATCGCAATCGTCGAAGGCGGTGGCACCGTCGATCAAGAAACCCGCCTGTACGATCCTGACAAGGGTGAGACCCGCTCGATGCGGTCCAAGGAAGAAGCGCATGACTACCGCTATTTCCCGGACCCCGACCTGCTGCCTTTGGAGATCGAGCAGGCGTGGGTCGACGATATCGCCGCCAAGCTACCTGAGCTACCCGACGAAAAAAAGGCGCGGTTCATCGAAGCGTTCGGTCTGACCGACTATGACGCTTCGGTTCTGACCGCCGAAGTCGAAAGCGCCGCTTATTTCGAAGAGGTCGCAAAAGGCCGCAACGGCAAGCTGGCCGCGAACTGGGTCATCAACGAACTGTTTGGCCGCCTCAAGAAAGAAGACCACGACATCACCGTCTCGCCCGTATCTCCGGCGCAGTTGGGTGGGATCATCGATCTGATTTCCTCGGATGCCATCTCGGGCAAGATCGCCAAGGATCTGTTCGAGATCGTCTACACCGAAGGTGGTGACCCGGCGCAGATCGTGGAAGAGCGCGGCATGAAGCAGGTGACCGACACCGGCGCCATCGAGGCCGCTTTGGACGAGATCATCGCCGCCAACCCGGCGCAGGTCGAAAAGGCCAAAGTAAACCCGAAACTGGCAGGCTGGTTTGTCGGTCAGGTGATGAAAGCCACCGGCGGCAAGGCCAACCCCAAGGCTGTCAACGAGCTGGTTGCCCAAAAGCTGGCCTCGTAAGCCCGTTTTTCAAAGTTATGAGACGGAGTCAGGCCATCCGCTTGACTCCGTTTTCTTTTGCGCCCTTTCTTCCGCGCAGGAGAGGTGCCATGACCAGAAAATTCGATCAGGAACTTGAAGACCGTCTGATGCGCTATGCGGCTATCGACAGCCAAAGCGATGAGACATCACCTTCGACCCCAAGTACGCCCATTCAGTTCGACATGCTGAACCTGCTGCAGCAGGAGCTGACGGAAATAGGCGCGCAGGATGTCGAGATAACCGGCGACAGCGTTGTTGTGGCGACCATTCCTGGCACCGCCGAAGGGCCGACCGTGGGTTTCCTCGCCCATGTCGACACTGCCCCGCAATTCAACGCAACCGGCGTCAAACCGCGCGTCATCAAAGGCTATAACGGCGGTGAGATTACCTTTCCCGATGATCCCGATCTGGTTCTGTCCCCGGAAGAACATCCTTATCTGGCCGAAAAGATAGGCCATGATCTGATCACCGCTTCGGGCACGACCTTGCTCGGCGCCGATGACAAGGCGGGCGTGTCAATCCTGATGACCATGGCGCGGCACCTGATTGAAAATCCAGACATTCCGCACGGTCCCATCCGCATTGCTTTCACGCCGGACGAAGAAATCGGACGCGGCGTGACCGAGCAACTGCCCAAGGACCTCAAGGCCGATTTCGCCTATACACTGGACGGGCAAGAGGTGGGCGAGATCGAATATGAAAGCTTCTCGGCCGACCGTGCGGTGATCAAGATCACCGGCGTGTCGATCCACCCGGGGCTGGCTAAGGAAAAGATGGTCAATGCCACCCATCTGGCCGCAAAGATCGTACAGACCCTGCCGCAGGCCACACTGACCCCCGAAGTCACCGATGGGCGCGAAGGGTTCATCCATGTCACCGACATGAATGGCGGCTCGTCCGAGATGGAGATCAAGCTGATCCTGCGGGATTTCGAGATGGAGGGTCTTGAGGCACAGCGCGATCTGGTGCGCAAGGTCTGCGACGCTGTTCAGGCATCCGAACCTCGCGCGACCATCACCTGCGACATCAGCCATCAATACCGCAACATGCGCTATTGGCTGGAAAAGGACATGACACCCGTTGATCTGGCCCGCGCAGCCTGCCGGGAACTGGGGATCGAGCCGCTCTCGGTTCCGATCCGCGGCGGCACCGATGGCTCACGCCTGACCGAGTTCGGCACACCCTGCCCCAACCTGTTCACGGGCATGCAGTGCATTCACGGACCGTTGGAGTGGATTTCGGTGCAAGACATGGCGCTGGCGACGGAGCTTTGCCTGTCAGTTGTGACCAAAGCGGCACAGACCAGCGGTAACATGCGGAGCTAAATCTCGCCGATCCTGCAGCGGTACTTTCGCCCGTGGATCAGCATGTTAAGTTGGCGCGAATATGGTTTAGGAACAGTTGATGCAGCGCTACGAATACAAGGTCATCCCCGCCCCGCAAAAAGGTGTCAAAGCCAAGGGCGTGAAAACGACCGAGGGCCGCTTTGCCGCCTCGGTCGAGCAGGTGTTGAACCAGATGGGCCAGGACGGCTGGGAATACCAGCGCGCTGAACTGCTGCCCAGCGAGGAACGCTCGGGCCTGACGGGGTCGACAACGAACTGGCGCAATGTGCTGGTGTTTAGGCGCACGGTGGCACAAGACGCGCCAGACGTCGAGACGGCACCCGTGGTTGCAGCCCCAACCCCCAGCGAAACCCCAGAAGGCGTCCCTTTGGCGCAGCCGGTGCCCGGGCCGGATGCGGTTCAAGCCCCGGAACCGATTTCAGCTGAAGCAGATGAGCCTCCACTGACGTTGAAGCCCAGTGAAAAAGACAGTGAAGACACCAAGTAACGCCCGTTAGGGTCGAAAGGCTCTGTGGGTGTGGTTTTGATGGCACGGATTTAACCGACGGGATTGAGGTGGTCATCCGTTTAAGGGTTCTAGTCGTATCGTTCTGAGATACCTTCTTTGCATCGATTGGGAACCCCGCCGCGATGAAACCTTGCACCGTTTGTCTTCACTTAATCACCGCCATCGCCTGTCAGGTTGCACTGCCCGTCGCTGCACAACAACCGCTGGGTTGGGTCAGCCAGATCGACGGGCTTGTAGTATATCAGAGCAGCGCAGATTTGGATCAGGGTGGGGACTTTAGTGCGACGCGCTCGTTCCTGCGGGCCACAGGATTGTATAATTTCGACAGCGAAACATCGCTCGGTTTTTCGCTCAGCTACGGTCAGATAGACTATGATTTCAGCGCGGCCGGTAACCAGCCTTGGAACGATATTCGCGACATCCGAATTTCAGTTCCGCTTCGTTTTCAGGCCGGGCAACGAACCAGTGTGTTCATATCTCCCCAGGTCAGATGGGACTATCAAAGCGGTGCGGAGTTGTCTGATGGCCGTACCTATGGCGTTTTTGCAGGTATTGCGTGGAGCGTGAGCGAAAGCCTGACCATCGGCCCCGCTCTAGGGGCCTTCACACAACTAGAAGATAGCGGCGTGGAAGTCTTTCCGGCACTGTTGGTCGACTGGGACATCAATGATCGCTGGAATCTGAACACTGGATCAGGAATTGGTGCCACGCGCGGGCCCGGGTTGACTCTCAGCTATGCGATGAATGGCGATTTCAGCCTCTCGCTTTCCGCCCGGTCCGAGAAAATCCGCTTTCGGTTGGACGACAGCGGGCTAGCGCCCAACGGGATTGGTGAAGATCAGAGCATCCCGGTCGTCGCATCTCTAAACTACACGCCAAATCCCGGTCTGTCGGTTACCGTTTTTGCAGGGGCCGAATTCGATGGTCGACTGACACTAGAGGACGAAACCAGCACTGAGATCAGCCGCCAAAGCTATGACACAGCCCCGCTGGTCGGCCTTGCCTTTCGGTTGCGGTTTTAAACGCATTCAGACGTCGATATCCAACGCCAGTGCGTGGATGCGTGGCACGACGTCTCCCAACACCTTGTGCACGGCCCGATGGCGCGCGACGCGCGATTGACCCTCGAATACGGCGGCGCGGATGCGGACGTTGAAATGGCTCTCGCCGCCTTCCTGAAAGCCTGCATGGCCGCGATGGCTTTCGCTGTCGTCGATCACCTCTAACTCTCGCGGGTCAAAGGCGGCTTGAAGGCGGGTTCGGATGTCCTCGGTTATGCTCAATTTTGTGCTCAGCGGCAAAAAACTTGCCGCCCCCCTCTTCTACTTTCGGCAGCTTAGACTAAACTGCTGCCTCCGAGTCGAAAAGATGCGTTCGTGAGGATAAAGCATGGCGAAATCAGACCCCTTTGGATTCGATATGTCCGTTTCCAGCGCCAAGAAAAAGAACCCGCGCGGGCGTCGGGGCATGTCGGGCGCATCTGAAACCTCGGTGCGAATCTGTGACCATCCCGGATGTCAGGAGCCCGGAAAGTATCGCGCACCCAAGGCCCCGGATGTGCTGGATGATTTCTACTGGTTCTGCCAACAACATGTGCGTGAATATAACCAGAAATGGAACTTCTTCGATGGCACGACCGAGGCCGAGTTGAATGCTCAGCGTTCGAAAGACAAGGTATGGGAGCGTGAGACCAAACCCATGGGCGACCCTGAAGCGCGCGCATGGGCCCGTCTGGGCATTGAGGATCCGCATCAGGTTCTGGGCGCAAATAGCACCCAGAACAAAGGCCGCACGTCAGGTGGTGGTGGTCGTCGTCTTCCCCCGACCGAACGTCGCGCCATTGAGATTCTTGAAGCCAATGACAGCTGGTCCAAAGCCGAAGTGCGCAAAGCCTATAAAAAGCTGATCAAGGTTCTGCACCCTGACATGAATGGCGGCGACCGGTCACAAGAGGAACAACTGCAAGAGGTGGTCTGGGCCTGGGATCAGATCAAGGACAGCCGGAACTTTAAGTAGCTTGGGGCTGAAGACTAGTCCTTTATCGCAAGCTCTAAGATATTGAGCAGGCTGGCCGCACCTTCGGCCAGATTCATCCCAAGCTCTGCTTTGTCAGCCGGGGACAAGTTTGACCACAGGCGGCCCGAGTGTTCGCCTTTCAAAATCACCGCATCCGCGCGACCGGTTTCAACATCCAGTGTCATGCTGAGGTCTTCGGTTTCCATCTGCAACGCAGGCGCCCCGTGGGTCAAATGGCGCAAGGCGGCCTTTCGCTCGGATTGCAGCTCTGCAATGCGCTGTTCGCGTTCCGCCTGATGTAGCGTGGCTGCTTTGTCCATGTCTTTGCGCCAGGCACGCATCGCAGCAAGCACTGCGCCCCCTGCCGTAAGCGGCAACAATGGTGGGCACAGGACCCCAACCACAACACCCAACCCGACCCCGGCCCCGACGCCATGTTTCAGAGCTCGCCCCCCTGCATTTAACCGCATGGATATCGGAGTCAAAACGGTGTCAGACAGTGCACCAGACACGGTTTTCTGCAAATTCTCGAACAATGCCGGAGCAGACGCGGCGCGCGACAGTGTACCTGAAACACCGCTCTGAAGGCCGCTAACCAGATTAGGCATTGCAGTTGCATGCGATTTCGCACCCTGCCAGGCGGAGTCCGAAGCCGAAGCAAGGCCGTTGAACGCGCGCGTAAGGCGCGACGGCTTTTGATAGGGTTCGTCTGGGATTGCCGCGTATTGGGCAAGCACCTCAAGCTCGGTTTTAGCATCCATCAATTTGGATTGTTCCATGCGTCGTCTAGCCACTTTGGCCAACTGCGCAGCTCGATGAACCGAAATCAGAATCTGGTGTTTTTCATCATCCGATATAGACACCATCTGATCCATATCATCGAATATCGACATGATGGCGAGGAAGCTTGGTACATGAACGATATGGAACGCCCTGTTTTGCCGCCATTTGGCAGGCTCGGCTCTTAGAGCTTTGTCTATGTAGACCAGATCATTCTTTAAGGTTCCAATAGCGCGTCCGAAATCCCGATCAGCGGATTCGCGTCTTTCAACGAGTTTGACTAGAGCATCAATATTGCTCAGTTTTTCATCATCAACATCAATCATTTCCAAACTAGAACACGCTCTGCATAATCGACTTTTTATTGGTCGCAATTCTACCGACAGATGCATCGGGTTTCGAGTTATTTTCTGTCAGAAACGAACTTTCGCGCGCTTTTCATGACTCTCAAAATAACCGAGGCGTCGCGCTGAACCGTTAACCGGCTCTGGGGTCCTCAACCTGTTACAAAGCCTTGCTACGGCCTGTCCCTATGGGCTGCGCACTGTGCCCATATCCGAACATGACCTTTGACAACGGAATTCGATATGGAACCCCTCATCTATCACGTTCATACGATTGCTCTTTGTGTTGCTCTGGGCTCGGCCCTGTTGCTGAGCGGATATCTTTCTCTGAATCTGCGCCTGCCGCAGCTTGGCCTTTGGCCCAGCGCAAACGGATGGCGGCACCACACGGCTTTTGGCCTTTTTCGGTTGTTCTGCGGTGCAACCGTTGTGTTTGCCCTGTCCGAAGTGTGGGTGAATGGCTGGGGCCATTGGAGCCGCTATGTGCTGGGCCTGCCGATCATGGTGATGTCCTTTGGCATCACGCTTTGGGGCTATCGGTTCTTGGGGCTCGATAACACCTATTGCGAAAGTGATGGGCTGGTAACCGGCGGCATGTATGCCTATTCGCGCAACCCGCAATACGTCACCTCGGTTCTGGCAACGATTGGCCTGGGTATCGCTAGCGGGTCGTGGCTGACCCTTGGTCTGGCCGCTATTCTGTTCGTCATCTACTTTCTGTTCGTTCTGAACGAAGAACGCTGGCTGCTGCAGGGTTATGGCCGCGCATTCCGCGACTACATGCATCAGACCCCGCGTTTCGTTGATGAACGCAGCCTGATCCGAATGCGTGACGCCATTCTGGATTAAGCGTCGTTCTGCCCGCCATAAGGCCAGTTTGAAAGAAAGATCCTGTCAGCCATTTCATCACGCGGCTTTCCCTTGCCCTTGTCTGCAATATGTTGCACCACACACGGGTTCAAACCCGGTGAACGGGCCAAAGGATAAGGACAAAGCGCATGGCTGACGGATCGATCGACATCAACGCAAAACCAACCGAAGAGATTTCGGTTCGTGAAGTGTTCGGAGTTGACAGCGACATGGCGGTCAAGGGTTTTGCGGAAGCAAGTGACCGTGTACCGGTCATCGACCCAACCTATAAGTTCGACCCGGAAACCACGCTGGCGATCCTGGCGGGCTTTGCTCATAACCGCCGCGTGATGATCCAGGGCTACCACGGCACGGGTAAGTCGACCCATATCGAACAGGTTGCCGCCCGCCTGAACTGGCCCGCCGTGCGTGTGAACTTGGACAGCCACATCAGCCGGATCGATCTGATCGGTAAGGATGCGATCAAACTGCGCGACGGCAAGCAGGTCACCGAGTTCCACGAAGGCATCCTGCCCTGGGCGCTGCGCAACCCCGTTGCCATCGTGTTCGACGAATACGACGCGGGCCGGGCCGACGTGATGTTTGTGATCCAACGCGTGCTGGAGCATGACGGCAAGCTGACCTTGCTGGACCAAAACGAAATCATCACACCGAACCCGAATTTCCGCCTGTTTGCCACCGCAAACACCGTGGGTCTGGGCGACACCACCGGCCTCTATCACGGCACGCAGCAGATCAACCAGGCTCAGATGGACCGCTGGTCTCTTGTCTCGACGCTGAACTACCTCAGCCATGATGCGGAAACGATGATCGTGCTGTCCAAAGCGCCGCTGTATAATACGGCTGAGGGGCGTAAGACCGTCAGCCAGATGGTCACCGTTGCCGATCTGACCCGGACCGCTTTCATGAACGGCGATCTGTCCACCGTTATGAGCCCCCGGACGGTGATCAACTGGGCCCAAAACGCCGAGATTTTCCGCAACATCGGCTACGCCTTCCGTCTGTCCTTCCTGAATAAATGCGACGAGCTGGAACGCCAGACCGTGGCCGAGTTCTATCAGCGCTGCTTCGACGAGGAACTGCCGGAAAGCGCAGCGAGCGCCAGCGTGGGGTGACGGGGGACCGCCATGCATATCGGATTGATTGGCGGGATCGGTGTTGCTGCAACGGTGGTTTACTATCAGCGGCTGAGTGCGGCGATGGCGGCGCGTGGACAGCCGATGGAACTGACCATCGTACATGCGGATGTGCAGGAATTGATCCGCAACAATCTGGCGGACAAACGGGATGCACAGGCGCGGGTCTACGCAGGGCTCATTGATCGCCTTAAAGCGGCAGGTGCGGATTGTGCAGCAATCACGTCGCTAGGTGGGCACTTCTGCTATGATGAGACCTTGCCGTTGTCTCCGTTGCCCCTTGTTTCGGCTGTAAAGCCTCTTGATGCGTATTTCGCCTCACAGGGGTTTGGCACTGTAGGGTTGCTGGGAACGCGTGTTGTGATGCGGACCAAACTGTATGGTCAGCTTGGGCAAACCCGGGCGGTTGCGTTGGAAGATGAGATCGAGGTGTTGGGACAAACCTATCAGGATATGGCGGTCGCCGGGGTTTGTTCCGATCAGGATCGCGCTCTGTTTCTGGACGCAGGTCGCCGTATGGTGGATGATTTGAATGCCGACGCCATCGTTTTGGCCGGGACAGATCTGAACCTTGCCTTTGACGGGCTAGATCCCGGCTATAGAGTTGTTGATGCGCTGGATGTCCACGTGGACGTGCTGGCGTGTCTGGCAAGTGATGAAATGACGCTTGAAGAAGCAGGGGCGGACAGATGAGTAAACCAAACGACAATCCTGCTGATCCGTTCAAGAAGGCTCTGGCCGAGGCCACCAAGGTGATGGCCGACGATCCTGATTTGTCGGTAAGCTATACGGTCGACCCGTCTGGCCTATCGGGTGAATCGATGCGTCTGCCTCAGGTCAGCCGTCGGATGACCCGCGAAGAGGTTCTGCTGGCGCGTGGCACTGCGGATGCTCTGGCCTTGCAACGTCGCTATCACGATGACGCGACCCATGCGCGCTATGCCCCTCCGGGCGATATGGCGCGGGACCTCTATGAAGCGATGGAAACCGCGCGGTGCGAAGCGATGGGCGCGCGGGATATGCCCGGCACTGCGTCGAATATCGACGTCAAGATTGGCCATGAAGCACTGCGGCGCGGATATGATCAGTGCAAACAACCGGCCGAGGCGCCTTTGTCCGTGGCAGCGGGCTATCTGATCCGGCATCTGGCCACCGGGCGCGATCTGCCGCCTGCGGCTGAGAATGTCATGAACCTGTGGCGCGGGTTTATCGAGGAACAGGCGGGCGGAACGCTGGAAAACCTCGACGAGATCCTCTCGGATCAGGCCGAGTTCGCCAAATTCACCCGTCAAGTGATCAAGGATCTGGGCTATGGTGATCAGTTGGGGGACGACCCCGACGAGCTGGACGACGAACAGGAAGATCAGGCCGAGGAAGACGCCGAAGAACAGCCCGATCCGGACAGCACCGGGCAGGATGATCAGGACGAGCAAGATGCTGACGCCACGCCCGAGCAGACGCAGGAAGAACAGCAGGACCAGTCTCAGGCACAGGTCTCGATGGATGAGATGGCCGACGAAGAGATGTCGGATGAGGCCGAGATGCCAGATGGCGAGGCCCCGCTGGAGCCGCCTGCCCCTCCACCCGCTTCCGAGGCTGACCCGGACTACAAAGTTTACCTGAACACTCATGACGAAGAGATCGCCGCCGAGGATCTGGCAGAACCAGCCGAACTGGAACGGCTGCGTGCTTATCTAGATCAGCAATTGGACCAGTTGAAAGGCGCAGTTAGCCGTCTGGCCAATAAGCTGCAGCGCCGCCTGCAGGCGCAACAGAACCGGTCGTGGGAGTTTGACCGCGAAGAGGGTATTCTGGATGCAGGCCGACTAGCCCGTGTGGTTGCAAACCCGACCACCCCGCTAAGCTTCAAGGTCGAAAAAGACACCGAGTTCCGGGATACGGTGGTGACCCTTCTGTTGGACAACTCTGGTTCAATGCGCGGACGCCCAATCTCAATCGCGGCGGTTTGTGCGGATGTTCTGGCCCGAACGCTAGAGCGCTGCAATGTGAAGGTCGAAATTCTGGGCTTTACCACACGGGCGTGGAAAGGCGGACAGGCGCGCGAGGCATGGCTGAACGATGGCCGCCCACAGCAACCCGGTCGTCTGAACGACCTGCGTCACATCATCTACAAAGGGGCCGATGCGCCCTGGCGGCACGCACGGGCCAATCTGGGTCTGATGATGAAAGAGGGCTTGCTGAAGGAAAACATCGACGGTGAGGCACTGGAATGGGCGCATCGCCGCATGCTGGCGCGGCGCGAGCAGCGCAAGATCCTGATGGTGATCTCGGATGGTGCGCCGGTCGACGATTCAACGCTCAGTGTGAACCCGGCGAATTATCTGGAGAAACACCTGCGCGATGTGATCGCCATGGTCGAAAAGCGCAAGATGGTCGAATTGCTGGCCATCGGGATCGGCCATGATGTGACCCGCTACTACGACCGCGCGGTGACCATTACAGATGTCGAGCAATTGGCCGGTGCGATGACCGAACAGCTGGCGGCGCTGTTTGACAGCGACCCCCGCGCCCGTGCCCGGGTGATGGGGATGAAGAAGGCAAGCTAGGCTTGCTGCGCCCGAAGGGTCCAGAGGCCTGATAAGAACGCGAAGATGCTCTGTGGGAACGGTCGGCGCGACCTCTTGGTGCGGGCAGCGTCGTTGCGCATCTGGTAGCGTGTCGGGTGGTGCTTCAGAAGCGCTGTGTCAAAGGGTGGCAACATGTTGAAATCTCCTGATGTTGATTGTCATTTTGCCACTCAGCTAAGCTGACCGCTTGAAGGCGGCATTGAGAAATCCCTAAGAAACCTTTGGGATTGCCATTGGTGCTTGTGAGACCGCCCAAAACCGGATGTATTAATCCCATGCGCTATGAATTTGCAGATTGTGTTCTGGACGTGGATCGTCACGTCCTGACCCGCCAGGGCGAGGCGGTGCCTGTTGAGCCGCAGGTCTTCGATCTGCTGAAACTTCTGGCTGAACATCCCGGCAAACTGGTGGCGCGTGATGAGATCATCGAGCGGGTCTGGAACGGGCGCTTCGTATCGGAATCCACCATCAGCGCCCGCGTGGCCGCCGCTCGGCGTGCCGTGGGTGATGACGGCAAGGCGCAACGGATCATCCGCACAATCGTGCGCCGCGGGCTGCAATTGGCCGCAGAGGTTACGTGCGACCAAATCGTTTCCCAAAGTGAGCCGGCGCAGACCCGCACTCTGCGCTATGTCAAGGGTAGCAACGGTCAGGCGATTGCTTTTTCAGTAGCAGGTTCCGGCCCTCCAGTGTTGCGTGTCGGATCGGTTGTCTACGACATCGAAGCAGAATGGCGGCTGCCGTCGGAAAGGGCCTATCTGAAGGCCATGGAGGCCAAGTTCACTCTGTTACGATACAACAAACATCATCAAAGCGGCTGGGACGATCCAGAAGACACAGACTACGATGGTGTCGTCGAGGATATTTTGGCGATCACCAAGGCAGCAGGCTTTGGAAGCTTCGCGATTGTCTCGGAATTTGGCGGTTTGTTTTCGGCATTAAGATTTGCGACCCGATATCCCCAACGTGTCAGCAAACTGGTCATCATCGGAGGCTGGGCCGAAGGGCGCGATCACCGAGAAGGCGTCGTCGGGCCAGATTCAATTCGCAATCTGATTATTGAAGGCTGGGATGAGCGCGGTAGCGGCTATGCGGTGGGCTCGTTGCTCAGCTATTTCCCGGACGGCCCCCTGGAAACCGTGCGCGAGATGGTGGGCGAGTTGCAGTCCCTCTACTCGGTCGAGCAGAAACTACATCAGCGCGATTGCGGCAATACCGCATCGGTACTCCACTTGTTGTCTGAGGTGAAATGCCCGACCTTGATCCTGCATGGCCGGAATTGTGCGGTGCATCCCCTGTCCGAAGCGCGCAAGCTGGCTGCTGGTATTCCCGACGCGTCGCTGGTCGTGCTGGAAACCGCAAACATTATTCCGCTGCCCGGCAATGATGTCTACGACACCTATCTGCGCACCTTGACAGATTTTCTGTCCGACAACGACTAACCCGCAATGACGCTGGACATTTCTCGCGACAGGTCTCAGGTTTCACCGAAATTCGACAGCTGCAAGAGGCCCTCATGTTCCAGAGTTTCAAAGTCACTGCGCGCCCGGAACAGGGACCTCCGAGATTGGCTGCACTTCGGGCAGAGATAAAGCGCGAAAGGCTCGATGGGTTTCTGATTCCCCGCGCGGATGCGCATCAGGGCGAATACGTAGCCCCTCGGGATGAACGTCTGGCCTGGTTGACCGGCTTTACCGGCTCGGCCGGATTTTGCGTCGCGCTCGGGGATGTGGCGGGCGTGTTCATTGATGGGCGATATCGCACACAGGTCAAGGCGCAGGTCGCTGATGTTTATACCCCGGTCCCATGGCCGGATGTTAGCCTGAGCGCCTGGCTGAAAGAGCAACTGCCGCAAGGTGGAAAGATCGGATTTGATCCCTGGCTGCACGCAGCGGGACAAATCTCTACCGCGGAAAAGGAGCTTGAAGGCAGCGGAATCGAACTGGTGCGCTCCGACAATCTGGTCGACCGAGTGTGGGAGAACCAGCCTGCCCCGCCGATGAACCCGGTCAAAGCACACCCGTTAGAGTTTGCGGGAGAAGCCGCGCGTGACAAGATCACGCGATTGGCGAGTGGGGTACAGGACGCAGGGTGTACGGCAGCGCTGATCACGTTGCCGGATTCGATCATGTGGCTGCTGAACATTCGCGGCTCTGATATCGCCTATAATCCGGTTGCTCATGGTTTCGCAATTTTGCACGCCGCAGGCCAGGTGGATTTGTTCATGGCCGCGCAGAAACTTGTCGAGGTGCGCGATCATCTTGGTGATGAGGTTTCGATCCATGACCCTGTTGATTTTCTGGATGCGGTTCAGAAGTTGGACGGGCGTGTTCAGGTCGACGCAGGCACGGTGCCGCAGATCGTGGCAGATGTGCTGGGCGACAAGATGGTAGATGGTGGCGATCCCTGCGCCCTACCTAAGGCCTGCAAAGACCCCGCCGAGATTGCAGGCAGCGCCGAGGCGCATCTGCGCGATGCGGTCGCAGTTGTCGAGACCCTGTGTTGGCTGGATGCGCAACAGCCCGGCAGTGTGACCGAAACGCAGGTCGTGACCCGGCTGGAACATAACCGGCGCAAGGACAATGCCTTGCAGGACATCTCGTTCGACACGATTTCAGGTACCGGCCCGAATGGGGCCATCATGCACTACCGAGTGACCGAGGAGACCGACAGTCAGTTGCAGAATGGCCACCTGCTGGTTCTGGACAGCGGCGGGCAATATCTGGATGGCACCACTGATATCACCCGAACCATCGCCATTGGTGAGGTGGGTGACGACGAAAAAGCCTGTTTCACCCGTGTTCTAAAAGGCATGATCGGCCTGTCGATGATGCGCTGGCCTGTCGGTTTGGCTGGGCGCGACATTGAGTGTATCGCACGGGCACCACTGTGGCTGGCGGGGCAGGATTTCAATCACGGCGTCGGCCATGGTGTGGGCGCATATCTCAGCGTGCACGAAGGCCCACAGCGCCTGTCACGCGTCAGCCATGTGCCGCTGAAACCCGGGATGATCCTGTCCAACGAACCGGGATACTATCGCGAAGGGGCCTTTGGCATACGCATCGAAAATCTGGTCGTCGTAGAAGATGCCCCAGCCCTGCCTGGTGGCGATGATGAACGCGCGATGCTGAATTGGCGCACTCTGACCTATGTGCCTATTGACCGCCGGCTGATCTTGGTGGACATGCTAACCGCCGCCGAACGCAGCTGGCTAAACGCTTATCACCACGACGTTGCGGAAAAAATCCGACCAAGGCTGGGCCCTGACGCTCAACTGTGGTTGGATGCCGCAACTGCGCCGGTCTGACACCGGACTGTTACATAGAACGGGCAGAGGAGAGCCCCACGCGACGCTGAGGGAAAGGCAAGAAATGACAGAGATCACAATCGAGAAAGCTGATGGCAAGTGGAGCGTCCGATCAGGCGGTGCCATTCTGGGCGAAACAAACAATGCTCTGATACTGCTGGAAGGCGATCTGGAACCAGTGATCTATTTCCCTCGGTCCGACATCGCGATGGCTTTTCTGGACCAAACGGACAAGGTCACACATTGCCCGCACAAAGGGGATGCGACCCATTTCTCGATCGTCAACAAGTCATCGGTCACCGAAAATGCCGCGTGGAGCTATGAGAGCCCGATCCCCGGCGTAGCAAAGATCAAAGACTACATCGCGTTCTATCCGGTGGAGTCGGTGAAGGTGGAGCAGATTTAAGGCAATGGATCGAATAACCCGGCTCCTGAGTGGTTGCTGATTTCCAGATCACCCGGCCTTGCTTGGTGCTCGGCTCGCAACCAATATGGCGGCAGCAACAAGCGCGACCCCTGAGGCGGTATGCACGACCGTCCGGAAATCATAGACCTGCGCGATAAGCCCTACGGCTGGCCCGGCCAGAAGACCTGTAATCATGAGGGTGTTCCAGTACATGGCCGTCGCCTGTGCGGGACGGTCGGTCGCGAATGACTGGACATAGCTGATGCCCAGGCTGGCGTAGAGACCGTAGTACAACCCTTCCAGTGCAGCGGCACCCAGCATTTGCGGAAAGGTCTGAACAGCCGCAAGGAGTTGTATGGTGATCACCGCCAGCAAAGTGGTGGCGATCAAAGCCGGACGCATTCCAAATCTGCTTATGATCAACGGTGTGCTGAAGATCGCAAACACTTCGACGAAGGTTTTAATGCTGAATGCCAGGCCCGGTGCGTAGCCAGGCAAACCGACCTCCTGCACATAGAAGACCGGCAGCGAGGTGAATGTCAGCGAATGCGCAAGCGACAGGCAGAACACAAAACCTGCCGCCAGCCATAATTGGCGCGACGCTGAAGCTTGCGAAATGTCGCTACCCGGAACTTCTTTGACTCCGGCGGCGATATCACGGGGCAGCGTCGTCCACCACAATGTCAGCCAGATCAAGGCGACGATGAAAGAGAGCATGAACACCGCACGCAAACCAATCTGATCGGCGATCAGAAAACTCACGGCAGGGCCGATCATCCAGGCAGTGGATGTTGTCGCGCGCATATATGCATTAAATCGGCTCCGCGCGATCTCATGCCGTTCAGCCATGCTGCCGCCAAGGCTGAACATGGTCGACACCGCGCTGGACCCGATGCCAAAGCCCACCGCACCAATGGTCATGACCATCCAGATGGTCGGTAAGGCAGACAGCGAAAGGGTGGCGGCCAGAAATCCTGCGATAGCGATCCCGACCAGCGGAAAAACGGGCGCGCCTCCGTCAATGCGTCGCGCAAACTGTCTGTTCGCGAACAGGGTCAGGCTGAGCGCCAGAACAGAATACACGCTGATCACCCATGGCTCGTACCCCAATCCGTCAACCAGAAAAAAGCCCATGAAAGGCACAATCATCGAACTGCAGATCGTGCCGCAAAACAGTAGCAACAGGAATAGCAGACGCGCAGAGGCTGGATTGGAAGGCATGACAGAAATGGATTGCAAACAGACGTACCATGTTTTTCAGGCCCGGCGAGGCATTGCAACTGCCGAGTTTAGATGCCTCTGACACAGGTTTCTGCAAGCTCACGCATCTGTTGCGTGAATGTGAGCGCGTCAGCGGTCAGAATATGGCCAAGCAGAAGTGGAGGATGCCATGTCAGTTTCACGCCGCAGCTTTGTTGGGGGGCTGAGTTTCAGCGCGCTGGCACCACGCGTGCTTTGGGCGCAGCAGGACCCGGTCCTGCAGGCACTGCGCAGCACGCTTTATTCCGGTCGAACCGAGTTTGAGGCACAGACGGCCTATCTGACGCAGCGCGGAAAGCCGGATGTGGTGCCTGCCCTGCTGACTGCGATGCGATACGGGGATCGGCGGCGGGATGAAATCTCGGAGGTGATGGAAACCCTCAGCGGGCAAAAGCTAGGTACAGACTGGTTTGATTGGATGCTCTGGCAAGAGCGGAATCCGCAGCTGATCCCGCACCCATCGCTTATTCCGTTCAAGCGCGAGGTTCTGCTGGGCCTCGACCAAAACTTTGATCTGTTCCTCCAGCCCGAATACCTGGCACGGGACCGGATGAAAATCAGGCTGGAAGAGATCGCCTGGGGTGGGGTTTACAAAGACGGTATCCCTTCGTTGGACAATCCAACCCTCATCTCGGCGGCTGATGCCAGCTACCTCAAGGGTGACGATCTGGTCTTTGGCGTCTCGATCAACGGGGATGTACGCGCCTATCCGCTGCGGATCATGGGATGGCATGAAATGTTCAACGAAGTGATCGGAGGAGTTCCGGTCGCACTTGCATACTGCACACTGTGCGGGTCGGGCATTTTGTTTGAAACGCAGGTTGCGGGTCGGCGCAAACCGTTTGTCTTTGGCTCCTCTGGCTTCCTCTACCGGTCAAACAAACTAATGTTTGACCGCGAGACACACTCGCTGTGGAACCAATACACCGGCAAACCCGTGGTCGGCCCATTGGTTGATAGCGGGATTGAGTTGAAGCAGCGACCGGTGGTGATCACGACCTGGGACAACTGGAAGACCTCGCATCCTGGTACCCGCGTACTATCGTTGGATACTGGGCATCGCCGAAATTACGGGTCTGGCGTGGTCTACCGCGAGTATTTCGCCTCGCCCGAGTTGATGTTCCCCGCGCAGGTCGATCAATCCCAGCACCGACAAAAGGACTACATCTTCACGATCCGTCAGTTCGGTGCTGCGCGGGCATGGCCTTTGGACGCGTTCAGCCGCACCCGTGTGATCAATGATGCAATTGCGAACCGCCCTCTGGTTCTGATCGGAAACCCGGATCGCCGGACCGTGCGGGCTTATGAGCGGGCGGGGCACAGATTCAAAGCCTCTGACGGTGGACTGGTGGATGAGACAGGACGCAAATGGACACTGTCCGAAGAGATGTTAACCGGACCAGATGGCGCGCAACTGCCGCGCGTCGCCGGGCATATCTCTTATTGGTTTGCCTGGGATAACTATCTGGGTGACGCTGCCAGCGTCTATGATGGCTAGGAATGTTCCTCGGCCGCTGTGGCCGCCAACGCCCTGTTGTAGGCCTTGAGCGCATCGACATGATAGAGCGCGCCGATCGGGGTTTCTGACCCGTCCTCTTCCAACAAGATCACCGGAATACAAGGAATGTCTTCCCGGTCGAAATAAGGCATCGCGGCTTCCAGTGTGGCGCTGGCTTTGACACAGAGGCCCCGCGCGATCAATTCCTGCGCCTCATCCGCCGTAATCGAGCGCGCGTCACCGATTGGCCGCATCACTGCCCCGGCGCGCAGCATGGCAAGCAGATAAGCTTGCGGGCCAGCGGCCAGATGCACATTTCGGCGCTCCAGCTGTGTCAGGAAGAAAGACCGGTCCACCAAACGAGATGCCAGCGCCGTCGACATCGAGACCGAAACCATCACCGCCAAACCGATCTGCCAGTCTCCGGTCAGTTCAAACACGATCAACGTGGTCGAAATCGGTGCGCCCAGCACCGCGGCTGCAACCGCTCCCATCCCCGCAAACGCATAGAGCGTGTGAGTCCCCGACACATCCGGCAGCAACCCCGTTGCAATCAAGCCGAAGGCCAAACCGGTCAACGCCCCGATCATCAGAGAGGGCGAAAACACCCCGCCGCCCATGCGACCACCCATGGTGATGGCCACTGCGATGGTTTTGATCACGGCCAGCAGGATAGCGGTCGTCAGAACCAGATCACCAGTCAATGCACGGATCGTGGTTTCATAGCCGACACCGATAATATGCGGAAACCAGATGGCCAAAACGCCCAGCATCGCCCCCGACACTGCCGGACGTAGCCATCCCGGCAAAGACAGGCGGTTCTGGACGTGGGTGCCGATGTCTTCAGCAAAAAAGATTGAGCGCATCAATACCAAAGCAACGAGACCGCAGATCAGGCCAAGGATCAGAAACGCAGGCAGTTCCACATAGAACTTCAGGGACCCCGGCGTATCCAGCGCGAATTGGGTCACATCCCCATAGGCCAGCCGGTTGATCACCGTTCCTGCGACCGACGCAATGACGATGGGCGCAAAGGCGTGAACCGCGAAGTGGCGCAGCACGACCTCGAGTGCGAACAAAGCCCCAGCAATGGGCGCGTTGAAACTTGCCGAAACAGCAGCAGCAACGGCGCATCCCAACAGGTCCCTGCCTGTGATCCCATCCGCATGAATACGGTTGCTGACCCATGTCGAAATAACCCCTGCCATATGCACAACCGGCCCTTCTCGACCGGTCGAACCGCCAGAGCTGAGCGTGATCAGTGAGGCAAAGAAGGACGCGATACCCGCCTTCGTCTCGACCCGGCCATCCGTGATTGCAGCACCTTCGATCACATCCGCAACCGACCGTACACGACCATCATCGGTGAACCGGTTCAGGATCACACCAACTAGCAAACCGCCCAGGATCGGGATGATCAGAACCATGTACCACGGCAGTTTCTCGGCATGACTGTGCAGCAGCAGGATATTATCTGTGTCGTACAAATAGGCCTGTAAAAACTGGATCGCCTTACGGAACCCCAAGGCCATGAACCCGGCGGCAATCCCGATCACCAAAGCGATAAACCAGAACTGAATCTGACTAGGCCCGCGTCGGCGCATCACCCAAAATGCATCTTTGATTGCGGCGATGGCCTGATTCAGCTGGTTGCGCAGTACGGTATAGGTTGATTGAGTCATCTGCCTTCGGGGCTCGTCACTTAACCCTTAGTAAGCCAAGGGGCGGTCATATAAAAGCATGGCAGGACAAAGAAGGCGGCGCCGATACATCACGCCTTCAACAGCGCACGTGCTGCGGCCCGCGCTTCGTCGGTGATCGTATCGCCCGAAACCATCCGGGCAATTTCGTCCACACGGTCACCTTCGGCCAGCGGTACAACGGTAGACAGCGTCTGCCCGTCGCTGACCTGTTTCTGCACCCGCCAGTGGTGTGCTGCCCGTGCGGCCACCTGAGGTGAGTGAGTCACGACCAGAACCTGCCCTCCTTGCGCCAACGCCGCCAACCGGCGGCCAACCGCATCGGCGGTGGCGCCCCCAACGCCCCGGTCAATCTCATCAAAGATCATGGTGCGCGCACTGTCATCGCCAGACAGACAGACCTTGAGCGCCAGCAAAAAGCGGCTGAGCTCGCCGCCAGAAGCGATCTTGTTCAATGGACCCGATGGCGCGCCGGGGTTCGTGGCCACGGTAAAGGCAACCGCGTCGATACCTTCGGGACCCGGGTCCGCTGTGGTGATTTCGGTCTGGAACACGGCGCGTTCCATTTTGAGGGGTGCAAGCTCGGCCATGACCGCTGCATCCAATTGACCGGCCGCCTTTTGACGGGCCGTACTGAGGGTCGCAGCCTCGGCGTTGTAAGCAGCCTGCGCGGCCTCGACTGATGCGCGTCGATCGGCCAGATCGGCATCGCCTGCATCCAACCGTCCCAGACGATCCCGCAAGGTATCGGCGAAGGTGCCAAGATCGTCCGGCGCGACATCATGCTTTCTGGCAAGCGCGCGGATCGCAAAGAGGCGTTCCTCGGCCGCTTCCAGCTCTGCCGGGTTGAAATCCAGCGCCTGAAGGCAGGCGTTCACGCCATCCTGCGCTTCGCCTAACTCGATCAGCGCGCGGCCTAATGCACCGATCGGGCCTTCCAACTGCCCGCCTGCATTGTCCGAAACACCCTCCAGCCAACGCATCGCATCCGACATCGCCCCTTCGGCCCCGTCGCCACCCAGCAGGTCAAAAGCCCGGGCGACATCATCGCGGATGCGTTCAGCCCCCTGCATCATGCGGCGGCGGGCGTCCAATTCAGCATCTTCACCAGGTTGCGGGTCCAGCTTGTCCAGTTCGGCAACGGAATGGCGTAGGAAATCTTCTTCGGCCCGCATCTCAGCCAGCGCCGCCTCGGTCTCGGCCAGCGCTTTACGGCTGCGCGACATTTCGGACCATGCGCGGCGCACTGCGGCTAGTTGCTCCGAGACCTGAGCGTAGTTGTCCAACAGCAGGCGATGCCCACGCGGGTTCAGCAATCCGCGATCATCGTGCTGGCCGTGAAGCTCGACCAGAGTCTCGGACAGGGCGCGCAGAACCTCGCCCGAACAACGCCTGTCATTGACCCAGGCGGTCTTACGGCCTTCGGCAGTGTTGACACGGCGCAGGATCAACTCTTCCCCACCCGGCAGTCCAGCCTCGGCCAAAACCTCGTGCGCGGGATGGCCTTCGGGCAGTTCGAATTCGGCCACGACCTCGCCTTGCGTAGCCCCCTGCCGTACCAGTTCGGCCCGACCGCGCCAGCCCAGAACAAATCCCAGCGAATCCAGAAGGATCGATTTGCCCGCCCCGGTCTCACCGGTCAGTGCGTTCAAACCCGGCTGGAAGGTCAATTCCAGCCGGTCGATGATCAACATGTCACGGATATCTAAGGCACGCAGCATCGGGTGTTAGCATCCCCAGACCGTCACCAGCTTACAACCACTGGCCCTTGATCGTCTGGCGATAAATCTGGCTGAGCCAGTTGTTGCCACGGCTCTTCAGATCCAGCCCGCGCGAGGTCAACAGCTTGTAGGCATCGTCATACCATTCCGAGGACTGGTAGTTGTACCCAAGGATCGCACCCGCGGTCTGCGCCTCATCAAACAGACCCAGAGACAAATAGGCCTCGACCAGACGATACAGGGCTTCGGCTGTATGAGAAGTTGTCTGGAAATCCTCAACCACAACGCGGAATCGGTTGATGGCCGCGACATAGTGATCCTGACGCAGGTAGTAGCGCCCGATCTCCATTTCCTTGCCCGCCAGATGGTCGAAGGCCAGATCGAATTTCAACACCGCCGAGGTCGCGTATTCGCTGTCAGGATAGACTTCGATCACGGTCCGAAGCGCTTGCAGCGCCTGAAAGGTCAGACCCTGATCGCGGCCCACTTCGTCGATCTGATCATAGTAGCTGAGTGCCAGTAGATACTGCGCATAGGCGGCATCTTCATCCGTGGGATAGAAATCGATGTAGCGCTGCGCAGCGGCACGGCTTTCTTCATAATTCTTGTCGGAATGGTACGAAAATGCCTGCATGATCAGCGCGCGTTTTGCCCAGTCAGAATAGGGGTAAAGACGCTCAACTTCCGAGAAATACCAAGCCGCATCATCCGAGCGATTCTGCGACAGTTCATACTCTCCACGGGTATAGATCTGCTCGGGCGTGAAGCCTTCGAGGTTTTGATCGCGGTCTGCGCCCCTGTTGCCGCATGCCGTCAAAACTGCTGCCAGAAGAATCGCACCTGCGAACCTGACTGCCGCTTTGCTGCCAACCATACCGCCCATCCTTGTCATCTTACTTACCGGGGTTCGCCCCGAATTGAGCCATGGTCTAGCATAGATATTTCCGGTGCAAAACGCCTTATGCACCCTCTGTCGCAAATGTCGTCAAAGGTGAGCGGCTCAGGCCACCGCCGGAATCTCTTCCTGAACCAGACCTTGCCCAGGCAGCCGTGCTGCCTGTTCAGGGGTGCACAAGATCGGACGCACAGCGCCCGGCGTTTCAAACAGCTTCCGCAACAGCGTGTTGGTCATAGAATGACCGGACTTGTCGCCGGTGAAATGGCCCAGAATCGGCCCGCCGGCCAGATACAGATCACCCAGAGCGTCCAGCATCTTGTGGCGCACGGCCTCATCCGCGTGGCGGAAACCGCCCGGTGTCAGCACCTCTTCGCCCTGCACCACCACTGCATTTTCCAGTGTGCCGCCCAAGGCCAATCCATTTTCGCGCATTGTCTCGACATCAATACGGCGACAGAAAGTGCGGCAATCGCTCAGCTCACGTACAAACGAGCCATTGCGCATGTCCAGTGTCTTGGTCTGATTTCCGATTGCGTCATCTTCAAAGTCGATGTGAAAATCGATGATCAGACCATCCGCAGGCGCAATCGTTGCACTTGCACCTTCGCGGGACGCAGTAACGGGTTTGAGCACTTCGTAAGCCAGAACCGGGCTGGCCTGACGGCGCACGCCCTTGGCCATGATGCCGCGCACGAAATCAATCGACGAGCCATCCATGATCGGAACCTCGGGGCCGTCAATCTCGATCAGCGCGTTGTGAACACCACAGCCCGCAAGTGCAGCCATGATATGTTCAACGGTAGAAACCGATACACCCGCATCGTTCACCAGACGGGTGCACAGCGGTGTCCGCTCGACCACGTCATAGATCGCGGGGATCAATGCATTGCCCAGCTCAATATCCGTCCGCTTGAACCAGATTCCATGACCTGCCGCAGCGGGTTTCAGAACCATAACGACAGGCTGCCCGCCATGCAGTCCGACGCCGTTAAAGGTAACCGGAGATTTGAGCGTATGTTGCAAATTGGGCCTCAGCGAGTGGTGTCCAGCCTGTTACAGCTGTGTTGGCCACTCAGTTAAGGAAGCACGGGTCTATGCTCAACTCACTCTTTGTAACTGAATGAAACATGGATGTGACAGATCGGCAAAACCCTGCTTATTCTCCTATATCCATCTGTTAACAAAGAAAAAAGGATCGCCGGAAGGCGATCCTTTGCATTCAATTTGTTACCGCGATCAGTTGGCCTGACGGCGCAGGAAAGCAGGAATTTCGATCCGATCCTGATCGGGGTCGGCCTCTTCATGCGCGGGTGCCGTGGCGTCAACCTGGCGCATCGCGGGCTGCTGACGGGCTGGCTGAGACGGTGTGTCTGCCGCATGTCCGGTCATCCGATCGATCAATCGGTTGAAGCCAAAGCGCGAGCGTTCCTCGGTTTCCGCGTGCGCCTGAGGCGCCGCTTCCTGTGGCCGGGTTGCCGTCAGACGCTGCGCCGAAGAAGGTACGTTCTGGACAGCGGCTTGCAACCGCTGCAGCGCTTCTGGCGAAGGTGTTCCTGCGGGTTCCGGCTGCGGCGCAACATAGCTTTCGGGGGTCTGTTCGAAATGCTCCGGCTGCGGTTCAAACTCAGCGACCCGAGGCTGATAGGCTGGCGGAGGCAGGCCGTCATCCTCCTGCTGATCCTGCGCCTGGAACCGGGTTGCCGGGTCTTCGGTAGTTTCGAACAATGTCGGCTCACGGTTCTCGACCATCTCAGGTGCAGGTTCAGCAACCTCAGCAGCAACAGGCGCTGCCTCCGGTGCTGGTTCTTCTGCAGATACGGTGCGGGTCAGCGGCTCTGACATCGAGCGGCGCGCCACCGGAACGTCCGAGGTTTTTTCGGTGGCGTCGATACCGGTCGCCACGACAGAAACGCGCATTCCGCCTTCCATCGCGGTATCCAGGGTTGAGCCGACGATAATGTTGGCCTCTGGGTCCACTTCCTCGCGAATGCGGTTGGCAGCCTCGTCCAGTTCGAACAGGGTCAGGTCGTGCGAACCAGTGATGTTGATCAGCACGCCCTTGGCACCCTTGAGGCTGATTTCGTCAAGCAGCGGGTTGGCAATGGCTTTCTCGGCCGCCTGAATGGCGCGGTCTTCGCCAGTTGCTTCTCCCGTACCCATCATCGCCTTGCCCATCTCGTCCATCACAGCGCGCACGTCCGCGAAGTCTAGGTTGATCAGGCCGGGGCGCACCATCAGGTCGGTCACACCTTTGACGCCCTGATACAGAACGTCATCAGCCATCGAGAAGGCTTCGGTGAAGGTGGTTTTTTCGTTGGCCAACCGGAACAGGTTCTGGTTCGGAATGATGATCAGTGTGTCGACGACTTGTTGCAGAGATTCTACACCATCTTCGGCCTGACGCATCCGCTTGGCGCCTTCGAACTGGAAGGGCTTGGTAACTACACCAACGGTCAGCACGCCCAGTTCCCGAGCAGCTTGCGCTATGATCGGCGCAGCACCCGTACCGGTGCCGCCGCCCATACCGGCAGTGATAAAGCACATATGCGCGCCGGCCAAATGATCGACGATCTGCTCAATGCTTTCTTCTGCGGCGGCTGCGCCTACGGCTGGGCGGGCCCCTGCCCCCAGACCTTCGGTGACTTTCACACCCAGCTGCACGCGTGCAGAGGAATGGCTTTGCTGCAGCGCCTGCGCGTCGGTGTTGGCAACTACGAAATCAACGCCGTCCAACTGCTTTTCAATCATGTTGTTGACTGCGTTGCCACCCGCACCGCCAACACCAAATACTGTAATCCGAGGCTTCAGTTCGTCGTGCCCGGGCATCGAAAGGTTCAATGTCATGCTCTGTCCGCCTGTATTTTTGTCCCGCCAAAGCGGTGTTTTTCTTACCTATCCTTGTTCGATTCTATCGTTGTGATGCGCAAAGGTCACGCTAAAAATCGCGAATTCCCACAAAATATGGAGGAAATAAGGCGCTATCCGGCGGTATTTCGCGCCACCTGCGAAATCTAGCGGATTGATTTAACGATGCTACAAGACAGCATAAATGTGCGTGACACCTTTCAGCTCACGTGCGGGTTGCATTCCCGGATTTCACAGGGCGGAAAACTGCTCATGGTCCTGCCGCCGGGCCTCTGACGGGCCTTGTGGATATCTTTATGGATAAATGCCTGCGCTGCAACCGGTTTCTTTAGCTGGTGGGCGCATTCGGACAGTTCAAACCTTTGTCAGAGATGTTTCGCGTTTCCTGTATTTCCCCATCCGACAATGAGGCCAGTCGCACCATCAGCCGGTCCTGATACAAAAACGGCCACCAACAGACCGGCACCCCGTCCGCGTCATTGTCATACAGAAAGCAAATCTGACCGTTCGGCGTGGTGATCTGACCATAGACGCAGCCACGGCCTTCTTCCCGCCAGACCGAGGTTCGGTGATTCAGAAACTCCTCGGTCCCGACCAGGTCCCCGCTGCGAATCTCGTAGAACATGACGGTTTTACCGACAACTGCGTCCAGAAAGGCTTCGGGCGTGATCCGGGTTTGCGCCAAGGCAGCGCCCGACCACAGCGTCAGAGTGGTAAGGCCGAGAACTCTACCAATTGTCACGGAACCACCGGACGGCGCGTTTGAACGGGCGCGCGGCATAGGTGTCTACCGGAATTTCGAAATCCCACCATTCGTCCTGCGGATGGGCCGCAAACAAGCTGAGCCCCACGGCAGACGAGAAGCCCGGCCCTGTTGCCGATTGCGGAAGACCATGTACGCGCAGCGGGCGGCCCAGGCGCACGCGCTGACCAAGGATGCGTGTGGCCAGCCCATCCAGCCCCATGATCTGACTGCCGCCACCAGTCAGAACGATCTGCTGGCTCGGCATATGCTCAAAGCCTGCTGCATCCAGACGCACCCGCACCTCTTCCAGGATTTCTTCGACACGGGGGCGCATAATGCCAATCAATTCGGCCCGGCTGACCGTGCGGCGATCATGCTCCCAATCGCCAGTATCTCCCCCGATATCGATCAGATCGCGGTCATCGGCACCGGTTGCGTGGACACCACCATTGAAGGTTTTGATCCGCTCAGCCACGGCCGCCGGTACGCCCAACCCCATTGAGATATCAGCGGTCACGTGATCCCCACCCATGCGCACGCAATCGGCATAGATCATGTGTTTCTTCATGAAGATCGACACGCTGGTCGTACCACCGCCCATATCGATACAGGCGGCACCCAGCTCCTGCTCGTCCTCGACCAGCGCCGAAACGCCCGACACATAGGCCGAGTTCGCAATACCGGCCAATTCCAGATCACAACGCTTGATACAGCGCACGATGTTCTGGATCGCAACCGCATCAACAGTCAGCATGTGCATGTCAACGGCTAGGCTTTGACCCAGTTGCCCACGCGGATCGATCAGGCCTGATCGGTTATCCAACGCAAAGTTCACAGGCTGTGCATGCAGCACCTCGCGCCCTGCCCCGTAATCCGGAACGTCACAAGCGTTAAGTACGCGGCCCACTTCGGCCTCGGTCACCAGCTGGCCTTCCAGATCAACCTGAGCGTCCAGCCCGTAAGAGCGCGGGTTTGCACCCGAGAAACAGGCAATCACATGATCGACGCGGATATCGGCCATTTTCTGCGCCGCTTGCAGGGCGGTCCGAATGGCGCGTTCGGTTTCCTGCATCGCGGTAACTTCGCCGAACTGCACACCCCGCGAACGCGTTGTGGCCGCACCGATGACGCGGAACCCGGTCTGACCAGCCATGGATCCGATCGTGTTATCCTCGTTCAGGCGACCGGTTCCGTCAAAGCGCAGCACCAAACAGGCAATCTTGGAACTGCCCACATCCAGAATGGCAATGACACCCCGCTGCATCGCTTGTCTGCGCATCTGCCGCATGGCGCGTTGGGACTGATAAAGATCGGTCATCATGGTCGTTACTGCCCGCTACTCACGTCTGTTTTTGTATTCCACCAGTCTTCGCTGGCGGCTTTGGTCATTCTGACCGTGGGACGCTGCCCGAGGCGCATGTCGACGATAGCGACATCGCGTTCCAAAAGATCTTGCACTTCATTGACGGCCAATACCCGTTCCAGCGCGCGCACCGGACGCTCGGTCGGCAACATGATGCGCTGCCCGCGATCCAGAACCAGATCCCAGCGCCGTTCGCCCATGCGCACTAGCCCACGCACCCGCGTGCCCAGGCTGCGCGCGGTCTGAAAAATCTCCAACGCTTCGGCAACGTGCAAATCCGCGCCCTCGCCCGCGATCAGTGGCAGATCAACGTGATCTTTGCGCGAGGCGATCTGGTCGACATGAACTCCGGTTTCATCCAGCAGTTCAATGCCGCTCCGGGTGCGCCAGACAATGACGGGCTGGCGTTCGATCACATCGACCTGCAATATACCGCCGGGCCGGATGCGCACGGTAGCCGTTTTCACCGGGTCCAACCCGATGATCGTGTCGCGCATCTGCTCGACATCCAGATCCCAGGAACTGATCGGGAAATCCAGCGGCACGACCTCGCGGATATCCTCAGCAAGGCTTGATCCCGCACCATCGATGGCCATTAGGTTGACCATAAATTCCGGACGTTCCTGAATCGAGGTGCGGATGTCGGCAATGTAGGTGCTGACCGCCTCACGCCGTTCGGCAGAAGCAAAGTAGAGCCCAACACCCGCAACGACCGCACAAATCGGCAAGCCTAGTTTGACACCCAATCGAATGCCAGGCGTCAGCATCCACCGCTGAAATCGGTAGCTCAACCGCGAAGGCGCCGGGTCCGAGCCGCGCGACGTACGCCCAAACAGCCGCGCCCCGCGCAGACGCAAGACGGGGTCCACCTCATGCGTATCTGTATCTGCAGATTCGAAATCCGCATCCGGCCCTGCAACGGGCTTGGTCCGGTGGATCACCGGCGCGCGGGTGGCACTTAGCGGTCGCATGAGGCGTCCTCCACCATCCAGGCGCACAGCTGGCCGAATGTCATGCCGCAATACTCACCCTGTTCGGGGACCAGCGAGGTACGAGTCATCCCCGGCTGAGTATTGGTTTCCAACAGCGCCAGACCATCAGCGCCTTTGGTATCATCCCAACGGAAATCGGTCCGACTGACGCCTTTGCAGCCCAGTATGTTATGGGCGCGCAGCGCGTAGTCCATGCACAGGTCAAAAATTTCTGCGGGAATCTCGGCTGGTAGAACGTGCCACGAACCGCCAGGCTTATACTTGGCGTCATAGTCGTACCAACCATCGGTCATGATCTCGGTCACGGTCAGGGCACGATCGCCCATCACAGTCACGGTCAGCTCTCGACCGGCCACATATTGCTCGACCATCACCTCATCCGGCATGTCGTCGGATAGCTGAGGCGGGCCGTTTGTATCCTCATGCACCAGATAAATACCGACGCTGGAGCCTTCATTGTTCGGCTTGACCACATAAGGTGGCGCCATCACGTGATCGGCCATCACGTCCTGCTTGGGCGCGATAATGCTGTCTGCGATGGGCAGGCCGTTTATGCGAAACGCCTCTTTGCTGCGCTGCTTGTCCATTGCCAGGGCCGAGGCCAAAACGCCGGAATGCGTGTATGGGATTTGCATCCACTCCAGCAGCCCCTGCACACAGCCATCTTCGCCCCAGCGGCCATGCAGGGCGTTGAAAACCACATCCGGCTTGATTTCCATCAGGCGCGCGTAGAGGTCGGGACCTGCGTCCAGCTCGACCACGTCAATGCCTTCTCCCACAAGGGCGGCTGCGCATTCGCGCCCAGAGCTGAGTGACACCTCACGTTCCGCCGAGGGGCCGCCCATCAGTACCGCCACTTTGGCGTTTGTCCTGCTCGACATACCCAATGTGCGCCTCAATGTCCCCGGACCTTATGTAATGGTCCGTACTGTGTTTATGCCTTTGATCCGTCGCCTGAATTTGCCTGTTTTGGTCTGACGGTTGGGGCTTTATTCTGTCAGCGGATCACCGACCCGCATGATTTCCCACTCTAGCGTGATGCCGCTTGTTTCGTAAACCTTTTTTCGCACCTCTTCACCCAGACCTTCCAGATCGGCTGCAGTGGCAGTGCCCGTGTTGATCAGGAAATTCGAATGCTTTGGGCTCATCTGCGCGCCACCTTTGGTCGCGCCGCGCATTCCGGCATCGTCGATCACCTTCCACGCCTTGAGGTCATGCACGTCATCCGCCCGCCCGGTCGAAGAGAACCCTGCCGGATTGCGAAAGGTCGATCCCGCGCTGCGGTCTTTGGTGGGTTGCGTTTCGTCCCGCTTTTTCCGCTGCGCCTCCATACGGGCGTGCAGCTCTGCCGGGTCGCCCGTGGGCCCTTCCAACGCGGCGGACACCAGAACGGCCCCTTCGGGTAGGTCGGATTGGCGATAGCGGAAATTCAAGTCGGCGGCAGAAAGATTAATCAATTCACCCTGCCGCGTGATGATCGTGGCTTCGCATAAGACGTCTGCCGTATAGCTGCCGTAGCACCCCGCATTCATCCGAACTGCCCCGCCGATCGATCCGGGGATCGTGCGAAGGAATGTCAGATCAACACCCGCATCTGCCGCCTTACGCGCCACATGAGCGTCCAGCGCAGCGGCACCAGCCGTGACGGTCGTGCCCTCGACCGAAATTCCGTTGAAGCCACGCCCCAACCGGATCACCGCCGCACGCAAGCCACCGTCGCGCACGATCAGGTTGGACCCAACACCCATGGGAAAGATCGGCACATCTTCGGGTAGCTCGCGCAGGAAGGCCTGCAAATCCTCAAGATCGGCAGGCTGGAACAGAAAGTCTGCAGGGCCACCAACACGGAGCCATGTCAGGTCGTTAAGGTTACGATTTTTAGACAGTTTGCCACGCGGCGCAGGAAGTGTTCTCATAAACGCTAGATCGCGGATTCAAAGGGATATGGCAACCTGTATCCGAAACTCAGCTATCAAATGCGTCGACGGATCCAGCGACCCAAATAGATCACCGGCCAGCGCAGCATGGACATGCCCGCAGCCAAAACCAACAACCCGATCCATGGGCCGTTCTCATAGGTAACATAGCCCAAAATCGGAATGCCCACGGCGATCAATACATAGGCGCGCGTCCAGTGGTTGTCCTTGCTGGGGATCATGGCCAATAGGTTGGCGGCCAGGCCCCAGAGGGCGGCCATAGCAAGCGACCAGCTCATTCCATTACCTCCCCGCGCACCCATTTGCGCCAGTAGTAGCGGATCGGGTTGCGGAACATTGAGACGAAACCTCCGAAGGCCAGAACCGACCAGAACCAGCCGTGATCATAGCCCAGCCAGACAATCAGAACTGGCGCGCAAATCAACAAGGTGAAACCCGGAGGGAATTGCAGCCGCATGGGCAACAACGCCACAATGGTGGCGCAGATCACCCAGATCGCGGCAAAGATCATCGAATAGTCCATGCGCCCCCTCCGAGGACTCGCGGTACCTGAGGTTATTGTATCACACTTTCAGGTTGTGCTGCAAATGAGGATTGGCACCAAACTGTTTGTTTTCTTTGCAACTCCTGACCATCACTTCGCCTTTGCAAGATACATCCGGCGCGCGAACCGACCTACACACCAACCAATCGCCGCAAACGGCCAAAGTGTCTTTATGACGAACACCATTGCTTCCGTACTGCCTGACGCTCCAAAAACGATGTAGCCGAAGGTAAAGCCAATCATCCCCAATGCAGCGCCACGAAAATGCTCGCTCGGAATGAGACCGAGAATGAGCCAATACACAAACGCCACGCTGTAGTAGGTCAAGCGAGTGTTCTCTGAAGTCTTTCCGGCAACCCGTTGGCCCAAGCGCTGATTGTACCCGCCCCCAGGCAGACGACCATATCCCCCGGACGCGCCTGTTCGCGCACGAGGCGTTCAAGATCGCCCTCGTCCAGCAACGCACGAGCATGCCGATGCCCATGGCGGATCAGCCCCTGCACCAGATCATCGCGCGAGGCCCCTTCGATCGGGTCTTCACCGGCCGCGAAGATATCGGCAATCGCAACCACATCCGCGTCGTTGAAACAGGTGCAGAAATCATCGAATAGATTGGACAGACGGGAATAGCGGTGCGGCTGGTGTACGGCAATCACGCGTCCCTCAGTCGCCTGACGCGCAGCTTTCAGCACCGCAGCGATTTCCACCGGATGATGGCCGTAGTCGTCGATGATGGTGACACCATCAATCTCTCCGACCTTGGTGAAACGCCGGTTCACGCCGCCGAAATTGGCCAGCGCCTCGCGGATTTCAGTGGTTTTCATGCCCAGATGGCGGGCGACAGCCACGGCAGACAACGCGTTTGAGACGTTGTGATCACCCGGCATCGGCAGCGTGCAGCCCTCAATCACCTTGTCTTCGTATTGCAGATGGATGTCGAAATGGGCGACGCCGCCTTTGTAGGTCAGGTTTTCGGCGCGCACATCGGCTTGCGCGTTGAACCCGTAAGTGCGCACGCGGCGGTCAGTGATACGCCCGACCAGAGCCTGCACTTCGGCATGATCCGTGCAGCAAACGGCTAGGCCGTAGAACGGCAGGTTCGAAACGAACTCATAAAACCCGTCGCGCAGCCTATCGAAATCGCCCCAATGCTCCATATGCTCGGGGTCGATATTGGTGACGATGGCGATGGTTGCGGGCAGACGGTTGAACGAGCCATCGGATTCGTCGGCCTCGACCACCATCCATTCGCCCTGCCCCATCCGCGCGTTCGAGCCATAGGCGTGGATGATCCCGCCATTGATGACCGTAGGGTCGAAATCACCCGCGACCATCAGTTCGGCCATCATCGTGGTCGTGGTGGTTTTGCCATGCGTTCCGGCAATGGCGATGTTCGACCGCAGGCGCATCAGCTCGGCCAGCATATCCGCACGACGGACAACAGGAAGACCTTGCGCGCGCGCCTCATCCAGTTCCGGGTTGCCCGGTTTGATCGCCGTCGATGTGACGACGACAGCAGCGTTTTGCAGGTTTTCGGCCTTTTGACCCACGAATATCTCGGCCCCCAGAGACGCCAACCGATCCGTGATCTTCGAAGCCTTCAGATCCGACCCCTGGACCCGGTAGCCGAGGTTTAACAGCACCTCGGCGATCCCCGACATCCCGATCCCACCGATCCCGACGAAATGGATCGGTCCTACGTCCTGCGGCAGTTTGGTTGCTGGGGTCATGTGGTCTCCTTCTGCGCCAGTTGCTCGACAAGGGCGACCAGACGCTCAGTAGCGTCGGGGGCACCTGTCGAGAGGGCGGCATGGGCCATTTTCTGTGCGGCTTCGGGGTTGGTCAAAACCGTGGTCATTTGCTCGGTCAGTGAGGGAACGTCAAGCGCCTTTTCAGGGATCATGATCGCCCCACCCGCCTGCACCAGTCCTCGGGCGTTGGCGGTTTGGTGATCCCCTGCAGCGGCGGCGAAAGGAATCAGGATCGACGGGCGACCGATGACCGAGATATCGGCCACGCTCGACGCGCCCGAACGGCTGATGACAAGTTGCGCATCCGACATCCGGCGCGGAACGTCATCAAAAAACGGCTGGACTTCGGCGCGAATGCCGTGATCGGCGTAGAAGGCCGTTACGCGGGCGCCATCCTCGTCCCGGGCCTGGTGCGAAACGCGGATGAACCCGCGCAGGAATTCAGGTAGAGCGGCAATTGCCTCGGGCACCACATCACTGAGAATACGGGCGCCCTGAGAGCCGCCCATCACCAGAACCGACATCGGATATTCGCCGGGTGGGATATAGGGCGCACCCGCCCGTTCCAACACTGCGGCCCGGACGGGGTTGCCGGTATGGATGCCCTGCGCGCCTTCGGGCAGGTCCGTCGGCCAGACACCGCAGGCCACTTGTGAAACGCGCGTGGCAAATAGCTGGTTCACCCGGCCCAGCACCCCGTTTTGCTCATGGATCATGCGCGGGAGTTTCAGCATCACCGCCGCACCCAGAGCTGGTATCGAGGGATATCCGCCGAAGCCCACGACCACATCCGGTTTGTCCCGCATCATCTGAAACGCCATGCTGGCGACGCCACCAGCGATCTTAGGACCGACCAGTGCCTTAGCCGCTAAACCGCCTCGCGCGAAAGTGGCCGAGGAGGCTTCGACAATCTCGGTCGTGTGCGGGAAGCCACCGGTATAGCGGGCCCCACGGGCATCGGTAGACAGACGCACGCGCCAACCTTTGTGCAACATCGCCTCAGCCAGGGCTTGCGCCGGGAACATGTGGCCCCCAGTGCCGCCCGCCGCAATCAGAAGGTAGGGTTTGCTCATCAGCTTCGTCCGCGCAGAATATCGCCAAGCTCGCCTTGCGGGCGGGTTCGGGTGAAGGCCAGCAACATACCGATGGCGATGCCGCCTGCGATCAGGGACGAGCCGCCGTAGCTGACAAAAGGCAGCGTCATACCCTTGGCAGGCAGCAGTCGCACCGCAACACCCATATTGATCATCGCCTGGACACCAAACATGCAGGCCAGGCCAGTTCCCGCCAAGCGGATGAACATATCCCGTTCACGCATCAACCTCAGCAGCGAGCGCACCACGATGATCGAATAGAGCGCGATGATGATCAGCACCAGGATAAGGCCATATTCCTCGGCCGCCACGGCGATGATGAAATCTGTATGCGCATCCGGCAGAGACCATTTGACCTGCCCCTCCCCCACGCCCACACCGAACAAGCCGCCCTCGCGGATAGCATTGGTGGCATAGCCAAGCTGAGTGGTCGGGTCGACCTCTTGATTCAAAAATCCGTCAATACGGCGTGCGAAATGGTCCGAGCTGGAATAGGCGAACATCCCCGCCAGAATGACTACACCCGCCATGCCAACCAACAGCAGCATGGGGGCGCCTGCCACGAAATACATCACGCCCCAACCAAACAGGATAAGGCAGGCCTGCCCGAAATCAGGCTGCATCACCAACATCCCAACAATCGCCATACACAGGGCAAAAGACCACAACCGCCCCGGAGGGCCGTTGATTTCCTGCGATGCCGCCAGTAGCCACGCCGCAACAACCACAAATCCGGGCTTGAGAAACTCGGACGGTTGCAGTGAGGCAAAGCCGAGCGAGTACCAACGTACTGCCCCTTTGCCGAAATCCGTGCCAAAAATCGGCAGAAAGGCAAGCGCAACAAACGCCCCCAGAAAGCCCAGCACCGCCAGACGGCGCACCAAAGTCGGCGACATCATCGAGGTCAGCAACATCGCAATCAGCGCCAGCCCACCGAACAGCACCTGACGTTCAACATAGTGAAACGGATCGAAGCCGTTGCGCCCAGCCAGTGGCGGCGAGGACGCCAACCCCAACAACAACCCGATGACAAACAGGATCAGAACGCAGGACATCGTCCAGCGATCAATCGTGCGCCACCACTTTGGTAGAATCGGTTCGCCGCGCTGGTCTTGGACCGCGCCATACACCATCTCAGTCATGAGATACCGCCACTTACTGCCTCGTTAACGCCCCGTTTTCGGGGTCTGTGTCGAAGTGTACAGGGATTTTGGGGATTGGGCTAGGGAAATGAGGGGCATAAGCGGAATTCGATCAGCCCCAGAGATATGAAAGTGCGTTACGCTTTGATCGGATACCGGTCCGGTTCCTCAAAGACATCAATCACGCGCGTACCTGCCTTGATCCGGCCTCCGTGTTCGACCCCGGCTGGGATCGAGTAGTTTTCACCAGGACGGTAGGTTTTCGTCTGATCTCCGATTGTCAGTTCAATCTCACCTTCAACAACTGTACCCCATTGCGCGCCATGAGAATGAAGCGGAAGCTCCATTTCCTTAAGAAAGGTAAAAAACGCCACCAGCCCCGCATCCGAGCGAATTACCGCCGTCTGCACCACATCTTCGGGGAAAGGAACGTCGAGTTTTGGAAAGGCCACCATAAAATCAGGGAATCGCATGAACTGTTCCTTCTATGCAGGTAAGTTATCACCGCAGGATGACAGTGCGTCCGGCAACTGGCAATGCGGATTTCCCGCGCGGGATTGCACCCTGAACGAGACGATGGCGCGCTCTTGCGTTCTGGCTCAATCCAAGCCATCCCCCCACCCATGACCTACGACACGATCATCCTTGGGGCCGGAGCGGCCGGCATGATGTGCGCCGCCCATTGCGGCGGACGCGTATTGGTGATCGATCACGCGAAAGCGCCGGGTGAGAAAATCCGCATTTCTGGCGGCGGGCGCTGCAATTTCACCAACATGTATGCGGGACCGGGAAACTTCCTGTCGCAGAACCCACATTTCTGTAAATCCGCTCTGGCGCGGTATACGCAATGGGATTTCGTCGATCTGGTCGTGCGCCACAAAATCGCATGGCATGAGAAAACACTGGGGCAACTGTTCTGCGATGGGTCCTCCAAACAGATCATCCAGATGCTGCTGGATGAGATGACGCGTACCGGAGCAGAGCTGTGGGTGCGGACCGAGCTGAAGGACCTGCGCAAGACTGAAAGGGGCTTCACACTGGAGGTCGAACGCGAAGGACAGCGCCAAAGCCTGACCTGCTCCAATCTGGTTCTGGCCACCGGCGGCAAGTCAATCCCCAAAATGGGCGCGACAGGGCTGGCCTATGATATCGCCCTGCAATTCGGGTTGCGAATGACTGAAACCCGCGCCGCGCTGGTCCCGTTCACGTTCTCAGATGGGAAGTTCAAAGACCTCTCAGGCGTGTCGCTGCCAACACGATTGTCAAACGAGCGTACCAGTTTTGACGAAGCGCTTCTGTTCACTCATCGCGGCCTTAGCGGGCCGTCGGTTCTGCAACTCTCATCCTACTGGCGCGAGGGTGAGGCGATCCGCGTGAACCTGATCCCCGATCTGCCTTTGTTCGACCTGCTGCGGGATCAACGCCAAAGCGCTGGGCGCAAGGATTTGACCACGGAACTGGCGCGCCACTTGCCCGCGCGGCTGGTCGATTACCTCAGCCAGCAGATGCCAATGCATGGCAATCTGGCCGACCAGTCTGATGCGGCGCTCAGCGATCTGAGCTCTGCCCTATCCAACTGGCAACTGACCCCATCGGGCACCGAAGGCTACCGCACGGCCGAGGTCACGCTGGGCGGGATCGACACAGATGGGCTGTCCTCAAAAACGATGGAGGCCAGGGAGATCCCCGGCCTCTATGCGATTGGTGAAGCGGTGGATGTCACCGGCTGGCTGGGCGGTTATAACTTTCAATGGGCGTGGTCCTCGGGCCACGCCGCCGGAACCGCCATTGCAAGCCGCTCGTTTTGACGATCAAACCTTAGCCGACGACGTTGTAGCCACGCCCGCGCATGCAGTTGCGCACGATAACCTCTTGATTTTGGGTGTTCTGTAGCGCGCTTGCACCCGCACCGATCAGAGCACCCGCAACAGCGGTACGGCCCAGATCGCTGGCACTGTCATCGATGATCGCTTTTGTACCAGCGGCACCTGCAGCACCAATCGCCGCTGCACCCGCAGTTCTGCCATCAACGGTTGGCTGTGTTCGGGCCAGAGCCTGACACTGCGCCAGGTCTGCGTTGTAATTGGGACCGATGTTGCCATCGATGATCGGCGTGTAGTTCGCGCCAGAGCTGGCACAGGCTCCGACCAGCAGCACCGCTGGCAACACCATAAATTTCTTTCGGTTGGACATATCCGTAACCTCGTTTTCTAAAGTCCTGCCAAGGCAAGACCAAATCCGCTAGGGCGTCAAGACGATAGCCCATTTGCCCTTGTGAACAAGTGGCAAACTGTAATCGCTCTATTCAGCCAGTCTTTGCAGAACACTGTCAGCAAAATCCTCGCCACGTCGTTCAAAACTATCATACTGGTCAAAACTTGCAGCAGCAGGCGCAAGCAAAATGGTATCACCTGCTTCGGCATCTGCCATCGCCTGTTCGACCGCCGCAGCCATTGTTGTGCAAACCTGTGTTTCGACGTTCAATTGCATTGCAAAATTCGCAGCCTCACGCCCAATGACGTAAGCCTTCAGCACGTCGGTGGTTGCCTCGTTAAGAGCAGCCAGCCCACCCTCTTTCTCCAACCCGCCACAGATCCAGCGTATCCGCTTGAACGCCCCCAGCGCCTTGACCGCACTGTCGACATTTGTGGCTTTAGAGTCGTTCACATAAGTCACGCCCTGCGCTTCGGCGATAATCTGGCTGCGATGCGGCAGGCCCGGATAGCTGTGCAACGCGTCTTCGATCACCCGAGGGGCCAAGCCCAGCGAACGGCAAGCGGCATAGGCGGCACAGGCGTTTTGGTGGTTATGGGTCCCCGGCAAGCCCTTGATGGCGCGCAGGTCAATCGAGCCCGCCTGCCGCCCCTTGCGGTATTCTGAAAGGAACCCTTTACGGGCAAAGACCTGCCAGCCCGGACCGGTCAGCTTACGATCGATCGAAACACGGATAACTCGGTCATCCGCTGGCCCCTCGGCCATCTGCCCGGCCAGAAACGCGCCCTCGGCCTCATCCACTCCAATGACAGCACGATCGGGCCCACCTTCGGCAAACAGGCGTCTTTTTGCAGCGAAGTAACCACCCATGCCGCCATGGCGGTCCAGATGATCTGGCGAAAGATTGGTGAACACCGCCACATCCGGTGTCAGCGACCGGGCCAGTTCAGTTTGATAGCTGCTGAGTTCCAGCACCACGACCGAACCATCGGTGCCGGGATCAATATCCAGCACGCCCCGCCCGATGTTTCCTGCCAATTCGGCTGATCGTCCGGCCTCAGTCAGAATGTGGTGGATCAACGCTGCGGTGGTTGACTTCCCATTCGACCCGGTGACAGCAATCACACGCGGCAGAGTATCAAAGTTGTTCCATTCCGGCCCTGCGAAGGAGCGGAAGAACAGGCCGATATCATTGTCTACCGGAACGCCCGCCTCCAAGGCCGCCGCAACGATGGGGTTCGGAGTGGGATAGAGATGCGGGATGCCCGGCGACACGATCAGTGATGCGATACCCTCCAACGCCCCGGTTCGGCGCAGATCGGTACAGTCGAACCCTTCGGCCTGCACCTTCTCCCGCGCGTCCGGATTGTCATCCCAACACACCGGCTGTGCCCCGCCTGCACGCAACGCTCGTGCGGTGGTCAGCCCAGATCGCCCCAGCCCCAGAACCGCAACTTTCTGTCCTGAAAACCCTTTGACCGGGATCATGTCGTTTGCCCTTTGTTTAGCTGCGCCTCAAACCAATCTGCCCGGTCTGCAACTGGCTTTTTCGGAACAAGCACAGTTTGAAACCCGAGCGTTGGTAAGCGGTCGCACAAAGCCTCATACTCTTCAAGTGCGTCGGACAAGTCATGCCTTCGCTGTTCGTCTTTTACATAGATTTCGGGCCACGGAGGGAACAGATAAACGCAGTGATCGTATCCTAGGCTTAGTATCTTATCCCGAATTGAACTTTCCAGATTGGCACCGGTTCGATCAAACCAAATCAAGGCGTCCAGCGCGGAACGGTCGAATAAGACCAAACCATCTGGAGCCTTGGTCACATCATTGAAAGATGTTTGGATCACCTTACGGCAAAACGACTCGGGATTGATCCAGGGCAAGCCATCTCCGCTGTGCTCTTGCTCGGCTGCGATCACCCGACGACCCGGTTCCGCGACCGTGGCATAGCCGCGTCGCGCCATTTCCTCTAGTAGGGTGGACTTGCCACCGCCCGAACATCCGGACAGTACAACCCGACGGTTCTTCAACGCACCTTCAGCGTCGCCAACCCAATCATCGCCAGGATCAGCGAGATGATCCAGAAGCGGATCACAATGGTCGGCTCGGCCCAGCCCTTTTTCTCATAATGATGATGGATCGGGGCCATCAGGAAGACGCGCTTGCCGGTGCGTTTGAAATAGAGGACCTGAATGATCACGCTCAGCGCTTCGACCACGAACAACCCGCCGACGACGGCCAGCACCAGCTCGTGTTTGGTGGCGACGGCAATGGCCCCCAGCGCGCCGCCCAGTGCCAGTGATCCGGTATCGCCCATGAACACAGCAGCGGGCGGGGCGTTGTACCACAGGAACCCAAGCCCCGCGCCAAAGAGGGCCGAGGTGAAGATGAAGATTTCACCTGTCCCGGGCACATAATGCACGTCCAAGTACTCGGTAAAGTCGACCCGCCCGACGGCATAGGCGATGATTCCAAGCGTCGAGGCAGCAATCATCGCAGGCATGATCGCCAAGCCGTCCAAACCATCGGTCAGGTTCACCGCATTCGCCGCCCCCACGATGACGACAATAGCGAACGGGATGTAGAAGATGCCCAGATTAACGAGCGTATCTTTGAAAACAGGCACAGCAAGTTGGTTTTGCAGCGCCTCAGGATGATGCAGAACTGCCCATAGCGACGCCAGTACAGCGATGATGACACCCAAAGCCATCCGCATCTTGCCGGAAACGCCCTTCGTGTTTTGCTTTGATACCTTTGCGTAGTCATCCGCAAAACCAATGGCCGCATAGGCCAAAGTCACGAACAGAACCATCCAGACATAAGGGTTGTCCCACCGCGCCCAAACGAGGGTCGAAGTGACCAGAGCGCCGACGATCAGTAATCCCCCCATAGTTGGGGTACCAGCTTTGGAAAAATGCCCCTCTGGCCCGTCGTCACGAATCGGCTGGCCTTTGCCCTGCTTCCTGCGCAGCACATTGATAAGCGGTTTTCCAAAGATGAAGCCAAAGATCAGCGCCGTTAGAAAGGCCCCGCCCGCGCGGAATGTAATGTAGCGGAAGAGGTTCCAGAAATCCCCTCCGTCCGACAAGGCGGTCAACCAATAAAGCATTACAAAACCTTTCTTACACGAGGCCTATGGGTAAGTTCACCCGTCAAGCGCGCCCCCTTGCCCCATTTTGCGCAGACCGTCAACAATCCGCGCCAGAGCCATGCTCAAGGAGCCCTTGGCCAGCACGGTATCGCCGGTTTTGATCAGATCAGGCATGTGCTCAGCCATCTCGACGCTGGTTTTAAACCACAGCCCGCGCTTGTCATCTGGCAGAGCCTGATGCAGCGCCTGCATTAGCGGGCCGATACAATGCACCTGATCCACACGGGCCATCGCATTGACCTGCGCCATCGCCGCGTGCATGGCCTGTTCCTGCGGCCCCAGCTCTTTCATGTCCCCCAGAAAGGCGATCCGGCGCGCACCTTGGGATGCCGCCAGCACGTCCAAAGCAGCCTCCATCGAAGTCGGGTTGGCATTGTAGCTGTCGTCCAGCAGTTCGATTTGTCCGCCATTTGCCAATGGCAAAGTCTCGCGCACCCCGCGACCTTTGACCGGAGACCAGTGCTGTAACCCTTCGATGGCCTGTTCCAGATCGACGCCCAGTTCGACACAGGCCGCCAAAGCGCCCAACGCATTCATTGCAAAATGCGTACCGGCGGATTGGACGTCGAAGGTGAACTGCGTATCACCAACCGAGGCTTGGGCCTGAACCGAATCCGGTCCGGCGGTCACATCCGTCAGTTTGTAGTCTGCGGCCTGTCGGCCAAATTCGACTATACCTGCGCCGTGGTCTTGCGCCGTCTGGCGCAGAATTTCGGCATGCTCGATATCGGCATTGACGATGGCTGCGCCGCCGGGTTCCAGCCCCTCGAAAATTGCCGCCTTTTCATGGGCGATTCCTGCAACCGACTCAAACGCCTCAAGATGCACCGCGGCTACCGTTGTCACCAAAGCCACATGCGGGCGGGCCTGACACGCGAGCGGAGCAATCTCGCCGGGGTGGTTCATCCCGATCTCGATCACTGCAAATTCAGTGTCTTGCGGCATCCGCGCCAAAGTCAGGGGCACGCCCCAATGGTTGTTATAGCTGGCAACGCTGGCATGGGTCCTACCCTGTCTTTCGAGGATGGTCGCCAGCATTTCCTTGGTCGAGGTTTTGCCGACACTGCCGGTCACACCGACGATACGTGCCTTAGTGCGCGCACGCGCGGCTTGGCCCAGTGCTTCCAAACCGGCCTGAACATCCTCGACGATCAACAGCGGTGCGTCTTCGGGCACGCCCTCGGGGACATGCGAGACCAAGGCAGCCCCCGCGCCTTTCTCAAGCGCCTGAGCCACAAAGTCGTGCCCGTCTCGCGCAGCTTTCAAAGCAACAAATAGGTCGCCAGGCTGCAAGGTGCGCGTGTCAATTGACACGCCATTCGCCGTCCAATCAGTAGTCGCGCGACCACCGGTCCCTTCGGCAGCCTCGGCCGCTGTCCAGAGCGTCATGCGACCCTCCCATCCAGAGCGGCCACGGAGATGCTGGCTTGTTCGACATCATCAAAGGGCAAAACCTGATCACCAACGATCTGGCCGGTTTCATGGCCCTTACCAGCGATCAGCAGCGCGTCACCCGGTTGCAAAGCGTCGATGCCGCGCAGGATCGCTTCGGCGCGGTCACCTACCTCCGTCGCGCCCGGCGCGCCTTCAATCACAGCGGCGCGGATGGCGGCGGGGTCTTCGCTGCGCGGGTTGTCATCGGTGACAAAAACGATATCGGCGTGATTGGTTGCGGCCGCGCCCATCAGCGGGCGTTTGGTGGCATCGCGATCTCCGCCCGCGCCGACGATAGCGATCAGACGGCCCATGACATGCGGGCGCAGCGCTTTCAAAGCTGTCGCAACAGCGTCGGGCGTGTGAGCATAGTCCACAAACACCGCCGCGCCATTGTCGCGGGTGGCAGCCAGTTGCATGCGGCCTCGGACCGTTGTCAGGTGTGGCAGGGTCTCGAACACTCTCTCAGGGTCGTCGCCTGCTGCGATGGCCAGCCCACAGGCTAGCAGGATGTTTTCAGCCTGAAACCCACCGATCAGGTTCAGGCGCGTCTGGAAGGTCTTGCCCTGCCACGAGAACCGCAAATCCTGCCCGGTCGTGTCAAACCTTTGGTTCATCAGGCACAGATCGGCCTCACCCAGCCCGACGGTCAGCACCGACTGCCCCCGCGCTTCGGCGATCTTGCGGACTTGCGCGCCCTTGGGGTCGCTGAGGTTGACGACCGCTGATGCGTCCTGTGGCAGAACCCGGTCGAAAAGCCCCATCTTGGCGGCGAAATACGCCTCGAAGGTTTCGTGATAGTCCAGATGATCCTGCGTGAAGTTCGAGAACCCGGCAGCGGTCAGATGCACGCCATCCAACCGGCGTTGCTCCAAACCGTGAGAGGAAGCCTCCATCGCCGCATGGGTCACGCCATTCTCCGCCGCCTCGGACAGGCAGCGATGCAGGGTGATCGGTTCGGGCGTTGTGTGAGCCAGCGATGCGGTCCAAGCGCCTTCGACCCCGGTGGTGCCAAGATTGACGGCGGCATGGCCAAGCTCGGTCCAGATCTGGCGCACGAAACTGGCAACCGAGGTTTTACCATTGGTCCCGGTAACGGCAACGATGGTTTGTGGCTGCTGGCCAAACCACAGCGCCGCCGATCCGGCCAGCGCCTGACGCGGGTCTTCGACGACGATTAATGCTGCGTCCGAGGCGGCCAGTTCCGTTGCAGCGATCTGCGCGCCCTCAGCGTCGGTCAAAACGGCAGCGACCCCCATGCGCAAGGCGTATTGAATGAATTCACCGCCGTGGACGCGCGTGCCGGGAAGGGCCGCAAACAGGAAACCCTCTTTGACCTCTCGGCTGTCAACCGCCAGCCCGGTAATATCCGGGTTCGCGCCGCCGCGCGCGGTCAGGGCCAGTTGGCTGAGTTTCTTTATCCTTGCGCCCATGACCTACCTGTTCTCTGGCACTCTAATTCGAGGTCAGGGTTATAGCAGCGCCCGCCTCAGGCTCAAGCCGGGGACGCAGGCCCAGCAAAGGGGCAACCCGCCCGATCAATTCAGCCGCCACGGGCACCGCCGTCCATCCTGCGGTGCGACGCTTTTCGCCGTAGGCGACGATCGACGGTTCATCCAGCGTAACAATCAGCACATATTTTGGATCGTAGGCTGGGAAAATAGTGGCAAAGGTCGCGATCACCTTATCATCGTAGTACCCGCCGCGCGGCTTTGGCTTGTCTGCCGTTCCGGTCTTACCTGCCACATCATAGCCTTTGACATCACCAAAGCTTGCTGTGCCGTCGGTCACCACCTTGCGCAGCATCTTCTGCGCCTGCGACGCAGCACTGTCCGTCAGAACACGCGGGCCGTATTGCGGGCCGTTTTTCTTCAGGATCGTCGGGCTGACATAATGCCCACCATTGGCAATCGCCGCATACCCTGCCGCCAGATGCATCGGGCTGGTCGACAGGCCGTGGCCATAGGAAATGGTCACCGTGCTCAGTTCACCCCATTTTTTGGGTTTGAGTGGCGCACCCCCGGAGGCCTCGACAATCTCGAACGGTGTTGGTTCGAACATGCCCAGCGTTTCCAGGAACTCCTGCTGTCGTTTGGCCCCGATCTGCAAGGCCAGTCGGCCGGTTCCTCGATTCGAACTGTGGACGATCACATCAGCGACGCTGATCTTGCCATAGTTCTTGCCGTTGAACTCACCAATCGGAAAACGACCGATCTTCATCGGGCCGGAGGTATCGATGATAGTCTCAGAATTCACCAATCCAAGCTGCACCGCCTGTGCTGCGGTGAAAATCTTGAAAACCGAACCCAGCTCGTACACGCCCTGCACATAGCGGTTGAACAACGGGCTGTCGGAGGGATCAAAGCCCGAGGTCGGAGGGCGCGGGCGATCATTGGGATCGAACGAAGGCAGAGACGCAGCCGAGACAACCTCACCCGTATGGGCATTCATCAAAACCGCCGAGGCCCCTTTGGCATTCATAATCTTCATGCCGCCATACAAGACCTGCTCAACTGCGGCCTGAATGGTCAGATCCAGTGATAGTTGCAGTGGCTTGTTGCCATTGGCCGGGTCGCGCAGGTAGTCGTCGAATTTCTTTTCGACCCCGGCAACGCCGATCACTTCGGCCGCACTTACGCCCTCGCGCCCAAAACCTGAGCCACCCAGAATATGCGCGGCCAGTTTGCCATTGGGGTACAGGCGCATTTCGCGCGGGCCAAACAGAATGCCCGGATCGCCGATATCGTGAACGGCCTGTTTCTGCTCGGGTGAGATACGTTTCTTGATCCACAGGAACTTGCGGTTGCCGGTGAAGTCTTTGACCAAACGCTCTTTTTCCAGATCGGGGAAGATCGCCACCAGCTGATCCGCCGCCGCAATCGGGTCGATCATCAGAGGCGGCTGGGCGTAGACCGAATAGGTATCCAGATTGGTCGCAAGAATACGGCCTTCACGATCCACAATATTGGCACGTTGCATAGCAATCGAAGCCCCAGGCGCGCTCGCTAGCGGCTCCTGCGCCTCAGAGGTCGCCAGCATGCCCATGCGGACCCCAACAACCGAAAACGCGCAGAAGAAGAACAGGCCCAGCACCAGCAAACGCCCCTCAGCACGGGCACGTGCGCGATCTTTCATCTGTTCGTGGCGTTGACGAATATTCTCGCGCTCGATGACCTTGGGGTTTTCCCCTTTCGCGCGCGCCTCAAGAACACGGGCCAGAGGACGAAGTGGGGTACGTGTCATGGCAGCTGAACCTCGCCCAGGGCCTGCAGATCCGTAATGGCCTGCAATTCAATCGGATCAACAATTGGCAGATCAGGATCCTCGGCATACGCGATCTGATCCGCGCGCCCGAACTGTTCAGACCGCAAGGGCAGCAGGCCCAGACGTTCGAAGTTCAGGTCCGCAAGTTCACGCAACCGATCCGGTCGGTTGAGATAAGCCCATTCGGCGTTTAGAACCGCCAGCCTCACCTGCGCCGTGCCAATCTGACGCTGCAACGACTGGGTTTCTTTCAATACCTGCTGAGTGCGGTAGTTCTCTTGATACGCCCAAAGCGCCAAACCAAACACGGACATGGCAGTTAACACATACAGAATACTCTTCATCTTGCACTCTCCCCCAGCTGCGGCATGCCAATGGCGCGCGCTTCGATTTCCCCTGCCGGAGCCTCTGTCCGAACCGCAACGCGCAGCTTGGCAGAACGCGCGCGTGGATTTTCCTGCAATTCCTGCTCATCCGGCCCGACGGCCTTGCGGGTTTTAAGAGTAAATTGCGGCAGTTCCTGTTCGATTTCGGGCGCATAGCGATTGGCCCGACCGGTCTTGCCCGCGCGCGATTGGAAGAACCGCTTAACCATTCGATCCTCGATGGAATGAAAGGTCACAACGGCCAGTTGCCCACCGGGCTTCAAAGCCCGTTCAGCGGCCATAAGGCCCTGAAACAGCTCCTCATATTCAGCATTCACAGCAATCCGCAGCCCCTGAAAGCTGCGCGTCGCGGGATGCGATTGGCCCGGTTTCGGGCGCGGCAGACAGGATTCAATGATCTCGACCAATCGCAACGTCGTTGTGATCGGTGCCTCAGTCCGTGCTTTGATGATCGCTTTGGCGATACGCCGACTGGCCCGTTCTTCGCCAAAGTGGAACAAAATATCCGCCAATTGAGCTTCGGTTGCGCCGTTCACCAGATCAGCGGCGCTTTCACCCTCTTGGCTCATGCGCATATCAAGCGGCCCGTCTTTCATGAACGAAAACCCGCGCTCGGCCTGATCCAATTGCATCGACGACACGCCAAGGTCCAGAACCACTCCGTCCAAATCCTGCGCATATTCATCCAACCGCGAAAACACACCCGGCTGCATCACCAGCCGGTCACCATAGTCACCCGCCCAATCTGCTGCCATCTCAAACGCAAGCGGATCGCGATCCACGCCGATCACCTTGTCGGCGCCGGCCTGCAGCAGACCCCGCGTATAGCCGCCTGCGCCGAAGGTTCCGTCCAACCATACTCCCGATACCGGAGACACCGCCGCCAGCAAAGGGCGCAGCAAGACAGGGATATGTGAGTTCGAAGATGAGGAGACAGCGCCGGGCATGCCGTTACGCGTCCCCAACGCCATCGAGATAGACCATCGGGTCGAAATCATCTGGCAGATCGTCCATCCACTCTTCGGTCTTGGCCAGTTCTTCGACCTCATAGGTTTCGGGCTTCCAGATCTGGAAGGTGTCACCAGCAGCAATAAAGAATGCCTCATTTCCAAGGTCGATCTTGTTGCGCAGCTTGGCAGGCAGGACCAAACGTCCGGTCTCATCTACGGTCGTAGGGAAGGACTGACCGTGGAACATACGTTGCAGCATCCGCCGCTCCATCGAGCCGCGCGGCAAGGCATCGATCTTGTCATCGACCTCATCAATTGCCTGCATCGTATAGCATTCAAGGTATTTGCGACGGTGGTCGCCATAGACAATCACAAGCTCAGGAGTATCACCGGGCTGCCAGTTGGGATCAGACGCTTCAAGCACACGGCGAAACGAGGCCGGGATCGACACCCTGCCCTTCGTGTCCACCTTATGGTGGCTTTCACCTCTAAACCTGCGCGCCAAGACGACTGTCCCTTTCGCTTGCGCCCCACCTCAAATTTCACGCCCCCGGATGAAAAACGGCGGGTTGATCTGCTGCCACTGATCAACCCGCCGCATTGACCCGCTGTGCGGGATGTCCAGCTGCGCGCGCCACCTGGGGGGATGTCTGCTCGCTCGCGCGCCGGATCTTCAGAGTGATGAAAGCGAAGTGCCTGTATGAAACCTGTTTGTTATTTGGTTTGGGGTCGTTTTGTGCCCCTGCTGCCTCGTCCTCATCGGATGCATATAGGGATGCCATGGGAATTCATGGAAATCAACAGGAAATTTAGGCCCGATAAGAGTTCGGCGACCAAATAGCAGCCCTCAAATCTTTCTGCAGAACGCCTCAGATACCCCCTGTAGTGGCCTCTATCAAGCGAGGCACTATATATACGCAAATCTCGCCGCTCTATTCGACCCCATGATTTCCCATACATTCTCAGATTTTTTCAGAGAACCGGGTGTTTTCGTCGATTTTCTTGCTCGTGAAGTCGAATCACCTCTCGAAAAAACTCAGAGATATCGCTCGAGTTCACCGCATCCCACGAATTCCCAGCAAGGTCACAGGATGCCTCCAAAGGACCCCAACACCGTTCGATACCCGGTCTGTGAACGCCTAAATTTTGTGATTTGTCGCTCAAACATCGCGCACTCAGATCGTGCATCAATTTTTTTTCAATGTAACGATTTTGCGAATGATCTGCCCAGAACTCATGTTTTTAGGGGCGATCAAGGTGCAGAGCATCAAGTTTTTGATATCTATGCATTTGCTGCATAGCAGCATTGTTATCGCAGCCTATTGTGCAATTGCAGCATTGGCTTATCTTCAGTCTCAAGCAAACGCTGGAAATGACCAGCACAGAGAGATGAAAGCGAGTGAGCAAATGGCGGTCGCAACCAACACTTCCGCGCTGAAAGGCGCACACAGCAACGGGCTGAACGCATGGATCGAAGCCGCAAAAACCCGCTTCGCCAGCTACCGTATGTACCGTCAGACAGTCAATGAGCTGTCCAACCTCTCGGATCGGGAACTGGCCGATCTCGGCCTGCACCGGTCGATGATCCGACGTCTGGCCAAGCAAGCCGCCGATGAGCACACAGCGCGTTAAGCGCCCAGAACAACCGAGATCAGGCCCTTCCTCCTCCCTTTAGGGTCTGTAATCAGCGGCAGCATCTACCTCCTCCCTGATGCTGCCGCACCTTATACCGGCCCAAATAGCCGGAAACTGATACATCGGGGCTCTCCTCCTCCCTGCTCTGATGTTGAAAGCGCGCGGTGACGTCTACCTCCTCCCTGACGTCGCCGCGTCTTCCCCATACCGGAATCAAATGTCAGGCGAAAAATAGTTTTGCCATTTTCCTAAAACTAGGCCTTTGATCTTTAATCATTCCATTACTCGCGGACGCACAGATATTGCCATTTGCGACTCAAAGACCTTCCATCGACATCGACCGCTATTTTTCGCCAATTGGGCGGAATCAGTGTTGGAGGGAACCATTGCCGGTATGAGGCAATGCTCAACCTCGACCCGTCTGGCAGATTCGAATTTCTGTGACTCCACCGGATCCATAGCCTCGCCTTGCTCATAGGTCAGGACGGTAATCTTGGCGTCTTCTAGTCGGCCATGCCCTTCGGCGCTGGCTTTAGACGATGAGAGGTCGAACGTGTGCTCGATCAACATCTGTTTAACTCGATCTGCACGCCTATCAGCAAGTTTCCTGTTTTCTTCAGGCAGGCCAGATGTACTGGCCCGCCCTTTCAATAGTACAATCAACCGACTGCCACTATCGCGACGTTTCTTCATCTTATTCGCAAAATCCTTAACCAGATGAGCCAGGCCCTCCTTTAGCTCAAGCCGCCAACTGGCCCAAAACCTCTGACGACGGACAGCTGTACGCTTTGCGCGCCTGATGCGCCCGAATGCAAAGCTCACTGAGAAGTCAGATCACCTTGGGCACATTGATGCCGTCGGGGGCGGCGGCCACATCATCAAAGCCGCTATCACGTCAAGCCCAGCTACCATGCTGGTTTCACAGGGTGAAACCTTCACGCGACTTTTTTTTGCAACGAAGCTCCTATCGGGGTTAGGCTCACTATCTCTAACCTGATCTGATTTTGTACCTAACGTCCAGGTTTTGCGGTAGCTGTGAGGGGAAATGGCGAACATGCGTTTGAATTGCCTAGCGAAATGTTGCGCATTACCAAAACCCGACGCGATCGCGATTTCGCGCACACTCATGTCGGTTTCGTTGAGCAACGAGTAAGCCCGCTCTAACCGAAGCTGGAAATAAAATTGCCATGGAGAACGTCCTACGTGCTTCTGATACAGTCGCTCCAACTGCCGTCGTGACGCTGCTACCCGTCGGGCGATCTCTTCCATTTCCAATGGCTCCTCCAGATTTTCCTGCATAATGCGGATGGCGGAGGTTAGCTTCTTGTTTCGACTGCCTAGCACCGCCGAGACCGCGGATACCTGGCGAGTCATCCCCACTGTAGCCCGCTTGTGCAGGCACATGTCAGCGACGCTAGTCGCCAAGAGCGAACCATACGTCTCCTCGATGATCTCTAACATCATATCCGTGGCCGCATGGCCACCGCCGCAAGTGCGCAGGCCTCGATCGGTTTCATAGAGGTTCCGGGTTGGCTCCAGTTCTGGAAAGAGTTCGCGGAAAGATGGGACATTTTCCCAATGCACTGTAAAGCGGCGGCCGTCCAAGGCACCGGCTTCCGCGAGCGCGAAGGCACCAGTGCAAATCCCCCCGACGCTAATACCATGTAATCTCTGTCGTCGAATCCAACCTAGCACCCTGTTATCGCAGGCCAAAGCAGGCTCTGTTCCGGAACAGACGAAGGCGGTACTGCCGCGCTCCAGCACCTGCAAACCGCTGTCCGCGCCTATACTGATGCCGTTGGAGCAAACTACAGGATCCCCGTCTGTACTCATTACGTACCATTCAAACAACCGTTTGCGAGTTAGTTGATTGGCCATGCGTAACGGTTCTATTGCAGCGCTGAAGGCCAGCAAGGTTGTATTTGGAAGTAGTAAGAAAGAGAACTTTTTTGGTGGTCCGTCATAATCCAGACTAAAGGATGCTGCTCCTTTTGGAAGGAAACGTTGATATTGCATTTCGCGCTCCTGTTCAGGGAAACCGTGATCATTTCGAATGCAACGCCGAGCCTGGATTGGGCCACATCTCTGCGGCCGGCTTTGCCAAGTTGATCGCATATGCGACGATCTCGCGAGGAAAACGGGACCGCTTCAGGCGCGGCAGTGAGGATGGCATTTTCAGGCCGGTCGCTTAACCCGATCGCACACCCAAACAGCTTGGCAATCCCGCTGCGAGAGAAGCCCGTATTAGGCCACCAAATTCCCACAGAGGAAGGCAGGCCCGATGGCCTGCCTTCTTCATTTCATCCGTCCAGCTCAGGCCGTGTCAACCCGTCTGTCAAGGCCGAAGGTCAAAGCGCTGACACCTATGTAAAGGGCTGTCGAAACTACGCAGCCGACCAACGGTCCAACGACCCAGCCTGCGTCGCTCCAGATCAAAAGGTAGCCCGAGGTGCAGAATCCACCGACCATCGCGGCCAATGCGCCATAAGCGTTGCCCCGCCAGAACGCTGACACAAAAATCGGCCCTACCAGGGCGGCCAGCAATGTGCCCGTGCCGAGGATGCCCAGCCAAGACAGAAAAAACGGCGGTGCGTAGATCATCATGGCCAGCCCGACCAGACCGAAGACCACGACTGCTGCGCGGTTGATGAACAGCACGGTCGTGGGATTCTCGTGGCCCGGAAACAGCGCGCGGCGTAGGTCATGCGATGCCGCAGATGCCACGGTGTGCAGCAGCGAGTTGGCGGTGGATTGCATGGCAAACAGGATGCACAGCGTGATGAAGCCGCCCAGGATCGGGTGCAGGAAGGTCTCAAGGTAAACGGGCATGGCCTGATCTGCCTCTGCCAGATCGGGCATCTTTATACGCATGTAGAGACCGACAATCGGGATCAGCGACAGGATGCAGGCGAAAGGCGCGACGAAAATAGCGACGGTCGAAAACTTCACGTCTTCGCGGAACGCTAGAAACCGCACCGCCATGTAGGGCAGAACCGCCGAGAACATGAACGCGTAGGGCAGGACCAGATAAACCGCGCCCTTGGCTTGGCCGTAGGGATCCGACGTCGTCGGGTTGACCAACTCCGGGTTGATTTCGTTCAGCTGCGCGATCATTTGCCCCAAGGGAATGTCGCTGAACATCTGTATGCAGACGATCACCGCCGCAACCAGCATCCCCATCAGCATCAGCGTGTCGGTCCAGGCAACCGCTGTTAGCCCGCCAAGGACGGTGTATAGGATGATGATAGAGATCATCACCGTAGCACCCCAGACCTGTGGAAGCTCGAGCCAGCCCGCTGCGAGGATGCCAACGGCTTTGATCTGGCTGGTCAGGAAGACCAGCAGAAGCACGATCGTGACAACCGCCGCCACACCCTGGACCAAACGCGCCAAATCGCCGGATCCATGCAGGTTTGCAGCATATTCAGGGATCGTGTTGCTGCCCATGGACGCCGCGCGACCCGACAGGAACTTGGCAAAGAACAATACGGCAATCACCATTGCCGGGGCAAACATGAAGTTGCCGAGGATCTCAATGGCTCCGAATTCGTAGGCGACACCCGGAGAGCCCATAAAGCCCCAACCGGAATACCCAGTGGCAACGATTGTAGACGCCCCGATAAACGGGCCGAGCGAGCGTCCGGCCACCAGAAAGCCGCTTTCGTCATCATTGTTGGAATGTACGATTTTGCTAGATTTCCAGCCCAGCCATATCAAGACAACAAATGATGCGGTCATGATGAACCAGTTGATCCACGGAATGCTCTCCATGATCTACTCCTCCCTATAAGTTCGATGGAATGTGCCGGTTTCTCACGCGGCACAGGTGTTTCAGGTCAATCGTCTTGACGGGTGCGATCCAGCAGCCATGCCACAACAGCGACAGAAATGGTGGCGATACTCAGGATGATGAACCAATCAAGAACCCAGGAATTTAGAAACATATGTTTCTCCCTTGTTTCAGTTTCTGGATGCAGAACACCCCGACTCAGGTAGGGCCGGGGCGTTCCAATTAGATCAGGCTGCCTTGACGTTTGATTTGATGATCAAATGCTCGGGGCCGTAGGGGAAGCCGGTGATGTTCTTGTTACCCGCCTCCTCGATCACGAGGATGTCGTGCTCGCGGTAGCCGCCTGCACCGGGCATACCTTCGGGGATCGTGATCATCGGCTCCATCGAGACGATCATGCCTTTTTCAAGAACTGTCTCGCAGTCTTCGCGCAGCTCAAGGCCCGCTTCGCGGCCATAGTAATGGCTGAGCACGCCGAAGGAGTGACCATAGCCAAAGCTGCGGTATTGCAGCAGATCGGCCTCGGCGTAGATTTCGTTCAGCTCCTTGGCGATGTCGGAACATTTGTTGCCCGGAACCAGCAGCTCCTTACCGCGGTCATGGACTTTGCAGTTCAGCTCCCACATCTTGATGTGATCGTCGCTTGCGTGCTCGGCAAACATGGTGCGCTCCAGCGCAACGTAATAGCCCGCTACCATCGGGAAACAGTTGAGCGACAGGATATCGCCCGCTTCGATCTTGCGGCTGGTGACTGGATTGTGCGCACCATCCGTGTTCACACCGGACTGGAACCAGGTCCAGGTGTCGAGCAACTCACCATTGGGCCAGACTTTCGCGATTTCGCGGATCATCGTCGCGGTGGAATGCAGGGCAACTTCATGCTCGGGAACACCCACGGCGGTCGCTTCGACACAGGCCGCGCCGCCGATATCCGCAATGCGGGTCATTTTTTCGGTGTGCGCGATTTCCTCGGCGGACTTGATCATCCGCAGGCGCATAGAGGCCGCCGCGATGTCGACAAACTCGATCTGCGGGAACTCGGCCTTGAGCAGGGCCAGCGTATCGATGGTGATGTGATCGAATTCAATGCCGATGCGCTTTGCGCCACCAGGCAGCAGCGTGCGGATGGCATGAAAATAATTGTCTTTCTGCCAATCGGTATAGGTCACGTTCTTCCCACCGAAAGTTCGGCGCCAGGGCTGGCCGCCGTCGATGCCAGCGCTGATCGAGGTGGCGATGTCGTGATCGATGAGGAAGCCGTAGCGGCGACCGAACTGGCAATAGATGAAGTCGGAATAATAGTTCACACAATGATAGCTGGTGAACAGCGCGGCACTGATGCTTTCCTTGGTCATATGTGCGCGGATCGCGTCAACTCGGCGCTGCATTTCGGCCTCGGAAAAGGTGCCGGTGGCCTTGTCGCCGTTGCCGACGTAGTTCTGTAGACGTTCGCGTTCCATTTTTGTCCTCTAGTTGACTTGGTCTGACCCAACTCGGGTTCTCCTGCCTACAGACAGCGCCTATTGCACGATTTCGTCAAACGATGTTATCTCAAGGGAGTATTAGATTTCCTCATGCTATAGGAATATCATGGCTTTACCTCCTCTCAATGCACTGCGGGCCTTCGAAGCCGTAGTACGGTTTGGGTCGTTCAAAGCTGCGGCCGAGGCAATTTTCGTCACGCAATCGGCAATCAGCCATCAGGTGAAGAATTTAGAATCTTGGCTCGGGGCACCGTTGTTTCTTCGGGAAGGCAACCGTGCGACCCTGTTACCTCACGCTCAAGACCTGGCGAATTCCTTGTCCCTGTCGCTGGCCGAGATTGATGCAGCATGTCACCGTGCCAAATCGGGCAATCATGGAAATGAACTGGTCGTTGCCGCAATCCCGTCTGTTTCAATGTGCTGGCTTATCCCCCGGCTTACCAAATTCAAGCAAATCCATCCGGAGATCGAGACCCGCATCGTCTATGCGATCCACGGATATGAAATCGACTTTTCTGATGTGCATGTCGCATTTACATTTCAGCCGGAACCACCGCATAGCCCTGATATCGCGTCTGAATTCTTCCTGAGTGGCGACAGCCTGCCCGTGTGCAGCCCGGCTCTGCTCACCCAGCACAACACCACGTCGGACGAACCGGTAGACTTGCGTCAGCTTGGCCTGTTGCATGATGGCGATACCACTGGATGGCGGCGCTGGTTTGATCAAGACAACAACACGGACCCCGGACCTTTGCACGGACCGACATATGAGGACTTCAACCTGTTAAGGGCCGCGGCTTTATCTGCCCAAGGTGTTGCACTTTGCCCGTTTGCCATGGTGCAGCCGGACCTTGAGATTGGAGCGCTGGTTCAACTGTCTGACCGCCGTATGAGCTACGGATCGGACTATTTCTTGGTCAAATCGAAACGCGTTGCTTCGGAGGTTCAGGCGCAGATCAACATGTTCACCGAATGGGCACTCTCCGAACGCTGAGGCTCGGGGCTGACCCCCTGACCGTGACGCAGGTGGGGATGGGCTCCGGAAACTCGCTGGTCGTCCTGAATGATGATAACTTTGATCTTGCCAAGAGCAGTGAAATTTTTATTTCTGAACGGATGTTATGCGCTGTGGTCTCTCGTTGAATGCTTAATCTGCCGTCATGACTACGAGCCATGTACCTTCGACAATGGTATCTAGCACCGGCATTTTCTTTCACGATGTGCCTCAGCAATTATTATCCTCGGCCATGAGGTCGTGGCCATCTTCGTTCTTTTTCACCACAGTTGCCCACGCCATTTGATCGTGTATGAAATCGTCAATTATCGCTATGCGCTGCCCACGGCCCATTTCCTTGGTTTTGCTTTTTGACACCAAAAGCCTGTCAATATGCCCCACTAGGTTGGGTGACAGGTCCTGATCTTTGACAAGATCATACAGGTTCATCGGCGGTGGGGTGTCGGGTATCTGCCTGATCCACGAGATCGCCAAGGCGGGTCGCAGTATGTAGAAATACGTTTTGAAGCTCACCTCTTGGCTCTCACCAACATGCTTGTCCCACTGTTTCTGCGCCAAGTTTCGATAGTGGTGCAGACAGGGTTCGCCGTAGGTCGTCTTGACGGCGGATGATCTGGTCGCGCTCAGAGAAGCGTTTGACAACCGGGTGATTTCCACCGAACAGCGCCTTGGGACATTGGAAGAACGTGCTGGTGCGTCCAGGCGGGCAATAACGGCCTCGACGCGATCCATTGCGTTTATCCAAGGGGCCTACGGATTGCGACAAACCGAAAGCGGCAAATTGCTGCGGCATGTGCTTGGCCCGGACGGGGAGAAATTGAAAACTCCATTCGGAAAACCATGGATTGAGCCAGATGCGGCAGGCGCGCCGGCAGAATTTCAGTTCACAGGAACCGGGTTTCTATTGCAGGACACCTCTCTTTTGGTGACCAAACCGACGACGTTCATTTGCCAGTTCGCGCAGCCGCTTGGGCAAGGCATCACCGCCCCGATCCTGCTTCTGATACTGAATGACTGACCTGTGCAGCTCGGCCAATTCACACGCCCGACGCTCGGACAAGCCGGGCCGATCCGTCACATCGCGCACGGCAGGTCGCTTCACATCATCCGCGTTCGCCACGTGGCAGATCAGCAGGAACAGGCGCCTTCGGCGTCTGATCCGCAAATCAGCCCTGATTTTCCCAAAAGGGAAGTCAGGATCATTGAAATCGGTCTAGGTGCTGGATGAAGGAAGTGAGGCGAAAATGGCAAAGTTCTGTCACTGGTGGCAGAACTATGTGTCGCCCTACATCAAACCCGGGTGCTGATACATTAGGGCTCTCCTCCTCCCTGGGAACCGCCGCATTTCCTTTGCAAACAGCAAAAAGGGGCGCGAACGCCCCAACTTCTTCTGTTTAAAAATACCTCGGAGCGCGAGGCAGAGCCTCGCAAAAGATCAAAACGGCACGTCGTCCTTGGCAGACAGGAACCGAGAGACAACTTTCTTCGTCCCGGCCTTGTCAAACTCGACCTCGACCTTGTCGCCTTCAATGCCGACCACACCGCCATAGCCGAATTTCTGGTGAAACACCCGCTCACCCAATGTGAAACTGGCCACTGCCGTTGCATCGATCACCGTATTCCGGCTTTCCTTGGGTTGCGACATCCCGTACTGCCCCTGCCGCGCCTGCATCCGTTTCCAGCCCGGCGAGTTATAGACATTCGCCTCGGCTGCGCGAGTTTCAATACCAGCCGACACCTGCCCGCCGCCATACAACCCCGGAGGGGTCAGCACCTCCACATGATCCTCGGGCAATTCGTCAATGAATCGCGAGGGCATGGAGTTCTGCCACTGCCCGAACACCCGCCGATTGGCCGCAAAAGATATCGTGCAGACCTCTTCCGCACGGGTGATGCCCACGTAAGCCAAGCGCCGTTCTTCTTCGAGCCCCTTGAGGCCCGATTCGTCCATCGACCGTTGCGAAGGGAACAGACCATCCTCCCACCCCGGCAGGAACACCGCGGGAAACTCTAGCCCCTTGGCCGCGTGCAGGGTCATGATCGAGACCTTGGCGCCATCCGAATCCTGCTCATTGTCCATGACCAGACTGACATGCTCCAAAAACCCTTGCAGGTTCTCGAAATTGTCCAGTTGGTTTACCAGTTCTTTAAGGTTTTCCAACCGCCCGGGCGCTTCAGGGGTTTTGTCGTTTTGCCAGTGACCGGTATAGCCAGACTCGTCCAAAACGATCTGCGCCAGCTCGATATGCGTATGCTCGGGCGCACCATAGCGTATGGGCGAAACACCATCATCAATGACCGAGTCGTCATCGACTTCGATCCGAGGCCCTCGCGTCATCGAATTCCAGCGCGCCAGACCGTCGATCAATTCGCGCAGCGCCTTACCGCCCTTGCCTTTGATCAGGCCATTTTCGACCGCAAGCCGCGCGCCTTCGACCAGAGACACCCCATTTTCACGGGCCACTACCTGAATCGTCTGCTGCGCCTTATCGCCCAAACCGCGTTTGGGTGTGTTTACGATCCGCTCGAATGCCAGATCATCCTCAGGGCTGACCACCAGCCGGAAATAGGCCATGGCATCACGGATCTCCATCCGCTCATAGAACCGGGGGCCGCCGATCACCTTGTAAGGCAGACCGATGGTCAGGAACCGATCCTCGAACGCCCGCATCTGGTGCGAGGCGCGGACCAGAATGGCGATCTCATCGAGGTTCATCGGCCGCACACCCCGCGTACCACCCTGCATCGCGTCAATTTCCTCGCCGATCCAACGCGCCTCTTCTTCGCCATCCCAATGTCCAATCAGGCGAACCTTTTCTCCGTCTTCGCGATCAGTCCACAGTTCCTTGCCCAACCGGTCTTCATTGCCGCGAATGACATTCGAGGCAGCCGCCAGAATATGTGGGGTCGAGCGGTAGTTCTGTTCCAGCCGCACCACAAACGCGCCGGGGAAGTCCTTTTCGAACCGCAGGATGTTGCCCACCTCGGCGCCACGCCAGCCATAGATCGACTGGTCATCGTCCCCCACACAACAAATGTTCTTGTGCCCCCCAGCCAGTAGACGCAACCAGAGGTATTGGGCCACGTTGGTATCCTGATACTCATCCACGAGGATGTAGCGGAACCAGCGTTGGTATTGCTCCAACACGTCCGAATGAGTCTGAAAAATCGTGACCATGTGCAAAAGCAGGTCGCCGAAATCCACTGCGTTCAGCTCACGCAATCGGGTCTGGTATTGGGCGTAAAGTTCAACACCTTTGTTGTTATACGCGCCAGCATCCGCAGCGGGCACCTTGTCAGGTGTCAGTGCACGGTTTTTCCAATCGTCGATAATGCCAGCCAGCATTCGGGCAGGCCAGCGTTTGTCGTCTATGTTGGCCGCCTGCACCAATTGTTTGAGCAAACGTAGCTGATCATCGCTATCCAGAATGGTGAAGTTCGACTTTAGATCGACAAGCTCGGCGTGACGCCGCAGCAATTTCACGCAAATCGCGTGGAAGGTTCCCATCCATTGCAACCCGCGACTGACGTTAACCGGGTACTTTTGCACCCTATCTTTCATCTCTTTCGCAGCTTTGTTGGTGAACGTGACTGCAAGAATCTCATCCGATCTTGCACGCTTTTCATCCAAGATTTCTGCGATGCGAGAAATCAAACATCTCGTCTTGCCAGTTCCAGCTCCCGCCAAAACCAGCAGAGGTCCGTCCAGCCTGGTTGCCGCTTCAAGTTGTGGCGAGTTAAGCCACTCCAAATGATCTTTCGACCGCGTTGGCATCGCCCGCGCCGAAAGCGATGCACCCTCGAAGGCGTCCATTTCGTCGTAACTGCTCATCCCCCTAAACTACGCGGGTTGCGTGCCGAGGGGAAGAGTTTGTTCACGGCTTGTTCACTCATTTTTTGGGGCCGAATACCCACAAATCACGCACGAACCCTACCCCGACGTAGGCGCAGACCCGTAAAACAACCTCAGATGCTTGCCGAATCGCAGCACAGGGCGGATCAATCCGCATGGATTTGCACAGCACTTACCCTGGTATTTCGGACCTGAAGCACCGCGCGCGACGGCGGTTGCCACGCTTTGTCTGGGATTATGTGGAAAGTGGCACGGGCATGGAAACTGCCCTGCAGCGCAACCGGGATGCCCTGGACCGTGTACAGCTTTATCCCGCAATCCTGCGAGGTGAGAGTGATTTTGACACCCGCACGCAGTTTTTGGGCCAGAACTACCCGATGCCTTTTGGTATTGCCCCGATCGGTATGTCCGGACTGGTCTGGCCGGATGCCGAAGGTCTGCTGGCCCGGACCGCCGCCAAGGCCCGGCTGCCTTACACACTCTCTACTGTCGCGGCACAAAACCCCGAAGATTTGGCACCCAGTATTGGCGAGAATGCATGGTTCCAACTCTATCCGCCCAAAGACCCTGAAATACGCGCCGATTTGCTGTCTCGCGCACGCAACGCGGGTTTTAGGACTCTGGTGCTGACGGTTGATGTTCCTGTGGCCTCTCGGCGCGAGCGTCAGACGCGCTCTGGCCTCACGCAACCCCCAAGGCTGACGCCACGATTGTTGGCGCAGATCGCGATGCGACCAGCCTGGGCGTTGGGGATGTTGCGGCAAGGGTCGCCCAGAATGCGCACACTGGACAAGTACATAGACAGCGGACAAAACCTGCCGCCAACTGCCCATGTGGGGTATCTGCTGCGCACTTCGCCAGACATGGACTACGTTAATTGGCTGCGCGATCACTGGAACGGGCCATTGATCATCAAAGGTGTAATGCGCGCCGAAGACGCCGAGCCGTTGGAGCGCGCGGGCGTTGATGCGCTGTGGGTGTCAAACCACGGGGGGCGGCAGTTCGATGCAGCCCCGGCCAGTATCGAGGTTTTGCCAGAGCTGCGTTCAGCAACCAAGCTGCCCCTGATCTTTGACAGTGGCATCGAAGGTGGTCTGGACATCCTGCGGGCGCTGGCTTGCGGTGCGAATTTTGTGATGTTGGGGCGGGCGTTTTTGTACGGGATGGCAGCCTTGGGTCCGCGAGGTCCGGCGCATGTGATCGATATTCTCAAGCAGGATTTGCTGTCCAATATGGGACAGATGGGCACCTTTTCCTTGGATCAACTGACCCGAAGTAAATTAAAGAATTGATGCTGCAACGCAGCGACGTTAAGAAAAGCGCACAAATAAAAGGCGTTTGCGAGCGTTAACATGCCGGTTCTACCCAGAAAGACTGATGTATCTGCGCGTAGTGTCCGGCTAAGAACACGCCCAAACCATCAACACCGGGACCTGCCATGACTGACTTCAAAAAGATCCTTATCGCCAATCGCGGCGAGATTGCCATTCGCGTGATGCGCGCAGCCAATGAGATGGGCAAACGCACGGTCGCAGTCTATGCAGAAGAGGACAAGCTGGGTCTGCATCGCTTTAAGGCGGATGAAGCCTATCGCATTGGCGAAGGGATGGGCCCGGTTGCCGCTTATCTGTCGATTGATGAGATCATTCGCGTCGCCAAGGAATGCGGCGCCGATGCGATCCACCCCGGATATGGCTTGTTGTCGGAAAACCCCAGCTTTGTGGATGCGTGTGTGAAGAACGGGATCACGTTCATCGGGCCCAAAGCGGAAACCATGCGCGCCTTGGGGGACAAGGCCAGCGCGCGGCGAGTCGCCATCGAAGCAGGTGTGCCCGTGATCCCGGCAACCGAGGTTCTGGGCGACGACATGGATGCGATCCGGGCCGAAGCCAAGGAAATCGGCTATCCCCTGATGCTCAAGGCCTCCTGGGGTGGTGGCGGGCGCGGCATGCGCCCGATCGAATCCGAGGACGAGTTGGAAGAGAAGGTACTGGAGGGTCGCCGTGAAGCCGAAGCCGCCTTTGGCAATGGCGAGGGCTATCTGGAAAAGATGATCACCCGCGCCCGCCACGTCGAAGTGCAGATACTGGGCGACAAGCATGGTGAGATTTATCACCTGTACGAACGCGACTGCTCGGTCCAGCGGCGGAACCAGAAGGTCGTCGAACGCGCCCCTGCCCCGTATTTGTCGGAAGACCAGCGTGCAGAGATTTGTGAACTTGGCCGCAAGATCTGCGCCCATGTGAACTATGAGTGTGCAGGTACAGTCGAGTTCCTGATGGATATGGAAACCGGCAAGTTCTACTTCATCGAAGTGAACCCGCGTGTTCAGGTCGAACACACCGTTACTGAAGAGGTCACCGGTATCGACATCGTTCAGGCCCAGATCCTGATCGCCGAAGGTAAAACGCTGGCCGAAGCGACCGGTGCAGCCAGCCAGTCCGACGTGCATCTGACGGGCCACGCACTGCAGACCCGGATCACCACCGAAGACCCACAGAACAACTTCATCCCCGATTATGGCCGCATCACCGCCTATCGCTCGGCCACGGGCATGGGCATTCGTCTGGATGGCGGCACGGCTTATGCAGGCGGGGTGATCACGCGGTATTATGACTCACTGCTGACCAAAGTGACCGCGAAGGCACCGACTCCTGAGGCTGCGATTGCGCGCATGGATCGTGCACTGCGTGAATTCCGAATTCGCGGTGTCAGCACCAATATCGACTTTGTCATCAACCTGCTGAAACACCCAACCTTCCTGTCAAACGAATACACCACCAAGTTCATCGACACGACGCCAGACCTGTTTACCTTTAAACGTCGCCGCGACCGGGGCACCAAAGTGCTGACCTATATCGCGGACATCACCGTGAACGGGCACCCCGAAACCAAGGACCGTCCCGAGCCACGCGCTGACCTGAAAGAGGCCAAACCTCCGGCACTGCGAGGCGAGCCGCAGATGGGCACCCGTAACCTGCTGGAACAAAAAGGACCGCAGGCGGTTGCCGACTGGATGAAAGCCCAGCGTCAGCTGCTGATCACCGACACCACCATGCGCGACGGGCATCAGTCGCTGCTGGCCACACGGATGCGGTCGATCGATATGATCAAGGTCGCACCCAGCTATGCGGCCAACCTGCCGCAACTGTTCTCGGTCGAATGCTGGGGCGGTGCGACATTCGATGTGGCTTACCGCTTTTTGCAAGAATGCCCGTGGCAGCGTCTGCGTGATCTGCGCGAGGCAATGCCGAACCTGATGACCCAGATGCTGCTGCGTGGTGCGAACGGTGTTGGCTATACCAACTACCCCGACAACGTGGTGCAGGAATTCGTCCGCCAGGCCTCGCAGAATATCGACGTGTTCCGTGTGTTCGACTCGCTCAACTGGGTCGAAAACATGCGCGTCGCCATGGATGCGGTGGTCGAGAATGGCAAGATCTGCGAGGGCACCGTCTGTTACACCGGCGATATCCTCGACCCGGACCGCGCCAAATATGACCTGAAATACTACGTCGGCATGGCGAAAGAGCTGCGCGATGCTGGCGCTCATATTCTAGGTCTGAAAGATATGGCCGGCCTGCTAAAACCCGCCTCGGCCAAGATCCTGATCCGTGCTTTGAAGGAAGAGGTTGGATTGCCAATCCACTTCCACACGCACGACACCGCCGGTATCGCCAGCGCCACCATTCTGGCTGCCTCCGAGGCGGGCGTGGATGCTGTCGATTGCGCGATGGACAGCTTCTCTGGCAACACCAGTCAGGCAACGCTGGGCACCGTGGTCGAGGCCCTGCGCCACACTGACCGCGACACTAGTCTGGACATCAAGGCCATCCGCGAGATCAGCGACTATTTTGAAGCGGTGCGCGGCCAGTATGCGGCGTTTGAATCCAGCCTTCAGGCGCCCGCATCCGAAGTCTATCTGCATGAGATGCCTGGCGGTCAGTTCACCAACCTCAAGGCACAAGCCAGGTCCTTGGGATTGGAAGAGCGTTGGCATGAAGTTGCGCAGATGTATGCGGACGTGAACCAGATGTTCGGCGATATCGTCAAGGTGACACCGTCATCGAAAGTGGTAGGCGACATGGCGCTGATGATGGTCAGCCAGGGCCTGACACGGGATGAGGTGGAAAGCCCGGACACAGATGTGGCCTTCCCCGACTCGGTCATCGACATGATGCGCGGCAATCTGGGTCAGCCTCCGGGTGGATTCCCGAACACCATCATCCAGAAAGTGTTGAAAGATGAAACGCCGAACACGCAACGCCCCGGAAAGGACGTGCCTCCGGTCGATCTGGAAGCCACCCGCGCCGAACTGTCGAAGCAATTGGAAGGTAAGGAGGTTGATGACGAAGACCTCAATGGTTACCTGATGTATCCCAAGGTTTTCCTGGATTATATGGGCCGTCACCGCACCTATGGCCCCGTCCGCACCTTGCCAACCCGCACCTTCTTTTATGGCATGGAGCCCGGAGACGAGATCACAGCCGAGATCGACCCGGGCAAGACGCTGGAAATCCGCTGTCAGGCCATCGGAGAGACCGATGAAAAGGGTGAGGTCAAAGTCTTCTTTGAACTCAACGGGCAGCCTCGGGTGATCCGGGTGCCGAACCGTATGGTCACATCATCCACGCAGGCGCGACCCAAAGCCGAAGCGGGCAATCCCAACCATATCGGCGCCCCAATGCCCGGCGTTGTGGCGACGGTTGCGGCCAGTGTTGGACAACAGGTCAAAGAAGGTGATCTGCTGCTGACCATCGAAGCCATGAAGATGGAAACCGGCATTCACGCCGAACGCGATGCGGTGGTCAAAGCGGTTCATGTTCAGCCTGGCGGCCAGATTGACGCCAAGGACCTGCTGGTGGAACTGGAATAAGCTGTAAAATCAGCTAAGCTTTGAATGGCCGCGCGGGCAACTGCGCGGCCATTTTGCATGACCCTGACGGAGGCCCCAAGAATGCTGACCATTACCCCGATCTATGCCGCATTGATCGCAATTCTTTACGTCTGGCTCAGTGCAAAGGTCATCTCGGCGCGCCGCAGCGGGAAGGTCTCGGTTGGAGATGGGGATGACAAGGCGCTGATCAAAGCGATGCGAACACACTCAAATTGCGCGGAATATGCGCCTTTTGCGCTGCTCTTGATTGCAATGGTCGAGTTGCAGGGCGCACCAAGTCTGTTGGTGAATCTGTTGGGTTTGTTGATCCTGGCCGGACGGCTGATGCATGCCTATGGCTTCGGCCGCAACCCTCAGGTCGTTGTTCTGCGGCAGATTGGAATGGTTTTGACGTTTGCCGCCATTCTGGTCAGCGCCGCCGCCAATCTTGTCCTGGCTCTTTAGGCCTCTGTGCTGGACTTATCCTGGCAGCGTGCTGACTTCTACAACCGGTGCAGCGGCGATAGTGGGATATGTAAGCCCAACGTGCGGCGGCTCGGCCTTGATGATCCAAAACCCCATCACAATCATCACCGCAAGCGCCACCATTTTCAGGTCTGCAATTTGCATCATCTGTCCACCTCCGCCAATTTCGTTCTCAATTGCTCTGGTTCTTCAACGCACCAAACACAGGTTTCCGTCGAAAGATTTTTGCAGAATTTTGTGTTTTTCCGCTTGCAGCCTCGCGTGGGACTTTATACATCCCTCCTCACTCAACGGCGCGGGCGTAGCTCAGGGGTAGAGCATAACCTTGCCAAGGTTAGGGTCGGGCGTTCGAATCGCCTCGCCCGCTCCATTGAGAGGTCTTTGGACCATACAAGTATCTGATGCGGGCGTAGCTCAGGGGTAGAGCATAACCTTGCCAAGGTTAGGGTCGGGCGTTCGAATCGCCTCGCCCGCTCCAGATACTAACCTTTCCCGAACATGCTGGTCCTTTGCAAAGCGTTGCGCCATTCTGGCGACACTGCGAATTACAGGATCATGTGACATGTCAGACTACGTCATCCGCCCCCTTACAGCAGCCGAGCTGCAGCACGCCGTTGACTGGGCCGGGCGCGAAGGGTGGAACCCCGGTCAGCACGACGCTGCGTGCTTCCGCCCAACCGACCCGGATGGCTTTCTGGGCGGGTTTCTTGATGGTGAAATGATCGCGTCAGTATCTGCGGTGAACTATGACGATGCGTTTTCTTTTCTGGGCTTTTATATCGTCCGTCCCGAATTTCGCGGATCGGGCCATGGGCTGGAGATCGCCCAGCACGCGCTGGCCCATTGCAAAGGGCGTAATATGGGTCTGGATGGTGTGGTCGAGCAACAGGACAACTATCGCAAATCCGGCTTTACCTTTGCCTATAACAACTACCGCTTTACCGGAACAAAGACCGGGATATTGGCCGCGCTTGGGTCGCAAGCGACTGCGAACATATCCGTTCTGACCGACATCTCCGAGGACCTGTTGGCCTATGACCGAGCCCTGTTCCCTGCCCCACGCGGCGTTTTCCTGCGTGAATGGCTGCGCGCGCCTAGCCATGCCTCACGTGCCTGTATCGAAAACGGGATGATCAAGGGCTATGTGACCCTGCGCCCCTGCCAAACCGGATATAAGATCGGGCCTTTGTTTGCGGACAGCCCTGACATCGCACAGGCGCTGCTGGTCTCAGTCCTCAACACCATCCCCGAGGATCACGCGACGCATGAGGTGTTTATCGACATGCCCCAACCCAACGCCGCCGCCTTTGCGCTGGCCGATGCGTTGGGGCTAGAGAAGGTATTTGAGACCGCACGGATGTATTCGGACCATGAGCCCGATATCGACCTGAACCGGATTTTCGGCGTGACGACGTTTGAGCTCGGCTAGAACGCCTTGAACGTCATTGTCGTCAATGAGCGTTCGATACCGGGAATCACCAGCAGGTTTTCATTGATGAAATGGCCCACATCTTCGGATTCTGGAATATAGAGCTTGAGCATCAGGTCATATTCACCGCTGGTAGAATAGAGCTCGGAGTGGATTTCGCGCAGCGCGATCTCTTCCGCCACTTTATAAGTGGTGCCGGGTTTACAGCGGATCTGGATGAAAACGCAGGTGGACATGGGCCGGGCCTTGTTGGTTCGTGTTGCACGCAGGCTGGCACGGGCCGCGCCTGTGTGCAATCCCCTGCAACAGTTTGCAGCGAAGGCCTCAAGCGGTCTGGATAGGCAGCCCGTCCGCGTCTATAAGCGCCCCTGTAGCAAAAGGAATTCGCCCATGCGCAGCGCCAAGATCAGTCGTCAGACCGCCGAGACCGAGATCTCGGTCGAGGTCAATCTGGATGGGACCGGTCAATATGACAACCAGACCGGTGTTGGTTTCTTTGACCACATGCTGGATCAGCTGGCGCGTCATTCGCTGATCGACATGACGATCCGGGCTAAGGGTGATTATCACATCGACGACCACCACACGGTCGAGGATACGGGGATCGCGCTGGGTCAGGCGCTGACTCAGGCTTTGGGCGATAAAAAGGGGATTCGCCGCTATGGTGAATGCCACTTACCAATGGATGACGCTCAAGTGCGTTGTGCGCTGGACCTGTCTGGCCGCCCGTTCCTAATTTGGAACGTGGACCTACCGACCCAGAAGATCGGCACGTTCGACACCGAGTTGGTACGCGAGTTCTTTCAGGCGCTCAGCACCCATGGGGGCATTACCCTGCATATCGACCAGCTGCACGGCTTTAACAGCCACCACATTGCCGAAGCCGCTTTCAAAGCGGTTGCGCGTGCGCTGCGCGATGCGGTCGAAACCGACCCCCGCAAGGCAGATGCGATTCCGTCGACCAAAGGTGCCTTGTAGATGCTGACTGCCATTATCGACTACGAGAGCGGTAATCTGCACTCGGCCGAGAAGGCGTTTCAACGCATGGCACAGGAACAGAACGCGGGCGAGGTCGTGGTGACCTCGGACGCGGATGTTGTTGCACGCGCCGATCGGCTGGTGCTGCCCGGAGACGGCGCGTTTCCAGCATGCGCGGCAGAGCTGCGGGGGCATAAGGGCATCTACGACGCTATGGTCGAAGCGGTCGAACAGAAAGGCCGCCCGTTTCTGGGCATCTGCGTCGGCATGCAGCTGATGGCAACAAAGGGCCATGAATACAGCGAAACCGATGGTTTGGGCTGGGTGGCTGGCGATGTGGTGCGGATTGAACCGTCAGATGCTGCGCTGAAGGTGCCACATATGGGTTGGAACAATCTGGTTCTGGAAAGCGATCACCCAGTGTTCAACGGGGTCGCATCCGGTGATCACACCTATTTCGTCCACTCCTACCATTTCCGTGTCACAGACCCGGCGCAGCGTTTGGCGTATGTGGAGTATGGGCAAGAGGTCACGGCCGTGATCGGCCGCGACACGATGGTAGGCATGCAATTCCACCCGGAAAAAAGCCAGGATGTGGGCCTGCGCATGATCGGGAACTTCCTGACTTGGGCCCCGTAAAAGCTTATTGAACGCGCGTCCAGGTCTGTCCGCGGCAGACTAGGCCACCAGCGACACATCCTTTGACCGTCAGCTGGTTCTGGCTGTCCAGGGTCATCTTCGAATTGTAGGTTTTGTTCCGATCCGGGGCCCAGATCTTGCCGCTGTCATAGCTGCCACCACCTTCAGCCACCATGTCCCAGATGATCTGCTTGCCCAGATTCTCATAATCCAGTTGCTGATCACCGTTGCCATCAAAAGCGCTGTCGATGGTGCCGCAGATCGCGCTGCCACACTCACCGATGGAGACGTGCAGATACCCCCCGGTGTCACCCGGTTGTGTTTTCCAAAGCCCATCAACCGGGTCCGCCGCCATTGCGCCGGTCGCCAAGGTTGCAAAGACAACGGATGTTGCAAGTTTCTTCATAGTAACCTCCCTGATTTGGCGTCAGTCTGACGTGCCATCGGGCATCGGACAAGATTGACTTTGCGTCGCGTTGCATCCCCGGCCCGGCTTGTGCGATATGCCGCCCATGTAACATTTAGATAAGGTCGCCCGACATGATCCTCTACCCCGCCATCGACCTCAAAGACGGCAACGCCGTGCGCCTGCTGCGCGGAGAGATGGATAAAGCCACCGTTTTCAATGAGGACCCGACCGCTCAGGCCCGTGCCTTCGTCAATGCGGGGTGCGAGTGGTTGCATCTTGTCGACCTGAACGGCGCTTTCGCGGGTGAGCCGGTGAACGCCGCCCCGGTCGAAGCGATCCTGAAAGCCTGCGATGTGCCCGCGCAGCTGGGTGGTGGTATCCGGGACATGGCAACCATCGAGACCTGGATAGACAAAGGGCTGGCCCGCGTCATTCTGGGAACAGTCGCTGTCGAAAATCCCGATCTGGTGCGCGAAGCGGCCAAAGCCTTCCCCGGCAAGGTCGCGGTTGGGATTGATGCACGCAATGGCATGGTCGCAACCAAAGGCTGGGCTGAAGAAACGGACGTTCAGGTCACCGATTTGGCGCGCAGTTTTGAGGACGCAGGCGTTGCGGCGATCATTTACACCGACATCAACCGGGACGGGGCGATGCAAGGCCCGAATATCGACGCAACCGCCGCGCTGGCGAAAGCCGTTTCAATCCCTGTGATCGCTTCGGGCGGCGTCTCTTCGATTGAAGACCTGCTTGCCCTGCGCGATTGTGGCGCAGCCTTGAATGGTGCCATTTCCGGCCGCGCCCTTTATGATGGGGCGATCGATTTGAAAGAGGCTCTGACAACTCTCAGAGAATAGCGCGATGTTCCATTCCGCTGTCAAACGCACGGCGCTATCGGCCCGAAGCTTGCTTCACAAACGAATCAAACAGGGCGATTTCCTGGACTGTTTCAGTGTCGCGTCGGATTTATCTCCACGTCAGGCAGCGGAAATTATCACCAGCTTTCCGGCATGGGCCATGGCACTGGTTCGGCTACGCGGAGTATTGGTGGCGCCATTCGGGCTCAGCACCAGCGGGCCCAATGCGACCGACAAGGTCGGGATATTTCCGGTTGAGCATGACGATGAGACCGAGGTGATCGCAGGCTTCAACGACCGTCATCTGGATTTTCGTGTGTCGGTCTTGTCTGAAAATGGCCGTATCTCGCTGGCGACCTGGGTTCACCGGCACAATCTGGGCGGACGCTTGTACCTAGCAGCGATCCTGCCTTTCCACATCCTGATCGCCAGAAATGCGCTTGCACGCGTCAGTCGCGCAAGCGCCTAGGGCTTAACCAGCCGCCGCCGCTGTCAGCTTGGCCAGCGCACCGCGCATTTTCTCGACAACGGGCGAGTTTTCAACATCGTCCAGTTCATCCATCGTTTCTTTGGGGTCTTCGTAGACTAACCAAACCTGACCATCGGCGTCCTGGTACGCCTGCACCTTCAATGGCAGGAATAGCCCAGCGCGGGGATCGATCTGCATGGCTGGCGTGCCCAATGCGGGGTTTCCGAAAATCAGCACCTGGTTGGGTGGAATCGGCGTACCGACCTTTTCGGCCCCTGCCGCATGATCGATCCGTGCAAAAACGGTTGCCCCGGCATTGCCCACAGCGGCTTCCAACGCATCCAGCGCCTCGGTCACGGATTTTTCGGTTTGTATCTTGATAATATCGTCAGCCATGGCGGTCAAAGCGCCTCCGATTGTGAAAACTGATGCCAGAAGAAGATGTTTCATCGCAGAAGTCCTTTTGCTGAATTTCACACCTAATTTCCATGGCTTCGCCGCAGATCACAATCACAAGTCTGGCATCGGCGGGGCTTTGCCGGTAGAGGTGCGCCAAGCAAAGGATGGTTCATGCTCAAGACCCGCATAATACCCTGTCTGGATGTCGCCGATGGCCGCGTGGTCAAAGGTGTGAATTTCGTGGGCCTGCGCGATGCGGGCGATCCGGTGGAGTCGGCCAAGGCCTATGACGCAGCAGGCGCGGACGAGATCTGTTTTCTTGACATCCACGCGACGCATGAAAACCGCGGCACGATGTTCGATGTGGTTCAGCGTACGGCTGAACAATGCTTCGTCCCCCTGACCGTTGGTGGAGGTGTGCGCACCAAGGATGATGTGCGCGCCCTGTTGCTGGCGGGCGCTGACAAGGTCAGTTTTAACTCGGCCGCTGTCGCCAACCCCGATGTGATCGCCGAAGCTGCAGACCAGTTTGGCAGTCAATGCATCGTCTGTGCCATCGACGCCAAAACCGTAAGCCCGGGGGAATGGGAGATTTTCACCCATGGAGGGCGCAAACCCACCGGGATTGACGCGGTCGAATTCGCCAAGACCGTTGTGGCCAAAGGTGCAGGAGAAATCCTGCTGACATCGATGGACCGTGATGGCACCAAGGCCGGGTTCAATCTGCCCTTGACGCGGGCGATCAGTGATGCAGTGGACGTGCCAGTGATCGCCAGTGGCGGTGTTGGCACCCTCGACCACCTGGTCGAAGGTGTGACCGAGGGTGGCGCGAGCGCGGTTCTGGCCGCCTCGATCTTCCATTTCGGCGAATACACCATCCGCGAGGCCAAGGAACATATGGCCGCTGCGGGTATTCCGATGAGGCTGACATGAGCATTCTCCAAGAACTTGCCGCGACGATCGAAACCCGCAAAGGGGCCGACCCTGACTCCAGCTGGACCGCCAAACTGCTGGCCAAGGGCCCAGAAAAATGCGCCGAGAAATTCGGAGAAGAGGCCGTTGAGGCGATCATCGAAGCCGTCAAAGGCGATAGGGACAAGCTGACCTCCGAAGCGGCAGATGTACTATACCACCTGTTGGTGATGCTTGCCGCGCGCGACGTTGCGCTGGATGACGTGCTGGCCGAACTCCAAAGGCGTCAGGGCACCAGCGGCATTGCTGAGAAGTCCGCGCGCTAAGTAAGCTTCCGATCCGTCAGTCCCAGCCTTATGATCCTTCGAGATACTCAGTAGGGAAAATCGGAATGATCAAAGCTTTGGCCTTTGTTCTGGCTCTTGTGGGTTTGGCAGCCTGCGCTACCCCTCCCCCGCAGACTGGGGATGAGGTGCAGCGTCTTGCGGCCGAGATTCGGACCCTAGGGCCCGGGATTGACCCGGAAGAGGCCGACCGCGCCGCCCGGGTCGCCTATACCTATACCGCCCAGCTGGCAAAGGAATATCAGATCACTGATCCCCCGCTGATCCACAACACGAAGGTCAACAGGGGGCTACGCCCGCGCGGGCTGTGCTGGCATTGGGCCGAAGATATCGAGCGCCGGTTGCAGCAGGAAAACTTCGAAACACTTACGCTGCATCGCGCCATCGCCAATGCCGATAACCCTTTCCGCATCGACCACAGCACGGCGATCATCAGCCGCGCCGGAGACTCGATGTACGAAGGTGTTGTGCTGGACCCCTGGCGTTATGGCGGGGTTTTGTTCTGGTCCCCGCTGTCAGATGACAGCCGATATGACTGGGTTCCGCGCGATGTTGTTCTCGAAAAACGGCGCCTCGAACAGGTGGCGCGGTTGAAACCTTATGTCACCAACTAGGTTCAAAGCTTCGATGAGATGATGCCGGTGCTGAACCCGCCCATGCGCAGTTCGCCAAACAGGCGCTGATATTCGATTTTGGGGCAACGGTTCATTACCACATCCACCCCACGGGCCTGCGCCGTTTCAGCAGCCTCAGGATGCTCGACCCCGATCTGCATCCAGATGGTCCGAAGCTTGGGGAACACCTCCAGCGCCTCATCGACAATGGGTGGAACAGCCTCGGAGCGCCGAAATATATCGACCATATCGACAGGTTCAGAAATCTCCGACAGGGCGCCACGCACCGTCTGGCCAAACAAGTCCTTGCCAGCATGGCCCGGATTGACGGGGATCACCGCATATCCTTTCAACGAAAGATACCGCGCCACATAATAGCTGGGTCGCACCGGATTCATCGACACCCCAACCACCGCGATGGTTTTGGTGCGTTGCAGGATGGTTTTCAGATGATCGTCGGAATAATCAGCCATGGCCGCATCCTAATCACAGCCGCGAAAAAGAAAAAAGCGCCCAAGAAGCCTTGGGCGCCAGTTGTTGGAACGAGGGACAGTGAAATGACCCGCGGCAGTTCCGTTCCGCGGTCACTGTGACATTTAGGCATGATCTGGTTAAAAAAAAGACCAAGCGCTCATTTTTGTGATGACTTTTCACAAAAAACGGAAATTCGCCTAGTCTTCGTACAGAATGACGGGCCAATTTTCTTCGGCCAGATGGATATTCGCCGTCCTATCCTGTTCCCAGATCCGCTCAACCGCCGGGGAATGAGTGAGATACAAACGCCCATCCACGACCTGCCATGCCATGGGGTCGGTGCTTTTCAAAACACCATTAGCCATCGCATAGGAACAATAGCCCCCGAACTGAGGAGCGAAGGCGCGCGGGTTGCTTTCAAACCGTTCGCGATTTTCCTGCGACGCAAAATGCCACTGGGCCCCTTTCCAGGTGACGGCAATGCTTGGTTCACCCCGAACCGGTACAGCACTGTCGAAATAGGACACCGGATCATACCCCGCCATCGCGGCGCCATCGGTTGCAAAATAGACAGGTTTGTCCTGCGCCCAAGCGATAGGTGCAAAAGCGATGGCTGTCAGTATACCGAATATGAAACGGCGGTTTTGCATCTTGGTCCCGTAGCAAAGAATCGAGCAACTAAGATGCAACTTTTGAACCGCTGTGAAACCCCCGTTGACGTGGATGTGAACATCCTTGCGAATGCGCGGTAGCCCTTAATCAAAGATGTCTTCTATAACATCCCAGGCTTCATCCAGAACACGATATAACGCGCTCTTTTTCTTCTTCTTTTTTCGAGACTTCGGGGGTGCGACGTGGCTGATCGCCGTACGAGCAGGCTTTGATTTCTGAACCTTATGCTTTGGCAACATCTTAAGGTCGTGCAGAGGCGCACCACAGCTTGAGCAACTCAGCTCGTGCCGTTTCTTCCCGGTCAGAACCAGGGCAGCCCGAGTACCGCAATAGCAGCAGGTGGCGATTTTGGACGGTCCGGAAATAGCGCTCTCCTGTCTAATGGTGCCGAGAGGCATATAGGGCGATTGCGGCAGCATTTGAGACGTTCAGCGACCCAAATCCCCCGGATGCGTCAATTTTCACCAATTGATCTACAGTTTCTTTGGTCTTTTGCCGCAATCCCGGCCCTTCAGCACCCAATACCAGCGCCACAGGTCGATCCCTTTGATCCCCCAGGGCTGTTTCAATAGTTTCATCCGCCTCGCCATCCAGACCGAGCACCAGAAACCCCATCGACTGAAGCTCGGTTATGGCATCGGCCAGATTGCGCACCCTTAGATAAGGCTGACGTTCCAATGCGCCGCTGGCGGTCTTGGCCAGTGCCCCGGTTTCAGGGGCCGAATGATGCCGGGTTCCGATCACAGCACTTGCACCCAATACTTCGGCTGACCGAAGAATCGCACCTACATTATGTGGGTCCGTTACACGGTCCAGCAGGATCACCCGGGGATGTTCCCGTCCGATGCAGTTCTCGGCCAAGCCGCCCCACTCCAGCGGCTTAACCTCAAGCGCTGCCCCCTGATGCACCGAACCCGCGTCGATCGGGGCACTAAACTTGCGCGGATCAACCATCTCGGCCTCGATCCCCGCGAATTCAATGGCTTCGAGCAGCTTGTCCCGCGCATTTCGCGTCACAATCAGGCGCAGTTTCTGGCGTTTGGGGTTCATCAAGGCGTCGCGCACGGCGTGCAAACCAAACAGCCAAACCGTCTCGGCCGCAGCTGCTTTTCGCGCCTGTTCCTTTTCAACAACCCACTTGGGTTTTTTCATTCTGAGGGCCTCCGGGCCATGAATTCGCTTTCCTGCGCCAATGCCGTATTTTCCTGTTGACGCTCCTTTGGTGCGCTAGTAATCACGCCTCCACGTCAGGTGCAACGCCTGACAGTGGGCGACAGGCCGCAAGGTGTGGCAGGGGACTGTAACTCCCTCGCGGAGACGCACGCCTGGTTCGATTCCAGGGTCGCCCACCACTCTCACAAAGCTTCCAGATACCAGAGCAAAACGCCCACGCCATTGGCCTGTATCTGCTGTTATGAAGAGCAGTCTATCTATTCGTCAAACATTTGGTTCAGTGAAGTGGTCGCTGTTAAACCTTTCGAAAGCCGCAGGCTAAGCCCAGCCATGCCGCCCAGCGACTGCCACAGGTCGTTTTTCTGCACCCGACATAGCGGTTGTCGGCGACACGCTTGACAAGCACCGTATCAGTGCCGCATGTCCGATCCGTTGGTGTCCTCGTAAGAGGATGAAAAGGGAATGCGTCAACGGGTTTACCGCCAAACGCAGCCGCCCCCGCGACCGTGACCGGAGAGGGTGCCCAAAGCCACTGGCCAAAGGCTGGGAAGGCGGGACATCCGACAGGGTATACACCCTGACATCCGCAAGCCGGGAGACCTGCCAGCGCCCGAAGATGAAACCGGACGGGGTGTTCCGGTGTGGGGCTTGGATCGGCCCACATGAAACCCCGTCCCCCAGATTTGACTAAGGGGGATGAGAGAGATGAGCAAAGCCGCACCAGTTGAACTGCTGGTCTGCACGACATGCCGCCGTGGCCTGGCAATCGAAGATGACACCCAGCGCCCCGGCGCTTTGCTGCATAAGGCGCTGGAACAGGCGGGCGTGCCAGATGGGATCCATCTGAAACCCGTAGAGTGCCTGTCAAATTGCGATCAAGGATGTTCCATCGTGTTGCGTGGCGGACCCACGCGTTGGACTTTTGTCTACGAAAACCTCAACGAAACCGACCATGTCGAAACGATCATCGAAGGTGTGACCAAGTACTTGGCCACTGACGATGGTTTGGTCAAATGGCGCGAACGTCCTGAACATTTCCGCAAAAACTGTGCGGCCCGTATTCCCCCGATTGGAGCCCTGAAATGAGCAACTTGGAAAAACTGCCCGTCACCGTTATCACCGGCTTCTTGGGCTCGGGCAAAACCACACTGGTCAAGCACCTGATGCAGAACCCACAGGGCAAGCGTCTGGCGGTGGTGGTCAATGAATTCGGTGATGTAGGTGTCGATGGCGACATCCTGAAATCCTGCGCGATCCCCGATTGTCCGGCAGAAAACATCATGGAGTTGGCCAATGGCTGTATTTGCTGCACCGTGGCTGACGATTTCATACCGACTATCGAAGCTCTGATGGCGCTGGAGCCGCGTCCCGATCACATCCTGATCGAAACCTCTGGCCTCGCCTTGCCTAAGCCGCTGCTGAAAGCGTTCGACTGGCCCGATATCCGCTCAAAAATCACCGTTGATGGCGTGATCGCGCTGGCCGATGCCGAAGCCGTCGCCGCCGGTCGCTTTGCGCCGAATGTGGCAGCGGTGGATGCGCAACGTCTGGCCGATGACTCGATTGACCACGAAACACCCTTGTCCGAGGTGTTCGAGGATCAGATTTCCTGCGCCGACATCATTCTGCTGACCAAGCCCGATCTGGCCGGTCCTGAAGGCGTAGCCAAAGCGAAAGAGATCATCGCCACTGAGGCCCCTCGCCCGCTGCCCGTTGTCGAAGTTGCCGAAGGCGCCGTGGACGTACGGGTCGTTCTGGGTCTTGAGGCCGCAGCCGAGGATGACATGGACGCCCGCCCGTCGCATCACGACGGTCACCACGATCACGAGCATGACGATTTCGAAAGTATCATCGTTGATCTGCCGGAACAGTCCGATCCAGCCGATCTGGTCGCCAAAATCGAACGTCTGGCCACTGAGCTGAACATTTTGCGCGTCAAAGGCTATGCCGCCGTTCAAGGCAAGCCGATGCGCCTGCTGGTGCAAGCCGTGGGTGCTCGTGTGCGTCACCAGTACGACCGCCCGTGGGAGCCTGGCGAAGAACGCCGCTCGCGCATGGTGGTGATCGCCGAGCATGACGACATCAAAGAAGCAGAAATCCGCGATATCCTTGTGGGTGTAACCGAGGCCGCCGAGTAAGGCCCATGCACGTCGTCTTCCGCGAAAGTCACGGGTTAGAAGAAACGGAAACCCCAACCGATCTGGGCCAGAGCCCGGCGGATTTGGTGGTGCTGTCCTTCTCGGACAGTGACCTTGGCGCTTTCGCGGCAGGCTGGCATCGCGGTGGTGGGCCCGAGGGGCGTATGCCCACGATGCGGTTGGCGAACTTGACGGCGTTGAAGCATCCTCTGTCCGTCGACACCTACGTGGAACAGACGCTTGAGGGTGCCAAGGGCATTCTGATCCGCCTGATTGGCGGCGTGCCTTACTGGGCCTACGGGCTGCAGCAAGTGTTGTCGCTGGCGCAGGCCAAGGGGATCGCGCTGGCCGTCCTGCCCGCAGACGGGCGTGAGGACACGCGGCTGGATGAATATTCCACCCTGCCCGTCTCGACCCTGCGTCGTCTGGCGCATCTCTGCGACACCGGCGGCGAAGTCGCCGCACAGGCCGCCTTGGCGCAGATGGCATTGGCGGCGGGGCTTTATGCCGGCCCTGTTATGGGGGCTAAAACCCTGCCCGAATCCGGCGCGTGGTGTCCTGATCGCGGCGCGATCCCGGTTGAGACTGCCTTTTCGGGCGACGTTAAACGTATCGTCGTCACCTTCTATCGCGCCTATCTAACCTCGGCGGATACGGCCCCTGTCGCCGCCGTGATCCGCAGCTTGCGGGATCGCGGGTTCGAGGCCGTCGGTCTCTTCGCCCCCTCGCTCAAAGCACCTGTTGCTGCCGAATGGTTGCGTGGCAACATCGTTGCGCTGAAACCTTCGGCGATCATCAACGCCACCTCGTTCTCGGGCAAAGGTGCATCGGGTACGTCCCCTTTGGACGCGGCGGGCGTGCCCGTGTTTCAGATGGCTCTGGCCACGTCGCGCCGCAAGGCGTGGGCCGAGGCGGAACGCGGCCTTTCCCCTGCCGACCTCGCGATGCATGTGGTGCTGCCCGAGGTGGACGGGCGCATTTCGGCGGGCATCGCCTCGTTCAAGGAACCGGGCAAGCGCGATCCGCATCTGGAATACTCCCGCTTTGCCCACCGGGCTGACCAAGAGCGGATCGAAGCGATCATCGACCGTGTCACCGGCTGGCTGACACTGCATGACAAGCCAAAAGCGGATCAGGTGCCCGCGCTTGTTCTGTCGACCTACCCCGGTAAGGACTGGCAAATGGCGCACGCGGTGGGCCTCGACGCGCTGGCCTCGGCCGAGGCGATGTTGGCCGATCTTCAGGCCGAGGGCTACACCACCGCACCGGCCGAACCGATTGCTGAAACCCTGCTGGACGCGCGCATCTCATGGTCTTTGGAAGACTACCATGCGGCCCTAGCTGGCCTGCCCGAGCAACTGCGCGCCGATCTGCAAACCGTGTGGGGCAAGCCAGAAGACGACCCGGTTTTTACCGAGGGCGCGTTCCACTTCACCGCCCTGCGTCGTGGCAACGCGCTCGTTGCTCTACAGCCCGAACGTGGCACGCCCGAAATGCGCGATGACGACTATCACGACCTGTCTCGCACCCCACGTCACAGCTATGTCGCCTTCTATCTGTGGCTGCGCAAGGGACTGGGCGCAGACGCGCTGATCCATATCGGCGCGCATGGGACTCTGGAATGGCTTCCGGGCAAGTCCGTTGCTCTGTCTGCGAATTGCTGGCCCGAGGCGCTGATCCGCGACCTACCAGCAATCTACCCCTTCATCGTCAACGACCCGGGCGAGGCCGCGCAAGCCAAACGCCGGATCGGGGCTGTGACGCTGGGCCATATCCCGCCCCCGATGAAGGAAAGCGGGACGCCGGATCGCATGGTGCGTCTGGAATCGCTGCTCGATGAGTTTTCGAACGCGGACGGGCTGGACCCCAAACGGCGTGACCGTTTACAGGAGGATATCCGCGACGAGGCGCAGGCCATCGGTTTAGAAAGCGATCTGGGCCTCGATCAGGCGACCTGCACCGCGGAGGCAATCACCCGCATCGACCGCTTTGTCTGCGATATCAAAGAAAGCCAGTTCGGCGACGGGCTGCATATCTATGGCCGCGCGCCTGAGGTATCCGGTACTTTCGACCCTGCGCCTTCGGCCCATGCGGAACGTAGCGCATTGATCGAGGCGCTGGCCGGGAAACGGATCGAGGCCGGGCCGTCCGGTTCCCCCTATCGCGGCCGCTCGGATGTTCTGCCAACCGGACGGAACCTCTATACCACTGATCCTCGGTCGGTGCCGACTCGGGCGGCCTACACACAAGGCGTCAAATTGGCCGAGGAATTGGTTCGGCGTCACCTTCAAGAAGAAGGCGACTATCCCAAGGGGCTGATCGTCGACCTGTGGGGCTCGGCCACCATGCGCACCGCGGGCGAGGAATTCGCCATGGCGCTGCACCTGCTGGGCGTGAAACCGGTGTGGGACAAGGGTTCGGAGCGGGTTTCGGGTATCGAAGTGCTGCCAATCACCGACCTCAGCCGCCCGCGTTTGGACGTGACGCTGCGTGTGTCAGGCCTGTTCCGGGACGTCTTTCCAACCCTATCGGCGCTTTACGGTCAGGCGATCCGCGCGTTAGCGGCACGGGATGAGGCGACCGACTGGAACCCCTATGCCGGTCAGGCCCCTTCGGCCCGCGTTTTCGGCCCCGCCCCCGGCAGCTATGGCGTCGACATGACCCAACTGTCTGAGGTCTATACCGACGAGGCACGCGCGCAGGCAGGTGAGGCATGGCTTGAGGCCAGCTCATTCGCTTTAGAGGGCGAAAACATCGTTCAGGACAAGGTGGGCATCACCCAACGCGTCGCCAATGCCGACAGTTTTGTTCACCTGCAGGACCTGACCGAAACAGACCTGCTGCTGGCAAATGACTACGCCACGCATGAGGCCGGTTTTGCCGCCGCCAAGAAAGCAATGGGTGGTACCGCACAGCTGTATCATCTGGACAATACCAATCCCGAAAACCCACGCGCCCGCACCTTGCCGGAAGAGATCAGCCGCGTTGTCCACGCCAGAGCCGCCAATCCGGACTGGATCGCCGGGATGCAGCGACATGGCTTCCGGGGCGCGGCAGAGATCGCCGCGACGCTGGATCACATGGCGTCATTCGCACATCTCTCAGGCACTGTTGCGCCGCATTTGTTCGACCTCTACCACGATGCGACACTGGGCGATGAAGACGTAGATGCCTTCCTGCAGCAGGCCAATCCGCAGGCCCACCAGGCGATGCTGGACCGGTTCCGCGCGCTGTTGGATGCTGGGTTGTGGAATACCCGGCGCAACTCGATCCGGGCGGATCTGGAGGGGCTGGGATGAGCGCGCCCACCCCAAAACCAGTCGTCCAAGGTTGGTGCCCCGGCGCCCACCGACCGATGATGTCTGGGGATGGGTTGGTGGTGCGCGTGCGCCCTCGTTTCGCCCGGCTGACCGCGCCACAAGCGCTTGGTCTGTGTGAACTGGCCCAGAAATACGGCAACGGCACAATCGATCTGACCAACCGTGCGAACCTACAGTTGCGCGGCGTGAAGGAAGGGGAACACCAGGCTTTGCTGTCCGAGTTGTCCGCGCTTGGACTGCTGGACGCGGAGCCGGGTATCGAGGTTCGGCGCAACATTCTGGTCTCTCCGCTTTATCAGCCGGGCGATCTGACCGCGCGACTGACACAGGAATTGATCGACCGTCTGAGCGAGCTGCCCGCTTTACCGGCCAAGTTCGGCTTTGCCATCGACACGGGACCGAAGCGCCTGCTGTCGGCGGATTCGGCCGATATCCGGTTGGAGCGTTCCGCCGATGGGCTGATCCTGCGCGCAGATGGGGCAGAGACAGGACGTGCAGTCTCGGAGGCCGAGGCCATTGATCACCTGATTGCTCTGGCCACGTGGTTTGCGGAGGTCTTCACGTCAGACACCCGCCGCATAGCGCGGGCCGTGGCGGCTTTTGGTCTGCCTACAGAGTGGCAGGGCCGCGTCCCCGGACCCATCGGCGCGCCGTTGCAACCGGGCGCTTGCGATCTGGGCAACCTCTACGGCGCGGCCTTTGGGCAATTGCCCGCAAATGAACTGCACGCGCTGATCCGCGACAGCGGCGCCTCTGCCCTGCGTGTCACCCCGTGGCGGATGATCCTGCTGGAAGGCGGGGCGGCGATACCCGCCCCGGGCTTCGTCACGGACGGCACCGACCCGCTGATGACCACCGACGCCTGCCCCGGGGCGCCGCTCTGCCCGCAGGCGCAGGTGGAAACCCGCAAAATCGCCCGAGAATTGGCCCCGCGTGTACCCGGCACACTTCATGTCTCCGGGTGTTCCAAAGGCTGCGCTCGGATGGGCCCCGCGGATGTGACTTTAGTCGGCCAGAACGAACGATTTGATCTTGTCAAACAGGGCCGCGCAGGGGATGAGCCAATCCTGCGTGGGCTGAACCCCGAAACACTGATGACGATGGACTTCACCTGATGCCCTACACTTACGAAACCGACGGCGCGGCGATCTACAAGGAGAGCTTTGCAACCATCCGGTCCGAGGCCGATCTGGCCCGGTTCGACGCCGATGAAGAGCAGGTCGCCGTTCGGATGATCCACGCGGCTGGTATGGTCGGGCTGGAAGAGTTCGTCCATTTCTCACCCGGTTTTGTATCCTCCGCGCGGACCGCGCTGGAAGGTGGCGCGCCGATCCTGTGTGACGCGCGTATGGTCAGCGAGGGCGTAACCCGGTTCCGCCTGCCCGCCGAGAATGAGGTGATCTGCACCCTGCATGACGAACGCGTGCGACCACTGGCCGCCGAGATGAGAAACACGCGTTCAGCCGCCGCGCTGGAGCTGTGGCGTCCGCATCTTGAGGGCGCTGTGGTCGCCATCGGCAACGCGCCGACGGCTTTGTTTCACCTGCTGAACATGCTGGAGGACCCCGATTGCCCACGCCCCGCCGCCATCATCGGCTGCCCGGTGGGCTTTGTCGGCGCGGTCGAATCCAAGGACGCCCTGTGGGAGGCGCAGCCGGTGCCGTCCTGCATCGTCAAAGGGCGTCTAGGCGGCAGTGCTATCACCGTTGCCGCCGTGAACGCCATCGCGAGCCGCGCCGAATGAGCGGCGGCACCATATACGGCGTTGGCCTCGGCCCCGGTGACCCCGATCTGATGAGCGTGCGGGCCGACCGTTTGCTGCGCAATGCGCGCCATGTGGCGTTCTTTCGCAAGCCGGGCCGCAACGGTCAGGCGCGCAAGATTGTGGATGGCATGATCCCCGGCAGTGCGACGGAGTTCCCGATGGAATACCCCGTCACCACGGAAATTCCACTGTCTGATCCGCGCTATAACGCCTTGCTCGCTACGTTTTATGAAGACTGCGCCGCGCATCTGAAAAACCTGTCCAACACAGGTGAAGATGTCGTGGTACTGTGCGAGGGTGACCCGTTTTTCTATGGCTCATTCATGCATCTTTACAGCCGCTTACGAGATGGAGCTCAAGTTAAAATCGTGCCCGCGATTACAGGCATGTCCGGGGCATGGACCGCTACGGGCGACCCGATCACTTGGGGCGATGACGTCCTGACTATTCTGATGGGAACTTTGCCCGAAGATGATCTGGCCCGTCGCATGGCGCAAACCGACGCGTTGGTCGTTATGAAAATCGGGCGCAATATCGAAAAGGTTAAACGCGCCTTGAAAACCGCAGGCCTGTATGACCGCGCCTGGATCGTGGAATACGCCCAGATGCCCAATCAGCGGGTCTGCAAATTGTCGGATGATTGCGAAGAGATCACGCCCTATTTCTCGATCATTATCGTTCACGGTCAGGGACGGCGGCCATGACGGGTTGGGTCAAGATTGCCGGGCTTGGACCCGGGGATGAAGCGCTGGTAACACCCGAAGTCACAGCTGCTTTGGCCCAGGCAACGGATGTGGTTGGCTATATCCCCTATGTCGCACGCGTGGCAGATCGCGCGGGGCTGACCCTGCATGCCAGCGATAACCGAGTTGAAATCGACCGGTCCCAGCATGCGTTGCAGATGGCATCCGAGGGAAAAAGGGTTGTTGTGGTCTCGTCCGGAGACCCCGGCGTGTTTGCCATGGCCGCCGCCGTGTTTGAGGCGATGGAAAACGGGCCAATTGAGTGGCGCGACATCCCTGTCGACGTGTTGCCGGGCATTACGGCCATGCTGGCCGCCTCGGCCCGCGCGGGTGCGCCACTGGGGCATGATTTCTGCGCCATCAACCTGAGTGACAATCTCAAGCCGTGGTCGCTGATCGAAAAGCGGCTGCGTCTGGCTGCACAGGGAGATTTCGCGATGGCATTCTACAACCCACGCTCAAAGTCCCGGCCCGAAGGATTTGTAAAGACGCTGGAAATACTGCGTGAGGAATGTGAACCTGAACGCCTGATCCTGTTCGCCCGCGCCGTGTCGCGCGCGAATGAGGCGATCCGGATTTCGACATTGGCCGAAGCGACGCCCGAAATGGCCGATATGCAAACCGTTGTGATCGTCGGCTCCTCCCTAACGCGCGTGATCGAACGCGAAGGCGCGCCGATTGTCTACACACCAAGGTTCACTTTGGCCGAGGGTCAGGAATGAGCCAGCCAGTCCAAAAGCTGATCGACCGAAGACAGCTCGTGCCGGGGTGGCAGACTCGGGCGGTCGATCATCAGGACGGGCACATTCAGCGTCCGCGCGGCATCCAGCTTGGCGCGCGCACCCGTGCCGCCCGCGTTCTTCGATACAACCAGTTCGGTGCCGTGGTTTTTCATCAACTCAACATCACCTTCAACCGTGAAGGGCCCACGCGAGACCACTATATCAGCGTTGGGCAGAGGTACAGTTTCCGGTTCATCGACCAGTCGCAACAAATAATGATGTTGAGGCTGCGCCGCGAAATCCTGCAAATGCATTCGACCCACAGCCAGAAAAACGCGCCGAACGGGACCGTCAAGCGCCGCAACAGCTGCCGGGATATCCGGCACATGTTGCCAGCGATCGCCCTGCTGCGGGCTCCAAGCCGGTCGGGTCAAAGCGGCAAGCGGAACATCCGCCACTTTGCACGCAGCTATGGCGTTGGCGCTCATCTTTGCTGCGAAGGGGTGCGTTGCGTCCACAACATGCGTGATGGCGTTATCGCGGATGTATTCGGCCAGCCCGTCGACTCCTCCGAACCCACCCACGCGAACCGGGAGAGGTTGCGGACGAGGATTGTCCACGCGCCCGGCGTAAGAGTAGACTGCGTTCATCCCCCGTTCGGCAAGGCTGCGGGCCAGGGCGTTGGCCTCGGTCGTGCCGCCAAGAAGCAGGAGTTTGGGCATGCATGAAGCTCCGTGGCTGACCATTCTGGGACTGGGCGAAGATGGACTGGATGGCCTGCCACCCGCAAGTCGTCAAGCCCTGGATCGGGCCGAAGTCATCATGGGCCCGCCACGGCATCTGTCGCTGGTTCCAGAAACTCAGGCCGAACAGATCGAATGGCCCGTGCCGTTTGCCGATGGGATACCCATTCTAACCGACCTGCGCGAGCGACCCACCGTTGTGCTGGCATCAGGTGATCCGTTCTGGTTTGGCGCGGGCTCGGTCATTGCCCGGACCTTTGATGCGGGCGAATGGATTGCCTTGCCGGGTCAATCCACCTTTTCGCTGGCGGCTGCCCGATTGGGTTGGCCGTTGGAAACCACACTGACCTTTGGACTGCACGCCGCGCCCCTGACCCGGTTGCGCCCACATCTGGCGGCCGGGCTGCGTGCTATCCTTCTGCTGCGCGACGGCAAGGCGGTGGCCGAACTGGCGACCTATCTGACAGAGACCGGTTTTGCCGACACCGCCCTGCACGTGATGCAAGCCTTGGGCGGACCACGCGAAAACACGCAGACGGTTTCACTGACCGAGGCCCTGCTGGGCACTTTTGATCATCCCGTTTGCGTTGGGCTTGAGGTTACCGGTCCCGGCCTGTCCTTCCCCAAAGCTTCCGGCAAGCCGGACGACATCTTTGAAACGGACGGTCAGATCACCAAACGCCCCATCCGTGCGCTGACCCTGTCGGCGCTGGCACCGCAAAGGGGCGAGCATCTGTGGGACATTGGTGGCGGTACCGGGTCTATTAGCATCGAATGGCTGATGTGCGATCCGACCTTGACCGCCACCTCGATTGAACCACTGGCCGAGCGCGCAGACCGCATTAGGCGCAACGCGGACACGCTGGGGCAGGATCGATTGGAAGTCATTCACGGCACCGCGCCTGAGGCTTTGTCAGGCTTGGCTGATCCAGATGTTGTATTCATCGGCGGCGGCTTGTCCGAGGCCTTGCTGGTCTGGTTGCGCGACAGTCTGCCAAAGGGCACGCGGCTGGTCGCGAATGCAGTAACGCTCGAGAGCGAGGCGCTGCTGGCGCGGTGGCATGAAACGCTGGGCGGTGACTTGCTACGGATTGAATTGGCGCAGGCGGGCCCTCTGGGTCCCCGTCGTGGATGGAAATCCGCCTACCCGGTGGTGCAGTGGAGCGTGACCCTATGATCGTCGCCGGTCTTGGGTTTTCTAACGCCGCCACAGTCGACAGCCTGAAGGCGGCCTATGATCAGGCGTCCTCGGGCCATGCGGTGGATGCGTTGGCCACGGTCGTAGACAAAGATGGGCACCCCGCTTTGGCGGGCTTCGCTGCGACCCTAGGCTTGCCGTTACACTTGATCGCGCCTGCTGATCTTGCCGAACAACGTACCCTGATATGTTCACCCCGCAGCCGCGCCAGCTATGGCACCGGCAGCGTGGCAGAGGCATCTGCATTGGCCGCCGCCGGATTCGGCGCGCGGCTGATTACACCCAGACAGATTTCACACGACCGGCTGGCCACCTGCGCCATCGCCATCGGAGGACAGACATGACCGTTCATTTCATTGGTGCCGGACCGGGTGCCGCCGACCTGCTGACCTTGCGCGGGCGCGATATCATCGCCTCTTGCCCGGTGTGCCTTTATGCCGGGTCGCTGGTTCCGGAAGAGATTCTTAGCCATTGCCCCAAAGGCGCGAAGATCGTGAACACCGCGCCGATGGATCTGGATCAGATCATGGCCGAGATTGACGCTGCTCATCAGGCAGGTCAGGACGTGGCACGTTTGCATTCGGGTGACCTGTCAGTCTGGTCGGCCATGGGGGAACAGATCCGCCGCTTGAAAGAGATGGGGATTCCCGTCAGCGTCACACCCGGCGTGCCGTCGTTTGCCGCGGCGGCGGCGGCTCTGGGCACTGAACTGACCCTGCCCGGCCTCGCGCAATCAGTGATTCTGACCCGGACGCCCGGCCGCGCGTCTTCAATGCCCGAGGGTGAGACACTGAAAAACTTCGCGCGCACCGGGGCCACACTGGCCATTCACCTTTCGATTGGCAATCTGGACAAGGTTGTCGCTGACCTGACCCCAGCCTACGGCGCGGATTGCCCTGTGGCGATTGTCTATCGCGCCAGTTGGCCGGATGAGCGGATCATCCGTGCGACCTTGGAAACGTTGAAAGATGCGCTGGACGAAAGCATTTCGCGCACCGCTCTGATCATGGTCGGACCCGCGCTGGCAGGTGAAGGGTTTAACGAAAGCTGCCTCTATTCAAAGACTTATGACCGTCGGTATCGCCCGCAAAGCGCGGATAGCCCATGGTCCAGCTGGGAACATGGCGATGACTAATCCTCCGGGCATACTGATTTCCGCGCCATCTTCGGGCACAGGAAAAACCACTGTCATGCTGGGGCTGTTGCGGGCACTGGCCGAGGATGGGTTGACCGTGCAGCCGTTCAAAAGCGGCCCCGACTATATCGACCCGGCCTTTCACCGGGCAGCGGCGGGGCGGGCCTCGTTCAATCTGGACAGTTGGGCGATGGGTGATCCGCTGCTAAACGCGATCTCGGATCAGGCAGACGGGGCAGATATCGTGGTAGCCGAGGGCTCGATGGGTCTGTTCGACGGCGTGGCCAAACCCGGCGAGCTGGGCCATGGCTCCAGCGCTGAGACCGCGCAGCGCATGGGCTGGCCGGTGGTGCTGGTGCTGGATGTGGGCGGACAGGCGCAATCGGCGGCAGCCACTGCGCTGGGTTTCAAGATGTACAATCCCGATCTGCCCTTTGCCGGCGTGATCCTGAACCGCTGTGCCAGCCCACGCCACGAGCGACTGACCCGCTTGGGCATGGAGCGCGCAGGCCTGCCTGTTTTAGGCGTGCTGCCGCGGCGCGGTGATCTGACCTTGCCCGAGCGCCATTTGGGCCTGATCCAAGCTGTTGAGCATCCCGATCTGGAAAGCGCCATCGTGGGTTATGCGGCGTTCCTTCGGGAACACGTGGACCTTGAGGCGATCAAGCGGGCGGCCTCCTCAGGCCCATCTGGGCCATCGTCAGCCGCGCTGCCGCGACCCCCGGCACAACGGATCGCATTGGCGCGGGATGCGGCGTTTTCCTTTACCTATCCCCATTTGCTGGAAGGTTGGCGCGCAGCCGGGGCGGAGGTTTTGCCATTCTCGCCTTTGGCAGATGAGGCCCCAGCCGCAGATGCCGATCTGGTCTGGCTGCCCGGGGGATACCCGGAACTACATGCCGGCAAACTGGCAGCAGCAAATACCTTCCTAAACGGACTGCGCCGCCATGCCGAAGCCAAACCGGTGCATGGCGAATGCGGCGGCTACATGGCTTTGGGGGAAGGGCTAATCGACAAAGACGGCACACGGCACCAAATGGCCGGGTTGCTGGGGCTGGTCACCTCCTACGAGAAGCGCAAATTCAATCTGGGTTATCGCCGGGCTGAATTGCTGGCCCCGATGCCGGGGCTTGCAGCAGGTGCCGCCCTGCGCGGGCATGAGTTCCACTATTCTTCGATCGTTGACCAACCCGATGCGCCGCTTGCGCGCGTCTTTGATGCCGAGGGCACAGAAGGCCCCCAAACCGGGTCTGTGCGTGGCAATGTCACCGGCACGTTCTTCCACCTGATCGCTGAGGCTTCAGCATGAGTGGATTTGTCTCGTTCATCGGCTCTGGGCCTGGTGATCCGGAGCTATTGACGCTTAAAGCTGTGGATCGGTTGCAAAAGGCCGATGCGGTGCTGTTCGATGACCTGAGCAGCGGCCCGATCCTGAGCCATGCGCGCGAGGATGCGGATTTGGTTGGGGTTGGCAAACGTGCTGGCCGCCCATCGCCAAAGCAGAACCATGTCAGTCGCTTGCTCGTGGAATACGCCCAGACAGGGCAACGCATTGTGCGACTGAAATCCGGGGATGGCGGGTTGTTTGGACGGTTAGAAGAGGAACTGGTCGCGTTGCGCGAGGCCGGGATCGACTATGAGATCATACCGGGCATCCCCTCTGCCGTCGCGGCGGCTGCCTCCGCTGGCATCCCTCTGACACGCCGCCTGACCGCACGCCGTGTGCAGTTTGTTACTGGCCACGATGTGAGCGGACAGCTGCCCGAGGACCTGAACCTGCCTGCCCTGGCAGATGGGCTGGCCACAACGGTTGTATTCATGGGCAAACGCACATTTCCCTTGCTGGTCGAAGCGCTGCATGCACATGGCCTGCCGTTGGAGACCCCTGCCTTGCTGGCGGAATCCGTTTCGACCCCGGATCAGGTACTTAATCGCTCGACCATCGGCGCATTGGCCGACAAGCTGAAATCCGAGATCGGAACAGCCCCAGCGCTGATCCTCTATGGCCCACTCGCGGAATTCGAAGATGTATGAGCTGACCCTGATCGGTATCGGCACCGGCAATCCCGATCATGTGACCCTGCAGGGTGTGCAAGCGATCCGAGAGGCCGATCTGATCCTGATCCCGCGCAAAGGCGAAAGCAAAGCGGATCTGGCTGGGGTGCGGGAAGAGATCATCGCAAAGGCCTGCGAGACGCCACCTCAGATCGCTTATTTCGATATCCCCACGCGCCACTCGGATGAGGGATATCTGCAAGGTGTCGACGACTGGCATGACGCCATCGCATTGCGCTGGCAGGCAGCCATTGCAGAGTACCCGGATGTAACCAAGGTGGCGCTGTTGATCTGGGGCGATCCATCGCTCTATGACAGTTCACTTCGCATCGCAGCCCGATTGCACCCGCAGCCCCGCAAACGCGTCATTCCGGGGATCACCGCGCCACAAGCCCTGACCGCCGCGCATGCGATCCCGATCAACGATATTGGCGCACCTTATGTGGTCACAACCGGGCGACGCTTGCGTGACGAAGGGTGGCCGGCGAACGCCACGAAAGTTGCGGTGATGCTGGATGGGGAATGCTCATTCCAAAGCCTTGATATGGCGGGTTATGACATCTGGTGGGGCGCTTATGTCGGGATGAAAGAGGAAATCCTGATCCATGGGCCACTGATCGACGTCGCCCAACAGATATTGGACACCCGCGCCAAAGCCCGCGCCGATCACGGCTGGATCATGGATATCTATTTGCTGCAAAAATCCACACGGTAATGTGAGTGCTTGGCGCGTCAAACTCTGGCATCAAGATGTGAATACTTGACGGAGATCTCAGATATGAAAGCCCTGTACGCAGCAATGTGCCTTTTTTGCCCTGCCCGCCTTGGCCGACGAGGCACTGCTGGGCTGGGCCGTGTATGAGACCGACAAGACGTATGAAGCCTTGATCGCGGACACAAAGGCTGCAGTCAAAGCAAACGGGCTAATCGTTGTCACGCAGGCGGGTCCAACCAAGGCAGCTGCTGCGCGCGGCATTACCATCCCCGGCAATCGGGTGATTGGCGTGTTCAACAATGACTATGCCGTGCGCGTTCTGGAAACCTCGACCGACGCGATGATCGAAGCCCCGATCCGGTTCTATATCACCGAGAATGAAGACGGAACCGCAACCCTGTCCTATAAAACGCCCAGTTTTGTCTTCGCACCCTATGCCGAACAAGGTGGCGTGGCCTTGACTGATATCGCTGCGGAATTGGACGCTAAGTTTCAATCCATTGCGGAATCGGCGCGCGAATAGTCACACTGGCGTGATCCGGCTTGCCTCTGGTGCGAAGGTCAGACATCTGCTTGGCAAAGAAAATCTCGGAGCTCATTGATGCAGGACATGTCCCCCCGCGCGGCTGATTTGCTGGCCCAACGCTTATATGAGGCCGGATGCCGCCATGCTTTTGGCATGCCCGGCGGTGAGGTGCTGACACTGGTCGACGCGCTGGAGCAGGCAGGGATCACCTTTCACCTGGCCAAACATGAAAACGCGGCCGGATTCATGGCCGAGGCCGTGCATCACCGCGACGGCGCGCCTGCCATTCTGGTCGCTACTATTGGCCCAGGTGCGATGAACGGGATCAACGTGGTCGCCAACGCGTTTCAGGATCGGGTGCCGATGATTGTTCTGACCGGCTGCGTGGATCCCGATGAAGCGCTGACCTATACCCATCAGGTGATGGATCACAGCCAGGTCTATCGCTCGATCACCAAGGCCACATTTGTGATGACCGCAGAAGGCGCGGATATCATCGCCGACAAGGCCGTATCGCTGGCCAACCAGCCCCGGCCCGGCCCGGTTCATATCGACGTACCAATCTCGGTCGCGGATATGCGCGTGTCATCGACCAAGCGTCGGCGTCTGGCCAAGGTCGCAGCCGTTGCTCCGGAAGGCGATTGCCTTGCCAAAGCACGTCGCTGGGTGTCCGAGGCCGAACGTCCCGTCGCGATCATTGGGCTGGATGTTCTTTATGATGACTCGTGCAGCGTGGTGCAGGCGTTTCTGGAACACTTCAACATCCCGTTTGTGACAACCTATAAGGCCAAGGGTGTCATCCCCGAGGATCACCCTTTATGTCTGGGCGGTGCAGGGCTGTCGCCTTTGGCTGACAAGCACCTGATCCCTCTGATCGAACAATCCGATCTGGTTCTGTGCCTGGGCTACGACCCGATCGAGATGCGCCCCGGCTGGCGCGAAATTTGGGACCCGGACCAAAAGCGCGTCATCGATATCTCGGCCGTAGTCAATGATCACTATATGCATCAGGCCGGGCTGAATCTTGTGGCTCACACCGGCGAAACCCTCGAAGCCATGGCCAAAGGCACCCCGGCGCGCTCGACATGGCCCGGCGGAGAACCTGAACAGGTCAAGGCGGCACTGGCGCAAACCTTCCCGCAAGACGACGACTGGGGGCCTGCTGCTGTGATCGCCGAAACCCGCGCTACCCTTCCGCAGAACACTCTTGCAACGGCAGACAGTGGTGCGCATCGCATCCTGCTGAGCCAGATGTGGGAGTGTCATGAGCCGCGCGGGCTGATCCAGTCTTCGGCGCTTTGCACGATGGGGTGTGCCCTGCCCATGGCCATCGGCCTGAAACTGGCTGAACCCGACCGTCCGGTGATCAGTTTCTCGGGCGATGCCGGTTTCCTGATGATAGCCGGAGAGCTGTCGACCGCCGCCGAGATGGGCGGCAATCCCATCTTTCTTGTCTTTGTTGATGCCAGCCTTGCGCTGATTGAACTAAAACAGCGCCAGCGTCAGATGGGCAATCGGGGTGTTGATTTCGACCGCCATGACTTTGCCGCCATGGGGCGCGCTTTCGGTGGCTATGGACATACTGTTCGCAACCGCGCAGAACTGCGGACGGCGCTGGAAGAGGCGGTCAAAGCCGACCGCTTTACCGTGATCGCCGCCGAGATCGAGCGTGGAGGATATGATGGCCGCATCTGACGGGCCGCTGAAAGGCGTCAAAGTACTAGACCTGTCTCGCATTCTGGCCGGACCGACTTGCACACAATTGCTGGGCGATCTGGGCGCAAGCGTCATCAAGGTCGAAAACCCGGCCTCGGGCGGGGATGACACGCGGCAATGGGGACCTCCATATGTGGCGGATGCCGAGGGCAACCGCTCGGACCTGAGCGCCTATTACATGTCGGCCAACCGGAACAAGAAATCCGTCGCCATCGACATTGCAACGCCCGAGGGGCAGGCCGAAATCAAGCGTCTGGCCTCGCATGCTGATATCCTGATCGAGAATTTCAAGCCCGGTGGGTTGGCCAAATACGGATTGGATTACAACAGCTTATCGCAGGATCTTCCGGGCCTCGTCTATTGTTCGATTTCCGGCTATGGGCAAACCGGACCCAATTCCAGCAAGCCCGGCTATGACCTGATGGCGCAAGGCTACGGTGGCGTCATGTCACTGACCGGCGACCCGGATGGCGCGCCGATGAAAGTAGGCGTCGGCATCTCAGATGTGATGTGTGGGATGTACGCCGCTGTCGGCATTCTGGCCGCCCTGCGCCATCGCGACATGACGGGCGAAGGGCAGCAGATCGATCTGGCGCTGGTGGATTCGCAGGTGGCCTGGCTGATTAACGAAGGCGTCAATTATCTGACATCAGGCAACGTCCCGCAGCGGCGCGGCAATGGTCACCCGAATATCGTACCGTATGAGGTCTACAAGACCGCAGATGGCCACGTAATTTTGGCGGTTGGCAATGATAGCCAGTTTCGTCGTTTTTGCGATTTCATCGGCCACTCCGACCTTGCCGACGACCCGCGTTTCGCCACCAACCCGGCCAGGCTGGAGCATCGCGATGCTCTGAATGCGATTCTGCGGCCTGCGCTTCGGTCGCACAACATGGACACCGTGATTTCGGAACTGGAGAGTCGCAAAGTCCCTGTTGGTCCGGTGCAGACGCTGGATCAGGTATTCGACACCGATCAAGTGGATGCGCGCGAGATGCAAATCACGATGCAGGCCCAGCCGGGCGAGGTGAATCTGATCGGGAATCCGCTGAAACTGTCCCGCACGCCTGTAACATACCGGCGCGCCCCGCCGGTGTTTGGTGCAGACACTGATGACATTTTAGGCGCTGAAAACCCCTTTGAGGACTGAAACACTTGCCCATTTCGGCGGCAAGTTGCTGAAACATGCCCTTGAATCGGCGGTTTTTTTCAATTTTTGCACACACGCCTTTTCACCAATTCGAGAGCAGGGTCGATACTGTTACGACCCGCCCGCACACTCTGATAAATCAAACAGTGTCGAATATCGCAATCGGATTGGACCCAAGTATGAAACAAGACGTTTTTGGACAGATGAACACTTTGACCCACTCGGCCAGCGCCGAAGCGTGGGATGGTGTTCTGCTTGGGTTCATGGCGCACGCGGCAATCACCCCTCAGCACTTGGGCAAGGTGCTTGAGCTGGAACCGGATTTTGCCCTAGGCCACGCGATCAAGGGCCTGTTCATGGTTCTGCTGGGCCGACGCGAAATGCTGCCCGTTGCGACCGAAGCGCTGAGTGCGGCCACCACCGCGATGGAGCGCCAGCCTGTATCAGCCCGCGAACGGCTGTATGTTGAGGCACTTTCACTCTATCTGTCCGACTTGCCCTCGCAAGCGATCCAGAAGTTCGAAGAGATTCTGCGCACCCATCCAACCGATACGCTGGCGATGAAACTCAGCCATGCAACCCGGTTTGTTCTTGGGGACGCCGAAGGAATGCGTCGGTCGATCGAACGCATCCTGCCTGCTTATGAGCCCGATCATGCCGGGCGCGGCTACCTGTTGGGTTGCCACTCATTTGCGCTGGAAGAAACCGGTGCTTACCAGAAGGCTGAGATTGCCGGACGTCAGGCGCTATGGATGGTTTCAGACGATGCCTGGGGCCTGCATGCTGTGGCCCATGTGCACGAAATGACGGGCAATGCCCAACTGGGCCTTGATTGGCTGGCCGGGCGCGAAGATGCCTGGGCCCATTGCAATAACTTCCGCTATCACGTCTGGTGGCACAAGGCGTTGATGCATTTGGATCTGGGTCAGGTCGATCAGGTGATGGCCCTATACGATCAGCATATCCGCAAGGATAAGACCGACGACTACCGCGACATCTCAAACGCCACATCGCTGCTGTCCCGGTTGGAGCTTGAGGGGATCGATGTCGGCAACCGTTGGGAGGAACTGGCCGATCTCAGCGCCGCTCGGACCGAGGATGGCTGTCTAATCTTTGCTGACCTGCACTATCTGCTGGCCCTGACCGGTGACAATCGTGGCGATGCAACCGGGAAAATGCTGCAGCGTATCCAAAAGGATGCGCAGCGCAATCAGGGTGACACCCCGATCCGCATGTCTGATCCGGGCATCGCGGCCGCCAAGGGGCTTGAGGCGTTTGGCGATGGGCTTTACGGCGCGGCCTTTGACTTCCTGTCAACCGCTCGGGCCGGGATGCAAATGGCCGGTGGCAGCCACGCCCAGCGTGATGTATTCGAGCGCATCACAATTGATTCCGGCCTGCGCGCAGGTCGTCTGGATGCAGTCGAGCGCATTCTGGATGATCGCCGCGCGAAACGCGCCGGGGGTGAGGACAATTACGCACTAGCGCGCCGCGCATTGATCGAAGCGGCCCGCGACAGCGGCGACGCGCAAAGCGTCCCGGCTGAATAACCAAAAGACTAAGAAGGACAGAAAACGTATGGCGACTGTTTCGCCCGCTTCTGATTTTGCGCCTGCGGCGGCCCATGCGGCGGCACCCGCAACGATGCGCGACCCGCGGCTGGATTTCTATCGCGGCATTGCGATGTTTATCATTCTGGTGGCCCATATTCCCGGCAACGCTTGGACCGGCTGGATTCCGGCCCGGTTCGGATTCTCAGATGCGACCGAGATCTTTGTGTTCTGTTCCGGCATGGCCTCGGCCATTGCGTTTGGCGGAGCCTTCATGCGCAAGGGCTGGTGGATGGGAACGGCACGCGTGGCGTACCGCATCTGGCAAGTCTATTGGGCCCATATCTGCCTGTTTTTCTTTGTCGCCATGACCATGGCCGCCTTGGACCAGACCGGTGCGTTTGAAAAGACCTACATCTCATCCCTGAACCTTCAGCACTTCTTCAAAGACCCGGCCTCTCAGATGGTGGGGATTTTCACACTGACCTATGTGCCGAACTACTTTGACATTCTGCCGATGTATCTGGTGGTTCTGGCGATGATGCCGCTTTACATGGCGCTGTATCGGGTCAATTTCTGGCTGATGGCCGCCGTTTCCGTGGCGATCTGGTTTATTGCTCAAACCGGAGCGCTGGCCCTTCCGGCCGAGCCGTGGTCGGATCGTCAATGGTTCTTCAACCCGTTTGGCTGGCAATTGCTGTTCTTCACCGGCTTTGCCTTCATGCGCGGCTGGATTCCGGCCCCGCCGGTATCGAATACGCTGATCTGGGCGGCGATTGCGTTCCTTGTTCTGTCCGCGCCGATCGGGTCCTGGAAAGTGTTCCTGTGGGTGCAAGCCGCTGCCCCGGGCCTGGCCGAGCAAATCCGCGAGATCTGGCCCCTGACCAAAGAACTGCGCGGCAAGACCGAGTTTGGCCTGTTCCGCTATATCCACTTCCTGTCATTGGCCTATTTGGGCTGGGTCGTCGCCGGTGAACATGGTCATCGCCTGATTGCTTCGGGTCACAGCCTTGGCGCGCGCATCTGGCAAGTGGCACTGAAACTGATCACCAAAGTGGGTCAGCAGTCACTCGCCGTCTTCGTCTTTTCGATGGCCGCAGCGCGCCTGATCGGCGTTGCCTTGGATCAGACTGGGCGGGATTTTGCCACCGTCTTCGCCGCCAACACGATTGGCTTTGCCATGATCATCGCGGTGGCCTATCTGGCGGCTTGGTTCAAATCACAGCCTTGGAAATCAAAGAGATGACCCTGACTCGCCGCGCATTTCTGGCTTCAACTTCAGCGCTGTTTCTGGCGCCGGCCACCTTTGCCTCGGGCGGGGACGTGCCGTTTGACCGCAACCACGTGATCGAGCTGGCCCGCGAACTGGCCAATCGCCCCTTTACCGAGCGCGAGATGGTGCCGCAAGAATGGCAGGACCTGACCTATCAGCAATATCGATCAATCCGGTTCCGTCTGGATCGCGCGCTGTGGTATGAAACCGAGACGCCGTTCAACGTCGATTTCTTCACGCCTGGCCTATATTTCCCGCGCACGGTCAAAGTGTCGACGGTTGAGAATGGCATGACCAAACCGGTCAACTTCGACCTGGACATGTTCGACAAGTCCAACGATGTTCCAACCCTTCCAATCGATGAAACGCTGGGCTTTTCGGGCCTGCGCCTGCGCACTGAAATGCACCGCCCCGGTGAAACCGATGAGTTCTGCGTCTGGCAAGGGGCCAGCTATTTCCGTGCCATCGGTCTGCACGAGGTTTACGGCCTGTCCGCTCGTGGTCTGGCGCTGAAAACAGGCGATCCGGATGGCGAGGAATTCCCCGAATTCATCCGCTTCTGGCTGGAACGACCGGAACCCGGCCAACGCAATATGGTGGTCCACGCACTTATGGACAGCCCCAGCGTAACAGGGGCTTATCGGTTTAAGGTGACCGCAGGGGCCGATTGCATCATGGATGTCGAGGCCACCTTGTTCCCACGCACCGAACTGGATCATGTCGGCATCGCGCCCGGAACCTCGATGTTCCTGTTCGACCAAACCAACCACAGCCGCTTTGACGATTTCCGCCCCGCCGTCCATGACAGTGACGGGCTGCTGATCCGCAATGGCGCGGGTGAGGTGATCTGGCGGCCTCTGGCCAACCCAACCCGTCTGCAAATCTCTTCCTTCGTGGACACGAACCCTCAGGGCTTTGGCCTGATGCAGCGCAAACGCGACTTCTCGGACTATGCAGATCTTGAGGCGAATTATCACAAGCGCCCCAGCCTATGGGTCGAGCCCGGCTCCGACTGGGGCAAGGGCACGGTTACACTGGTCGAGATTCCCGCCGATCAGGAAATCTATGACAATATCGTCACTTACTGGCGTCCTGCAGAACCCTATGCCGCAGGCAGCCAGGTTGATCTGACCTACCGTCTAATCTGGGGTGAAGAACCGCAGCGCACCCCGATGCCGCGCGTGATCAACACGGCCATGGGCGAAAATACCTTTGGCGAGGGCCGTCTGGCTGTGATCGACTTCGAACCCAGTGAGCTGTTCGAGGATCTGGACGCGGTTACCATCTTTGCGAACTCCCCTCACGCCGAAACCTCGGATGGTGTGTTGCAGCGCAATCCCGATACCGGCGGCGTGCGTCTGGCGTTTTCTTTCCAACCCGGTGAGCGTGACCATGTCGAACTGCGCGCGCAGCTGCTGGTCAACAAACGCCCGGCCTCCGAAGTGTGGCTGTATCGTTGGACCGCATGAACCGCGACTTGCATATCATGCCACCCGAGGCGCCACTGGCGATGCCCGCTCAGGACTTCAGCGCCGGGTTCCGTGATGCCGAGGTGCCATCAGGCAAACATCGCTCGGCCGGGTTCTGGCGCGCGCTGGCCTTTTCCCCGGCCATGGTGGCAACACTTGGCCTGCTATGGGTTATGGCCGACTGGTTCGGGGCCGAAGGCATCAACCTAGTCGAAGGCATTTTGCTTACCCTGATCTCGTTTAATTTCTTCTGGATATCCTTCACGGTCTGCACCGTTCTGCTGGGCATGATCTCACTATCGCGGCAAGAACGGCCTGTACCGCAAGGTCGCGCGCAGCCGCTGCGCGTCGCCCTGTTGATGCCGATCTACAACGAAGTGCCATGGTTCGTACTGGGAAATGCTCGCACCATGCTAGAGCAGCTGCGCGCACGCGGTGGACGGCACGAATACGCCATGTTCATCCTGTCGGATACCCGCGACCCCGAGATCGCTGCGCAGGAACAAGCCAGTATCGAGGCGCTGCGCACAACGCTGGCCCCGGACCTGAAACTCTATTATCGCCGCCGCGAACAGAATACCGATCGCAAGGTAGGCAATATCGCTGACTGGGTCAGCCGTTGGGGCGCGGATTGGGACGCGATGTTGGTACTGGATGCCGACAGCTTGATGACCGGTCGCGCCATCGCCCGCCTGACGGATTCGCTGGCCCGAGATCCCGGCGCGGGCCTGATCCAAAGCTACCCGCAACTGATCGGCGCGCAGTCGGTCTTTGCCCGGATGCAGCAATTCGCCAATGGCGTCTATGGCATTGCCTTTGCCGAAGGCTTGGCCCGCTGGTGCGGACAAGAAGGCAATTACTGGGGTCACAACGCGATTATCCGAACCAAAGCATTCGCGACCTGTGCGGGTCTGCCTAAACTGCGCTCGCTCAACGGGCAGGACAAGCTGATCATGAGCCACGATTTTGTCGAGGCTGGTCTGCTGCGCCGCGCTGGTTGGGGCGTGCGGTTCCTGCCACGTATTCGCGGCTCTTACGAAGAAACACCACCCACCCTCATCGACCACGCCCTGCGGGACCGCCGCTGGTGTCAGGGCAACCTGCAACATCTGAAGTTGCTGGGCTCTCGCGGGTTCCGCTCAGTCTCGCGGTTTCACATGTTCCATGGGGCGGTTGGCTATCTGATGTCGCCGCTGTGGTTTGCGCTGCTGCTGATGTGGGCACTGATCGGTCAGGGTGAAGAGGCGTCGGTTCTGCACTATTTCAGCCCGGACAACCCACTGTTTCCGCAATGGCCCGAGATGAGCGAAACCCGTCACGTGCTGATCATTCTGGTGATGTACGCGATGCTGCTGGCCCCCAAGGTTTTGGGCGTGGCGGCGCTGCCACTGAGCGGTGTCCGCTATTCAGATTTCGGCGGTTGGCGGCGGTTCTTCACCTCATTCCTTTTCGAGGTCATCCTGTCAATCCTCTACGCGCCGATCCTGATGGTGCAGCAGATGATTGCCGTGTTCCGCACCGCCTTGGGCTTGCAAAAGGGTTGGTCGCCGCAAGCACGCGATGGCGGCAGCTATTCGTTGCGCACTCTGATCCTGTGCCACACGCTGGAAACCATCAGCGGCATTGCGCTGAGCGTTGGTATTCTGGCCGGATTGGTCTCGGTCTGGCTGGCCCCGATTGCGATCAGCCTTGCGCTGGCGATCCCCCTGTCAGCGCTCAGCGGCGTGTCCGCAGGAACCGCCCGCCGGATGGTTGGCATGCGCGAGGATTTTGCCGAACCGGCCATCACCCGATCGGCCCGTCGTCATCGGGATGAGCTGAAACGTCTGATCGAAGGTAAAGGCAGCATGACCCCGGCAGAGTGATTATCCGCCGGGCAGACCTTCGTACCAATCCACCATCATGTCCGCCCAACCGTTGGGCACATTATGGCCGCCCGGGAACAGAGCAAATTCGAGCGCGCTGCCATCAGCGCAACCGCTCCAATACCGGCGCATGAACGGACCGGTCGTGGAAAACCCGCTGGGCTTAGTGTCAACGCATCCGTTGGCAACACGCCAGATTTCAAGCCCGGCAAAGATATCACCCTGATGAAAACGACCACCCCCAAGCAGCCGCCCTTCGAGTGGCACAACGTTGTCGATCCAGCCATGCGTATGGAACAGGCGCACCGGCCCATTGCAGGCTTCTGGATGTGGTCGCCAGAACCCGCCGGAAACCGGCACATAGGCCGAGAATGTCTCGGGCGCGTCGCAGGCCAGATAGTTCACCATGAACCCTCCGGCTGAAAACCCGCCCAAAACAGCGCGATCGCTATCGATGCCGAACCGCTCTGCCGCATCGTTCACCACTTCGCTCAGAAAGGCCGTTTCATCCCGTTCGCCGAAGCCCGGGTAGAAATTCCAGCTTTTGGTGCCGCCGCGATCCGGTCTTTCCAGACCCTCGGGGGCCATAACGGCGTATCCACGGGCCAATAAAGGCTCGACCATGCTGCGGTTGTTCATGGTGCCGGACCCACTGCCGCCATAGCCATGCAAGAATACCAGCAAAGGCGGGTTTTCGGCATTGGGCAGTTCGATGTGATATTCGCCCAAGGTCGTCTTGCATGTGCCCTCATCCGGGCCGCAATCAGCATATGCGGACTGGGCCGCAACGGCCAAACAGGCAGATAACCAGTATTTCATCTTGCTCAGGTCCCCTCAGAATACGTCTCGACGGGCAATCCGGACCGAACCCAACCCGGCCCGGCCGCTGACCCCAGCATACCTTCTGGCACGTCGATAATATTGGTAAATCCCGCCTCGGTCAGTTGATTGCTCAACCGCGCAGACCGCACGCCCCGTGCGCAGATCAGTGCAATCGGGCCGGATTGATCACCGTCGGTCAACTGCAACAAAGCTGAAACGAAGTCATCCCGCCGCATATCCAGCGGCTGCGCGCCCTGCCCGATGCCGGTCGCCTTCCATTCGCGCGGGGTGCGAATATCCACCAACAGAATGTCACCAGAAACCGCACTTTGATGCGCTTGAGCGACATCAAGCTGGTCGCCCGAATAATCCTGTGGAATCAAACGGTATTCGCGGATTGCAAATCCAGCGACAAGGGCCGCCCCGCCCCCCAGCAAAACCCATCTTCGGGCGAGGTTTGTCTTCTCTGCCATGCGGCACCCTTTTGCGTTGACCGCCTTGTTGTAGCACATCAAAGACTAAGACGCTTTGGTCAAGAATGGCCACTGCGATCAAGTTCGCGTCATTATCACGCAGCAGGGTTCCGCCTGAAATACGCCCTTTAGTCCTTGTCGAAACCTTGCAATTTCTCTGCAGCCAATAAATTATCCTTACAAATTCAGTCATATCGACCGCCCACACCGGAGTATCGCACTTGTCCCTATTCCTTATCGCGGCCCTTCCCTTTCTCGGAGCTGTTTTTCCAGCCCTTTTGATCCGGGCAGGACGAAACGCAGCCGCATCTGCCGCTGGGTTGACCACGTTTCTCGCTCTAATGGGATTGCTGATCCACATCCCGGCCGTGATGCGTGGCGAGGTCGTGACGGCGCGGTTCGACTGGATCCCGGGTCTGGGCCTGAACGCGAATTTCATGCTGGATGGGCTGGGCTTTCTGTTTGCCCTGCTGATTTTGGGTATCGGCCTGCTGATCATCCTCTACGCGCGCTTCTACCTGTCACGCGAAGATCCGATGGGGCAATTCTACACATACCTTTTGCTGTTTCAGGGGGCGATGATCGGGATTGTCCTGTCCGATAATATCCTGCTTTTGCTGATTTTTTGGGAGCTCACCTCGCTCAGCTCTTTCCTGCTGATCGGGTATTGGAAACACTTGCCTGAAGGTCGACAGGGCGCGCGGATGGCACTGGCGGTCACGGGTGGTGGCGGGCTGGCGATGATCGCCGGGATGCTAATCCTGGGCAATATCGTGGGGTCCTACGATCTAAGCGTCATTCTGCAGAACAAAGAGCTGATACAGGCCTCACCTTACTACCTGCCCGCCCTGATCCTGATCCTGCTGGGTTGCTTCACCAAATCGGCGCAGTTCCCGTTCCATTTCTGGCTGCCGCACGCGATGGCCGCGCCAACGCCGGTCTCGGCCTACCTGCACTCGGCCACGATGGTGAAGGCCGGGCTGTTCCTGATGGCGCGGATGTGGCCGGTTCTGTCAGGTACTGATGCATGGTTCTATATCGTGGCCACGACAGGTCTCGTGACCATGCTGCTGGGTGCAGTGATTGCGTTGTTCAAGGATGATCTGAAGGCGCTGCTGGCCTTTTCGACAGTCTCACATCTGGGGCTGATCACCATGCTGTTGGGGTTTGGCACCAAGTTCGCAGCAGTCGCGGCCGTCTTCCACATCATCAACCACGCGACCTTCAAAGCAGCCCTGTTCATGACCGCCGGGATCGTCGATCACGAGACCGGTACGCGTGATATCAAACGGCTGGGCGGGCTGCGCCACCTCATGCCAATCACCTTTACAATCGGCACGATTGCAGCGCTTTCGATGGCCGGTCTGCCACCGCTGAACGGCTTCCTATCGAAAGAGATGATGTTGGAAGAAACCGTGCACACCACATGGCTGCACCTACATTACCTGGTGCCGGGTCTGGCCCTGGTGGCAGCGCTGTTTTCGGCGGCCTATTCCTTCCGATTTGTCGGTCACGTGTTTCTTGGGCCTGAGCGCAACGACTACCCAGCCCACCCGCACGACCCGCCGATCGGATTGTGGGTTGCGCCAGCTTTCCTTGTGGTTCTGGTGATCCTGATTGGACTGAACTCAGCAGCTATTGTCGGCCCTTTGGTGGCCGTAGTTTCAAGCGCAGTTATTGGCGGCGAGAAACTGCCCTATTACTCACTCAAACTCTGGCATGGGTTCACACCTGCCCTCTTCATGTCTGTCGTCGCGACGCTCGGGGGCCTGTTCCTACTGGGGCTGCATAAACACTGCGAACGGTTCTGGAACACCCTGCCCCGCCCCGAGGCCAAGGTGATCTTCGAGGCGCTGATCAACCGCTTCACACAACTAAGCCGCTGGATCACGGATGAGCTCCATAACGGTGTGCTCAGCCGCTATGCCATCATCTTTGTCGCTTTCACGGTTGGGCTGGGCTACTACGCCTACACGACCGGCACGATTGGTGTTGAGACCCGCATACCGCTGCCTGCGCAATTCATCCCGATCATCGGCTGGATTTGCCTGGTCGGCGCGACGCTGGGAATCATGTGGTTCCACCGCAACCGTCTGCTCTCGCTGGTGCTGATCGGCGTCGTTGGCCTGATCGTTTCGGTTGCCTTCAACTATCTGTCTGCTCCGGATCTGGCGCTGACCCAGATCTCAGTCGAAGTGGTGACGATGATCCTGTTACTGTTGTCGCTGAACTTTCTGCCCACGGAAACACCATGGGATAGCAGCGCCGCTCGACGATGGCGGGATGCGGCGATATCCGTAGTCGCTGGTATCGGGAGTGGAGCCCTCATCTACGCAATCATGCTGCGCGACTTTGCCTTCCCGACGATCTCGGACTTCCATCTGGCGAACTCGTACAAAGGCGGCGGTGGCACCAATGTGGTGAACGTCATTCTGGTCGACTTCCGGGGCTTTGATACCTTTGGTGAGATCATCGTGCTGGGCATTGCTGCGCTGATCATCTTTGCCCTGACCGAGGCCGTTCTGGGGACAAATGTGCGCGGTTACCTGCTGAACCGCAAACCGCATTGGCCACAATCGGGGGACTCGCATCCGCTGATGATGGTGGTTGCAACCCGCGTGATGATGCCGATTGCGTTGATGGTGGGCGCCTACATTTTCTTCCGCGGCCACAACCAGCCCGGGGGTGGTTTCATCGCTGGTCTGATCGTCGCGATCGCGTTTCTCATGCAATACATGGCCAGCGGCTACACATGGGCCATCGAACGACAAAGGTTCTATTATCACGGCACCATCGGTTGGGGTGTGTTGATCGCGGCGGCCACTGGTCTAGGGGCCTGGTTCAACGAACGTCCCTTCCTGACCAGCGATTTCGGATACATCAACTGGCCGCCACTGGAAGAGTTCGAATGGGCCACTGCCATGTTGTTCGATACGGGCGTGTTCCTGGCGGTTCTTGGCGCCGTAATGCTGGCGCTCGATAGCCTGTCGCGTTTTGCATGGCGGCCGGGCATGGCGCAGGAATTCCCGATGGATATCAACCCGCTGCGGGATGATCCCCCAGAACAAGACGAAGAGAAGGAGCAGGCCTGATGGAAGCGCTGGTTGCCTCTGCCGTAGGCATTCTGACCGCCGCCGGGATCTTCCTGATCCTGCGTCGCCGGACATTCCCGGTCATTCTTGGCCTGTCGCTGATCACCTATGCGGTGAACGTGTTCCTGTTTGCCACCGGACGGCTGGCGTTGAACGCGCCTGCCGTTCTGAACAAATACGAGGATGTCCCCTATACCGATCCGCTGCCACAGGCGCTGGTGCTGACGGCCATCGTGATCTCGTTCGGGATGACGGCCGTGATCGTAATGATCGCGCTTTCGGCCTATCTGTCCTCGAAGGATGACCATATCGATATGAGCCCGCAGGACAGCGTGGACGCGCCAGGAGAAGATGCATGAACCACTGGATCGTTGCGCCGATCGTCCTTCCTGCGATCCTGGCTCCGTTCATTATCATGGTCCTGCGCTATCATCTGGACCTGCAGCGTATTTTCTCGGTCGCGGGTGTTGTCGCCTTGCTAGGCATCGCACTGACCATCACCGCGCAGGCGTCGGGCGGGGATATTCAGGTCTATGAGCTGGGCGATTGGCCGGCCCCTTTTGGCATTGTAATGGTGTTGGACCGGCTATCGGCCATGATGGTGCTGCTGACAGCACTGCTGGCCCTGCCCATTGTGCTCTATGCCATCGCCTCGGGCTGGGATGATCGAGGGAAACATTTCCACGCGCTGTTCCATTTCCAGCTTATGGGCGTGTGCGGGGCCTTCCTGACCGGCGACGCCTTTAACCTGTTTGTGTTCTTCGAGGTCCTTCTGATCGCCTCCTACGGTCTGATGACGCACGGGGGCGGCTCTGTTCGCCTGAAAGCAGGCGTTCAGTATGTCGCCTATAACCTTCTGGGCTCGACCCTGTTCTTGTTTGCCTTGGGCACGCTTTACGGTGTGACAGGCACACTGAACATGGCCGACATCGCCCTTCGTGTGGCTGAGATGTCCGCTGAAGATACCGCCCTGTTGCGGGTGGGCGCGGTGCTGCTGCTGCTGGTCTTCTGTATCAAGGCCGCCGTTCTGCCACTACATTTCTGGCTGCCTGCCAGCTATGCCAATGCGCCACTGCCTGTGGCCGCACTGTTTGCGATCATGACCAAGGTTGGCGCCTATTCGATCATTCGGATGTACACACTCGCCTTTGGACCCGAGGTCGAAGCGACCCAAGGTCTGGCGGGCGACTGGTTGCAACCGGCGGCTCTGGTCACCCTTGCAGTCGGAGCCATCGGTATTCTGGGCTCGCAACACATTGCGCGGATGGTTGCGTTCTGCGCGATCGCTTCGATGGGGACGCTGTTGATTGCAATCTCACTGGTTACGCCTCAGGCCAGCGCAGCCGCGCTGTATTATGTGTTCCATTCGACACTGGCGACGGCACTCATGTTCCTGATCGCCGATCTGATCATGGAACGGCGTGGCGGGGCCATCACCCCAATGACACCCATGGCGCAGACCGGGCTGATATCGGGGCTGTTTTTCGTGGGAGCCATCGCCATGGCTGGTATGCCGCCTCTCTCGGGTTTCATTGGCAAGCTGCTGGTTCTGGATGCCGCGCGCGATGCGCCGGGTTCCAGCTCGGTATGGGCGGTTGTTCTGATCGGGTCGTTTGTGACAATCGTCGGACTGGCACGGGCCGGGTCTTTGATCTTCTGGAAAAGCCACGATGCCGAACATATCGGCTCTCAGGGCACTGCGGATGAGGAGGCCACCCCCTTGCCCGCACCCGAACCGCAACCGGGCCTGGCCTTCACGTCGGTCTTTGGATTGGTTGCCGGGCTGATCCTGCTGACCATCTTTGCCGGACCAGCACTGGACTACACAAGCCAAACCGCTGAACAATTGTTCACGCCCGAGCACTACATCTCGGCCGTGTTGGGAGGGGAAGAATGATCAAGCTGCTGCGTCGCGTATTCCCGCACCCACATCTGACCTTTTTGCTGACAGTTGTGTGGGTCCTGCTGGCCAATAACGGGTCTTTGAACTCGCTGGTGTTCGGTCTCATCCTCGGGATCATCATCCCCTTTGTTACACAGCCTTATTGGCCAGATCAGCCGAAACTGCGCAATTGGCCGATGATCGTAGAGTATCTGCTGATCGTTCTGTGGGACATCGTGATGGCCAATATCACCGTCGCCCGGATCATCCTGTTCAAACGCGATGCAGATCGCCAACCCAATTGGGTCTGCATTCCGCTGGAACTGCGCACACCCGAAGCGATTACAGTGCTGGCTGGCACCATCACCATGACCCCCGGTACGGTCAGTTGCGATCTGTCGGCACAAGGTCACAACCTGCTGGTCCACTGCCTCGACGCCCCCGACCCCGAGGCCGTCCGCGATCAGATCAAACAGCGCTATGAACGCCGCCTGAAGGAGATTTTCGAATGATCGAATACGCCATCTACTTCGCCTTCACCTGTTTCGGAGCGGCAATCCTGATGTGCCTGTGGCGGATCATCACCGCAGACGGGGTCGGCACCCGTGTTCTGGCACTGGACACGATGGTCATCAACACCATCGCTCTGATGATCCTCTACGGTCTTGATCAGGGCACCGAGATTTTCTTCGAGGCCGCCATGATCATCGCCATGTTGGGCTTTGTCTCAACCGTGGCCTATGCGCGCTTCATGCTGCGCGGCAATATTATCGAGTGAGGGCGGGATGACATTTATCTTCGAATTGCTGATCACTGTCTTTCTGATCGTATCGGGCATCTTTGGCTTTGTCGGCTCGTTTGGCATGATCAAGCTCAAAGACCCGATGTCACGCCTGCATGCGCCCACCAAGGCAACAACCTTGGGAGTGGGTGGCGTGCTGCTGGCGTCGATCTGCCATTCGGTTCTGCTGGAAGGCAAGCTGTCGCTGCATGAACTACTGATCACGTTATTTTTGTTCCTCACGGCCCCGATCACGGCCCTGTTCATTGCAAAATGGCATGTTCACCGCCATGAAAAGCCCAGCGATCTACCGGATGCGGGCGAGGATGAGCTTTGGGCCACCCACGCGGTCGAGCAGGTCGAAGACGTCCCGGACCACAGCACGAACTGAGCCTTATGCAAAATCCTCCGCTGCCCCTGACCCGCGATCTGGTTCTTATTGGCGGTGGGCACACGCATGCGTTGCTGCTGCGTAAATGGGGCATGAGCCCACTCCCTGGTGCGCGCGTGACGGTGATCAACCCCGGCCCGACCGCGCCCTATTCCGGAATGTTACCCGGCTTTGTTGCCGGGCATTACGCGCGGTCTGAACTGGACATTGATCTGGTGAAACTGGCGCGTTTTGCGGATGCGCGGATTGTTCTGGGTTCAGTCGACGCAATCGACACCGATCAGCGACTGATCCATATCCCCGGTCGAATACCGGTTGCGTTCGATGTCGCCTCGGTCAATGTCGGGATCACGTCGGATATGCCCGGTCTGCCGGGGTTTGCGGACTACGCCGTACCCGCCAAACCCCTTGGTCCTTTCGCCAGCCGATGGGCCGCGTATCTGGACAAGTCCGGCCCCGCAGCAGTGGCTGTGATCGGCGGTGGCGTCGCGGGGGTTGAACTGGCAATGGCAATGGCCCACGCGTTGAAAACCCGACAACGACCGGCGCGGGTTACGCTGATCGACAATGCGATGGCCCTGTCTGCGATCGGACCAAAAGCCGCCGCTACGATCCGCAGGGCTATGGATGATCTTGGTGTCGAGGTACTAGAACAGATCGCGATCAAGGAAATCACTGCGGATTATGTGACGTTGCAGGATGGCCGCCAGATCGAGGCTGACTTTGTCACCGGAGCCGCAGGGGCCCGCCCCTATGAGTGGATCACCCGCACCGGGCTAGATTTGCAGGACGGGTTCATCCGGGTGAATGCTCATCTTCAATCCAGCGATCCGGCTGTTTTTGCCGCCGGCGACTGTGCCCATCTGACAGAAAATCCGCGCCCCAAGGCGGGCGTTTTCGCGGTGCGTGAAGCTCCGGTTCTGTTCAACAACCTGAGGGCAGCGCTGGGGGCCGGGAAAGTGAAGCGCTATGTGCCGCAGAAGGATTACTTGAAGCTGATCTCGCTGGGCGGAAAATCCGCGCTGGGGGAACGGCTGGGCACCTCGTTCAGCGGTGCATTGATGTGGCGGTGGAAAAACCACATCGACCAGACATTTATGAATAAGTTCCGCGAACTTCCCACGATGCAAGCTCCGGCCCTGCCACGCGATCATGCGGCGGGAATATCCGAGGCATTAGGCGATAAACCCATGTGCGGTGGCTGTGGGGCCAAGGTTGGCAGGGGCGCCTTGCAACGTGCATTGCACGCGCTGTCAAAACCCATCCGACCGGATGTGACCGCCCTACCCGGTGACGATGCCGCCCTGCTGACAACTGGCAAGGCGCAACAGGTCATGACCACAGATCATCTGCGCAGCCTGACCTCTGATCCCGTGCTGATGACGCGCATCACCGCTGTCCATGCGCTTGGAGATATCTGGGCCATGGGGGCCCAACCCCAGGCCGCGACCGCGACCATCATTTTGCCGCGCATGTCCGCCATGTTGCAGGAACGGACCCTTTCCGAGATCATGACCACAGCCAATGAGATCATGCAGGGCGCCGGCGCCGAGATCGTGGGCGGCCATAGCTCGATGGGGGACGAAATGACCCTGGGCTTTACCATCACCGGTTTGTGCCCTGAACAGCCAATCACATTGGCCGGGGGGCGGCCAGATGATGTTCTGATCCTGACCAAACCCATCGGCAGCGGCGTTCTGATGGCAGCGGAAATGGCAGGACAGGCAAATGGAGCGGATGTCGCAGAAGCCTACAAACTGATGACCCAGCCACAAGGTCAGGCGGCTAAGATATTGTCACGCGCACGGGCGATGACGGATGTCACAGGGTTCGGGCTTGCCGGGCATTTGCTAGGCATATGCGACGCCTCAAACTGTGGCGCCAATTTGGATTTGGACGCGGTTACGGTTATGCCTGGAGCTCTTGAGTTGAGCAATTTCGGCGTTCACTCCACACTGTTTCCTGACAACAGATCCATCGCACCCGAGCTTCCCTCGGATGGCAAAGCAGCCCTGCTGTTTGATCCTCAAACTGCAGGCGGGTTATTGGCTGCAGTTGCTGCGGACGACGCAGACGCAGTGTTAGACGCGCTGCAGCAGTCAGGCTATCCGGCGGTCAAGATCGGTCGCCTGACCGACACGCCCGGGCTGCACCTTCAAAGCTGATCCAGCGCGGCTTCTATCTCTGCTGCCACCTGACGCAGGCCGCTGTCGTCCAGCTTTTGCACCTCGACCCGCGCAACGGGGTCGATGGGATGAGCACGGCGCGACTTGGCATAGGCCGGGTCATAGTGCTGTTCGATCAACGCTCGGGTCAACGCGCGCTTGTCGCCCGCATCGATCAATGCCAACCACGCATCCACGACCTCATGCCCACGGTGAACCCGCAACGGGGACAAGCGATCGCGCAAACGCGCGCTGTCGGACAGGATATCATCATAAGCCTGCATCAAATACGCCGCCCGTGCCGCGACCGGAGCAACGATCTGAATGCGCGGAGCCGCACACATCCCCGTCCACAGGCTGGGTGGCAGTATCCGCTCACCGATCTTCGAGGATTCCGCCTCAACCACAACCGGGCGTGCCGGATCAAGCGCGCAGAAAGCAGCTGAAAGCGCTGACTCGAACGCTTTCTGGCTAGGCTGTCCCCCGGGCATCTCACCCAGCAGCGAACCCCGGTGATTGGCCAATCCTTCCAGATCGACGACCTGAACACCGCGACGCTGCAAATGGTGTAGCAACTCGGTTTTAGCCGTTCCGGTATAGCCATCCAGCGCAATCAGTCGAAAGGGCAATGGTTGCTCATATAAATAGGCATTCACCAAACGCCGATAGGTTCGATACCCGCCCTCAATGACCTCGGCCCGCCAACCGATCTGCTGCAGTGTCCATGCAAACGACCCGGATCGCTGTCCCCCACGCCAGCAATAGACCAGCGGTCGCCAGTTGCCCTCATGATGGCTAAGGCTGTGTTCAATATGATTGGCCGCATTTCGGAACACCAAAGCCGCCCCAAGTTTGCGGGCCAGAAACGGGCTTTGTTGTTTATAGATCGTTCCGACCCGGGCGCGTTCTTCATTGTCCAGAACCGGCAGGTTGATCGCGCCGGGCAGGTGATCCTCTGCAAACTCAGCCGGGCTACGGACATCGATCACGGTGTCGAAACCATGCGCATATAGCTGAGCCAAGTCGGAAAATTTTAAAGCCATGCCAGTGGTTTACTTGCCCGAACTTAGGAAAAGAAGCCTGTCTAGTCGCTCGCTCGAGTATATTTAGTCACGAACGGCAGTTCGAGACAAAAAGCTAAAAAAAGCCGCATCAATAGGATGCGGCTTCTCAGTCATTTGCAGAGTGTTACTTCTGCTTGATACGCCCGTCTACATACGGTTGGTAGGGCGCGTTTTCAGCCAGGTATTCGGCGGTCACATCCGCCAGATCGGGGCCGAAATCATAGGCGTTCTTGTCGTCACCTTCGAACATCTTGTACCCGTCACCGCCGTTTCGCACATAGTTGTTGGTTACGACAAGATAGGTCGCCGCCGGGTCGATAGGCACAAAGCCATCACCCTCTGCCACCATCACTTCGGTAATGCGTCCTTCGTTCGGGGCGACCGACGGATCCCAGGTGAAGCTCAGCCCGGCAACCTGAGGGAAGCGGCCTTTGACTTCTTCGACCTGGCTGACACCGTTTTCCAGCGCATCAATCACGCCCTGACCGCTGATTTCAAAGGTCGAAAGGGTGTTCTGGAACGGCAGAACCGTCAGAACCTCACCCATGGTGACCTCACCTTCGTCAATCGATGCGCGCAGGCCGCCCGAGTTTGCGATTGCGATCTGAGCGCCTTGGTCGGCGACACGGGCCAACATTGCGTCGGCAACCAGATTGCCCATCTCACATTCCTGAACTCGGCAGATATCACGCGAACCTTCAACGGCAGCGCCGGTTTCAGCGACCACGCGTTGCTTCATCTCTTCGATCGGGGCACCCATTTCAGCGACGCGCGCAGCAATGTCTGCATCCGGCGTTACCGATGCATCCAGCAGGATCGGCTCACCTTCTGCCGAGATCAGGTTACCGTCATCGTCAAAAGTCAGCGTGACCTCACCCAGATATTTCGAATAGGCATAGGCTTGCACGACCGGGACATCGCCCACCATCATCGGGTACGGGCCAGCCGCATCTTCGTTGGTGTTCGATAGCAGCGTGTGCGAGTGACCACCAACCACCAAATCCAGACCCGGCACCTGCGCGGCAATCTCCAGATCTTTGGCCAGACCCACGTGGTTCAGCGCGATGATGATGTTGACACCCTCATCCTGCAGCGCCGCGACGTCGGCCTTCAGACTTTCGATCTCATCCTGAAACACCACATCCTTACCGGGGCTCGAGGTGTCGACCGTGTCGGTTGCCAGGGCCGAGATGATACCAATCTTCTGGCCGCCAACCTCAAGAACCACATGGTTTTCCACCTTGTCCTTGAGTTCAGCCGATGTCGACAGATCCAGGTTACCCGAAATCACAGGGAAGCTGACTGCATCAATGAACGCAGCGAGGCCTTCGGGACCGTCGTCAAACTCGTGATTGCCAACGGCCATCACGTCATAACCGATGGCCTCCATGAACTCCGCCTCTGCCGCGCCTTTATAGGTGGTGTAGAACAGCGAGCCTTGGAACGGATCACCTGCGTCCAGAACCAAAACGTTCTCATCCGCCATATCGGCGCGCTTGGCGTCCAGAATGGTCTTAAGTCGTGCAACGCCGCCAAAACACTTTCCTTCGGCTTCACCTTCCGCATCACAGGTCGAATCGTATTTGTTGATCGACTCAATACGGCTGTGGATATCGTTTGTGTGTAAAATCGTCAGTTTATAGTCGGCAGCCGCAATCCCAGCGGTCAGCCCCAATACGGCAACAGAGGCCATGAAACGGGTCAACATACGAATACTCCCTATCGTTGTTTGACCAGATCGTGCGCTGATGGCGACGAAGAGTCAAAGGGGCAAATCTGACTTGATTCCCCGTTCCGTGCGGGGCATCACCCGAGGCATGCTGATTTACAAAATATTTCGGGCCGATGAATGGGCTCTATTGCAGGCCGAGGGCGCCTCGGACGGCGCGCCGACCGATGTGGCGGATGGGTTTGTGCATTTCTCAACGGCAGAGCAGGCTTCGGAAACAGCTGCCAAGCATTTTACCGCTGTCGATGGGCTGACCCTGCTGGCGTGCGACGGGAATGCTATGGGGGATGACCTAAAGTGGGAGGTCTCGCGTGGTGGGGCGCTGTTTCCGCACCTCTACCGTCAGATCAGGATGAGTGATGTGCTCTGGTCGCGGCCCCTGCCCTTTGATGGCCAAACCCATCTATTCCCCGAGGAAATGGCATGACCGCCTACATCGACCCCCAACGCGAACAGTTCGACGCTTTCAAATCGCTGGATCGGAATGAGCCGATTGAGATGTTGAACCTTGTCAAGTTTCGCCCCACGGCTGCTTACCCAGCGGATCATGAACTCGCCGCTGGCGGGCTGACCGGGGCGCAAGCTTATCGCAACTATGGGGCTGAGACGGCGCCGATTATAGCCAGACTGGGTGCGTCAATCCTGTGGCGTGGGTCGTTTCACACCACCTTGATCGGACCGCAGGACGAGGCATGGGATGAAGTGTTCATCGCCCGCTACCCCTCGGCTCATGCGTTTCTGGAAATGGTGACCGACCCGATCTATCAAATGGCCGTGGTGCATCGCCAGGCCGCCGTTGAAACCTCGCGCCTGATCCGATGCGGCGCGGCCAAAGGTGGGGCAGCGTTCGGATGAAACTAGCCGAAAAACTGGGCCTTGCCGCGCTGCATCGATTTGATCCTGAGACGGCGCATGGCCTGTCGATCAAAGCGCTAAGGGCCGGGCTGGCCCCCATGCCGGGGCCGGTGACGTCTGCTCGGCTGGCGACAGAAATCGCCGGCTTGCGCCTGCCCAACCCGGTTGGTCTAGCCGCTGGGTTTGACAAGAACGGAGAGGTCCTGACCCCACTATCCCACGCCGGGTTTGGATTTATCGAGGTGGGCGCTGTGACCCCACGCCCGCAACCGGGGAACCCTAAGCCGCGCCTGTTCCGTCTGACCGAAGACAAGGCTGCCATCAATCGCTTTGGATTCAACAACGAGGGCATGGAGGTCATGGCCCAGCGTCTAGCCAACCGCCCCGCAGATGCGGTGATCGGCCTGAACCTGGGCGCAAACAAAGACAGCGACGACCGACCTGGTGACTTTGCCAAAGTGCTGGCCCATTGTGCCGCGCATCTGGATTTTGCCACTGTGAATGTCTCCTCCCCCAACACCGAAAAGCTGCGGGACCTGCAAGGGAAAGCAGCCCTTGGCGTGCTGCTGGGTGGCGTGATCGAAACGCGCGACGCGCTGCCTCGACCGCTTCCTATTTTCCTGAAAATCGCACCAGATCTGACCGAAGCCGAATTGCAAGACATCGCAGACGTCGCCGTCGAGACGGGTGTGGATGCGGTTATCGCCACCAATACCACGCTGTCCCGTGAAGGGTTGCGTAGCGCGCATAAGTCTGAACAAGGCGGCCTGTCAGGCGCGCCGTTGTTCGAGAAATCAACACGTGTTCTGGCAAAGCTCAGCCAACTGACCGAAGGCAATCTGCCCCTTATTGGCGTCGGCGGGGTCAGCACCGCAGACCAGGCTTATGCCAAGATTTGCGCCGGGGCCTCGGCGGTGCAGTTCTATACGGCCATGGTCTATGGCGGTCTGTCTCTGGCCGCCGAGATCGCTCAGGATCTGGATGACCTGCTGGCCCAAGACGGGTTTGACACCGTGGCGCAAGCTGTGGGCAGCAAACGAGGGGATTGGTTGTGATTGAGTATTGGCACAACCCGCGCTGTTCGAAATCCCGAATGGGCCTCGCTTTGCTAGAGGAACGCGGCGCACAGGTTCAGGTTCGAAAATACCTCGAGGATGCGCCCTCGGTCGACGCGCTGCGTCAGGTGCAGGCCTTGCTGGGCGTGCCCGCCATTCAGATGATGCGCACGGGTGAGAAGCTGTTCAAGGAACTGGGCCTGTCAAAAGACGCGCCAGACGCGGATTTGATCCAGGCCATGGCAGATCATCCGATCTTGATCGAACGCCCGCTGGCTATTGCCGAAGGGAAAGCCGCACTTGGTCGTCCACCCGAGAACCTGCTGGATTTGCTCTAGACAACCTGCGCCTCAAGCCGGGGGTAGCGCCAGCCCATGGTCACGCCGCGTGCAAGGTTCAACACCATCAGCGCGGCCCAAAGCCCATGATTGCCGCATGCAGGGACAAGAAGAAACAGGGCGACAACATAGATCGCCACAGATTGCAGCATTGCGTTGCGCATCGCCCGGGTCCAGGTCGCACCGATATAGATGCCATCGAACATCCAGCTGGCCACGCCGATCACCGGGGCAAGGGCAGCCCAGAACAGGAACTCGCGTCCGGCTTGGCGCACCTCGGGCGATGTGGACATCAGGTCGATCAGGGCAGGGCCAGCCAGAAAGAATACCGCACCCAGCAGAACAGCGCCCCCAACGCCCCATTGCGATGCCATGACCGAGGCGCGCCGCACCTGATACCGATCCCGCGCGCCCACGGCACTGCCAACCAGCGCCTCGGCCGAAAAGGCAAAGCCGTCCAATGCAAAGGCGGTGATTTCCAGAAATTGCAGAAGCACTTGATTGGCGGCTAGATTGACGTCCCCCAAATCCGAGCCAACAAACAGAAAGGTGGTAAAAGACCCGGTCAACAGGATGGATCGGATCATGATATCACTGTTCACCTGCAGCATTCGGCGCAATCGCACAGCGTCAAAAATGCGGGGCCAATCCCGCCAGATGCGGTCTCGAAATCCATCGCGGCACAGCCACAGGCCCAGCGCTAACCCGGTCCATTCCGCGATCAAAGTGGCAATCGCCACGCCTTCGACACCCCAACCCAGCCCCAGAACGAACCACAGGTCCAGAACGATATTGAGGCCGTTCATCCAGATTTGCAGAATGAAAACGCCCCGCGCACGCTCAACCGCGATCAGCCAGCCTGTGACTGCATAAAGAGCTATCGTCGCGGGTGCGCCCCAGATCCGAATCTCAAGATAGGTGCGGGCGAGGGTTTCAACCTCGGGACTGGCTGGTGACAGCAGGAACGCACCGCTGAAAATGGCGACCTGCGCCAGTATGAAAACCAGCCCCGCCGCTCCGCCCAGCATCAGCCCACGGATCAGCAGCGCGCGCATCTCCTCCCTGTCCCCTGCCCCGCGCGCCTGTGCGGCAAGGCCGGTGGTGCCCATCCGCAGGAACCCGAAAATCCAGTAAATCGCAGACAGGATCACCGCACCGATACCGACAGCTCCGATCGGGGCCGCAGCCCCCATCTGCCCCACCACGCCTGTATCTACAGCACCCAGAATGGGCACGGTTGCGTTGGACAGCACAATGGGAATGGCGATTTTCAGCACCCGCCCATGCGTTATGGGCGCCGAGGCATCTGTCATGATCAGCCCTTATCCCGAGCCGGCTGCGGCATCAAGAAATGCCCGGTGGCTTGCGCAAACAGTTTGGCATGATTGTCTTGCCAGGCCTCGACCCGGACCGAGGCATAGCGTCGACCGGCCCGATTGACGAAGGCGCGCGCATAGGCATCCCGTGGCAGGCCTGACCGCAGATAGTCGACCGTAAAGTCGATGGTCTTCGGAAAGCGGATGTTTTCGTCGGTCACGATGGCCTCAGCATCGATCTCACCGCTTTCGATTTCGGAAAACATGTGCTCCCAACTCAGCGTGATCACGGCTGTGACCTCCAGAAACGCGGCCGTTACACCACCGTGAATAGCGGGAAGGAACGGGTTTCCAATCAGTTTCTCATCGAAGTTCAGGACGCCGGTCAGCTCATTGCCCCTGCGATCAAAACTTATGTTCAAGAAGCGGATGTAAGGCACGCCGTCGATCAACGCGCGCAAGGCGCCATCGCGGCGTTGCTTGACCACCTGCATCGGCTCAGGGCGGGTTCTGGCCATGCTATTTTCCCTCCACCGTGAACGAGCCCGAAGCGGTTGCTACAGGTCGGCCCTGATCATCATCCATGGCCGTTGCACGTACAAACGCCACATTGCGAGTGATGTGATAGCAGCTGGCCCGCGCGGTGATCGTCTGGCCCGGAGCCGCTGCGCGCATGTAGTCGATCCTCAGGTTGATCGTTGCTGTCCCACCGGGCGAGGACGGATGGCTCATGACCGCGGCACCGCAACAAGTATCCAAAATGGTCGAAATTGCCCCCCCGTGAATCACTCCTGTTCTGGGATCGCCAATCAGGTCTGTATTGTAAGGCATGGTAATTTCGGCCTCACCCGCGCCAATCTGGGTTAGCTCCAAACCGATGGCCCGCGCATGGGGGATCGCTTCGATAAATTGGCGGGCTAGGACTGTCTTGTCGACCATTTGCTAACTTCCTATCGTGACGCCCCTTTATGATCCGTAGAAATTGCAAAGGGCAAGCCCACCTGTTGCGCTTGACGTGGCAAGGACGTAGGTTGCCGTTGAGGAGACCAGGAATGTCCGACAACCGTTTGTCATTCAAAGAGATGTGCGCGGAATTCGACGTGACACCGCGCACCCTGCGCTACTACGAGTATATCGAGCTGTTGCAGCCAGACCGCGAAGGGCGGTCCCGGTTTTACGGCCCTCGCGAATGCGCCCGGATGACGCTGATCATGCGCGGTCGCAAGTTTGGTTTCCCTCTGGAAGAAATTCGCCAGTGGCTGCTGATCTATGAAGATGAGGGCAATCAGGCACAGATGGCGGCCTTTGTTGAAATGGCCGACCGACAGATGGATGAGCTGCGTCAACAACGCAAACAACTGGACGAAGCGATGGATGCGCTTAAGCAGTTGCGCGATCAAACTGCGAATTCCATTTCCTGATTTTCGCCACCCTTGAATCGATCTGGTGCGCCTCAAGACGTGGTTCGCATGTCAGGATCACATTCGGTTTTTTCAGCCCGATTGATCCGATTCCAGCCTGACGTAACGGAAATAAAATTGCGATCCAGCGCCTTTACGTGTTTGGATGTTACGTCAACTTTGAAGTGACGCAGCGTCGGGATTACGTAAACGTCATTCTCATGTTGTAAAGCAGACGACGACTACGCAACTCGTGTCGCATGACACCAGTGACGAGAGTATGACGAATGACCGATGATCTTATGACCATCCGCGAGATGTGCGGGACCTATGATGTCACACCGCGTACTTTGCGGTTCTACGAAGCCAAGGAACTGCTGTTCCCGATCCGCGAGGGTCAGAAACGCTTGTTCACCAAACGCGACCGCGCGCGGCTGAAACTGATCCTGCGTGGGAAGCGGTTCGGCTTTAGCCTGGAAGAAATTCGGCAACTTCTGGATTTGTACCATGTGGGTGATCAACAGCTGACCCAGATGTCGCGCACCTACGAGATTGCGTGTGAACGTCTCGCCGACATGGAATCACGCCGCGAAGAGCTGACGCAGGCGATTGACGATCTGAAAGAACAATTGCGTTGGGGAGAGAAAGTCATCTCTTCAATGAAACAAGACAAGAAGGCGGCCGAATAACATCGACCGCCTATCACCCGGACATCTGAATTAAGGGAGCTTCACATGCCCGTTTACAATGCGCCAACCAAAGACACGCAGTTCATCCTGCACGACGTTCTGAAAGTCTCGCAGTCGGATATCCCCGGCTATGACGAACTGGAAGCCGAGTTTACCAGCGCCGTTCTGGAAGAAGCCGGCAAGGTTGCCACCAATGTTCTGCATCCGTTGAACGTGGTGGGTGACACCGAAGGTTGCCGGTTGGAAAACGGGATTGTGTATACGCCCACCGGGTTCAAAGACGCCTTCGAGCAAGTAAAGGAAGGTGGCTGGACTGGCCTCGACATGCCGGAAGAGTATGGCGGCCAGAACATGCCTTATGTCATCGGCACCGCAGTAGGTGAGATGTTCTCGGGCGCAAACCAAGCGTTTGTGATGTATCAAGGCCTGACCCATGGCGCGGCCTCGGCTATTCTGGCCCATGGGTCGGAAGAACAGAAAAACACCTATCTGCCCAACATGGTAAGCTGCGAATGGACCGGCACCATGAACCTGACCGAACCGCATTGTGGCACCGATCTGGGCCTGATGCGCACCAAGGCGGAACCGCAGGGCGACGGCAGCTACAAGATTTCCGGCCAGAAGATCTTTATCTCGGCAGGCGATCACGACATGGCCGATAACGTCATCCATCTGGTCTTGGCCAAAATCCCCGGTGGCCCTGAGGGGATCAAGGGCGTATCGCTGTTCATCGTGCCCAAGTTCATCGTGAACGAAGACGGCACTCCGGGTGAGCGCAACGGTGTTTCGGTTGGAAAGATCGAAGAAAAGATGGGCATCCACGGCAACTCAACCTGCGTCATGAACTATGACGAGGCCACCGGCTGGCTGCTGGGCGAAGAGCACAAAGGCATGCGCGCCATGTTCACCATGATGAACGAAGCGCGTCTGGGTGTGGGCATGCAGGGCCTGTCGCAGGCCGAGGCCGCGTATCAGAACGCTGTTGAATACGCCAAAGATCGTCTGCAAGGCCGCGACGTAACCGGTGTGAAGAACCCGGACGGCCCCGCCGATCCGCTGATCGTGCACCCCGACATCCGCCGCAACTTGATGGATCAGAAAAGCTTTACCGAAGGCGCGCGCGCTTTCATCCTTTGGGGTGCGACCATGATCGACAAGGCGCACCGTTCGGGTGACAAGGACGCGGACGGTTTGATCTCGTTGCTGACCCCGGTCATCAAAGGCTTCCTGACGGACGAAGGTTACGACATGACCGTTCAGGCGCAGCAGGTCTATGGCGGCCACGGTTACATCGAAGAATGGGGCATGTCGCAATACACCCGCGATGCCCGTATCGCGATGATCTACGAAGGCGCAAACGGCGTTCAAGCACTGGACCTTGTAGGCCGGAAGCTGGCGCAGGATGGCGGCAAGCACGTCATGGCGTTCTTCGATATGGTCAAAACCTTCTGCAAGGAAAACGCAGGCCAGAACGAAGCTTATGACAAAGCCTTTATTGAACCACTGAAAGCTGCGTCCAAGGACCTGCAGGCCGCTGGGATGTACTTCATGCAGGAAGGCATGAAGAACCCTAACAACGCGCTGTCTGGGTCTTATGACTTCATGCACATGTTCGGTCATGTCTGCCTGGGTCTGATGTGGGCGCAGATGGCGAAGGCTGCTCAAGATGCGCTGGACGGTGGGGCCTCGGACAAAGAGTTCTACGAGACCAAGATCAACACCGGTCGTTTCTATATGGCCCGCCGCCTGCCCGCGACCGCCATGCATCTGGCTCGCATCCAGACCGGTGCCGACACTGTAATGGCACTGGACGCGGTGAACTTCTGATCTCAATCTGGTCCCTGGGCTCTGACCCGAGGACCAGATGACCCCGAGCTCCGTCGGAGTACCCGGGGAACTGGTCAGGATAACGTGCAACATGCCTTGGGAGGGGCGCTCGCATGACCATAAAACTGCACTGCTTCGGTGAAAGCGGCAATTCGTACAAAGCTGCTTTGGCGCTGGAAATGTCTGGCCTTGAGTGGGAGCCGGTCTTTGTCGATTTCTTCAAAGGCGTCACTCGCAGCCCTGAGTTCCGCTCGGACGTCAATGTAATGGGCGAAGCGCCCTTCCTGATCGATGGTGATTTCAAAACCTCCCAGTCTGGTGCCATTCAGGCTTATGTCACCGAGAAATCCGGCAAGTTCGGCGGCAAGAGTCGGGAAGAGAACTACGATATCCTGCGCTGGGTGCTGTGGGACAACCACAAGCTCAGTTCGATGGCGGGCGTGACCCGTTTTCTGATCAATTTCCTCCCCGAAGAACACCGCAATGCCGATGTGATTGCCTTCAACCAAGGTCGTCTGAAAGCGGCCTACGATGTTCTGAACACCCACCTTGAGGGCCGCGACTGGATTGTTGGGGACGGCGTGACCAACGCCGATCTCAGCTGCTGCGGCTACCTTTACTATCCCGAACCATTCGGCTTTGACCGTGCCGACTGGCCCAATATCGATGCCTGGCTGCAACGCCTTTCCGAGCAGCCCGGCTGGAAACACCCCTATGACCTGATGCCCGGCAACCCGTCGGATCGAGCTTAAGGAGAAGACCCATGACCGAAGCTTACATTTATGACGCCCTGCGCACACCGCGCGGCAAGGGTCGCAAGGATGGCAGCCTGCACGAAGTGACCTCGGTGCGCCTGTCCGCCCTGACCCTGAACGCGATGAAGGAACGCAACAATCTGGAAGGGCACGCCGTTGAGGACGTGATCTGGGGCAACGTCACGCAGGTGATGGAGCAAGGCGGCTGTCTCGCGCGCTCAGCGGTTCTGGCGTCGGATCTGGATGAATCGATCCCTGGCCTGGCGATCAACCGCTTCTGCGCTTCGGGCATGGAAGCCGTGAACCTGGCCGCGAACCAGGTCAAAGGCGGCGCGGGTGACGCTTATATCGCTGGTGGTGTTGAGATGATGGGCCGCGTGGCCATGGGCAGCGACGGTGCTGCGATTGCCGTAGACCCGACGCTGGCAATGGACACCTATTTCGTACCGCAGGGCATCTCGGCCGACATCATCGCGACCGAGTATGGGTTCAGCCGCGACGATGCCGATGCGCTGGCCGTTGAGTCTCAGAAACGCGCGGCTGCGGCTTGGGAAGACAACCGCTTCGATAAGTCGGTGATCTCGATCAAGGATCAGAACGGCCTGACCATTCTGGACCGCGACGAGTACATGCGACCCGGCACCGACATGCAAAGCCTCGGCGCGCTGAACCCGTCCTTCCAGATGATGGGCGAGCAGATGCCCGGCTTCGACAAAGTCGCGATGCTGAAGTACCCGCATCTGGAGCGGATCAACCACATCCACCACGCGGGCAACAGCTCGGGCATCGTGGACGGCTCAGCCGCTGTTCTGATCGGCAACAAGGAATTCGGTAAGAAATACGGCCTGAAGCCGCGCGCTCGGATCAAAGCGACCGCGAAGATCGGCACCGATCCGACCATCATGCTGACCGGCCCGGTTCCGGTGACCGAGAAGATCCTTGCCGACAACGGCATGAAGATCAGCGATCTGGACCTGTTCGAAGTGAACGAAGCTTTCGCCTCGGTCGTACTACGCTTCCAGCAAGCGTTCGACGTCGACCCTGCTCTGGTCAACGTCAATGGCGGTTCGATCGCGATGGGCCACCCGTTGGGCGCAACCGGTGCGATGATCATCGGCACACTGCTGGATGAGCTGGAGCGTCAGGACAAGGAAACCGGTCTGGCCACGCTCTGCATCGCGTCCGGCATGGGCGCGGCAACCATTATCGAGCGGGTCTGATGCCCAAGCTGGCTCTTTCTCAGATCCCGTTTCATGGGGGATCGTCCTATCCCGGCAAGCTGGCCGAGGCGACTGCAGGTCGTTTCGTACAGCGTGTAGGCGATGCGGGCGGGCTGACTCAATACGGGGTCAACATCGTGCGGCTGGAACCTGCGGGGATGTCCTCCTTGCGCCACTACCACATGGAGCAGGACGAGTTTGCCATCATGCTCAGCGGCAATTGCGTGCTGATCGATGACGATGGCGAACACCAGATGCTGCCCGGTGACTGCGCCGCATGGCCAGCAGGTGAAGCCAACGGCCATCACCTTGTGAACAAGACCGATGCGCCCGCGACCTTTTTGGTGGTGGGCACACGGACCCCGACCGAGACCGGCTATTACAGCGATATAGACATGATGGTGAAGGATGATGAGAACGGATTCTCTTTCACCCGGAAAGATGGCAGCCCGCTGACGGCTGACCAGATTGGAGATGACAATGACTGATTTCACTCTGACCAAAGACGCAGACGGCGTCGCATTCATCACCTGGGACGCTCAGGGCAAATCCATGAACGTCATGACGCGTGAGGCGTTCCAGCTGGTCAGCGCTCTGGTTGATCAGGCTCTGGAAGATGACGAGGTCAAGGGCATCGTGATCACCAGTGGTAAGGAAGGATCCTTTGCCGGTGGCATGGACCTAAGCACACTGGCGACTATCCGTCAGGAAGCCGGGGACGAACCGGCACAAGCCCTGTTTGATTTCGTCATGGGCGGCCACAACATCCTGCGCAAGCTGGAACTGGCAGGCATGGACTTCAAAACCAAAAAAGGCGGTAAGCCCGTGGCCTGTGCCATCAATGGCACCTGCGCCGGGATTGGAACCGAGATCGCGCTGGCCTGTCACCACCGCGTCATGACCACCAACCCCAAATCCAAGATCGGCCTGCCGGAAATTCTGCTGGGCATCTTCCCCGGTGGCGGCGGCACAATGCGCTACAGCCGTATGGTTGGTGCGATGGCGGCCGCTCCTGTCCTGCTGGAAGGCAAGATGATGGACCCGGCCAAAGCCAAAGGTGCGCAGCTGGTCGATGCCGTATCGGACGATCCAGTCGCTGCAGCGAAGGAGTGGGTTCTGAACGCGAAAGATGCCGACCTGGTGAAACCTTGGGACACGAAGGGCTATAAGATGCCCGGCGGTGCGCCATATCACCCGGCTGGCTTCATGACCTTTGTCGGCGCAAACGCCATGGTGCATGGCAAGACCCAAGGCGCATTTCCGGCGGCCAAGGCGCTGCTGAGCTCGATCTACGAAGGTGCGTTGGTCGACTTCGACACCGCCCTGAAGATCGAAGCGCGCTGGTTCACCAATGTGCTGATGAATCCCTCGTCTTCAGCCATGATCCGATCGCTGTTCCTGAACAAGGAAGCGCTGGAGAAAGGTGCAGTACGTCCAAAGGATGTGCCAGATCAGCGCGTCAAGAAAATCGGCGTTCTGGGTGCAGGCATGATGGGCGCGGGGATCGCGCTAGTGTCGGCGCAGGCCGGGATGGAGGTTGTGCTGGTCGACCGTGATCAGGCTGCCGCCGACAAGGGCAAAGCCTATACCGAGACCTATCTGGACAAGGGTATCAAACGCGGCAAGGTCACGGCGGAGAAGAAAGAGGCCATGCTGGGCCTGATCACCGCGACCCCTGATCTGGATCACCTGAAAGGCTGTGATCTGATCATCGAGGCCGTGTTTGAAGACCCCGGCGTCAAGGCTGAGATGACCAAGAAGGTCGAGGCAATCATCCCCGAGGATTGCATCTTTGCCTCGAACACCTCGACCCTGCCGATCACCGATCTGGCGAAGGCCTCCGTTCGGCCCGAGCAGTTCATTGGCATCCACTTCTTCTCACCGGTGGAGAAGATGTTCCTGGTCGAGATCATCAAAGGCAAGGAAACTGGCGATCGCGCGGTCGCTAAGGCGCTGGACTATGTACGCCAGATCCGCAAAACGCCGATCGTGGTCAACGATGCGCGCTTCTTCTATGCCAACCGCTGCATCATTCCCTATATCAACGAAGGTCTGCGGATGATCACCGAGGGCGTCAGCCCCGTTCTGATCGACAATGCCGCACGTCAGTTGGGCTTCCCTGTCGGACCAATCCAGCTGAACGATGAGACCTCGATTGATCTGGGGGCCAAGATTGCACGTGCCACCAAGGCAGCGATGGGCAATGCCTACCCGGAAAATCCAGGCGACGATCTGATCTTCTGGATGGAGGAAGAGGGTCGTCTGGGACGCAAGGCCAATGCCGGTTTCTTCGACTATGACGAAAAAGGCAAACGCGTCGAATACTGGAAAGGTCTGGCAGAGAAATACCCGCATGCGGAAGATCAGCCTGACCTGATCGAAGTGCAGGAACGTCTGATGTTCGCCCAAGTTCTGGAAGCGGTCCGCGCGCTGGAAGAAGGCGTTCTGGAAGACATCCGCGAAGGCGATGTTGGCGCCATTCTGGCCTGGGGCTTTGCGCCATGGTCGGGCGGCCCGCTCAGCTGGTTGGACATCATCGGCACGCCTTACGCGGCCGAGCGTTGCGATCAGCTGGCCGAGGCCTATGGCGAACGCTTTGCCTGCCCGCCTTTGCTGCGTGAAATGGCGGAAAAAGGTCAGACCTTCTACGCCCGCTTCAACCCCGAAGCAAAAGCAGCTTAACCAACAAAGATACAGGCGCGGACATCCGCGCCTGTATCCGACCTAGTGCTGGATTAAATCCGCCATTCGGACCGCAAGAACAGAACCGGTGAATTTGGTCTACCCGGGCGCCCCGGGCGCCGCAGCCCTGCAGGCGGGCGGATCGGGAAAATCGGGTCCTGCGGGATTGGCGCAGGCAAAGCACCCAACGGGTTCGCCAGAACCGAAACGTCTCCTCTGACGGCAATCGAAGCGATCAGCGCCGCAGCCGCTGCATCTTCAGCGACCTGATAGGGCGCTTGCTCTCGTGCCCCGCCCATGCCGAAACGCCCTGCTGGGCAATAGGCCTGCAAGCCGCCTTCGATAAAGATCACCTCATCCGTGTCAAAGAACAGCGTGGTCACCTGAAACGATGACCCCGGTACCTGGGACGACATCCGGCAGGAACCATTCAAAAGTCGTGCGGGAATGACCGATACGCCATCCGCCTCTGGATCAAGCTTGGCAAGATCAATGGCCATACCCTGTTCAGGCATCAACCAGACAGGCCGACCGTTATAAGCTGCACGCGCGGGAACAAAAATCGGTACATAATCGGCGCGGGTCTCATCGGCGGGAATGACGACGCAACAGGTCGAAACCCGACGCACTTCGCGAAACCCGTTGTCCAGCGTTCGGACCAAATCGCCTACAGCGATGCGTTCGATCAGTTTCCAACCGCTTGTGGTCGCAATCTTGGTGCCATGTAACAGCCCCCCACGGCGGGCGTTTACGGCCTGATCAAGGTTGTTGTGATCAGCCTCAAGGGGCTGATCCGAGAACTCAGAAAAACTCACTACTTCTAACACGTGCCTCACCCCCTTTTGGCACAAACAAACACTGCATTATGGGTAGCACGAAAAATGTCGAAGTGACTTATTTCTGACATATTTACGCCCAATTCGGGCCATTTAAGGCGAATTCCGCGCGGATTTCTTACACAAAATCAGCTCTGACATCGCCTTTGGTTCAGGTTTGGAAACGCCCGCTATACAAAGCCATCGAACTGATATCCGAATCTCTGAATATCTTCTGCACAGGCCCGTGCTACCGCTTCGCGCGTCTTCGCCACGTAGTATTGGCGGTAGTCTCGGTCCCGATCAGACCTGTTGAGATGCGGCAAAGTCAGTTCGAACCCAAGATGATCGACCAAGTGTTTCGAGTCTTCACTGAAATGCTCAAGGCGGATGAAGGCGTCACATTTCTCGATCCCATTGGACATCGTCATGTAAAAACGCGCCGGGTGCCGCTGAAAGGTTCTCAGCGTGGCCGGATGCAACACGAACCCCTCAAAATCCAGCTCTTGCGCGCGGGCGACATCCGGGTGATCAAAGCTCTGTGTCCGCAGCCAATGGTAGTAGCTGACAATCCGATCCCACGGATTGCGGACCAAGGTGAAGACAAACATACCCTCGATAGCCTGCGTCGACAAAACCCCGTCGATATCGGCCAAGGTGGAATGCTTCCACAATCGCCCCTTAGCGTTCAGTGACTTTGCCCGACGTCTGCGTTTGATCGCTTTGGGCGTATCCCCAAGCAGGATATCGTCCTTCATCGCCCGCTGCTCCAATGCCAGCGCAAGAGAGGTTCCCCCGGTCTTGGGCATATGCACAAATACATATCGGCGCCCGGTCGAGATGATCATGCGATCCCCTGCTCGGCCTGCATGCGGCTGGATCGCCAGCCTAACAGAACCCCTGCCGAGGCAATCAACCCGATCCCGACGGCCTGCATCGCGCTGATGGATTGCCCCAATGCGAGCCACGCAAACAGCGGACCGAACACCATAACCGAGTACTCAAACACCGCCACAAAAGATGGCTCGCCCACCTGATAGGCTTTGATCAGCATGAACACCGCAACGGTCGACCCTATAGCCTGCACCAGCAACCATGGGACAGCGGGCTGAAACTCGGACACAAGACCGCGGGTGACGAACCCTTCGGCCCCTTCGGGTGTGGCCACCGGAAACGCCGTGAAAAGGGCCAAGCCGATGGCACCCGCCACCCCCAGCGTGATCACCATATTGGCCAGCAACGCAACCGTGCTTTCATCAGAACACAATTGGCGCGTGGTGATCGAGCTGAGTGCATAAAGCAACCCGCCCAGAATAGGCATCAGAGTCCTTACGTCAAAATCCGTCGGGCTGGGTTGAAGCACGCACAAGATGCCGATGAATCCAATAATCACAGCCCCGATGCGCCACGGTCCGATGTGTTGTTTCAAGCCCAGCGCCGTGATCAGCAGCACAAAAATCGGCGCGCTGAACAATCCGGCCAAAGCTTGCGCGATTGGCATCAAAGCTAAAGAGCCAAAGTAAAACAGCATGGCCAAGGTGATCAAAACACTGCGCAATATAACAGGCCACCAGCGCTTGGGCCTAAGCGTGCCAAACCCGATCAGGGACAAGCCCGCAATCAGCGGCAGCATCAGAAGGGCACGGCTTAGGTGGAACTGCCAAAGGCCGATTGTGTCGGCCAAAAGGATCACAACATTGTCGATGACCCCGATGATCGCCATCGCCCCCAGCATGAGGGTAGCGGCCAGTACCGGTGCGTTTCTTTTCCCTGCCTGCATATTGCTGACGATCCCTTTCCATTCCCCGCCATCCAGCACAATTGAACGTGCGGGCGCAACACGTTTGCGCCGTGCCTTCGTGGCGTGTTAAGCTTCGGCAAAACAAATTTCGAGCAGACCCAACCCAGATGACGGCCCTGAAACAGTACCAGCGGATCGAAGCCACCGGTCTGTGGCGCCCCTCGCCCGATGAGCAGCGGCGCGAGGTAGTTGTGTCTATCGGAGAGGCCACGCTGACGATCTCGGATTTCAATGATCGCGCCTTGACCCATTGGTCATTGGCGGCATTGGAGCGGCAGAACCCTGGGACATATCCGGCGATCTTCAACCCTGACGGCGACCCGGATGAGACGCTGGAACTGGCCGAGAGCGAAAAAACGATGCTGGAAGCCATCGACCGGCTGCAACGCGCCATCGACCGGGCCCGCCCGCATCCTGGGCGGTTGCGTTGGCTGAGCGTTGGTGGGGTTGTTGTAGCCGTTTTAGCGGTGATGTTGCTGTGGTTGCCGGGCGCGTTGCAAAGCCATGTTGTCTCGGTCGTGCCCGAAGTCAAACGGCAGGAGATCGGCGAGACAATCCTGAAACGGATCGAACGTGTTTCGGGCCGCGCTTGTGCCTCACGCGATGCGCAGGCCTCGCTGGATCGTCTGGCCAAACGGACCGGAGTGCGCCAAATCATCATTCTGCCCGCGGGTGTTCAGGACAGCCTGAGCCTGCCGGGCGGCACCGTTCTGTTGAACCGGTCCCTTGTCGAAGATCATGAAGACCCGGCTGTGGCCGCCGGATACATCATCGCCGAGCGTTCCCGTTCAGCGCAGCAGGACCCGCTGGATGATCTGTTGGATCGCACCGGTGCAACCTCGGCCTTTCGTCTGCTGACGACCGGGGGGCTGACACCGCAGATTGTCGATACTTATACCGAACAGGTTCTGTCTGAACCGCGCCCTTCGGTGACAGATGAGGATTTGTTGGCGATGTTCGCGCAGGCCGCCCTGCCCTCGACCCCCTATGCCTATGCGCGCGACATTACCGGCGAAACGGTGTTGGGGCTGATCGAGGCGGACCCGATGGCGGGACGAACATTGGAACAGGTGTTGCCGGACCGTGATTGGGTCCAGCTTCAAAACATCTGCGGCGGATAAGCGGGCCTATTTGGTCCCGAACATCCGATCCCCGGCGTCCCCAAGGCCGGGCATGATATAGCCTTTGGAATTCAACTCACGATCCAGCGCGGCGGTTACGATATGCACGTCCGGATGTGCTTCTTTCATGCGCGCAACGCCTTCAGGAGCGGCCAGCAAGCAGAGGAAACTGATATCCGTGGCACCGGCCTCTTTCAGTAGATCAATCGCAGCGGCAGAACTGTTGCCTGTGGCCAACATCGGATCCACCGCGATGACCAGACGGTCCTTAAGGCCTTCAGGTGCTTTGAAGTAGTATTGCACGGGCTTCAACGTCTCTTCATCCCGGTAAAGGCCCACAAACCCCACGCGCGCCGACGGGATCAACTCCAGAACCCCGTCCAGCATCCCGTTGCCCGCACGTAAGATCGACACCAGTGCCAGCTTCTTTCCGGCCAGAATGGGGGCGTCCATCTCCTCCATCGGGGTTTCGATATGGCGGGTGGTCAGCTTTAGCTCTCGCGTGACCTCATAGGCCAGCAGCAAGGTGATTTCGCGCAGCAACTGCCGGAACACCGCGGTCGAAGTGCCCTTGTCCCGCATGAGCGTCAGTTTGTGTTGCACCAATGGGTGGTCGACGATGGTCAGGTGATCGCTCATGTGGTCTCCAGTCTTTTCTTGACCCGCGCGCGGGTGTCTTCATCGCAAAACGCGGCATTCAGGGCTGTTTCATTCAAGGCGGCGAAGTCTTCGGCCTGCCAACCAAATGCCGCGTTCAGCATCTCATATTCGCGCCGCATGGTCGTGTGAAAAAACGGCGGGTCGTCTGTGGACACGGTGACGTTCACACCCGCATCGCGCAAGCGCGCAATCGGATGCGCGGTGAAATCCGGGAACAGGCCCAGCACGACGTTTGATCCGGGGCAGACCTCAAGCGTGATCCCCCGGTCCACCAATTCGTGAACCAGATCAGGGTCTTCGATGGCGCGCACACCATGGCCAATGCGCTCGACACCTAGGTCCCGCACCGCATCGCGGACGCTTTCTGGGCCACCGAATTCACCCGCATGGGTGGTCAGGCGCAGCCCCGCCTCACGCGCACAATCAAAGGCCCATTTGAAATCGCCCTGTGTGCCTACAGATTCGTTGCCACCCATTCCAAAGCCGGTGATCCAATCGCCAGCAGTTTCCGCCGCGCAGTGAGCGCTGCGCTTGGCCTTGTCGGGTCCGAAATGGCGCACACAAGTGACGACTCCGCGCAAGGTAATGCCAAACTTGCGCTCAGCCTCGTCTGCAGCGTCCTGAATGGCCGTCAGATAGTCGCGCCAGGCGTGCACATCACCGCCACCACAGAAATCGGGACTGAGGAAAGTTTCTGAATACACCACCCCATTTGCCGCGCTCTCTTCAAGGATTGCCAGCGTCAGGCGACGAAAATCCTCGGGCGTTTTCAGAACCTCACAGGCCGCTTCATAAACGCTCAGGAAATGAGCAAAGTCTCGGAAATCGTAACTGCCATCCGGTTTGAAAATCCCGCTCAGATCGATGCGTTTTTCATGCGCCAGCTGCCGGATAAAGGCAGGCGGGGCGGCACCTTCGTGATGCAGGTGTAACTCGATCTTTGGCAGGTCAGCGACAGTCATAAAAAGCTCTTTCCCGGCCCCTGAGCCGGTATGTTCAGATGATGGGCGATGCTGGCGGCGACGTCGGCGAAACTGATCTGGCCGATCTGGCCCACACCTGCCCCGGCAACGAGCACCGGAACCTGTTCCCGAGTGTGGTCTGTGCCGGGCCAGCTGGGATCATTGCCGTGATCCGCGGTCAGTAGTAGAAGGTCATCAGGGCGCAGCTTTTGCAGGATTGCGCCAATCTCGCGGTCGAACCATTCCAGCGCCCTTGCATAGCCGCTGATGTCGCGGCGATGACCATAAAGGCTGTCGAATTCGACGAAATTGGCGAAGGTCAGACTGCCCTCCTCAGCCTCGTCTACCAAATCCGACAAATGCCCCATCAGGTCCGCATCCGAGCCTTTGCGCAGCGTATCGATCCCCTGCATTGAAAAGATGTCGCCGATCTTGCCCACGGCGTGCACGCGGTGACCCGCATCCTGCACCCAATTGGTCAGAACCGGTGCAGGCGGCACGATCGCAAAATCCTTGCGATTTGTGGTGCGGGTGAACCCGTCTTCGGGCGAGCCAACAAAGGGCCGCGCAATGACCCGCCCCACTTTCATTTCGTGCAGGCGCGGCGCCAGCGCCTTGCACATGTCCAACAGACGATCGAGACCAAAGCCCTCCTCATGCGCGGCGATCTGGAACACGCTGTCGGCCGAGGTGTAGCAGATCGGCCAACCGCTCCGCATATGCTCGGCCCCCAAATCCGCAATAATCGCGGTGCCTGAGGCATGGCAATTGCCCAGAATACCCTCGGTCCCTGCGGCCTCGGCGGCGGCGCGGCTGACATCAGACGGAAAGGCCGGTTGGGTATCCGGGAAGAAACGCCAATCCCAAGGGACCGGTAGGCCGGCGAGTTCCCAATGGCCTGAGGGTGTATCCTTGCCCGTTGAAAGCTCTCGCGCGCAACCCCACAGACCGGTCGGTTGCGCGTCCAAACCCGGTGTCGCATCGCCCGAGGCCAGACGCACCGCAGCACCCAATCCCAGCGCATCCAGATTTGGCACGTTCAATGGCCCGCTGCGCCCATCTTCAGCCAGACCTTGTGCGCAAGCTTGGGCGATATGTGCCACCGTATTTGCACCGGTATCCGGCACGTCGCCATTGAAGAACCGCCCGGCATCGGGTGCGCCACCGATGCCAACTGAATCCATAACAACCAGAAACGCCCGGCTCATGCCGTGATCCTTTCGTGCACAAGATCAGGTGGGGCGGTCGGTGCGTCTTGGATCTGAATAGCCGCCAGCACACGCTCGGTAGCTTGCCGCGCTGCATCCTCTCGGGCCGCATGAATGGCGACAAGCGGGGTGCCTTTCGTCACTTTGTCGCCCAAACGCACGATGTTTGACAGGCCAACGGCAGGGTCGATCACATCGCTTTCGACCTGACGGCCACCGCCCAGAGCGACAACTGCAAGGCCCAAAGCCTCGCCATCAATGACCGAGATATATCCTTCCTTCGGCGCCGGAACTTCGCGGATGACGCTGGCCTCCGGCAGGAAACGCGACCATGTGTCGACGAATTGCAGTGGGCCTCCCACTGCTGCCATCATACGACCGAACCGCTCAGCCGCGCGGCCATCGCGAATGATATTGGCGATCTGGTCCCGGCCCTGTTCGGCGGTTTCAGAAATCCCCGCATCAGCCATCAAAACTCCACCCAGTTCCGCAGAAATTTCGGCCAAAGGCGAGGTGGTATCTCCTGTAAGGACCTTCATCACTTCAGCCACTTCAAGCGCATTGCCCAATGACGGGGCCAAAGGCTGGTTCATGTCCGTAATCACGGCGGAGGTCCGGCACCCTGCGGCATTGGCAGTTTCGGTCAGGGCGGTGGCCAGCGCGCGGGCCTCTTCGAGCGTTTTCATGAAAGCACCGCTGCCAACCTTGACGTCCAGCACCAAAGCATGCGGGCTGGCCGCCAATTTCTTGGACAGGATCGAAGCTGTGATCAGATCGAGGCTTTCCACCGTTGCCGTTACATCGCGGACCGCATAAAGCCGTTTATCTGCGGGCGCGATCTGACCCGTCGCGCCTACAATTGCCGCGCCTGTGTCTTGCAAAACCTGAGCCAGACGGTCCTGCCCGATCTGCGTAGTGACGCCGGGGATGGCCTCCAGCTTGTCCAGCGTACCCCCCGTGTGGCCCAGACCGCGCCCCGAGATCATCGGAACATAGGCTCCGCATTCCGCCAATGCCGGTGCAAGCACCAGACTGACACAATCGCCCACACCGCCGGTTGAATGCTTGTCAATCACCGGGCCATCAACATCCCAGCTGAGCACATCGCCGCTGTCCCGCATCGCCATGGTCAGATCAGCGCGACCCCGTGCTCCCAGACCGCCCATACAGACGGCCATCGCAAAGGCACCCGCCTGCGCATCGCTGACACCGCCATCGGCAAGGCCTTGTGCGAACCAGCGCAGTTCCTCAGCTGACGGAACCTCGGTCCGCCGCAGCTTGGCAATGATTGACCGCGCATCCATCTGGTCAGACGTCCTGCATATGAGAGGCGTCGAACGCGCCGGGCAGAAGGTCGCCTATGGTTGTCTCAAACTCGACGCCATCTGTGGTTGCCAAGGTCACTTTGACGTCTCGCGCACCGAACTCGGCCAGCTTTTGCCGACACCCGCCGCAGGGCGGTACAGGCTGCGGGCTTTGGGCCACAACATAAACCTCGGCCAGTTCTGTCTCACCCGCGGCCACCATCGCGGCAATTGCGCCCGCCTCGGCACAGGTTCCTTCGGGGTAGGCCACATTCTCAACATTGCAGCCGACATAGAGCGTGCCCGAATCCGATAGGACCGCCGCCCCCACCTTGAAATTGGAGTAAGGCGCATGGGCGTTTTCACGGACTTTCAGGGCAGCATCTTTAAGCGACATGGCGATTCCCTATTTTTGATCAACTGGTCAGAAACACGTACCCTACTGGAAACCGCCAGGGAAGTAGAACCCCCGGGCGCCTGCTTTTTGACTAGTCCAAGGTCGTGTTGAACTTTCCGGGCAAAGTGACTTCAAGCAGTTCGATGTTGTCTGAGGGGTCAGACAATCGGGTCCGCATTCCCGGCGGGATCACGAAGGCATCACCTTGCTCCAGCCTGTAGGGTTCGCGGCCTTCGCCTTCGAGCGTCACCTCACCGTCCATGACAAAGGTAAAGTGAATATCGGTGTCGTGACGCGCCCAGGCGGGCTGCCCCTGCCCTCGGCATACGACCTGCACCCCAGCCACACCTTTGGTGTTCTCGGCAATCGTCGTGTCGCGGCAGATATAACCCGGCAGGCGGAAGGGCACCCATTCCGCATCCTGCGCCTTGTTATACACAAAGCGCTGACCCTGCCATTCCCGGTCTGGGCGCAAATACGGGGTCGGCAGCGTCATTTCATGATCAATCTCGGTCACGTGCTCAGCTGGTACGCCAATCTCGATCACCTGCACATTATCTGAGGCTTCCAGAACGCGGTGGCGGATTTCCGGCGGCTGGATAAAACAGTCTCCGGCGTTCAGGCGCATCTTGTCACCTTGATCCTCATAAACAACATCAACCCAACCATGGATACAGAAGATCAGCTGAAACCCAACCTTGTGGAAATGCACCATATCCGGCACCGGACCACCGTCGGGAATGCGGATATGACTGGCGATGATCGACCCCCCTAAGCGATCCGGCACCAAATCACGATAGTGCATCCCAGCCCGACCAATGATCCACGGGGCCTGATCCTTGAGTCTTCGAACCACAAAGGAATGCACGGTTTCGGGCATCACAAGCGGCGGATCAAGTTCTTCGATTTCAATGCGTGTGCCATTTGGCGCGACCAGCGCGCGCTTGCCTTCGGCAAAGCCATCTGGGTCGTCCGTCAGAATACGCAGGGTGCCCGCTGGTTCCGGCGCATCTTTTTCAATCCGCAGCCGCAGCCCATGCCCAGAAAACACCCCGACCCGAGGATCATCGGCTGGATAGATCATATCCATCTTCATCCCCAACACTTTGGTGTAGAACGGGATGTCCTCTCGCAACTCCTGCGTGGGCAGGCGGATTTCAGCGCGGATCGGCGATGGGGTTCCGGTTTGGCTCATCTTTGGTCTCTTCGGTCAGCAGTTTCGGCCATCCGATCAGAACCGAAGCCAAAATGCCAATCGAAAAGAACATCTCGAGCGTTTCTTCCAACACGAACAGACGTGTGGCCATGGTAAGCGACAGGCTCGCCCCGTAAAACCCGGCAATTTCTTCGAGAAGCTGTGCGACAACGGCGGCTGTACCTGCCAGCACAAAGACAAGCAGGAATGGCGCCCGAAGTTTCAGCGCCTGCCAACCCCAAGATATCCCGTGCGTCACAATCCCGCCTAGCACCAGAACCGCCAGCAAGATCCGAACCAAAGTGATATCCAAGATGATATCCAAACCATCCAGGATCACGAACGGTAGGCTGCCTGTGGTATAGATACTTGCCTCTAGTTCGCGCTCAGCCAGCAACAAGCAGACAAGCCCAATATAAAGACGCCGAACACCGGGAAAGCGATAGAAGGCCGCAATACCTGCAACAAACAGGCCCGCAGCAGAGACGGTCTCGATCACACCACCTTCTTGATTGAATGCTGAGGCCTCAATCGGCCATATCGTCACGACAGTAAGTAGGGCTACACAGCACAGGCCGACTGCGGCAAGCAGAACCGTGGTTGGTAGAACGCCAACCGAAGCTACCGGGACATAGTCCCCGGTCGGTGTCTCGGATTTGAAAGTCATGCCCGTTTGTTCTGCTCGTTCGGTAGACCTGGGTGTGTGAGTGAAGGGTAATGTAAAAAATTTACGACAGCTTTCAACCGCGCGATGCCGAATATCGAATTGTGCGCCCCAGTAGACACAGCATAGCCAAGTCAAAAAGAATAGTTTAACACTAAACCAAATCCCAGAACGGAGCCGTATCGCTGATGTCCGACTCAAGCAGCCAAAGACAAGCCGCACTCGACTATCATGCCTATCCGAAACCCGGAAAGCTTGAGATCAGGGCAACGAAACCCATGGCCAATGGCCGCGATCTGGCGCGCGCCTATTCTCCGGGGGTAGCAGAGGCCAGCCTTGAGATCAAAGCCGATGCCTCAAATGCCGAGCACTATACGGCGCGCGGCAATCTGGTGGGTGTTGTCTCAAATGGAACGGCTGTACTTGGGCTGGGCAATATCGGCGCTCTGGCCTCCAAACCGGTGATGGAGGGCAAAGCGGTTCTGTTCAAGAAGTTCGCCGGCATCGACTGTTTCGATATCGAACTGGACCAGCCCGATCCGGAAAAGCTGGCCGATATTGTCTGCGCACTGGAACCCACCTTTGGGGCCATCAACCTGGAAGACATCAAAGCCCCGGATTGCTTTATTGTCGAAAAGCTGTGCCGCGAGCGTATGAACATCCCGGTGTTTCACGACGACCAGCACGGAACAGCCATTGTTGTCGGAGCGGCGGCCAAGAATGCGCTGCACGTTGCCGGTAAATCTTTTGAAGATATCAAGATCGTCTCGACCGGTGGCGGGGCAGCCGGGATCGCGTGCCTCAGCATGCTAGTGAAACTCGGTGTTAAGCGCGAAAACATCTGGCTGTGTGATATACATGGGCTCGTCTATGAAGGTCGCGAAGAGGATATGAACCCACACAAGGATCAGTTCGCGCAAAAGACCGATCTGCGCACGCTGGATGACGTGATCGACGGCGCGGACCTGTTCCTTGGCCTCAGCGGCCCCAATGTGCTGAAGCCCGAGATGGTCAGCAGGATGGCCAAACAGCCGATCATCTTCGCTCTGGCCAACCCGACGCCTGAAATCCTGCCGCAAGCGGCGCGCGAGGTGGCCCCTGACGCGATCATCGCAACGGGTCGCAGTGATTTTCCCAATCAAGTCAACAATGTCCTGTGTTTCCCATTCATCTTCCGGGGTGCGCTGGACGTCGGTGCGACCGAAATCAATGATGAGATGCAGATCGCCTGTGTGGACGGGATCGCCGAAATGGCCCGCGCCACCACAAGCGCCGAAGCCGCAGCAGCCTATAAGGGCGAACAGCTGACATTTGGTCCCGACTACTTGATCCCCAAGCCCTTTGACCCGCGCTTGGTGGGCGTTGTGTCGTCCGCCGTTGCCAAAGCTGCGATGGACAGCGGGGTGGCAAAGCGCCCGATCGAGGATCTGGATGCCTATAAGGAAAAGCTGAACCAGACCGTCTTCAAATCCGCTCTGCTGATGCGACCCGTGTTCGAGGCCGCCGCTGCTGCCTCACGTCGGATCGTGTTTGCCGAAGGCGAGGACGAGCGTGTTCTGCGTGCCGCTCAGGCTATTCTGGAAGAAACCACGGAAACGCCGATCCTGATCGGTCGCCCCGAAGTGATCGAGGCACGCTGTGAGCGGCTGGGCCTCACGATCCGGCCCGGCAAAGACTGCCAGATCGTAAACCCTGAAAATGACCCGCGGTATTACGACTATTGGAATTCCTACCATAAAATCATGCAGCGCCAGGGTGTAACGCCCGATCTGGCAAAGGCCATCATGCGCACCAACACCACTGCCATTGGCGCTATCATGGTACACAGAGGCGAAGCAGATAGTATGATTTGTGGTACATTTGGTGAATACCGCTGGCACCTGAACTACGTCGAGCAGGTTTTGAACACAGCTGCTCTACACCCTCACGGTGCGTTGTCCCTTATGATCCTTGAAGATGGCCCCCTATTCATCGCGGATACTCATGTGCGTCAGTTGCCCTCGCCCGAGGAGCTGGCCGAAGCCACCATCGGGGCAGCCCGGCATGTGCGCCGCTTTGGTATTGAACCCAAGATCGCCTTTTGCTCACAATCGCAGTTCGGCAATCAGACGGAAGGGTCCGGCAAGCGCCTGCGCGCAGCCATCGAGATGCTGGATCAGAAGCCAAGGGATTTCATCTATGAGGGTGAGATGAACCTTGATACCGCGCTGGACCCGGATTTGCGGTCGCGCATATTCCCGGACTCGCGTTTGGAAGGCGTCGCCAATGTTCTCATCTTTGCCCATGCGGATGCCGCCAGCGGGGTTCGGAATGTCCTGAAAATGAAGGCAAACGGCATCGAGGTCGGGCCAATACTTATGGGCATGGGCAATAAAGCTCATATCGTTACCCCGGCGATCACCGCGCGCGGATTGCTGAACATGGCCGCCATCGCCGGTACTCCGGTCGCACAATATGGATGAATTGGGCGCAAACTGGGCCGACACAGCTAAAGATCGAGTCGGTCCTTTGCAGCAATAGGTTAGCAAATTTGCAATTCCAAATGCCCCTAAGCCTGAGCGGTAATGTTTCAAAGAGTTTGCAAAAATTTGCAGTCGATTTTGAACGGCCCTGCAAAGATTTTGCGATAAACTGACGCGCCGTCACTTGCGCAGCTTGTCTGAAATGCAGACGGTCCCTAACAACAAGCGCACTGCTTTGGGAGGACGATGAATTGGCATATCAGGACGTTTACGACAGCTGGAAAAACAATCCCGAGGCGTTCTGGATGGACGCTGCAAAAGGGATCGACTGGGTCCAACCTCCAACCAAAGCGCTGTTTGAAGACAACGCCCCTCTTTACGAATGGTTCAGCGATGCGCAGGTCAACACCTGCTGGAACGCTGTTGACCGCCATGTCGAAAATGGACGCGGCGAACAGGCTGCGATCATCTATGACAGCCCGATCACACATACCAAGCGCGAAATCTCATATGTCGAGCTGCGCAACCGCGTTGCCACATTGGCCGGAGCCCTGCGCGCCAAAGGCGTCGAGAAAGGCGACCGGGTCATCATCTACATGCCCATGATCCCCGAAGCGCTCGAAGCAATGCTGGCCTGCGCGCGGCTCGGTGCTGTTCACTCGGTTGTCTTCGGCGGATTTGCCAGCAACGAACTGGCGGTGAGGATCGATGACGCAAAACCCAAGGCGATCATTGCCGCATCTTGCGGGTTGGAACCGGGCCGTGTTGTACACTACAAACCCCTGTTGGATGGGGCCATCAATCTGGCCGAGCACAAGCCTGAATTCTGTGTGATTCTTCAGCGTGAACAAGAGGTTGCCCAACTGATCGAAGGGCGTGATGTCAACTGGCATGGCTTCCAATATGGCATTGAACCCGCTGAATGCGTACCTGTGGCAGGCAATGATCCGGCCTATATCCTTTACACTTCCGGTACCACAGGCGCGCCAAAAGGCGTTGTGCGCCCAACAGCCGGGCATCTGGTGGCGCTCAACTGGTCGATGAAGAACATCTATAACGTCGATCCCGGCGATGTGTTCTGGGCGGCCTCTGATGTGGGCTGGGTCGTTGGGCATTCCTATATCTGCTACGCCCCGCTGATCCACGGGAACACCACGATTGTGTTCGAGGGCAAACCCGTCGGCACACCAGATGCGGGCACCTTCTGGCGCGTGATTTCGGAACATAATGTGCGCAGCTTCTTTACCGCACCGACTGCGATCCGCGCTGTCAAACGCGAAGACCCAAAGGGCGAACTGCTTTCGACATACGATCTGTCCTGCTTGAGGGCGCTCTATTTGGCGGGTGAGCGCGCCGACCCCGATACAATCATTTGGGCGCAAGACGCGCTTGAGGTTCCAGTGATCGACCACTGGTGGCAGACAGAAACCGGCTGGACCATCGCAGGCAACCCGCTGGGGATCGAGGAACTGCCCATCAAGCTGGGCTCTCCGGCGAAGCCGATGCCCGGTTATGATGTCCAAATCCTTGATGAAGGCGGCCACCCGATGAAACCGGGTGAGTTGGGGGCGATTGCTGTAAAGCTGCCCTTGCCCCCCGGTACGCTGCCGACGCTGTGGAACGCCGAGGCGCGATTCAAGAAATCCTATCTTGAGCATTTCCCCGGATATTATGAAACCGGCGACGCGGGCATGATCGACGAGGATGGGTACCTTTACATCATGGCGCGTACCGATGATGTGATCAACGTGGCCGGTCATCGCCTGTCGACGGGCGGCATGGAAGAAGTTCTGGCCGCTCACCCCGATGTTGCTGAATGCGCGGTGATCGGTGTTTCGGATCAGTTGAAAGGCCAGATGCCGGTGGGTTTCCTTTGCTTAAATGCAGGCGCAACGCGTGATCACGGCGATGTGGTTCAGGAAGTCGTCAAGATGGTCCGCGACAAGATCGGGCCGGTCGCGGCCTTCAAGCTGGCGGTTGTGGTTGATCGTTTGCCCAAGACACGCTCGGGCAAGATTCTGCGTGGTACCATGGTCTCGATTGCCGACGGGCAGGACTACAAGATGCCTGCAACCATCGACGATCCGGCGATTCTGGACGAGATCAAGACGGCGCTACAAACCATCGGTTACGCTCAATAGGATCGGGGCGGCCTGCACCGCCCCCCTTGCAACCGGATACAGGCCCCTTACTGTCACGATCAGACAGTGAGGGCTCATGACACACACCGATATCTGGCGTCTCAGCGCCACAGAGTTGACACAGCTGACCCGCAGCGGCGACTTGAGTGCCGAGTCCGCAACTCAAGTCGCGATTGATCGGATGCATGCGGTCAATCCCAGCCTCAATGCGGTGGTCGAGGACCTGACCGCCGAGGCGCTTGACCGTGCCCGAGATCTGGATCGGGCCCGTGCAAAGGGCGAAGATACCGGCCCGCTGTTCGGCGTACCGGTCACGATCAAAGTGAATGTCGATCAAAAGGGCCACGCCACAACCAACGGTGTCGTTGCCTTGAAGGACGTGATCGCGCCAGATGATGCGCCGGTTGTGTCGAACCTGCAAAAGGCCGGGGCCATTGTGATCGGTCGCACGAACACGCCTGAATTCTCGTTTCGCGCCGACACCGACAACCCGCTTTATGGCCGCACACACAACCCTTGGGGTCGCCATATCTCAGCCGGGGGTTCCTCGGGTGGTGCGGGCGCTGCGGTGATGGCAGGCATAGGGGCGCTGGCCCATGGCAACGATATCGGCGGCAGCCTGCGGTTTCCGGCCGCGGCAAACGGAGCTGTCACGGTGAAACCCGGCCTGGGCCGCGTACCGGCGTGGAACCCCAGCCAAACGGCCGAGCGCGGATTGCTGGCTCAATCGATGTCGGTGCAGGGGCTGCTTACCCGGTCTGCGGCGGATCTGCATCTATCGATGCCAAGTCTGATTGCCGCGGACCCTCGGGACCCCTTCCACGTGCCGATGCCCTGGCGCGGCACGGCATTGGAAGGTCCGATCAAAGTGGCATTTACCAAAAACACCTTTGGCTATGCCCTGCATGCAGAGGTCGAAAAGGCACTGGACACGGCGAAAGATGCTTTGCTGGATGCAGGCTATCAGGTGTTTGAAGTCGATCCGCCTGATGTGTTTGAATGCGGACGCATCGGGTATCGCACCCTGATGGGAGAGGTTCTGACCCTTATGAAATCGGATGTTGAAGCGGCGGGATCGCAAACCATCCGGGACATCTTTGAAGTGTATTTTCAGGAATTCCCGCCCATCGTTGAAACCGAGTTGCTGCAGATGCTGGCCAAACGCAGCCAATATGCGCGCGAATGGTCCCTGTTTTTACAGGATTACCCTTTGGTCTTGTCACCCTTTCTGCCCCAGCCGTTCTTCAAGCCAGATCGTGACACTGAAGGGGCCGAGGGTGTGCATGAGGTTCTGGGCTGCGCCGTCTATTCCTATGCGATGAACTTTCTGGGCCTGCCCGCCGCCTGTGTCCCTGCCCGGCTGGCCGATCTGCCCAAAGGGCCACAGCCCATCAATGTGCAAATCGCGGCGCGTCGTTGGCGTGAAGACCTGGCCGTAGATGCCGCCGCAGCGATTGAGGCGCGTGTCGGGCAGATGTGCCTTCCAGTTTGGGACAAGATGGCAAGCGGCACATAACCCTTTGAGAAGAAATAGACCCCGGGGTATTTTGCCCGGGGCCCAGCTGCTTAAATGTGCCCGGATATCTGATGACGAGCGTAGCACCACCCACCCTCGCCAGCGCGAAATTTGCGCAATCATTCGACAACGCCGTTTGGTGGCCACTCACTCCCACCATAGCGTGATCTCCGAGCCTGTTCAGATTAGCGAAGCATTAAGAAATCCCGTGTGAACTGCTTCACACAACGTCAAAAAAATCTCAAAAATTCGTGATTTATGTGAATTGCTCCGAGATCAGGCGCTCTTCAAGACCATGACCGGGGTCAAACAGGATGCGATGTTTGATAGAGGGTTCGGAACTGATCTCGACCCAATCGATATCTGGAAACGAGACGGAATCAGCATCCGCCATCACGGGGCGTTTATCCGCATCCAGCACGTCAAAGCGCACCTTTGCAATCTTGGGTAACAACGCCCCACGCCAGCGGCGGGGGCGAAAGGCGGCGATGGGCGTCAGGGCCAGAACGTCCGCCCCGATCGGCAGGATTGGCCCATGGGCAGAGTAGTTGTAGGCCGTCGAACCAGCAGGAGTAGATAGAAGCGCCCCGTCGCACATCAGCTCTGCCATGCGTTCGCGCCCATCAACGCTGATCTTCAATCGCGCGGCCTGAGGCCCCGCCCGCAGCAATGAAACCTCGTTGATCGCCAGCGCCTGATGCAGCTTTCCCGATTGATCCATCGCGCGCATGGCCAACGGATTGATGACCTCTTCCTGCGCATCGGCAAGACGGGCCAGCAGATCGTCTTCATGATAGGTATTCATCAAAAAGCCGATGGTACCGCGGTTCATCCCGTAAACGGGTGTATCGAGATGCTGCAGGTTCTTCACCGTCCGCAACATAAAGCCATCCCCGCCCAGAGCGACGACGACATCTGCATCACGCGGAGCAGCGTTTCCATAAGTCTTGATCAGACGGTCACGAGCGTCCTGTGCCATCTGGGCATCGCTGGCAAGAAAAGCGATTCTCTTTTTCATAACGTCCGGTTTCCAGTGCTGCACATTTGGTTCCGAAACAAACATACCTTTCCTCAATAGGCCAGACTTGACGCCACAGCGGGCCAAATCGTCGCTTTACCGCTTTTGCATCAGAATGGTTTCCTATAGGAAATCCGCAACTATTCACCACAGTTCTATGGAGCGCAAATGAACGCCAACATTCGTGATACGGGTTTTTTCACCCAGTCCTTGTCTGACCGTGACCCTGAGCTGTTCGGCTCGATCACATCCGAGTTGGGCCGTCAGCGCGACGAGATCGAGCTGATCGCATCCGAGAACATC